>NZ_LGUR01000207.1 GCF_001270495.1 Streptomyces viridochromogenes
CCGTAAAGGAGGCCGTGTTCGAGCAGATAGCCCGCATCAGCGCGTTCCCGGTGAATGATCTGCACGCCGGTCAGCGGCTGGTGGACGACCTCGGGTTCGATTCGCTGATGCTGACCGACCTGTTCACGTCGCTCAAGCGGCGCTGGCCGTCCCTGACGGTCGACGAGAGGTGCGCCCGGCCGACGGTCGGGAGTGTCACCGCGATCGTCCGGAACGAGGCCCCGCCCCGTCCCCCGGCCGGTCTGCGCCTGGTACCCCAACCCATGGACGCCCCGGTCCCCGAGCCCAGGCACCCCGCCCCCGCACAGGCACAGGCACCGACACCGACACCGACAGAGTCCCCGGCTCCCCAAGTCGGTCTCATCCCACAGGATCAGACCCGCATCGAGTGCTTCCCCGAGGTGACCGCACATCAGGAGCGCATGCAGCTGCTGGACCGGCTCGACCTGCCGAACCCCTACTTCCGGGTGCACGAGGGCGGTATGGCGGACACAACGGTCATCGACGGCCGTGAGCTGGTCTCGTTCTCCGGCTTCAACTACCTGGGTCTGGCAAGCCACCCCCGTATCACCGAAGCGGTGGAGGAGGCCGTCGAACAGTGCGGCACGTCGGCGTCCGCCAGCCGGCTGCTGTCCGGCAGCCGCCCGCTCCACCTCCAACTGGAGCGGGAACTCGCCGACACCCTCGGGACCGAGGACGCGATCACCCTGACCAGCGGGCACGCCACGAACGTCACCGTGATCGGTCATCTCGTCGGGCCGGGCGACCTGATCGTCCACGACTCGCTCGCCCACGACAGCATCCTTCAGGGCTGCAAGCTCTCCGGGGCCACGCGACGGCCCTTCCCGCACAACGACGCCGCCGCCCTGGACACCCTCCTCACCCGGATCCGGCACCAGTACCGCCGGGTACTCGTCGTCATCGAGGGCGTGTACAGCATGGACGGCGACATCGCCGACCTGCCCGCGCTCATCGAGGTCAAGCGGCGGCACGGCGCACTGCTGATGGTCGACGAGGCGCACAGCATCGGCGTGATCGGCGCCACCGGGCGCGGCATCGGTGAGTACCACGACGTCGAGCGCGGGGCCGTCGACCTGTGGGGCGGCACCCTGTCCAAAGCGCTGGCCGGGTGCGGCGGCTACATAGGCGCCGGGCGAAGCGTCGTCGAGTACCTCAGGTACACCGCTCCGGGCTTCGTCTACAGCGCCGGCATGACGCCCGCCAACACCGCCGCCTCCCTCGCCGCGCTGCGGGTGATGCGTGCCGAACCGCAGCGCTTGGCGCGGCTACGGGAGAACTCCGCGTTGTTCGCGACCCTGGCACGCCGGGCCGGTGTCGACATCGGCAGCAGCCACGACTCGCCCATCGTCCCGTGCATCGTCGGGGACTCGGCGAAGACCCTCCAACTGGCCGAGGCGCTGTTCCGTCAGGGCATCAGTGTCAACCCGATCCTGTATCCGGCCGTACCCGAGGAGTTGACCCGGCTGCGGTTCTTCGTCACCTGCGAGCACACTCCCGAACAGATCCACCACACCGTCAGGACACTGCGCCGGCACCTGCCGTACGCCGCCGCCACAACCGCCACAGCGGCCTGAGGCTTTGACGTCGTGCAAGTGCCTGGACACAGGGATCTGAAACCGCCTCAGCCGACCGCGAGGTGATCCGTGCCATGGCGAGACCGCGGCGAAGAATCTCGCGGACCGCGCGGAGTACCCGAAGATCACCGCGATGGAAGAGCGCTGCGTACGGATGCTCGCCCGGCTCTGGCACGCACCGCGTCCGGAACAGGTCCGCGGCTGCTCCACCACCGGTTCGAGCGAGGCGGCCATGCTCGGCGGCCTCGCGCTGAAGCGCCGCTGGCAGGAGCGCCGCCGCGCCCAGGGCAAGGACACCGCACGCCCGAACCTCGTCAGCCTGAGCGAGACATTCTCCATGCCCCGCATGCCCAGGGTGTCCCATGCGCCTGCGGAATCGATAGTCACCTGTTCGCGCCCATATAGACCAGGGACACCTCGTGGACAGGAGCATCCTCAGATGCCCGAAGGGTCACCAGGCCCCCGTCGGCATGGGCTCCGCCCGAGACGACGGGGGCTGGCGATCCACGTGGAGACCGTCCGAGCTGCGGACAACGGGAGACTGAGCAGTGACAAAGCGCCACCCCTTCGTCGCCTCAGTGGTGACTGATGCAAGGTAAGTCCCCCCTCACGCCACCGAGGGCAACAGCTCCTCCTTTCCCAAACCGCCGTAATCAGTGGGCACGAGGAAGCCGAGTAGACCCGCCGCGCGCACGGCTTCCATGCTCCGGACGGGAAAGGCAGCCTCCTCATCGGCCTGGGCCGCATGCTCGCAGTGTCTTCACCATGGACGGCAGGACGTCGTCAACGCTCTGCCGAGACGCCGTCATTCCTGCAGCTCCGTCGCACGCAGTCCGGAGACCGCCTCCCACAGGGCCCCCGCGGTGGCAAAGGTGGTCGGCTGCAGCAACTCGTCCGGGATCTCCACGGCGTAGGTCTCCTCCAACTTGAGCAGCAACTCGACGCTGGCCATGGAATCCAGTCCTGCTGCCGCCAAGTCCTGATCGGGCCTCAACGGCGCATCATCCGGCAACGCCCGCAGCAGCGAACGCAGGATTGTCTCGAAGGCTTCATCCCAAGGGACCGTCATTCCTCAACGCCTTTCAGTTGTGTCGCAGTCACTTCGAGCCGTCGCACGTGCACCTCATCAGCGCCGTCGACAATTACCTCCGTAGCCGGAGGGTGGCTAAGAAAAGCCAGCAGGCTGGCGGTCAGGCCATAGGCCCCGGTGTTGGGGATCCGCAGCAAGTCTCCGGCCTCCGGCCGTCCGAGTGAGGCTGACCGATTGAGCACGTCGAGCGGGGTACAAAGGGGGCCCACCAGGGTGGTGGCATTCTCGGCCGGCTCGGAACATGCTCCCTCTCCCATGCCGTCGCCTCGACCGGCGTCCGTGCAGGGGACAGCAGCGGGGGCCATGATTCTCCCGAGCCCGGACATGCCGCCAAGGACATGCGTTCCCGCGTCGAGGATCACGTACGTCCGGCCACCGCTGCGCTTGACGTCCAGCACCGTGGTGAGCAGAGTGCCGCACTGAGCCGTCAGATGGCGCCCTGACTCGAAGGCGATGGCAGGACGGCCATGGCGCCACTCGGGAAAACACCTGTCGAGAGCCGTCTCCAGAACCTGCCGCAGGCCAGAGTAGTCCGGCAGATCTCCCGGTCGGGCAAAGGGCGCGGCGAAGCCACCTCCGAGATCGATCAGCGAAGGCACGAACCCCGTCTTCGCCCGGACGGCAGCCGCCGTCTCCACACTGAGCTCGAACTCACGCGCCAGCGCCGCCGGATCGGCGACATTCGTGGCGGGGAAGAAGTGCATACCCAAGGGCCGTAGTCGACCCGCGGCCCGGAACAGTTCTGGGGGGACGCACGCCTGGTCGAAGTCGATGCCGAACTGCGACGGGACGCCTGTCATACGCAGTCCGGTGCCCCCCGCAGCCGCGCCAGGAGCATTGATCCGTACCAGGTAATCAACGTCCTTGGCCTCGTCCGCGGCCGCGTCGGCAAGCCGGCTTCGCTCGGCCATCGACTCCACGGAGAACCGACGAACCCCGGCACGGATCGCCATGCGCATATCGCGGAGCGTCTTGCCGGGGCCCGTGTAGAGGATGTCGGCCGCGGCCTGCCCGGCCGCCAGGGCCGCTTGCAACTCGCCGGACGAGCTGATCTCCGCCTGCACTCCCACAGCCGCGAGTTCCTCCACGATCCGCGGGTGGGGGTTCGCCTTGAGTGAGTAGTAAAGCCGACAAGGTTCGGGGAGGGCCCGTCGAAGAGCAGCCGCTGCCTCCCTCACCTTCTCCAGTCGGTACACGTACAGCGGAGTACCGTAGCGTTCGGCGTACTCGATCACGTGGTGGTTCCCGTCGTGGTTCCCGTCGTGGTCTCGGCAACGTCAGCCACGTGTCCCGGCACGTTCCGCTCCGCCTGGCGCAGCCGCTGTCTGTCCACTCTCCTGTGCGGTGTCTGCGGAAGCCGGTCCTGCACCCAGCACTGGTCCGGGACCTTGGCGGGACCCGGCCGCTCGGACAGACCTCGCAGGACATCGGCGCCACCGCCCCGGGAGACGACCCAGATGTGCAACACGCCGTCCGCGCCGGGAGGATTGACAGCGGCCTGTGTGACCCCCGGAACGTCCAAGGCCGTCGCCTCGATTTTCGTCGTACTCGTCCGCCCACCTCGGCGCATGAAGATCTCGTCATCGCGCCCGAGGAACGTCAACCGGCCGACCCGTCCAGAACCCCGAAATCCCTCGTGAACGCCTCCGCCGTGCGTTCCTGTCTGATCCCTGCGGGCGCCAGGCGTGGACAGGCTCGTCATCCGGCGCGGCCGCCCGACATCAGAGTCCTGGATTCCAGCGCGAGCAGCTCGCGAACCTGGCGCTCGGCAGTGCGAATGTGTGTCAGGCCAGTCCTGTGTGCGTCGGGCCCGAACCGTGCGATCACCGTCGCCTCGACGTCGGCGCTCCGCGTTACTGCCTCGGTGATCACCTTCAGAAGGTGTGGCGAACGGCAGGAGAAGATCCGGTTCCCTGACGTCCATACCGATGCCTTCGCTCGGACGGGGTCCCGGAGACTGACTGTGCGCAGGACGTCCCCCTCCACGAGGGACAGCAGCCTGGGGTCCGTAGGCGTCGTGCGACTGTCCTCGGCGTCGTACTTGAATCTGATGCGAGTGCCGTGATGCGTCACCTCCGCCCATGTGCCCGATTCCTGACGGGTGATGTCCGGTCGGCTTGGGCTCGGCGTGTCCTGTCGGGTTCGGCGGAACTCCATCAGGTCACCGCGGCGCCATCCGTCCGGGACGCCTTCCAGCCCGCCCGCGACAAGTGCCGATCGCTCGAACGGTGGTGAGGTGTACCCGAGGTTGCCTGTGGTGATCCCATGTGGCTTCAGACCGCAGTCCCGGGCCCATCGCTGGATGGACTCCCGCTCCGCGAGCACACCTGGCCGTGTACCGATTGAGGGTTGAGCCAGCAGAATCTCGGCTCCCGGACGACTCAGGCGAGCGGCAGCCCAGAGGAACAGCCGGGTATCGGAGGTGTACCAGGGAGGGTCCGCGACCACGACCTTGGCCTTCAGAACCGGCAGGTCATCGCGTGCCAGGTCGCACTGCACGACATGGCCGGCCTGAACGTGCTCCATGGCCCGCAGGGCGGATACGGTCTCCTCGCTGCGTTCCAGTAGGTAACACGTTCGCCCGTCCTGAGAGGAGCGGATCGCCCGCTGGAAGAGGCTCGGCGTGCCGAGGAAAGCTACAACATCTCCCGGTTGAGTGGCCCTCAGGCATCGCTGCAGCAGCTCCTGTGCTGTGTCCTCCTCAAAGCGCCAGTCGTAGTCCAAGGGGTGAGGGATGGGCAGGGAACTATCGTTCTGGTCCGCTCCGGGCGCACCGCCGGCGAATGCGGTCGGCCGTAGCCTGCGAAAGGTGACCGAATCGATCAGCTGCCTGGCAGCGAGGGACTCGAGCACCTTGACGACCTCAGTGGGATAGAGGCCGGGGACCGAACGCAGAACGTCCGAAAAGGTTGCACAATGTGGTGCATGGTGTGCCACCATGGCGGAGATAGTGGCCTGATAGGCGTGTTCTTCAGCGCTCATACGATCCCCTCAAGCCGTTTGTGACGCCATATTTGCGGGCCGAGTCGACGACATCCCAGTAAATGGTGCGGCCGATACCCATGAGGCTCCAACCAGTAGCTAGACAGTTCCAGGCGCGATTCGGATGAGTTTGCGCCACCATGAACAAGTCCTCATGCCAACGTGGGATCATCGACTTGATACGGTCACGGTTGATCGGCTGCCAAAGCCTTTCACATCCGCGACTCT
This sequence comes from Streptomyces viridochromogenes, assembly GCF_001270495.1. GTDB lineage: Bacteria > Actinomycetota > Actinomycetes > Streptomycetales > Streptomycetaceae > Streptomyces > Streptomyces viridochromogenes_A. The sequence goes on from NZ_LGUR01000207.1 coordinate 5,896, forward strand.
TCAGCCACGCGACAACGTCCGACCTCCCGGACGATTCATCTAATTTTCCCGTGGGTATCAATATATGTTGGCGTATAAAGTCCAGACGTCGGTTACGTCGCTCGGAGTCAGAAAATTCGTGGACCTTGACGGAAATCTCACTCCACCACGGCCTGCTGTAGTGGCGCCATGACACATTCGATATCGTGACGGTCAGCTGGGGAGGGACACTCCCCCGGGTCAGATCTGCAATATCGTATCCCGGCCCCAGTAGCTCAATGCTGATCTCGCCGCTGCCATTGATCGCGTCCCGATCCAGCCGAAAGAGTGCGTTGAGGCGGTTGTCCAGTCGATCGGTTGGCTCCAGGAGAAGAACCGCGCGGCCGTCAGCGAGCAGCGGGGCTGCTTCTCTCTCCAGGTCCCTTACAGGGAAGACCTTTCCACCTCGGTAATACTTCTTGGTCTCAATTCCTCCATCGGACCGCAGCATGAGACGATCGGTCTTACAAGCCGCTGCCATCGTCGCTATTGCCTCTGTCAGCGCGCCACTCCGGCCTGGAGGCACCATGCACGTGTTCACGACGGGTAACCCCAGCGCGTGGAGGTGACAGACGGTAGCCCATTTCGGCCACTGCCTGCTTCGACCCTGCTGCCATGCCTCGTCTTTTGTCATTTGATGCAGTGGAACAGGTTGATAAATGGACGCCATTTCTCGATCTCGCTAGGCGGCAGACGGATAAGGCTGCTGATGGTCAGACCGAGACGACGAGCAGCTTCGCAACCTGCTCCGCAGTAGCGTCTCCGGGATCCACGGCCTTCCAGTTCTCCTTTTCGAGGAAGGGACCGTACCCCTCCCTGAGGAGGTTCTGATACACAACGAAGTTGGCCATCTCCTGCTCCCGGGAAGGACGATCCTTCGCCGTGCTGCCCGTCTCCGCCCAGGAGAATTCTCCCTTGCGTGCCGCGGATTTCTCGGCTGTGACATCGAGATAGAAGACGGTATCCGGCTCCAGGAGACCCTCAAAGCAAGAAAGGACCGTTGCCAGTTCCTTTCCACTTGCCAGGCTGATGCGTAATACGAATTTGTAGAACCAGTTGTCGACCACGACTGTGGTACCCGCTGCGAGCAAGGGGCGTACGCATGCGTGCTCGAAGGCGAAAAAATAGGAGGCAACGGCGTGGATCCAGTGGTCGTAGCCCAGGAGATGAGTGGGGGCGTGCTTGGCCTTGGTCCAGATGATTTCTGCGAGTTTATCGAGGTGCTCCCTGACGTAAGGTTCATCGCTCACTACAGCACGTTTCGGCAGGAAAATGCAGGAGCCTCCCTGCTCGCGGATCGCATCGGAGAGCGCCTCGGCGGTTGTTGTTTTTCCGGAACCGTCAATTCCCTCAAAGACAATCAAGCTTCCCTTAGCACCCATACATGCCTCCAGTGGATATCGAGCAGGTTGTCACGATCCGGTAGACTCATTCGCTTTATCCCCTAGCCAGATAATCCCGCGAGTGAAACCTCCCTTCGCCTGGAATTTCCTTTGGCGGATGCGCTCCAGTTCCGCAGCCTCGATCCCCAATGATTGGGCAAGCGCCCGCACCACTTCCAGGACATCGGCAAGTTCTTCCGGCGCCTCGGCCTCATCGGCGTCCAAGAACTCCTGGACCTCTTCGTTCAGTTTCTCCCTCAGACGCTCCATGTATTCGGCGTTTTCCGCGATATAGGTAGTCGGATCTCCGCCATCCTGTCGAATGATCTCGGGAATTTTGTCCCGAACGAGCTTCCCTGCTTTGCGCATCACGAGTTCCTTGGAGGTCGCCGCCGCTCATCTTGCGGCGTGAGCACGCAGCGTAGTGAGAGATCGGCACACGATGCGACAGCGCATGGGCTGCGACGGGCGCCCGAAGTCGAACCGTCGCTCCGGACAGGGATCTCGGTCGAGGCTGGATGGTGCCGGCAATGTGCTGCTCGTGGTGGAACGACGGTGCGGGAGGAGGCGTCTGTTCGCCGAAGGGTGGATACCCTGCTCGGTCCCGGACGACCGCTCCGGCGACGTGATCGCGTTGCCCGAGCGGTCAGACGCCGATCTCTCTGCCCCGGCCATGCTCGCCGCCAGCTGCCAGCAGCTGATCAGCCATTCGGAAAGACCCGAAACGTCTCGATCGTCGAGCGAAGGTGCTCGATGCCGGGGAAAACAGCCCAGTCCCACTCGTCGGCTCGCCCGAGCTGGGCGACGATGATGCGGCGCACATACTGCGAAAGTGCGCTGGGCGCATCACAGATCCACATCTGGCCGTCATCGGAACGCAGCCACAGATAGGGTTTCTGACGTTCCTGAACCTGATGCCGAAGAGCGGGTAGGAAGTCGTTGACCGAGCGGAGTTCGAAATCTCTCCGCAGCCCTGCGGCGATGTCGATCTCGGGCACGGCGGGGAACATATGCAAGTGTGCGTGGTCAGTGCATGATCCCCCTCGGTTGCGGAACGACTCAGCGCCGTGCTCGAAGGCCAGCACGCGTTCGCCGTAACGCTCCCTGAGGAATCCGGCTGTTCGCCGGCATACGTCGTCCAGTTCGGCATCCAGAGCCGAGCCCAGATGCCCGAACGAAAGGACATGTTCTTTCGGTGAGATGAGCACGTACCCGTCACACACGGCCCCCACTCCAGGTATCACAACGAAGTGGTCACTCTCGAACAGGATGAAGTCCTCTACCGCGTAGTCCGGCAGGAGTTCGCCCAGTAGATTGTGTTCTTGCTTGAAGTGTATTTCGGCGCAGAAACTGCAGATTTCGCGATAGTCCTCATGCCTCACGAGATCGCTCAGATCCGGGGTGGTGACAGGTAAAATCTCCGTAGCATTATCCGCCGTCCCGATTGTGAACCCTTCACCAGTCACAGACGCCTCCCCCATAGTGTCGTGGTGCAACTCGGTTACTGAAAGGCGGCTCTTGCCGCGGCATGTCTTCGCGCTTGCGACGACTGAGGCCATCGGTAGCCTGAGGCAGAACCGGGCGAGGTGCAAGCGCTTTCTCGATCAACATAGGTTGCCGTACACGCCTCCAACCAGCCGACTGAGAGGCTGAATCGGCTCCTTACCTGCGGCCATGGTCGAAAGCCGAGCTTGCCCGACGGATGTGAAGTCGCAACTGTGCAACATGATGCATTGTCACCACCTTTGTCCTGCTGTTAGGTTGCGGCGTCCTTGCTACATGACGATCGAAAGCACCGCTAAGGGGAGCCGTGGGAACCATCGAGGGTGAATCTCCCAATTCTGGGACCATACCGCCTCATCCGCGCAGAGCGGACATAGGTCTTTTTATCGCCCTGAGTGACCCCTGGATGCACCAGGCCGGCGCCGAACGGTTACGAAAGACGCTGGTGGAGCGTCGAGGTGACATCGACTGGGAGTGGGTGGTCAATCAGGGAGTCCGTCACCGGACTCTGCCTCTGATCGGCTACAACGTTAAGAAATTCCGGCTCTACCGCTCCACCCTTGGTGATATTGAGCTCATACCCAATCACTGGGTGTTCACAAGCGTTTTCGAGGGCAATCGTCGCCGCAATGAGGAGCTTCGCGCAGAATTCGGACGGATCCTGGCGGCGCTCAACGAGACTGGGGTTCGCTACGCGATTCGGAAAGGGCCATTGCTGTGTGAGCGCCTATTTCCGGATCCGGGCGCTCGCCGCACAAACGATTTCGACCTGCTGGTGACATCTGCCGGGGCTCGGGAAGTGTCGGCGATGCTGGCGGATCAGGGCTATAAGCAGGGCCTACTCTCCACCGATGGCCAGGTACGGCCCTACAAGCGCTCCACCCGGGCCTTCTGGGGACTGCACGTCAACAACGCCCTGCCCTTCATCAAAGCCACTACCGCATCCGGGGTCGAGGCGTTCCTCGTCGATCTCTGCCTATCCATTCTTCCCGAGCGGGACCGCCGCGTGGTCGGCTCAGAGGAATTCCTTGCCCGTGCGGTTCCTGTGGTGTCCTGCGGCGTGGATGCATTCGCTCTGAGTCCGGCTGATGAACTCCTCGACCTGTGCCAGCACCTCTACAAGGAAGCCGACGCGAGCTTCTACATCTCCGCGGGGCGCGATATCGCGTTGTCTAAATTCATCGATGTCGCCAGCGCTGTCGCACTCGCTGACCAGGACACCCTCACCACCTTCGTCGAGCGCGCCAAGCACTACGACATCGTGCGCAACGTCTATTACGCCATTTCCCACACGGCGGAGTTCTACCGGGACGTCGTTCCGGCATGGCTGGTGGAGCAGCTTCGCCCCGAGGGCGACCTGTCGTATCTGGACGAGCACGGACATCTAGAAGGAAATGTCCGCAGTTGGCAGTCCGGCTTCGTGGAGCGGGCTTTCGGCTCTGACCGGACCTCGGCGGTGGAGGAAGGCGGCAGCGTTCCTCTCGCTTGATCTCGTGAAAAGTGCCCGAAGAGGTCGACGGGCGGGGTCCGCCGCACGGGTCCAGGCAGAGCACCGGAACCTGAATCTCTCAGGGCTGTCAACACTTGACGCACTGCAGTCACGTCCGGAACAGTGACTGCGATTCATCGAAGCGCTTCGACACGATCGATGGAGGAAACCCGACATATGTGTGCTGCGGCGGTCGCGTGCCTGATATCGGAGCCCTTATGGGCCCAGCGGGCAGCCGGTTTCGCTCGCGACGCCAACCCCACGCTCTTCGCAGCGGAGCGGGACGTGGAGAGCGGCCACTGGGACACCGCCGTGGTGGGGGTGACGCCCACGCGGACATGGTCTGTACGAGGTCGAGGCCAGTCACCGGCGATCGCTCCTGGGTGGGCACGATGATGTCGACACAGGCTGATCAGCCGGCAACCGGCGTGCTCAGGCTGGTCCTTGCCGCCCTCGAACGAGTGAACGCGGCAGAGCGATGGCGCCTCCTCCGGGCCCTGTCCGCAGCAGGAACGCCATTGATGTGCCTGACGATCACAGTGCAACTCATGCAGAGTCTGACACCGGCCGCCACGGCCGTGGCAATGGCGACGCTGGTCGAACATGTCGCGGTGGAAGCCACGCCATTCACGCAAGTGGCCGTGGTGTTGGGGATGTACGCGACCGTAATCGTCGCGAGCCACGTCCTTGAGGCGGTTTCCGTACCGCTGCAGTACGCCGTGAAGGCGCGCATGGATGGTGCGCAGCGCGCCGAGATCGCGAGCCTTGCGGCCACGTCGGAAACGATCGAGGTTCTGGAGAGGCCGAAGGTCCAGCAGTTGATCCGGCAGGCCAGAGCAGAGCCCGTCAACTGGACCGAGCGCACCGTCGGTGACGGCGCTCACTCACAGCTCGCCATCGTGACGGGGATGGTCGGCGTGATCGCCTCCTGTGTCGTTCTGGCTCAACTCGCCTGGTGGCTGGTGCCACTGGTCTTGTTGCCCGCCGTCCTCAACAGCCTCATCCGCAGCCGCCAAGCGCTGGAATTCTTCCACGAGTGGCGCCGTGGGGCTCCAGCCGGACTGCACGCAGAATCCTGGTCGCGGATCCTCATCGCGCCGGAGGCGAGCAAGGAGGTGCGGATCTTCGGATTCGCGGGACTCGCCACAGCCAGGATGCGCCGCCATATCCTCGGGATGTTCGAGCCTGTCTGGGGCATCGCGGTACGCAGTCTGCGACAGCAGTGGAGCAAGTTCGTACTCGTCACCGGAGGGCTGGGTATCGCCTACGTCGTGGCTGTGGTCGATGCCGTGGAAGGAAGCGGATCCGTGGCCCTCGAGACCGCGGTGTTCGCCGCCGGGTGGGCGATCTACCAGGGCTTCGGTCACGACCCTCGAGCGGTGACTGGCGCGCTGCCCGGCATCGCGGCGCTCACGGAGCTGCGAACCGCCTTCGCGGAACCAGCGCACGACCGGACGACGCAATCGACCGCTCACGACGGCGCCGATCGGGCGGACCACGTCTCAACCGCCGCACCCGGTCCGGCAGCGCGTCCGCCCTTGGTGCGGTTTGAAGGAATCGGGTTCCAGTACCCCGGAACCCAACACGCGGTTCTGGACGGCCTGGATCTGGAGATCCGACCGGGGGAGCTGCTGGCTGTCGTGGGCCTGAACGGAGCGGGTAAGTCGACTCTGATCAAGCTGCTCTCCGGGCTGTACCGCCCCACCAGAGGGCGTATCACGGCGGACGGCACCGATATCGAAGAGCTGGGTTTGGCCGCGTGGCGCAGGGGACTCTCGGTGGTCTTCCAGGACTTCGTCAAGTACCACCTGACACTCGCCGACAACGTCGCCCTGGGAATGGCGGACGCCCCGAGGGACCGGCGGATGCTCGAGGCCGCGGCCCAGGAGGCAGGGCTGACATCGGTGATTGACGATCTCCCGCAAGGCTGGGAGACCCCGCTGGCTCGCTCACGCCAAGGCGGTGTAGACCTCTCCGGTGGTCAATGGCAGCAGGTGGTCCTCGCCCGCACTTTGTTCGCCGCGCGTTCGGGGGCAGGGCTACTGGTGCTCGACGAGCCGACCGCACACCTTGACGTGCGGACCGAGTTCGAGGTGTTCAGGAAGATCGTCGAGCGCCGGCGCAAGGTGAGCATCGTATTGATCTCGCACCGTCTGTCGACCGTCCGCTTCTGCGACCGAATCGTGCTGCTCGACGGCGGGAGGATCACCGAGACGGGTTCCCACGACGAACTCGTGGCGCTGGGCGGCCAGTACGCGAGACTCTTCAAGATCCAGGCCGAGCGATTCGCCGCCGGATACGACGATCGCGCCGAGGAGGCAGCCCCATGACCAGGCGGTACCTCGGAGTCTGGCGGGAACTGCTGGCATTGTCGTGGCGCAAGGTGCCGGGCCTCACCGCATGCATGATCGGTGCCCAGGTGGTGTCCGTAGTCCTGCTGGCCGCCAGCGCTCTGGCCCTGCGGCATGCCGTCGACGCCACGCTGGCCGATGACCTCCCCGGCGCCGTGATCGGCGCGCTGTGCGCGGCGTGCGCATATGGGGCGACCGTGTTGGCCAACGCCTTTCGCAACACACTGCGCGTGTTGTTGGTGGAGCAGGTCGGGATGACCGACCTGCATGAGCGCATCCACATGGACATCGCGACCATCGAGGGCTTGGACCACCTGGAGAACAGTGAGGTGCAGGACCGGGTCACGGTCGTCGGCGGTGCCGCCTGGGGCATCGTGGACGGGATGTGGGGCGCGGTCGAATCCGTTTTCAGCGTCCTTCAAATAGTCGTCTCCCTGACGCTCCTCGGCGCCCTCAGCCCCTGGCTCTTGGTTCTGCTGCTGTTCGCACTGGCGCCCCTGTGGTGCGACAACCGTGGTCAGCGGCTGATCTCCCGGGCGGAGACGGACTCGGCTGAGGCATTCCGGCTCCAGCAGCATCTGTTCGGTCTGGTCACCGATGCCTCCACAGGTAAGGAGATCCGAGTCGCCGGAGCCGGACCGGAATTGACGCGCCGCCAGGTCAGTGCCTGGGACGAAGCACACGCGCTGCGCTATCGCGCTCGTGTCGCCGCGGCCGCTTGGAAACTGGCGGGATGGACGGTGTTCACGGCAGCCTTCGTCCTCGGGTTGGCCCTGGTGACGTACCGTGCGTTCCACGGGAACGGAAGTGTGGGCGATATCGTCCTGACCATCACCCTCGCCCTGCACCTGCGCCAAGCCGTCCACATCGCGGTGTCCCGGGCAGCCGCCACAGCAGGAGCCGGGCGGCTCATCGAACCGTTCCTCTGGCTACGCGATCACGCGGCCCGCGAGCGCGCGCTACCAGGGGGCACCGTGGCCGCCCCGCACCGGCTGACGGACGCTCTGGTATTCGACCAGGTCAGCTACACCTACCCGGGCACGGTCAACGCGGCTCTCCGGAACGTCTCCGTACGTATCCCGGCCGGCAGCGTGGTCGCTGTCGTCGGCGAGTACGGGTCAGGCAAGACGACGCTCGTCAAGCTTCTGGCCAAGTTCTACCGTCCGGACCAAGGGGCGATACGGCTGGACGGAACCGCACTCGCGGATCTCGAAACAGAGGGGTGGCGGTCCCGAATCAGCGCCGCGTTCCAGGACTTTGGGCGGTACCACACCAGCTTCGCCGAAGCGGTGGGACTGGGCGCTCCAGAGCACATCGAGGACCGGGAACGCATTGAGGAGGCCATCCGCTCAGCTGATGCGGAGCAGGTGGTGCGCCGACTGCCAGACGGCTTGGACACCCAGTTGGGCCGACGACTGGATGGCGTGGAACTCTCGGAGGGCCAGTGGCAGAAGACGGCCTTGGCACGCGCGTCCATGCGGCAGGAGCCGCTCCTCTTCATCCTGGACGAACCCACCGCGTCCCTGGACGCGCCGAGCGAACGCGCCGTCTTCGGGCACTACATGACCCGAGCGCGTCGCCTGGCCGAGTCGACCGGAGCGATCACCATCATCGTCTCGCACCGGTTCTCCACCGTCACCGGCGCGGACCTGATCCTTGTACTCGACCACGGTGAACTGGTGGAGGCCGGAACACACCCGGAGCTCATGGCTCGAGGCGGCCCCTACGCCGGGCTCTACCACATCCAGGAGCGCGCATACACCAAGGCCGTCACCGAGGGCGATGCCCTTTGGGACCCTCGCTGACACGGGATGGACAACAGCATGCAGAAGACCGCCTCTCATCTCCTCTCCTTCTCCGGCTGCACCTCCGGAACCCACTCCCTGGCCTGGGCGCAGATCGCAGCAGTGCGTTCGATCGAGCGAATCGGTGGCGCGCTCACCCCGCCGCACGTCCGAAAGGACGGCCCGCTGACCGGTGTACGGCGCATAGAGGACGTCCTCTCCGCGATCCTGAAGGTGGTTCAGCGGTACGAGGCGCTGCGAAGCCATTGGGAACGGACCGGGGACGGACGACTCGTGCAGGTCGTAAGAGCCGAGGGCGCCCTCTCGATAGATCAGTACGAGGTCGCGGCTGACGATGTGTCGGGCGCGGCTCACACTGTCAAGGAGCGGCTGGCTCTGGAGGACTTCGCTCCAGGGGAACTGCCCGTCCGAATCGCTTTGCTCACCGTGCGGGGAACTCCCGCGGCCATCGCCATGCTGCTGCACCACGTCTTCGCCGACGGGGTCGCGTCGGCGATCGTGTACGAGGAGATCGTCAACCTGAGCATGGGCCGTACCACGCCCGAGCCATCGGCATGGCAACCTCGCGAGATCGCCGCCTTCGAGGACAGCCCGCTTGGCAGGGCTCAGGCCCGGCGGGCGGATGTGTTCCTGCGGAAAGAGCTACGCAGGGCCCCTGTTCCGGCACCCCCCTGTGCGATTCCTGCGGACAGGCAACCAACCTTCGTGTGGGCCCAGTTGGAGTCCCCCGCCGCGGCTGCCGCCATCGCCGGCCTCGCCCGCGGACGAGGCGTCAGTTCGGCAAACGTTATCCTCGCGGCTTATTCGGCCGTCCTGGGGCGATGGACCCGGCAGCCGTCTGTAACCTTCCGCCTCACAGTCGCGAACAGAGCTCACCCCCGCACTCGACACGCGGTGACCAATCTCTTCCAGTCCGTCCCACTCACTGTCCCAGCACAGGCAGATTCCTTCGGTGACCTCGCCCGCGACGTCGCCGTGACCGCCCTCCGTGGCTATCGGCACGCGTGGTACGACCACGACCGGTTCATGGAGTCAATTTCCGAGATTTCTGCGGAGCGTGGTCATCACGTGACGGTGCCCTTCGGCGTGAATCTCCGCGTGATCGGGCAGAGTGATTTCGAGGGTCCACAGTCGCTGGCGGAGAAAAGCGTTCTTGACACGCTGGCCGATCTCAGCCCGGACGATCTGCGTAGGCTGACAGCCGCGTCGCAGCTGACGGAGAACTACGACTCTGCTGCTCTACCCGACCTGAACGTGCGGTTCTCGGTCTGGGCCCTCGCCCGAACCGCGGTTATGACGCTGATGGGTGACACTACGGCCATCGCACGTCATGGCCCAGGTCTTCTGCTTTCCGGACTCGACGCCATCCTGGTACGCGCCGCTCTCGCGTCTGCTGATGCTCCGCTGCACCAGCTTGCGGAGCAGGCGCTCGATCAGGCAGCGGACAAGCGACGCAGTCTCACGAAGGAGTCGCTGGGAGACGGCTGAATCCATAGCTATGGACGCTGCACGTGAAGGTCGTACGGCTCGGCGGCGGTCAGCACGTCCTCGCGTTGCTGCAGGGCTGCTCCGGTTCAGGCACGCAAGGTACCGAGATTTCTCGGCCACCCCAGGGCGATCTTGCTCATCCCAGGAAGCTCAATCGCACCTTCCGGTCGGGGTTGTCTCGGTTGGTGTCCGCCAAACTCCGTTAAGACAACGGTCAAGGTACCCGAGCGCGGAACCTCCACCGGATACATTTCGCGGTCTTTCGGGCGGGTGCCGGGGTCCTCAGTATCCGCCCGCATCGTGCGAGCCGTGGCGAGCTGCTTCTGCGACAGGTCGATCCCGGTCGGGTGGGCCCCTGCTCTGGCCGGCCAAGCGGAAACGTAGGAACTTGCCGCTCGGTCCGTGGATGCTGGACGGCCTTCCAGGCCCGGTACGTGCCCACGGGGAGCCATGGACCGTCCTAAAATGGAACAAATTATCCATCGATGATCGAGGGCAACGTGTCGGCCAACGGTGTGGCATCGAACTTGTACCCGTTCGGCGCCGCAAGTGTCGGCGAGGCGCCCGAGCGCGACGACGCGCTGGTCAGTGCCATCGTCGGTGCCGTGGAGCTGGCCGGAGCGCATACCGGAAGCGTGTTTCTGCTCTCCGGCGACCACCGCTCGCTCGTAGTAGCCGCGTCGTGCGGGTCGCCACCCTCCCTGCTCAGTGGGTGGCGTCGGATCCCGGTGAACAGCGGTCTGCCGGTGGCGGAGGCGTACCGCTCCGGGCGCATGGTCCATCTGGCCGGCGCGGAGGAGACGATGCGGCGCTTCCCGCAGCTCTCGGTCGCCCTGCCCTACCCGTTCGGCTCTGCGTCGGTCCCCGTACGGGCGGGCGAGCGGACCTTCGGCGCCATGGCCGTGGTGTGGACGGCCAGGCCGGACGGGACAGGGTTGTCGAGGGCGCAGCGCCGGAAGCTGCGCTCCGCCGCCGACCGGCTGGGCACCACCCTCGCCGGACTGCGGGCCCGCGGCGCGCTCGGTGAGTACGACGAGCGAACGGCTCCGGTGGTGGTCCCGCTGCCATCCGCTCCGGTGATCCGGGTGGGTCTGTTCGACTGGAATCTCGAGACCGGAGCACTCACGGCCGACGACGAGCTGTGCGCGATCTTCGGAATGCCGCCCCGCGAGTTCGACGGACGGGCGGCCACCCTGGCGGCCATGATCGAGCCCGCGGATCTGCCCGGCTTCCGGTCCGCCGCCCGTGCCGCGGTCCAGGAACGCCACGTACTGGCACACTGCCTGCGCATCCGGGACGGCCGCGGAGGCTGCCACACCGTCGAGCTGTGGGGCCGGGTGCCCGAGAGCCCTGACGACCTGGAGGCCCCGTCCCATCTGGTCGGCGCCGTAATCGACTCCGGGAGCCGCATGGCCGCCGTGGCGGCGATCGAGCGGCTCACGGACGGCTTCTTCGCGCTCTCGCCCGACGGACGCCTCTCCTACGCCAACCACAGCCTGGAGAATCTGCTGCGGGTCCGCCAGGACGAACTGCTCGGCCGACGCCCCTGGGACGTCCTGCCCTGGCTGGCCGATCCCGTGTACGAGGACCGCTACCGGGCCGCCCTGGTCTCCCAGCAACCGGTCTCCTTCCTGGCCCGCCGCCCACCAGACAACTGGCTGGTCTTCTCCCTCCACCCGGGTGCTCAGGGCATGACGGGGTGGGCGGCACCGGCGCGACAGCCCGTACGGGCCGACACCGGACCCGGTGCAACCACCCTCACGGCAGGGGGGCCGCCCGCCTCCTGGTCACCTCCGCCCGCGGCCCCGCGCGTGGGTTCCCTCTACCGGGTGCTCACGCTGGGCAGCGCGCTCACCGAGGCGGTCACCGCGCACGAGGTGTTCGAGGCCGTCGCGGAGCAGCTGCTTCCCGCTTTCGGCGGTCAGAAGCTGGCGATCGCTGTGGTGGAGGAGCGGCGCCTGCGCCTGCTCGATCAGCGCGGCTACTCGAAGCGCTTTCTCGCCCGGTTCGAAGGCACCCCGCTGCATGCCCGGCTGCCCGTGACGGACGCGCTGACCTCCGGGGCCCCGCTGTTCGTCGAGTCCCGTGAGGAGCTTCTCGAGACCTACCCCGGGATCATCGTCAGTCCATCCAACTCCTGGGCGTTCCTGCCCTTGATCGCCTCGAACCGCCCGGTCGGCGTCTGCCTGCTCGGCTTCGACGACGTCCACCGATTTCCCGACGAGGAGCGCGGAATCCTCACCGCGCTGGGCGGCCTCATCGCCCAGGCCCTGGAACGCGCCAGGCTCTACGACGCCGAATTCGCCCTCGCCCGCGGCCTGCAGAACGCGCTGCTGCCGCACGGGCTGCCCACACTGCCGGGCCTCGATGTCACCGGGCGCTATCTTCCGGGCACCAGAGGGATGGACATCGGCGGCGACTGGTACGACGTCATCCCCACCGGCGACGAGGTCGCGCTGATCGTCGGGGACGTCGAGGGGCACAATGTCGCCGCCGCGGCTGCCATGGGCCAGCTGCGCAGCGCGGTGCGGGCCTTCGCCACCGCCGACCACCGGCCGAGCGACGTCGTCGCCAACACCAACCGACTCCACATGGACCTCGACCCGGCGCTCCTCGCAAGCTGCTGCTACGCCCGCCTCCATCCTCGCTCGGGGGTCGTGCGCATCGTCCGTGCCGGCCACCCCCCGCCCTTGCTGCGCCTGCCCGACGGGCAGGCCGAAGTCCTGGATGTGCCCGGCGGCCCTCTGCTCGGCATCGACACAGCGGCACACTTTCCGGAGTCGGAGCTGCGCCTCGTACCCGGGTCGGTCCTGGCCCTGTACACAGACGGACTGATCGAGAGGCGTGACTCGGACATCGATTCCGACGTCGACCGGCTCCGGGCGTCACTGGCCCGCACAGGCGGGGGCCGCCTGGAGGATCTGGCCGACGCGCTGCTGCGGGACGCCCGCCGTTCCGCCGACAGGGCGGACGACATCGCCCTCCTGCTCACCGAGTACGCCCCGCCACCGCAGACGGCGACACAGCCGGCGTCCGCACGCGCCGGCTCCGGCCCGTCGCCGTGAGGCAGCAGGCTCTCCGACGCCGCCGTCGCCTGCCCCGGACCTTCTCCGTACGCCCCCTGGTAACCCGACGGGTCCCAGGTCCTGGCACTGTCCCTCGTGGCGGCGGCAGTGGGGACCGGTTCCGTCGGTTCCGCAGAAGGCACGCGGTCGGGCCGGGGCAAGCGGCGTCGGTGACCGCCGTGACCATCGTGACGGGGGACGTGGGGCTTCTGGCCGACACCGGCAGTGAGCCCGTACTCCCCGGCACCGTGGTTCTGCGCTTGGTGACGATCATGTCGGCGACCAGGCCAACGAGCCTGCGCAGCGGGCGCCGGTCGTCGTCGACGACGGTGTCGAGGGTGAGGGCCATCACCCTCACCTGGTCGCTGCCGTCCAGCATGGGCAGATACATCCGTACGCCGTCCGCCTGCGCGACCTCGACGGTGGTCGCGGTGAGGAAGGCATTGCCGGCAGAGGAGTCGGCGATCGGCTCGGGCCCACCGACCAGCAGTCCCCTGCCCGGCAGCGGCGCCAGCAGTTCCTGCCCGCAGTCCTGCGGCAGGATGGACACCTCGCGACCGCCGAACCTGGCGACCTCCTCCGCGACCAGAGGAGCGATGAGTTGCGGTGGCATCTCGTGGGCCCGGTCCAGCAACAGGCCCAGCAGCCGCTCACCGAACCCTTCCGACCGGTCGGGCAGCTCAGACGAGGCTGCCGGCTCTGCTCCCTTCCGCCGTGCCCCACCCTCCTCTCAGCGTCCTTTGAGCGGCCCTGTGCGCGTAGCCGAAGGAATGGAGGCAGAGGGCCCCGGGGGAGCGCAGTCCGTACAGAGACTGCCGCCGCACTGCGGCCGTACAGGGCCATCGCGCCGACTGCGGCATGTCACCCCAGCCGCGTGTCGTGGTGGCCGCGCCTCTCGGCGCCCAGCCGGACCCGCTTCACCGGCCGGCCTCGCTTCTGCCATGAGAGCGCAGACCGCGCCCGATTTCAGATGGAGGCTTGCGCGGCCGCCGGCTGATGAAGCAGACGTGTCCTTGCTCCGCAGTAGCGCCACGCGCTTCCCGCGGTGAGGAAGCGCATCCCTGTTTGCGGCCCGGTCTCAGCGGCTCCCGGGGAGGCGTCCGAGCTACCCGCCTCCTTCGGAGAGAGTTTCACCACCATGACCAGAAGTACCACGGTCCGCCCCCGCCCCCGCCCTCGGAGACATCAGGCAGCGACTTCGCCCGATTGTCGAGAAAGATCGCTGATGCCGGGCTGCTGGGACGCCGTCCCGGCTATTGCGCGCTGCGGATCACGGTGGTGGCCGGGCTCTACGTCAGTGGGTGGGCCGCCGTCGTACTCGTCGGCGCCAGTTGGTGGACACTGGCGGTCGCCGTCTTCCTGGCCGTCGTCTTCGGCCAGGTCGCCCTGCTCGCCCATGACGCAGCCCACCGTCAGGTGTTCCGGCGACGCCGGGCCAGTGCTTCCCGCTCCTCACGCTGGAGGGCTTCAACCGGCACGTGTCGAGCGTGAAGGCGCTGGCCAATCGCTCACTCAAGCACCGCACGCCCGACGACACCCTGCTGTTCGCGCACTTCGCGGCCTACCTGACCGTCCTGCTCCGGCTGCTGCCGCCCGGCATGGCGATCGCCTTCCTCGCCGTCCACCAGTGCCTGTTCGGCGTCTACCTCGCCTCCCTCTTCGCGCCCAACCACAAGGGCACGCCGATTCTGAAAGGCGAAGACCTCCCGGACTTCCTCCGCCGCCAAGTGCTCACCTCACGCAATTGCGCGGCGGCAGGTTCACCGACATCGCACTGGGCGGGCTGAACCACCAGATCGAGCATCATCTGTTCCCCCGCATGCCCAGCCCCAACCTGCCCAAGGCCCGCACCATTGTCCGGCGCTACTGCGAGGAACTGGGCGTGGACTACGTGGAGACCGGGCTGATCACCTCCTACCGAAAGGCTCTTGTCGGTCTCCACCAGGCCGGGGCACCGCTTCGCACACCGGCGTCCCGGCAGGAACGTGCCCTTGCCATCGGCGGCAGTGATTGACGGAGCAGATACGACCGGCGGGCCATCGGTGGCGATGAGGCGCGCGGAACTGCGGTGCACGAGCCGTCCCGGCGGAAATGGAGCGCACGCAGCGCGGCCTCGATCGCGTAGGCGACGGAGGAGACCGGGTCCGCGATCACGGCGGAGGCGAAAGCGAAGAAGAGGACCGAGCGCCGCGGCGAACGGCCGCGAACAGCGGAGGAAGCGGCCGCCGCTGCGGCCGCCTGGCTGGCTGGCTGTACGGGGTGCAGGAGATCGCCGGTGCGGCGGGCAGGGCGGTGTGCGGTGTGAACGTCGTGTAGCCGCTCCAGGACCCGAAGTCCGTGCCGTCGTTGGCCCGCACGCGGAAGCGCCGTGCAGGTCACGCGGCCACAAGCCATGACAGGACGACCCGCCCCAAACTCACGGGCAGCGGATTCACTCCGTTCAGGCGAAGTTGACCCTCCGACAGCCAAAAATTAACGTTTCGCGGGTCAGCGACCTGTACGAGTGGGGCGGGTGGGACTCGAACCGAAATTGGTGACGCGTCTCACCTGCGATTTCACCGACGGAACCGACATATCCATCCGTTTCCATTCGGCTGCATCCTGCTCGATCCTGCTGGATCGGGGGCCGTTAGGCGTTCGCCACACCGTTCCCTGTCCGCCCGACAGAGCTGGAGGCCCAGAGCACAGGCCCGCGACCACCTCCGGCTCTGCCGGAAGGCCCTCGCTCCGCGTTGAGGCTTCGCAGCCTGCGGCACTCACATCCACCCACGGTCCGCGATCACGTTCTGCAGCAGGTGATTGCCCCCGAGCACCGTTCGCCGCTCAGCGCCTCCACCCGCTCCGTGCGCGTCGAGACCGGAGCGCGGTGCGGCCGCGAAGCATGGCCGGGACTCATAGGGGCACGGTGCTTTCCCGGACCACGAGGGTGGGCCGGAGCAGGACCTGTTCGGCCTTGGCGTCCGGGTCCTTGAGCCGGTCGAGGAGGAGGCGCATGGTGTGGCGTGCGACCAGTTCCAAGGGCTGGGCGAGGCTGGTCAACCCCGGGTCGACGAAGTGTGCGCCGACGCTGTCGTCGAATCCCACGACGCCGACGTCGTGGCCGGCGGCCAGTCCCCGCTCGCGGCATGCTCGGAGCGCACCGATCGCGATTGTGTCGCTGACGCACACGAATCCTGTCGGTGCCGTCTTCCTGTCGAGGAGTCGGCCGGCGAGTTCCCGGCCCGTGCTGATCTCGTCGGGCCCGCGGACCGCGAGATCACGGGTCGAGAAGCCGTGTGAACGCATGGCCCGGCGCCAGCCGGACTCCCGGTCGTCCCCGAACCCGTTGCGTCCGTCCCAGCCCAGGTAGGCAATGCGCCGGTGACCGCGTTCGGCGAGATGGTCCACGGCCTGCTCCGTACCGGCGGCGCCGTCGACGTCGACCCACCACGTGTCCGACATGGGATGCCCCCAGGGGCGACCGAAGGAGACGAAGGGAATGCCGCGTTCGCGCAGGAAGGTGATACGAGGGTCGTGGTCCTGGGTGGCAGTGATCACGAAGCAGTCGACGGTGTTCGTGCTGAAGATCTCCTGGATGACCTGGATCTCTTCCTCGTCGGTGGCGGCGGGGTGGCAGTAGACCGCGTGGTCGGCTCGGTGTGCCGCTACCGAGAGTTCGTAGAGAAAGCTCGCCCATACCCCGCCCGACTGACCTTGGGTGGTCGGCAACAGCCGAAAGCCGACGGCCTGCGGAGACTGCGTGCGCAGTGAACGCGCAGCCTGATTGGGCCGGTAACCCAACTCGTCGACCGCTTTGAGGACCCGACGCAACGTTGTGGGGCTGAGACGGTCCGGAGAGTTCAAGGCGTAGTGAACGGTCTGCTTGGAAACTCCCACCCGCGCCGCCACCATGGCCATGGTCGGCCTTGACGACCCGGACGTTCCCTCAGCGACCGGTCTCCGACCGCGCCTCGGACCCGATGGTTGATCGGTAAAACCCATCCGCCCATTCTGGTGGGCATGAAGCGCGACAGTCAAGGATGTTCGCCCCGCCTGCCCGTTCGTCGCGCAGATCAGGCCGCAGGATCGCTGGGGGCCGTCGTCGAGCGTCCCTCGGGTGTGTCATGCGTGTACCTCGCACCGCAGAGAACGTCCGTGACCTGGTGGAATACCAGCGAAATGACCCGGGGGAATGCCGGGCCCCTCCGTTGGCGTCCCAGTGCGGGGGTCGCTGCGACGCTCGCCGTCTCGTGGGTGCAGACCTCTTGACTTGCTGCGGCAAACGCCTCTACGGTCCCCGTTTTATCGGTAACACAGCAGTCATATCGATGACACCGAGGGCCCGCGAACCCGCGCCCAAGCTCGACCAGGCGCCGTGACGCGGCGAAACGATCAAGGGCTGCTCTACGGCGACGTACCGTCAGCGGAAGGGACGACTGTGTTCAGACACGGGAATGCGATCAAGGAGGCGACTGCCACCTCGGCTGTCGACCGCCGCAACCTCCTCAAGGCGGGCATGTTTGCCGGTCTCGGTCTGGCCGCCGCGCCCGCGCTCGCGGCATGCGGCGGTGGCTCCGCGGGGAGTGGACCTGCACTGAAGTGGGCGGGCTGGGACGGGCCGCCCCAGTCGGAGGTGTTCCGTCGGTTCTCCGAGGAGATGACCAAGGAACTGGGCGTGAAGGTCACCTACCAACAGGTCGTGGGTGACTACCTCTCCAAGCTGGTGCCGCAACTGTCGGCCGGCGCTGCTCCGGACGCCTTCTACGTCGGTGACATCTACATGGCCAAGCTGATCGAGACCAAGCAGGTGCTCGACCTCACCGACTACCTGGACAGTGGTAAAGCCGCGGTCAAGCTCGATGACTTCCACGAGGGACTGTACCGCTGGTGCAGGCCCGCGGACGGCAGCCCTGGGCTGTTCGGGCTGCCGGTGGACTGCAATCCGATGGTGTTCTGGTTCAACAAGGACCTCCTGGCCGAGGCGGGCGTCAGCACCGACCCGGCCGCCCAGTTCGAGGCGGGCACCTGGACCCAGGACGCGCTGACCGACCTGCTCGACAAGGTCCGCGCCACCAAGAAGAGGGGTCTGGTACTCAACGGCAGCAACTGGCTCGACTGGTTCGGCTGGTTGTCCACCTTCGGCGGGACACTCTTCGACGAGTCCGGAAAGGCGGTGTTCGACACCGACCCCAAGTCCCAGGAGGCGCTGGCGTGGCTGTTCGAGCAGTTGAAGTCGGGAAACATCACCTACTCCGGCGCCCTCCCGCAGGGACAGCTCACTGACGCGGTGTTCTACGCCGGCCAGCTGGCCTGCCTCACCTACGCCCGCGTCGTCCTGCCGAACGTCAAGAAGGTCAAGTTCGGCTTCGACATCGCCCCCTTGCCCTCCCTGTCCGGTAAGGACGTCATGCCGGTACCGGTCAACACGGCGGCGCTGTCGGTCAACGCCAAGTCCAAGAACCGGGCCAAGGCGCTGGAGTTCCTCGGCAACTTCCTGAACGCCGAGGGGCAGAGGTTCCGCCTGTCCGGCGGCGGCAACGCGGTGCCATCGGTCAAGGGCCTGGACGACATCGTCACCGAGGGCAACGTGCCCGCGCACGGCAGCCTGTTCAACGACGTCGCAGCCAAGGGCTACGCCGTCCCCAGCGCCATCGCCGGCAACGCGAAGGTCGCCAAGGAGCTCCCGGTGCTGGTGGACAAGATGCTCAAGGCGGGCAACGAGACGCCGAAGTCGTTCAGCGGCAAGGTGGTCAAGCTGATCAACGGGGGCGCCTGATGGCCGTCAGCAGCGCCGGTTCCCGGGCCGGGGCGCAACTGAGGTCCGGGGACCAGGACGTCGCCCCGGACGCGCGTCCGGACCGACGGAGCCGGCGTCGGCGAGGCGGGGACACAGCCGCGGGATACCTGTTCCTGGCGCCCCAGTTGCTGGGGCTGGTGGTGTTCATGGTCGGCCCGCTGCTGTTCGCCCTGGTGCTGGCGTTCTACCACTGGGACGGGTTCGGCACCCGGTCCTTCGCCGGCCTGTCCAACTTCACCGACGTCGTGTCCGACCCGCGCATCCAGCGCGCGGCGGTCAACACCCTCTGGTTCACGGTGTTGCAGGTGCCGGGACTGATGCTCACGGGATTGTTCTTCGCCCTGCTGATGCAGCGGGCCGGCAAGCTGACCCCGGTGTACCGGCTGGCGTTCTTCGCCCCGGTGATCACCTCTTCGGTCGCGGTCGCGGCGATCTGGCTGTGGCTCTTCAACCCCGACATCAGCCCGGTCAACAACGCGCTGCGCGGGTTCGGGCTGCCCGCACCGAACTGGCTGCAGGACGCCCGGTTCGTCATCCCGGCCTTCGCGATCGTCGGGATCTGGCAGGGCCTGGGCTACCAGCTGATCATGTTCATGGCCGGGCTGCAGGGCATCGACCGCTCGTTCCTGGAGGCCGCCGTGCTGGACGGCTGTTCGGAGTGGCAGAAGCTGCGGCACGTCACCATCCCGCTGCTGTCCCCGACCATCCTGTTCCTCTCCATCACCTCGATCATCGGCTCCTTCCAGGTGTTCGACTACATCTACATCTTCTTCGACGACAGGGCTCCGGACTCCGCCCGCACCGTCGTCTACGAGGTGGTCCGGATCGCCTTCGGTGAGTTCGACTTCGGGGAGGCATCGGCTCTCGCCTTCCTCCTGTTCCTGGCCCTGCTCCTGGTCACCGGCTGCCAGCTCGCAGCCCAGAAGAGATGGGTCCACTACACAGAATGAGTACTTTCTCCAACCCGATCAGCCGCGCGGGCACGACCGCCAAGGGCACTTCCGGCTCCGGCCGGCCCGCCCGTCGTGGGCTGCTGCTGCACGCGGTCCTCCTCGTCTGCGCCATCGGCATGGCGCTGCCGTTCGCCTGGATGCTGTTCTCCTCGTTCAAGCCCTTGAGCGAGATCTTCGTGCAGCCGCCCAAGCTCTTGCCCCAGGACTGGAACGAGCAGGGCTACCGCACCGCTCTGGGCGGCGCCGACTTCGTCCGCGGGTTCTGGAACAGCACCTACATCGCCCTGACGGTCACCGCGGTCTCCCTGCTCACCTCGGCCATGGCCGCCTACGCGTTCGCGCGGATCGACTTCTGGGGCCGCCGCCCGCTGTTCATGGTCTTCCTCGCGACCATGATGGTCCCCGGCCAGCTCACGATCATCCCGCTGTACATCATCATGGGCTGGCTCGGCTGGGTGGACACCCATACCGCGATCATCGTGCCGCCCGCACTGTTCAACGCCTTCGGCGTCTTCCTGCTGCGCCAGTACATCAAGGGCATCCCCGTGGAGTTGGAGGAAGCCGCCCAACTCGACGGCGCCGGCCGGGTCCGCAGGTTCGTGACGATCATCCTGCCGCTGCTGCGCACCCCTCTCACGGCGTTGGGGATCTTCACCTTCCTCGGGCAGTGGAACAACTTCTTCTTCCCGCTGATCTTCCTCAACAGCTCCGAGAACTTCACGCTGCCGCTGCTGGTCAACCAGTTCAAGGGCCAGTACGTCTCTGACTGGCCCGCGCTGATGGCCGCCACGACATTGCTGGCGGCGCCGATGCTGATCGTGTTCGCGTTCGCGCAACGCCAGATCGTCGAAGGCATCGCCCTGTCCGGCTCCAAGTCCTGAGCCACGCACGTTCACCACGCCGGTTCCCCCCAACTCCGGGCCACGCCCAGGCCACCCTGCGCTCCTAACGCACGAACCCCACGACAACACCCATCCGAGAAGGGCACGCATGACCCCCCACGGAGACCCCTCCGACCAGGACAACCCCACCCACGACCCGGTACCCGCGAGGTCCCTGCACACCGGGTGGACGCTCAGCACCACCGAAACCGACGACGACTACGCGCCGACCTTCCTCGGCAACGGCTATTTCGGCGGCCGGATCCCCGCGGCGGGGACGGGATACGCGACGACGCCGATCGAAACCCAGGCGCATCTGGCCGGGTTCTTCGCCCAGGACGGGCCGGTCGAGAAGTACGCGAACATCCCGACCTGGTCCACGCTCGCGTTCTCCGACGAGTCGGGCACCTACGGCCGGCTGCCACAGGCGGCACGGGCAGGTGACGGGGAGGACCCGGAGCAGGGAGCGGTCAGCGACTACCGGCAGACACTGGACCTGCGGGCCGGGTTGCTGACCACACAAGCGACATGGACTTCACCGGCGGGCCGTCGCACCGATCTCACTTACCAGGTACTGGTCCACCGGTCCCGCCATCGGGTGGCCGCGGTCCAACTCACCTTCACACCGCACTGGAGTGGCAGCGCACGCGTGGCCGGGGTCTTCGACGGGACCAGCGCAAGGCTGACCGAACGGTCGAGCAAGGGCTACGACGGTACGGCGGCCGAGTCGTACGAGACGGTGACGACGCTCGGCACGGCTGTCACCGCAGCGCTCGCGTCACGGCTGGAACTGCCCACCGGGGTGGCGGCACACGTCGCCGAGTTCGAGACCGACCAGGTCCAGTCGGTCGGTGTGCAGGCGGCCTTCGATGTGCAGGCCGGCAGCACGTACACGGTCACCAAGTACGTCGGCGTGGCCGGCTCCCAGGACTCCGAAGACCCGCTGTCGGCTGCTCGCGCCGCCGCGGCGGCCGCCGCGGACACCGGGTACGGGAACCTGCTGGCCGAGCACGAGGCGGCGTGGGACGACCTGTGGCGGGCCGACATCGAGGTCCTGGGGGACCCGGTGCTGCAGCTACAGGTCCGCGCGAGCATGTTCTACCTGCTGGAGAGCACCCGCGCCGGGGTGAACTGGAGCCTGTCCCCGTGCGGCCTGTCCGGCGACGGCTACAACGGGCACGTCTTCTGGGACACCGAGACCTGGATGTATCCAGCGCTGCTGGCCCAGCACCCGGCCATCGCGGCGGGTATGAACACCTATCGGCAGCAGCGTCTGGCCGCGGCCCAGGAGTACGCGACCCGAACAGGGTTCGCGGGGGCGAGGTTCCCCTGGGAGAGCGCGCTGCACGGAGACGAACAGACCCCACCCGGCTGGGAAATGGGGGACCTCGAGCACCACATCACCGCTGACGTCGCGCTCGCCCACTGGCAGTACTACCTCGCCACCGGCGATCGCGGCTGGCTCGCCGAGAAGGCCTGGCCGGTGCTGAAGGGTGCCGCCGAGTTCTGGGCGAGCTCCGCCGTTCCCCATGACGACGGCGGCTACGACATCAAACAGGTGATGGGTCCGGACGAATACCACTTCCCGGTCGACAACAGCGTGTACACCAACGTCGCGGCCGCGGAGACCCTGCGGATCGCCACCCGGGCGGCAAAGGTCGTGGGCGTGGCCGCGAACACGGAGTGGGAACGGATCGCCGACGGCCTGCGGGTCCCGTACGACGAGGATCTGGCCATCCATCCGCAGTACGACGGCTACGACGGCGACACCATCAAGCAGGCCGACGTGGTGATGCTGCAGTACCCCTGGGAGCACCCCATGCCCGCCGAGGTCGCGCGGAACGATCTCGACTACTACGTGCCGCGCACCGACCCGGACGGGCCGTCCATGACCGACTCCATCCACTCCATCGCCCACGCCGCACTGGGTACGCCCGGGTCCGCGGCCTACGACTTCATGCGGCGCAGCGTGGACCCGTTCATGCGCGGACCGTTCAACCAGTTCGCCGAGCAGCGTCACGGAGGCGCGTTCACGTTCACCACCGGACAGGGCGGTTTCCTGCAGGTGTTCCTCTACGGCTTCAGCGGGATGCGCTGGCGTGAGGACCGACTCAGGCTCGACCCGACCCTGCCACCTCAGTTGGACGGGGTCACCCTGCGCCGGATGCTGTGGCAGGGACGCGAGTTCGACGTCGCGATCGGCCCGGAGCACACCACGATCACGCTGACCGGAGGTCTCCCGACGACAGTCGAGGTCGCGGGCGCGACACACCCACTGCGTCAGGGCGCGCCGCTGATCCTGCCAACCCGCCGGCCTGACCTGCTGCCCACCAGTGACCTCGCCGACGCGTCGAGGACAGCGTGACCGCAAGCTCTCAGTCCTTCTCCGCGTCCACCGGTGCCACGACAGGCAGTCCGGCCGCTGCCTGACCATCCACTTCGCGGTTGCTGCTCGCCGCAAGCCGGTCATCACCGAAGTCGTGGTGGCGGCGCATCAGGCCGAGGGCGACGACACCCGGATGCGCCGTCTCGACAGCTTCCCAGGAGATCGAACTCATGAGTTCACAACCACACCGGAACCCGGCAACCGCGTGCCAGGGGGCAGGAGCGGAGTATTCCTCTCGCCCAGACCGTCCCGCGGGCACAGCCACCACGACCTCGCCGGCCTATCGCGACCCTTCGAGGCCGCTCGAGGAACGCCTCGAGGATCTGCTCGCCCGCATGACGCTGCAGGAAAAGGTCGGACAGATGCTGCAGCTGGACGCCCGGGGCGACTTGGAGGACGCCGTGGCCACGAAGCTGGCCGGTTCGATCCTGCACGCCTCGCCCGAACGCATGCACGCTGCCGTCAAGCTGGCGGCAGCCACCCGGCTGGGCATCCCGCTGCTCGTCGCTGACGACTGCATCCACGGCCACTCGTTCTGGCCGGGTGCCACGATCTTCCCCACGCAGTTGGGGATGGCCTGCACCTGGGACACCGAGCTCATCGAGCGCATGGCCCGGGCCACCGCGGTGGAAGTAGCCGCGACGGGTATCCACTGGACCTTCTCGCCGGTGCTGTGCATCACCCGCGACCTGCGATGGGGCCGTGTGAACGAGACCTTCGGGGAGGACCCGCTGCTCATCGGGGAGCTGGGCGCCGCGATGGTCCGCGGGTATCAGGGAGCGGGACTGGACGACCCGACAGCGGTTCTGGCCTGCGCCAAGCACTTCGCGGGCTACTCGGAGACACAGGGCGGACGCGACGCGAGCGAGGCGGACCTGAGCCGGCGCAAGCTGCGCTCATGGTTCCTGCCGCCGTTCGAGAGGGCGGCTCGCGAGGGCTGCCGCACGTTCATGCTCGGCTACCAGGCGATGGACGGGGTCCCGATCACGGCGAACAGGTGGCTCCTGAACGACGTCCTCAAGGGCGAATGGGAGTTCACCGGCACGCTCGTGACCGACTGGGACAACGTGGGCCGGATGGTGTGGGAGCAGCAGGTCTGCGCAGACGCCGTGGAGGCCGCAACGGTCGCGGTGCAGGCCGGAAACGACCTGGTGATGACCACCCCCGACTTCTTCGAGGGCGCCCAGGAGGCAGTCACGCAGGGGCGGCTGCGAGAGGAGGAGATCGACGAGGCGGTCCGGCGGATCCTGAGACTGAAACTGGAACTGGGCCTGTTCGAGGACCCCCGCGCGCCGGACCAGGCACGCCAGGCCGACGTGATCGGGTGCGCCGAGCACACCGCCCTCAACCTCGAAGTCGCCCGTAGGTCCCTGGTGCTGCTGCGCAACGACGGCACCTTGCCCCTCGACGGCGGACTGACCGTCGACGGTCAGGGCCGGACCGTCGCCACCGGGGGCCCTCGTACGATCGCCGTGATCGGCCCCAACGGCGACGACCCGCAGGCCATGCTCGGCGACTGGGCCGGCGCATCCGGTCAGGTGGACTGGATGCCGGACGGGCACCCGCGCGAGACCGTCACGACGGTGCTCGACGGGTTCCGCGCAGCCGTTCCCGACGGGTGGACGGTCACCTACGCCCGCGGCGCCGACATCGGGCACGTCGTGCCGGACCCGCAAGGACCGGTGTACCCCGACGGACAGCCACGTCCGCCCCTGTTCGCGCCCGCCCCCGTCGACAAGGCTCAGATCGCGGAGGCGGTGAGCCTCGCGCGCGCGGCTGATTACGTCGTCGCCGTCGTCGGAGACACCGTCGCGTTGACGGGTGAAACCTGCTCGACCGCGACCCTGGAGCTGCAGGGCGGACAGGTCGCCCTCGTCGAGGCACTCGTCGCCACCGGCACACCCGTCGTCGTGGTGCTGGTCCACAGCAAGCCCTCGGTACTCCCCGACGCCGCGCTGGCGGCGGCAGCGCTGATCGAGGCGTTCAACCCGGGCATGCGAGGCGGTCAGGCGGTGGCCGAGCTCGTCCTCGGTCTCATCGAGCCGTCGGGACGCCTGCCCCTGACCGTGCCACGCCATGTCGGGCAGCAGCCCGTCTACTACAACCAGGTGCGCGGCCAGCATGGTGACCGATACGCCGACCTGACTCAGGAACCGCTCTTCGCCTTCGGGGAGGGGCTGTCCTACAGCACCATCGAGTACACCGACCTGGCCATCCTCGATGAAGTCGTGGCCTTGAACGGCGTGGTGCGCGCCGAGGTAACCGTCTCCAACACCGGCACTCGTCCGGTACTGGAGACCGTACAGGCCTACATCAGCGACGTGGTCACGAGCGTCACGTGGGCAAAGCAGGAACTCAAGGCCTGGCGGCAGGTCGCAATCCCACCCGGCGACAGCGTGCGGGTTCGACTGTCGATCCCCGCCGCGGCATGCTCCCTGGTCGACGCCGAAGGGCGCCGGACCGTCGAGCCCGGAGCGTTCGACCTGCTCGTCGGCCCCAACTCACGCGCCGCCGACCTGCTTCGCGCCCGTTTCACCCTCAGCCGACCATGACATCCGTATCGCTGCCACGGTTCAACGAGCTGCGGTGCCTCGTCGCTGTGATTGGGGGCCGAGCACATCTCTGCCGCCATGACAGTCGATCCCGACCAGTCGCCATTCGAGCCGCGGCCGAAGCCCGCTCGGGCTCGAGCGTGTCCCACTCGGGCATGCCGCGGTGGAACTCGTTCGTCGCACGCGTCACGCACGTTCGGCGCGGCTTACCCCCAACGAACCGAAAGGAATTGCCATGCGTCTGATGAGATGGCCAGCCGTGCTCGCTGCGGCCTGCGCCGCACTCGGCGGTAGCCTGATCGTCCCCACCACCGCACCGGCTGCGACCGCGACCGCCGACTGCCCGTGGGTCGGACAGAACGCCACGCCCACGCAACGCGCCGAGCAAGTGCTCGCCCGGATGACGCTGGACGAGAAGATCCAGATGGTGCACGGCGCGGCCAGTTCTTCGTATGCTGGCCTGATTCCGGGCATCGCCCGGCTGTGCGTCCCGGCGCTGAAGATGCAGGACGGCCCGGTCGGTGTGCGGATGAGAGACACGACCCAACTTCCCGCGGCGGCCGCTGTCGCGGCCTCCTTCGACACCTCCTTGGCGAAGTCGTACGGGCAGGTGATCGGGGCCGAGGACAAGGCGAAGGGCGTCGATGTCGACCTCGGCCCGACGGTCAACATCGTGCGTGACCCTCGGTGGGGCCGCGCCTTCGAGTCCTACAGCGAAGACCCGCACCTCACCGGTGAAATGGGATCCGCCGACATTGAAGGCATCCAGTCGCAGGGCGTCATGGCCCAGGTCAAGCACTTCGCCGTCTACAACCAGGAGACCAACCGCAACACGCCCGCCGACAACGCGATCGTCGATGACCGGGTGGTACGCGAGATCTACACCGCCGCCTTCGGCACGATCGTCGCCAAGGCGCGCCCCTCCTCGGCGATGTGCTCGTACTCGTCGGTCAACGGAACGTACGCCTGCGAGAACGCCTACCTCAACAACATCCTGAAGACCGGCTTCGGCTTCGACGGGTTCATCACCTCCGACTGGGACGGCACACACAGCACCGTGCAGTCGGCCAACGCGGGCATGGACATGCAGATGCCGAACGACTCGTTCTTCGGCGCCGCGCTCAAGCAGGCCGTGCAGAACGGTCGGGTGGCGCAGAGCCGCGTCGACGACATGGTCACCCGCATCCTGCGCCAGGAGTTCCGGTTCGGGCTCTTCGACCACCCGTCGGCGGACACCCCCGACGCCCACGCGTCCACCCCGGCGCACGTCGCGGTCGCCAAGCAGGCCGCCGAGGACGGCACCGTCCTGCTGAAGAACGCCGGGAAGATCCTGCCCCTGGACAACAGAAAGGTGCGCTCGATCGCGGTGATCGGCAACGGTGCCAAGGACAACACGATGAGCGGCGGCGGCGGCAGCGCTGCGGTCGCCGGCACCGGGACCGTCACCCCGTATGACGGCATCAAGGCACGCGCCGGATCCGGCGTGGACGTGCGGTACGCGCAGGGCAACGCCGGCACCACGGGCGACTACGGCGCCTTGCCTCCGATCGACAGCCAGTACTTGACCCCACCGTCGGGTTCCGGCCACGGCCTGAAGGGCGAGTACTACACGAACACCACGCTGTCGGGGACACCGGCCGCGACGCGGACCGACCGGCAGGTGAAGTTCGACTGGCTCGGTACGCCTGTCTCCGGCCTGCCCGCCACGAACTTCTCGACGAAGTGGACCGGCACGGTGACCCCGCCGGTCACCGGCACGTACACCTTCGGAGTCACCAGCGACGACGGCAGCCGGCTGTTCATCAACGGCGAGCAGGTCATCGACAACTGGCGCGACCAGGGGGCGACCACCGAGACGGCCAAGGTCGACCTGACCGCGGGCAAGCCGGTGCGGATCGAGGTCGACTACTACCAGGGCAGCGGCGGCGGCTCCGTGAGCCTCGGCTGGATGCCGCCGAGCGCCGCGCTGACGCAGCAGGCCGCGGCGCTGGCCGCGAAGTCCGACGTCGCGGTGGTGTACGCCAACAACTACGCCTCCGAGGGCAGAGACCTGGCCGACCTCGGCCTGCCCGGCGACCAGAACGACCTCATCGACGCGGTCGCGGCAGCCAACCCCCACACGATCGTCGTGCTGAACACCGGCTCCGCGGTCACCATGCCGTGGATCGACAAGGTCAAGGGCGTCTTCGAAGCCTGGTACCCGGGCCAGCAGGCCGGCAACGCCATCGCCGCACTTCTGTTCGGCGACACCAACCCGTCCGGCAAACTCCCCGTCACCTTCCCCACCTCGCTCGACCAGGTGCCCGCCGCCACGGAAGCACAGTGGCCCGGAACGGACGGCAAGGTGCGGTACTCCGAGGGCCTGAAGGTCGGATACCGCTGGTACGACGCGAAGAAGCTGACCCCGCTCTTCCCGTTCGGCCACGGCCTGTCCTACACCACGTTCAGGTTCTCCGGCCTGCGCCTGTCGGCACCCACGCTGCCGGGCAACGGACACATACGGGCAAGCGTCGACGTGACCAACACCGGGTCGCGGGCGGGCGCCGAGGTCGCGCAGTTGTACCTCAGCGCTCCGGCCACCACCGGTGAGCCGCCCAGGCAGCTGAAGGGCTTCAAGAAGGTCCACCTGCGGCCCGGCCAGACCAAGAGGGTGACGTTCGACATCAACGCCCAGGACGCCTCGTACTGGAACACCTCCGCGCAGGGCTGGACGCTCGCAGCCGGCACCTACACCGTGCGGGTCGGAGACTCCTCGCGCTCCCTGCCGCTCTCGGACACCTTCCGCGTCGCGCGCACGGTGACCCACGGCACGCAGTACACGACGGTGAAGTCTCCGACATCGGCGCAGCAGGGCTCCAACGTGTCGGTGACCACGAGGTTCACCAACGGCGCCACGGTGCCCGTGCGCAATGCCGTCACCGCCCTTACCGTGCCGCGCGGCTGGAAGGCCACGGCCAAGTCTCCGAAGAGCTTCCCGCGGGTGGGCCCGGGGCAGACGGTGTCGACCACCTGGTCGGTGACAGTGCCCGCCGACACACCCGGCGGCGCCGCGACACTGTCGGCGACCACCGGATTCACCGGCTCCAACCGCCGCGCACAGCCGAGCGGTTCCGCCACCTTGACCGTCGCCTACCGCGACCTGGCCACCGCGTACGACAAGGTCGGCGTCACCGACGACTCCGACACCTCGCCGGGCAACTTCGACGGCTGGGGGAACAGCTACTCGGCGCAGGCGCTGGCCGCCGTCGGCGTGAAACCGGGCAGCACGATCACCGCCGGGACATCAACGTTCACCTGGCCCGATGTCCCGCCCGGGAAGCCGAACCAGGTCAACGCCGCCGGGCAGATCATCGGGATGAACGGCTCGGGCACGAAGCTGTCCTTGCTCGGGGCGGGCGCGAGCGGCACCCAGAGCGGGCAGCTCACCGTGACCTACACCGACGGCACCACATCCACGGCGAGGGTGTCCTTCGCGGACTGGTGGGCGGACCAGGCGGTGGACGGCGGCACGCTCGTCGCGACCGCCGCGTACCTGAACCAGGGCGACGGCACCCGGAAGGACCAGCACGTGAGCCTCTTCGCGGCCGCGGTCCCGCTCACCGCGGGCAAGCAGGTCGCCTCCATCACCCTGCCCGACAACCCGAACCTGCACCTCTTCGCCGCCACGATCAGCTGACCCGCACGGCCCTCCCGCCGCTTCGCTGCGCACAGGGCACCGCCGGAGCAGCACACCTCCCCACGGGTGCTGCTCCGGCCGCACACAGCTCACCCACCCGACCCCACCCGCGGAGGGAACCCAGTGCACCAACTCGTCAAGACCGCCGAACCCCCGCCCCCGGCCCCCGAAGCCGCCACCGTCCCCCTGATCGACGGCACGCCGTTCCGCGTCCGTGCACACACCGGGGACATCGCCCGAGGGGGCCTCGCGCCACAGGTCGGCCTCGCATCGCCAGGCCGTCGTGACACAGCCACGCGTTCCCACCACGAGGAGGTGGTGTTCCAATGAAGGATCCAGTGACGGAGCACAGCGATGCCCGGGACGACGCAGGAGTGAGGCCCGGTACCTCACGCCGAAGGTCGGCCTGGGGCCGTTTGACGGCCGTGGCGACTGCCGCGGTCCCGAAGGCGATCCGGCCGAGTGACCACGCCGGATCCGGCACCCGGGGCCACTACCGGGCCGCGAAGTCCACGGTGCCGTCGGCGGCCATCCATCCACTCGCCCGCTCACGGAAGCCCTGGAGGAGAACGTCCATCGGGCTGGCCCTCGGCTGCCTGCTCCTGGGCACGGCCGCCGTGCCGGCCTCGCCCGCATCCGAACCGGGCAAGGACAGTGGCGACGACAGCTGGGTGCTGAGCACGAACGACACGTCGAAGAACTACTCACCGACGTTCGTCGGCAACGGCTACCTCGCCGCGCGGGTGCCCGCGGCGGGACAGGGATACAGCAGCACGCCCATCGTCACCCAGTCCCAGCTCGCCGGCTTCTACTCCGAGGGCACCGAGCAGAACGAGCAACGGGCCGCCCTGCCGACCTGGACCACGCTCCGCTTCGGCCGCGGCGGAGGCGCACAGCCACCGACGACGATCGACCCTGCCACCGACGGCACCACCAGCAAGTACCGGCAGTCGCTGAACCTGCGCACCGGAGTGCTGACCACGTCGTTCGACTGGACCTCACCCGCAGGTGACACCACCAGCTTCGACTACGAGGTCAACGCCAACCGCGCGGACGGCCATCTGGCCACGGTGAGCCTGCGGGCCGTGCCGCACTGGAGCGGGACAGCCACCGCCGTGGACGAGTTCGACGCCCGCGGACTCCACCACGCCTCCGTAACCAAGTCGCACGTGAGCGGCAGGACCGGCACCCTGTCCCAAACCGTCGTGACCGACGGGAAACTGGTCACCGCCGGGCTGAACTCCGTCCTGCGCGTCAACGGTAAAACCGTGCCCACCCAGGCGATCGCCCCGACCAACGACGGCACCGCCGGGCAGAGCGCGGCCTTCCCCGTCCGCGCCGGCCGGCCGATCCAGATCACCAAGTTCGTGGGCATCGCCTCCAGCGTCGACACCGACCGGAAGCTTGCGTCCGCGACCCCGCAGCAGGCCGCCGCGACCACCGCGGCCCGCGCCGCCAAGGGCGGCTACCAGCGCGCGCTCGACCGCAACAACAAGGCATGGTCACGCCTGTGGCAGTCGAACATCTCCATCCCCGGTGACACCGCCATGACCGCACAGATCCACGCGTCCATGTTCTACCTGCTCGCGAGCATGCGCGCTGGTGTCAACTGGAGCACCAGTCCCGGTGGGCTGTCCGCGGACAGCTACAACGGCCACGTGTTCTGGGACATGGAGACCTGGATGTACCCGGCGCTGCTGGCCCAGTACCCGGACGTAGCGGCCGCGGCGAACTCCTACCGGCACAGGACGCTGTCCGTGGCGCGGGAGAACGCCGCCAGGCTGTCCACGCCCAGCCAGCCGATCAAGGGCGCCAAGTTCGCCTGGGAGAGCGCGCTGACCGGCAAGGAGACGGCCCCGGACCCGTGGGGCACGTACGAGATCCACATCAACTCCGACATCGCCCTGGCGCAGTGGCAGTACTACCAGGTGACCGGCGACAAGAGATGGCTGCGGGACAAGGCGTGGCCAGTGTTGGAGGGCATCGCCGACTACTGGGCCACCCGCGCCGTACCCGACTCCTCCGGCGGATACGACATCAATGACGTCATGGGGCCGGACGAGTACTACTACCCGGTCGACAACAGCGTGACCACCAACGCCGGCGCACAGGCGTCACTGCGCATCGCGATCCGCGCCGCGCACCTTGTGGGCCGGACCGCCGATCCGGCGTGGAAGAAGGTCGCCGACGGCCTGAAGATCCCGGTGGACACGGCACTCAACATCCACCCCGAGTTCGACGGCTACAAGGGGCAGACCGTCAAGCAGGCCGACGTCACCCTGCTGCAATACCCCTGGGCGGTGCCGATGTCGCCCAGCCTGGCCCAGAACGACCTCGACTACTACAAGGGGCGCACCGACCCCAACGGCCCGTCCATGACGGACGCGATCGCCGCCATCAACAGCGCGGCCCTCGGATCGCCGGGCTGCCAGGTCTACGACTACCTCCGCTACAGCGCGGATCCGTACCAGGCCGCCCCGTTCAACCAGTGGTACGAGACCCGCAGGGGCGGAGCGTTCAACTTCACCACCGGCCAGGGCGGCTACCTGCAGGAATTCCTCTACGGGTTCACCGGGCTGCGCTGGGGAACCGACGCCGTCACCGTCGATCCGTTCCTGCCGACCCAGCTGCCGGGCGTCGATGTCACCGGGGTGAAGTGGCACGGCAGCACCTTCGACATCTCCGTCGGACAGCAGACCACGAAGCTGACCCTGCGCTCCGGCCCCCCGCTGGCGGTACGCGACGGAGCCGGCACCCTGCACCGGGTCACCGCCGCCGCGCCGCTGAGGATCCCGACCCGCCACCCGGCTGCGACACCCAAGCCCTTCAGCTGCACCGGGCTGATCACCCCGGCCGCCGAGACCAGCCGCTGCGTGGACATCCAGTGGGGCGACAACAGTGACGGGACGCCGCTCCAGATCTGGGACTGCAACGGCACCGTCGCGCAGGACTGGGTGCGTCCCGGCAACGGCACCGTGATGGCCACGGGCAAGTGCATGGACGTGCGCGGCGATTCCAGCGCCGACGGGACACCCGTGCAGATCCATACCTGCGACGGCAGCCCTTCACAGCAGTGGACGTACGACCAGGACACCGATGAGTTGAAGGCCTTCGGCAAGTGCCTCACCCCCTCCGGCGGCGGCACGAGCAACGGCACCCCACTCGTGATCGAGACCTGTAACGGCAGCACCAGCCAGCAGTGGCGCCTGCCGTCCTGACGCTCCAGCCGGGGCTGTGCGGCGCCCCCGACCAGGTGCCGCACAGCCCGGGGGCGCGCTCCCGGGTGGACCGGGCCGCTGATCGCTGCCCACACCCAGGTCCGCCTCGCCAGGCACCCTGGCGGTCGACCTGCGCCGTCCCTGGAAAAAAGGTCGAACGGCACCGCGGGCTTCGTCGTGGAGGTGCTCGACGACGTATGCGCGCACGTCGTCGCGGAAGGCCTCGGCATCCCAAGCGGCCCGGCACAACAGATGCTGCATGCCGTGCGGGCAGGCCTCCCCAGTCATCCGTTCCGTGCCCAGCCCGGACCGTACTTTGGAGGGGGCGTCCTCGATGACCAGCCACTCCCCCGCATCGGCCCAAGGCAGCCCCGCGCCCCTCAACCACTCCATCCTCAACAGACCGTCACGCACGAGGCCCCGGGGGAGATACGCCGTTCAGGGGCAGCGGGGTGGTAAGAATCAGTGCCCCCGGTCAAGAGCTGCCCCCGGCGCCTCAGGATTCCCTGTCTCCAGGGAGTCCTGAACTTCATGATCCTCCGGGGGCGACAACCCCTTACCCGTGCTTAAAACGCTCCTTCAAAGGCAACCCATGGTGGACGGGTGGGACGGCCACACCACCGATCCCACCCCTAAAGCCCAGGTCACAAGGGTTCAGAGCCGACGTGAGACGTGCGAAGACGACCGTTCGCCACACCGATTCCAAGCAACCGCCTCACACAAGACGCCCTTCAAACCGCGTTTTCGCAGGTAAGAACGTTTCTCCATGGCTGAGCGCTGGTGGGGCGGGTGGGACTCGAACCCACGGCCGACGGATTATGAGTCCGCTGCTCTGCTCGACGCCGAAACGCGCTCCTTCCGGGCTTCCCGGTCGCCGCATACAGCCAGCCGCCCAAGAGGCTGCTGACAGAGCTCCTACAGGATTCAGCACGCGCCAAGCCCACGGGGCACAGTTCCCCAGCCCCGCTCCTTGCCCCATTCGGTGCGGCCAGACTTTGCCACCACATGATCACCGGCGTGTCGTTCTGGCACTCCGAGCAGGCATGCGACTCCTGACGGGCCTCCGAGCCGGAGGCCCGGCGGCGGGTGGCCATGGCCCCGTAAGTCGTCGAGGAGCGGGAAGGCTTCTACCGTGGCCGCGAACTCGCCATCCCCCAGCGGTAGTCGCGGGCGAGCGGGACGCCGCTACTGACCGACGTGATCGATGAGGCGCCCTGGGCCAGCGGTCACTTAGCTGGAGAGAGCGACGGGGGGGTACCGTCGGTAGACCTGCTCCGCCTGCTGCCCTTTGGGCCCCTGGGTGACCTGGTATTCGACATTGTCCCCCTCCTGCAGCTCCTTGAAGCCTCGTCCTGGACGGCGGAGAAGTGGACGAACGCGTCCGGGCCGCCGCCGTCCGGTTGGATGAAATCAAACCCAATGATGCCGCGGTAACGGTCGTCGAGGCCGTAGACGGTGGTATTGAACTGGTCGTGCGACCGTACCGTCGTCAGCAGCAAGTGCCCCGGCGGGACTTCGGGCGCGGTCGGTGGGTTGACGGTGAAGCGCGCCTTGCCGGTCGGCGTGGGGAAAGTGCGGGAGTCGCGCGGTGCTCGGGGGAGCATGAAGCCGCCGGGCTGCCGGACGCGTTGCTCGAAGGCATGGAATCCGGAAACCACATGCTCGATGTGGCGGCGGATCACGGCGTAGTCGTCGC
Organism: Streptomyces viridochromogenes; assembly: GCF_001270495.1. Taxonomy (GTDB): domain Bacteria; phylum Actinomycetota; class Actinomycetes; order Streptomycetales; family Streptomycetaceae; genus Streptomyces; species Streptomyces viridochromogenes_A. Next base: position 40,135 of record NZ_LGUR01000207.1, read on the forward strand.
GCATGATGCGCCAGCCGAGGTCGTCGCCGAAGAGCGCGTGCCCGAGATCGGCGATGATCGCGACCTCGCTGCGCAGGCGCGGTGATCCGGGAAGGAGCCGTCCGCGCGATGCGTGCACCATGGCCATCGTGTCAGCGGTCGGCGAGCTTCGTACCCGGGCCGACCAGGCCGCGCGCGGTCTGCGGGTTGTGGAAGCGGCCGAAACCGGCCTCGGGGAGCGGGTTGGCGGCGATGATGCGGGCGCCGCGCCGCTTGGCCTGTTCGAGCGCGGTGAGCATACGGGGGTGGCAGGTGCCGGGGTTCTGGCCCACCACGATGATCAAGTCTGCGTGATCGGTGATGTCGGAGAGCGCGATGAGGCCCTTTCCGACGCCGATGGTCTCGCTCAGGGCAGCCCCGCTCGACTCGTGGCACATGTTCGAGCAGTCCGGCAGATTGTTCGTGCCGAGCCTGCGCGCCAGCAACTGGTAGAGGAAGGCGGCCTCGTTGCTCGTCCGACCGCTGGTGTAAAAGACGGCACGGCTTGGATCGGCGAGGCCGCGCAGGCGATCGGCGGTGAGCGCGAGCGCGCCCTCCCACGGGATGGGCGCATAGTGGGTCGCGCCGGGGGCGAGATGCATCGGCTGCGCCAGCCGGCCCTGTGACTCCAGCCAGCGACCGTCCCGCTCCCGCAGAGCAGCGACGGAGTGCTCGGCGAAGAACGCCGCGTCGACGCGTTTGCGCGTGGCTTCCCAGGCGACGGCCTTAGCGCCGTTCTCGCAGAACTCCGCGATCTTCCGGTGGTCGGGATCGGGTTCGCCCCATGCGCAGCTCGGACAGTCGAAACCGCCGACTTGGTTCACGGTCAGCAGCGTCTGCAGACTCCGCTTCGGCCCCATCTCGCCCATGGAATACCGCGCTGATTCGATGATGCCGTGAATTCCGACGCTGGACTTCTTGGGGCCTGACGAGGTCGGATCCGATGAGGGCGGAGGGACGCCCGCCGACCCGTGTGCATCCGTCGGGTTGATCGGTTGCTCAGCCATGACTGCCTCTTTGCCCCACACGGGCCATGGGTCTGCGAGGGCGTAGTTGACCGCAGCCGCGTACGCGACGTGCGTGAGCCGGGCACTTGTGCGCACCCACCGCAAGGCGAGTGCGCACTCGGTGTCCGGCCTGACTGCGGCCGGACACCTGTGGCTTCCTTCCCGCTCTTATGCCGCGAGCGCGTGACCGGGATGCAGTACGACCTTGGTGTAGCCCTCGATCCGCTGGTCGAACTTCTCGTACGCGCTCGGCGCCTGGTCCAGCGGCAGTTCGTGGGAGACCACGAAGCTGGGCTTGGCGCGCCCCGCGATGATCAGGTCACGCAGCTGGCGGTTGTACTGCTTGACGTTGCACTGACCAGTGCCCATCCGCTGGCCCTTCTCGAACATCCTGCCGATGGAGACCAACAGCTGACCGTGCTTGGCGTTCTCGTCGGGTCCGCCCGGGTCGGACGGCACGTACAGGCCCGGTACGCCCAGCATGCCCGTCGGCCGCACCGTCTCGACGAGTGTGTTGAGGACGACGGCGGGTTCCTCATGGCTCGCGTCGTGCGCCTGGGCCTGGTAGCCGACGGCGTCGACACCCTTGTCCGTTCCCTCGCCTCCGGTCTGTTCCTTGATCTGCTCGGCCGGGTCGCCCTTGGTGAAGTCGATCGGAATGGCTCCGATCTCCTCGACCTTGGCGAGCCGCTCAGGCACCCGGTCAACGGAGAACACCTTCGACGCTCCGCGCAGCAGCGCGGAATACGCAGCCATCAGCCCGACCGGTCCGGCACCGAAGACGGCCACGCTCTCTCCGGGGATCACCTGGGCGAGCTCGCATCCGTGGTAGCCGGTCGGGAAGATGTCGGCGAGCAGCACGAAATCGGTCTCGAACTCGTTGCCCGACGGCAGCTTCAGACAGTTGAAATCGGCGAAGGGCACCCGCAGGAGCTCTGCCTGCCCGCCCTTGTACGGGCCCATGGCCACGTAGCCATAGGCTCCGCCGGCGAAGCCCGGATTGACCGTCAAGCAGAAGCCGGTCTTCCCGGCGAGGCAGTTCTTGCAGAATCCGCAGGCGACGTTGAACGGCATCACGACGCGGTCACCTTTGGACAGCGAAGTCACACCGGCGCCGGCTTCCTCGACGATGCCCATGTTCTCGTGTCCGAAGACGATGCCCGACTCGGCGGCCGTGCGGCCCTCGTACATGTGCAGGTCCGATCCGCAGATAGCGGTCGATGTGACGCGTACCAGCACGTCGTTCGGATGTTGGATCTGCGGATCGTCGACGTCCCTGACGGTGACGCTGAAGGGCTTCTCATAGACGACGGCTTTCACCTGGATCACCTCCGCGGCGAACGCTGGGTGACGACGACCGCCCTACCGAGGCCCTTGCCGGGAGAACACGCAACTGGACGAAACCCCTCGGTCCGTGTCGTAGCCCCAGGCGCTCTTGCTTCACCACTCGATACTTCCAGGGAACGCCCGTACCGCATGCGCTGCAACCCCCATCGGCAGGAATCCCGGCACAAGCACCGCACTGCACACGGATGATCACTAAGCGAGACGAGGCGGGGCTCGCTCCTGACGAGGGTTCCCGATCCGCGTGACCGCCGCTGAATGCGCTTCCCCGCTCAACGCTGCCCGCAGCGCGCCCTCCTCGCGCTGGCCGCCGGGTCGAGTTTCCACCCTGTCGGCAGCTGTGCCATGGGCATCGGCTCCGACCACGCGGTTGCCCCGGACGTGACCGTGGACGGCATCGAGGGCCTTCGGGCGGTGGACGCGTCCGTCATATCCACAATCGTCTCAGACAACACGAACATCGCAGCGATCATGATCGCGAGAAGAGGGCCGCCCCCATCCGCGGGGGAGACGGGCACAACGAACGCAGAAGCCGGGTCCTCCCCGTGGCGCGGGGCTCATTTCCCGATGCTTCCGACGGGGCTACAGTCCCCCAGCCCCACTCCTTGCCCATTCAGTGCGGCCGGACTTTGCCCCTACAGTCTCACCAGAACTCCTGACTGAGGAAGCTCAGCCGGACCCGACGTTCCGTGTTACTCGTGTTCGTGTCCGCCAAACTCCGTTAGGGCAACGCCAGTTTAGCTCGCCCGCAGTGGGTGAGCCATTGAGCAGAGCAACAACGATCAACTGCCGATGACCTACGTCGCCTCCGGCAATTGGCCGTGTACCCGGCTCGTACAGGACGCTCCCATCAACGCGCACTACGGCCAAGCCTTCGCACGGAACCTGGCAGAGGCAATGGAGGCATCCGAGATCGGCCTCAAAGCCCTGGGGAACAAAGCCGGGGTCTCGCACGCGACCATCAGCCAACTGCTCCGTGGAATGGCCCTGCCCGACCTGGGGACTCTCGCCCGCTTGGAAGTGGTACTGGGCACGGGTCTGTGGCCCGGACCGGCGGCCCGGAGCGATCGGCATCGCGTCTGAACCGTGGTGCGCCTGTGGGCACATGCCCGGTGCCCATCGTCCGCCGAGGGCGGGTGTTACTGCGGGATGGGCGACGCTCATCTCGGCGTGTGCCCGCGGACCGTGCCGCGGAAGGCGATCGGGGTCTGGCCGGTGCGCTGGTGGAAGTACTTGCTGAAGTGGGTGGCGCTGGAGAAGCCGAGGCGGTCGGCAATTCGGGCGGCACTCTGATCGCTGTGGGCCAGGAGACGCTTGGCTTCGAGGACGACCCGGCGGTCGATGAACTCCTTGGCCCCCAGGCCGGCCGAGGCGAGGGTGGCGCGCGAGAGGGTGCGGGGCGAGTAGCCGAGCGCGTCGGCGTAGTCCTCGACCCGGCGGGTGCGGGCGAAGTCCTGTTCCACGGCGTCGCGGAAGCGCAGGTAGGTGGCGTCAGGTTCGGGGGCGGGGCTGCCGATGGGCGCGGTGAGGTGGGCCAGTCGCAGGACGAGTACAGCCAGTAGGTGGCGCAGGGTCGCGGTGTGGATCTCCAGGGGCAGGTGTCCGAGTGCGTGGAACTCGCCGGCGAGATGGTCGACGGCCTGTTGTAGTGCCTGACCACCCCTTCCAAGCCTTCGATTCACACGGAGAACCATCATGAGCAACGCCAAGAACACCGTCCTGACCGCAGCCGGTGAGCTGTTCGGAAAGAAGGACCCGAGCGTGGTGGACCGCTGGGTCGCCGCCGACTACCGCCAGCACAGCGCCCTGGCCGCCGACGGCCCCGAGGCCCTGCGTCAGCTGGTCGCCGGCCTGCCGGACGGATTCCGGTACGAGGGCGCCCGGGTGATCACCGACGGCGACCTGGTCGCCCTGCACGGCACGTACCACGGCTTCGGCCCCGACCCGCTGGTCGCCTTCGACATCTTCCGCGTCGACGCCGACGGCAAGCTCGCCGAGCACTGGGACGCCCTGACCCCGCTGGTCGAGGACACCGTCTCCGGCCGCTCCCAGACCGACGGCCCCACCGAGCCCGCCGACCTGGACCGGACCGAGGCCAACCGCGCCCTGGTGGCGGAGTTCGCCGAGAAGGTCCTCAAGGGCGCCGACTACTCGGTCCTGACCGACTACATCTCGACCGAGACCTACCACCAGTACAACCCGGAGGCGGCCGACGGACTCGACGGCTTCGGCGCCGCCGCCGCGCAGTGGGCCGAACAGGGCAAGAACCTCGTCTACAAGACCGTCCACAAGGTCATCGCCGAGGGCGACTTCGTCCTGCTCCAGTCCGAGGGCGAGTTCGGCGTCCCCGTCGCCTACTACGACCTCTTCCGCGTCCAGGGCGGCAAGATCGTCGAGCACTGGGACGTCGTCGCCCCGATCCCGGCCGAACTGCCCCACGGCAACGGCCTGTTCTGACACGCCCCGGCACCGGCCTGCGCTACGAGACCCTTTCACGGCCCGACCAAGGGCGCGGAGGAGACCGTCGACCTCCACACCGCCGAGGTGGCCCCGGCCTGTTCATGCTCGGCTGGGTCGAAGCCTCCGGCATGACGGTCACCCACCTCATGAACCTCAACACCCGAACCATCCACGCCTTCTGGACCTACGAGACGGACAACGGCCGAGTCGCCGAACTCCACACCGGAACCCTCGAACCCGCCTGAAGGCTGCCCTCACACGCCACCGTGCCCCCACCAGCCCACGAGTGAGGGCACGGCGGCGTGCGCCCACCCGCCGGGAGGACCACCGTGTACGCGACCCCGCTGCCGCTCGCCGCCTACCACGCCGCCATCGCCCTCGACGAGCCCTTCCGGTCCGACGTCGCAGACCTCCGCCGGCCTAAGGTCCGACGCCGACCTCGCCCCACTCGTGAAGAAGGGCGACCTCGCCGTCGTCAGCGCCTACTACTCACTCGACACCGGCCGGGTGGCAGTCCTCACCGGTGCACCTTCTGCCTGACGGAACAGATCTTTCCCGCGTCGACTCGATCGAGACCCCGCCCTCACTGTCAAACCATGCTCGACGGAAGGAGTCCCATGCCCCGCACGAACCGCATGCGAGTACGAGAAGGTCGGATACCGCACCGGTCTCTGGCTGGGTGAACTGACACACTTCTACGACGTCGCAGAACAGGCCGGATTCGCAGTCACCATCGCCGGCATCGAGGGCGGACTCGTGCCACTGGACCCGGAGAGTCTCGCGCACACCGTCCTCGGCGACCTCGGCACCGACAAGCGGTATGCCGACCGCCTGTTCATGGACAAGCTCAAGGAAACCGTGACCGTGTCCCAGGTCGACGTCACCGGCGGTCACGGTGTGATGTTCGACTATCACCAGAGCCAGGCGCTGGAGACGCTCGTCGCACGGTTCTACGAGACCGGCCGGATCGTCTCGGCCGTCTGCCACGGGCCGTGCGGCCTGCTCGACGTCACACTGAGCGACGGCGAGCCCCTGGTGAAGGGCAGAAAGGTCACCGGCTTCTCCTGGCGGGAGGAGGAACTCGCCCAGCGGGCGCACGCCGTCCCCTTCAGCCTTGGAGGACCGGCTCAAGGAACTTGGTGCGTCCTACAGCATCGCGGAGAAGCCCTTCGACATTCACGTCGTGGAAGACGGCCGCCTCACGATCACCGAAGTACGCCGGAGCTCCTCTCAAACTTTCCTCACTGTCAGAGGCACGCTTCGCAACGAAGGATCCGAAACGGCTGTCGTTCCCGCCCAACTGCGCGGAAACGAGCTGGAGATCGTCAGGAACGGCCCATCCCTGGGCGGTGCGACGCTTGTGGACACCGCCGAGCGGAAGGTCTACTACGTCCTCCGCGACACGGACGGCCGGCCCCTCACGACCACAGGATTGTCCTTGCTCAAGGCGGGCGAGACCGTACCCGTGTACATGCAGTTCCCCGCCCCGCCCCAGGGCACGGCTGACGTCGAGTTCCGACTTCCGACGTTCGTTCCTGTCCCTCTACGACTGCCCACGTGAAGACATACGGTGTCCCCAAACGGACCGACGGCGGTCAGCGTATGCATCCAATGATCCACAAGCCCCGGGTAGTGCGCACGCAGAGAGAAGAACATCCGCGCCAGTGCTTGCCTCCGCCCATTGTCGCGATCGGGAGCGAGCTCGGCGACGCGGACGAGTGGACTGGGCGTCCGACCCGCGGGTCATGCGTCCGGGTGTGCGCGGATGAGCGTGTCGAGGCGCCGCCATGCCGGCGACGCGGCGTTGACCGTGCCCTGGATGAGGGCGGGGATGTCGGAGGTTGCATCCAGCTGGGGCGGTTCGTCGGGTCCGTAGCGTTCCTGGGTCGCCTCGGCGATCCGGCGGGCGAGGTCGTCGATGCGGGGGTCGTCGGCGTCGAGGTCGTGCGCGTGGTCGTAGTCGAGGAAGAGCCGCCGTAGCGCCGGGTCGGCCAGGGTGTCGGCCTGGTCGTGAAACAGGGTGATCGCACGGTCCGGGTGGGTGGCGAACACAAGGATCCACAAGTCGCGTTGGAGGTCCACCCAACGAGGGGTGAATCCCCAGCGAGTCAGGTCCTCCAGGTGGGCACCGACCTCGGCGGGCAGCGGCGCCAGCCGCCCGGCGGCGAGCCGGCGCAAGCGCCCCTGCGTTGCCCGCAGGCCACGGATGCGGGCGGTGAGCTCGTCGTCGATCTCGCGCAGCGCCTGCTGGAACTCCTCGTCGGTCGCTGACCTCAGGTCGCGGATACGGGCCAGGGGGACGCCGGCTTCGGCGAGAGTGCGGATCTTGATCAGGGCGATGGCATCGTCGGCGCCGTATCGCCGGTAGCCGGACGCATCGCGGTCGGGCTCGGGGAGCAGCCCTTTGTCGTGGTAGACACGGACGGTCTTGATCGACACTCCGACGTACCTCGCCAGCTGCCCGATGGTGATCACCCGGCCATGGTCCCACTTGCCCCCTCCCCTGGGGCAGGGTTGCAGCATGGCGTCATGGCGAACATGAATGTCGATCGGCAGACCCTGCGCGAGCTGGCAGACGAGGGCAACGAGACCGCTTTGGACCGGCTGGCCGACCTCGCCGACGCAGCCGACGACCTCGGGGAGCTGAGCGAGCTGTTGGACGAGGGGTCCATGCACGCCGGTTTCCTGCTCACGCGACGCGCGGTGGCGACCGGCGACCTGCGCGAGCTGCAACGGATCTCCGACGCCGGGTACGACGAGGCCGGCAACGAGCTGGACCGGTTGTTGGAGGCACCGGTCGACGGACCACGGGACCAAGGGTGAGCGGCCGCCGCGGTGGGGTCCAGATCGCGGCCACGGAGTTCGGCGCACCGCCGGCGTGCTCGGGTCTGAGCGCTCGGCCTGGCCGAACCGGTGCGTGAGCGATAGACGGCAGGGAGGGCCGGCGCCTGCGGTGGACGCTGCGGCCACCTGGTCCCGGTGGTCACCTGGTGCTCAGATGGGATTGGGGTGTTCGAGCATGTAACCGTAGCCGCCGTGCAGTTGGACGCAGCGGTCCACGACCCAGCTGGGCTAACGCACGCGCAGCCCTCGCCGCAGCCCGTCCATCACGTCTGCGAGCATCGTCTCGCTGATGGCCGCGCCCGTGAGCCCCACCGAGCCGTGGAACGTCCCCGGGTAGAGGTGGAACTCGGTGGTGACTCCCGCCTGTACCAGCCGTTGCGCGTAGCTCATCCCTTCGTCCCGCAGCGGGTCGAACTCGCAGACGTAGACGAACGCCGGCGGCAGCCCGTAGAGGTCCCCGGCACGGGCCGCGGCCGCGTACGCGGGAACGTCGGGGCCTCCGCGGCGGCCCTCGCCGCCCAGGTAGTGGCTCCAGCAGATCTCGGCGATGGGGCGGTTCCACACCGGAGTGTCGGTGAAGGCCCGCATCGACGGTGTCTCCAGCCGATCGTCCAGCATCGGAACGCCCAGGTACTGCATGCGGAGCGCCGGACCACCGCGGTCCCGGGCCAGCAGGGCCACGGCCGTGGCGAGTCCGCCGCCCGCGCTGTCGCCGCCGACTGCCAGCCGGGCCGGAGCGATGCCCAGCTCCACCGCGTGCCCGGCCGTCCAGACCAGCGCGGCGTAGGCATCCTCCAGTCCGGCCGGGAAGGGATGCTCGGGCGCGAGCCGGTAGCCCACCGAGACCACGACCGCGCCGACCTGGTCGGCGATGCGCAGCAGGTCGGAGTGGCAGAAGTCCGGACTGCCGAGCACGTATCCGCCGCCGTGCATGTACACCAGGCCGGGCAGGCCGCTGTCCGCCGCCTCGGCGCCGGCCGGGGTGTAGATCCGGACCGGGACCTGCGGTGCGCCCTCAGGCCCCGGGACGAGAGTGTCGCGGACGTCGACCGGCCGGGCCGGCTCGTACACGGGGAGGTTCGCCGTCATCTCCTTCTCGGCCGCGCGGGCGGCGGCGATGTCGGTGAACGGCAGATCGTTGATCATGGGGACAACATGGGCCAGCTCCGGATCGAAGGCGTAGGACATAGTGCTCTGCTCCTCGGAAGCGTCTCGCTCGCGCGATCTTCGGGACGACAGACAGCATTCCGCGCCATACGTGACATGCAGCGTCAGGATTCCCAGGGCATTTTCCGCAAAGCCGGCCGCTTTCGATCACGAGTGCGTCAGGACGACCGGGTGCGCCAGAGCGCGGTGACGTCGTCGGCCGGGGGTTCGGTGATCATGTGGTCGGCGTGGGCCGGGGAGCCGCCGATGGCGCGGGAGTTGGCCGTGGCTTGCGGGTCGTACGGCGGCCAGCCCGGGGAGCCGGTGGCGGCGAAGACGGCCCAGGCGCCGACGAGGGTGTCGCGAGCGGTGCGGTGTTCGGGGGTGTCGGCGCCGACGTCGGAGAGTTTGCCGAAGACGTGGAGCAGGTCGGCGCCGTGGAAGGCGCCCATGGCCGGTCCGCACGGTTCGTCGACGAGGAGGTAGTGGTAGGCGCGGCCTCTCGCCCCTGCCTGGGCCCGGGCCAGACGCGTGGCCGGGATCCGGTAGAGGGCGTCGGTGAGGAAGGCGCCGCGCAGGGCTGACAGGTCGTCGGGGTCGGCGGTGCGGTTCCGGTAGGCGTCGAGGAGCTTGTCCGGGTCTGTGACTCCGGCGCGCCGCATTTCGGTGTACAGGGCGGTTTCGTCCTCGGGGCGGAAGGAGTCGCCGCCGATCATCTGGAAGACGCGGACTTCGTCGCGGGTGGCGCCGACGAGCAGGGGGATGCCGGCGGCGGCGCCGTCGGCGACGGCCTGCTGCGGGGCGACGGGCAGCACGCTGCCGTCGAGTACGGCACCCCAGGACCGGCCGCCGGGCAGGTTGCGCTGTCCGATGTCGCCGGTGACGACGGTGCTCTGCGCGTCCAGGATCCGCCAGCAGGTGACGGTGAGGAGGTCCTCCGGGCCGTCGAGGCCAAGTGCGGTGATCAGGTCCTCGGCCAGGGTGGTGGCGGTGGCCCGGTCGAAGATCCGGGAGGTGCTGCCGCTCTGCAGGATCGCTTTGTGGAAAAGGCCGGTGGCGGCGGGGGCGGCCAGCAGGGCTGCGATGGAGAAGGCGCCGGCGGACTGCCCCGCCAGGGTGATGTTGCCGGGGTCACCGCCGAAGGAGGCGATGTTGTCCCCTACCCAGCGCAGGGCGGCCATCTGGTCCTGGAGGGCGGAAATGAGCATTCCGCCCATACGTGACACCCGGCGTCAGGATTTACGCTCACTCGTGTGAAAGCCGACCGACTGCTGTCCATCCTGCTACTCCTGCAGACCCGCGAGCGGATCTCCCACGTCGAGCTCGCCGAACGCATGGAGGTTTCGGTCCGCACCGTTTACCGGGACGTCGAGGCACTGTCCGCGGCCGGCGTCCCGGTGTGGACGGAGCGCGGGCGCAGTGGCGGTGTGCGGCTGCTGCCCGGCTACCGCACCGACGTCACCGGGCTGACCAACGACGAGGCACGCGCCCTGTTCGTCCTCGCCACCGAGGGCACGCACGACGCGCTGGGCCTCGGCGAGGCGATCCGCTCGGCGCTGCGGAAGGTCATGGCCGCGCTGCCCGCCCCGCACCGCGGCGACGCCGCACGCACCAGCGAGCGCATCCTCGTCGACCCCGTCCGCTGGATGCACGGCACCGAGACGGCCTCCGACGCCCACCTCGCGGAGCTCCAGCACGCCGCCTTCACCGACCGCCGGCTCCAGCTGACCTACCGCAGCGGCGACGCCCGCGAACCGCGCAGCCACACCGTGGACCCGTACGGGCTGGTGAGCAAGGCAGGCATCTGGTACCTGGTCGCCGACCGGGACGGTGAGCCCCGGCTGTTCCGCGCCGACCGCGTCCTTGCCGCCGCGGTCACCGACGAACCCGTCCACCGCCGTCCCGGCCAGAACCTCGCCAGCGTCTGGGCCCTGCTGCGTGAACGCTTCGAGCGCCTGCCGGACGGCATCCGCGTCCGCTGCCGCGTGCGCCGCGAGCAACTGGACGTCTTCCAGCGCCTGTTCACCTCCCAGCTGGTCGCCCCGCCTCGCACCACGGACGGTGGCTGCGTCCGCGCCGAACTCGCCTTCCGCGAACTTCCCGACGTACGCGGTCTACTCTCCCTGGGCGCCGCCGTCGAGGTCCTCGACCCGCCCGAGGCCCGCGCCGAACTCGCCGCGGTGTCCGCCGAACTCGCCGCGCTCTACGATGTGCGGGCCTGACGGCACCGACCGACCCACGCCGATGAACAGATCCGCAGCGAGACCGCCATCGCATTCGTCGGGCTGCGCCGCCTAGGTGTTCGGTCTCGGGAGGTTGTGGACGGGTGAGCCAGGTCTCGGCTGAGGGATCTTGAACAGGGCTCTTGCTGTCGTCGGCGAGCCGTGCGCAGGTACGGAAAGGTTCCGCATCGTTCATCCCGGCCAGTTCTTCCAGAAGGTTCGGGGCCGGCAGTGACGAGGACGACCTTGAGCGGGTTGACCGCCTGAGGGCGGGCCTTGGCTGCCGAGCCCTGGGCGAGTTTGTACATCCGGCCGCGCCGCACCGGTCAATCGCCCGCCTTGATCCGGGCCCGGACCCGCACGATCAGCACCACCCGGGCCGCGTTCTGGGCATCGAGCGGGTCCGACTTGCCGCGCCGGCGGCGCTCGGCCCGGTTCACGTCGAACACGTCCACGCCCCGAGCCAGCAGGCAGCGGAGCAGTGCCGCCCCGAAAGAGCCGGTCTCCTCTCCTCCACCCCGGCCCACCCCAGCAGTTCACGATATCCGGCCGCACCGGCCTGGAACACCTCGATGCCGATCACTACCGCAGGCCAAGCGCGGCCCGTCGCGCTTCGAAGCCGTACCCACAGCGTGCCCGCCAGTGGGGGACACCCACGGTGGACGGCAGTGTGGAAAGGCCCGCGCGCCGATACGGAAACCGGGAATCCACGCAGGTCAGCAATCGTATGGCCGCGCAAGCGCCGTCACTTCCCAAGTTGCTGCGCCCACTCCGTAGCGCACGTTCACGGTGACCACCACCATCGTCGGCGATGCGGTCGTGGCGGGTGACCTGACGAGGGCAGCCATCGCAAAGCATCGAAATCCACGTGTCTTCAGCGCCGCCCATGTGCCTTCTCGGCGTCGCAGGGCCATGCGGTCTCAGATGACGTCGGTCGCGGAACAACTGCGTCTGGCGGCCGCCCGGGTGTGCTGTCCGGCTCTCGGCCCGCACGTCGCTGTACGCGCCGCGCCCGTGCCGGGACGCGCTGTTGTCCGTCCTGCGGTCCGGCGGTGCTTGAACCGACCTGACCGCGCCACCGGTTCGGCGAATCCGGTGCGGATCACCTGGGCGTGGAACGTCTCGGGATGTCTCCTGCGGCAGTCGTGCTGTCGGAACCCGAAAGAGCGGGACACGTTCGTTCGGCGGCCCGGGTGTGGAAGAGCCGGGTGGTGTGGGCGACGGGCCGGGGGCCGGCTCGGGGATACCTGGGCCGGGCTTCGTGAAGGAATGGCCCGTATGACCATTTTGACGACACCGTTGACAGACCCGACATGCGTACGTAGCTTCCCTCACTAGAACGATCCCTCTAGCGGTGGAGGCCACATGCCCGAGACGGCCCCGGTCGCCGTTGCCATCCAGGACGCCCGGCTCGCAGCGACCCCCTCCATCCTGAACAAGGCCTTCGCGGTCCTGAACGCGTTCGACCAGAACAATCGCCGCATGCCCCTGGCCGAGGTCGCCCGGCGCAGCGAGCTGCCGAAGTCGACGGTGCACCGGGTGCTGGGCATGCTGACCCAGCTCGGCGCCGTGGTCCGGGAGGGCGACCGCTACCGCATGGGCCTGTCGATGTTCCAGCTCGGGTCCTGTTCCCCCGAGGTGGCCCTGCGGGACGTCGCTCTGCCACACATGGAGGCCCTGCACCGGGCCACCGGTCAGACGCTCCACCTCGCCGTGCTCCGGGGAGCGGACGTGATCTATCTGGAGAAGCTGCGCAGCCGTTCGGCCCGGCCGTTGCCCACCGTGGTCGGCGGGAGTCTGCCCGCTCATCTCACCGGAGTCGGCAAGGTGCTGCTGGCACACGTCGGCGCGGCGGAACGCGACGCCGTGCTGAGCGGAAGCCTGCGCGGCAGGACCGCTCAGTCCGTGGTCGATCCGGTGGTGCTGCGGCGTGAGCTGCGTCGGATCGAAGGAGAGGGTGTCGCCAGGGACCGGAGCGAGGCCGTCGAAGGGCTCAGCTGTGTCGCGGCACCGCTGCGTCTCGGCGGCCAGGTCGTCGCGGCCCTGTCGGTGGCGTTCCCGGCGGCCTCGGGGAACGGTGATGTGCTGATCAGGCCGCTCCGGGAAACGGCTGCCGCCGCGTCCAGGTCTCTGACACACGCCTCGGGGTCTCTGTGACAGCCCGACCCGCCGTCAGCTCCGTGGCCGCCGGGTTCGAGGACAATACGCGCATGACACAAGAGGCCGGAGCATCGTCCAAGCAGGTGTTCCTCGACGCGGCGGAGGAGTTGCTCGCCCGGCGCGGTTATGCCGCCATGTCGATCTCCGCGGTGTGCAAGGCGGCCGGTCTGCCGGTCGGTTCTCTCTACTGGCACTTCAAGAACAAAGCCGACCTGGCGGTCGGCGTGCTCCGGCACGGGACCGAGCGCTTCTTCGACGCCCTGCCCACCGGGACCGGCCTCGACGGTTCGCCCCTCGAGCGGCTGGAGAGCTACTACATGCGGGCGGCTGAGGTCTTCGAGCGGTTCCCCAGGTACCTTCGGGTGTACCTCCTGCTGCGCCTGCACGAGCACGACGATCTGGACGTGCGCTCGGAGACGCTACACATCCACGAAATCCTCGTGGATCGCATCGCCGGGGTGATCGAACCCGTCGCCCGTGACGCGGGTCTGGCCGACGCCGCGGCGGTCGCACGGGAGCTGGCCGCCATGACGCTCGACATCACCGACGGCGCCACCGTGGCCTACTCGTCGACAGGCCAGGACTACGTCACCAGCCTGCGGCGCGCCCTGAACGCCGTCCTCGCGGTGATCGGCCGACGCGCGAACCCCAGCTTGCCCGCATGACGCCGGCCGTCCGGTCCGCGGCCCGCACGGCATCCCTTCCCGATGTCACCGCTTTCCCGGTGAAGCCGCCGATCACCACCACGGCCGCGGACAGGGCGGCGCCGAGCAGGAACACCTGGACGTACGACGACGACTGCGGGTAACTCCGTCCCTCCGGCGCGGTCAGCAGGGCCGCGACCGCGGCGCTCGCCGCCGCCGAACCGATCCAGCGGCTCAGCGCGTTGATGCCGTTCGCGGCGCCGAAGTCCTCGGCCGGGACGTGACGGGCGAGCAGCACCGGCAGTGCCGAGGCGCCGACACTGACCGCGCCAGCCACGACGGCTCCGAAGACCATCAGCTGCCAGGCGGCGTCGTGCAGCAGGGCCAGGCCCACGTAGCCGGCACACCCGGCACCACCGCCCACGACCACGGCACTGCAGCCCCCGTACCGCTTGACGAGGCGGCTGTCCAGAACGGACCCGCCCATGGCCGCCACCAGACCCGGCACCATGAAGACCAGCGAGGCCGACAGGACGGACGCCCCGAAGCCGTACCCGGCCAGGGACGGGGGTGTCTGCACGAACTGCGACACCGGCAGCCGTCCGACGATGATGAGCGCTCCGCTCAGCAGCGCCAGGCCGTTGATCAACAGCACACTCCTGCCGTGCAACGCCCGCAGGTCCACCAGCGGTTCGGGCGTACGCAGCTCGACCATCACGAAGACCAGGCACAGCACCGCGCCCCCGCCGGTCGCGGCCAGCACGGCGGGCGACGACCAGCCCCACACGCGGCCCTGGGAGAGCACGGTGAGCCACGCGACGAGAAAGCCGGCCAGGAGCGTCGCCCCCCACCAGTCCACCCGTCCACCGCTGCCCGTCCGCACCGCACGCGGCAGCGTTCGCACCGCCGTGGCCAGAAGCGCCGCGGCGAGAACGCAGTGAACGGCGAACACCAGCCGGTAGTCACCGCCCGTGCCGCTCAACAGACCCGCCATGACGACACCGAGACTCGCGCCCAGGCCCAGAGCCCCGGCGATGAGCGACGTGGCGCCGGGCACCCGGTGGGCCGGGAGCTCCTCCCGCACCAGGCTCACCGCCAGGGTGTACAAGGCCCCACTCGCACCTTGCAGCACCCGTCCGAGGATCAACACCGGCAGGGACGCGGAGCCCAGGCACAGCAAGGAACCGACGACGACCGAGGCCAGGCAGAGCAGGATCAGCGACCGTCTGCCCCGCAGATCGGACATCCGTCCCAGCACCGGAGCGAGCACGGCCGACGACAACAGGTTGGCCGTCAGGACCCAGCCGGCCGCGCCCACACCGACTCCCAACTGCCTGCCGATCCCCGGCACCAGGGGCACGACCACGGTCTGCAGGGACGCCGAGAGCGCCGCGGAGCAGGCAAGGGTCAAGGTCATGGCCCGGCGTGCGTCGGGGGAAATGTCGGTGTGAGGCGGCATGGGCCGCAACGTAGGGAAGATCCCGGTGGTCGCGGTTCCCGCGTTCCGGCCACCGGGACGACAACTGCCCGCGTTCCGGCGGCCGGAACGTCCGCGTGCCGAGACCGCCGAGGGCTTCCTAGCTTTCTGCCGTCCGGCACGGAGCGGAGGAACACATGCGGGGCAGCACAGAGCATCACGTGATCGTCGGGGGCAGTGCGGCAGGCGTCGCCGCCGCACTCGCCCTGCGCGACCACGGATTCGCCGGAAAGGTGACCGTGGTCGACGCGGGCGCCGAACTCCCCTACGAACGCCCGCCCTTGTCCAAGGCGCTCACCGGTACGGAGTCGCGGTTCGTCGTGCCCATCGTGCCTGCCGAGGTCTACGCCGAGCGGGACGTCGACCTCCTGCTGGGCACGCGTGTGCTGGCCCTCGAGCCCGCGCGCCGCCTCGTCGTGCTGGACGACGGCCGCGCGCTGCGGGCCGACCGCGTGCTCCTGGCGACGGGAGCCACGGCTCTGCTGCCGGAGGTCCCCGGCGTCCGCCTGCCCGGCGTGCTCACCCTGCGGGATGTGCGCGACGCGCGGGAACTGGCCGGCCGGCTCGGACGCGGTGGCCCCGTGGTGGTGGTCGGCGGAGGGTTCATCGGCCTGGAGGTCGCCGCGGTGGCCCGGGAGGCGGGGGCGGAGGTCACCGTCGTCGAACAGGCGCCCCGACCGCTGGAGCGGCCGCTCGGGCCGGACCTGGCCGGACGGGTGACCGGTCTGCACACGCGCCGCGGCGTCCGTGTCCGCACCGGGGTGTCGGTCCTGGAGTTCACCGGGAGCGGCCAGGTCGACGGCGTCCGGCTGGCTACCGGCGAGGTGCTGCCCGCGGCCACCGTGGTGGTGGGGGTGGGGGTGCGCCCGGACTCCGGCCTCGCCGAGCGCGCCGGTGTCGTGTGCGACCGGGGCGTGGTTGTCGACCGGCAGTGCCGCACCAGCGATCCGTGGATCCTCGCCGCCGGCGACGTCACGTGCCAGCCGAACCCCCACCTCCCCGCCCCCGGACGCGTCGAGCACTGGGACAACGCACAGAAGCAGGGAGCCGTCGCCGGTGCCGTGATGGCGGGGGCGGCGGATCAGGAGCACACCGAGCTGCCGTACTTCTACTCGGAGCAGTTCGGCCACACCCTGCAGATGTACGGCCGCTTCGCCGACGGTCACACCTTCGTGCTGCGCGAGGACGCCACGGACACCTCCTTCCTCGGCTTCTGGCTCCGTGACGGCCGTATCACCGCCGCGGCGGCCCTGGACCGGCCGAAGGACCTGCGGACCGTCCGGCCGCTCATCGAAACCGGCGCTCCGGTGGTGACAGCGGACCTCTCCTCACCGGACACGAACCTGCGCGCGCTCGCGAAGTCCGCGAAGGCGTTCAAACCACTGGAACGATCGCTCGCGTCCGGTGCCGGTGCCGCCTGAGACTTCCTTCCACGCACCACACGAAGGAGCACCTCCGATGCCCTGGATCCGTGCCTGCGCGGGGGGCGAACTGGAGGAGGGCGACGCCGTCGTCGTCCCCTCAGAGCCGCCCGTCGCCCTGTTCCACTCCGACGGCGAGTACCACGCCACCGCGGACACCTGTACCCATGGCCAGTTCTCCCTGGCCGACGGCTTCGTCGAGGAAGCCGTCGTGGAGTGCGCGCTGCACTCCGCCAAGTTCTGCCTGCGCACGGGCAAGGCACTGACCCTGCCCGCCACCGAACCCCTCCGTACCTTCCCCGTCCGCGTCGAGGACGGCGAGGTCTACGTGGAGATCGACGACGCAATGATCAAGGAGCCCGTCTCATGAGTGAAGTCATCGCTCTCGCCTACATCGGGATCGAGGCGACCGACGTCGACGCGTGGCGCACGTTCGCCACCGACACCCTCGGCCTGCAGGCCGTGGACGGACCCGACGGCGCGCTGCGGCTGAGAGCCGACGAGCGCGCCTACCGCGCGGAGATCCGCCGGGCGGACGCCGACGGCCTCTCCCACCTCGGCCTGGAGGTGCGCGACGCGGCGGCCCTGTCCGAGCTCGCCGAGAAGCTGGAGAAGAACGGTGTCGCGGTCAAGCGCGACCAGGCCGAGCTCGCCGCCCGGCGCCAGGTCACCGACCTGATCGTCGTCGAGGACCCGGCCGGCACCACCGTGGAGATCTTCTACGGCCAGATGTACGGCGAGACCGCCTTCGTGTCCCCGACAGGGGCCCGGTTCGTCACCCACGGCACGAAGGGCCTCGGCTTCGGCCACGCCTTCTTCCTCGTCCCCGACATGGAGGCCGCGCTCGCCTTCTACACCGGCTTGCTGGGCTTCCGCATCAGCGACCGGATGCCCGAGGGCCCGAGCGACGCCTACTTCCTGCGCTGCAACCCCCGTCACCACAGCATCGGGCTGGCCTCGGTTCCCGGCATGGGAGCGCGCCTGCTGCACATCATGTTCGAGGCCGACGACCTCGACGCGGTGGGCCGCGCCTACGACAAGTGCCGCGATGGTGCCGCGACGCTGGTCAACACGCTGGGCCGGCACTCCAACGACGAGATGCTGTCCTTCTACGTCCGCACCCCCTCCGGCTTCGACCTCGAATACGGCTGCTTCGGCCTCCAGATCGACGAGGACAGCTGGGAGGCCGTGGAGCACCGCTACCCCGTCGAGAGCTGGTGGGGCCACAAGCGCACCCCGGACAACGTCCGCGGCCCCGAGCCCGGTTGGCAGTACTGACCCCCGCACCGGACACCGAAAGGCCCGTCATGGCTCGCCACTTGCAGTTGAAGGAACCGGTCACCGAGCGCCCGTACGCGGAATGGGGCACGATCGCGGCGGAACTCGCCGGATGCCAGGTGCGCTTCGTCGAGGGCAGGCGGTGGCACCACCGTGTCATCGAGGCGGGATCCGACGGCCCACCGCTGCTCATGTACCACGGCATCGGCGGGCACGCGGAGACCTTCGCCCGCAATCTGCGGGCCCTGTCCGAGCACTTCCACGTCTACGCCGTGGACGCACGCTTCCACGGCTTCTCCTCCAAGGCCGGCCTCGATCTGCCCCGTATGTACGACCAGCTCGCGGACGGCGTCATCGACCTGATCGACGCCCTCGGACACAGGAGTGTCTTCTACGAGGGCGAGTCCATGGGGGCGCAGCTCGGCGTCAACCTGGCCGTCCACCACCCGGAACGCTTCGACCGGATGGTCCTCAACGCGGGGTTCTACCTCAACCGCCCCGACCGCGCGGGATTCGCGACGGCCACCCGCGGGGCGTCGAACCTGGGTCAGCTCTCCGCGCTGGCGGTCACCGAGCCCACGGTCGAGAACATCGGCAACCGGCTGCAGTGGCTGGTCTCCCGGCCCGACCGGATGACCGACGACATGGTCTCGCTCCGCCAGCGGATCTACTCCGACCCCGAGGTCAACCGATCGCTGCGCCGCGTCTTCAACCTCGACGAGGGCACGTTCGGGCCCCACCTCTACGAGCAGTCGTACACCCACGACGACCTGAAGTCCTGGCGCCCCGAGACGCTGGTGGTCTGGGGTGAGCACAACCCGGGCCACGGCCTCGACTACGGCGAGTACTGGGCCGACGTGATCGGCGCCGACTTCTATCCCTTCGCGGACGCGGGCCACTGGCCGCAGTGGGAGAAGCCCGACGAGTTCAACGCGGTGCTCACCCGGTTCCTGACGCGCTGAGCGGCGCGCCCCTCCCGATCCACCCACACGCACACCGAACGGAGACGGCATGAGTCTGCAACGCGGCAGGGCTTTCGCCGATGACGCCGAGACACTGATCGACCGGTCCATCTTCTCCGACCCCGTCCTGCACCGGCAGGAGCTGGCCCGGGTCTTCGCCCGCAGCTGGCTGTTCCTCGCCCACGAGAGCCAGTTCACCAAGCCCGGCGACTTCTTCACCACCTACATGGGCGCCGACCCGGTCATCGTCACCCGGCAGCGGGACGGTTCGTACAAGGTGGTGCTCAACTCCTGCCGCCACCGCGGCATGCGGGTGTGCCGCTACGACTCCGGCAACGCCAAGGCGTTCACCTGCCCGTACCACGGCTGGTCCTACGGCACCGACGGGGCGCTGCTGAGCGTTCCCGAGGAGGAGGCCGCCTACGGCGACGGGCTGGACCACTCCGCCTGGGGGCTGGCGGCGGTGCCGCGCGTCGAGACCTACAAGGGGCTCGTGTTCGGCACGTGGGACACCGAGATCCCGCCGCTGACCGAGTACCTCGGTGACTTCACGTACTACCTCGACGCGCTCGTCGACCTCGATGGCGAGGGCACCACGGCTGCCGCCGGTGTCCACCGGTGGCGTATGCGGGGCAACTGGAAGCTCGGTGCCGAGCAGTTCGCGGGCGACATGTACCACGCCTACTCCACGCACCTGTCGGCGCTGATCGCGGAGGCGCCGCACAGCAAGGGCATCCGTCCGCCCGAGGAAGGCTTCCAGGTCGGGCTTCCCGGCGGCCACGGTCTGGGCGGCTACCCGGGTTACCCCTACTGGCACGCGCAGGGCTTCTCCGCCGAGGTGGAGGACTGGATCGGGAACATGCTGGAGCGCGCCGCCGAGCGCCTCGGGCCCGCCCGCACCACAGGCGCCGTCTTCATCCACGGCACCGCCTTCCCGAACCTGTCCCTGCTGTGGAACCGCTGGACCCTGCGGGTCTGGCACCCCAAGGGCCCCGACGCCATGGAGGTGCACTCCTGGTCGATCCTTCCCAAGAACGCCCCGCCCGCCGTGCGCCGGGCGCTGCTCCTCGACTACCAGCGGCACTTCAGCGCGTCCGGCACCTGGGAGCAGGACGACGCCGAGCAGTGGAACTACAGCACCAGCGGCAGCGACGGCTTCGTCACCGCGTCGCTGCCCCTGCACTACGGGATGGGGGTCGGCCGGGGCCCGAACAAGGACTTCCCGGAGTTCCCCGGAACCGTCGACACCGTGTACAGCGAGATCAACCAGCGGCACTTCTACCGGCGCTGGTCCGAGCTGATGGCCGTACCGCACCCGGCCGAGAAAGCCGCCCCCGAGACCCCCGCCGCCCAAAGCCCCACCTCTGAAACCCCCGTCACCGAGTCCGCGAAAGCGGTGATCGCATGACCGCCCTCCTGCCCGAGACCGCATCCGGCATCACCGTGGAGCGGCTGCTGCTCCAGTACGAGGTCGAGCAGTTCCTCTACCACGAGGCGGACCTGCTCGGCCGGCACGACTACGACGCCTGGCTGGCGCTGTTCACCGACGACCTCCGGTACTACATGCCGATCCGGCGCAACCACTCCTCGCGGGACCCGGAGACCGTCGAACACGACGACGCGCTCGCCCTGATCGACGACGACAAGCCCTTCCTCGCGGAGCGGATCGCCAAGATCGCCACCGGCAAGGCGTGGGCCGACGACCCGCTGCCCCGGGTGCGGCACCTGCTCACCAATGTCGTCATCGGCGAGGAAGACGCGAAGGCCGGGGAGTTCACCGTCACCTCGTACCTCCTCATCGTCCGCAACCGCCTGGAGGACGAGCAGGACTCCTTCGTCTGCGGCCGCACGGACCGCTTCCGGCGCACCCCGGACGGCCTGCGGATCAGCCGGCGCCGGATCGTCCTCGACCAGTCGGTGATCCTCAGCAAGAACATGAGCGTGATGTTCTGATGAGCGCGCACACCGGCTGGGTGGAGGACCAGGTCGTCGCCGTGACCGGCGGCGGCTCGGGACTCGGCCGGGCCCTCGTCGACGGCCTCGTCGAGGAGGGCGCCCGCGTCGTCGTCCTGGAGCGCTCCCCGGCCAAGGCCGAGGTGCTGCGCGCGGACTTCGGGCCGGAGCGGGTGCGGGTGGTCGAGGGCGACGCCACGCTCCTCGCCGACAATCGCGAGACGGTCGCCGCCGCGCTCGACGCCTTCGGCCGGCTCGACTGCTTCGTCGCCAACGCCGGGTTGTGGGACTTCTCCGCCCGGCTGGCGGACCTGCCCGACGAAGCGATCTCCGCCGCCTTCGACGAGGTGTACGCCCTCAACGTCAAGGCGCCGCTGCTGGGCGCGAAGGCCGCGCTGGACGCCCTGCGGGCGACGAACGGTTCACTGGTCGTCACGCTGTCGAACGCCGCCCTGTACCCGGGCGGCGGAGGGAGCCTGTACGTGTCGTCCAAGCACGCCGGCCTCGGCCTCGTCCGCCAACTGGCCTGGGAGCTGGCTCCCGACGTACGGGTGAACGCCGTGGCCCCCGGCGGCATGTCGACCGACCTGCGCGGACCCGCCGCCCTCGACTACGCGGACACACCGCTGAGTTCCCTGCCCATGGACGACATCATGGAGAAGCACGGGCCCCTGCGCCGAGCCCCGAAGCCTCAGGACTACGTCGGCGCCTTCCTCCTCCTGGCCTCCCGCCGCTACGGCGCCATGTCCACCGGCACGGTCGTGGACGTGGCCGCCGGACGCGGTATCGCGCTCAGCCTGCACGAGAACTGAGCAGCCGTCCGGGTCGCCCGCCCATCCGTCGGGGCGGCCCGGACCCCACCCCACCCCACCCCACCCCCAGCGCACCCCTTTCCGGAGACAGCCATGCCTTCTGCCCACCCGCCGCGGCGGCGGCGATGACCGACGCCGACATCCGCAAGGCAGCGGACACCCTCTTCGACGCCGAGCAGTCCGGCACCCCCTGTCCCCCCGTACGCGGCCTGCTCACCGAGGGCGACGTGGCGTCGGCGTACGCCGTCCAACGGCTCAACATCGAGCGGCGGCTGCGGGACGGCCACCGTGTCGTGGGCCGCAAGATCGGTCTCACGTCATCCGCCGTCCAGGCCCAACTCGGTGTCGACCAACCCGACTTCGGAGCCCTGTTGGCGGACATGGCGGTGCCGGACGGCGGTACGGTCCCGGCGGGACGCCTGCTCCAGCCGAAGGTGGAGGCGGAGGTCGCGCTGGTCCTCGGCCGCGACCTGCCGTATCCGCAGACCACGGTCGCCGAGGTGATCCAGGCCGTCGACTTCGCGCTGCCCGCCCTGGAGATCGTCGACAGCCGGATCGCTGGCTGGGACATCAGCCTGGTGGACACCGTCGCCGACAACGCATCCTCGGGCCTGTTCGTCCTCGGCACCGCGCCGGTCCCGCTGACCTCGGTGGACCTGCGCACCGTCCGGATGACCCTGCTCAGGGACGGCGAGCCGGTCTCCGAGGGCACCGGCCGGGACTGCCTCGACGGTCCGCTCAACGCGGCCGTCTGGCTGGCGTCGACCCTGGCCGCCATGGGCGACCCGCTGCGCGAGGGCGACATCGTCCTGACCGGAGCACTGGGCCCCATGGCCGTGGCGGCACCCGGCAGTCCCTTCGAGGCCCGCATCTCAGGTCTGGGCGGCGTCCGGGTCGGTTTCGCACCGGCTGCCTCACCGGGCGACGTACCGGCCGACAAGGAGAACGAACGATGAGCACCACACCCCCGGCCGCCCGCACCAAGGTCGCCGTCATCGGCTCCGGCAACATCGGCACCGACCTGATGATCAAGCTCCTCCGGCTGTCGGAGGAACTGGAGATCGCCGCGATGGCCGGCATCGACCCCGACTCGGACGGCCTGGCCCGCGCCCGTCGTCTGAAGGTCGTCACCACGCACGAGGGCATCGACGGCCTGGTGGCGATGGACGAGTTCGCCGACGTCCGCATCGTCTTCGACGCGACCTCCGCCGGAGCCCACCGCCGCCATGACCAAGTCCTGCGCGCGCACGGCCGCAGGGTCGTCGACCTCACCCCGGCCGCGCTGGGCCCCTACGTCGTCCCGCCGGTCAACGCCGACGCCCACCTCGACGCGCCCAACGTCAACATGGTGACGTGCGGGGGACAGGCGACCATCCCGGTCGTCGCCGCGGTCAACTCCGTCACCCCCGTGCACTACGGCGAGATCGTCGCCTCCATCGCCTCCCGCTCCGCCGGGCCCGGCACCCGTGCCAACATCGACGAGTTCACCGAGACCACCGCGTCCGCGATCGAGAAGGTGGGCGGCGCGGCCCGCGGCAAGGCGGTGATCGTCCTCAACCCCGCCGAGCCTCCGCTGATCATGCGGGACACCGTCCACTGCCTCGTCGGTGACTGCGACGACGCGGCGGTGGCCGCCTCCGTCGAGGCGATGGTGGCGCGTGTGCGGACCTACGTGCCGGGCTACCGGCTCAAGCAGAAGGTGCAGTTCGACCGGGTCACCGCCGACGACCCGCTGCGCCGCCTGCTCCCACCGGACACCGAAGGCGGCGCCGTGAAGGTGTCGGTCTTCCTGGAGGTGGAGGGCGCCGCACACTATCTGCCCGCCTACGCCGGAAACCTGGACATCATGACCTCGGCCGCGCTGCGCACCGCGGAACGCATGGCCGCCCACATCTCCCCCGAGGCGGTGACCGCGTGACCCCCACCCTGTATGTGCAGGACGTGACCCTGCGGGACGGCATGCACGCCGTCCGGCACCGCTACACGGTCGAGCAGGCCCGCATCATCGCCGGCGCGCTGGACGCGGCCGGCGTGGCGGCGATCGAGATCGCACACGGTGACGGGCTCGCCGGCTCCAGCATCACCTACGGCGTCGGCGCCCACACCGACTGGGAGTGGATCGAGGCGGTCGTGGGCGCCGTACGCCAGGCCGTCCCAACCACCCTACTGCTGCCCGGCATCGGCACCCTGCACGACCTCAAGCAGGCCCACGCACTCGGCATCCGCTCGGTGCGCATCGCCACCCACTGCACCGAGGCCGACATCTCCGCCCAGCACATCGCCGCGGCCCGCGAGATGGGCATGGACGTGGCGGGTTTCCTGATGATGTCCCACCTGGCCGAACCCGCCGAACTCGCGCGCCAGGCCAAGCTGATGGAGTCCTACGGCGCCCACTGCGTCTACGTCACCGACTCCGGGGGCCGCCTCACCATGGACGGCGTACGCG
The DNA here is from genome assembly GCF_001270495.1 of Streptomyces viridochromogenes. Lineage (GTDB taxonomy): Bacteria > Actinomycetota > Actinomycetes > Streptomycetales > Streptomycetaceae > Streptomyces > Streptomyces viridochromogenes_A. Next base: position 64,329 of record NZ_LGUR01000207.1, read on the forward strand.
ACCGTCTGCGCGCATACCGCGACCTCCTCGGCCCGGCCACCGAACTCGGCATCCACGCCCACCACAACCTGGCCCTCGGCGTCGCCAACACCGTCGTCGCCGTCGAGAACGGGGTGACGCGTGTGGACGCCTCCCTGGCGGGGCAGGGCGCGGGCGCCGGCAACTGCCCACTGGAGGCGTTCATCGCGGTCGCCGACCTGATGGGCTGGAAGCACGGCTGCGACCTGTTCCCGCTCATGGACGCCGCCGACGACCTGGTCCGCCCGCTCCAGGACCGGGACGTGCGCGTCGACCGGGAAACCCTGACCCTCGGCTACGCCGGCGTCTACTCCAGCTTCCTGCGCCACGCCGAAACCGCCTCGCAACGGTACGGCGTCGACACCCGCGCCCTCCTCGTCGAGGTCGGCCGCCGCGGGATGGTCGGCGGCCAGGAGGACATGATCACCGACATCGCACTCGACCTGCTCGGCGGCAGCCGAGCCTGACAGCGCCTCGGCCGTCACCCCGCCGCCCGGCGCCGACGACGCGATACTCGCGGGCTCCAGCAAGCTCACGTTCATCGCGAACCGCTCACCCTCCGGTTCACGCTGCCACCGCTGTCCGTACGAGCCAGATGAACAGACACATCACCTCACTCACGGGAGACCTCTCAATGCCGAACCCCACCCGTAAGACCCTCGTCATACTCGCCCATCCGCACTTGTCGGAGTCCAAGGTGAACGCCGCACTGGTCGATGGCCTGCGCGGGGTGGAGGGCATCACCGTCAACGATCTCTACGCCCGGTACTCGGACTTCCGTATCGACGTGCCCCATGAACAGCGGCTGTTGCTCGACCATGACGCGGTGGTCCTGCAGTTTCCCCTCTACTGGTACTCGATGCCCGCCCTGCTCAAGCAGTGGTTGGATGTCGTGCTGACCCGCGGGTGGGCCTATGGGCCCGGCAGCAGTGCGCTGCACGGCAAGACACTGCGGCTCGCCGTCTCGACCGGCAGCGTCGCAGACGCCTACCTGCCCGACGGGCCGCACCGCCACACCATGACCGAGTTGCTGCGGCCCATGTTGACCTGGGCCTATCCCACCGGTATGACGCCCGCGGAGCCGCTGATCGTCCACGGCGCCGGCCGAGGACTGGACGCCGAGACGCTCGCCCTCCATGCCAAGCGGTACCGCGAGGCACTCATGGCGGGCTGACAGTTGATGGTGCTGCCCGAGGAACAGAACCAGGGGATCGGCCGAATGCTGCACGACGCCACGCTCGACGGCCGGGCCGAGCCCCGGACGACGCCGACGTGCGTCGTGGACAACCAGCCTGCCCACGACGCCTACCTACGCTGGGGCTCCCAGACCATGGGACAGATCAAGCACGCCCCCGCGTCCCCCCTCTACGACGCCATGGTCCTCATCCTGCGCCGGTAACCGCGCGGGAGGGGTGCTGACGGGATGCTAGAAGCGCAGGGCCGACCCGATTGTCAGTGGTCCCGCCCACTCATGCCTTGTCGCTCAAGCTGTACGAGGGTCTTCCTGCTGAAGAGGTCGGCCAGCTTGCCCCAGATCGGAGTAGTGGCCGTCGTGGTGAGGAGCGTGGCGGTGCACGACCCACGCGTACTGGTCCCGCGACCCGTGCACCGCTCGGATCATCTCCGGCAGAGCAGTCGAGACGATCGTGCTGCTGAGCGTCGAGACGAACAGGGCGAGCAGTAGACCGCTGAGGGCTTTCAGCATCTGGCCGCGCGACGTGACCGGCGTGTCTGCGGGCTCGGGCTGCTTCAGAGCACGGTTCATCGCCCCAGCCCTCGCTCGCTGTTCGGGCGCCGCTTCACCACGGATCCCCCGATCGTGTCGGCGCCGGAGGGGAGCGCCTTGAAAGGGCCCCTGGCCGGCAGCCGCGCATCCTCGCCGTAGCGGTGGCCGTGGGTGACGACCTCGCCGCCGGGCTGGACTCCGAGCATGCGGTCGTCATCGGCCCCCTTACTGCTGGCGTTGCCGCCCTCAACCCGTTGGCCCGCCGTGGCGGCTCCACGCAGGAGTTCGAGCTGGATCGTGGTCACAAGGTCTCCGTAGGACGGGTACGCCCGGCGCCCGGGCGGGCACGTCCAGATTTCGGCGTCGGTACCGCATGGATGCGGCCACCGTAACCTCGCCGCACCTAAAAATGTAAGCATGTTTCTATATTGAGACAGGTGCCGGGGCCCGCCCTATGCTCGACCTGTGACAAAGCAGGCGAAGACAGCGAGCAGTGGGGCCCGCGGCCCCCGGGGGTCCTACGCGAAGACCGGCGAGGTGCGGCAGAAGATTCTCGACGCCTGCGTCGAGGCATTCGGCGCCGGAGGCTTCCACGGCGCCACCATGAAGGACATCGCAGAGCGGGCCGGCATCAGCCAGACCGGCCTGCTGCACCACTTCGGCAGCAAGGCGGAACTACTCGTCGAGGTACTCGCCGCACACGAGCGGGAGACGGCCGCGATCGTCCGGGAAGCCGATGACCTGGATGTACTGCGGACTCAACTGCGAGTCGCGCACGCCAACGAGGCCCGACCCGGGCTGATCCAACTGCACAGCATCATCTCGAGCGAGGCCACGGCCGGCGAGCATCCCGCTCACGAGCTGTACCGGGCCCGCTACGACAGCCTACGCCTGCACCTGACCCGGATCTTCGCCGAGTTGCGCGGTCGCGGACGCCTGAAGGTGGACACAAGGCCGGAAATCCTCGCGAACCTGCTCATCGCAGTCATCGACGGACTCCAGATCCAGTGGCTGTACAACCCGGGCGCGGTGGACGTGTCGACAGGCATCGAGGCCTTCCTCGCAGGGGTCGTCGACGACGAGGCCTGAGAACTTTCATGCGACTGAAAACGTGTGTTAGCGTCCACCTCAATCTCGAAACACGAATCCAATTTCGAGATTGAGGTGGACGGTTCGCCGATCACGCACGCGCAGTCAAGGAGACCTCACATGCCTCGTTCTCGGCCATCCGAGGCTCACGCCCCGGCCGAGACATCCGCTGCGTCTGCGCCGTTGGCCCAAACCGCCGCGCCCGCCCAGAGTGCGGTCCACGATGTGACCTCGTTCGGTACCGGTCTGCGGCGAAGGCCCCGAACCGGCCGCCCGGCTCTCCGTCGGCTTCGTCGGCGCGTGACCCCAGCCGCACCCGGCGCGGCGGCCGCCGGCGAACACTTCCCCGGCCACTGCACATCCGAAGGCGCAGGCGATCAAGCCATCGAGCGGATCGGCCGACGTCCCTTCCTCGGCGAGCACCTTGCCGACACATATCGAAGACACCGGCGGCGCCCCCGCTAAAGGCCGCCGCAGACTTCGTCCGGGCGTGGCCGACCTGCGTGCCCGCGCGTCGGCGAGACCGGGATCCGGCTCCTCGTCGGCGATTGAGCGAGCCACGAGCGTGCACCTGGTCCGCCGCGTCTCGATCGCTCGACTCCCGATAGTGGTCTCCCCGGCGAGCATCTACGTGAAGTCGAGGAAGCGGCTTGAGCGCACGGTGCCTGATGGCCGCGGCGGCATCGATGGCGGAGGGGCACGGAGACGGTCGCAGCCTGCGGCTACGACATCCTCGGACGCCGCGCCCCTGACCATCGCCGAACACTGAGACGGCGGCACGCCGACCCCGGAGATGACAGCCGCCATCCCCCCGGCGGCAGAACGAAAGGCGCCCGCGCTCACCGGAGCACTGCTCACCTCAAGGCCCCCGATTCGGCCACGAGTCGACCATGACCACGGTGCTCGTCCACGGCCACCTCCCACCGGCCCCGGCCGCCCGCGCCGCGAGCCCGGAACAGACAGAGAAGCGAAACATGACCACAAGGAGACGGACAACCTTGAACGGCAGGCGCGTGAGGATCCCCGCGGCACTCGCTCTGGGGGCGGTGATGGTCTTCGGATGCAGTCACCCTCCCGCCCAGACAGCCCAGACAGCCGTGGCAGCCCACACCGAAACCGGCATCGCGCTGGTGAATCAGAAGCGACTCTCGCCGCGGCTCAGCGAACTGATCTTCGCCTCGCCCGCTCTCGACGGCACGACCAAGGTGCGCGTACTGCTCCCCCGTGGCTACGACGCGGAGAAGAGGCGCCGTTACCCCGTGCTGTACCTCTACCACGGTGGCGGGCAGAGCGCTTCGAGCTGGACACAGGACGGTGCAGCGGAAGAGATCACGGCCGGCCTGCCCGCGATCGTGGTGATGCCGGACGCCGGCTCCACCCAGTGGTATGCCGACTGGTGGAACAACGGCCACCGCGGCCGACCGATGTGGGAGACCTTCCACATCAACAGGCTCCTCCCATGGGTCGACGAGCACTACCGCACGATCCCCGAGCGCGGGGCGCGGGCTGCCGCCGGACTGTCGATGGGCGGGTTCGGGGCCGTCTCGTACGCCGCCCGGCACCCCGACCTCTTCGGTGCCGTCGGCTCGTTCTCCGGAGACGTCGACCACCAGAACGTCAAGATGCGCACCATCATCGAGCAGCTCCACCCCTCCCTCTGGGGCCCGTGGGCGACGCAGGAAGTCCGCTGGCGCGGGGACAACCCCTGGGACCTGGCGGCCAATCTGGCCCACACGGACGTGTCCCTGTACACGGGCAACGGCCGGCCTCGACAGGACGGCGATGCCGTGGACCCCACGGAACAGAGAATCCGGCAGGAGAACGTGTCCTTCCACGAGCGCCTGCTGGACCTCGGTATCCGGCACCGGTGGCACGACTACGGACCCGGCAGCCACACATGGCCTCACTGGCAGGCCGACCTCCGAGCCTGGATACCGCACCTGAAGGCCTACTTCACCCGCCACGCGCAGCACCGCGCCACTCCCCGGTCATTCACCTTCTCGTCGATCAGGCCGCAGTACAGCGCCTACGGCTGGACCGTACGGATGCAGCGGAACGTCACCGAGTTCAGCGCACTGGAGGTGGCCCGTAAGCGCCGCTTCACGGTGGTCGGGAACGGCTCGGCCACGGTACTGACGCCCTCACTGGCTCGACCGGGCGTGCACTATCACGTCACCGTCCGCGACCGCAATGGCTCTTCGGTGCGCCTTGCGACCGCCGACGCCCAGGGGCGCTTGACCATTCCTCTCGCGCTGGGCCCTGGCAACCCGCACCAGCAGTACTCGCCGCAGGCCGACACGGCAAGTACGGGCCCCAGCTCTGACGACGTGCCGTTCCACGCCAGGGGCAACGGCTCCCGCTTCTATCGGGCCGAGGTGACGATCCTCCCGCGTTGAGATCCGTCGCTTCGCCCGCCGAGTCAGAGGCGGAGGGGGACACCACAGCCGGGCAGTCGTTCCGTACGACGGACCACCCGCCGTGCCGGGTGCTGGGCCGTTGCGGGCACGGGACTCCGGCCGGCGCCCCCAGGTGCTGTCATCGCGAAGTTCTCCGTCGCGGACAGACGTGTTCCACGCGATCCGCAGAGTGCTTCGGGATCGATCTGGCCGGACCTCGTCCAGGGGCCGCCGTCCTTGGACGAGGTCCGACACTCCGGGATCCAGGCTCTCGTCCGCGTCCTCGTGGATCACGGGCCCCTCCGGTGGCGCTGTCGCTCTGGTCGGCGACGATCCGGGAGCCAAGTCGTCCAGCGTGCCGTGTGCCAGCGAGGCTTCGCTCGCGGACCTGGCGATCCCGACGCTGTACCCGGCCGATGCGCAGGATGTCCTGGACTTCGGGCTGCACGCGCAGTTCCTCTCCCGGTTCAGCGGCCTGTGGTCGGGCCTGAAGATCACCACCCCGGTCGCGGACGCGGCGTCCACCGCCGTCGTGGCACGCGATCGGATCTCGGTTGTGGAGGGCGACATCGGCGCCGGCACGCACAAGCCGAGCTCGATGCTCCTGGGCGCCCAACTCATGGCGCTCGAGCGCAGCCTGCACGAAGTCCGGCTCCCCCGCGCCGTGGAGTACGCCCGGCTCAACCGCCTCAATCACGTGGTCCAGCGCGGGTCGTCGGACAGGATCGGCATCCTGACGTCCGGCAAGACCTATCTCGACGTCCGCGAGGCCCCCCGCATGATCGGTCTCACCGATGAGGATCTCGCACGATACGGCGTCAGGATCCTCAAGCTCGGCATGATCTTCCCCCTCGAACGTGACGCCGTCATCGAGTTCGCGGACGGCCTCGACCAGGTGGTCGTCGTCGAGGAGAAGCGGCCGTTCCTCGAACCCGCCGTCAAGGAGATCCTCTTCGGCCGCTCCCATGCCCCGTTCGTCCACGGCAAGCAGGACAAGGAAGGGCGGTCGCTGTTCGGCCGCTCAGGGGAGCTCGACGCGGACAGCATCGCCGCCGGGCTGTCCAGGGTGCTCGCTGCGCTCGGCGTCGAAGCCGCCCGTGCGTGGCGTCAACGGCCCAGGGCCCGTGCGGCGTTGTCGCTGCCGCTCCTGGCCCGCAGCCCCTACTACTGTTCGGGGTGCCGTGCTTGGAGGCGGTGTAGGCAGCGCCCGCCGCGCTGCCGCGCAGGCCCGCCTCGGAGGCGGTGAAGACGATCGAGCCGCGTTTGGCGGCGAGCATGTCGTAGGTGTGGACATCTCCGTACTGCGATGTGAGGTGCACGAATCCGGCTGCGTCGTTGGCGAGCCCGTGGGCAAACGGCTGCAACAGAGTGAGGGAGGTGATGTCGTCCGCGTCGGAGGGTGCCGGACTCATCAGCCGGTAGTGGTCGCCCACATACACCGTCCCACCGAGATCGACCGTCACACCGTAGGGGCCGCCGGGGACGATCTCCCGCGTGCGGCCATCGGGGTGCAGTTCGCTGATTCCGCCGCTGGCGTAGCTGGAGACGAACATACGGTTGTCGGCGTCGAAGGCCGCATTGTCGAGTCCCACCAGACCGCTCGTGACAAGTGTGCGGGAGCCGCCGTGCAGGTCGATCCGGGTCACGAAGCCCTCCACTCCCCGGGACAGGACGTGCATGACACCGCCCTGGTCGAAGCGGACCGCGACCGGCGCTTGCACATCCTCGGCGACCATCTCGGGCACACCACCGTCCGGTGAGATGCGCCAGACCTGGCCCGTCACCATGTGTGGGTAGTACAACCGACCGTCCGGGCCGAGCTGCATGGCGTTGCCAAGAGCAAGCCCCTCGGTGAGCACAACGGCTTCGTCGCCGTCCGGGAACGGCTCCAGCAGACGGCCGCCCGGCCGCATCTCGTTGACGAAGAGCCGGTCCCCGACGCAGGTGATGCCGTTGGGCACCTTCACCTGGTCCGAGACCAGGCTGTACCCGCCCTGCGGGCTGCGCCGCCAAACCCGGCCGCGGACGAGGTCGGCGATGTACATCGACCCGTCCGCGCCGAAGGCCAGGTCGTCCGGCGACTGCACAGGTCCGTCCATCGGCACGATGATGTCGACGTCCCCGGTGGTGGGGTCGACGGCGCTGATCTGTCCGGCGAGGAACTGGGCGACGTACAGGCGCCCGTCGGGACCGAACGCGACGCCGTTCGCACCACACAGTCTGCTGGGCGAGTTGAGCCGCCTCGTCTGCCAACGGGCGCTCGTGACCGTCCGCTGGCTGGTTCGTCACCCGACAGACCGTACTTCACCGTGTTCGTCGGCGAGTCCGCGTACGGCCGGAGCTGTTGTCCCTAGACGGTTGCCCGCCCCCGGCCTGCTTCAGGGCACCGACGTCCGGCCATCCGTTCTGAGACCGTGGTCGTCGTGGCGCAGGCAGTGCACCAGCAGCGAGTCCAGTCATACGGTGACATCGCCGGGCTCCATGTCACGCCAACCTCGCGCGGCGACCGGGCGGTCGGGAACCTGGATCCACGGCGAACACGCCCCCAGAGGCGGGAACCGCCAGCTGAAGCGCGCGATGTCCCTCTCCGTGTTCGCAGCCCTCCACGCCCCCACCGCCGCAGCTACTACGACCGCTGCCGAGCCCACGCTCAGGCCCTCGTCCGCCACGCCCGCCACCGCATCAGCGTCCTGGTCGCCATACTCCTCGACGGAACCTTCTACGGACCCCAGGCCCCGCTTGACGAAAGGCATAGAGGCGCCCCGAGGAATGCGATCAATCAAGTGGACCCGCCAGGCACGAGTTCGAGTGCAATGTTTGACCGGAGTTCAGTTTCTGCGAGCGGATGCACGCCGAGGAGCGTCAAAAGCCGTCCGGTGATGGATCGGACGGAGGCCTCCAGGTTCAAGCGGATCGTCGTGAGCGGGGGAAGCGTCAGCTGCGAGAGGGGGGTGTGGTCCATACCGATGAGCGCGACGTCCTCAGGAACCCGAAAGCCGCGCAGCTTGGCGGCCGTCAACAGGGCGGTCGCAACGTCGTCGTTGTAGCAGGCGATCCCCACTCCTGGGGCTGAGAGTTCGTCCAGGGCTGCGAGAGCTTCCTCGATGTTGAGCCCAAGCCAGGTGACCTTCGGGTCGGGTAGTCCAGCGGTACGGCAAGAGGCACGGATCGTCCGCTCACGGTGGATGCCGAACGTGTTGTCACGAGGGTCACGGAGGTGCGCGAATGCGATGCGCTGGTAGCCGCGAGAGACGAGGTGGTGCACCTGCATTGCCCCGATCGCCGCGAACGGATCCTTCCCGGCAGCGCCGACAGGATCGAGGTGGCGGATTCCGCGGTCCTCGAGCAGTCGACGATTCGCTTCGCTGAACGGAGTGATCGAGAGCAAAGCTGCCGGCTTCATGCCTGAAACGAGACGGTCCAGCGCCTCGGTGCTCGTTGTGGAGAGGCGGAGGACCAGGGTGAACCCGTGAGCAGCCAGCTCGGCGGTGATGGGATCGAAAAGATCCTGCAGATTGCTACCGAAGGTGGGGTGGGGCAGGAGCGCGATCACGAAGTCACTCGACCCGCGTGCCAGTGCGCGGCCCGCGGCAGAAGGCTCATACCCCAAGTCTTCCGCTGCTTGACGCACCCGGGCCTGGGTGTCAGGGGTGAACCGCTCCCCCCGTCCGTTGAGTATCTGGCTCACAGTGGCTCGCGAAACTCCGGCCCGTCGCGCGACGTCCTCGCTGGTCGCGACCACGATCCCGCTCCCTTCCGCAGGTGCTACGAGCTGATCGACTGAGCTTACAGGTATCACGCGTAACCAGGTACTTGACGCGCGTTACCGGGCTATGGCTTCATCTTGTAACGCGCGTTACCTAGCGCAGTTACTGCAGGCACGTTGACCGAACTAACTCACGCGTTCTCGCAGGTCAGCTGGGGTTTCTGCTAGCTTCCCGGCATGCCCGCTGAACAACGTCCCGGCAGGGATCTGAAGAACTTTGTGCTGCCTGAGTTAGGCCAATTACTGGAGACGGGAGACCCCTGGGAGCCGTATCAGGTGCTGGACTCGTTCGGACAGCCGATCGAGCCTGTCGCCACGTACCTCAGAGACCTGATGGCAACGGACAGTTCGCCGTTGACGCCACGCTCGTACGGGATGGATCTGCTGCGCTGGTGGCGCTACCTGTGGGCTTTCGGCATCGAGTGGGACCGCGCGGTTCGAGAGGATGCCCGGGACTTCATGCTGTGGATGAAGCTGGCGGACAAGCCGGTACGTGTCCACTGGCGTCACCGCGGCAAGGACCCTGCTGAGATACCTCCGGCCCGGCATGGCAGTCCGGCGCCGGGATCTCCGAACCCCGTGACGGGCAAGCCCACCGTCGGCAAGAAGTACGCGCCCACTACCCGGGCGCATTGCGAGACGGTGCTGCGGACCTTCTACGACTTCCACCTGGAGCGCAACACCGGATCGCTGCTGGTCAATCCCTTCCCCCTGGTCCGCAGCCGGCGCTCGGCGCGAGCCAACGCCCACCACAACCCAGAGAAGGAACACAACAAGCAGCGCACCGGCCTCTACCGGCCCAAGGTCCCCAAGCGGATCCCGCGACGCATCCCCGACGAGAAGTACACCGAGGTCTTCGCGGGTCTCCGCTCGCACCGTGACCGTGCCCCCCTGGCCTTCTGGGTCGCCACCGGCGCCCGCGCCGAGGAACTGCTCACGGCCAAGCAGGGCGATGCGGTCGTCGGCCAGCAGACCATCGGCGTGATCCGCAAGGGCACGCGCGCCTACCAGGAACTGCCTGCCACCCCCGACGCGTTCGTCTGGCTGCGGCTCTACCAGGAAGAATCCTGGAACAAGGGCGTCCCCCGCCGCCGCGCGCAGCCGCTGTGGTGGACTCTGCGCCGCCCCTGGCGGCCGTTGGAGTACGACGCGGCGCGCATGATGTTCAACCGCGCCAACGAGCTCCTGGGCGCCAACTGGACTCTTCACGACCTGCGGCACACTGCGACGTTCTTGATGCTCGACGATCCGAACATGCCGCCGGTCTACGTTCAGCACATCCTCGGCCATAAGCATCTGTCCACCCTGGACATCTACAACCGGCCCACCAGGGACGACGTGATCTCAGCAGGGCTCGCACACCACGCCCGCCAGGAGCACAAGCGCAACAACCCGCCTCCGGCCCCGCCCGCGCCGGCCTACAACCGGGACTCCCTCGACGTCCTTTTCGGCGGGAGCCCCGGGTGACAACTACCACCGTCCCGCTCGTCACCCCGCCGGCCCTGACCGCGAAGAGCCTGGCTGGCAGCGATATCGGTGCCCAGCTGCAGAGGTTTCCGCCACGTAGCCCGGGAACCGACTGGCCCACTACCCGGATCTCCCGCGAGGAGGTTCTCCACAGGTTGGAGCGGCCGCCGTTCAAGAACGGCAAGGACTCCACCCACCGGATGCGGATGGTCGGTGCGCGCCTACTGCTGCGATGGCTGGAGACCTTCGAGGGGAAGACCTGGCAGCAACGCTGGAACGCCAGCCCGGGCTCCGCCACCTCGGTCGGCTGGACCGAGGCCCCGCTTGCCTGGGGGATCATTCACGGCAGGAGGCCGCAGAAGGCTGGGCTCGGGTCCGGGCTACTGGCCCTGGTCTGCGCTGATGTCATCCGTCCCGGCATGCCGTGGCTCGCCAGCAGCCTCTCCCCTCACCTGCGCGAAGCGATCGAAGCAGCCCGCGATCCCAGGGGTTTTGCCGAACTTCGTGACGCACGCATGCCCGGACAGCCGGACCCGCGGCGCACATCGAAGGCGCTCAAGGCCGTGGCCCGCATCCTCGCGGCGAAGGGCGGCGGCATCGACGACATCGTGGTCGGCGATGTCCTCGAACTGCTGTTGGCGGCGACGGGGACCTCCACGAGCCACACGCGACTCGCCTACGCCCTGCTTCAGAGCCGCGGCCAGTTTCCCCCTGACGCACCCAAGACCCTGCGGAGCATCGAGATACGTGCCGGACAGGTGAGCCCGGCCCAGCTCGTCGACCGGTTCGACGTGAAGTGCAAGCCGATCCGCGACCTGCTCGTCAGCTACCTGACCGAGCGACAGCCCTCCATCGACTACGTGACGTTGGTGCAACTGTCGAGCAATCTGGTCGGCTACTTCTGGGCCGACCTGGAACGCCACCATCCCGGGATCGACAGCCTTCACCTGGCCCCGGAGGTGCGCGACGCGTGGAAGGCCCGGATCGCGGTCAAGACGGTCAAGTACCGCATGCCGAACGGCACGGTCGGCACGACAACAGAGCCGCGCATCGCAGCCTTGGGTATCAGGACGGCAGTGCGGGGCTTCTACCTGGACATCGCCGAGTGGGCTCTGGACGAGCCCGAGCGCTGGGGACCGTGGGCCGCTCCGGCCCCGGTGACAGAAGCCGACTGCTCTGCCAAGAACGTCGAGCAGGAGGTCCGCACCAGATCCCATGCCCGCACCCGAGTGAGGCTGCCTGCCCTGCCCGCGCTGGTACAGGCAGCTGCCCGCCGACTGAACGAGGCCAAGGAGCGGCTGGAGGCATTGGAGGCAGCTGACCTGGGATCCACCATCACGGTGCTCGGCGAGAGCTTCACCCTGCCCAGGTCTACCGAGCGAGCCGGCGGCAAACCTTCAACGGTCGTTGACGCCACAGGAGCGAGGCGCGACTTCCGAACGGAGGAGAAGCTGGCCTTCTACGGCTGGGCGACCGTGGAGATCCTCCGGCACACCGGGATGCGCATCGAAGAGCTCAGGGAACTCGGCCACCACAGCATCATCAGCTACAAGCTGCCGACCACCGGAGAGGTGATCCCGCTCCTGCAGATCGCGCCGTCCAAGACGGACCAAGAGCGCCTCCTGCTGGTCAGCCCTGAGCTCGCCGATGTTCTCAGCGCCGTGATCAGCCGTGTTCGCGGGCATGATGGCAGGGTGCCGAGCATCCCGTCCTATGACCTGCACGAGAAAGTCTGGAACCCACCCACGCCGCTGCTCTACCAGTGGCCCATAGGTGGGGAGAACAGGACGATCTCCATCACCACGATCCGCCAGTCACTCAACACGCTGCTGGCGGATACCGGCATCACCGATGCCCACGGACAGCCGTTGACCTTCCAGCCGCACGACTTCCGCAGGATCTTCATCACCGACGCCATCCTCAACGGCTTGCCGCCGCACATCGCCCAGGTCATTGCTGGTCACGACCACATTGGAACCACGATGGGGTATGCCGACCCTCGGGAATTGCATCAGATGGGCGAGAAGTCGCAGGTCGCAAGCTCAGGGCGACGGCCTGATGGACTCCAACGCTACTACGAACTAGCGCTCTGAGCAGGTATGTTGCCGGAGAGATCCCATCTGATGCATGATCTGCCCTCCAGAAGGGATGGTCTGGAGTGGTGCATCAGCAGAAGGTGGCCCTGGCCGGGTCGGCCCACCTGGAGCTCGTCTCCGGGGTGGTCCAACTGCGCCCGGAGGACGCGATGTTCGACGCGATGATGCGGGGCTGGCGAGCCCAGCAGAAGTCGCGAGGACTCAAGGATGAGACGATCGACCCGCGGGAACGGCTGGTCCGCCGGTTCCTGGACTTCGCGAATGACTACCCGTGGCAGTGGACACCGGCCCACATGGACGAGTGGTCGGCCTCGTTGGCCGGCGAGAAGCATCTGGCGCCGTCCACGATCCGCAGCTACCAGGGCGACATCCGCCTGTTCTCCGAGTTCCTCATCGACGCTCGCTACGGGTGGGGGCCTGCCTGCGAGGAAGCGTTCGGAACCCACCCGGTGGCCATCGCCCACGAGTGGAACACCCTGCCTCACCTGCAGGACTACGAGGGCGATCCGGAAGCAAGGCCGTTCACCCGCGAAGAACTGCAGCGGTTCCTCGACTACGCCGACGACCAGGTCGACCGCGCCGTGAAGTCCAAGCGCAAAGGCGCCCTCGCCGCCTACCGTGACGCCACCCTCTTCAAGGTCATCTACGGGTGGGGGCTGCGGCGAACGGAGACGTCCAAGCTGGACGTCGTCGACTTCGGACGGAATCCGAAGGCTCCGCAGTTCGGCCGGTACGGCACGCTCAACGTCCGCTACGGCAAGGCGAAGAAGGGCCAGCCGCCGAGACGGCGGAACGTGCTGTCGGTGATGGACTGGGCGGTCGAGGCGGTCGTCGACTACGTCGAGAACGTCCGGCCACGGTTCGGCTTCCCCGACCACCCGGCCCTCTGGATCACCGAACGCGGAGGGCGTCTGCAGCCGAGCTCCATCAACGACCGCTTCGAGGCATACCGCGATGCCTTGAAACTCCCAAAAGACCTAGTTCCGCACTCAATTCGCCATTCTTACGTCACCCATCTGACCGAGGACGGCGTCGACCGCCGCTTCATCCAGCAGCAGGTCGGCCACGACTGCGACAGCTCCACCGCCATCTATACGCACGTCAGCGACGACTTCATGAACACTGCCCTGAGCAAGGCCCTGGCCCCGGCGTTCGCCGGCGTCTGACGAGGAAGGACCCGATGATGGCCGCCAAGCTCGACTACCACTGGCACCTGCGCAAGGTTATGGCGGATCGCGGGATGTTCTCCACCACTGACCTCATCCCGCCGCTGGAGGAACGCGGCATCACGCTGTCCAGCAGCCAGGTCTACCGCCTCGTCGTCGAGCGACCCGAGCGACTCAGTCTCAAGATCCTCATAGCCCTGCTCGACATCCTCGACTGCACGATGGACGACCTCATCGAACCGATCGCCACGGCCGCGGCGGCGAAGAAGCCCAAGAAGGCCGCCGCAGGCGGGACATCCGTCACCGAAGGCGTCGGCGAACTGCGGCCAAGGCGAGCGCGGATCACCGGTGTCGACCGGTGACCGAGAACTCTGAGGAAGTCCTCGCCGATCCAGTCGGCACGATCGTGCGGCTGGTCAGCAACGTCGAGAAACACTTGGACGCCGACCGCGTCCGTGACATCGTCTGCAACCTCGTACGCTCACGAGCCGGCCGCCGCAACCTCGCCCAGGCACTCCACGACAACCCCTCGCTGCTGCGAACCGGCAAGCCACCCGCACCGTTCCGCGTCGCCAAGCTGCTGATGGCCCTCCGTGAAGCAGGTGCTCGGGACACCGCCCTGCCCCACTGCGGCGAATGCGGTCGCCCCCGCCCCTACGTCGGCAGCCGCTCGGGCGGACGCTGGGGATGCTCACCCTGCTTCGACAAGCCCGCCGTCTGCGCGGGCTGCCACCAGCAGCGGCGAGTCGTCAGACGCGACCGCCATGGCCAGCCCCGATGCGCCAAATGCCCCGACACCGACGGCGATCCCGTCAAGGAACTCACCCAGCTGATCACCGGCCTCGACCCTGCGCTCGATGCGAACACCGTCCGGACCGCTCTCGAACGCGCCACGAAACGGCCCGCCGGGCAGTACCGACTGGCCTGGGCCGTGATCGAGCGTCCCGAGCTGCTGACCAGCGCCGGGCACGAGGCTCCCACTCCGGCGATGCTGCGGTTCATCAGCGAACTCGTCGCCGGCGGCGCCACCACAGTCGTCAAGCCGGCCTGCCCGCGCTGCCACGGGGTGAAGGCGCTGTCGAAGCTCCTGGACGGCCAGCGGATCTGCCGGGCCTGTTTCGCCAAGCATGCGGCCGTCCCCTGCGCACGCTGCGGCGCCGTCCGTGAACCCGCCACCCGGGATGCCGCCGGTCAGCCGCTGTGTCCCACCTGTCTGATCCGTGACCCGGTCAATCTAGAAGTCTGCGTCGGCTGCGGCCGCCGTCGGCCGGTCGCGGTCCGGCTCGCCGACGGTGTCCGCTGCCCCAGCTGCAGGCCGAAGGAGATCCAAGAGTGCGGGCATTGCGGCCGCACCGCCCCTTGCGAGGTGTCCCGGGCCACCGGACAGCCCTGGTGCGAACGCTGCCAGCAGCGATGGGCGACCTGCAACGGCTGCGGCACCGTCGCCCAAGCCCGCGGCGGCAGCTTCGAGGAACCGTTGTGCGCGAAGTGCACCAACCCCGACCCCGACTTCTGGGGGCGCTGCCCGGTCTGCCAGACCACCTGGCAACTCAGCCCCCGAGCCTGCCAGCGATGCGTCCTCGACCAGAGGATCCGCGGTCTACTCGGCAACGACACCGGCACCATCGCCCCTGAACTTGTGCCGTTCCACGAGGCATTGACGAGTGCCGAGCGTCCCGACGTCGCTCTGGCCTGGATCTCCCGGCCGAAGGTCCAGGACCTGCTGGAATGCATCGGCCGCGACGAACGTCGCGTCACCCACGACATCCTCGACGACCTTCCTTCGGGCAAGGTGCTCGCGCACCTTCGCAGCGTCCTCGTCGCCACGGGCGCCCTGACGCCGCGTGACGAACGGCTCGTCGCTCTGGAGAAATGGATCACCGAAACGGTCCAGGCCCGCACGGACCTCACCGCACGCCGGATCTTGCACGGCTACGTGGTCTGGCACCACCTGCGCCGACTCCGCCGGCGCATCGGTGACCAGCACACCACCCAACTCCAGGACATCAACGTTCGCTGCCACGTCACCGCCGCCGACAACTTCCTCACCTGGCTCGCCGCCCAGGGACTCACCCTGGGCACCTGCACGCAAGCCGACCTGGAACGTTGGATGACCGATCCCGCCTTCACCTACCGTGACGAGACCGGCCATTTCGTCCGCTGGTCCGTACAGCACCGCCATGCCCACGGCCTCACCTTCGGCACCGTCCGCTGGACGGGCCCGCAGGGCACCATCGACAGCGAGAAACGCTGGGCCGACGCACGACGCCTCCTCAACGACGACACCCTGCCTACCGCGGACCGCGTCGCCGGACTGCTGCTGATCCTCTACGCACAGAAGATCTCCACCATCAGCCAACTCGCCGTCGACGACGTCAATATCACCGGCGAGACCGTCGCGATCACCTTCGGGACCTCGCCGGTCGTCCTCCCCATGCCGCTGGCCACCCTGGTCCGCGAACTCCTCGCGAACCGACGAGGCAAAGCCAAGATCGGCACCCCGGATGATGGCCCCTGGCTCTTTCCCGGAGGTCAGCCAGGTCGTCCGCTCAGCGACAGTCAGATCGGCCTGCGGCTCCACAAGATCGGCATTCGCCCCCAACAGGACCGATCAACGGCCCTGTTCACCGTCGCCGCAGAACTCCCCGCCGCGATCCTCGCCCGGATGCTCGGCGTTCACATCCAGGTCGCCGTCCAGTGGCAGAAGGCATCCGGCGGGGACTGGGCCGCCTACGCCGCCGACGTCAGCAACCGCGCTCGAAAGGCTCCGGCCCCGTGACCTTCCAGGACCATCTCCGAACCCTTGCCACGCGAGCAATCAGCTCGATCACGGCGGCCGAGGCAGGGGACATCTACGTTGTCTCGTTCTTCATCGACAACGAGAGAGACGACCCACGACAGCCGACCCTGACCATCGGATACAACACCGAAGCTCAGTTCCGACGCAGCATTGCGGACGCCTCCGACGAGGCGGAAGCCCGCTGGAACTATGCCTTCTGGCTTCAGAACGAGCTCACGGTCATCGGCGACCTCACCCGAGACCCCGACGGGGCCGCAGCTCGCCACCAGTGGATCACCGAACTCGGACTCTGGTACGACGAGCCCACCGACCCCGAAGTCTGGATGACGACCATCGGGCCGATCGCCGCACGGATCGAGGGCAACTTCAACCAGGCATGCGTCAAGCTCGCTCGCCACCTTCACGATGCTGGCGTCTTTGAAAGCGCGATCGGCAAGCCAGTGCCCGTGGTCCTTCACGAGCTCGAGTACTACGACGGGATAGCCCGCCGAACCGAGGCCGCCAACCCGCCCGGACTCGCCGATGCCTTCACGGCATGGGTCCGTAATGGCTGAGGTATTCCGAGACTTCCAATACCCGACTCCACCATTAGCGATCTACCCGGAAGATGCCATCGAGGCTCACCGAGCCTTCATCGCCCGGCGCCGCGGTCTACGACCCGCCGGGGAATACCGGGCGGTGGCCGACGAGGAGTGGCAGGAGTTCCTCGGACACTTCGAGCGGCGCAAGCTGGCCCTGGGGCAGTGCGGCCGAGCATACGGAAGTAGCTGTGTCCACGAGCACGCATGTGTTCGATGCCCAGTACTGATCGTGGGGCCTGGCGAGCGGCCCCGCCTGGAAGAGATCCGCGAGAACCTCCACGCCAGGATCACCGAAGCCGAACGCGAAGGATGGCTGGGCGACGTCGAGCAACTGACCGTCAGCCTCGCCGCTACCGATGGCAAGATCAGCCAGATTGACGTCAACGAGAGACGGAAGAGCGCGCCGGTGTTTGTCGGCATGCCAGCGATCAGTGAACTCGTAGTTCGGAAAGCCGAGAACCGGGATAAGACGGACTGACTGTGACTCAGATGGATAACAACCCAAACCGATCGGCCAGAACGCGACGCTTCAGACGAACCGCATCCACACGGATGACCTACCCCACCTCACCCCAGGCCACGGGCCACGCTCTACGGGCGGCGGGCCAGGAAGTGGGTGTCGAGGAAGCCGCGCTCGGACGCTGGGTCGTGGAGCAACCGAGCCACCGTGACGAGCCCGGCCTCGGCCAGCAACTCGGCAAACTGCTCCGCTGGCCAGCTATAGGCGGGTGCCACCTTGTGATCGAAGCGGACCGGCTCCGGCCCCTCGGTCCCGAAGAAGGACACCAGGAGCAGACCCGCTGGTGCCAGAACACGCACCTGCTCAGCGAGTAGCGCGGGCAGTTCTTCAGGTGGGGTATGGATCATC
The DNA here is from genome assembly GCF_001270495.1 of Streptomyces viridochromogenes. Classification (GTDB taxonomy): domain Bacteria; phylum Actinomycetota; class Actinomycetes; order Streptomycetales; family Streptomycetaceae; genus Streptomyces; species Streptomyces viridochromogenes_A. Next base: position 82,302 of record NZ_LGUR01000207.1, read on the forward strand.
GAGTAGTGGGCCAGCACTCCACCGAGCGCGCCGTCCTCGACCGGCAGGGCCTCCATTCGCGCTTCGTCGAACCGCAGCGCCGGCTGGGCCCGCCGAGCGTGGTCGACCATGGCCGGGGAGAGGTCGATCCCGAAGGCGTCCAGCCCCAAGTCGTGCAGCATGGCCGTCAGATGACCGGGTCCGCACCCGACGTCGGCTACCCGCAAGTTCCCCGTGTCACGCACGAGCTCGGCGAAGGTGCCGATCATGTTCCGCGCGAACGGCCGCGTCTCCAACCGACTAGTGAACATCGACGCATAGAGCTCGACGACCCCGTCGTAGGCCGCCCTGGTCTCATCCTGGTGTTCTAACACGGACAGGAAGCTAACACCCCCGCCGTTCACCGCCGTTCTCCGGCCCATACCGGCCCTTCCCCTCGGGGCTGATCGTCCCGTCACCTGATCACTGGACGCCCCCGGTAGTTCGGAGAAGGAGAACCTCATGACGAGCACACCCGAGATCACATCTGCGCCACATCGTGCGGAATCACCGCCTGACGCCCCCGTCGATGGAGCCCGGCATCGTTCGATGTGGTCCGGTGGCCGGCATCTGTTCAACGAGGGCTGGCACTATCGCGCACGGACCACCGCGTTCCAGGAACTCGGCGGCGCCGGCACCGCCGAGTGGACAGAGGTAGTCCTTCCACATGACGCGATCATCGCGACCGAACGCCGGGCAGAAGTGCCGCGCGGTGAGACGACGGGGCCGTCAACCGTCCGCGAGCCCGTGAGCGCCGGCTACATCTGGCTGCTCTCCCTCACCATTCTCGGAGGGTACGTCGCGTTCGTCGCCCCCGTCGGCATCGGACTTTCCCTACGCGTCCAGGAGATCGCGCCCGACAACGTCGAAGTGCTCGGCTACGTAGTGGGCGCCGGTGCAGCAGTCGCAGCGCTCTCCGCACCCCTGACCGGTATGTGGAGCGACCGCCTCCGCAGCCGCTTCGGTCGTCGTCGTCCGTTCGCGCTCTGCGGGTCGATTCTCGGATTCCTCGCCCTCGGGATGCTCGCCTGGGCACCCAGCATCCCACTGCTCACCGTCGGATGGATGCTTGGCCAGCTGGGCTGGGGAACTGCGGTCAACTCGCTGCTGCTCTCCCAGGCTGACCGTCTCCCCGAGGAGCAGCGCGGTAGGGTCGGCGGCCTCAGCGGCTTCGTTCAGATGGTCGCCGCGGTACTTGGCGTCAGCATCGCCAGCGCGTTCATCGGCAACAACTACCTCGTCTTTCTCGTGCCCGGCGCAATCGGTCTGTCCTTCTTCGCACTCTGGGTGCCGCTGGTGAAGGAACCCAACAGCCGAGATCTCCTGATCGCGGAGGAGCTCAGCTTCCGCACGGTACTCACCCATATGGTGTTCAACCCCCGCGAACACCCCGACTTCGCGTGGAACTGGCTCGGCCGTCTGTTCTTCAACTTCGGAGTGCCCTTCGCAACGACTTTCATGACGTTGTTCTTCGCGTCACGTCTTTCCACGAGCGGTCAGGTGGCCCACACCGGCAGGCTGATCGCGATTCTCGCCCTCACGGGAGTGGTTGCCACCGGTGGCGGCGCACTGCTCGGCGGGTTCCTCTCGGACAAAGAAAGCGATCGCACTGAATACGAGGGGGAAGAGGGCAGTCCAGCTTGCTGGCGAACGTGAGCTGTTCTCTTCGTGATCCGTCGCCACCAACTGTCGACTCAACGAAGAAGGACGCATAATCATGACGAACCCTACCCACCCCGACCCGGCCCTTCCCATATCCACCAGGCCAGGTGCAGGCGATCCTGCGCTTCCAGAGGCCACCGTCCGGTCAGGGCGCGGTCGGGGTCGTCCAGCACCGTCTTCATCACGGTGGCTACCGGGGCAAGCTCGCCCTCACGGTTGAGGCGGGCAGCTTCACTGCTCGGCGTGACGTTCTCCGGGTCAGCGATGATCCGGCGAGCCACATTCCGAATGACCTCTGCCGCGTGCGGGTGGAGTTCAACCCGATCGACCTTCCCGCCCATGACGGTGCGGACGTTCCGGAAGCCGTACGAGGGCTTCTGTTTCGTTCGCCCGGCGGCCCGCATCTTGGTCGTGGTGTCGCGGTTCCGACGCTGGATCGCCCGCAGCTCCATCTGGGCACCCCACGCCTCGATGGTGAAGCGGTTCTCATCGGCCGGGTCATCCAGGTTCCACGGACCGTCGTGGCCGTACGTGACGAGCATCTTCTTCTCGTCACGCATCTTGTAGCCGGTGTTCAGGCAGTCGACGACGTTCCTGCCGAGTCGGTCGACGGCCGCCGCGACGAGCCCGTCGTAAGGGCCTCGCTCATCACGCAGCCATGGACCCGGCTTGGGACCCGTCACGGAGTCGGTAGCGCCCGAGACCTCCCAGTCGTCCGCCCAGCCGATGATGTGACGTGGCAGCCTTCACGCGCGACAGACGTCGCACGCCCACCAGGCACTTTCCACATCCGTCGTAGGGTTGTTCGATCTCGTCCCAGGTGACTTGTGGCATCGCCATCTCCTGCTCCGCACGAAGCGTAGGGAGATTTGGCGGCCACCCCAGGACGATCTTGCTCATCCCAGGAAGCTCAACCTCACATGACGGTTGCCATTAGAGATGTTCGTGTCCACGAGGCACACCGACTGCCATGTCCCGAGTTCCAGACGCCCGGCCAGCACCGGCAGCGTCGCGTGCGGTGGAACGATCGCCGGGAGGACGTGGTCGCGGCCATGGCCGGGGCTGCCGTGGCGGTGCTGCCAGCGGTCGTCGGCGGGGAGGAGGGTGTGCAGGGCGGCCAGGAGGTCGCTGTCGCTACCGGCTCCCGTTTCGATGATCGCGATGCCTGCCGTCGCGTGCGGTACGAAGACGTTCAGCAGGCCGTCGCGGCCCTCGGCCGCCTCCCGAAGGAAGGCCTCGCAGTCGTGGGTGAGGTCCACGACCCGCTCCGAGGAACCGGAGGCGACGTTCAGAACTCGGGTGGTGAAGGCGTCTGACATGCCCTCCATACTCACTCATGCGCGGGAGTTCACGCGCCAGGAGACGACCGAGCCGTGACACCAGAGGTCCACTTCGCGAGACAACGTTGACCATGGCCTCGGCATCTGGCTATTTTCTGCGGCATGTTGCGTTCAGCCCTGCTCACCACGCGCGGTCACATCGACCTGCTGCGGGTGGCCTCCGCCGCGTGTCGCCGCGGCTGCTGACGCCTTTCTTCTCTCTTCACCCACGCTTCCTCGCGCCCCGGCCCAGGTCCTGCGCTGACCTGACCTGACCCGGCGGCGCCGATACGCGTCTCTCCCTCCTCCCGAACGCTCATCGCCCCCTGCGCCCCCTGGAGCACTCATGAGCATCAGCCATGGCCCACCCAGCTCCGCCGAGGCGGATATTCCCCTTAAATCCTCCTTTGCGAACTCGTCCGCCGTCGATGTCGTCCCGCTCCTCCCCGCCTCCTCCCGCCGCACCCGCGTCCCCCGCTGGCTGCGCCGCACCACCGGCCCCGTCCTGCTCCTCCTCCTGTGGCAACTGCTCAGCAGCACAGGCGTGTTGACCGCCGACGTCCTCGCCTCGCCTGGCCGCATCGCCCAGGTCGGGGGCGATCTCATCGCCGACGGGTCGCTGACCTCGGCCATGGGGACGTCTCTCCAGCGCGTTGCCGCCGGGCTTGCGCTCGGCACGCTCGTCGGGACCGGACTCGCCCTGCTCTCGGGCCTCTTCCGGGTCGGCGAGGACCTCGTGGACGCGCCCGTGCAGATGCTGCGGACCGTGCCCTTCGTCGGGCTCATCCCGCTGTTCATCATCTGGTTCGGCATCGGCGAGGCGCCCAAGGTCGCCATCATCACGCTCGGCGTGACGTTCCCGCTGTACCTCAATGTCTACGCCGGCATCCGCGGCGTGGACTCCCAGCTGATCGAGGCCGGAGAGTCCCTCGGGCTGTCCCGGTGGGGTCTCGTGCGGCACGTCGTGCTGCCCGGCGCGCTACCGAGCGCCCTGACCGGCCTGCGCTACTCGCTCGGCATCGCCTGGCTCGCCCTCGTCTTCGCCGAGCAGGTCAACGCCGACTCCGGCATCGGGTTCCTCATGGTGCAGGCGCGGGACTTCCTGCGGACCGACGTGATCGTGGTCTGCCTGATCGTCTACGCCTTCCTCGGCCTGCTCGCCGACTTCATCGTCCGCTCCCTCGAAAGGCTGCTGCTGCAATGGCGACCGACGTTCACCGGCCGGTGAGCCCCCAAGCCGCCGAGGCCTACCAGGCCGCCCGGACGGCCCAGGCCGTACGGACCGCACAGGCCGTGCACGTCGAAGGGCTGACCCGCTCCTTCGACGGACGCGCCGTCATCGACCGGCTCCAACTCGACGTCCGCCCCGGCGAGTTCGTCGCCCTCCTCGGCCGCAGCGGCTGCGGCAAGTCCACGCTGCTGCGCATCCTCGCCGGCCTCGACCGGGACATCGAGGGCACCGTCCTGGTGCCGCGCCGCAAGGCCGTCGCCTTCCAGGCGCCGCGGCTGATGCCCTGGAAGAAGGTGTGGCGCAACGTCCTGCTCGGGCTCCCCGGCAAGCCCGGCCGTGCCGTGGCCGAGCAGGCACTGAAGGAAGTCGGCCTGGACCACCGTACGGACGCCTGGCCCAAGACACTCTCCGGCGGCGAGGCACAACGAGCCTCCCTCGCACGGGCGTTGGTCCGTGAACCCGATCTGCTGCTCCTCGACGAGCCGTTCGGCGCGCTCGACGCGCTCACCCGGATCAAGGCCCAGCGCCTGGTGGGCGAGTTGTGGCAGCGGCGCGGCTGCGCGGTCCTGCTCGTCACGCACGACGTGGAGGAGGCCGTACTCCTCGCCGACCGCGTCCTCGTGATGGACGACGGGGTCATCGCGCACGAACAGCGCGTCGACCTCGACCGTCCCCGCGACATCACCGACCCGCGGTTCGCCGAACTGCGCGCCGGGCTGCTCGAGCGCCTCGGCGTCGACACCGCCGCCGAAGCCGCCTGAAGCACCCCGCGACACAAGACCTCCCGCCCCTCAGTTCCACAGAACGGATCCGCCATGCGACGTCGTCTCGTCCCCGCCGCGCTGCTCCTCCCCCTGGCCCTGCTCCTGTCCGCCTGCGGAGGCAGCTCGTCGGCCTCGACCGGCGGCGACACCGACGGCTCGGGCTCCCTGACCCTCGACGTCGGTGACCAGAAGGGCGGTTCGGAGGCCATCCTGCGTGCCGCCGGAGAGCTGAAAAACCTCGACTACAAGATCAAGTGGTCCACCTTCACCTCCGGTCCACCGCTGCTGGAGGCCGTCAACGCCAAGGCTGTCGACATCGGCGGGGTCGGCAACACGCCGCCGGTCTTCGCGGCGGGCGCGGGCTCGAAGATCACGGTGGTGGCCGCCTGGCACGGCACGTCCAAGGGCGACACCATCCTCGTCCCGAACGACTCGAAGCTGAGCGGAACCGCGCAGCTCAAGGGCAAGTCGATCGCCGTGGCCCAGGGCTCCTCCGCCCACTACCAGCTGGTCGCCTCCCTCAAGAAGGCCGGGCTGAGCCTGAGTGACGTGAAGGTCAAGTACCTCCAGCCGGCCGATGCGCTGGCCGCGTTCACCTCCGGCAAGGTCGACGCCTGGGCGGTGTGGGACCCGTACACCTCGCAGATACTCAAGGCGAAGCAGGGCCGCGTCCTGACGACCGGCGACGGCATCACCAACGGGCTGACCTTCCAGGTGGCGGCGCCGAACGCGCTGAAGGACAAGAAGAAGGCCGCCGCGATCAAGGACTATCTGGAGCGGCTGCGGCGGGCCTACCAGTGGGTCTACACCCACGAGGACGAGTGGGCGCAGGTCTGGGCGAAGGAAACCGGACTGCCCGAGGACGTGGCGCTGGCCGCCGTGAAGCGCACCTACACCACCCGGATCGCGGTGGCCGTCGACAAGCCGCTGATCGCCTCCGAACAGCAGATCGTCGACGCCTTCGCCGATCTGAAACTCATCCCGAACAAGGTCGACTTCGGCGGCTTCACCGACACCCGCTTCAACGGTGACCTCCCGCCGTCGACCACCGCGCCCCGTCCCTCGGAAGGCTCGTGACATGACGGTCCGTCTCCACTGGTTCCTGCCGACGGGCGGCGACGGCCGCACTCTCGTCGACCGGCACGCTTACGCGTCCAACAAGACCGGGCGGCAGCCGAGCGGGGTGCGCCCACCTGACATCGAGTACCTGGCCCAGATCGCCAAGGCCGCCGAGCATCTGGGGTTCGAGGCGGTCCTCACCCCGACCGGCACCTGGTGCGAGGACGCCTGGCTGACCACGGTGGCCCTCGCCCAGCACACCCAACGCCTGAAGTTCCTGGTGGCGTTCCGGCCGGGCCTGATCTCGCCGACGCTCGCCGCGCAGATGGCGGCGACCTACCAGCGCGTCACCCGCGGGCGGCTGCTGCTCAACGTCGTCACCGGCGGCGACTCCGCCGAGCAGCGCCGCTTCGGTGACCGACTCGACCACGATCAGCGCTATGCCCGTACGGACGAGTTCCTGTCCGTCGTACGCGGGGTCTGGCGCGGTGAGCCGTACGACTTCCACGGCGCCCACTACCAGGTCGACGGCGGGCTGACCGCACTGCCGCCGGAGCCGGTGCCGCAGTGGTTCTTCGGCGGCTCCTCCCCGGCGGCCGGGCCGGTCGCGGCGCGGCATGCGGACGTCTATCTGACCTGGGGCGAACCGCCCGCTCAGGTGAAGGAGAAGATCGACTGGATCCGTTCGCTCGCCGAGCGGGAGGGCCGTACGGTCCGGTTCGGGATCCGGCTGCACACCATCTCCCGCGACTCGTCCGCCGACGCCTGGTCCACGGCCCACCGACTGCTCGACGACCTCGACGCGGACACGGTCGCGGCCGCCCAGGCCGCGCTCGGGCGCAGCGAGTCGGTCGGGCAGCAGCGCATGCTCGCCCTGCACGGCGGCTCGCGTGCCGACCTGGAGATCCATCCGAACCTCTGGGCCGGCGTCGGGCTGGTCCGGGGCGGTGCGGGGACCGCGCTGGTCGGCAGCCATGCCGAGGTCGCGGACCGGATCGAGGAGTACCACGCGCTGGGCGTCGAGCACTTCGTGCTGTCCGGGTATCCGCATCTGGAGGAGGCGTACTGGTTCGGGGAGGGGGTGATTCCCGAACTGCGGGCTCGCGGTCTTCTCGGCGGTACGGGCACACAGGCGGAGGCCGATGCGAAGGCGGAGGCGGAGGCGGAGGCGGGCCGTGTACCGCTGCTGGTCGCGAGCGGGCGTTGAGGGCTGCGCCCTCGATCGTCTCGATCGTCTCCTTGGTCTCGTTCGTCTCGATGGTCCCGGGTGTACCGAGGGAAGATCCGGACCTCTTCGGCAGTTAGTAGAAGCGTGAACAATGCCGAGATGGCCGAAGCGGTCGAGGTCGTCGTCATAGGCGCTGGTCAGGCTGGCCTGTCCAGCGCCTATCACCTGCGGCGCACCGGGTTCGAGCCGGGCCGCGACTTCGTCGTGCTCGACCACTCCCCCGGACCGGGCGGCGCCTGGCAGTTCCGGTGGCCGTCCCTGACGTACGGCAAGGTGCACGGGATGCACGCGCTGCCCGGCATGGAGCTGACCGGTGCCGATCCCGAGCGGGCGTCGTCCGAGGTCATCGCCGAGTACTTCGACCGATACGAGCGGACCTTCGACCTGCGGGTCCGGCGGCCCGTCGACGTACGTGCCGTCCGGGAGGGCCCGGACGGGCGGCTGCTCGTGGAGAGTTCGGCGGGGGCCTGGTCGACGCGGGCCCTGATCAACGCGACCGGCACCTGGGACCGGCCGTTCTGGCCCCGCTACCCCGGTCAGGAGACGTTCCGGGGGCGGCAGTTGCACACCGCCCAGTACCCCGGGCCGGAGGAGTTCGCCGGGCAGCGGGTCGTCGTGGTGGGCGGCGGGGCCTCCGGCACCCAGCATCTACTGGAGATCGCCCGGCACGCGGCCGCCACGACGTGGGTCACACGGCGCCCGCCCGTGTTCCGCGAGGGCCCCTTCAGCGAGGACGTGGGCCGGGCGGCGGTCGCGCTCGTCGAGGAGCGGGTCCGACAGGGGCTGCCGCCGAAGAGTGTCGTCTCGGTCACGGGACTGCCCCTGAACGACGCGATCCGGGAGGGGCTCGCGGACGGGGTTCTGGACCGCCGGCCCATGTTCGACCGGATCACGCCGGACGGCGTGGAGTGGCGGGACGGTCGGCGGGTCGACGCCGACGTCATCCTGTGGGCGACCGGATTCCGGGCCGCCATCGACCATCTGGCCCCGCTGCGCCTGCGCGAGCCGGGCGGCGGCATCCGGGTCGAGGGGACACGCGCGGTCGCCGATCCCCGTATCCACCTGGTCGGCTACGGCCCGTCCGCCAGCACGATCGGCGCCAACCGCGCCGGGCGCGCGGCCGTACGGGACATCAGGCGACTGCTGTCGGAGGAGCAGGTCGCGGCGTGAGGTGCCGGGCGGCCGAACCGGTCGTCCTACGAGGCCCGTCGGCTCACGTCGTCGGCTCACTTCGTCGGCTCACTTCGTCGGCTCATTTGGTCGGCTCATTTCGTCGCCTTGGGGCTCGCCTTCCGCTGGGCGTTGAACTCGACGACATTGCGCTGGTGTTCCGCGTAGTCGGCGGTGAAGCGGGTGTCACCCGGCTTGACCGTGACGAAGTACAGCCAGTCTCCCGCGGGCGGATTGATCGCGGCACGCATCGCCTCCTCGCCCGGGTTGGCGATCGGCGTGGGCGGCAGGCCCATGCGCTGGTAGGAGTTGTAAGGGCTCTCGATCCGCGTGTCGGCGTCACTCGTCCTGAGCGTGGAGCGGTTCAGCGCGTAGTTGATGGTGGAGTCCATCTGGAGCGGCATGCCGCGTTCGAGCCGGTTGTAGACGACCCGGGCCACCTTGCCCATGTCGGCCTTCGTGTCGGCCTCGGCCTGGACGATGCTCGCGATGGTGACGGCCTGATAGACGTTCATCGCGTTGCGCTGCGCACCGGCCGCGATCGGGGCGCCGCTGAACTTCTGGTTGGCGGTGTCGACCATGGCGGACAGCAGTGAGTCCGCCGTCGCCTTCTTGCCGTTGCGTTCGAGCGGATACGTCGCCGGGAAGAGGTAGCCCTCAGGGTTGCCGTCGGCGTCGTTCGGCAGTTTGAGGTCGAGCTTCGCGAGGGACTTCTTGGTGGACCCGGGCGGCAGGGTGAGGGCCTTGTCGACGGCGGCGTACACCTGGCTCGCGCGCCAGCCCTCCGGGATGACCAGCGAGGTGGGCTTCGGCTCCTCCTCACCCAGGCTCAGCAGCGGCACCGCCACGGCGGTGCCGGCCACGACGGCGCCGGCGGCGATGAGAGCGATACGGCCCCGGCGCGTCAGTCGAATCGTGCTCCGTGACGGAGTGTTCATGTGCATGCGGGCACGGTAACCCGCACATGCTCACAAACCCGGCATAACGTCACACCGTCGGCTCCAGTTGGGCGTCTCGGCGCACCAGCGCCGCATACCGCCCCTCCCGCTCCAACAACTCCTCGTGCGTACCCCGTTCCGCCGCGCTCCCCGCGTCGAGGACCACGATCTGGTCGGCGCCCCGAATGGTGGACAGGCGGTGCGCGATGGTCAGGGTGGTGCGGTTGGCGGACAGGGCGTCGATGGCGTCCTGGACGGCGCGTTCGGTGCGGGTGTCCAGTGCGCTGGTCGCCTCGTCGAGGATGAGGACCGGGGGGTCGCGCAGGATCGTGCGGGCGATGGCCAGGCGCTGCTTCTCACCGCCGGAGAAGCGGTGACCACGCTCGCCGACGACGGTGTCGTAGCCGTCGGGCAGGGACGCGATGTGGTCGTGGATCTGGGCCGCCTTCGCCGCCGCGTGCAGTTCCTCGTCGGTGGCGTCCGGCTTGGCGAAGCGCAGGTTGTCGGCGACCGAGGCATGGAAGAGGTACGTCTCCTGCGAGACGACGCCGACCGCGCGGGCGAGGGTGTCGAAGTCGAGGTCGCGTACGTCGACCCCGTCGAGGGTGACCCGGCCGCCGGTCACGTCGTACAGCCGCGGCACGAGGTGGCCCAGCGTCGACTTTCCGGCGCCGGTCGGACCGACGACCGCGAGGCTGCCGCCGGCCGGGACGGTGAGGTCGATGCCGTCGAGGATCGGGGCGCTCTTGTCGTCGTACCGGAACTCGACGTTCTCGAACCGGACCTCGCCCTTGATGCCGTCGAGGTGGACGGCGTCCTCCCGCTCGGTGATGTCGATGGGCAGGTCGAGGTACTCGAAGATGCGCTGGAACAGCGCGAGCGAGGCCTGGATCTGGACGCCGGTCGACAGCAGACTGACGGCGGGACGGAACAGGCCCTGCTGGAGCGAGACGAAGGCGACGAGCGTGCCGATCGAGACCTGCGGACCACCGAGTTGGAGGGCCAGGCCGGCGGTCCAGTAGATGAAGGCGGGCATGGCGGCCATGACGATGCCGATGACGGACATGCGCCAGCGGCCGGCCATGTTCGACCGCACTTCGAGGTCGACCAGCCGCTCGGACTCGTCGGAGAATGCCTTGGTCAGCGAGTCGGAGCGGCCCATGGTGCGGCCGAGCAGGATGCCGCTGACCGAGAGCGACTCGGTGACCGTGGCGGCCATCGCGGCCATCTGCTTCTGGCGCTGGGTGGTGATCTTCTTGCGTTCCCTGCCGACGCGGCGGCTGATCCAGACGAAGGCCGGCAGCAGGAGCAGGGAAACGACGGTCAGCCGCCAGTCGAGGGCGAGCATCGCGACGATCGTGGCGACCACGCTGGTGAGGTTGGAGACCAGGGAGGTCGCCGTGGAGGTGACGGTGGCCTGCATGCCGCCGATGTCGTTGGCGATGCGGGACTGGACCTCGCCGGTGCGGGTGCGGGTGAAGAAGGCGAGCGACATGCGCTGGAGGCGGCCGTAGACGGCGGTGCGCAGGTCGTGCATGACGCGCTGGCCGACCGTCGTCGAGATCAGGGTCTGCAGCACGCCGAAGACGCTGGTCAGTACGGCACTGAGGATCATGCCGAGCGCGAGCAGGCTGAGCAGGCCGGTGCGGCCCTCGGGGATCGCGACGTCGAGGATCGCCTTGAGGAGGAAGGGTGTGGCGACGCCGACCAGCGACGAGGCGCCGACGAGGAGGCCGACGACGGCCAGGCGTCCGCGGTACGGACGGAAGAGTTTCAGGATGCGGCGCACCTGCCGGGGCTGCTGCTGCTCGGCGTCCTCCGCGGCCTTACCCGCGTCCTTCTCCGCGGCGTTCTCCGCGGCGTTCTCCGCGGCGTTCTCCGCGACGGATGGCGTCCAGGTGGGTTCGTTGTCGGGGTGCATGGGCTCCTACGGGAGGTGTGGCGACACGGACTGACGGAGCTTAGCTCATTGTTACCTATACTCACAATGAATGTCGTCCTGATATTGTTCCCGCATGACCATGCCCGATCCCGACGGCCCGCTCGCCGAGCAGTTGCTGCACTTCACCCGTCGGGTGCACCGGATCCAGAAGCGACACCTCCAGGAGTGCGGCCTGGGCGTCACCCCGGCCCAGTCCCGCCTGCTGCGCACGCTCGCGCACTATGACTCGCCGCCGCGGATGGCCGACCTCGCCGAGCGTCTGGAGGTCGTCCCGCGCGCCGTGACGACTCTGGTCGACGGGTTGGAGGCGAGCGGGAAGGTGCGGCGGGTGCCGGATCCGACGAACCGGCGGGTGATCCGGATCGAGCTCACCGACGACGGACGGGGCGCCATGCGGGAGCTGCACGGTGCGCGTCGGTCGGCGGCGGAGGAGATTCTGGCGCCACTGACGGACGAACAGCGTTCGGTACTGGGCGAGTTGCTGGACGCACTGATCGACGGAACCGCGACACGAGGATGCTGAGCGCAACGGGCCGCGGCCACCGCTCCGTACTGCTGGAGCGGTGGCCGCGGCCCGTTGCGCTGAAGGTCAACCGGTCTCGGAGGCCGTCTCCTTGCCCGTCTGGACCGGTACGACGACAGGGTCCCCCTCCTGCGACGCCTCCGGGGTCTCTGACTTCTTGAGTTCCGCCTTCTCCTTCTCGAGCTCCGCCTCCGGCTCGTCGTCGTCCAGGTGGACCACGATCTCGCCGTCCAGGACCTTCCTCGCCCGCTCCCTGTCCAGGGCGCCCTCCCAGCGGGAGACCGCGAAGACGGCGACGCAGTTGCCGAGCAGGTTGGTGACGACGCGCATCGAGTCCATGATGCGGTCCACGCCGAGCAGCAGCGCGACGGCTCCGGCCGGAATCGCACCCAGCGAGGAGGCGGTCGCGGACAGGGCGAGGAACGCCGAGCCGGGGATGCCCGCCATGCCCTTGCTGGTCAGCATCAGCACCAGGATGACGGTGATCTGCTGGCTGAGGCTGAGGTCCACGCCCACGGCCTGGGCGATGAACAGCGTGCCGATGGACAGATAGAGCGAGGCGCCGTCGAGGTTGAAGGAGTAGCCCGTCGGCAGCACCAGGCCCACGGCGTCGTCGCGGGCGCCCGCCTTGCGCAGCTTCTGCATCACCCGCGGCAGGACGGACTCGGTGGAGGCGGTGCCGAGCGCGAGCAGCATCTCCTCACGGATGTAGCGTAGGAACTTCCAGAGGCTGAGCCCCGTGACGACCTTCAGGGCGATGGCCAGCAGCGCGATGAAGAGCGCCGCGGCCGCGTAGCACAGGATGATCAGCTTGCCGTATGTCTCGATGACACCGAGGCCGTAGTTGCCGATCAGGACGGCCATCGCACCGAACACTGCGATCGGGGCCAGCCGCATGACGAAGCCGACGATCGCGAAGATGATCTCCTGGGCCTGCTCGATGGCCGGCAGCACCTTCGGCACCTTGGTGTGACCGAGGTGCAGCAGCGCGGCACCCACCAGACAGGCCAGGATGAGCACCTGAAGCAGGGAGTTCTCGGCGAAGGCACCGATGAAAGAGGTCGGAATCGCTTCGAGGACGAACTGGGTCGTCGACGGCAGGTGCCCACCGCCCGTCTTCGCGTCGACCGCCGAGGTGTCGAGCGTGGACGGGTCGACGTGCATGCCCGACCCGGGCTGGACCAGGTTGGCGGCGAGCAGTCCGATGACCAGCGCGAGCGTGCTCGCGACCTCGAACCAGATCAGGGCCTTCAGCCCGATCCGACCGAACGCCTTCAGATCACCGGCCTTGGCGATCCCGACGACGACCACACAGAACACGAGCGGCGAGATGATCGTCTTGATGAGCCGGATGAAACCGTCGCCGAGCGGCTGCAGATCCGCGGCGAAACCGGGCCACAGCTTCCCGACGACGATGCCGAGCACGAGCGCGCAGGCGACCTGCGCGAAGAGAGAGGTACGCAGTGTGCGTGCGACGCGTCGCGGCAGGGACGATTCGGACGGCGGCACGGGAACTCCTTGGGGACGGCGGCACACAGAAGCCGGGACGGGACTTCTGCCATACGGAAAGCGGATTCCGTGCCGATCACTTTGAGGGTGATGTTGGTCCCGCACAAGACCCCTGTGTTGCATCCGTGTAAATCGCCCCCTGAGTGACGCATCGCACACAACTGGCTTCAGCAGCCGCTGCGATCCTCGGTGAGCACCCCTTGGACGCTGGTCAGGGCACGGTCGTAGCAGCCACCCGGGCTACCCGCGCCATACAGCCGGTAGCGCTCGCTGGTCGTGCCGACCGCGTGCCGCTGGTCGCGCGGCACGTTCAACGTCCATGAGGCGTCGCCCTCGACGGTGTCGTCGAGCCACGACCACGCGATCCGCCGGCCGGCCTGGGTCGTCCCGACCGTGGCGCGGTCACCGAGGGTCAGCACGGTGCGCAACCGGTCACCCGCGCCGATCGTGATGGAGCCGTCCATCGTGTACGTCCGCTGCGTACGGGTCGTGCGGGCCGGTCCACGTCCGTCGACGGTGACCGACTGGTCGTCGACCCAAGTGGCGTCGAGGGTGTCCTGGTTCTCTCCGTCGGTCCAGCGGTGCGCGGAGGCGTTCGTGAGCGAGCGGCTGACGGTGGTCGCCACCCGGCCGTGCGAGGTGTCGACGTATCCGGCGACGGCCAGCCGGTGACTACCCTCGGTGTCCACCCGGTGCTCCGAACCGGGCGTGTACGTGGAGGAGTTGGCAAGGTCGCCGACCTGGTGCCTCGTGAGCTTCCCGGTGACGTGCTCGCTCTTCGCGTCCTGCCAGACGAGGACGTTCACGGGCGCGCTCCAGCCGCTCTGTCCCTCGGGTACACCGACGACGGAGACCTCGACGCGGTGCGGGCGGCCGTCGTTGAGGAGGCCGGCGAACGGCGTGAGGTCGTATTCGATCGGCTTGACGTCGAAGGCGCGCGGCCCCGGAGTGACGTACCAGAGGAAGGGGTTGGACCAGCCGCCCGTCCACACGTGCGGGAACGGCGCGGCGATTCCGGCGAGTCGGCCGTCGACCTTGATCTGCACCTCACGGTAGGGACCGCCGCCGGCCTTGCAGGAGTAGGGCGCCGGGTCCGGCGCCGACAGGTACCAGAACTCCTCGCAACCGCCACCGGAACCGGTGGCGTACACCTCGGCGACGACGCGTTCGCTGTTGCGCGGGGTGGTGAGTGTGCCGTCCTGGAGGGTGAGGACGCGGTCGGGGGTCGCGGCCGGGTGGTCGGGAGTGGTGCCGGGGCGGCCGGCGTAGAACGTCAGCGTGACCTTGACGTCGATGATGCCGGTGTAGGTGTCGTCGACGACGTTCCCGATGAGCATCTCGACGTCCTGGCCGCGACGGAGGGTGTCGCTGTACCGCGTGACGTCCTTCTCCACGGACCACTCGATGCCGTCCGGTGACGGCTCCGGCGTCGACGTACGGAAGATCTCGACCCCGCCGACGTGCAGATAGCCGAGCCGGTCGTACTGGCGCCCCTTGACCTTGCCGTCCATCCGCAGCACTACCTTGCTCCAGCGGTCGCCGCAGCCGACGGGCGGAGTGTAAGTGCCCTTGTACGGGGTGAAGTCCCGGAACTGCGCCTCGGCGACGGTGACTTGGCAGGACTTGCCGGAGGGCTTGGGGATGGGCGGGGCCGCGGTGATGGGGTCGTGCCAGTCGGTACCGAACTCGGCGGGCACATCGGCCGATTGGGCGGGGGTCGCCCCGAGCAGCGAACTCGCCAGAAGGGTCGCTCCTGCGAGCATGGACATGACGATCCGTCTCTTCATGGCCCGTGTTCTACGGGGAGTCGGCCCTCCGCCGCAATGAGGCCTCCCGCGTCAGCGCGAGCGTTTCAGGTCGGCCCTGTCCCCCATCACCACCACGGGATGCCGATCCGGATCGAGCGTGCGCAGCAGGTACTCCATGGCCGATTCGGACAGGCTGACGCACGCCGATGTGCCACTGCCGTGGTCCATGTGCAGCCAGATGCCACCACCCTTGCCCTCGCCCTCGGGACGGGTGGGGTCGTTGGGCGGGGTGCCCTTCACGCGGTTGTAGTCGATGGCGATGACGTAGTCGAAATCGTGCCAGTACGACTTGGCCCACCAGCGCGGCGCCGCGAAGGCGGCGGACCGTGTGTACGGCAGCTTCGCCCCGGGGTTCTTCAGTACGCCGCCCGCGTCGCTCAGCGTGAACACGCCGACGGGGCTGCGGTTGTCGCCCTCGCGGTGGTCGGTCGTTCAGCCCTTCTTGCCGTTGTGCGCGGGCCAACCGCGGACGCGGTCCCAGGCGGCACCCTGCTTGGCGTAGAGCACGACGGTGGATTTCGCCGAGTCCCTCCCGTCGCCGTAGACCGCCACGACCTGGCGGGAGTCGGCGGGGATGCGTCGCTGCCACCGGTCACCGACGCCCGGGATGCGCGTCGGATCCCGGGTGGCGGCCGGCCGCGTGGGCGCGCCCTTGCCTACGTCCGCCCCGCCGCCGCGCTCCGTGCCGCCGCCGCACGCGGTCAGAGTCGTCAAGGCCGTCAAGGCGGTCAGCGCCGTAAGGGTCCTCAGAGTCGTAAGGCGCCTCAGGGTCCTCAAAGCCGCCAGGGTCCTCAGGGTCGTGGGGAGGAGGGGTCCGGGGGCCGACCTCGCGGCCAGTCCACGCCGCCCTCCCCGTACTTCGCCGTTCCGCATCGGTCCATGGTGGCACCCGGCTCGCGGCGGCAGCCGGATCTGTGCGGCGGCGCGGAAAACCGTTTGCGTCCGGCCACGCTGCGACGCGAACCTGTCACGGTTTGCTGCCGCCGTGCACTGCCCGGTTTCCGCGCATCGGCACCCGACCCACACCCCGTTCCCCTCCCTGATCCCCCCACTGACACGAGCCACTGGGACGTCATGCAGATTCAAGACCTTCCGTATCCCGATCCAGGTGTGCCGGACGCACGCTCGGGTCCCCGATTCCTGTGGTGGCTCTTCAGGAACCAGGTGGGCGGACAGCTCAAGTCCCTGGCCTGGGGGCTGCTGCACTTCCTGTCCGTCTCCGCGCTGCCGTTCTGCGTGGGCGTCGCCGTGCAGGCCGTCGTCGACCGGTCCGGCGCGCAACTCGCCCTCGCGGGCGGGCTCCTGGTCCTGTGCTGTGCCGGGAACGCGCTCGGCGACACCTTCCTGCACCGCACCGCCGTCACCAACTGGATCACGGCCGCCGCGCGCGTCCAGCAGGTGCTGGCCCGCAAGACCGCGCAGTTGGGGTCGGCACTGACCCGGCGGGTCGCGGCCGGTGAGGTCGTGGCCGTCTCCACGGGTGACGTCGAGAAGATCGGCTGGTTCGTCGAGGCCTGGTCACGCTTCACGGCGGCGGCCGTCACCCTGGTGGTGGTCTGCGTCGGCCTGGTCGTCTACCAGCCGGCGCTCGGTGTGATCGTCGCCGTGGGGCTGCCCGTCCTGGCGGTCGCCGTGCTCCCACTTCTGCCCCGGGCGACCCGGCGGGCCGACTTCCAGCGCGAGAAGGCGGGCCGCGCCACCGAGCTGGCCTCCGACACCGTCGCCGGCCTGCGCGTCCTGCGTGGCATCGGCGGCGAGGAGCTCTTCCTCGACCGCTACCGCCGCGCCTCCCAGGAGGTACGCCATGCGGCCGTGCGCAGCGCCCGGATGTGGTCGCTGATCACGGCGATCCAGGTGCTGCTGCCGGGGCTGCTGCTGATCGCGGTGGTCTGGTACGGCGTCCACCTGGCCGGCCAGGGCCGGGTCACCGTCGGCGAACTGGTCACCGTCTACAGCTCGATCATGATCCTCACCTATCCGCTCCGGCACTTCGAAGAGATCGCGATGGCCTACTCCTTCTCCCGGCCCTCGGCCCGGCGGGCCGCGCGTGTGCTGTCGCTGGAACGGCCCACCGACACCGCCGGGTCACGCGACGGGGCCGAGGTGCCCTCCGGGGATCTGTACGACCCGGCGACCGGACTGCACGCCCCCGCCGGCCGGCTCACCGCCGTGGTGTGCGGAGACCCGGACGCGGCGGGGCGGCTGGCCGAACGGCTGGGCGGACATCCCTCGGAGGAGGGCGCCTCGGTGCTCCTGGGCGGCGTCCCGCTCGACGAGTTGCCGCTCGACTGCGCCCGCACGGCCGTCCTGGTGCAGGACAAGGACCCGGTACTGCTCTCCGGCACCCTGCGCGAACTGCTCGACGTGCCCAGGTCGGGCGATGTGGGCGCCGAGCAGGCCCTGGCGGCCGCGCAGTGCGAGGATGTCCTGGCCGCCCTGGTCCAGGGGTCACTCGCCGCCGAGGACCCGATGGACGCCCGTATCACCGAACGCGGCCGGTCCCTGTCCGGCGGCCAGCGCCAGCGCCTCGCGCTCGCCCGGTCGCTGATGACGGACCCGGAGGTGCTCGTCCTGGACGAGCCGACCTCGGCCGTCGACTCGCACACGGAGGCCCGGATCGCCGAGGGCGTACGGGATCTGCGGGAGGGGCGCACGACGGTGGTGTTCACCTCGTCGCCCCTGCTCCTGGACCGCGCCGACCGTGTCGTGCTCGTCCATGAGGGCGAGGTCGCGGCGGTCGGCACGCATCGCGAACTGGTGCACGGCGAACCGCGGTACCGCGCCGTGGTGACCCGGGAGACCGACGAGGAGGCCGCCCTCAACACCGCATTGCACGAGAGCGATGCGGCGGCCGAAGGAGCCGCGTCCGCCCTCAACCGTGGGCTGAAGGAACTGCAAGAGATCGAGGAGTCAGCATGATCGGCGTCGCGCCACCGGCGTACGACCCGGCGGCCCCGACGACGGCGAACACCCTGCCGGTCGGCGCCCCCGAGACCGTACGCGCCTACGTGGTCGAGTTGTTCCGTCGGCACCGCCGTGCCTTCCTGCTGCTCATCGCCGTCAACACGCTCGCCGTGGTGGCTTCGATGGCGGGACCCTGGCTGCTGGGCGGACTGGTGGAGCGGGTCTCGGACGGGGCCGGCGAGCGAGAACTCCATCTGGAACTCACCGTCGGGCTGTTCGTGGCCGCGCTGGTCGTCCAGGCCGTGTTCGTACGGCAGGTGCGGCTGCGCGGCGCGATGCTCGGCGAGCGCATGCTGGCCGATCTGCGCGAGGACTTCCTCATCCGGTCGGTCGGGCTGCCGCCCGGCGTTCTGGAGCGGGCCGGCACGGGCGACCTGCTGTCCCGGATCACGACGGACATCGACCGGCTGGCCAACGCGATGCGCGAGGCCGTGCCCCAGCTGGCGATCGGCGTGGTGTGGGCGGCCCTGCTGCTGGGCGGCCTCATCATCACGGCGCCGCCGCTCGCGGCCGCCGTGCTGCTCGCCGTGCCGCTGCTCGTGGCGGGCTGCCGCTGGTACTTCAAGCGGGCCCCGGCCGCCTACCGCTCGGAGGCCGCCGGATACGCCGCGGTGGCCGCCGCGCTCGCCGAGACCGTGGACGCGGGGCGCACCGTCGAGGCCCACCGCCTCGGCGGGCGCCGGGTGGAGCTCTCGGAGCTGCGGATCAGGCAGTGGACGGCGTGGGAGCGCTACACGCTGTGGCTGCGGTCGGTGCTCTTCCCGGTCATCAACGTCACCCATGTGACCGTGCTCGCCTCCGTTCTGATGATCGGCGGGGTGTTCGTCCTGAAGGGCTGGATCGGGGTCGGTCAGCTGACGACGGGTGCGCTGATCGCGCAGATGCTGGTGGATCCCGTCGGGCTCATCCTGCGTTGGTACGACGAGCTCCAGGTGGCTCAGGTCTCGCTGGCCCGGCTGGTCGGGGTCCGGGACATCGAGCCCGACGCCGGGGACACCGAGCTGGCGCCCGACGGCCGCGACGTGCACGCCGACCGGGTGCACTTCGGCTACCTGGAGGGCGTCGACGTGCTGCGCAAGGTCTCCCTGGAGGTCGCCCCCGGCACCCGGCTGGCGCTGGTCGGCCCTTCGGGGGCGGGCAAGTCCACGCTGGGCCGCCTGCTCGCCGGCATCTACGCGCCCCGGGACGGCCGGATCACCCTCGGCGGCGCCGAACTGTCCCGGATGACCGCCGAACGGGTCCGCTCGCATGTTGCCCTGGTCAACCAGGAGCACCACGTGTTCGTGGGCTCCTTGCGCGACAACCTGCTGCTGGCCCGCACCGATGCGACCGACGCCGAGCTGTGGGCGGCGCTGGGCGCGGTCGACGCGGACGGGTGGGCCCGTGCGCTCGACGACGGCCTGGACACCGAGGTCGGCTCGGGCGGGTTCGCCCTGACGCCGGCCCAGGCCCAGCAGATCGCCCTGGGCCGTCTGGTCCTGGCCGACCCGCACACCCTGGTCCTCGACGAGGCGACCTCGCTCCTCGACCCCCGCGCGGCCCGCCACCTGGAACGATCCCTGGCCCGTGTCCTCGACGGCCGCACCGTGGTCGCCATCGCCCACCGTCTCCACACCGCCCACGACGCGGATGTCATCGCCGTCGTCGAGAACGGCAGGATCAGCGAGCTGGGCAGCCATGACGACCTGGTCCGGGCGGGCGGCGCCTACGCGGCGCTGTGGCGGTCGTGGCATGGGTGAGCGAAGCCGAAGGCGCGGTCGGCCAGGGGCGCCGGGCCCCGGCCGGGCGTGCCGAAGGCACCGTCGACCAAAGCCGGTGCCCCGCAAGCCGTAGCCGCAAGCGCGATGGGCTGAGGTACCTTGCCACGACCCCCTGGAGCGGAAGGAAGATCGGCTGCGGGCCCCGCGAGCCGGGGACAGCCGGCGCCGACCGGGCTGTGGGCCCGCGGCCATGGCCGGGGCGTGGGGACGGGGCCGGGGACGGGGCCCGGCCACGCCGGACGCAGGGTCGTTTGAAGGCGGGAACACCGTAGCGGCCATGGCCGGGAACGCCGCCCGGCATGGCCAGGGCCCGGCTGTGGGTGAACGCGGCGGAGATGAGACCCGGCCAGGGTCGGAGATGGACCCAGCGGGGACCGGAGATGGACCCGGCCGAGGACGGAGATGGACCCGGGCAGGGGCAGAGGTGGACCCGGTCGGCCTGGCCCGGCACGACGGACGGATCCGGCCCGCGCTCCGGGCCCGGGGATCCGGAGCACTCTCCGCCGCGCCGGGCCGCCCCGTGCCGCCCCGTGCTGTCGTGCCGAAGCGCACCCGTGCCGTTGCGCCGGGGCGAAAAGGGGTGGAAGGCTGGATAGCGGCACCGGTTCGGGGAGCACCCGCGAACCACGCGGTTCGCGCCGGGTGCGACCTGTGCCCCGCGCTACGGCGGCCCGGCGCCGACCGCGGTGAGTTCGGGCCTGTCCCCACCACCTGGAGGTACCCGTGAACAGCGCCGACGGATGGGGTGACGACGTCTACCAGCCCGACGCATCCGATCAACGTGAGGACACAGGGCTGCTCGACGCGGAGGACACCCTGGAGAACGACGGCGTCGACGACCCCCTGGACCGGGGCTGGTCCCCTCCGGACAGACCGCTTGCGGTGGAGCACAGCGGTGTCACGGCCGCCGAGCGACACCAGGGCGAGACCCTCGACCAGCGGCTCGCGGAGGAGCAGCCCGACCTGGTCGCCCCCGACGGCGACGGCCTCGGCGACGCCGATGGCACCGACGGGGAACTCCTCGACAACGAAGTCGGCGCTCTGCGCTCCGGCCGGCTCGTGGCACCCGACGAAGGCGCCCACGAGGACGAGGAGAGCGCCCTCGTCGCGAGGGACGTGGGCATCGACGGCGCGGCGGCGTCCGCCGAGGAGGCCGCCATGCACATCGTCGACGAGGACGCCCTGTCCGGCTGACGCCGGTGGTCCCGGCGGTTCCGGCGCAGCCGATCCCCGCAGCCCCTGCGCCGCAGTCCCCGCGCCCTCGGCCGCACGCCATCGGCCCTTGCCGGTGGCCTCCACCAAGGCCCCCGCACACGAGGAGCTCGCATGCAGCAGGACAAGCACCCCGACTACCACGAGGTCGTCTTCCGCGACCGCGCCGCAGGCTACGCCTTCCTCACGCGGTCCACCGCGACCAGCGACCAGACCATCGAGTGGGACGACGGCGAGACCTACCCGGTCGTGGACGTCGAGATCTCCTCGGAGAGCCACCCCTTCTACACCGGCAAGGCCCGCACGGTGGACACCGAGGGCCGCGTCGCGGCCTTCGAACGGCGCTTCGGCGGCGGGGCGGGACAGGACGGCTGATCCGGGGAGCGCACCGGAGCCCCGTGGCGTCGTCCGACCACTCGGTGCCGTCGACGGATCGCCGGCGTGCGCGTCACCAGCGTGCGAGTCGCCAGCGGGGCGAAGTGGAGTCCGCCACCCGCTCAGATCACGTTGAGCGCCGCGGCGCAGCCCACTCCGCCGAGCACCATGAACACCGGCATCAGCACCTTGAGCTCGACCCAGCTGCCTGCCCGGAAACGCATGGCCTTGGGCGGGCCCAGCGGGTACCAGCGCTTGCGGCCCACCGGGATCGGCCACAGGATCGGGCAGCCGGACACCGTCAGCGCGTCCCCGATGTCGTGCACCAGCGCGCCCAGCACGATCGGCAGCCCCAGCCACAGATACTCCTGGCCCGGCGCCGTGAACAGCCAGTCCGAGCCGTTGCCCGGCTTGTCCAGCACGCCCGCGAGGATCCACGCACTGGTCGCCGCCAGCAGCCAGACCAGGACGTCGCTGCTGGATCCCCGGGCCGCCCGCCACAGCAGACCTTCGATGGCGAGCACCATGTGCGCGAAGAGGATCGCCAGCACCGCCCAACGGCCACCGGTGATCGCCAGGACCGAGGCGCCGCCGCCGATCATGACGGCCCACAGCCAGGTGTGCGTGAGTGTGCGGTGCCCACCGGAGCGACGCGGGTCGCCCTGCTTCTTCGTCGCTTTGTAGACGGCGTACGACAGCTTGTCGACGATCTCGCACAGCCAGCGCGACAGCGGTCCGAAGGCCCGCGAGATGGTGGCCGCCTTGTGATCGAGGTCCGGGGCCAGGGCGGCTCCGGCGCAGATCAGCGCGCCGACGAGGAGGACCGGCCAGGGCATCCCGTGCCCGGCAGCGGTGGCCGCCGCTCCGACACCGAGCCAGGCGGCAGCCCCCGACAGTGAGTGTGCTGGTCCCATCATCGCCGTTGCCCGCCCCATTCCTCGTGTGCCGCTGTCCAGTTGACCGGGTTCGCTGACGTGTCGTCGGCGACACAGCGTAGCGTTCGCGATCTTCGTGCTCGCATCCGATTCCCCTGTGAGGGAGGAGGGCAGGCAAGATGGGTGGGTGACCCTCATCGATCAGCTGCCGCCGAACGCCGACCCCGACGCCCTCTACGAAGCCTTCGAGTCGTGGGCGGAGGAGCGCGGCCTCACGCTCTACCCCCACCAGGAGGAAGCGCTGATCGAGGTGGTCTCCGGCGCGAACGTGATCGTGTCGACACCCACCGGCTCCGGCAAGAGCATGATCGCCGCGGGCGCCCACTTCGCCGCCCTGGCCCGGGACGAGGTCACTTTCTACACCGCTCCGATCAAGGCGCTGGTCTCGGAGAAGTTCTTCGAGCTGTGCAAGATCTTCGGCACCGAGAATGTCGGCATGCTGACCGGTGACGCGTCCGTCAACGCCGACGCACCGGTCATCTGCTGTACCGCCGAAGTGCTCGCGTCGATCGCGCTGCGCGACGGCAAGGACGCGGACGTCGGCCAGGTCGTCATGGACGAGTTCCACTTCTACGCGGAGGGCGACCGCGGCTGGGCCTGGCAGATCCCGATCCTGGAGCTGCCGCAGGCACAGTTCATCCTGATGTCGGCCACGCTCGGCGACGTCTCGATGTTCGAGAACGACCTCACCCGGCGCACCGGCCGCCCGACATCGGTGGTCCGCTCGGCCACCCGCCCCGTGCCGCTGTCCTACGAGTACAAGTTCACCCCGCTCACCGAGACCCTGACCGAACTGCTGGAGACCAAGCAGGCACCGGTCTACATCGTGCACTTCACCCAGGCTCAGGCCGTGGAGCGGGCGCAGGCGCTGATGAGCATCAACATGTGCTCGCGCGAGGAGAAGGACCAGATCGCCGAGCTGATCGGCAATTTCCGCTTCACCACCAAGTTCGGCCGCAACCTCTCCCGCTACGTGCGGCACGGAATCGGCGTGCATCACGCCGGCATGCTGCCGAAGTACCGGCGCCTGGTGGAGAAGCTCGCGCAGGCCGGTCTGCTGAAGGTCATCTGCGGCACCGACACGCTCGGCGTGGGCGTCAACGTTCCCATCCGCACCGTGCTGTTCACGGCGCTGACCAAGTACGACGGCAACCGCGTCCGCACGCTGCGTGCCCGCGAGTTCCACCAGATCGCCGGCCGCGCCGGGCGGGCCGGCTTCGACACGGCGGGCTTCGTCGTGGCCCAGGCACCCGAGCACGTCATCGAGAACGAGAAGGCACTCGCCAAGGCCGGCGACGACCCGAAGAAGCGCCGCAAGGTCGTCCGCAAGAAGGCGCCAGAGGGCTTCGTCGCCTGGACGGAGAACACCTTCGAGAAGCTCATCGCCTCCGAACCGGAGCCGCTGACCTCCCGCTTCCGGGTGACGCACACCATGCTGCTGTCGGTGATCGCCCGACCCGGCAACGCCTTCGCGGCGATGCGGCACCTGCTGGAGGACAACCACGAGCCGCGCAAGCAGCAGCTGCGGCACATCCGGCGCGCGATCGCCATCTACCGATCGCTGCTGGACGGCGGCATCGTCGAGAAGCTCGACGAGCCCGACGCCACGGGCCGCATCGTCCGCCTCACCGTCGACCTCCAGCAGGACTTCGCGCTCAACCAGCCACTGTCGACCTTCGCGCTGGCCGCGTTCGAGCTGCTGGACCCGGAGTCGCCGTCCTACGCCCTGGACATGGTGTCCGTCATCGAGTCCACCCTGGACGACCCGCGGCAGATCCTCGTAGCCCAGCTGAACAAGGCGAAGGGCGAGGCCGTCGCCGCCATGAAGGCGGACGGCGTCGAGTACGAGGAGCGCATGGAACGCCTCCAGGACATCAGCTACCCCAAGCCGCTGGAGGAGCTGCTCTTCCACGCCTACAACACGTACCGCAAGAGCCACCCGTGGGTCGGCGACCACCCCCTTTCGCCGAAGTCCGTCATCCGGGACATGTACGAACGGGCGCTGACCTTCACGGAGTTGGTGTCCTTCTACGAGCTGGCCCGCACCGAGGGCATCGTGCTGCGCTACCTCGCCGGCGCCTACAAGACCCTCGACCACAACATCCCGGACGACCTCAAGTCCGAGGACCTTCAGGACCTGATCGAGTGGCTCGGCGAGATGGTGCGCCAGGTCGACTCCAGCCTGCTCGACGAGTGGGAGCAGCTCGCCAACCCGGAGGAGATGACGGCCGAGGAGGCCCAGGAGAAGGCGGACGAGGTCAAGCCGGTCACCACCAACGCGCGTGCCTTTCGCGTCCTCGTCCGCAACGCCATGTTCCGCCGCGTAGAACTCGCCGCGCTCGACCAGGTCGAGGAGCTGGGCGAGATGGATGCCGAGGCCGGCTGGGACGCCGATGCCTGGGGTGAGGCGATGGACAAGTACTGGGACGAGTACGAGGACGTCGGCACCGGACCTGACGCCCGCGGCCCGAAGCTGCTGGTGATCGAGGAGGAACCGGCGAACCGCCTGTGGCGCGTCCGCCAGATCTTCGACGACCCGAACGGCGACCACGACTGGGGCATCAGCGCGGAGGTCGACCTCACCGCCTCCGACGCGGAAGGCCGCGCGGTGGTCCGAGTCACCGACGTAGGCCAACTGTGAGCGCTGTGAGCACAGGAGAATCTCACCCATGACGACGAACCCGGCCGAGAGGCTCGTGGATCTGCTCGACCTGGAGCAGATCGAGGTCAACATCTTCCGTGGCCGCAGCCCGCAGGAGTCACTGCAGCGGGTCTTCGGCGGCCAGGTGGCGGGCCAGGCGCTGGTCGCCGCCGCGCGCACCACGGACGGCGACCGTCCGGTGCACTCGCTGCACGCGTACTTCCTGCGCCCGGGGCGGCCGGGTGTGCCGATCGTGTACCAGGTCGAACGGGTGCGGGACGGCAGGTCGTTCACGACCCGCCGGGTCACCGCCGTGCAGCAGGGCCGCACGATCTTCAATCTCACCGCCTCCTTTCACAAGCCTGAACAGGGGAGCTTCGAGCACCAGCTGCCGCCGGCCCGTAAGGTCCCGGACCCGGAGTCGCTGCCGACGGTCACGGACGAGATCCGGGAGCATCTGGGCGCGCTGCCGGAGCAGTTGGAGCGGATGGCGCGCCGCCAACCCTTCGACATCCGCTATGTGGACCGGCTGCGGTGGTCCGCCGAGGAAGTCAAGGACGCGGAGCCGCGCAGCGCGGTGTGGATGCGCGCGGTCGGGCCGCTCGGTGACGACCCGGTCGTGCACACGTGCGCGCTGACCTACGCCAGTGATATGACCCTTCTGGATGCCGTGCGCATCCCGGTCGAGCCTTTGTGGGGCCCGCGGAGCTTCGACATCGCGTCGCTGGACCACGCGATGTGGTTCCACCGGCCCTTCCGCGCGGACGAGTGGTTCCTGTACGACCAGGAGTCACCGATCGCGACCGGCGGACGGGGCCTCGCTCGTGGGCGGATCTACGACCTGGAGGGACGGCTGCTGGTGTCCGTCGTCCAGGAGGGGCTGTTCAGGTCGTTGTAGCCCGGCGAGTTCTGCGACGGAGCCTGCCCAGGAAGCCGCGTGGCGGTTGCGGCTCCTCGGGCCGTTCCGGATTGTCGGGCCGACCCGGCTTCTCCGATCGTCCCGGAGCCTCGGCCCGACTCGGCTCCTCGGTCCGGGACGGACCGACGTGCCCTCGATGCTCGGGAGCCGGGGCCCGTTTCGCCGTGGGACGCGGCGCGGGCCGCCTCTCGCGCGCCTCCGCCAGAACCGCCGCCAGGTCGGCCCGCAGCAGGCTGATCTCGTCCGGGTCGTCCGCCGTCATGATCCTTTCGGCGATGAGGGCGGCGGGCGAACCCGGTGCACCGGATGCCGGCGGCCCTGGCCGGAAGCGGATCAGATGGGAACGCTCATAGGGGTCGGGCACGATCTCCCCGACCTGGACGGGGTCGAGGAAGGCGGCCACTGCGCCGGCGCTCTCCCACGGGTCTTCGGCCAGTCGCAGCAAGAATCCCCGATGGCGGCCACGCCAGTTGCGCGGCCGCAGGTCCAGGCCCGCGTCCAGCAGGCCGCGCGGCCCTTCGGGCATACGCCGGGCGTTCAGCAAAGGCGCGTTCTTCTCGTCGGCGGCGAACTGCTTCAGCTCGTCGGCCAAGTACAGCCAGACCACGGCTCGGTAGCGGTTGAGGTACCACTTCACCGGTGCGACCACGCCCAGACGTGCGAGGCGCGTGAACCTTCCGGCGGACACATTCATGACGTCCGCGCCCTCCGTCGTGCCCACCACCCGCACGCGGTCCTGCAACGACTCGGGAACTCCGTCCCCCGTACGCAGCCGATCGATCTCGGACCGTGGGACGCGCCTGCCCCCGCCTCCTTCGTCAGGAACGGTCCGGATGAGTCCGAGGTGGACGGCGAGGTCCAACTCGCCTCGCTTCAGTCCCAGTTCCCGGGCCGCTCGACTCGGTGTGAAGGCGAGAGGCGGGTGCGGTGTCGTGATGGTGTCGGCTGACATGGTCGGTCTCCCCCGTGGAGTCGGTGGCTCACGCTCCGTGCGCTCGCCGTGACAAAACCGTAGCCGCTTTGCCGGATCTCGTGGCGGGCCTGTGGATAACTCCAGGGAGGATGACGAACCAGCAGGTCAGAGGACAGGTCAGAGGTCTGTGAGCGATGTCCGTTCGGGCTGTCGGGCATCCACGTCGAGGTGCTCGCCGACCCGGTTGACGAGCAGGGTCATCTCGTAGGCGATCTGGCCGATGTCGGCTTCCGCGCCGCTGAGCACGCACAGACAGCTGCCGGTGCCCGCCGCGGTGACGAACAGCACGGCGTCGTCGAACTCGACCATCGTCTGGCGGACTCTGCCCGCGCCGAAGTGCCGTCCCGAGCCCTTGGCCAGGCTGTGCAGTCCGGACGAGACGGCGGCGAGGTGCTCGGCGTCCTCGCGTCGCAGTCCCGTGCTCGCACCCGTCACCAGACCGTCGTTGGACAGCACCAACGCGTGTCGCACGTGATCGACGCGCTCCGTCAGGTCGTCCAGGAGCCAGCCGAGTCCCTGGTTCTGCGCCATGATCCGGTCTCCCCGTGTAGATGTCTCCCCCTGCGCCGGAGGATCTCTTCGTCACCCTCCCCGACGATCCGGCCCACAAGCAAGGAGGATGGAAGGCATGGCGCAGAAGATGACCGATGAGGAATGGCGGGCGTTCGTCTCGCACGGCACACGCACCGCGAAGCTCTCGACCGTGCGAGCCGACGGGAGTCCACATGTGACGCCGATCTGGTTCGTGCTCGACGGGGACGACGTGGTCTTCAACACGGGCAAGTCGAGTGTGAAGGGCCGCAATCTGGCCCGTGACGGCCGGGTGGCGCTGTGCGTGGACGACGACCGGCCACCGTACGACTTCGTGGTGGTGCAGGGCCGAGCCCGAGTTTCGGAGGATCTGGAGGAGCTGAGGCACTGGGCCGGTCGGATCGGGGCCCGCTACATGGGCGAGGAGCGCGCGGAGGAGTTCGGGGCCCGCAACGGTGTCCCGGGTGAACTCCTCGTCCGCGTCTCGATCGACAAGGTACTGGCGGAGAAGGGCGTCGCCGACTGACAGCCTGCCGAACACCGGCCGAACACCGGAGCCGACGGCGAAGAAGACCAGTCAGCCCACGGAGTTGAGCAGCCGGGCGGTGTGCATCCGCCCGGCGTACTCGACGAGTCGGATCAACACCTCCTTCCCCGAATCGCGGTCCCGGGCATCACAGAGCACCACGGGAGTTCCCTGGTCCAGGTCTAGGGCGCGCGAGACGTCATGGGCGCCGTACGTCCTGGCGCCCGCGAAGCAGTTGACGGCCACGACGAACGGGATGTGGCGGTGCTCGAAGTAGTCCACCGCCGGGAAGCAGTCCTCCAGGCGCCGGGTGTCCGCCAGGACCACGGCGCCCAGGGCTCCTTGCGACAGCTCGTCCCACAGGAACCAGAAGCGGTCCTGACCGGGGGTGCCGAAGAGGTAGAGGGACAGGCCGGAGCGGATGGTGATGCGCCCGAAGTCCATGGCGACCGTCGTGGTGACCTTCTGGTTCACGCCGTCGGTGTCGTCCACCAGCTGCCCGGCTTCACTGAGCAGTTCCTCGGTGCGCAGCGGCCTGATCTCACTGACCGCGCCCACCAGGGTGGTCTTGCCCACGCCGAATCCACCGGCGACCAGGATCTTCAACGCCAGCGCGGCGGTCTCGCCGTCGGAGGCGTCGGGGTGCTCGGAGACCATCGATCACTTCTCTCGGGAGTACCGGCATCGGTCGACGTCACGGTGCGAAGTCAGCATCATGACAACTGCGGCTGCCTTTCGTGGGATTGGACCGCTTTTGGCTGGTTCTGAAAGGTCGTCTACAGGGCCCGCAAGCCTTCGATCACCTCGCGCAGAATCCGTTCGTCAGGAAGCTGCGCGGGCGGTACCGGACGGCTGACGGTGACGCAGCCCAGTTCCAGGAGGTCGCCCAGGAGCACCCTGACGACCCCCACGGGCAGATCTGCGCCCGCGGCGAGTTCCGCGACCGACTGCGTCTCCGGTCGGCAGAGCTCGACAAGGGCCCGGTGTTCCGGCCCGAGCGCGGTGTCGTCGTCGGCACCCGGCGCGGCCGCGGCCAACGTGACGAGGGCGATCAGATCGAACCGCACCCCGGTGGGACCGGGTTTGGTGCGTCCGCCCGTCATGGCGTACGGACGGACGAGGGGCCCGGCCTCGTTGTCGTACCACTGGCTGCCCTGCTCGCGCGGGTCGGCTGTCGTGTCCTCGGTCATGTGCGCGGCCCGCCCTTCCGGCTCATCCCGCGGCGGGCGGCCGCGTGGCGGCGCGCGGCGGTGTGTAGAGGTGCTCGCCGACGCGCTTGACCAGTCGTGCCATCTCGTACGCCACCAGTCCGATGTCGGCGGTCACGGCGGTGAGGACGGCGAGACAGGAGCCGTCGCCCGCGGCCGCCACGAACAGGAAGGCGTCGTCCATCTCCACCATGGTCTGACGCACCCCGCCGGCGCCGAAATGCCGGCCCGCTCCCTTGGCCAGACTGTGGAAGCCGGAGGCCACCGCGGCGAGGTGTTCGGCGTCCTCACGGCGGAGACCGGTCGACGCGCCCACGGCGAGCCCGTCGTTGGACAGCACCACGGCGTGCCGCACCTCACTCACCCGCACCACCAGGTCGTCCAGCAGCCAGTCGAGTTCACCGGACCGCTGGGCGGCCCTCATGCTCGGATCCTGGATCATGCGAGATCTCCTTCGCTACTGTCGCTGTGCGCTGTGTAATCGGGCGTGCCACGGCGGCCGGGCTGCCTGCCGCCGCCGCGCGTCCAGCCGTCGCGGTAGGCCGCCATGCGGTCCCTGACGAGTTCGGGGGTGCGCCGGTCGTCGTCGTGGGAGGTGGCGGCCCCCGGCTGCTCCTCGTGGCGCCCCTCGCGCAGTTGAGGGGCGAGACTTGCCTGCCGTACGCGGCGTGGGAGGTCGTCGGAGGCTTCGGAGTTGTCCGGAGGTCGGTGCAGTCGCAAGGTGGTGACTCCGGGGGGTGGGGTGTCGGTCTGGGTCTCCGCCGCGGCAGGTGCGGCCGGTGCGGGAGCCACCAGCGCGGGCCGGTCGGCGACCGCGTGCACGGACTCCTGACGCCGGTCCGTGACGACACGCACGGAGTTCTGGTGCCGGTCGGCGGCGGGCACGCGCGCGTAGTCGCGCCCGGCAGATCGTTCGGAGTCTGCCGTCTTCTCGCCGGAACGTTCCGCCGTGGCGCTGTGCAGCAGGGCTGTGGGCAGCAGGACCACGGCGGTGGTGCCGCCGTAGGGCGACGTGCGCAGGTGCACCTTGATGCCGTGCCGGGACGCGAGCCTGCTGACCACGAAGAGGCCGAGCCGGTCGCTGTCGAACAGGTCGAGCGCTTCGGACTGTTCGATGCGCCGGTTGGCCTCCGTGAGCGTCTCCTTGCCCATGCCGAGACCTCGGTCCTCGACCTCGACCGCGTAACCGTTGCCGACGGGCTCTCCGGTGACGCGCACGCGCGTGTGAGGAGGCGAGAACTGGGCCGCGTTCTCGATGATCTCGGCCAGGAGGTGGGTGAGGTCGGCGACGGCCGCGCCGATGACGGCCGCCTCGGGGAGCTGTCGTACCTCCACGCGCGCGTAGTCCTCGACTTCGGAGACGGCCGCGCGGACCACGTTGGTCAAGGAGACCGGCATCCGCCAGGCCCTCCCGGGCGCCGCCCCGGAGAGGATGATCAAGCTCTCCGCGTGGCGTCGCATACGGGTGGTGAGGTGGTCCAGACGGAAGAGGTCGCTCAGTTCGTTCGGGTCGTCGGAGCGCCGCTCCATGCTGTCCAGCAGGCTGAGTTGACGGTGCACGAGGACCTGGCTGCGACGGGCGAGGTTGACGAAGACACCGGAGATGCCGCTGGCGAGTTCGGCGCGCTCCACGGCGGCACGAAGTGCGGCGCGGTGGACGGTCCCCAGGGCCTCGCCGACCTGGCCGGTCTCGTCCTCGGCGGGCGGTCCGGGCGGCGCCTCGGCCCGGACGTCGATCTCCTCACCGGCACGCAGTCTCCGCATGGCCTCGGGGAGCTTGCGCCGGGCGATCTCCAGGGCGCTGTTGCGCAGGCTGACCAGCTCGACGACCAGGCCGCGGCCGATGCGCACCGAGATCACCAGCGAGGCGGCGACCGCGGCGAGGCCGAAGAGGACGGCGGCCCCGGCGGGGGTGACCAGGCCGCGGGTGAACGGGTCGGCGCGGTCCGCGACATCCCGCCCGGCGTCCTGCTCGATCGACCGCATCGCGTCCTGCACGCGTGCGTGTGCCTTGCTCCAGGTGGTCTCCGCCGCGGCGTCGATCGCTCGTACGCCCGGCGGCGTGGCGAGGACCTTGTCCTCGACGGCGGCCACGGTCGCGTAGTCGCCGCCGTCGGCGAGACGCTGCCAGGCTGCGCGTTCCGTGCCGCTCAGGTCGGCCACGGCAGACTCGGTGAGCGTACGGCGGGTGTCGACGGCGCCGGTGAACAGCCGCAAGCGCTCTCCATCGAGGCGCCCGGCGAGGCGTGCGCTGTCCAGCACCACGTCCTCCTGGGCCAACGCCTCGCCCGCGCGGGCGAATTCGAGCAGCACGCGCGCGTCGGAGCCGAGTTCGGCGTCCTGGATGCCGGTGAGGGCACCGCCCACCGAGAACGCGCTCGCGATCGTCGTCGTGTACCGCCCGTACGCCTCGTCCCAGCCCGAGCGACGGTCGAGCACGGCGCTCCGTACGGTGCTCAGCCGCTCGGCGCCGGTGACGAAGGACTCGAGTCGCCGAGCCACTCCGGTGGGGAGTTCCTCGCCGTCGGCGACGGTGTTGCGGTCGCCGAGCCGTAGCCGGGCCACCGCCTTGTCGGTGTCCTCCGCGAGCTTCTTGTACTCGTCGCTCTGGCCGGCGGACGGGTCGGTCGCATAGCGCACCGCGGACTCGCGTTCGGCCTGGAGTGCGGCCACGGCGGCCGCGGCGGGTGCCCTGATCCCGGCGTCCACGCGCTGCAACTGGCGCAGCCTGGAGACGTCCTGCGCGGTCGTGACGGTGGCGTAGGCCCAGAGGGCCAGCAGCGAGACGACCGGCACCATCAGCAGGCAGACGATCTTGGCGCGCACGGTGCGAGGCCGCATGCGCCAGCGCCCCACGCGCGTGGGTGTGTCCTCCGGCGCTACGCTCAGGGGCTCTTCCGGACCCTCGTCGGCCGGCGGTCCGGCATGGGCGCGGCGGCCGCGCACGAGGGGCGGGGACGGCGTCTCGGCGCCGGCTGCGGTGGTCCTACGGGGTGTACGCATGGCCTCCTCGCTCGGAAGTGGTTCGGGGCGTGCCGTGCCGGGGCCGTCGCCGGTCCGGATCCGCCGCTAGCCGACGAGGCTCTCGACCGGTTCCTGGGCCGACGCGGATGCCGCACGCTCCCCCGTGGTGGGTGACAGCGCGACGAAGGCCGAGGTCAGGAAGAGGTAGGACCCGAGGCCGACGGCGAGGGGGAAGATGAACTGCATCGCCGTGGCCCCGGGCAGGATCGCGCCGGCGGGTGTGACGTCCACGCTGACCGCGAACATCCCGGTGTAGTGCATGCTGCTGACCGCCGCGCCCATGATCAACGAGGCGATGGTGACGGCGACGGGCGACTTAATGTTGAGCGCCGCCCACAGGGCCGCCGTGGCCGCGACGACTGCGATCAGGACGGAGAGTCCGACGAGTACGGGGTCGTAGCTGACGTCGCCGTGGAGTCGCACCGCGGCCATACCCAGGTAGTGCATGCTCGCGACGCCGAGCCCGGTGGTGAGCCCGCCGAGGAAGAGCGCGCGGGTCCGGTCACGGCTGTAGCCGACGGCGAAGACGCCGCCGCAGACGACGGCCATGGCGACGAGGAGGCTCACGATGGTGAGCGGCACGTCGTAGCGGATGTCGGTGCCGCTGACGCTGAAGCCCAGCATGGCCACGAAGTGCATGGTCCAGATGCCGGTGCCGATGGCCGAGGCGGCGGTGATGAGCCAGTTGCGGCGCGACCGGCCGGTGGCGCCGAGCGCGCGGACGGTGCAGCGCAGGCCCAACGCGGCGCCTATGCACGCCATCACGTACGACAGCACGGGGGTCAGCCACCCGAGGGCGGCGTGGTCCAGGTGTCCCATGGCTCCGGGACGCTAGCCGGGGCAGGGGCGCGCGGTGGGGGCGCATTTCGAAAGCTGTTGGAATATGACACAGAGATGCAGCGGAACGATCGCGTCACGCTCGAACGTGTGCACAGCGGCGCCATCCGTGCCAGTGAGGAATCATGCGGAACATGAGCGACGACCACACACATGTGCAGGAGTTCTTCACGGCCCGCGCGGCAGACTGGGACAGCAAGTTCCCCGGCGACGGGCCCGCCTTCGCGGCCGCGGTCGCCGAACTGGGACTGCGCGAGGGCGACCGCGTACTCGACGCGGGCTGCGGCACCGGGCGCGCCCTGCCGCCGCTGCGTGCCGCCGTGGGGCCCTCGGGAGTGGTCCTCGGGGCCGATCTGACCCCGGCCATGCTGGAGGCCGCCACCCGGGCCGGACGCGGCGCCGACGCGCAGTTGCTGCTCGCCGACGTGGCCGCGCTGCCGTTGCGGGCGGAGTCGCTCGACGCCGTGTTCGCGGCCGGTCTCATCGCGCACCTGCCCCATCCCGCCGAGAACCTGCGGGAGTTGGCCCGCACGGTGCGCCAGGGCGGCATGCTCGCGCTGTTCCACCCGATCGGCAGGGCGGCGCTCGCGGCACGCCACGGCCGCCAGATCACCCCGGACGACCTGCGGGCCGAGCCCAACCTCCGGCCACTGCTGGCCGGTTCCGGGTGGCGCATGACGTCGTACGTCGACGAGGACGACCGTTTCCTGGTGCTGGCCACGCGGGAGTCCTGAGGTCTCAGCCCTACCCGACGACGGCTGCCACGAAGGCGTCCGGATTGTCGAGCATGATGTTGTGCCCGGCGCGGGGCACGGTCACCACGCGCACTCCGGCCGCCTCCAGAGCCTGCCTGCCCAGGAGTTCTCCGCTGAGCTCACCCTGAAGGAACACACGATCGATCGACAGCCCTTCGAGGATGTCCCGCATGACCGGCCCGGAACCGCGCCGCAGCCCCACCGCGCTGCGGTGCAGGGCCCGCGGATCGGCCAGCCGCATGGTCGCCGCCCACAGCGGCCCGACCGCGTCCAGCACGCGTGCGTACGCCCCGCCGACGAACTCCTCCTCCTCGTATGCCGTGATCCATACGCTCCCCGCGGCGGGTGGCGGCGAGGCGTCGAGGTTGGCCTCGGTGAGGACCAGCCGGGAAACGAGGTCGGGCCGCCGATGGGCCAGCACGAGGGCGACGGAGCCGCCCATGCTGTGCGCGATCAGCTCTGTGTCGCTCTCCCCCGCCGCGTCCAGGGCCGCCGCCAGGGCGTCGGCGTGATCCTCCAGCCGGTACCCGAAGTCCGCGGGCCGGTCACTGATGCCGTGGCCCGGCAGATCGACGAACAGGCTCCGTCGACCCGCGACTTCCGGCCGGGCGGCGATGTGGGCGTGGTACACGGAGGCCATCGACCCCAGTCCGTGCACGTACACGCGCGCGGGTCCAGCCCCCGCTGTTTCCGTCCAGCGGATACAGCTGCCCTTGCCGTCGAACTCGGCCTGCCTCATCGCATCCTCCCTGGAGCCTTGTCGGCCACGTTGCCAGCCCTTCGACTATATACATCGGCACCGATGCATCAAGACTTCGATGTACCCCGCCTATGATGTACAACCGATGTGAGCGAGAATGCGGGCATGCTGGAGCTCGCCATCCTCGGATTCCTCTACGACACCCCGCTCCACGGCTATGAGCTGCGCAAACGCCTTACCGCGCTGACGGGGCACGTGAAGCCGGTCGCCGAGGGCACGCTGTACCCCGCGATCAAACGGCTGGAGAAGGCGAGCCTGCTCGCCCGTGCCACGGAACCGGGCTCAGTGGCCGCTCCGCGTCACGTCCTGACGCTGACCGAGGCAGGCCGACAGGAGTTGCGCCGCCGGCTCGCCGAGCCCGACCCCCGCGACATCAGCGACGAGAACCGGTGGTTCACGCTGCTCGCCTTCCTGCGGCACCTGGACGATCCGGCCGCCCAGTCCGCCGTACTGAGGCGTCGACTGGCTTTCCTCGAAGAGCCCGCGAGCTTCTTCTACGACGGCGACCGGCCCCTGCGCGCCGAGGAGCTGGACGATCCCTTCCGACGCGGCATCCTGACCATCGCTCGGGCCACGTCCCGGACCGAACTCACCTGGCTGCGCGAGACGATCGCTTCGCTCGAAGGCTGACCACGCGCGCGTACCGGCCGGCAGCTCTCCGACGCCTCGCAAGGACACCTGGCAAAGACGCCTCACAAAGGGACCGTCCGCCGGCTCTGTTCGAACGGCTCGAAGCGCTTCACCGCGCCGTTCCCCTTCTGCCGCCGAGACTCCAACTCTACGTTGGATAGGGGAAGATGGAAGATCAGTCGGATCAGCCACGCAGGGGGAAGGCGGCCAGTATGTGGGACAGGGTGCGCAAGTTGTGGACGAGATTGCTCCGTTCCCCGCACACGGAGGAGGACACCAACAGAGCCGAGCCCACGCACAAGGACAAGCGCACGCACAATCTGTTCGAGGCCGCCGCCGTCTATGTGTCGGCCTGCGCGGAGGACGACCAGGAGCAGATCGACGAGGCCACCGGCTGGGTGTCTCCGGAGGCGCTGTCGTTCGGCGTGAGCGAGCTGGCGTGCCGGGCGGTCATCGCGCTCGCTCGGGAGCGCGACGAGTCGCCGCAGACCGTCGCCCGCACCCTCCTCGGGCTCCCGGCGGCCTGACGCTGTGCACGATCTCGGTCGATTCGCCCCGACCAGTCGGAAAGCTGCAGCTCGGGTGTGCCGGGGAGTCGTGACAAGCGGCTTCCGCTCGCACTAGGGTGCGCGCCGATGGACGAACCGATGGGGAGGCTGGGATGGCCGGGACGGACGAGGAGGCCGTCGCCGCCGCGGACGATGCGCTCTATGTGCTCACGGCGGTGCTGCTGACGCCGGCGAAGTTCCCGAGCGTGCTGGGCGACGACTATCCGGAGGCCTGCGCGGCGCTCGGCCTCGCGCCGCTCGCCGACGGATACGGCCTGGTACTCGGCCAGGACGGCGACGGGGCCCGGTGGACGGTCGTCATCGACGACGTCTCCCTGGTCGCCGTCGCCATCGCGTCCTGGGACTGCGGCATGGAGTACGACCTGTCACCGGACGAGCGTACGGTCGTGGCCGCGCTGCCCGGCTGGCCCCTCGCGGTCGCCGTCGCCGCCCCCAATGTGCCGGAGCCGCACGATCCCGACCCCGAGGTGGCGGACGGTCCGGCGTTGACACCACCGGACACGAGCGTGTGGGGGCCGGCCCAGCGGCGCCTGGGCGCCGACGAAATCGCCCTGCAGTGGGCAATGTGGCGCGAGCAGATCGACGACACCGACTTCGCGACGCCGGGCGGTGGAGCGGCAGACGCCACCGAGGGCACGGACACGGGCGAGCGCGAAGGCGCAGGGGCCGAGCCGGGCGAGAAGGGCGAGAACCAGGGCGGCCACACGGGGATCCGGCGGGTCCTCACCGAGGCTCGCGCGTACGTCGACTCCCCGCCGCCCCTCGGCCGCGTACGGTCGTCCTTCGCGCCCGGCGACGCGCGGACCCTGCGCGCGGACGGACCCGGCTGGTCGCTCGTCGCCAGGACCGACGACATCGCGTTCGTCCTCCTCGACGACGAGCCCGGCGAAGTTCTGCCGGTGGGCCGCGGGCCCGAGCTGCCCGGGTTGCTGGAGGCACTCGACAAGATGGCCGTACGCCCCAGCTGAGCTGCGCGCCGGACGACACGGCAGCGGGCCCGGACAGAGCAGTCGGTGTCTGGTGGCCCCATCCCACTGCGACCTCCCATGTGGCCCCAACCCATGGATGGCACGGAGCCAGGACCGCACTATGAGCCAGCCGTCACGGCTCCGCTCTCTCATGCGTCCGTCCCCCGCTGCCAGGAGGCTGTCATGCGCCTGTCCCGAGGTGTTCCGTTCGTCGCCGCGATGCTGCTGGCCGGCGCTTTCAGCGGGCCGAGTCCGGTAGCTGCCACTGCGGCCGCGGAAGTCGACGAGCAGCACTGCGCCCGGCAGGAACGCGTACGGGTGCCCGGCGCGGCCTACCAGCAGGGCGCCTGCCTTGCGGATCTGACCACGGCGGGACTCGCCGGCACGCCCTACACCGACATGGCCGACCAGGCAGGGCTGACGGCCCGGGGCACCCGGACACCGGCCGGGGTTCCGGGGGTTCAAATCGACGGCTATTTCCCCGACTCCTCCCACTCCAACACCACCCACGGATGGCGTCATGACGCGCAGTTCGTGATCCGGCTGCCGGACCGCTGGAACGGTGGACTGGTCGTCACCGGAGCCCCCGGTACCCGTAGGCAGTACGCGACGGACACGGCGATCTCCGACCAGGTGCTCGCGCTGGGTTATGCCTACGCCGCGACCGACAAGGGCAACAACGGCGCCGACTTCTACCGCGACGGCAAGCGGCCGGGTGACGCCGTCGCCGAGTGGAACACGCGGACCACTCAGCTCACCCGGGCCGCCCGCACGGCAGTGGCCCAGCGTTACGGGCACCCTCCCCGCCGTACTTACATGACCGGCATCTCCAACGGCGGCTACCTCACCCGCTGGCAGTTGGAGAACCATCCCGAGCTGTACGACGGCGGCGTGGACTGGGAGGGCGCCCTGTGGACCGCGAACGGCCCCAACCTGCTCACCTCCTTGCCCACGGCAGTCGCACGCATGCTCGGCTCCGCGCGGGACGAGGATCTGTACGCGGTCGGGTTCGCACGTGGCTCCGAGTTTCTGTGGCCGTACCACGAGCACGCGTACTGGGGCGTCACGCAGAAGATCTACCGCGCCGAGTTCGACCCGGCCTTCGACCCCGGCTGCCCCGGCAAGTCCACCGGGACGACGCCGGAGCAGATCCTGGCCCCGTGCGCGTCCGACGCCTCGTACGCTTACGCGTCGCGCCCGACGTCCGTCCACCGCGCCGTGGCCCGCGTCGCACTGACCGGGCGCATCGGACGACCGCTGATCACGCTGCATGGCGATCTGGACGCGCTGTTGCCGAAGACGGCCGACTCGGACGTGTACGCGCGCATGGTCGACGCGAGCGGTCGGGGCCCGCTGCACCGCTATTTCACGATCGCGGGCGGCACTCATGTCGACGGCCTGTACGACACCTATCCGGATCGGCTTCGGCCGATCCTGCCTTGCTACCGGTCGGCCTTCGACGCGCTGGCCTCCTGGGTGGAGCGAGGCACCCGACCGCCCGCGGACCGTACCGTCGGCAGGCCCGCGAGCGGCGATGTGCTCAACTCCTGCTCGCTGTCCGCCCCGGTCGCGCGGGCGGCCGGGTGAGGGTCAGCGACCGAGTTCCTTGCGCGAGACGCGGCGCAGCCTGCGCCGCTGTGACGGGTCGAGCGTGAGGTACGCGGCGGCCGGGACTCCCAGGACTATCAGGAGCGCGGCCCACCAGGGCAGCCAGATCAACAGGATGAGACCGGCCGCCACACCTCCTGCGGCGATCTTCGCGTTCTTCGACATGTGCGTCGCCTCCTTCGCGGCCACTGCCGCTCTCTGACCTGAAAACGGGTCCGCGCTTCCAGCGGTTCCGGACCGCGACCCTGAGACGACCCTGAGGTGTGGCCCCTACTGGTCGCGGAGAGCCGGTTTCCGCCGATGTGCGGTCGACGCGCCGGGGTCCGCACCAGGGAGATACCCCGACGGTCGGCGGGTGACCCAGGTCACGGAGTCAGCATGCCCGACTTGCCCCGGGCGTGCTGTACCCTCGGCCACTCGACCAGGTAGTCAAATTTGAGGAGTAATGCAGAGCCGTGCCGAGGCTTCCCGACGCAACACCGTCCGAGATCTCCGAACTGGCCTCCTGCTGTGCCGTCTTCGTCCCCGGTG
Source organism: Streptomyces viridochromogenes (assembly GCF_001270495.1). Lineage (GTDB taxonomy): Bacteria > Actinomycetota > Actinomycetes > Streptomycetales > Streptomycetaceae > Streptomyces > Streptomyces viridochromogenes_A. Next base: position 121,199 of record NZ_LGUR01000207.1, read on the forward strand.
ATCCGGCCCGCACCGGCCGGGTCGCCTTCTGGCGAGCGGACGGTGGTGCCGTTCCACTCATCGCGTCCGGATCCGTCGAGGAGCTGGCCGTCGCACTGCCCGGCGACGACGGTGTCGAGCTGGTGAGCGTGCCGGCCGTTCTGCTCCCCGTGCGCGCCGCTCTGCCTGTGCTCACACGCGCGCGTACGTCCGCGCAGTCGCCCCGAGCGGGCGTCTTCTGGGGTACGGCCGCCGTGCTGGCCCTGCAGCTCGTGGCACGTGGACTGCTGTTGCCCGGCCTCTCGGCGGACGACCACGACGCCTGGCGCACCGGCCCCCTGCGAGCGGACGACGTCGAACGGGTCCGCGCCCTCGCCGCCGCGATGCCGCCTGAAGCGCACGCCCTGCCGTTGATCGGCGCGCAGCCGTTGCGGCTGCCGGATCCGGAGCGGCTGCTGCGTTCCTTCCTGGACGCGGTCGCCGATGCGCTTCCCCGTTCCCCCGCGGCGGAGCTCGTGACGGGTGGGCCCGCCTACGCCGCGCAGGAGCCGCAGCACGTGCCCGGTCAGCGCGCGTGGGCCGCGGATGTCGCGGCGGGCCACGACGCAGGCGTACGGCTCTCGCTGCGGCTCGAGGTCCCCGGCCTCGCCGCGGAGACGCAGGACGATGCGGCGCTGTCGTTCCGGGCGGTGCTACAGGTGCACAGCGTCAGTGACCCGACGCTGGTCGCGGACGCCGCCGACGTGTGGGCGGGATCCGGCGCCTTCGGCCCACGCGCGCGGATGGACACCCTGCTGGCCCTGCGCCGCGCGGCCCGCGCCTGGGCGCCGCTCACGCCGCTGCTCTCCGCAGCAGTGCCGGATGCGGTGGAACTGGCCGACGAGGAGGTGACCGACCTCCTTCAGGAGGGCACTCGGACTCTCGCCGGAGCCGGCGTCGACGTGCACTGGCCCAAGGGGTTGGCCCACAAGCTGACCGCCCGCGCGGTGATCGGTCCGCCGGATGAGGAATCCACGCCCGGCAGGGCCTTCTCCGACACTCCGTCGTTCCTGTCCGCGGACGCGCTGCTGGCCTTCAACTGGTCCTTCGCGCTGGGTGACGAGCGGCTCACACGTGAGGAGCTCGACCGTCTCGCCGAGGCGAACCGCCCCATGGTGCGGTTGCGCGACCAGTGGGTCCTCGTCGATCCCCAGGAGGTACGCCGCGCCCGCGCACAGCAGGACCGCAAGGTAACGGCCATAGACGCGCTCGGCGCCGCACTGACAGGCGCCACGGAGGTCGACGGCCGCCAGGTCGAGGTGCGGCCCACGGGCTGGCTGGCGGCGCTGCGTGAACGGCTCGCGGACCCCGAGGGCCAGGCGCCGGTGGGCCAGCCGGCCGCCCTCACCGCCACGCTGCGGGACTACCAGCGGCGGGGACTGAGCTGGCTGGCCCGGATGACGTCCCTGGGCCTGGGCTGCTGTCTGGCCGACGACATGGGCCTCGGCAAGACGATCACCCTGATCGCGCTGCATCTTCACCGGCAGTCCGACGCCTCGTCCGCCGGTCCGACGCTCGTGGTGTGCCCGACGTCCCTGATGGGCAACTGGCAGCGAGAGATCGAGAAGTTCGCGCCCGGCACGCGCGTGCGTCGCTTCCATGGGTCACGGCGTGATCTGGACTCCGTGACGGACGGGGAGTTCGTGCTCACCACGTACGGCACGATGCGCATGGACGCGCGCCGCCTCGCCGAGGTGCCGTGGGGCATGGTCGTGGCGGACGAGGCCCAGCACGTGAAGAACCCGTACTCGGCGACCGCGCGGGAGCTGCGCTCCATCGGCGCACGCGCGCGCGTGGCCCTCACCGGCACCCCTGTGGAGAACAACCTGTCGGAGCTTTGGGCGATCCTCGACTGGACGACGCCCGGACTGCTGGGCCGCCTGGGCACCTTCCGCGCGCGTTACGCCCAAGCCGTCGAGAGCGGCCAGGACCCGGCCGCCGCGGAGCGCCTCACCCGGCTGGTGCGCCCCTTCCTGCTGCGCCGACGCAAGTCGGATCCCGGGATCGCACCAGAGCTCCCACCGAAGACGGAGACCGATCGTGCCGTGTCCCTCACCACCGAACAGGCGGGTCTGTACGAGGCCATGGTCCGCGAGACGCTCGCGGAGATCGCCGGAGCCGACAGCATGGCGCGGCGCGGTCTGATCGTGAAGCTCCTGACGGGCCTGAAGCAGATCTGCAACCACCCCGCGCAGTTCCTCAAGGAGGAGCGCCCCAGGATCGCCGGGCGCTCGGGAAAGCTCGAGCTGCTGGACGAGCTGCTCGACACCATCCTCTCCGAGGAGGCGAGTGTCCTGATCTTCACGCAGTACGTGCGCATGGGACGCCTCATCGAACAGCACCTGGCCGCTCGCGGTATGCCCTCGCAGTTCCTGCACGGCGGAACACCCGTCACCGAACGCGAGACGTTGGTGCGGCGCTTCCAGGAGGGTGAAGTGCCCGTCTTCCTGCTGTCGTTGAAGGCCGCGGGCACCGGCCTGAACCTCACCCGCGCCGAACATGTCGTGCACTACGACCGCTGGTGGAACCCCGCCGTCGAGGCACAGGCCACCGACCGCGCGTACCGCATCGGCCAGACCCGGCCCGTTCAGGTGCACCGGCTCATCGCCGAAGGAACCATCGAGGACCGTATCGCCGACATGCTGAGCCGCAAGCGGGAGCTGGCCGACGCGGTGCTCGGCGCCGGCGAGGCGGCACTCACCGAGCTGACCGACGCGGAGCTGGCCGATCTTGTGGAACTGCGAGGGGGCGCCCGATGACTCGATACGGCGGTGACATGGAGCGCACGTTCGCCGCGCTGCCGCCCGCGCAAGGGCGCGGGTTCGCACAGACCTGGTGGGGGCAGGCCTGGCTGAAGGCTCTGGAGGAGACGGCGCTGGACTCCGGTCAGCTCAAGGCAGGCCGCAGGCTCGCGCGGGCGGGAGCGGTCGGCGCGGTGTCCGTGCGCCCGGGGCGCATTACAGCCGTCGTTCAGGGCCGCGACCGTACGGCGCACCGGGCCGACGTGCTGCTGGAGGAGCTGACCACCGAACAGTGGGACCGCTTCCTGGACATGGCGGTCGAGCGGGCGGGGCATGTCGCGGCGCTGCTGGACCGCGACATGCCGCCGCACCTGGTGGAGGACGCGGCCGCCACAGGCATCGAACTGCTGCCGGGCATGGGTGATCTGGAGCCGGAGTGCGGCTGCGGTGCCTGGGACCACTGCGGGCACACAACGGCCCTCTGCTACCAGGTGGCGCGGTTGTTGGACCAGGATCCCTTCGTTCTGCTGCTTATGCGCGGACGGGGCGAACGCGGCCTCCTGGACGACCTCCAGGCCCGCAGTGCCGCACCGGCCGCACCCGCAGATACGCCGTCCGAACCGTCCGCGTCACCCGAACCGGAGGGCGTGGACGCCGCCGAGGCCTATGCGACCGGCGCCATCCTGCCGCCGCTGCCCGCTCTGCCCGAGCTGCCGGCCGAGCCGGGAGTGCCGCCGTCCCTCGACACCGAGACGCCTCCCGCGCCCGGCGTCACCCCGGCCGCCCTGGAGTTCCTGGCTGCCCAGACAGCCACCGAAGCACACCGCCTGCTTGCGGAAGCCCTGCGGACGGATCTGGAGCACCACGTCCCCGGCTCGGAGTTGACGCTCGACCAGGACGCGGTACGCCTCGCCGCAGGCGCCCCCGCCGCCGGCGTCGCCGAGCGGCTGGCCGAGGGATCGGGACGCGGCCGGGAAGGGCTGGAGATCGCAGTACGCGCCTGGCACCTCGGCGGTGTCGCCGCGCTCTCCGTGCTGGAGGAGGAGTGGACCGTGGACGGCGAAACGCTCGCACGCGCGCGTGCCGCTCTGGAGTCGGCCTGGGACGAGGGCGAACGGCCGTCGCTGCGGATGAAGGGCAACCGGTGGACGGTCGTCGGCGCCCCGAGGCAACTGCGCCTGGGGCGGGACGGACGCTGGTGGCCGTACCGCAGGGAACGGAGCCGCTGGGTACCCGTAGGAGGCGCCGCACAGGATCCGGCAACCGCGTTGGCCTCGGCGGAGGTTGCGCCCGAGGAGGCGCCCCGGTGAGGCCGGCGTTGCCGCTCGCAGGGCTGCCCCGGCCAAGGTGACCGGCGACGGTCCGGTCCGCCGGTTCGCGGAAGGTTGACTCGGGGGCGGCGACTCACGGGAACGTCGACTCGGGGACATCGGGCTCACGGAACGCCGGCTCGGGGACTTCGGCTCCGAAGACTTCGGCTCGACGAGCGCCCGTCTTCCCGAGTTCACCCCACAGTCGTAGGGCGTTCCGCATGGGCTCCAAATCTGGCCGCTGTCAGTGAACTTGGTCCTCAGGAGGCCCGATGTCCCCGCACGCCACCGGTCGGCGCCGCACCCACCGTCTCGTCGCCGGGGGCGTACCCCTCGCCGTGATCGCGGCGCTCGCGGCCGGCGGCCCCGCGGTCGGCGCCGGGGGCGGGGACTGCACCACGCGCGTCGTCCGTACCGCGACGCTCGACGACATCCCGCTCGGCGCGTTCAGCAACGCGCTGCTGCCCGGCACCGTGGGCAACGACCGGGGCGTGGACCTCGGCGGCATCGGCAGCGACATCTATCCGGCGGGCCGCACGGGCGAGTTCTGGACGGTCACGGACCGCGGCCCGAACGGCCAGGTCAAGGTCGACGGCACAAAGCGCCGCACGTTCCCGGTGCCTGGCTTCGATCCCGCGATCGTGAAGATCCGGGTGTCCGGAAACACCGTGCGGGTGCTGGACGCGATCCCGGTCACAACCGCTTCCGGGAAGCCCGTAACCGGACTGTCGAACCAGGAGGGACGCGACGAGGCGCCGTACTCCTACGACGCGCGGACCGCTCTGCAGTACAACCCGAACGGGCTGGACACCGAGGGCATCGTGCGGGCCGCCGACGGGAGTTTCTGGCTCGTCGACGAATACGGACCGTCTCTCGTGCACGTCTCCGCGCGCGGGGAGGTCCTCACGCGCTACGTGCCCAAGGGGCTCGGGCTCACGGGCACGGACTACCCGGTAGTGGAGGCGCTGCCCTCCGTCCTGCGTCACCGGAAGACCAACCGTGGCTTCGAGGGGCTGGCCCAACTGCCCGGCGGTGACCTGGTGATGGCCGTGCAGAGCCCGCTGTCCCTCCCGGACACGGATGCAGGGGAGGCGTCGCGCACCACGCGGCTTCTGCGCTTCTCACCGAAGAAGAAGGCGGTCATCGCGGAGTACGCGTACCGCTTCGACCCGGTGAACGTGGTCGACCCGAGCGAGGACGACACCTCGGAGTTGAAGATCTCGTCGGTCGTGGCCGTGGGCGGGAACCGGCTGTTGGTCGAGGAGCGGACCGACAAGGCCGCGCGCCTGCACACGGTCCGCCTGGACCGTGCCGCCAACATCCTCGGCGGTCCCTGGGACGACGACACCACGTCCCCGTCGCTGGAGCAGCTCGAGGACCCGGCGGCCTCGGGTGTGCCGGTCCTCACCAAGAAGCTCGTGGTCGACCTGGGCACGGTCGCCGGTGTGCCCGGGAAGATCGAAGGCATCGCGCGCGTGGACCACGAAACCCTGGCGCTCATCAACGACAACGACTTCGGGATGACGGACGGCGAGGGTGCTTTCGACGCCCGGGGCAGGCTGGTCGACAGCGGTGTGGAGACCTCGGTGATCTACGTGCGGTTGCCGCACGGAATCTGACGCCCGCCGGCCGTCGCCTCCAACCGCCCGGCACGCGTGCGTGGCCGCCAAGGAGAGGCACGCACGCGTGCCGCTCCCCCATCGCGCTCGGCCTCGGGGTGGTGACTACGGCAGCTCGTCCGGCAGCGACGGGAAGAGCGACTCGACGTCGCTGGGAAAGCCGCTCGGCAACTCCGTGGGGAACCCCGACGGCAGTGATGTCGGCAGTTCGCTCGGCAGCTTGGTGGGCAGTTCGGTCGGGATGCTGAGGGAAGGCCGGGGTGAGCTGCTCGTGCTCTCGGCGGGCGGATTCTCGTCGGGCGCATCGTCACTCCCCGACGCCGTCAGGACCACTGCCACGACAACGCCGACGGCCACGATCACGGCGAGCAGGACGACCAGCGGATTGAGCCGTCGCCCCGGTCCACCGCCACCGCCACCGTCGGACGGCTCCGGCGGAGGCCAACCACCGTACGTGGGCGGGCCGCTGTCTCCCGGCGGGGGACCGTAGCCTCCAGGAGGCGGTCCGAAGCCACCGCCCGGAGGCGGTGTGTCACCCGGCGGTCCTGGCGGCTGAGGCGGTACGGGCGGCATGGCCATACCGTCAAGGGTCGCCTCGTAGCGGTCAGGACGCGACCCCCGCGCGGGAGTTGATACGGGCCCATGCCATGGACCACATGGTTCCGGAACACTACGCGCGAAATTCGGTCACCTGGCCGGACCGCGTGTGACCGGATCCTCGGCGCGCCCGAGGCGGGGGTGGTCACACGCGGTCAGGCACGCGCGCGTGAGCCTCAGCCGCGAGCGCCCAGCAGGTGGTCCATCGCCAGCTGGTCCAGGCGCTCGAAGGCCATCCCGCGCGCGGCGGCCGCCTCGACGTCGAACTCCTCGAAGGCCGCGCGGTCCGCGAGCAGCGCCTTGAGGCCGTCCGCCGCCGTGGGCTGCGCCAGCTCGTCCAGGCGCGAGGCACGCAGCGCCTCCTGGACCTCCGGGTCGGCACGGAAGGCGGCCGAACGCTCCTTGAGGATCAGGTAGTTGCGCATGCAGCCCGCGGCCGACGCCCACACACCGTCGAGGTCCTCGGTCCGCGGCGGCTTGAAGTCGAAGTGGCGGGGCCCGGCGTAGCCGGCACTCTCCAGGAGGTCGACCAGCCAGAAGGCGGAGCGCAGGTCGCCGGCGCCGAAGCGCAGGTCCTGGTCGTACTTGATGCCGGACTGGCCGTTGAGGTCGATGTGGAAGAGCTTGCCCGCCCACAGCGCCTGCGCGATGCCGTGCGGGAAGTTGAGCCCGGCCATCTGCTCGTGGCCGACCTCGGGGTTGACGCCGTACAGCTCGGGCCGCTCCAGGCGCTCGATGAACGCCAGGGCGTGGCCGACGGTGGGCAGCAGGATGTCGCCGCGCGGCTCGTTCGGCTTGGGCTCGATCGCGAACTTCAGGCCGTAGCCCTGGGAGGTCACGTACTCGCCGAGGAGGTCGAACGCTTCCTTCATACGGTCCAGAGCGACGCGTACGTCCTTGGCGGCGCCCGACTCGGCGCCCTCGCGGCCACCCCAGGCGACGTACGTCTCGGCGCCCAGCTCGGCCGCCAGGTCGATGTTGCGGATCGTCTTGCGCAGGGCGTAGCGGCGCACGTCGCGGTCGTTGGCGGTGAAGGCGCCGTCCTTGAAGACGGGGTGGGTGAAGAGGTTGGTGGTGGCCATCGGCACCTTCATGCCGGTCGCGTCGAGGGCCTCGCGGAAGCGCTTGATGTGCGCCTCGCGCTCGGTGTCGGAGGACCCGAAGGGGATCAGGTCGTCGTCGTGGAAGGTGACGCCGTGGGCGCCGAGCTCGGCCAGGCGCTGCACCGTCTCGACCGGGTCGAGGGCACGGCGGGTGGCGTCGCCGAAGGGGTCCCGTCCCTGCCAGCCGACGGTCCACAGGCCGAAGGTGAACCTGTCCTCGGGGGTGGGCTGGTAGCTCATGCCGCGGCTCCTTGCTTGCTGACGACTGCTTGCACGACTCGCTACGACTATTTCGTCATGGCGGTTTACAAATTAGTATGCCCACGCGTCCCTGGGAAGGGACAAGATGTCCCCGAAGGGGTGAGGTCCGGGTCGTGACACTCCGGGCACCCTCGAAACAGCAGGTCAGATCCCCTAAGAGCCGCGGAAAAGGGAGAGCCCGATGTCAGCAGCCGAGGGTCCGCTCGTAGTCGGCGTGGACACGTCCACCCAGTCCACCAAGGCACTGGTCGTCGACGCGTCGACCGGGCAGGTCGTCGCGAGCGGCCAGGCACCGCACACCGTGTCCTCCGGGGCCGGCCGCGAGAGCGACCCGCGCCAGTGGTGGGACGCCCTGTGCGAGGCGCTGCGCCAGTGCGGCGACGCGGCGCACGAGGCCGCCGCGGTGTCGATCGGCGGGCAGCAGCACGGCCTGGTCACGCTGGACGACCGGGGCGAGCCGGTCCGTCCGGCTCTGCTGTGGAACGACGTGCGCTCGGCGCCGCAGGCCCGCCGGCTGACCGAGGAGCTGGGCGGCGCGAAGTTCTGGGCCGAGCGCACCGGCTCCGTCCCGGCCGCCTCCTTCACCGTGACGAAGTGGGCCTGGCTGGCCGAGAACGAGCCGGAGTCCGTCCGGGCCACCAAGGCGGTACGCCTCCCCCACGACTACCTCACCGAACGCCTCACCGGGCAGGGCACCACCGACCGCGGCGACGCCTCCGGTACCGGGTGGTGGGCGTCGGGGACGGAGTCGTACGACGAGGAGATCCTCGCGCGCGTGGGGCTCGACGCGGCGATGCTGCCCCGCGTGGTGCGCTCCGGCGAGGTGGCGGGCACCGTGCGCGACAGCCACGACCTGCCGTTCTCCAAGGGCACCCTGGTCGCACCCGGCACCGGCGACAACGCCGCGGCCGCGCTGGGTCTCGGTCTGCGTCCCGGCATGCCGGTACTGAGCCTCGGCACGTCGGGCACGGTGTACGCAGTGTCGAAGCGGCGCCCCGCCGACCCGACCGGCACCGTGGCGGGCTTCGCCGACGCGCACGGGGACTGGCTGCCGCTGGCGTGCACCCTTAACTGCACGCTCGCCGTCGATCGCCTCGCGACCCTGCTGGGCCTGGACCGCGAGGCCGTGGAACCCACCACCGACCTCACGCTTCTGCCCTACCTTGACGGCGAACGCACCCCGAACCTGCCGAACGCCTCCGGCCTGCTGCACGGCCTGCGTCACGACACGACCGCCGGCCAGCTCCTTCAGGCCGCCTACGACGGTGCCGTCCACGCGCTGCTCGGCGCGCTGGACCTGGTCCTGGACGAGGACGCGGACCGTTCCGCGCCGCTGTTGCTGATCGGCGGGGGCGCCCGGGGCACGGCCTGGCAGCAGACCGTACGACGGCTGTCGGGGCGCCCGGTGCAGGTCCCCGAGGCCAGAGAACTGGTCGCGCTGGGCGCCGCGGCCCAGGCGGCCGGCCTGCTGACCGGCGAGGATCCGGCGGCGGTGGCCCGGCGCTGGAACACCGCACGGGGGCCCGTGCTCGACGCCGTGCAGCGGGACGAGGAGACGCTGGCCAGGATCAGCGGGGTACTCTCCGACGCGGCCCCGCTGCTGGAGCGGAGCCCCGAGGCGCACTGAGGACTGACGGAGGCATGACCGCACCGCTGCACGAGGCCCACCCTTCCGGATCGGGGCGCGCGCTGCCCAACACCCAGCAGGGCATGCGCCGCCGCAACCTCGCCAAGGTGATGCACACCGTCAGCGCCGAGGGTCCGCTCTCGCGTGCCGCCGTCGCCTCCCGCATCGGGCTGACCCGTGCGGCGGTGTCCACTCTCGTCGACGAGCTGATCCGCTCGGGACTCCTGGAGGAACTCGGACCCGAGCGGCCCGGCCGGGTGGGCCGACCCGGGTCGGCGCTTGCGGTCAGCGGGCACGGTCCGGCCGGGATCGGTGCGGAGATCGGCGTCGACCATCTCGCCGTCTGCGCGGTCGACCTGCGCGGAGAAGTGCGTTCCAGGGCGGTGCGGCACGGCGCGAACCGGGGCCGGGCCCCGGAACCGGTGATCGAGGAAATCGGTGAGCTGGTACGCCGGGTCGTCGCCGAGGCCGAGCGCGAGGGGCTGTGGCCCGCCGGCCTGGCGGTCGCCGTGCCGGGTCTGGTGGCGCGGGACGCCCGCACAGTCGTACGTGCCCCGAACCTCGACTGGCGCGACCTGGACCTCGGCGATCTGCTGCCCGTGGACTTCCCGCTGACCGTGGGCAACGAGGCCAACTTCGGCGCACTCGCCGAACTCTGGCTCGGCGACGGCACTCCCCATGACTTCCTGCACGTGTCGGCGGAGATCGGCATCGGTGCGGCGGTCGTGGTGGACGGAGGGCTGCTGCGCGGAACGCACGGTTTCGCGGGCGAGTTGGGCCATGTGCCGGTCCAGCCGGACGGGCCCGAGTGTCCCTGCGGAGGCCGCGGGTGTCTGGAGCAGTACGCCGGTGAGGAGGCGGTGCTGCGCGCGGCCGGACTGGAGCCGGGTGAGGACCGCGTCGGGCTGCTCGCCGGGCGGGCCGCCGAGGGCGACGAGGACGTACGGCGGGCCCTGCGCGACGCCGGAACGGCGCTCGGCGTCGCGCTGACGGGCGCGGTCAATCTGCTGGACCCGGAGAGCGTGGTGCTGGGCGGTGCGCTGGCCGGGCTCGCACCATGGCTGCTGCCCTCGCTGGAGGCCGAGCTGGACCGGCGCACCGCCGGGCCCGCCTGTCCGGTGTCCGTGTCGCGGCTGGGCCCGGCGGGACCGTTGCTGGGGGCCGCCCACTCGGTGGTGCGCAGTGTGCTGGACGATCCGGTGGCGGTCGCGGAACACGCCTGATTCCGGGTGGGGGTCGGGGCTGTTCGGACCTGGTCCACTAGTGTGAGTGAGCGAGTTATCCACAATCCCGCGGCTGTCCACGGAACCCCGGCTCGCTCTTCTGCCCAACCCGTCGGCGCCGTACCGTGATTCACGCGAGGCGCAGCCGTCGTGTCACTGCGACGCGGGGCGCATCGCAGTGAACAAGGGGGATTCACATGTCGGGGGAAACGGCTGGGCAGACAGCTGTGGGGCTGCGGCGCGACGCGATCGGGTTGCGGGAGGTCCTGTTCCAGAGCATCACGGCCATGGCACCGGCGGCGGCGGTCGCGGCGTCCATTCCGTCGGGCGCGGCCTTCCCCGGCGGCAGCCTGCCACTGTCGGTGCTGATCGCACTGGTGGCATGTCTGTGCACGGCGTCGTGTGTCGCCGAGCTGGCGCGGGAGCTGCCGAGCGCGGGCTCGGTGTCCACGACCGTCGTCGCGGTCGCCGCCGTACTGGGGTTGGGGTTCGCCTATGACCCCGTGACGGCGTTCATGCTGCTGGCCACGGTGATCGTCACGGTCGTGATCGGCGTTTACATCGTCGTGGACCTCGCCTGTGCCGGCTACTTCCTGCGCCGCAGACGGGAGGCCCTCAAGCCGGTACGGCATCTGCCGCTGCCCGGCCTCGGCATCGTCACGTTCGTGCCCGCGCTGCTGACCGCGGCGGGACTGCCCGTCTTCGACTTCGTTTCCGAGTTGACCGCACCCGCGTCGTACGCCGGAACCGTGGTCGGGGTGTGGATGGCGGCGGGAACGGTGGTGCTGGTCGTGTTGCTGCGGCGCCATCCGGGACGCATAGCCGAGACCGCCCGTGTCCATCTCGACGACCCCTCCCCCACCGGTCTTCCGCAGAACGGAGCTGTCCAGCGATGAGCGACCCCCGGATCCTCACCGTGCGACCCGAGCCCGGCGAGTACACCTGGACGTTCGGCGGCGCACCGCCCGTGGCGCGCATCGCGCCCGGTACGGTCCTCGACCTGTACACGGAGGACTGCTTCGCCGGGCGGGTGCGGTCGGAGAAGGACCTGGTGTCTCAGGTGTGCGAGTTCCCCTACCTCAACCCGCAGACGGGCCCCTTCCACATCGAGGGGGCCGAGCCCGGCGACACCGTCGCCGTGCACTTCGTGTCGGTCGAGCCGGCCCGGGACTGGGCCGCGTCGACCACGGTCCCGTTGTTCGGCGCACTGACCTCCACGCACACCACGGCCACGTTGCAACCGCCACTCCCGGAGACCGTCTGGATCTGGCAGCTCGACCGGACACGACGTACGGCGCTGTTCCGGGCGCACGACAGTGACATCGAAGCCGAGCTGCCCATGAACCCGATGCACGGCACCGTTGGGGTGGCTCCCGCCAACCTGGAGGTGCGCTCGGCCCTGGTGCCCGACGCGCACGGCGGGAACATGGACACCCCCGAGATGCGGGCGGGCGTCACCTGCTATCTCGGGGTGAACGTCGAGGGCGCCCTGCTCAGCCTCGGCGACGGGCACGCCCGGCAGGGTGAGGGCGAGACGTGTGGGGTCGCTGTCGAGTGCGCGATGAACACCGTGGTGATCGTCGAGCTGCTCAAGGGGCTCGCCACACCCTGGCCCCGCATCGAGTCGGACACACACATCATCTCGACGGGCTCGGCCCGGCCGCTGGAGGACGCGTTCCGGATATCCCAGCTCGACCTGGTGCAGTGGCTGGTGCGGGACTACGGGTTCAGTGAGCTGGACGCGTACCAGTTCGCGACCCAGGCCGTCGAGTCGCCGCTGGCCAACGTGTGCGACACCAACTACACATGCGTGGCCAAAATCCGCAAGCAGTGGCTGCCCGCGCGTGAGACGCACCGCGGACTGCATGCCCGACTGCGGGAAACAGCGGCGACGCTGCGCTGAGCACACCCGGCCGACCTCACCCCTGAAAGGCAATCCCCCTCTTGGAACGCGAAAGACCAGGCCCCAGCCGACGGCGACTCCTCCAAGGCACCGCACTCGCCGCCGTCCCTTATGTCCTTCTTCCTGAATGGCAGGCCGGTGCGCATGTCCCGGGACCGGACTACCCGCTCGCCGAGTGGCGACCGGCGAGCACCGCGAACTACACGGCGGCGAACCGCCCTGTGACCCATCCCGTCGATCGGGTGATCATCCATGTGACACAGACCACTTACACCAAGACCCGGTTCGTCTTCGAGAGCCCCAGGAAGAAGGTGTCCGCGCACTATGTCGTCCGGTCGGCCGACGGACACACGTCCCAGTGCGTTCGGGAGACGGACATCGCCTGGCACGCCGGGGACTGGGACTACAACACACGGAGCATCGGCATCGAACATGAGGGCTGGGTGGACCAGTCCAGCTACTTCACCGGCGTCATGTACGAGGCGTCCGCCCGGCTCACTGCGGCCATCTGCACCAGGTACGGCATACCGATGGACCGCACGCACATCATCGGGCACTACGAGGTGCCGGGCACGGATCACACCGATCCAGGCCCGCACTGGGACTGGGCGCGCTACATACGACTGGTCAACGGCGTCTGAAGGCTCGCATGGTTCAGGTCTCCACGCCGGCGTCGTCATCGTTCGGGTGAGCCGGGTCGAAGAGGTTGTCCGCGTGGGCACCCGGAGTGACGATGTCCCCAGCCGCATCGCCTTCCGGGGAGGCCGAGTTGAGCGATCCGTGGGTGGCCCTGGAGCCGGGGACCGACCCTTCCGAGCGTGTACGGATGCTGCGTCGTGCGCATGAGACGTTCACCGAGGTGGGGACCGTGCCGAAGCCGGTGCGTGCCGTGGTCGCTGACTCGTGGCGGCGTTCCGCGCGGGCCGGGGTCGGCCCGGACGGGACGGCGAGCGTGGAGCTCGCGGACAGCGATCTCGGCGCCTATCGCGCCGATCATCCGCTGGCGCGGGTGATGCCGCTGTTCCGGGAGCTGCTGGGCACGTTCGCCGCCGACGGGGAGCATCTGCTCGCCGTGTGCGACGCGCACGGCAGGCTGCTGTGGGTCGAGGGCCATGCGACGACCCGGCGGAAGGCGGGAGGGATGAACTTCGTGCCGGGTGCGCGGTGGGCGGAGACCGCCGTCGGAACGAACGCGCCGGGTACGGCGGTCGCCGTGGACCGGCCGGTGCAGGTGTTCGCGGCCGAGCACTTCATCCGCCGGGTGCAGCCCTGGACCTGCGCGGCGGCACCGGTGCACGATCCACGCACCGGGCGGGTGCTCGGCGCGGTGGACATCACCGGCGGGGACGGGCTCGCGCATCCTCACAGCCTGGGGTTCGTGCAGGCGGTCGCCCGTGCGGCGGAGTCCCACCTGGCGCTGCTCGGCCCGCAGTCGCCCGCCACCGACGCGCCCGAGCTGTGCGCACTGGGCCGCGACGAGGCGCAGCTGCTCATCGACGGCCGCAAGGTGAGGCTCAGTCGCCGGCACAGCGAGATCCTGGTGCTGCTGTCCCGCCACCCGGAAGGACTGACCGGTGACGAGCTGCTGTGCGCGCTGTACGAGGACGAGTCGGTGACACCCGTGACCCTGCGCGCGGAGTTGGCCCGCCTGCGCCGGATCCTGGGCCCCGGGCTGTTCGGCTCGCGGCCCTACCGGCTCACGGTGCCGGTCGAGTCGGATGTGGCAGTGGTCGAACGTCGCCTGGAGACCGGTGCGGTCACAGGGGCGGCCATGGCCTACGCCGGCCCGCTGCTGCCGGGCTCCCAGGCGCCGGCGGTGGTTCGGCTCAGGCACCGGCTCGCCGACGGTCTCCGTACGGCGCTGATCGCCCGGCGCGATCCCGACCTGCTGGCCGACTGGGCGCACGCGCCGTGGGGCGAGGACGACCTCGACGTATGGCGGGCACTCGCCGCGGTGCGCCCGACATCGGCGGTACGGTCGCGGCTGGCCGCGCTGGAGTGCGAACTGTCGGCACCGCCACCCGCCGGGCGGCGCCGCCCGGGGCCCTGACGGAACCCCCGGCCCGCGCAACGTACTTGCAACCTCACCGTACCTAGCCTCGCGGCGAGAGCTGCCCAACGGCGGGCAGCGCTTCTTCGGGAGGCAGAGCAGTATGACCCGTTACGCGGCGCCCGGCACCGAGGGCGCGATCGTCTCCTACCAGGCGCGCTACGACCACTTCATCGGCGGTGAGTACGTGCCGCCGATCCGGGGGCAGTACTTCGAGAACCCGTCGCCGGTGAACGGGCAGCCGTTCACCGAGATCGCGCGGGGCACGGCGGAGGACGTGGAGCGGGCGCTCGACGCGGCGCACGCGGCCGCCCCCGCGTGGGGCCGGGCCTCGGTGACCGAGCGCGCCGACATCCTGCTCAAGATCGCCGACCGGATGGAGGCGAATCTGGAGAAGCTGGCGGTCGCCGAGAGCTGGGAGAACGGCAAGCCGGTGCGGGAGACGCTGGCGGCCGACATTCCGCTGGCCGTCGACCACTTCCGCTACTTCGCGGGGGCGATCAGGGCGCAGGAGGGCTCGCTCGGCGAGGTCGACGACGACACGGTGGCGTACCACTTCCACGAGCCGCTCGGCGTGGTCGCGCAGATCATCCCGTGGAACTTCCCGATCCTCATGGCGACATGGAAGCTCGCGCCGGCGCTGGCCGCGGGCAACACGGTGGTGCTCAAGCCGGCCGAGCAGACCCCGGCGTCCATCCACTACTGGCTGAGCCTGGTCGCCGATCTGCTCCCGCCCGGCGTGGTCAACATCGTCAACGGCTTCGGCGTGGAGGCGGGCAAGCCGCTGGCGTCCAGCCCCAGGGTGGCCAAAGTGGCGTTCACCGGGGAGACGACGACCGGTCGGCTGATCATGCAGTACGCCTCGGAGAACATCACCCCGGTCACCCTCGAACTCGGCGGCAAGTCACCGAACATCTTCTTCGACGACGTCTGGGCGGCCGACGACGACTTCCGGGACAAGGCGCTCGAGGGCTTCACCATGTTCGCGCTCAACCAGGGCGAGGTGTGCACGTGCCCGTCGCGGGGGCTGGTGCAGCGCGGCCAGTACGCCGAGTTCATGGAGGCGGCGGTCGCCCGCACCGAGCAGATCAAGAGCGGTCACCCGCTCGACACGGACACGATGATCGGCGCGCAGGCCTCCAACGACCAGCTGGAGAAGATCCTCTCCTACCTGGACATCGGCCGGCAGGAGGGGGCCCGGGTCCTCACGGGTGGCGAACGCATCGAGCACGACGGTGAGTTGAAGGGCGGCTACTACGTCCAGCCGACGATCTTCGAGGGCGACAACCGGATGCGGATCTTCCAGGAGGAGATCTTCGGCCCGGTCGTCTCGGTGACGTCCTTCGACGACTTCGACGACGCCATCAAGATCGCCAACGACACGCTGTACGGGCTTGGCGCGGGTGTGTGGACACGGGACATCAACACGGCGTACCGGGCGGGCCGGGCCATCCAGGCCGGCCGCGTGTGGACGAACTGCTATCACGCGTACCCGGCGCACGCGGCGTTCGGCGGCTACAAGGGCTCCGGCATCGGGCGGGAGACGCACAAGATGATGCTGGAGCACTATCAGCAGACCAAGAACATTCTTTGTTCTTACAGCCCTCGGAAACTTGGCTTCTTCTAGAGCGTGAAGGCACGCCACGCGATCCACTCAACACCTTGCGCCGCTGTGCGGACTCCAAGGGAATTCGCCCCGGGCGGGCGAGACCTCCCTCCGCGAGGGTGTGTTCCTCGAACCCTTTCTGATCTGAGATAGGCGCCGACGGAGTGGAGCCAGGATCATCCTGGCTCCACTCCGTGGTGCGGGCGTGTGTCACTGGAACTGTGCGAAGAACCTCCAGATCTCTGCTTTGGTCCAGGTGGTGACGCCGCTTTCGCCGGTGGAGCCGTCGACCGGACCGGGTATGTGGCCTCCGTCGAACGCGGCCCATTGGACCGGGTATCCGGCGCGGCAGCCCGAGTAGGTGGTGGTGATGTGCGTTCGGCTGCCCGGGGCGGGCTCGCGCGGGCTTTGGGCAGTGCAGCCGTTGTTGGCGACGAACTTGTCGCGCAGGGACCGTCCTTGCGCGATGCCGAGGACGTTGTCGCTGATGCCGTGGATCCCGAAGTAGGCGATGGGCTGGCTGCCGCCGCTGCACCCGCTGATCTGGGCGCCGGAGATGACCGCGACGGCCCTGAAGACGTTCGCCCGGCTGCATGCGAGTGCGTAGCTCATACCGCCGCCCCAGCTGAATCCCGTGGCGAAACGCTGTGCCGGGTTGACACAGAGGCCGCCCTCGATTCGCCGGATCATGTCGTCGACGAAGGTGATGTCCTCACCGCCCGAATTGGCCCAGCCGTTGCCGAGGCCCTGGGGGGCGACGAGGATCGCGCTGTTGTTCGACTGTTCCTGTTGGCCGTAGTAGGACCAGGCGTTCCCGCTCGTGCCGCCCGAGGCGACCTCGCCGGCGGTTCCGCCCCGCCAGTGGAACGCGAAGATCAGCCGATAGCGGTGGCCGTTGTCGTAGTTGGCGGGAACCCTGAGGATGAAGCTGCGGCTCTTGCCGCCGCTCTGAATCGTGTGCGTACCGCTCGCCAGAGTCGGGGCGCTGCCGCAGCCGCCACCACCACCGCCACCGGACGACAGCTTGACCATCTGCCACTGCTGGTTGGCGCCGCCCCAGTCGGTGTACTGGACGACGTTGCCGCCGTCGGCGGTGGAGGCGCCCTGCACCTCCACCGCCTTGTTGCTGGTGCGGTTGATCAGCCGGACATGGCCCGCGTCGGAGTCGGCCAGGCGGAACTGCTGGTTGGCCCCGTTGTGGTCGGCCCACTGCTGGATCGCGGCACCGTCGGCGGTCGAGGCGCCGGCCACGTCGAGAACCTTGTCCGAATGCCGGGCCTTGAGGCGGTAGAAGCCGCCGCCGGAGTCCACGAACTGCCACTGCTGGTTGGTTCCGTCGCTGCGCGTCCACTGGCCGACCCGCGCGCCGTCGGCGGTAGACGCGCCGGAGACGTCCAGCGCCTTGCCGCTGTTGCGATTGACCAGGACGTACCAGGCATTGGTGTCCACCGTAGCCGCCTCGGCGGGCGCCGGATTCACCGCGGTGAGCATGCCGATCGCGAGGGTCGCCGCCACCACGGCCGCGACCCGGGACCACCAGCGATGTCTTGGTGGAGGGGCGAGGGAAGCCGCACCGTAGGTCTTCATCGATTCACCCTTTCGTCTGTGGCAGGTCCCATCAGGTGCGGGTCCAGCGCTGGTTGCTGCTGTTCGAGCAGGAGTAGAGCTGGATCAGGGTGCCGTTGGCGGTGCCGCCTGCGACGGCGTCGAGGCAGAGGCCGGACTGGACGCCGACGATGGATCCGTCGGAGTTGAGGCGCCATTTCTGGTTGTCGCCGCCCCAGCAGCTGTAGATCTGGACTTTGGTGCCGTTGCCGGTGCCGGCGGCGTCCAGGCACTTGTTGCCGTAGACCCTGAGCTCACCGGCGGCGGTGTGCGTCCACTGCTGGTTGGTGCCGTTGTGGCAGTCCCACAGGTGGAGCTGGGTGCCGTCGGTGGTACTGGTGCCGGGCACGTCCAGGCAGCGGCCCGAACCGACGCCCTTGATCTGTCCGGAGCCCGGAGAGGGCGTGGAGGAGCCGCCGTTGAGTGCGTTGAGGACGGCGGTGTAGGCGGGCTTCTTGCTGCCGTCGTTGTTGAACAGCAGCGGCGTGTGCTGCGGCCGCCAGGAATCGCTGTCGCGCACGCCCCAGACGGTGATGCCCAGGCAGCGCGGGACGGCAAGGCAGTCGTTGGTCACATTGGCGTAGGTCGTGGCCGAGGCGCCCTGGATGTCGAGCTCAGTGATGGCCACATCCACGCCGAGGGCGGCGAAGCTCTGCAGGGTGGTGCGGAAGTTGCTGTTGTACGGGCTGTCGTTGTTGAAGTGGGCTTGGAAGCCGACGCAGTCGATCGGGACGCCGCGCTGTTTGAAGTCGCGGACCATGTTGTACATGGCCTGGGTCTTGGCCCAGGTCCAGTTCTCGACGTTGTAGTCGTTGTAGCAGAGCTTGGCGGCCGGGTCGGCGGCGCGCGCGGTGCGGAAGGCGACCTCGATCCAGTCGTTGCCGGTGCGCTGCAGGTTGGAGTCGCGCCGGGCTCCCGAACTGCCGTCGGCGAAGGCCTCGTTCACGACGTCCCACTGGGCGATCTTGCCCTTGTAGTGGGCCATCACGCCGTTGATGTGGTTGATCATCGCCTGGCGCAGCGTGCTGCCGCTGAGGCTCTGCATCCAGCCGGGCTGCTGGGAGTGCCAGGCCAGGGTGTGGCCGCGCACCTGCTTGCCGTTCTGCACCGCCCAGTTGTAGACGCGGTCGCCGGCGGTGAAGTTGAACTGGCCCCGCTGCGGTTCGGTGGCGTCGATCTTCATCTCGTTCTCGGCCGTCACCGAGTCGAATTCGCGGCTCGCGATCGACGTGTACGCCGAGTCGCCCAGCCTGCCCGAGGCGATGGCGGTGCCGAAGTAGCGGCCACTCTGCGCCGCCGCGGCGCCGAGCGTGTTCTCGGCGGAGTGTGCGGTCGGCGGCGCGACCAGTGCGGCGACCGTACCGAGGACGCCGACGACCAGCGCCAACAACAGGTTGCGGATCTTCCGGCGGACAGCGGGTCTGGGAAGGGTGTACGAGCCCATGGCTGTGCCTCCAAGGTAGACATCACGGAAGGACTGAAGCGCGGGGGAATGCCTCATCCGCTCCCACTCGGCAGACGGACGGGGCGGGCGGGCCGGAACCCGGGCGGCACGGAATCGCCGGACACCGCGGTCATGGGACCGCGACGATCTCTACCGGCACGAGACGGCACCCGGTCGGCCGTCGGGTGACCTACGGCGGGCGGCGGTTGTGTTTCGACACAGGCATGGGGTACTCCATCGCGGCTCAGCCGGGGGACCGTCACGCGGCGCCGCATACCTCTCCGACTGCACGAAGAGCCAGGATGCGCTGGCGCGAACCTCACCGGGACGAAACGGGGTGGCACAGTGCTTCGGTGCGCGGATCTGCCGTGCAGCAGTGCGTGGATCTGCCGTGCAGCACCGTTTGCTCAGGCGACTTAGTTCGGAATCTCGAACTGCGGCCAGTCACCCAGAGATGGATGATTGAAGGATTGACCGTGAATCGTCAATCCTCACAGCAGAGAAAATTTCCGTTCACCGATCGAAACATTCGGAATCGCGTCGAGCAGGACGACGAACCCTTCGGCGCGGCCGTCGGCGGATGCCGTAGGGCCTGACCGGGCCGGGACCAGGGCAAGTGTGCGGGCGCTGCTAGGTCAACTTCCCACCCCGCAAGGCCCCTTGGAGGAGCTGTTTGTGGACAGATCGGCGACAGGCCTTGACCAGAGGGCCCCGCATTCCTAGCTTGTGGCGTCAAAGAATCGGGGAACTATTCGAAAGTTTCGAACCCGTCCTCTGCTCGCTCGACACGACCGCTCCTCGGTTCATCGGCGTCACCTCGCCCCGCCCCCAAGGAGGTCCTCTGATGCGGTTTCGCCACCCGTCCCCGGTCCGTTTGAGACACTTACTCGCTGTCCTAGCACCCTTGCTGCTCGTGGCCACCTTCCTCGGCGCCCAGCCCGCCGCCGCGGCGACCGTAGACCCCAACGCCTCGTATGTGCTGGTCAACCGCAACAGCGGCAAGGCCCTGGACGTCTACAACCTGGCCACCAACGACGGCGCCCGCATCACCCAGTGGACCAGGAACGACCAGAACCAGCAGCAGTGGCAGTTCGTCGACTCCGGAGGCGGCTACTACCGCATCAAGTCCCGCCACTCCGGCAAGGTCCTGGACGTCCACAACTGGTCCACCGCGAACGGCGGCTCGATCGTCCAGTGGGCCGACCTGAACGCCACCAACCAGCAGTGGCGGCTGGCAGACAGCTCGGACGGCTACGTGAGGCTCATCTCGCGCCACAGCACCAAGGCCCTCGAAGTACAAGGCGCCGCCACCGCCGACAACGCGAACATCGTCCAGTACGACGACTGGGGCGGCACCAACCAGCAGTGGCAGCTCGTCAAGGTCGGCGCCGACACCCCCGGCCCGTGCGATCTTCCGCCGACATACCGCTGGACCTCAACGGGCGCACTGGCGCAGCCCAAGCCGGGGTGGGTCTCGCTCAAGGACTTCACCGTCGTCCCCTACAACGGCAGGCAACTCGTCTATGCGACGACGCACGACACGGGGACGCGTTGGGGCTCGATGAACTTCGGCCTGTTCACCAACTGGTCGGAGATGGCCTCGGCCGGCCAGAACACGATGTCGAATTCCACCGTCGCGCCCACGCTCTTCTACTTCGCGCCGAAGAACATCTGGGTGCTCGCCTACCAATGGGGGAGGACCGCCTTCTCCTACCGGACGTCGAGCGACCCCACCAACCCGAATGGCTGGTCATCCGAGCAGGTGCTCTTCTCCGGAAGCATCCCCGACTCCGGAACAGGACCCATCGACCAGACGCTCATCGCTGACGGGACGAACATGTACCTGTTCTTCGCCGGCGACAACGGCAAGATCTACCGGGCCAGTATGCCGATCGGGAACTTCCCGGGCAGCTTCGGCACGACCTCGACAGTGATCATGAGCGATACGACGAACAACCTGTTCGAGGCCCCGCAGGTCTACAAGCTGCAGGGCCAGAACCGCTACCTCATGATCGTCGAGGCGATCGGCTCGCAGGGCCGCTACTTCCGCTCGTTCACGGCCACCAGTCTGAACGGCTCATGGACACCCCAGGCCGCGACCGAGAGCAATCCCTTCGCCGGCAAGGCCAACAGCGGCGCCACCTGGACCAACGACATCAGCCATGGCGAACTGATCCGCACCAGCGCCGATCAGACCATGACCGTCGATCCCTGCAATCTGCAGTTGCTCTACCAGGGGCGCAGCCCCAACTCCGGGGGCGACTACGGCCTCCTGCCCTACCGTCCGGGTCTGCTGACACTGCAGCGCTGACGGCGTGGCACGAGTCCGGCTCCGGTATGGAGCCGGCGTGGCGGGCTCGGCGGAAGGCCGAGCCCGCCCGGGTCACGCGACCACGTCAGCGCTCTTACGGCGACGGAGTGCGGGTCGGGCAACGCTCACCAGCCCGAGGGCCATCCCGTAACGCGGTGCCGCCGCCGGTGGCGCTTACCAACGGTCCAGGCGCACCGGGTCGCCTGGTGCGCTGCGGCGGACGAGCCAGGCTTCGGTGATGTGGTGAACCTCGCCTCGGCCGCACCGCTCGGGTCGTAGCCGGCGATGCGCTCGTACACCTGGCGATGGCCGCGGCTGGAGGCGACGCACAGGGCGCACTCGGGCCGGCCCATGTACCGCGCGGTGTTGACGACCTGGCTCTCCGGCGCGCGGACCACCCCACGGGCGATGCGGTTTCCCGACGGCTGCATGATTTCGTCGTGGAAGGCGACCCCGCTCGCCCGGCGCGTCCGGTGAAGGGGATCCGCGCCCGACGAGCGTCGGGTTTGTCCTACGCCGATCGCACAGTTGGTTGATCTTTGAGTGCCCAGTGGTGGGCCTGGACAGTCCCGGGATGGACAGTGGCCCTCCCTGGTCCGCACCGATGCGAGTTCTCACCCAACACGTCGTCGCGGACCAGCCAGGAGGCTCTACTGGCGGCGATGCCAAGCCGGGGCCGTAGTGCCCTGATCGCGGCTCATGCCAGGGGAGGTGTCTGCGGCGGAGTCTTGCCATCCCGCAGAGACCTTCGCCCCAAGGGGCCGCGCTCATGAACGCCGGTCCGGCCGGCCCGAGGGCGACCGGATACAGTGCGCGAGACGGCAGCCCGGTCAGGGAGGGAAGCGTGACCGACACCAGCAACACCCGACCCGCCGACAGCGAAGCGCAAGCTCCGCGACAGAGCCGCCTGCACCGCCCCCTCACCGACCTGTTCCACCTCGATCTCGCCGATCCAGGGGCCACCACCCGCACGCGCCTGTGGAGGAAGGTCCGCGCCGCTCACGAGGACTGGGCCGCTACCCGCGACAGTTGCCTGACGGCGGCACAGTGAGTGAGGACGTCGGTCCCGGTGCCGAGCCGCCGCCCAGAAACCGCCACAAAAGGCCCGTCCAACTGCGTTCCCACAGGTCGGATGGGCCCTGCGCCGAATCTGCGGGGTCAGCCGACAGCCGGCGAGGACCGGTCATGCGATTGACTGAGGCCGGCAAAACCGATCGGCACGGAACTCATGGGGGCCACGCAGTGAAGAGCACCGACACACCGCTGATACCGGACGCGGCGTGGCTGGAGGAACGGCTGGGCGAAGGGGCGCTCTGGCGACCGGAGGAGGCCGCTCTCCCGGTCGAGCTCACCGATGCCGGGTCGAGGGAGTTCCTGCTCACGGTCGGCTTTCCCGCCGTCTACCTCGACGTCGTGGGGATCGACAGCAGGCACCTGCGGAACGAGGACGGGCTGAAGCCGCTCGACGCCGACGAGATCTACGGCAATCGCTACCCCGACGACGACTCGCCGCCCGAGAACTTCGCCCTCGCCGTGGTCCTCGCCGGCGACCAGCACCTGATGCTCGACGCGGCGGACGGCGGCATCACCCATTACGACCCCAACGGATGGGATCACGGCGCCGGTTGGAAGGGAGCCGCCGCCGATTCCCTGCCTCACCTGGCCGTGCTCATCGCACTGATCGCGGAGTCGAGCACCGCTCTGGAATCGGACGACGACGCCGTACGCGCGGCCGCCGTCGACGCTCTGCGCCGACGCATGGTCGCCCACGACTCGTACGTCGAGGACTCCGAGTTCTGGGACGAGATCTTCGAGCTGTTCGACTGACCGAGGCTCACGGAACCCGAAAGGTGATCCGCAGCGCCCGTCGGCCCGGCCCTCCGGTGGTGTGCAGCACCGCCTCGCCCGGGGCCGCGGCGCGGATGTCCCAGGCACGGAAGCCGGGATCGCTCTCGTAGTCGACCGGCACGAGGACGATCGCCGTGCCGTCGACGGTGGGGGTGGCCGCTCGCCAACTGCCGGAGAGGCGCAGCTGGGTGGCGTCGCCGAGGGGGAGGGGGACCGTGCGGCCCGTGTCGTCCTGGGTGAGGACAGCCGGGGCAGGCGCAGGGGTGGCCGTCGTCGGCGCGGGGGTTGGAACGGGAGTCGGAGTAGGAATGTGAGTAGGAATGGGGGTGGGGGTGGCAGTGGGCCTGGGCGTGGGCGGGGCCGTATGCGAGGGCGGGGTCGGGGTCGGGCGGGTTGGTGCGGGGGTGTCGGTGCACGCGGCCGCCGCCACCCCGAGGAGCAGGGCGGCGGCGGCGCGCGGCAGAAGCGTCATCCGTGTCATACGAGCGGGATGTTGATGCAGGTGAGGATGGCCGCCTGGGCCTTGAGCTGCTGGGTTGTGGCGTTGGGGTCGAGGCGTACCTTCTCGGCGTTCTGGACGGCCTCCAGGAAGGGGGTGTCCGCCTTGAGGTCGCTGTCGGTGTCGACGAGTTCATCCGCCTCGAAGGCGCCGTTGGCGAAGTTGAGCCAGGCAGCGAGCAGTTGACGGTCGAGGGAACGCTTCGGGTCGAGGAGCAGGTTGAGGAAGAGGACGTCCGCGGCCTTGTCCTGGGTGGACACGTCGACCTTCTCGGAGAACACGGCGCTCGCGTGCTGGACGATCTTCAGATAGCAGTCCAGCGTCTTCTTGCCGAGCCCCGTGAGATCGCCCGTCAGGTACTTGACGTACCAGACGTCGGCGAGGAGTGACAGCGGCGCATTGCCCTGGACGATGACGGGGATCCCGTCGGTGCCCGTGCCGCCGTCGTCGTCGCGTGCCGTGAAGGACAGGTCGTACAGGCAGGGCTTGGCGTACGTGTGGGCCTGGGCGTCCGTCAGGTCGCGCGGCTGGACGCTGGGGCTGCGGGCGGGATCGGGGTCCGGCGGGTTGACGAGCGAGGTGGTCGTGGTGGGCGGTGTGCCGTCACCCCACGCCCAGCTCATGGTCTCGTCGTCGCTGCCGGGGTCGGTGACACGGGCGGTGTACTGCTTCTCCTTGCCCGCGTGGACGACGAGTGTCTTACCGCCCGCGAGCGGCACGGCGCCGGACTTGTCGATGGCGGCGGTCGGATCGACGTTGGCGACGGTGATCTCGGCGTCGCGGCAGGTGGTGGTGTCGTCGTCGCTGCCGCAGATCTTCACGGTGAAGGTGCCGTTGTCGCCGAAGACGAGCTCGCGGCTGAAGGTGAGGGTGGCGTCGGGGCGGTTGTTCTCCAGCTGTCCGGGCAGGGGGACGGGCTTGCCGTCGCCGGGGTCGATGGTGGCGGTGAGCGGGTCGAGCCAGCCCGGGTCGGTGATGGTGCCGGCGACGGTGAGCTTGCCGCCCTCCTCACGCGGGCCCTGGACGGTGAAGGTCACCGTGGGCGCGACGTTGGTGACGGTTACGGTCGCCGTGTCGGTGTCGGTCCCGGCGGCGTTGCCGACGCGCAGGCCGACGGTGTACGTGCCGTCCTGTCCGACCCGGTCGAAGAGCGGGCTGACGCCGGTCGCGTCGTCGTAGGCGCCGTCGCCGTCGAAGTCCCACGTGTAGCTGCCGCCGCCTCCGGGGACGGTGGATCCGCTCGCGTCGAGCCGTACGTCGGTGCCCTCCTTGGTGGAGTACGGGCCGCCCGCGTCGGCGGTGGGCCGGCAGCTCGCGGGGTAGTCGGTCGCCGGGTTGGCCTGGCTCTGGCTCGGTGAGGTGGCGCTCGCGCCCATGCCCCGGCGGGCGAACACGCCCCACAGCAGGCACTGGTTGGCGCCGCCGTGGTTGGCCCGGTCGGCGGCGAGGATGCCGTCGCGGGCGTCGAGGAAGTCGGGTGAGGTCGGCGTCAGCTTCATGCCGTCGACCATGAGCTGCTCGTGCCGCTGCTTTCCGGTGGCGTAGCCGTACGCGCCGACGAGCGCGGTGCGCATGTCCCACATGGCGGTGGCCCAGATCTCGCCGTCGGAGTGCACCTGGCAGCCGCCGGAGCAGAGGTCGGCGTAGGTGAGGTCGCTGTCGTTGTACGCGACGCTGCGTATGCCGGTGGGCCGGCCGTTGTTGTACTCGCCGTACACCGGATCGTTCCACAGCGAGGTGGCCACCGCGTCGCTCCAGCCCTCGCCGAGCGCGCCGGTCTGCTCGCCGTCGCCCATGTCGCCGCCGCCGACGAGCCGGTTGGACAGGCCGTGGCTGTACTCATGGGCGATGGTGTCGCCGTTCATGGCCCGGTGGATGTTGTGGTTGCCGCAGGAGGCGCGTCCGACGAAGAGCCGCATGGTGCCGTTCTGGCCGTCGGCGGGGGTGCTGAAGTTGGCGTTGCAGGCGGAGTCCCCGTTGGCGTCGAAGTCGACGTAGACGTCGACACGGTCGCCGCCGGAGCCGCCGCCTCCGAGGTTGTCCTCCTGGAAGTTGCCCGACGCCTCGTCGAAGCCGAGCCCGTAGAGGTGGTCGTGCATGCGGTTGGTGTAGTAGAAGGCCTGGGTGACGACCGCGTCCCGGTCGGTGGTGAGGTCGGTGCCGCCGCTGGTGCGGAAGGCGTCGGTGAACGTGTAGTCGAAGTGCTGGTACGCCGGGTCTCCGGCGGCCGGCGTCTGGGGCTGGTGGCCGAGCGTCTCGTCGCCGTCGGGGTCCTGGGAGACCTCGGCGTTGTTGCCGGTGGTGACCCGGCCGCCGACCCAGGAACGGCCGAGGCCGCTGAAGGGGACGGTCGTCGCGCTGCCGAGGGTGGGGTTCTGGCCGGTGAAGACCCGGCCTTCGGGGCCCTCGTTGCTGGTGAGGTCGGTGCGCGAGAGGACGGTGCCGTTCCCGGCGTCGACGACGGTGTCGTACAGGTGGTGGTTGGCGGCGGTGAGGGTGGTTCGCCAGGCCGGTCGGGCGGTGCCGTCGGCGAGCGGGAAGGTGACCCTCGTGGCGGTCGCGGTGCCGGGCGGGGTGTCGGTGCCGACGGCGGCCGCGGCCCGGTCAAGGGCCTCGCTCCTGTCGAGGGTGACCGTCCCGGTGGCCCGGGCGTCCGGGACGAGGCTGCCGGTGACGGTGAGGATACGGCCGGCCTTGTCGACGGCGACCGAGAGGCGGGCGTCGTGGACGGGGACGCCCCGGTCGGTCTGACCGATGAAGACATGCCGCACGCCGTTGTGCTCGGTGCGGTACGACTTGACGACGGCGAGGGCGTCCAACTCGGCGGCCGTGAGGCCGTAGAGGTCCGCGTGGTCGCGTACGTGGTCCAGCGCGAGGGTTCGCGGGTCGGCGCCGCTGGTGGCGGTGAGGGCGTTGCGGCCCTGCGGGGCGAGCCTCTTCGGCGTACCGAACCGGCTCCAGCGGATCGCCGTGCCGTCGAGTTCCTGTGCGGCGCGCAGCTGCCCGGCCGTGGGCGCGACGCGCTTGTCACCGCGTACGTCGATGTTCGGGTACGGCATGTCCGGCTGTTCCTGGGCCGGTCTCTGCTGCGTCCCCGGACGTTCGGCGGCGGTGGCGGCCGACGGTGTGACCGTGACCGCCGGCAGTGCGAGCAGGACCGCTCCGACGAGCAGTGATCTCGCGCGTTTCGCTAAGCGTGTGGGTGGCATTCCCTCTCCCCCGTTGTTGGCTTCCTGATTGCGGACCGAGCACACGGTACGTGCGCATGACAAGTCAGCGAAAGAGGGCGTAACGCCCCATCGAGGCACTCGGCGTTTCGGCCACCGCCGTTTCCGGCCGGGCCCTTGCGCGGCAAGGGTCCGTGCAACGCGCATGCCGCGGTGCGCGCTGAATCCCTGAGTTCACGATCCGACTGAAACACATGTGTTCGATACCGGCCGTCGCGTCGTTGTTCCGGTCATCAGCAGCCGTTCCCTCAAGTCGGCGCCGGAGGTGCCCAGTTGACCGATGTTGTGCAGCCTGTTGTTGTGCAGCTTGTTGTTGCGCAGCCTGCCTCGATTGATCTCCCCACGGCCCTACGGCCGTTGAAGGCCGTCCGGGGAGGTGCCCGGTGAGTGCCGAGCCGAGCTCTTCCGCGTCGGACGTGGCGGCACGTCGACGGTTGCCGCCCCCACCGCCCGCCGAGCTGCGCTACGGCGGCCGGTACGCCAGGAACCCGCTGGCGGACGCGTCGTTCGCGAAGATGTGCCGCCGGCTTCCGTCGGTGCTGGCGCAGACCGCGCGGATGGCATGGGCGATCGACCGGTCGGCGGTACTGCTGCTGGCGGGCTGTCAGCTGGCCATCGGGGTGAGTGCCGCCGTCCTGCTCACCGCCACCGCCCGCGCGATGCACTGGGTCCTGACCGACGGCGAGGTGTCGGACCGGCTCCGTCAGGCGCTGCCGGCACTGCTGGTCATCGCCTGTGCGGCGGCGGTCGGACGAGTGGCGACCGCCCTGTCCTCGTACGCGGACGGCCGGATCACGCCGCGGTTGACGACCGCGTCCGACTGCGCCCTGGTGGCGGCGGTGTGCCGGATGGAAGCCGCCGCCCGGGCGGAGGACGGCTGCGCGGACCGGCAGGAAGCGGCCGAGATGGGGGTGATCCGCAGCCATGCGATGGTGCTGGACGCCACCCGGTTCACCGCCGCCGTCGTGCGCATGATCAGCGCGAGCGGAGTGCTTTCCGTGCTGCACCCGCTGCTGCTGCCGCTGCTCCTGCTCGCCGTCGTCCCCGCCGGTGCGGGCGCCGTCCTGCACGCCCGCGTCAACTACGAGACCCACTACGCCAACGTGGGCGACCGCAACGTACGGCAGAACCTGCGCGGCTGGGCGACCAGCCTGAAATTCACGGACGAGATCCGCGCCAACGGCATGACCTCGTATCTGGTGTTCTGGTACCGGTCGATCTCCGAGCGGATCGACGCGCGCACCCTCGCCGCGGCACCGAGGACGCTGCGGATCGTGCTGGTCAGTTCGGCGATCGGCGGCATCTTCCTCGTCGCGACCTGGGCTGGCCTCGCCTGGCTGGCCGCCGTCGGACGGATCGCGCCGTCGATCGCCGCGACCGCGGTCGTCGCCGTGCAGACCGCGCTCGCCGCGCTGAGCCAGCTCGTCATCTACGGCGCGGCCATGTTCCACACCTCCCTCTACCTCGCCGACATGGCGGGCTTCCTCGACTACGCCGCCGAACGCGCCCCGGACCGAGGTGAGTTCACGCCGTCCTGGCCGGTGGAGGAGATCCGCCTCGACGAGGTCGTCCACAGCTATCCGGGCAAGGACACGCCGGCCGTCGCGGGCGTGTCCCTGACGGTCCGGCGCGGCGAGATCCTCGCCGTGGTCGGCGAGAACGGCTCGGGCAAGTCCACCCTCACCCGGCTGCTCGCCGCCATCTTCCTGGCCGACAAGGGAAGCGTCTCCTGGAACGGCCGCGATGTGGCCGACATCGACCCCGACCGACTGTGGGACCTCAGCGCGCTGGTACCCCAGAACTTCGCGCAGTGGCCGCTGTCGGTCCGCGACAACGTCACCCTCGGCCAGCCCCGCGAGGTGGGCGACGATCTGGTGTGGCAGGCCCTGGAAGAGGTCGGGCTGCGGGAGGCCGTCGAGGAGTTCCCCGACGGCCTGGACACGCTGCTGGCCCGGGAAGTGTGGGGCGGAACGGAACTGTCCGGCGGGCAGTGGCAGCGCCTGGCCTGTGCACGGGCGCTGTACCGCAGGTCGAGCCTGCTGATCCTGGACGAGCCGACCAGCCAGATGGACGCCCGTGGGGAGCACGCCATCCTTGAGGAGATCAAGACCATCGCGGCCGGCCGCATCACGATCGTCGTGACCCACCAGTTGGTCAACACCAAGATCGCCGACCGGATCATCGTGATGGAGCACGGCCGGATCGCCGAGCACGGCACCTACGACGAACTCGCCGCGGGAGGCGGCCTCTTCGCCGAGCTCCTGGCTCTGTCGCACGATCGCTGACTGCCGTACGGATGGAGGATTCGTGACCACACCGACTGTCGCCACCACGACCGCAGCCCTGCTCGTCAACGATGACCGTCACTATCTGCTGCACCTGCGCGACGCCAACAAGAACATCGCCTGCGCCGGGCAGTGGTCCCTGCCCGGCGGACATCCCGAACCCGGCGAGAGCCTCGACGACACGATCTCCCGGGAACTCCTGGAAGAGGCGGACCTGCGCGTCCCCGGCCTGACCCCGCTCGTCGTCATCGAGGACACCGACGCGGACGACCGGCCCACGAGCCGGGTCCAGGTGTATGTCGGGACCTGGAACGGTGACCCCGCCCAACTGCCCCTCACCGAGGGGATCATGCTGCGCTGGACCGACCCGGAGCAGATCCCGTATCTGACCATGGATCCCGGGACCACGGCGGTCATCCGTCACCATCAGCAGCTGGAGCGG
Organism: Streptomyces viridochromogenes; assembly: GCF_001270495.1. GTDB lineage: Bacteria > Actinomycetota > Actinomycetes > Streptomycetales > Streptomycetaceae > Streptomyces > Streptomyces viridochromogenes_A. Next base: position 150,918 of record NZ_LGUR01000207.1, read on the forward strand.
GGGCCGGGACATGGGCAGGGGCAGGGGCAGGGGCAGGGGCGGCAAGGGCCGCATGCCCGGGCCCGTGGTGACGGGCACCTGCCCGTGCTCCGCATGCGCAGCGCCAGCACCAGCACCAGCACCAGCACCAGCACGAAGACGGTCCCGAACGTCATCGGCGTCCACCTGTATCTGGAACGGGACGGCGAGATCCTGCTGGGGCTGCGGCACCCCGATTCCGCCTACGCGCCCTTGGAGCACCACTTCCTGGCCGGTCACTGCGAGCGGGAGTCGGCCGTCGACTGTCTGGTGCGGGAAGCGTGGGAGGAGGCCGGTCTGGTGATCAAGGGCGAGGACGTCGACCTCGTACACGTCGTGCACCTGGTCGACGCACCCGGCGCCCCGCCGCGCCTCCAGTTGGTCTTCCGGGCCCGCCGGTGGCAGGGCGAACCCGAGCTGCGGGAGCCGGACAAGTGCGTGAGCTGGGGCTGGTGGCCCGTCGACGCCCTGCCGGAGCCGACCGTCCGCTACACCCGCGCCGCCCTCGACGGCATCCGGCACGGACGCCTCTACACCGAACTCGGCTGGAGCACTCGCCTCGCTCACGGCGCCGCTGTTGGCACTGCCCCGGCAGGAGTTGACGCCGCCGCAGACGTACGCGGCCCCGCCGACCCGTGCCATGCCCCGGAAGGTGAAGTATGAGCGGACAGGCCACCGGCAGGCGGTACATGGTTCCGGTCGACGTGCACCTGATCCTGCTGCGGGACGGCCCGAAGGGCCGACAGGTGCTGCTGTCGCGGCGCGCCGGTGACGTCTACGCGGCGGGGATGTGGCATCTGCCGTCCGGCCACCTGGACGGACCGCACGAGGACGTCGTCGAGGGCGGGATCCGGGAACAGGCCGAGGAGACGGGCCTGCTCAGCGACCGGTCGGACATCCGCGCGGCGGTCACCGTGCATCACCGCGCCCCGTCCGGCTCCGCCCGCGTCGGCATCTTCCTGGTGGTGCTGGACTGGCAGGGCGAGCCCCGGATCCTGGAAGAGGACCGGTGCGACGGGATGGACTGGTTCCGCTGGGACGGACTGCCGGAGCCTATGGTGGCCTACTGCCGGGCCGGGCTCGACGCCTACCGTGCCGGGGCGCGCCTGGCCGTGCACTTCCAACAGCCCGGCGATCCCGTCGCCCACGATCCGGCCCGCGATCGGCTGCGCATCGTGCCCGACGGCCCCGAGACCGTTGGCGTGACGCCGCCGGACGACGCCGTGCGTGCCTTCGCCGAGCGCGCGGTGGGGCGGATCGGCAGCTGGACGGATACGTCGTCGGCGGGCGAGACCAGCCGGGTATGGCGGGTCGCCCGCGCCTCCGGCGGCACCTGGTATGTCAAGCAGCACCAGAACGCCACGTTCCACCATCGGGAGGTGCACGCCTGCCGCCACTGGGTTGCGGCGCTCGGCCCCCACGCCCCGCGGCTGGTCGCCGCCGACCCGGTGCACCGGACGGTGGTGCTCACCCGCCTGCCCGGACGCCCCCTGCACGGCCAGGCCCTGCCCGTCGGCATGGAGTGCGAGGTCCACCGCCAGGTCGGTGAGCTCACCGCCCGCTACCACCAGGCCGCCGACGCGATCCCGGCCCCGCCTCCCGGCCCGGGCAGTCTCCTCCGCCACCTGGAGGTCGCCCGGCCGCTACTGGCCCCTGGTGAAGAGGCCCTCGTCCTCCACCTCGCCGAGCTGCGCGGCACCCTGCCCCCGACCGAGCACGTGCCGATCCTGGGCGACTTGCAGCCGCGCAACATCCTCGTCGACACGACCGTCACCGCCGACACCACCGGCAGCACCGGCAGCACCGGCAGCACTGACATCCCCGCCAGCCCTGTCTGGGCCGGGCTGATCGACTTCGAGCGCAGCGAACTCGGCCTCGCCGTACGCGATTTCGTCCGCCTTCTGGACACCTGGGTGGGGCGGCCCGACCTCTGTGAGGCGTTCTTCACCGGCTACGGCCGCGCGCTCACCGACGACGAACGGCAACGCCTGCGGTGCGAGGCGGCGCTGGACGCCGTCAGCGGCATCGCCTACGGCCACAGCCGCCACGACCCTGAGCTCGTCGAACGCGGACGCCGAACCCTGCGCGCCCTGCGCACCGACACCCTCATCTGATCACGCCGGTTGACCAAGCAAGGAGCTCTCCGAGTGGGATACAACTCGCCCGACGCGTGGGACGCGCACTACGCCGGCGGTCACACCTTCCAGCCCCTCGGCGACGCCGAGCGCCAACTGCTCGCCGAGCACGCCCCGGCGCCCGCCGACGGCCTCGCTCTGGATGTCGGCTGCGGGCTCGGTGAACTGGCCCGCCACCTCGCCGCCGGTGGCTACACGGTCGACGCCGTCGACTTCGCCGCTGCCGCCCTGACCCACGCCGAAGTCCGGAACACCGCAGCCACAGCCGTCACTTACCACCTGCGCGACATCGAGCGGGACGGCCTCGACGGCCTGTCTCACCCTGCGTACGACCTGATCACCTTCCGTCTCAGCTGGGCCTTCGTCCACGACCGCACCCGCGTGCTGAACCGGCTGCGCGCGCACCTGCGCCCCGGCGGCACGCTCTGCGTGATCACACCGGTCCCCGCCAGTGTGCCGGAAGGCAAGCGGAACATCGCCCTCGACGACGAGGAGATCGGACTGCTGTGCGCGGGCTGGGGAGTGGTGGAGCGTCATGACGCGGACGGCCTCGCGTTTCTCGTGCTGCGCGACCCCTCCGCCTGCCGCTCCTCAGTCCCCTCCGCCCGCCCCTCCCCATTCCCGATCGCGTAGTCCGCCGAGGAACGCCCCGCACCGCACGCCCTGACCGGCGCCGGCGTCGTCGACTGCAACACATCCTCACGACCATCGCCGTGAAACATCGAACGCCTCAGCGGTCAGCCAGCGACCGAGGAAGCCTCTTCGCCGAGACCGCCGACCGCTTTCCAGACCTTCCTGGACCAGAACGAGATCCCCCGGTCAAACTCCTGGCGAACCCTCGGCCGTTCACCTGACCCTCTGATCTTGGTTCATCCCGGGACAACAGGGCGGCCGTTCTTCACGCTTCGAGGTGTTGAGCAATGTTGCGTGAAGGAACGGCCGCTGGAAGCGCCTCGATGGCCAGTGACTTGTCGGGACTTTCCGGTCCGCTGCTCGCGGGCCGGACGCAGAGAAGGCGTGAGATCCCCCGCTGGGTGACCGCCGGCCCGGTCGGCATCGACGGCAGATGGGCAGGGAACCCCGACGAGCTTGCGTGACGCCGCGCCTGACGCCCCATGAGGAGAAGCGCTTCGACGCGCAACCTTTCGAAAGCTCGATTGAGGTTCCATGCGGATTAGCCCGTTCTCTCCGTCGTCAGGTTGCGCTAGGCTCCCGCACCGTGTCGAAGCGCTTCGACGATGACGTCTTCGACGCAGGGGGCATGCCTTTCGACTCAATGGAGAGTTCTATGCCGAGTTCAGCCGGTTTCACTCGCCGCCAGGTCATGACGACCTCCGCGGCCCTCGCCGTCACGGCGTTGTCCATCCCGACGGCCGCCCAGGCCGCCGCCCGGTCCACCGGTTCCGCCGCGTCGGCGTCCGCGATGGATGTCGTCGCACACATGCAGCCCGGCTGGAATCTGGGCAACAGCTTCGAGGCCATCGGCGCCGACGAGACGGCGTGGGGCAACCCGCGGGTGACCCAGGCGTTCTTGCGCAGGGTGAAGGCGCAGGGATTCAAAAGCATCCGGATACCGGTGACTTGGGGTCAGCACGAGGGCCCCGCTCCCACCTACACCCTCGACCCGGCGTTCCTGGCCAGGATGAAGCAGGTGGTCGACTGGGCCCTGGCCGAGGGCTTCTACGTTCTGATCAACATGCACGGCGACGCGTGGCAGTGGGTGCCTAACATGCCGACCCAGCATGACGCGGTCCTGGCGCAGTACACGGCCACCTGGCAGCAGATCGCGGCCGCCTTCCGGGACGCATCGCGCCGACTGCTCTTCGAGAGCATCAACGAGCCCTTCTTCACCGGCAGCTCCGGCGATCAGCAGAACGCCGTTCTGATGAACGAGCTCAACACGACCTTCCACTCCGTCGTGCGCGCGACCGGCGGAGGCAATGCCGACCGCCTGCTCGTCATGCCGACCCTCGGGGACACCCCGGATCAGCCCAAGATCGACACCCTGCTCGCCACCTTCTCCGCGCTCGACGACCCCAACCTCGTGGCCTCGGTCCACTACTACAGCTTCTGGCCCTTCAGCGTGAACCTCGCCGGCTACACGACCTTCAACGCGGCCACCCAGCAGGACCTGACCGACACGTTCGACCTGCTGCACAGGTCCTTCGTGGCCAAGGGGATCCCGGTCGTCGTCGGTGAGTACGGGCTGCTCGGCTGGGACTCCGGCCCCGGCACGGTCGAACAGGGCGAGACGCTCAAGTACCTCGAGTATCTCGGCTACTACGCGCGCTACCGGGGCTTGACCACGATGCTGTGGGACAACGGCAGTCGCTTCAACCGCCGCACCCTGCAATGGAACGACCCGAGCCTCTATGCGCAGATACGGTCGAGCTGGACCGGGCGCTCCGGCACCGCGTCCACCGATCAGCTCTTCGTGCCCAAGGGCAAGACCCCGACGGACGCGACGATCACGCTGAACCTCAACGGCACCAGGCTGCTGAGGATCGATGTCGGCACCCGCCCCCTGATCCGGGGCGTGGACTACACCGTCAGCGGCAACACGCTGACGATCGCAGCGGCGGCGCTCAGCAGGCTGACCGCGTCGCAGGAGTACGGCACGAATGCCGTCCTGTCCCTCCGGTTCACGGACGGAACTCCTTGGGCCGTCAACGTCATCACCTATGACAAGCCGGTACTGACGAGCGCGACGGGTACGACAGCCTCGCTGGTGATACCCACCGCGTTCAACGGAGACAAGTTGGCGACCATGGAAGCCGTCTATGCCGACGGCACCGCCGCCGGTCCGCAGTCCTGGACCACGTACCAGCAGTTCAATGTGGCCTTCACACCGGACTACACCGCAGGCACGATCACCTTGCCGACCGCGTTCTTCGACGGTGTCACCGACAACACCACCGTGACCCTCACCTTCCACTTCTGGAGCGGGGCGATCTTGACGTACACGCTGACCAGGTCCGGCACCGCGGTCACGGGCACCTCTGCCTGAAAACGGGTCCACCAGGAATGAGGCGATGTCTCAGGTGGTGAGTTCGGCACGTTTCTTGTAGCAGGTCAGGGCGGCGGCGAGGCCGAGGAAGGCGCGAGGGGTGGCTGCCTTTTCGTTCGTACCGGATGGTGAGGCGGCGGTAGCCGAACAGCCAGGAGACCGCTCGATCTCCCAGCGGTGCCGCCCGAACCGTTCGGAGGACTCGATGCCCGGCCGGGCGATCCGGGCGACGATGTCGCGTTCCCGCAGCCAGGAAAGGATGTCGGCGGAGTGGTAAGCCTTGTCGGCGCGGAGTTTGGCGGGGTGCTTGCGGCGCGGTCCACGCCGGGACCGCACGGCCGGTATCCCTGTCACCAGAGGCTTGAGGGCCAGGCTGTCGTTGGTGTCCGCGCCGGAGGTGCCGACCACCAGCGGGACGCCCTGAGCCTCGGACAACACGTGCAGCATCCAGCCAGCCGTAGGTCCTCTCGACCGTCCACCGCTTCGGGATCAGGTGAAGCCGGGTGAAGCCCCTGGCCCCGGGGGTGCGTTGGACGATTTGCATGTCGATGCCGAGGGTGGCGGTGTGCTCGACGAAATGCCTGCGACAGCCGCCGTCGACCCAGACCTTGCGCATCGAGGCGTGAGTGGTGGCGACGTGGTCGATCAGTTGGGTGCCGGCCACGGAGTCCTGGACACTGGCCCCGGTGACCAGCACCGCGAGGAGGAGGCCGAGGGTGTCGGTCACGATGCTGCGCTTGCCTGTTGGCTTGCGGCTCACGGCGCCGTCATGCAGCTCACCGATCACTGACCTCGGGCGGCCGACCGATCCGCTTCATGCCACTCCGTTCCATGCCCCGGGTGGTGTGGTGTCTGAACCGCGCGATCCAAGGCAGCGGCTCGCATTGGCCCGCTTGTCTGCCTCCTCGGCTCGCGCGTCCGCCCGGATGGAGGCGGGTTCCTCGGCGGACAGCCGCGGGTGGTCCTTTGGGGCCGCGGTGGAACTTCGACCAGATCGGGCCTGGAGCGGAGCAGCGCGGGTCAGGAGCGGCAAGGTGCCCTGGTGGTGCTTCGTATGACGAGGTGTGGTGTGACGACGACTTCTCGTTCGTCGTCCGCCGCCTCACCCTCCAGCCGGGCGACGGCCCGGCTCACGGCCCGGCGCGCCAGCTGGCGGGCTTCTTGCCCGACCGTGGTGAGTTGGACGTGGGCGAGGCGGGCGAGGTGGCTGTCGTCGAAGCCGACGACCGAGATCTCGTCGGGCACAGGGATACGGGCGCGCAGGAGGGTGTCGAGGACGCCGATGGCGCAGTGGTCGTTGAAGGCGAGGATGGCGGTGGGGCGGGAGGAGTCGGTGAGGAGTGTTCGTGCGGCTGCGGCGCCGTGGTCCTCGGTCAGCCCGCCCGGCACGAGGCGGACGCGGTCGGTGAGGCCGTGGTGCTTCATGGCCGACTTGTAGCCGCGGCGCCGATCGGCAGCGCCCGGCGCCCTGCCCCCGTCGATGTGGACGATGTCGCGATGGCCCAGTGCCACGAGGTGGTCGACCGCCTGGCGGGCGCCCTCGTCGTCGGCCGCGCGGACGACGTCGACGCCGTCGGTGAGCGGACGCAGCCGGCGTGCCACGGAGACGACGGGAAGCTGCGCCGCGAGTTCTGCCAGCCGGGCCGCCGGGGCATGGGGGCTGAGCAGGATCAACGCCTCGCAGCGGTCGGCGAGCAGCGCCTCCACCGCCTCCTGTTCGCTGCGGCTCGCGGTGACGGCGCTGAGCGCGATCTGATAGCCGGCCGCCCCTGCCGCGGCGTAGAGCGCCTCAACCATGTCGGCGTGGAAGGGCTGTCGCAGGTCGAACTGCACTCCCACCAGGTGCGAGCGGCTGCTGCGCAGGAGGCGGGCCCTGCTGTCCGGCCGGTAGCCGATCTCCTGCGCGGCCCGCAACACCCGCTCGCGACTTGCCGCGCTGGGCCCCTTGGCACCGCGCATGACCATGGAGGCAAGCGGCACGGAGACACCTGCCCGCGCCGCGAGGTCGCTGAGCGTCGGCCGCTTTCCGTCCGGGACGGCAGAGCGCGATGGCACCGTCGGCCTTCCTGATCGAGGGTCTTCTCCGAGGTGATCGTAGACCGGGCCAAGCAGGACACGCACTGGTCAACGTTGTTACAACGTTATAAATCAAATGTCCGCACAAACCCTTGACAGGCTGCCCGGAGCCTGGCGTACTGCTCCTGTTCTCTTAGAACGTTATAAGTCTGGAGCTGCGATGTACACGTTGGCGGTCTGTGCCGAGATGGTCTACCGCGACCTGCCGATCGAGGAGCGGGCCCGGCGCATCCACGAGGCCGGCTTCCAGGTGGAGATCTGGGACTGGACCCGGCACGACCTGGACGCACTGGCCCATACCCCCGCCGAGTTCTCCTCGATGACCGGCTACATCCGCGGCACTTTGACCGACCCGGACGGCGCAGCCGAACTCCTGCGCACAGCCGAGGAGTCGATCAAGGCCGCCGAGCGTCTCGGCTGCCCCCGGCTCAACCTGCACGGCACCGGCCTGGACGGCGAGGGCCTGCCCGTGGTGCCGGTGACCGGCGAGGCCACCGGCGACATGTGGATCACCGCCCACCGCACGCTCACCCGCCTGGCCGAACTGGGTGAGAGCGCGGGCGTCACCTTCACCTTGGAGAACCTCAACACCGCCGTCGACCACCCCGGCGTCCCGTTCGCGCGGGCCGCCGACACCTACACCCTGGTCGCGGCAGTCGATCGGCCCGGTCTGCGGATGAATCTGGACCTGTACCACGCCCAGATCGGCGAGGGAAACCTCATCGAACTGATCCGCCGCGCGCACGGCGCCGACCTGATCGGAGAGATCCAGGTCGCTGACGTGCCCGGCCGCTGCGAACCCGGCACCGGAGAGATCAACTATCCGGCCGTCGCCCGCGCCCTCACCGACCTCGGCTACGACGGCACGGTCGCCCTGGAGGCATGGCCCTCCGGCGACAGCCACACCGCCATGGAGCGGTTCCGCGCCGCGTTCACCCTCTGATCCCACCCCGAGTCGCACAACAGGCCACCCAATAGCTCCCCGCCCGACCCGCGACGGGATGTGTTGCGTCCCGCCGGTGGATCACCCCTTCCCGCAAGTCAGCACAGTGAGGTGCCGAATGAACCGCTCGCTCCCCTCCCGCTCCCGCAGATTCACCATCCTGGTGGCCATGACCGCCAGCGCAGTCCTCACGGTCGCCGGCTGCTCCAGCAGCTCGGGCGGCAAGAAGTCGGAGGAGAGCGCCGGTGGCGTCTCTGCCGGCAAGGCCACCACGCCCCGCATGACCATCGCGATGATCACCCACGCCGTCCCCGGTGACACGTTCTGGGACACCATCCGCAAGGGCGCCCAGGCCGCGGCCGCCAAGGACAACGTCAAGCTGATCTACTCCTCCGACCCGAACGGGGGCAACCAGGCCAACCTGGTGCAGAACGCGATCGACCAGAAGGTCGACGGCATCGCCGTCACCCTCGCCAAGCCCGACGCCATGAAGGGCACCGTGGCCAAGGCGGTGCAGGCCGGTATACCCGTGGTCGGCTTCAACTCCGGTGTGGACGACTGGAAGAAGCAGGGCCTGCTCCAGTACTTCGGCCAGGACGAGACCGTCGCGGGCGAGGCGGTGGGCAAGAAGCTGAGTTCCCTCGGTGCCAAGAAGGTCGCCTGTGTCATTCAGGAACAGGGCCAGGTCGCCCTCGAGGCACGCTGCGCGGGCGTGAAGAAGGGCTTCTCGGGCACGACGGAAAACCTGTTCGTCAACGGCGCCGACATGCCGTCCGTGCAGTCGACCATCACCGCCAAGCTCAAGCAGGACCCCTCCATCGACTACGTCGTCACCCTCGCCGCCCCGGTCGCGCTGACCGCCACGCAGGCGGTGTCCGACGGCGGCAGCAAGGCCAAGGTCGCCACCTTCGACCTCAACAAGGAACTCGTGAAGGCGATCCAGGACGGCAGCATCCAGTTCGCCGTCGACCAGCAGCCCTACCTGCAGGGGTACCTGGCGGTCGACTCCCTCTGGCTCTACAAGAACAACGGCAACTACAGCGGCGGTGGCGTGGCGCCCGTGCTGACCGGCCCGGCTTTCGTCGACAAGTCCAACGTCGAGGCCGTCGCCACGTTCGCCGCCAAGGGAACACGGTGACGCGTACGACCCGGGTCACGGCCGGACCGTGTGGGTTCGGCCGGCCCTCTGCTGACCGTCACCGCCATCGCCCACCCTCGAGTCAAGGAACCACATGACCTACCGCACCTCCCTCGGAGTCGCCGTGATCGGCGCCGGCCGCATGGGAGCCGATCACGTACGCCGGATCAGCGAGGTGACCAGCGGCGCCCATGTGGCCGCCGTCGTCGACGTCGACATCGATCGCGCCAAGACGGTCGCCGCCGACGTCGAAGGATGCGCGGCCTACGGCGACGTCGCCGAAGCGATGGCCTCACCCGACGTCGACGCGGTACTGCTCGCCTCCCCGGGCGTCGCCCACGAGGCGGCACTGCTCACCGCGTTCGAGCACGACCTGCCCGTCCTGTGCGAGAAGCCCCTCACCCCCGACGCCGCCTCCGCCCTGCGCGTGCTGGAGGCCGAGCAGCGGCTCGGGCACCGCCGGGTGCAGGTGGGCTTCATGCGCCGTTACGACCACGAGTACATCAAGCTCAAAGCGCTGCTGGACAGCGGGGCACTGGGCCGGCCGCTGATGCTGCACAACCGGCACCGCAACCCGTCCTGTCCGCCGGACTTCACCAGCGCCATGCTCATCAACGACTCCGTGACCCACGAGATGGACATCACCCGCTGGCTGCTCGGCCAGGAGATCACGTCCGTCACGGTGCTGCGGCCGCGGCCCTCCGGCAACGCGCCCGAAGGGCTGGCCGATCCGCAGTTCGTCGTCTTCGAAACCGACGGCGGCGCCGTGGTCGACGTCGAGATCTACGTCAACGCCCGCTACGGCTACCAGGTCCAGGCCGAGGCGGTGTGCGAGCACGGCACCGCCCGCATCGGCGACCGGCACGACATGCTCGTCAGCACCGGCGGACGCTGGGGCGGCACGGTCACCCCCGGCTTCGTCGAGCGGTTCGAGGATGCGTACGACCGCGAGGTCCAGGCATGGATCGACGCCACCCGGCGGGGCGAGGTCACCGGCCCCAGCGCCTGGGACGGCTACGCCGTGGCCGCGGTCTGCGAGGCGGGCATCCGCGCCCAGACCGAGGGCCGCCGCGTCGAGGTGGAACTCGCCGACCGCCCAGCCCTCTACATCTGACCCCCACCGCCGGCACACCGAACCAGCGGGGAACGCCCCCTCCCCGCCCGACCGCACCGCAGACGGGACGCATCATGAAGATCGGTCTGAACACCGACAGCGTCGGGCAGCTCACGCTCGACGAGACCCTGGACCTGGCCGCCGAACTCGGCCTGGACCACGTGGAGTTCGTCACCGGCGCCTGGTCCACCGCCCCGCACATCGACATCGACCGGCTTCTCGACAGCGATGGCGCGCGCCGCGAACTGCTGGCCAAGGTCGCCGACCGAGGGCTCACGATCAGCGCTCTCACCTGCTCGGGCAACCCCCTGCACCCCGGGCCCAGCGGCCGCGAGCACGACCAGGTCACGCGTAGGACGATCGCTCTCGCCCCGCTCCTCGGCGTCGACCGCGTGGTGATGATGTCCGGGCTGCCGGGCGGGCCGGGCGACGCCAACCCCAACTGGATCACGGTCTCCTGGCCGCCGGAAACCACACAGATCCTCGACTGGCAATGGACCGAGGTCGTCATCCCGTACTGGCGAGACCTCGTCGCCCACTCCCGTGACCGGGGCGTACCCAAGCTCGCTCTGGAGATGCACGCCCACCAGGCGGTCTACAACGTCCCCACCCTCCTGCGCCTGCGCGAGGAGGTCGGGCCCGTGGTCGGAGCCAACTTCGACCCCAGTCACCTGATGTGGATGGGTGCCGACCCGCTGGCCGCCATCGAGGCCCTGCACGAGGCGATCTACCACGTGCACGCCAAGGACACCCGGCTGGAAGCCTCCCGCCAGGCCCTGACCAGCAGGCTGGAGACGCTGCCGGTCATGGCCGCCAAGGAACGCTCCTGGAACTACGTCACCCTCGGCTACGGCCACGACGACGCGTTCTGGCGCGCTTTCTGCCTCGCCCTGCGCCGAGCCGGCTACGACGACGTCCTGAGCATCGAGCACGAGGACGTTCTTGTGGCCCCCGTCGAGGGCGTCACCAAAACCGTCGACCTGCTGCGCCGCGTCATCCTGCGCGACCCCAGCTCCTACAAGCCCCAGGAGATCTGAGCCGTCCTGAGCCGCACGGACACGAGTTCCGCGCGGCTCGGTCCGCCAGGCCGAGGTCGGCCGCGACGAGCGGGACGACCGGCTGTCGACCGCCGAACACGAGAAACTGAAACAACTCCGCATGGTAGACGCCGAGTTCAGGCGGGCGAACAAGATCTTCAAAGCGGCGAGCGTGTTTGGCTTCCTCTCCTGGCTCGCCGACCGAGGCTGAACTGGACCTGGGGTGCGACATCGAAGAGGAGTTCCTCAGCCGGGCAGCCCTTCCACGAACCCGGCGACCAGCGTCGACACCGCTTCCGGAGTCTCCAGGATCATGGGGTGAGTGGCGTCGATCCGGCGCACGCTGATCGTCGGCCGGGTACGGAAGAGCGCGGCCAGTGCGTCGGAGACCTCTCGTGCGAACCGGGCGCTGAATTCGTCGAACCACTCCATGCCGGGCGCGGGCGAGAGGCGTCGCCCGGCCTGTACCACCAGCAGCGGGCAGTCGATCCCGGCCAGCCACGGGGTGACACCGAGCGCGCCGAGCCTGTCGAGTTCGCCGAGGATCTCCAGCGCCTCCGCCCGTTCCGGCAGGGTCTGCCACCTGCCGTCGGGCAGCGGGCGGGCGGCCGCGCGGGCAGCGGCCTCCGCGCGGGCAGCGGGAATCCCGAACCGGGCGTGTTGGACGACCTGTGCCTCGATGTACCCGGGTGGCGCGATGGTGCCGGCGGATGCCAGCAGTCCCTCTCTAGCCCGTTCGGCGCCGGGGTACTCACGTCCCCACCAGAAGCCGTCGAGGTTCACGGCGGCACGGGCGCGGGCGCGGTCCGGGTTCGCCCGGGCGTATTCGACCGCGAGCAGGCCGCCGAGGGAATGGCCCACCAGGACGGCCTCCGGTACACCGTGAGCGTCGAGCGTGTCCGCGATGTACCGCACCACGGTGGGGACGGTCCAGGGGGAGATTCGGGGCGAGCGGCCGTGCCCGGGAAGGTCGACGGCCAGGACGCGGTGTTTGGCGGTGAGCAGGGCGGCCGACGCGTCCCAGTCGGTGAGCGAGCGTCCGTAACCGTGCAGGAGAACCAGTTGAGGGCCGTCGCCCCCGTAGTCATGAACTTGTAGGAGTGTCATCGGAGTTCATGCTAGGCGCCCCAGATCGTTCCGGCGTCGAGAGCCGACGCCGTCCGGTGGGCTCGGCCGAGATCCCTGGCGAGCCTGACCGCCTCCTCCTACACCGGGCCAGGTGCCTCGACGGACATCAGTCGGGTACCGTGCGGGCCATGTCGAGTCCTGAGTCAGACAAGGTGGGGGCTTTCGGTCACGCCGTCAGCCCCCTGAACCACTGAGTTCGTAGCCCTCTCGTCGCGCCGCGTTCTGCGGCCGGGCGAGTGTGCCTTCGGGGCTGGCCGCGGTGACGAGATGACCTTCTCGTGCTTCTCCTCACCTCGGAGCCACTCGATGCCTCTCCCGCTGTACCTGCTTGCCGTGGCCGTCTTCGCCATGGGCACCTCGGAATTCATGCTCGCCGGCCTCCTGCCGGACATCGCCTCGGATCTCGACGTCACAGTCGGGACAGCAGGCACGCTCACCTCGGCCTTCGCGGTCGGCATGGTCGTCGGCGCTCCCCTTGTGGCCGCGCTTGCCCGCAACTGGCCCAGGCGCTCCAGCCTTCTCGGGTTCATCCTCACTTTCGCGGCAGCTCACGCCGTGGGCGCCATCACCACCAGCTTTCCGGTCCTGTTCGCCACCCGGGTCGTCGCCGCGCTCGCGAACGCGGGGTTCCTCGCCGTCGCTCTCACGGCTGCCGCCACGCTGGTCTCACCCGACAAGAAGGGACGTGCGCTGGCCGTGCTGCTGTCAGGTACGACGGTGGCCACGATCGCCGGTGTCCCTGGCGGGTCGGTACTCGGCACGGTGCTCGGCTGGCGGGCCCCATTCTGGGCCGTCGCCGCTCTCTGCCTGCCTGCCGCTCTCGGCATCGCGAAGGCAATCCCGGCGGGACGTGTGAAGGAAGAGGCGACCGGCGGGCCGGCGTTGCAAGCGGAGCTCGCCCGGCTCACAAGGCCGCCATTGATTCTGGTGATGCTGCTCGGCGCGCTGGTGAACGCAGCCACGTTCGGCAGCTTCACCTTCCTCGCCCCCGTCGTGACCGACACCGCCGGGCTGGGCGAGTTGTGGATCTCTGTCGTCCTGGTGCTTTTCGGCGCCGGTTCCTTCGCCGGGGTCACCGTCGCCGGCCGGCTGTCCGACCAGCGTCCCGGTCTGGTCATCGCGGTCGGCGGCCCGCTGCTGCTCATCGGCTGGCCGGCCCTGGCGGTGCTGGCCGACGAGCCGGTCGCCCTGTTCGTCCTCGTGTTCGTGCAGGGTGCCCTGTCGTTCGCGCTGGGCAGCACCCTGATCACACGGGTCCTCTATGAGGCCGCGGAAGCCCCCACCATGGCCGGGTCGTATGCGACCGCGGCACTCAACGTCGGCGCCGCCATCGGCCCCCTCATCGCCGCAGCCACCCTCAGTACCGCGGCCGGGGACCTCGGGCCGCTGTGGGCGAGCGGACTCCTGGTTGCGATCACACTGCTCATCGCGTTCCCCTTCCGCACTGTGGTCGCGGCCGGCCGAAGCGCCGAGGTGCTCCAGTGACACATACGAACGCCCCCTGAACATCGAGGGACACCGAAGGCTCATCGAAGGCTGCCGCAGCCGTCCGATCGCCCACGTGGCCGCCGAGGCCGACGTCTCCCGCGCCTGCCCGTCCAAGTGCTACGGACCGCCCACTCCTGGGAGGGCCCGCCGCCGATCGCCAAGGCTGTTTCCAGGTCGGCAGCCGGCCCCAGGAGCTGGCCCGGACCGGCGGCCGGTCAGACCGTGGAGAGGTCGATCGCCCGGTCGACGTCCTGTGGCTGGAGCACCCGCAGGATGCCCTCCAGCAGGTAGTAGTCGGCGTACGGGAGGGAGATCTCGATCCCGTCCTCGGCCGGGCGGTTGCGGGTGCAGCGGGCCACCACCGCCTCCGCGCGGGTCGAGTTCCTCGTCAGGCATGTCTCCGAGAGTGCGGTGAGCAGCCGCAGCGCCACCTCTCGGTAGGCGTGCCTGCCGGTGGCCGCGGCGAGGTCGAGGAGGCCGCACGCCATGACCGCGCCGGCCGACGCGTCCTTGATGTCGTACGGCTGTTGCGGGGCGTGGTAGTCCCACACGGGCACGTGGTCCGGGGTCAGCGCTCCCACCGCGAAGTCCGCGAGTGCGCGTGCGGTGGCCAGGAACCGTGGGTCTCCGGTGCGTCGGTACATCGTGGTGAACCCGTACAGCCCCCACGCCTGTCCGCGCGACCAGCACGACGTGGGGCTGTAGCCCTGCACGGTGTTCGGGCCGATGGGCGCACCGGTGTCCGGGGCGAAGTCATAGACGTGCGGGGTCGATCCGTCCGGGCGTGGGAAGACCCGCCGGGTGGTCTTCGCATGCTCCACGGCGATGTCCAGGTATTTGCCCTCACCGGTCTGGGCGCTCGCGAACGCCAGCAGGTCGAGGTTCATCATCGTGTCGATGATGACCCGGCCGGCGTTCTTCGGATCGTTCAGGGCGCCCCAGGCTCTGATGAAGTGCCCGCGCGGGTTGTACCGCTGGATCAGGGAGTCGGCCGCCCGGACGGCGCCGGTCCGCCAGGTGTCGTCGCCCGTCAGCCGCCAGGCGGTGACCCAGGACGGGTAGAAGAGGAAGCCGAGGTCGTGCGTGCCGGTGTCGTACCGGCGAGGGGCCAGCTTCTCCGCCGAGGACTCCGCCCGGCTGCGGAAGGTGTCGTCCCCGCTGTAGAGCCAGGCCATCCACAGGGTTCCGGGCCAGAACCCGCCCACCCAGTCGCCGTTCTGCGAGTAGACCCACTTCTCGAACTTCGTGCCGACGGGGAAGGCGGTCACGGTCGGTGCGACGGCGTGCAGCTTCTCGACGGCGTAGTCGGCCGCCGTAGCCAGCACAGTACGCCGGGAAACACTCATGCTGATCCCTCCAACTGGTGGTCGGGAGAACGGAGTTGCCCGAGCGTCGCACGGTCGGCTCAGTGCTGTACACCCACGTGAGCAATGTTCATCAGTGTGAACATGTTCAGCGGTAACAGCTGTCGACACCAGGGCGCCACGGACAGGCGATCCCCGCGAAGCCGCCGTTGGCGACGACGTCCACGCCGAGCGTGTCGCCGCCGCGCAGCACCTGCCGGTTCCTGACGAGCCCTTCGGCGCCGTCCTGAACCGTCTCGACCAGCCAGCGCCCCGGGCCGAGGGTCAGCGGCACCCCGGCCGTGCGGGCGGCGCCGGCGTACACCCCGCCCAGGAACCAGCGGTCACCGCTGCGACGGGCGAGCACGGCTTCCTGGCCCGGTCGGCCGGCGAGCAGCCGGGTGTCGTCCCAGGCCGCGGGGACCTGGTCGAAGTAGGCCCGGGCGAGCGGCCGTTCGTCGTACGACTCGGGCGTGCCCGCGAACATCTGGAGGCCCGACTCGTAGGCGACGGTGAGCCCGACCTCGGCCGCGTCGGAATTGGGGCGCAGACCGACGCGCTGGAAGGCACCGGGAGTGAAGTCCATGGAGCCGATGACGTTGCGGGTGAAGGGGAGGGTGGTGAGGTGGGCGGCCGTGTTGGTCCGCTTCTCCTCTCCCGCGACCCCCTCCAGGGTCATGACCTGCGGCCAGGTGCGCTGGAGGCCCTTGGGGATCGTGGAGCCGTGGAAGTTGACCATGAGGTGGTGGGCGGCGGTCTCCGCGAGGATGGTGTCGTACCACTGGAGCATGGGCTGCGCCTCGGAGTCCATGAAGTCGATCTTGACGCCCTTGACGCCCCAGCGTTCCAGGGTGGGCAGCCACCGGGCGCGCTCCTCGGGGGTGTCGAGGTCGCGCTGGTGGATCCAGACGATGATGCCGACGCCCTTGGCGCGCGCGTAGTCGACGAGTTCCGGCATCCAGCTGTTGGTCTGCCAGTCCGGGTCGGTGGTGTCCCATGCGTCGGCCTTGAAGTACCAGCCCGCGTCGACGGCCTCGTAGGGCCAGTCGCGTTCGGCGGCGTAGTCGACGTACGCCTTCTGCGCCGCGAGGCTCTGGCCTGCCTCCTTGCCGCCCGCGAGCCAGGTCCACAGGACGGTGCCGGGCCGGATCCAGGAGGGGTCGGCGACCCGGGAGGCGGGGGCGAGGTCGTCGGTGAAGGTCGACCGGGTGACGGTGGCGAGGTCGCCGGTGACCATGGCCCGCCAGGGAGTGGCCAGGGGGCCGTCGGTGCCATCGGTGCGGACCCGGTCGTCGGCGAGCTTGACGCGGTAGGTGCCGGTGCCCTGGTCGTGGGCGAGCCGGGCGCCGGAGTAGGCGCCGGTGAGGTCGGACTCGGCGAGCAGGGTGTAGCCGCCGTCGGTCGCGAACAGGGCCTGGTCCGAGTACTCGCCGGTCGGGGCCGCGGCAGCGGTGTACGGCCACGAGGCCGGCGCAGAGTCCGGTGACCGTGGTTCTGATCGGAACGGCCATGAGATCCCTCGCTGTTGATGAGGCGGGGTGGCAGACATCGGCAGACATCGGGTGTATTGGTGAACTTAGCAGGGCACTACACCTGTCAATGGCCTCATCGCCATCAGAAGTCACCAACTCATCCGATGTATTGCGGGGACGGGGAGACCGGGCGTAGGGCCTCAGGACCCAGAACCCAGGGCCTCAGCCGTGAAGCCACGGCGCGAGCATCCCGCCCCGCTTCAGCGAACCGAGAACCATGGACACATCCACCGAGACCGCCTCACGCAACCACGAGGAGCGCGTGACGAACTCATGGAGAGCCGCCTCGTGCGGGAAGGCGGTCAGGACCAGCAGTTGGCGTTCGCCGGTGACGAAACTGACGTACCGGACGTGCGGGGACTCGGCGAGCGCCGCCGTCACCGCGTCGACCTCGGCCGGGACGGCACGCACCCACAGCACGGCCTCCACCGGCAGTCCGAGCAGCAGCGGCTCGATGACGGCACGGACCCGGACCCGGCCCTCCCGGCGCAGGACGCCCAGCCGGCGTCGGGCAGTGGCCTCGGAAACCCCGGACACCCGGGCCAGTTCGTCGTAGGTGCACCGCCCGTCCTCGGCCAGCGCGTTCACCAACAGCCGGTCGGCACGGGAGAGTTCACCGACGCCGTCGAACGGGGGCAACAGGTCGGCCGGCGCGGGCGGGGTGGTCGCGGCGGGCGCGGGGGGCGCGGGGGTCCCGTCGGCGAGCGCGGCGATCTCCGTCTCGGTGAGCAGGCCCGCGTGCCATTCGCGGATCGTCCGCACATGCCGCAGCACCGGAAGCGTCAGCGTCCGTACGACGCCCGGCAGGCCCGGGAGTTCGTCCATGACCAGTCCCGCGAGCCGGTCGCGGGGACACTGCACTTCCGCGACACAGTCCCAGGTCCCGGTCAGGACATGGGCGAAGACGCAGTCGGGGCGGCGCGCCAGCGCGGTCGCGACGACGCGTGCCCGGCCGGGTGCGCAGCGCACCCCGACCACCGTGCTGCGACCGCGCACCGCCATGGCGCCGATCCGTACGAGCCCGGAGTCCAGCAGCCGGGTGCCCCGGCGCACCACCGTGCGTTCCGGTTCACCGAGAGCCGTCGCGATGCGGTGCCACGAGGCGCGGCCGTCGATCTGTAGCGCGCTGATGATGCGCCGGTCCAGTGAATCGGCCACGGCGGCGGCGAGCGGTGCGTCCATCGGCCTGAGCGTATGGCCGATTCCGTCGATTTCACAGGGAATCTTGTTCCCTTCCGTCAGCCTGCCCGACTCTTCCGGGAAGCCGGACCGCACTCCCGTGACTCCCCCGCATCCGGAGGTGGCCAACGTGACCGCGACGCCTGGAAGTCCCCCGCACCCGCACACCGCCGCACCGTCCCCCGCGTCCTCACACGCCCCGACCACCGGGCTCGTGTACGTGGGCCGGTACACGCTGTTCGAGCGGGTGATGAGCGGGTTCATGCTGGCCAAGTTCGTCGGCATGGTGGTGCTGGCGGTGGTCACGCTCGTCACCATGGACGACCCGTCCGCTGTGGTGTCCTCGCTGAGGCCACGGCTGCCGGAGGGCGACGTGCTCACCGTGCTGGCGCTGGTCGGCGGGGTGGGCGGCACGGCCGGGGTGGCCTCCTACAGCTACTGGGTGCGGGAGAAGGGCTGGCGGGACCGGAGCTGGCTGCCCGTCCTGCGGGCGGACTCGGCGGTGAGTTACGCGGTCACGTTCCTGTTCGTGGTGTGCACCTCGATCGTGGGCACCGGCCTGCTGTACGGCAGCGGCCGGACGATCACCGGCAACGACGGGTTGGCCGCGCTGGCCGAACCGCTCGGCGCGGACCTCGGGTCGGTGGCCCGAGGGCTGTTTCTGGGCACCTTCTTCCTCGTGACCCTGAGCGCACTGGTCGGCGGTTTCAACGCCCTGTGCTACCTGTTGTCCGACTCCCTGCGCACCCTGCGCGGGGTCCCGGACGCCGAGGCCGAGCGGCACATGGGCCAACGCAGCCGCCCGTTCCGCCTGTTCGTGCTCTACTGCGCGGTCACGTCCGTGGCCGTGACCTTCATGGGACGGCCGGTCCCCCTGGTGCTCGCCTACGCCGCCGTGGGCTCCCTGGTCCTGCCGCTGCTGTCCGGGGCGCTGCTGGTACTCCTCAACCGGCGCGACCTGACGCGGCCGTACCGCAACAAGACCGTCTCGAACGTGCTGCTGTCGAGCTCCTTCGTCCTGTTCGGAGTGCTCGCCGTCGTCCAGCTCAAGGAAACCCTGGGAGGACTGTGAACCCCGCCGACCTGTGCTTCAGCACGGCCACCGCCCTCGCGGCGGCCCTGCGGCGCCGTGAGGTGTCCGCGCGTGAGGTCGTCACCGCCCATCTCGACCGGATCGACGAGGTCAATCCGTCGGTGAACGCGATCGTCACCCTCGTCGCCGACCGGGCCCTGGAGCAGGCGGCCGAGGCGGACGACCGGCTCGTCTCGGGAGCCGAGGTCGGGCCGCTGCACGGCCTGCCCGTCGCGCACAAGGACCTCCACGACACCGCCGGCATCCGTACGACGTACGGTTCACCGGTCTTCGCCGACCACGTCCCCGCCCGGGACCACCTGGTCGTGGAACGCCTCAAGCAGGCCGGGGCCGTCACGCTCGGCAAGACCAACGTGCCCGAACTCGGCA
Source organism: Streptomyces viridochromogenes (assembly GCF_001270495.1). Classification (GTDB taxonomy): domain Bacteria; phylum Actinomycetota; class Actinomycetes; order Streptomycetales; family Streptomycetaceae; genus Streptomyces; species Streptomyces viridochromogenes_A. The sequence continues at coordinate 170,518 of NZ_LGUR01000207.1, forward strand.
TGGGTTCGCACACCGTCAACCCGGTCTTCGGCGCGACCCGCAACCCTTACGATCTCTCACGCAGCGCGGGCGGCAGCAGCGGCGGCGCGGGGGCCGCCCTCGCCTGCGGCATGCAGCCGCTCGCCGACGGCAGCGACACCGGCGGCTCGCTGCGCAACCCGGCGTCCTTCAACAACGTGGTCGGACTGCGCCCCTCCCCCGGCCGGGTCCCGTCGTGGCCCGACCGGGCGCCGTGGGGTCAGCTGTCGGTGAAGGGACCGATGGCTCGGACCGTGCAGGACGTCGCGCTGCTGCTGTCCGTGCTGGCCGGACCGGATCCGCGCAGCCCGCTGGCCCTGGAGACGCCGGGCTCGGTGTTCGCCGGGCGGCTCGACGGCGATGTCCGCGGATGGCGGGTCGCCTGGTCGCCCGACCTCGGCGGGAGCGTGCCCGTCGACCCGGAGGTCCGGGACGTGGTGCGCGACGCGGTGGAGGTGTTCGGCGCCCTGGGCTGCGAGGTCGAGGAGGCATGCCCCGACCTGTCCGGCGCCGACGAGGCGTTCCTGGTGCAGCGGGCCTGGCAGATGGAGCTCGGCTACGGACCCCTGCTGGACGAGCACCGGCACCGCATGGCGCCGGACGTCGTGTGGAACATCGAGGAGGGCCGCAAGCTCACCGGCCCGGACCTGGGCCGCGCCCAGCTCCTCCAGGCGGCCGTCTTCCACCGGGTGCGCGACTTCTTCACGGCGTACGACGTCCTGCTGCTGCCGGTCAGTCAGGTCGCCCCGTTCGACGTCCGGCTCCCGTACCCGGCGTCGGTGGACGGCACCGCGATGGAGACGTATCTGGACTGGATGCGCTCGGCCTACCTGATCACGATGACCGGCTGCCCGGCGCTGTCGGTCCCGGCCGGTTTCACACCTGCCGGGCTGCCGGTCGGGCTCCAGGTGGTGGGCCCGCACCGGGGGGACGCGGCCGTGCTGAGGGCGGGGTACGCGTTCGAGCAGGCGACGCGCGTCGGGGAACGGCGACCGGCGGTCGCGGCGGTCGAAGGCTCCGGTGCGGTGGAAGGCGGCCGGTCATGAGCCCGCGCAGTGTCGTCGTGGTGGGTGCCGGCATGGCGGGGCTGGCGACGGCCTGGTTCCTCCAGGAGGCCGGCGTCGAGGTCACCGTGGTCGACCGCCGGGGCGTGGCGGCCGGCGCGTCATGGGGCAACGCGGGCTGGCTGGCCCCGGCCCTGACCGTGCCCCTGCCCGAACCGGCCGCCCTGAAGCTGGGGTTGCGGCGACTCCTCTCCCCCACGTCCCCGCTCTACATCCCACCGCGCCCCGACCCGCGGCTGGCACGCTTCCTGCTGGCGTTCACCCGGAACTGCACCCACCGTCGCTGGACGGCGTCCATGGCCGCGCTCGCCGCCCTGAACCGCGGCGCGCTCACGGCCTACGACGACCTGGCACGGGGCGGGGTCACCGAGCCGACCCGCACCGGCGAGACGTGTCTGCTCGCCTTCACCTCCGAGGCCGGCCGGGCCCCGCTCGTGGCGGAGCTGGACGCGGTGCGCGCGGCGGGCCAGGAGGTCGACTACGACCTGCTCGACGGCGGCGAGGCACGCGAGCTGGAGCCGTCGCTCTCGGCGCGCGTCGACGCGGCCGTACGACTGCATGGCCAGCGTCATCTGAACCCGGGGGCGTATGTCGCGGCGCTGGCCGACGCGGTCCGCGACCGGGGCGGAAAGATCGTCACCCATCTGGAGGTCGCCCGGGTCCGGGACGTGGGCGCCGGGGTCGCCGCGCTCGCCTCCGACGGTACGGCGGTGCGGGCCGACGCCGCCGTGCTCGCCTCCGGAGCCTGGCTCGGCCGGCTGGCCGCGCCCTTCGGTGTGCGCACACCGGTGCAGTCCGGCCGCGGCTACAGCTTCACCGTGTCCCCGGAGGGGCTGCCCACCCGGCCCACGTACTTCGCCGAGCAGCGTGTGGTCTGCACGCCGCTCGGGGACCGGGTGCGGGTCGCGGGGATGATGGAGTTCACGGCGCCCGACCGTCCCGCGGACCCTCGCCGCGTCAACGCCATCGTCAACGCGGCCCGAAGCATGGTCCCTTCGGCCGACCTCACCCACCGCACCGACGAGTGGGCCGGCCCCCGCCCGTGCACGGCCGACGGTCTGCCCCTGGTCGGCCCGACCCGCTCGCCTCGGGTCCATGTCTGCGGCGGGCACGGGATGTGGGGCATCGCGCTGGGGCCGCTCAGCGGCAAGTTGCTGGCGGAGTCGATCGTCACGGGCCGCGGGGCGCCCGAGCTGGCCGCGCTGCATCCGCTGAGATGAGGCGCGGGACGCTGAGGTGAGGGGGCGCGGGCGTCCTGTCGGATTGTCTCGAGCTGGCCCCTGGCCTGTTCGATCGCGAGACGCCCTGCGGCGAGGTGTGGAGCTGGCTCTACACAGGCATCATCACCGAGCTGGGGGTGGACGGCTTCTAGGAACGGCTGGGGCACAGGGGCCACGTCGCCTTCGTAAGGTCACCGGCCCTCCAGGTCCACAACGGATGGTTGATCGGAGTGACACTCCGACCGGCTGAAACTCACCCCAAAGGACAGCTGAACAGGGAGATGAAACAACTGGCAACGCCGCCGCGTCACAACACCACGTTGTACGGCTAGGGTGGCAGGCGTGGATCTCAATGCCGTCCGGACCTTCGTCGCCGTCGCGGATGCCGGCCAGTTCCAGAAGGCCGCCGTCGATCTGGCCCTCACCCAGCAGGCCGTGTCCAAGCGCGTCGCCACGCTGGAGCGGGACATCGGCGTGCGGCTGCTGACCCGCACGCCGCGAGGGGCCGAGCTCACCATCGACGGGCAGGCGTTCCTGTCGCATGCCCGGACCCTGCTCCAGGCCGAGGAGCGGGCGAGAGCCTCCGTGCGTCCCGGCAGCCGGGCCCTGCGCGTCGACGTGGTCGGCCGACGGGCCTCCCTGGCCGGACACCTGCGCGACTTCCATCGCGCCCACCCCGGGATCGCCCTCGACGTCGTGACACTGCCCGGCTCGGCGGAGGCCATCGCCGCCGTCCGGGACGGTGTCATCGACGCCACCTTCCGCGCGGTCACCATGCCCGGGCAGCACATCCCGGACGGCATCGAGTTCACCCCGGTCCACGACGAGCCGATCCACCTGTTCACCGGCCCGGCCCACCCGTTCGCCCGCGCCGCCGCGGTGACCCCCGCCCAGCTGGCCGGCCACCGGATCTGGATGCCGGGCAACGTCCCCGGCGCGGAGTGGACCGCGTACTACGACGCGCTCGCCGCCGACTTCGGGCTGGCCATCGAGGCCACCGGCCCCAACTTCGGGGTCGAGGCCCTCATCGACACCATCGCCGCCTCCGAGACGCTGGCGACCTTCCTCGGCACCCAGACGCCCCTCGTCTGGCCCGCCGGCTACGACATGCGGCTCATCCCGCTGCGCGACCCGACGCCGGTCTACCCGCACTCGATTCTCTGGCACGCCGACAACCCGCACCCGGCCCTCACCGCGCTCCGCGCCTACCTCGCCTCCGTCCACCACGACCCTCCGGACGGCGAGATCTGGACGCCGGCGTGGGCGCGGCGCGCTACGAACGGCTTCTCAGGTCCGCACTGACCGCCGCCGCGACGACCCGGTCCCGTTCGGCGGAGCCGAACAGGCCCTCGGACAGCCAGGTTTCGGCGAGCGCGCGAACTTCAATCTGGTGTCGGTCGGCTCCGGCAAGTGCGTGGCCCCGAGCGGCGGTTCGTCGGCCTCGAACACCAACCTGGTCCAACTGCCGTGCTCCGCTTCGAACGGCAGGGTGTGGCGGCTGCCCGCCTTCACCGGCGGCGGCAGCGGCCCGGCCACCTTCACCAACCCGCTGTCCCAGCGCGGGCCCGACCCCTGGCTGACGTACCACGACGGGTACTACTACCTGGCCACCACGACCTGGAACTCGACGGTCACCATGCGCGAGTCCCCCACCCTGGGTGGACTCGCCACCGCCCCCGAGCAGGTGATCTTCAACCTGACCCGGCCCAACGGGGCGGGCACGATGTGGGCCCCGGAGTTCCAGCTGCTCGACGGTCCGGGCGGCAAGCGCTGGTACTTCTACTACACGGCCGGGCGGGAGCCGTTCGATCTGGGCACCCAGCGCATCCATGTGCTGGAGAGCGCCGGCCTTGACCCAATGGGCCCCTACAGCTTCAAGGCCGACCTGCTCGACCCGACGCAGGACAACACCGGGGAGCTGGACCCGGGCATCCTGCAACTCAACGGCCGGCTCTATCTGCTGGGCACCTTCTACAACGGCTCGCAGCCGATGTTCATACGGCCACTGTCCAACCCCTGGACGGCGAGCGGTACCCGGCGCGTCCTGTCCGCCCCGACCTACGGCTGGGAGACGGTGGGCAGCGCGGTCAACGAGGGCGCCGAGGTGCTCCAGCGGGGCGGGAAGACGTTCATCGTCTACTCCGCGAGCCACTGCTCGACGCCCGACTACAAGCTGGGCATGCTCTCCTACAACGGCGGTGACCCGCTCGACTCCGTCTCCTGGGTCAAGTCCCCGAACCCCGTCTTCCAGCGGTCCGACGCCAACGGGGTGTACGGCCCGGGGCACAACGGCTTCTTCAAGTCGCCCGACGGGACGGAGGACTGGATCGTCTACAACGCCAACAGCTCCGCGAGCGGTGGCTGCGACATGCACCGCAGCACCAGGGCGCAGAAGTTCACCTGGAACGCCGACGGCACACCGAACTTCGGAACCCCGGTGGGCCTCGGCGTCCCGCTGATCTCACCGTGGGGCGAACAGGCGGACCAGGCGGACCAGGCGGACCAGGCGGGCTAGGCGCCGAGCGCCCCGAGGAGGACGGCGATGCCGAGCAGTCCGACGGTTCCGAGAACGGTACCGAGCGTGGCGGGCCACATACGGCCGATGCCCTGACGGGCGTAGTGCATGCCCGCCGCGCCAAAGGTGACGGCCAGGCCGCCGGCGATCAGAGCGAACGGAGAGATGACGAACGAGGTCAGGGCGGCGATGGCGCCGAAGACGAGAGCGGTGGGCCCCAGGGCGGCGGCGGGTGAGTCCTGCTGGGCTGCGGTGATCGGTTCACGCATGACCGGTTCCCCCTTTTCTGAACACGTTCAAAGTATGCGTGCTCATCGACGCGAGGTCCAGCCGGATGCCCCCGTTGACCGTGTGTTGGTGATCACGGAGTCCTGAGGTCGTCCACCCTCTCTCCCTCGGCCTGGGAGGGCTCGGTCCTGGGGACGTCCGGGTGCTGCTCCACGGCATTGCGCTCCGCGGGTTCGTCGCGTTCGCCCTCGGCCTGGGAGGGGGTGTGCGAGTACAGCCAGCGGTCGTAGTCCGAGGCTCCGGTCTTCATGGCTGACCTCCCTGGGTCGCTCCTCTTCCATGCTGCTCCCGGGCCGACGCGCCGACCAGTCGTCCTCACCCGGTGAGGCCGATCTCGGCGCAGGCCGCGCGCAGCGGCCGGACGCAGATCTGCTCGACGGTGAACCGGCCCTCGTTGATGAGCGTCTGGCGCACGTTGTCGGCCGTGACCTCCTTCGGCGTGAGGAGGATGGACGGGATGTCCTTGGTGGTCGGGCTGTCGGTCGTCGTCGTGGCGACGCCGTCGGCCCCCTCGTCGCGGCCCACGGCGACGGCCATGGCGGCGGCTGCCGCGGCTTCCTTCTCGAACGGTTTGTAGACCGTCATGTACTGCTCGCCCTTGACGATGCGCCGCACGGCCTCCAGGTCGGCGTCCTGCCCGGTGATCGGCGGGAGGTCCTTGACGCCGGCGTTCTTGAAGGCGGAGATGACACCGGCGGCGATGGCGTCGTTGGCCGCGACGACGCCGTCGATACGGTCAGCTCCCAGGGCGGAGATCGCGGCGGACATGTTGGCGTGGGCGTTCTCCGGGCTCCAGCCCGCGGTGTCGTACGATCTGGCGATCTTCGCCTTGCCCGAGATGACGGACATCGCGCCCTCGCGGAACCACGCCGCGTTGGCGCTGCTCGGATCGCCGTTCATCATCACGACGGTCCTGCCCCTCCCCCTCTCGTCCATGGCCTTCAGCAGCGCCTCGCCCTGAAGCCGACCGACCTGTGCGCCGTCGAAGCTGACGAAGCCCGAGATCGGGCCTTCGGCGAGGCGGTCGTACGCGATGACCGGGACGCCCGCCCGCTTCGCCTCCTGGATCGAGGAGCGCACCGCCCTGCTGTCGGCGGGGTCGAGGATCAGGACCTTCGCCCCGTTGGTGATCATGGAGATCACCTGCTGCCGCTGCCTCGCCGCGTCGTTCTCGGCGTTGGCGTACACCATGGTGCAGTCGGCACACAGTTCCTTGAGCCGCTGTTCGATGAGTGGCTTGTCCGAGTGCTCCCAGCGGGGAGTCACCCGGTTCGGGAGCAGGAGCCCCACCGTGAAGCTCTCCGCGCCCGCTCCGTCGTCCTCGCCGCAGGCGGCCAGGGACGCCGTCATGAGTCCCGCGACAAGCGCCGCGACGACGTGCAGCGTGCGGGTCCTCATCGCAGCTCGCCTCGTTCCGTTCAGAGCTTGGAGTCGGCGGGAGCGGGGTCGTTCCGTGCCACGGTGACCTCGCTCCACACCTGCTTTCCGCCGGCCACCGGCATCGAGCCGCAGGACTCCGACACCGCCTCGACCAGCAGCAGGCCCCGGCCGCCGGTCGACTCCCAGTCCACGATCACCGGCTTGGCGGGCGCGCGCGGCGAGGAGTCGCTCACATAGACCCGGACCCGGTCCCCGCGGAGCATCAGGTCGAGACGGACCGACCCCTGGGTGTGCACCAGGGCGTTGGTGACCAGTTCGGACACCACGAGCAGCACCGCGTCGGCCGCTTCCTCGACCTTCCACCGGCGCAGGGTGCGCGCGGTGAAGCGCCGGGCGTGCATCACGGCGTCGGGCAGCCGCCACACCACCCAGCCGGCCCGGATCGGCCGGGTCTTCATGCCGTCGTAGCGCAGCAGCAACAGCGCCACGTCGTCCTCGCGTCGGCCGATGTCGCCGAGCAGGTCGTCGGCCATCCGGGCCGGATCGGCCGGGTCGGCCGCGGCGAGCGCGGTGCGGGTCCGTTCCATGCCCACGTCCAGGGGCAGGTCGGCGGCCTCGACCAGACCGTCGGTGACCAGGGCGAGCACCGTACCGGGGGTCAGGGTGACCGCGGTCATGGGGAACTCCGCCTCCGCGAGCACCCCCAGCGGGGGGCCGCCCTCGACCTCCACCTCCTCGGTGCTGCCGTCGGGGTGGCGCAGCAGCGGGGAGAGGTGTCCGGCCCGGACGACCAGGGTGTTGCCCTCCTCCATGTCCAGTTCGACATAGCAGCAGGTGGCGAAGAGGTCGGTCTCCATGCCGACGAGCAGGCGGTTGGCGTGGGAGACGACCACGTCGGGCGGGTGGCCCTCGACCGCGTACGCCCTGACCGCCGTACGCATCTGGCCCATGATCGTCGCGGCTCCGGCGCTGTGTCCCTGCACATCGCCGATGACCAGCGCGACCCGGTCCTCGGACAGGGCGATGACGTCGTACCAGTCGCCGCCCACCTGAAGGCCGCGCCGGGCGGGCAGGTAGCGGGCGACGGCGGTGCCGCCGGGCAGTTCGGGCAGGCGCCGGGGCAGCAGGCTGCGCTGGAGCATCGTCGCGAGTTCCTGCTCGGCGTCGTAGGCGTGCGCCCGCTTGAGGGCCTGCCCGATGAGTGCCGCGGTGGCGGTCAGCAGGGACCGCTCCTCGGGGATGAACTCGTGCGGCTGGTCCCAGCCGACCAGGCACACCCCGGCGACCCGGCCCTTGGCCGGGAGCGGCAGGACGGCCAGGCCGCCGGGGCCGATGCCGGCGAGTCCCGGTTCGAGGGCCGTGCCGGCGGGCCAGAGGTCCATACGGCCGTCCCGCAGGGCCAGTTGAAGGGTGGGCAGGGCGCTGACCGGCGCGTCGGGCCACTCGGAACGCCACTGGGCGCGCCACAGTTCCGGCCAGGCGTCGGGCTGGGGCGGATCGAGCAGGGTGACCACGAGCCGGTCGTCCCGGACGTCGGCGAGCGCCACCCGGTCGGCGCCCAGCGGCTCACGCAGCGCGGCGACCGCCACGCGGCCGACGTCACGGACCGTCAGAGCATCGTCGAGTACGGCGGTCAGCCACTGGATCCGGGAGACGTCGTCGGTGCTGCGGCTCTTGACCGAGGTGGCCGTGACCACGCCCAGCACCTGCTCCGGCTGTTGGTCGGTGTGCGCCATCACCCGGCAGATCAGGCTCAGCCAGCGCATCTCCCCGGTGGGGCAGCGGACCCGGAACTCCAGCTCCCGACGGCCCGGCGCCTGTGTGGACGGCTCCAGGACCGACATCAGCGCCGGCATGTCCTCCGGGAGGGCGTGTGCGAGCAGGGTGTCCGCCTTGCCGTCGAAGTCGTCCGGCGTGGTGCCGACCAGGTCGAGCAGTGTGCCGTCCGCCTCGATCAGTCCGGTGTCCGGCACCAGGACGAACGTGCCGACGCGCAGGCTCCGCAGGGCGCGGCCCAGCAGGGAGGGCTGCGCGGGCCGGCCGGACTCGGCCAGCAGCAGACCGGCGACCGCGTCGGCGTAGCGCTCCAGGAAGCGCTGTTGCCCGGCGTCGAAGCCGTCCGCGGAGGCCCCCACGACGACGAGGCAGCCCAGCCGGCTGCCCTCCCTTTCCAGGGGCAGCGCGCCGAGCGAGGCCGACCTGGCGCGCGGGGGCGTGGGCGCGCCCACGGGATAGGAGGCGAGGGCCGCGGCGCTCAGCCACAGCGGCCGGTCGGTGCGGAAGGCGTGGGTCGCGGCTGAGCCACCGGACACGGCGAGCCGGTCCGGCAGCCGGTACTCGGGAGTGCCGCCGACCGTTTCCAGCAGCTGCAGCTCCTCGTCCCCGTCGGTGGGCGCGTAGACCGCGGCCAGCGCCGCTCCGGCGAAGGTCAGGGCGCGGTCGCCCGTGACGGCCTCCGGCTCCGTAGGCGGTGAACCTGTGTCCGCGGTGCCGACCTCCAATGCCCCCGGCGCCGAAACTCCGGTCCGGGCACGGCCGTCATGAGGCATGTCCGCAACCAACCTCCCGTCCGTACCGGAGGTGCCGAAGGGGATCGGGGCACCACCTCCCGCCGCCCCGGTCGCTTCCACACACCAGAATCGCATATATGGATGAGCCGGACATATCAGGCTGCTGCTCCATCGCTCCCCGGGACGCCGCCACTGACGCCATCGCTGCGTTCGCAGATCACCCCGGCCGGTGTCAGACTGACCACGTGGTCGCCCTGCCACGTCCACGCCGCACGTTCGAGCCGGATGTCCGGCACCGACATCATGGCCATCCGTCGACTGCCGGCGTTCTGCCCGGCCGTACGCGCACCCGCGTCGTCGACACCATGAGCGCCTCCTCGCCACGCCGGGCGAAGAACAAGGGAGGTCTCGCACATGAAGGCCCGCATACGGAACGCGGTTCTCGCCCTGACCGCGATTTCCACGGCCGTGGCCCTGGCGGCCTGCGGGGCGGGCGGGGAGAGCGATTCCGCCGAGGGGGACGCGCCGATGATCGGGGTGCTCCTGCCGGACGTCACCACGGCGCGTTGGGAGACCCGGGACAAGCCCCTGCTCGACAGGGAGATCAAGGAACTCTGCGGTGACTGCGCGATCGAGCAGACCAACGCCAAGGGCGATGTGGCCATGCAGCAGGAGCAGATGAACTCGATGATCACCAAGGGCGTCGACGCGATCCTGCTCGTGGCGGTGGACGCCAGATCGCTCGCCGCCTCGGTCAGGAAGGCGGTGGAGGCGGGCATCCCGGTCATCGCCTACGACCGCCTCGCCGAGGGCCCGATCTCCGGTTACGCGTCCTTCGACGGCGAGGAGGTCGGCCGGCTCCAGGGTCAGGCCCTGCTGAAGGCCATGGGCGACGAGGTGCCCGGCGCCCAGATCGTCATGATGAACGGCGATCCCAGCGACCCCAACGCGGTGCTCTTCAAGAGGGGCGCCCTGGCCGTCCTCACGGGGAAGGTGAAGATCGGCAAGTCGTACGACACGCTCCAGTGGCGGACCGAGGCAGCTCACCTGAACATGTCGGGTGCCATCGCGGCCCTCGGCGTCGACAACATCCAGGGGGTCTACGCCGCCAACGACGGCCTCGCCGCCGGCAGCATCGCCGCACTCAAGGCGAACAAGGTGGACCCGGTGCCCCCGGTCACGGGGCAGGACGCCGAACTCCGCGCCGTGCAGCGCATCGTCGACGGAGAGCAGTACATGACCGTCTACAAGCCCTTCGAACCCGAGGCCGCCGCCGGCGCCGCCATGGCCGTGGCCGCGGCCCGCGGGGAGAGCCTCGACCGGGTGGCCCGGGACGAGGTGACGACGCGTGATGGGCGGCGGGTTCCGGCCGTCATGCTCACCCCGGTGTCCGTGACCGTCAGCAACATCAAGGACACCCTGGTCAAGGACGGGGTGTACACGATCCGGCAGATCTGCACCTCTCAACTGGCAGCCGCGTGCACCTCGGCCGGACTGACCTGACATCCGCCGCGACCGCGTCCGGATGTCCGGATCCACGGGAAGGAGATCGTCTCCGTGTCCGCTCCCCCACTGCTGGCGCTGCACGGCGTGTGCAAGCGCTACGGCGCCGTCGAGGTCCTCGAGGACATCGAACTGGAGGTCCACGCGGGCCAGGTCGTCGCCCTCCTCGGCGACAACGGAGCCGGCAAGTCCACGCTGGTCAAGGTGATCTCCGGGGTCGCTCCCGCGGACCGGGGCGTCATCGAGTGGGAGGGCCGCACGGTCCACATCAGGCGCCCCAACGACGCCCGGGATCTCGGCATCGCCACCGTCTTCCAGGACCTCGCGCTGTGCGGGAATCTCGACGTCGTCGGCAATCTGTTCCTCGGACGTGAGATCCGCAGGTTCGGGTTCCTCGACGAGATGGAGATGGAGCGCCGCACTCTCCAGCTGCTGGAGCAGCTGACCAGGGGCGTTCCGGAGCTGCGCGCCCCGGTCGTGTCCCTGTCCAGCGGTCAGCGACAGACGGTCGCCATCGCCCGCTCCCTCCTCGGCGATCCGCAGCTGCTCCTGCTGGACGAACCGACCGCGGCACTGGGGCTCCAGCAGACCACCGAGGTGATGGACCTCGTCGACCAGCTGCGCGACCGCGGTCTGGGTGTCCTGCTCATCAGCCACAACATGGGCGACGTCAAGGCGCTCGCGGACCGGGCGGCCGTGCTGCGGCTCGGGCGCAACAACGGCTTCTTCGACGTGAACACGGCGTCCCAGGAACAGATCATCTCCTCCATCACCGGGGCGACGGAGAACACGCCCCGACGGCCGGCCCACCAGGAGTCGGGATGGTGAAAGGGACCCGCGACACGGCGGACGACCCGCGGACCGAAGCCGCCGCCCCCACCGCCGAGGCCCGTCGGGCGGATCGCGGGCAGGTCGTCGCCCGCGCCATGGACAGCTGTGCCCGTGCCATGGAGAGCGGGGTCGCCTTCTCCCGGCGCAAGCTGCGGGCCGGTGAACTGGGCTCGCTCCCCGTCGTCCTCGTCCTCGCCGTCGTCTGGATCACCTTCCAGTCCCTCAACGAGAACTTCCTCTCGCCCCGGAACCTGTCCAACCTCAGCGTGGACATCGTCGGCACGGGGCTGATCGCGGTCGGCATCGTCTTCGTTCTGCTGCTCGGCGAGCTCGATCTGTCGGTCGGTTCGATCAGCGGACTCGCGGCGGCCGTCTTCGCCGTACTGAACGTGAACAACGGCGTGCCCGAGTGGCTCGCCCTCGTCATCGCGGTGCTCGCCGGCACGGCGGCGGGCACAGTGCAGGGCTATTCCTTCGCCAGAACCCGGGTGCCGGCGTTCGTCGTCACGCTCGCGGGGCTGCTCACCTGGAACGGCCTCATGCTCTACATCCTGGGGACCAGCGGCACGATCAACCTCGACGAGAACGGGCTCGTCGCGGACCTGACCAGCTACTACTTCACCCATGACTCCGTCGCGTACGGCCTGGCGGCAGTCTCCGCCGGCATCGTCTTCCTCGTGTCCTACCAGGACCGGCGGCGCCGCATGGCCGCTCATATGCCGCACCGCTCGCTCCAGGTCATCGTGGTGCGCGCGGGAGGGCTCGCGGTGGTCGCGTTCGCCACCGCGTATCTGCTCAACCGCTTCCAGGGCCTGCCGCTGGCCCTGCTGATCTTCCTGGTGGTGGTGGCCGGCCTCGACGTGATCCTCCGCCGCACCCACTACGGGCGGCAGGTCTACGCCCTCGGCGGCGGGATCGAGGCGGCCCGTCGCGCCAGCCTCCATGTGACGCGGGTGCAGACCGCCGTGCTCGCGGTCTCGGGCACCATGGCCGCGGTCGGCGGACTCTTCCTGGCCTCGCGCATCACGTCGGTGAGCCAGAGTTCGGGCTCGGGGGTGCTGCTGCTCAACGCCATCGCGGCGGCCGTCATCGGCGGTACCAGCCTGTTCGGCGGACGCGGCTCCACCTGGTCGGCGGTGCTCGGCATGCTGGTCATCCAGTCGATCGCCTCCGGCATGGCGATCACGGACACACCCGCCGCCGTCCAGTTCATGATCACGGGCGGGGTGCTCTTCGCCGCCGTGGTCATCGACGCGCTGTCCCGCCGCTCGCAGGAGGCCCACGGGCGGGCCTGACGTGTCCGTCCCACCCGGCCTCCCCGGTACGCGAGGCGCGAGACAGTCCCCGCGCACCGGGATCCCGGGCACGCCCCCGGCGGTCAGCCGTTGGAGAAGCGGCCCGCCTGGTCCAGCAGCTGCTCCGCGTCGTCGGTCGGCGGGTAGATCCAGGTCTCGTTGATCTTCTTCTTGAGCGCCTTGGCCTCCGGCCCGGTCAGCGCGACCCTGCGGTCCCAGCCCTCCGTGTAGACGGCGTCGGCCGGACCGAGGTCCAGGCAGGTGGCGTAGGGGTCCGGGGTGAACGGCAGTGGGGCGGTGCCGAGGAGGTCGGCGGCCACGTTGTGACCGGCGAACTTGCCCATGGGCAGAGCGTGCTGGCACGACTGCGTGGTGGTGCGCCCGTCGTCGGCGGCGGCGAGCGCGGTGTCGCCGGCCGCGTAGACGTCGGGCACTCCGGCCACCCGCAGGTACTCGTCCACGCTCAGCCGTCCCAGCCGGTCACGCTCGCCGGGGATCTCGGCGGTGAGGGGGCTCGCCGCCATGCCGGCCGTCCATACGACGGTCGCCGCGGGGATGACCTCGCCGTCCGAGAGGGTGATGTCCCGGCGGGTCACCGACGCCACGGTGCGTCCGAGCCGCCGTTCGATCTTCAGCTCGTCGAGCGCGTCGAGGATGGTCGGGCGCGGCCCCGGGCCGAGCTCCGGTCCCACGACGTCGGCGAGGTCGACCAGCACGACCCGGGCGTCCTCGGTCGCGCCCTGGGCGCCGGAGATCGCCTTGAGGCGCTCGCCCAGCGCGGTGGCGAGCTCCACACCGGTGAAGCCGGCGCCGACCACCACAGCGGTGTAGCGGCCCTGGGACGGAGCCTCGGCGGGCAGCCGGCGGAGATGGTGGTCGAGGGCGGCCGCCGCGGGGAGGGTGTCGACGTCGAAGATGTGCCGCGCACCGGGGAAGTCGGGCCGGATGAGCCGGCTGCCCGTGGCCAGCACCAACTTGTCGTAGGACAGGTTCAGTTCCTCACCGGTGCGGGTGACGGCACGTACGGCGTGCGCTTCGGTGTCGATCCCCGTGACGGTCGCCGTGACGCGGCGTACGCCGATCGGGCCGAGGACGCGGTCCAGGGCGACCCGCATGCCCTCGGGGGCGTCCTCGTACAGGCGGGGCCGGATGACCATGTCGTCGCCGCCGTCGACCAGCGTCACCCGCAGCGCGTCGCCGGCACCCGCCTCACGAGCCGCGCGCACGGCTCCGGCCGCGCTCCACACGCCGGCGAAGCCGCCGCCGATGATCAGGACATCTTTCATGAACTGCTCCGTTGTCGAAGTCGGTCGGGTGACGAGCCGGTGCTCGGCTCCAGGCAGGAGCCCCAGCAATTCTGGACACTAAATATCCTGGATATTGAATGTCAAGATTTACGGCCCCGCACCGCCGGGACAGGCGGCCGCGCCACACACACGGGATGCTTGGGGAAGGGCGACCGACGAGGACGGCCGGGAGGTGAGGGCGGTGATCGCCGTCAACCCGATGGACGGTTCCTCCGTGCTGGCGACCTTCGGCGCCCTCGGGGTCCTCGCGGTGATCTTCGCTGAGTCGGGCCTGCTGGTGGTCGGCTTCTTCCTGCCCGGTGACACCCTGCTGTTCCCGGCGGGCGTGCTGTGCGCGGCGAGCGCCGACCAGGCGCCACGGCTGGTGCTCTGGCAGGTTCTGCTGTGCGCGGCCGTCGGCGCCGTGGCGGGTGCACAGGTCGGGTTCGTCATCGGACGGCACGGCGGGCGGGCCCTGCTGGCCCGCACATCGAAGCGCCGCGTCCGGGACGCGGCGGCGCGGGCGGAGAAGCTCCTGGCCCGCTACGGCTACGGCAAGGCCCTGGTGATCGGCCGTTTCGTCCCGATGGTGCGGACCGTCCTGCACCCGGCGGCCGGTGCGCTCGGCGTACCCACGCGGACCTTCACCGTCTGGCAGATCGTCGGCGGCCTGCTCTGGTCCCAGGGCCTCGTCCTGGCCGGGTACACCCTCGGCGCCTCCGTACCCGACATCGACGACTACCTGCTGCCGCTGGTCGCCCTCATCGTCATCCTCTCCCTGCTGCCGCTGCTGCCCCTGCTGACCGAAGCCCGCCGCGCGAGGCACGATCGCTGATCCGCGCCACCGCCGCCAGACCCCCCGCCCGTCACGAGCCACCGTCGCGAGTCACCCCGGACACGGAGAAGTCGACGTCCCCGAACCCCGGGCTCGAAAACTTCCGTTCGGCGGGTCGGACATCGTTCGAAAACTCTTGACGCTGCGCCACACCGCGATTGACACTCTCGCAACACGACGTCACACAGCCGAAACGGCAGGGTGCCCATGGCCGAGGCCCCGCCATGCCTCAGCAGGGAAACTCCACATGCCGTACATCGCACGCGCCCGTGCCCGCGTGAGACGCCGGGCGGGCCGACTCGCCGGGCTGACCACAGCGTCGCTGTTGCTGGGCCTCGCCGCGCCCCTCGTTCCCGCGCAGGCAGCGGAAACGGCCGGGGCGGCGGAGATCACCGACGGCCTCGCCCTCTGGTACAAGCTCGACGCCGCCTCCGGCAGCACGGTGCCCGACGCCTCCGGCAACGGCCGCGACGGCACGGTCAACGGCGCCGCGGACTGGTCCGGCACCGGTCAGGGGCTCGCCTTCAACGGCTCGGACACCTACGTCAAGGTGCCGAACGACGTCATGAAGGGCATGGCCGCGATCACCGTCTCGCTGGACGTGCGGATCGACTCCACGCAGAGCACGCCGTACTTCCTCTACGGCTTCGGCAACACCAGCGGCGGCAACGGCAACGGCTACCTCTTCACCACCGGCAACTCCCTGCGGACGTCCATCGCCGGCGGCAACTGGTCGACCGAGCAGACCACCAAGCCCGCCGACTCCCACAACCTCACCCGCGCCGTCTGGAAGCACCTCACCTACACCCAGACCGGCAACACGGGCGTGCTGTACGAGGACGGCGTCGAGGTCGGCCGCAACACATCCGTCAGCATCACCCCGGGCTCGATCGGCTCCGGCACCACCACCGCCAACTACCTGGGCAAGTCGGTCTACTCCGGCGACAAGCTGTTCAAGGGACGGATCCGCGACTTCCGGGTCTACGACCGTGCCCTCGCCGGCTCCGAGGTCGAGCAACTCGCCCTCCCCGTCGCCACCCAGGGCGTCGCCGACGACAAGGCCGCGCTGAGCCTCGGTGACACCAGCGCCGTCAGGGCCGACCTCGACCTGCCGAAGACCGGCACGGCGGGCGGATCCTCGATCAGCTGGGCCAGCGACGCTCCGGCCGTCGTGTCCGGCACCGGCAAGGTGACCCGCCCGGCCGCCGGTCAGCCCGACGCCCACGCCACGCTCACGGCGACCCTGAAGAAGGGCTCCGTGACCGACACCAGGACCTTCGAGGTCACGGTGCTCCCCGACTTCGACGACCGGACCGCCGCAGAGCAGGCCGCCGAAGCCCTCACGGTCCACAACCTCGACGACGTACGCGGCAACCTCACGCTCCCGTCGACCGGCTCCTACGGCACCGACGTCACCTGGTCCTCCGCGAAGCCGGACGTCGTCTCGGCCGACGGCGTCGTCCGCCGACCCGCGCACGGCGACGGAGCCACGACGGTCGAACTGACCGCCACCGTCACCAAGGGCGAGGCGAAGGCGACCCGCGCCTTCACCGCGAAGGTGCCCGAACTGCCGAAGCACGAGGCCCTCAAGGGCTACATGTTCAGCTACTTCACCGGCGAGGGCACCTCGGACGGCGAGCAGCTCTACGCCGCGCTCAGCAAGGGCGACGACCCGCTGAAGTGGCGGGAGCTGAACGACGGCAAGCCCGTCCTGACCTCCACGCTCGGCGAGAAGGGCCTGCGCGACCCCTTCATCATCCGCTCCCCCGAGGGCGACAAGTTCTACCAGATCGCCACCGACCTGCGGATCTACGGCAACGGCGACTGGGACGCGTCCCAGCGCACCGGCAGCAAGTCCATCATGGTCTGGGAGTCCACCGACCTGGTCCACTGGACGAACCAGCGGCTGGTTAAGGTCTCCCCGGACAGCGCGGGCAACACCTGGGCGCCGGAGGCGTTCTACGACGCGCAGCGCGGTGAGTACGTCGTCTTCTGGGCGTCGAAGCTGTACGACAACGAGGCGCACTCCGGCGACACGTACAACCGCATGATGTACGCGACGACCCGCGACTTCTACACGTTCAGCGAGCCCAAGGTCTGGATCGACCGCGGCTACTCCGTCATCGACTCCACGGTGATCCAGCACGACGGGACGTACTTCCGCCTCTCCAAGGACGAGCGGAACAACACCTCCTCCACGCCCAACAGCAAGTTCATCTTCGAGGAGAAGAGCGACTCGCTCCTGGACCTCTCCTGGGACGCGGTCGCCGAGGGCATCGGCAAGGGCGCGATGAACGCGGCCGAGGGGCCGCTGGTGTTCAAGTCGAACACCGAGGACAAGTGGTACGCGTTCCTGGACGAGTTCGGTGGTCGCGGCTACATCCCGTTCGAGACGACGGACCTCGCCTCCGGCTCCTGGACCCCGTCCACCGGCTACGACCTCCCGGCCAAGCCCCGCCACGGCACGGTGCTTCCGGTGACACAGGCCGAGTACGACCGGCTGCTGCGCGCCTACCAGCCGGACCAGTTGGTGGCGGGCGTCGAGGACGTGACGGTGAAGACGGGGATCGGCGAGGCCCCGGTCCTCCCGGCGACCGTGATCGCCGAGTACGCGGACGGCGTCAAGCGTCCCGTCTCCGTGACCTGGGAGGACGTCCCGGCGTCGAAGTACGCGCAGGCCGGCACCTTCACCGTGACCGGCAGCCTGCCCGACGGCGCCGCGATCCCGGTGCGGGCCGAGGTCACCGTCTCGGAGGAAGGCGCGGACGTCCCGGCCGACCTGCTCCTGCAGTACGACTTCGACGAGACCGGCGGCAGCATCGCCCGTGACTCCAGTGGCCACGGCTACCACGGCACCTACGTCCGTACGCCCGGCTTCGGCACCGGCGTCGACGGCGGCTCGTTCAAGATGTCCGGCGACTCCGGCTCGCCGTATGTGAAGATCCCGAACGGTGTGCTGAAGGACGCCGACAGCGTCACCGTCTCGACGTACGCCAAGTGGAAGGGCGGGGACAACTTCCAGTGGCTGTTCGGGCTCGGGCCCGACAGCGACAAGTACCTCTTCGCCACCCCCTCCAACGGCGGGTCCAGCCTCTACTCGGCCATCACCAAGGCGAGTTGGTCGGCGGAGTCGAAGCTGACGGCCGGCTCGCGGCTCACGCCCGGCGAGTGGCAGCACGTCACCGTGACCCTCGACGGCACGACCGGCGCGATGGTCCTCTACGTGGACGGCATCGAGGCGGCCCGCACGACGACCACCATCAAGCCGTCCGAGCTGTACGACGGGAACAAGGACTACGGCGGCTACATCGGCAGGTCCCTGTACGCGGCCGACCCGTACTTCGGCGGCGAGGTCGACGACTTCCGCGTCTACGACCGGGCCCTGACGGCCGCCGAGGTCATGGAGCTCAGCGGCAACACCGCGGGCATCGCGAAGGCGACGCACCCCGCGCTGAAGGTCGACGCGCTCATCGACAACGCCGGCGGCAGGATCACGCTGCCGATGAAGGAGGGCACGGATCTCACGGCCCTCGCACCGGAGTTCACCCTCGCCCACGGCGCGGCGATCAGCCCCGCCTCCGGCACCGTGCGGGACTTCAGCAAGCCGGTGACGTACGAGGTGACCGGCTCGGACGGCACGAAGCGCACCTGGACCGTCTCGGCGCTCGTCATGCGGAGCCCGGTGCTGCCGGGGCTGAACGCCGACCCGAACATCGTCCGCTTCGGCGACACCTTCTACCTGTACCCGACCACCGACGGCTTCGAGGGCTGGAGCGGTACGCAGTTCAAGGCGTACTCCTCGACCGACCTGGTCCACTGGAAGGACCACGGCGTCATCCTCGACCTGGGTCCGGACGTCTCCTGGGCGGACAGCAGGGCGTGGGCGCCGGCGATCGCCGAGAAGGACGGTAAGTACTACTTCTACTTCTGTGCCGACGCCAACATCGGCGTCGCGGTGTCCGACTCGCCGACGGGCCCGTTCAAGGACGCGCTCGGTCAACCGCTGCTCAAGGCGGGCCAGTTCAGCGGCCAGATGATCGACCCCGCCGTGTTCACGGACGACGACGGGCAGTCGTATCTCTACTGGGGCAACGGCCGCGCGTACGTCGCGCCGCTGAACGACGACATGACCTCCGTCGACACGTCGAAGGTCAAGGACATCACCCCGAGCGGCTACAACGAGGGCACCTTCGTCGTCAAGCGCAAGGGCACCTACTACTTCATGTGGTCGGAGAACGACACCCGGGACGAGAACTACCGCGTCGCCTACGCCACCGGCCCCTCCCCCACCGGCCCGTGGACCAAGCACGGCGTGATCCTGGAGAAGGACCTCTCCCTCGGTATCAAGGGCCCCGGCCACCACTCGGTCGTCCATGTCCCGAACACCGACGACTGGTACATCGCCTACCACCGGTTCGCCATCCCCGGCGGCGACGGCACCCATCGCGAAACGACCGTCGACAAGCTGGAGTTCGACGCCGAGGGACTGATCAAGAAGGTCGTGCCCACCCTCACCGGCATCGACCCGGTGACCGTTGTGCACGCCGGTCCGGACGGCAGCGGCAAGGAAGGCGACGCGATCCCGCTGAACGGCACGATCTCCGGTGCGGGCAGCCCGAAGTGGTCGGTCGAGGACGACGCGCCCTGCACGGTCGCCGACCCCAAGGCCGCGCGGACCACGATCACCTGCACCGACGACGGCACGTACGACGTCACCCTGACCGGCGGCCGGGGCAGCGACACGGCCACCGTCGCCGTCGCCAACGCGGCACCGGCGATCACGGCGGCGACCGGGCCGAAGTCCGCCGTGCCGGTCCGCCAACGCGCCACGGTCACCGCCGACTTCGGTGACGCGGGCAGCCGGGACTCCCACACCTGCACGGTCGACTGGAAGGACGGCACCGACCCGACCGCGGGCACGGTCACCGGCAGCGTGTGCCGCGCCGAGCGCGCCTACACCAAGCCCGGCATCCATCGTCCGGTGATCAGGGTCACCGACGACGACGGCGCCTCGGACAGCATCACGCTCCCCGAGCTGATCGTCTACGACCGCGCCGCGGGCCCCGCGCTCGGCACCGGCGTGATCACTTCCCCGGCCGGCGCCTACCCGGCCAAGCCGGAGCTGACCGGCAAGGCGGCCTTCTCCTTCGCCGTCGCGTACGTCAGGGGAGCCACCGCCCCCACGGGCAAGGCCGCCTTCGACCTCGGGCCGGCCAAGTTGAAGTTCCGTTCCACCGGCTCCGACTGGCTCGTGGTCACCGGCTCCCGGGCGGTCTACCAGGGCTCCGGCACCGTCAACGGCAGCGGCGGCTACGGCTTCCGGATCACGGCGACGGACGGCCCGGACACCTTCCGCATCAAGATCTGGAAGAAGTCCACGGGTGACGTGGTCTACGACAACGCCGACGGCGCGAGGACCACGGGCGTCGTCAGGATCGGCGACGACCCCGGAGGACGTGAGGGCTGACCCTGAGACCCGCTCCGGACGTTCCCTGGTTCCGTCCCTGATTCCGGACGTGAACGGTTGTGGCCACCCTCGGCTCGCTGTGAAGCTCGTCGAGGAGTGGCCACTCCTGTGTTCCATGGTCCGAGAAGTATCAGGAGTACCAGGAGGAACTCTGTGCAACCGTTCATGAAGGCGCTCACCGGGGCGCTCACCGCGGGCGTGCTCGCGGTCGGCGCGCTGGTGCTCGGCCCCGGCGTGGCGGACGCCGGCCCCTCCGGCCGCTTATCCGCAGGCCCCTCGGTCGCACCCGTCGCCCCGATCGACTGGAAGCCGTGCCCCGAGCATCCCACGGCCGAGTGCGGCACCCTGCGGCTGCCGGTGGACTGGGCGCACCCGGCGGGCGAGAAGTTCGACATGGCGGTGGCACGGCGCAAGGCGACCGACCCGGACCGCCGGGTCGGCGCGCTCCTGGTCAATCCGGGCGGGCCGGGGGACTCGGGGGTGAACTTCGCCCTCACCCGCGCGCCCGCCCAGTTCAGCAAGGACCTCCAGGCCAGGTTCGACATCGTCGGCTTCGATCCGCGCGGTGTCGGAGGCAGCCGGCCGGTGAAGTGCTCGACGGAACTGCTCGGCCGGGCGCCGTCCGCGTACCCCCGCGACCAGGCGGAGTTCGACCGGCTGGCCGCCTACAACCGGGAGTTGCGCGAGGACTGCCGACGGCACAGCGGCCCGGTCTTCGACCACGCCGACACCCTCGGCGTCGTCCGCGACATGGAGGCCCTACGCAGGTCACTGGGCGAGCAGAAGCTCACCTACTTCGGCCACTCGTACGGCACGCTGATCGGCGAGCAGTACGCGGAGCTGTACGGCGACCGGATCCGGGCCATGGCCCTCACCGCGAACATCGACCACAGCCTGGGCGCCCGGGACTTCATCGTCTCCTCCGCGGTCGCCGCCGAGGACTCCTTCCACGAGTTCGTGAAGTGGTGCGGCCGCTCGCCGTCCTGCGCACTGCACGGCCGGGATGTCACCGCCGTGTGGGACGGTCTGCTCGCCCGCGCCGACCGGGGCGAGATCCGGGATCCGGAGGACCCCGGCCGGACCCTCTCCGCGAACGACATCGCCCTGTTCGCCTTCAGGTACAAGTTCTACGGCCCGGACTGGGACGAACTCGCCGACTATGTGGCCGGACTCGAAGCGCAGACGCGGCCGGGCTCCCACGCCGAACCGCGGCCGGGCACATGGGAGACGCCTGCCGCCAAGGGCACCGGTCAGCAGACGGAGGCCGCCCCCTTCTCCGCGGTGTTCTGCCAGGACTGGCGTATCCGGCCGAAGGACTACCGGGAGTTCGCCCGTCTGACCGAGGCCGAACTGCGGGCTGCGCCGCACATGCGCGGCTCACCACGCGTCCACGCCGCGCTGGCCGGGTGCGTCGGCTGGCCGGACGAGGTGAACAACCCGCAGCACCGCCTGCGCATCACCGAGGCGCCCAAGATCCTCATGCTGCACTCCCGCCACGACCCGGCGAACAACCACGCGTGGGCGACCAACGTGCACCGGCAGACCCGCGGGACGACCGTCCTGGTGACGTACGAGGGCGCGGGACACAGTGTCTACGGACGCAGTGACTGCACCCGGGGCGCGGTGGACGGCTACCTCATGGCCCTGACGATTCCGCAGGACGGAAGCAGCTGCCCCGCGGCCGGTCCGGGCGGCTGAGCACCGAGGCGGCACGGCACCCTCGACCGGCGCCCTGGGTTGTCCTTGACCGCCGCGTTCCATACCCGGTCCATGGCCGCCCGCTCCCACGGCGGCACGTCGGGTGCGGCGGTCTCGGCCAGACGCACGTTGTCGACGTCCGGCAATTGGATCTCGCGAGAGTGCAACAAGGATTCGGCCACAGGACATCGTGTCAGGACAGTGAGCCACCTCGAGCCTCGCAGCGGCCGCCGCTGTCCGGGCTGGAGGGCCGGGCAGGACAGCACCGCATAGATGCCCTCAGCGGCGCTGAGCCGCGTCACCCCCGAACGGTTCGAGGTCCGGGCGGCGAAGGCCGGCGCCAACCAGCGTTGCAGGCCCACGGCGATCACCGCCCGTCGGCCTTTACGGTCGTGGATGTCGGCGACGTCGAACACCCGCCCCGAGCCGTAGCGTCACGCCAGCTTCTTCCGAACACCACCATCGGCGAGACACGAAAGAACAGATCACGGCCGACCCGACGGCGGCGTCGGCAGGCAGACGACAACGGCTTCCACCTGGTGCGGCTGCCGGTGGTGCTCTGAACCGTTGCCTCAGCGGCCGCCGCCCAGCACCGCGAGCACGGCCTCGCCCAGCGCCTCCGGGTCCAGGTCGGCGTACGTGGACACCGCGTCCTCGTACGCCGCCTTGTCCGCGTTCGATGCTGCCTCGCGGGAGACGGCCGAGGACATCGTGGGCTGGAAGTTGCGCAGGGCGCGGAAGCGGTCGGCGAGCGCGAGCAGCCGTACGCCCCGCGCTGTCGCGCCGGTGGACAGGTCGACCGTCCCGAGGGCGAGCAGCAGGGCCCCGCACACCGGGAAGTCCACCGTCACCCGGTGCGGGGCGACCTTGGGGCGGGTCAGCAGCGTGGTCAGCCGGTCCGGGAGCGGTGTCGCGATGCCTGCGACGAGGTCGAGGCGGCCGTGCCGGGCGTGGGCGGTCACGGCGACCGCCTGGAGTTCCAGCACCCAGGGTTCCATGACGAGTTCGTCGCCGAAGACAGGGCTGGCGCCGTGCTCCAGCCGGGCCACGGCACGGCGCCACAGCGCCAGCCCGGTCTCGATGTCCCCACGGGCGAGGGCGATCTCGGCGCGGGCTCCCAGGTCGGGGACGAACGCGTCGGAGCCCTCGCCGTCGGGCTGGTGCCGCAGTGCCTCACCGAGCCAGTGCTCGGCCGCGTCGAGATCCCCGGTCTGGAGGTTGGCGAGCATCATGCCCCAGCGCAGCCCGATCGGGTCGCCCCACTCGCCGTACTCCTCCAACGCCTCCAGCGCGGACCGCACATGGACGATGGCCTCGGCGCCCCGTTCCATCTGGAGGCACAGCTCGGCGACGCGCGAGGCGGGCCAGAAACTGAGCAGGGGGATGTTCCGGTCGCCGAGGGCCGCCACCATCCGGCGGGCGGCGTCCAGGGCCCGGTCCGGCTGGTGCTCGCTCTGCCACACATAGCTGGCCAGGCAGTTGGCGACGCCGGCGAGCAGCGGGGCGTCGCTGTCGCACAGGGCCTCCAGGGCGCTGTGGTCGCCGAGTACCTCGGGCAGTGCGGACAGCACGGTCGCGACGGCGCGGACGAGGGTGTCCGGCGGGGCGGGCGGCAGCCGTCTCAGGGTGACGAGGGTGCGGACGGCGCCGGGGCCGACGCCGAGGAAGATGTTGGCGGTGGTCAGGGCGGCGGCGGTGCGGGCCGGTTCGACGTAGTCGGGGCCGGGCCGGTAGTGGGAGAGCAGCCCGGCGGTGTCCTCGGTGAGGGCGATCAGGCGCGCGTAGTTGGCGTCGGTGGTCCACAGGCCGGCCAGGACGGCGGTGACCGTGGCGACGGTGTCGGCGTCCGCGCGGGCGAGGGCGATCCGCACGGCCTGGACGAGGTTGTCCTGCTCGGCGCGGATGAGGTGCCAGGAGGCGAGCGGGTCGGGACCGAACGGCGCGTCGTGGTACTCGACTCCGAAGTCCCGCGCCCAGTGCAGGAACCGTTCCTCGACCGTCGCGTCCTCACCGGCCCGCTCGCGGTGGGCGGCGGCGAACTCCCGTACCGTCTCCAGCATCCGGAAGCGGCTGCCGTACGCGGTGTCGGTCACCTTGAGCAGGGACTGGTCGACGAGGTCCGCCAGCACGTCCAGGGTGTCGTCGTCGCCGAGGAGGTCCGCGAGGACGTGTTCGGCCGCGGTGGCGGTGAAACCGCCGGGGAAGACGGCGAGGGCGCGCAGGGCGGTCCGGCCCGCCGGTTCGAGCAGGTTCCAGCTCCAGTCGACGACGGCGTGCAGGGTGCGGTGCCGCTGGGGTGCGTCCCGGGGACCGCCGCGCAGCAGGGCGAACCGGTCCTCCAGGCGGCGGGCGATCTCGGCCACCGACATCACCCGGACCCGGGCGGCGGCGAGTTCGGTGGCGAGCGGCAGTCCGTCGAGGCGGTGGCACAGGTCGGCCACGGCGTCGGTGGGCAGCTCGACGCCGGGGCGGGCGGCGCGGGCGCGCTGTTCGAACAGCTCGACGGTGGTGGCCGGGTCCAGTTCGGGCAGCGGGTGGACGGTCTCGGAGGACAGTCCGAGCGGGGCGCGGCTGGTGGTGAGGACGCTGACGTTCCTGGTCATCGACACGAGGGCCTGGACGAGGCCGGCGACGCCGGAGACCACCTGCTCGCAGTTGTCCAGGACGAGCAGCGCCGGTCCGGGGCCGAGGGCGCCGACGATGCCCGCGAGCGCGTCGGCGGGCGGCCCGAAGCCTCCGGTGGGGGCGCGCAGGCTGTCCCCGACGCCGAGCGCCGAGGCGACCTCGCCCGCGACGTCGGCGTCCTGGCGGACACCGGCGAGCGGCACCAGATGCACGACCCGGTGTTCGGCCTCGCGCGCGACGGCACTCGCGAGGCGCGTCTTGCCGAGGCCGCCCGGCCCGACGACGGACGTGACCCGTGAGCTGTGGATCAGCCGGGTGACGGCGGCGATGTCGGCCTCCCGCCCGAGCAGCGGGTTCGGTTCGTGCGGCACCCCGCGCCGCACCACGGGCGCCTGACCACGCAGCAGCTCCTGGTGCAGCTCCTGAAGGGCGGGACCCGGATCGGTGCCCAGCTCGTCGCGCAGGCGGCGGCGATGGATGTCGTACGTCGCCAGCGCGGCGGCGGCTCCGGCGGTGGCCACCTGACAGCGCATCAGCTCCAGCAGCGGCTCCTCGTCGAGGGGGTGCCCGGCCACCAGCTCGGCGAGCGGTCCCACCGCCTCCTCCCGGCGCCCGGCGCGGGCCAGCGAGAGCGCCCGCAGCCGCACCAACGACAGGTGCGTGGCGCCCAGTTCGAGGCGCAGGGCCACCAGGGGGTCGCCGATCGGCGCCCTTTCCGCGGGGCCGCCGCCCCACAGCGCGAGGCCCTCCTCGGCCTCGGCGACCGCGCCGTGATGGTCCCCGGCCCGTGCCTTCTCCCGTCCCGCTGCGGCGTGCAGCTGGACGGCCCAGGCGTCGACCTGGTCCTCGCGCAGGGCGATGCGGTAGCCGGTGGGTGTGCTCGCGATGACCTCCACGCCGAGCAGCGACCGGGCCCGCGACACGAGGATCTGCAGCGCCTTGGTCGGGTTCTCGGGCTGCTCGTCCGGCCACAGCCCGTCCACGAGCCGGCCCGTGCCGCATCCGGCCCGCGGCTCCCCGGCAAGCAGCGCGAGCAGCCCGCGCAGACGGGGCGCGGTGATCTCCTTGCCCCGGTGGGAGACGGACGTCAACAGCGTCAGCTCGATGGTCACCCGAGCAGACTAATCAGAACGAGCGGGTGCAACCCTCTCGCAACGTTGCCCGTGCTGCCCTTGCTGCCATGTATGAGGAGACCCCGCGCGTCGAACTCACCCCCGCGGCCGCCGACCTGCTGCGCCGTCTGCGCGCGACGCACGGCCCGCTGATGTTCCACCAGTCCGGCGGCTGCTGCGACGGCAGCGCCCCGATGTGCTATCCGGAGGGCGAGTTCCGCACGGGCGGCTCGGACGTGCTGCTCGCGGAGCTGCACGTCGAGGGGGTGGCGGAGCCGGTGACGTTCTGGATGTCGCGCAGCCAGTACGAGGCGTGGAGCCACACCCGGCTGATCGTCGACGTCGTCGAGGGCCGGGGCAGCGGGTTCTCTTTGGAGGCACCCGAGGGGGTGCGTTTCCTCACCCGTTCTCGCGTCGTCGGCGCCTAGCAACCCCGCAGGTCATCGCGGTCTGGTGCACTTCCCCCGAGTCCTGCCACATTTGACGAGACATCAGGGGGAGGAATCGTGACACGTCGTCAGAAACGGTTCGGGGCTGCCAGAGCGGCCCTCACGCTGCTCACGGCACTCGGCACGCTGGCCGGTGGAGCCCTGGTGGGGGCGGCACCGGCCGGCGCCGCGCAGGACACCCCGATCGCGCCGGGAGTCACGTACGACGAGTTCGACATCGCGGCGGGACGGGGCACGGCACACGCCCATGTCCTCACCGTCGACCTTCGCGATCCGCGCGTACGTCTCGATCTGCTGCACCCGGGGGCGGTGGCGGCGCGGGCGACCGTCTCGCGGCAGGCCACCGCCCAGGGCGCCGTCGCGGGCGTGAACGGCGACTTCTTCAACATCAGCGAGGCCCAGCATCCGGGCGTCCAGGCGACCGGCGCGAGTGTGGGACCGGCGGTCGCGCGCGGCCGGGCGCTGAAGGCGGCGGTGCCGAACGGCCAGCGTTTCGGACCCGCGCTGCCGCCCGGCACGAGCACCGAGGACGTGTTCGGCGTGGGCGTCGACCGACGCGCCCGGCTGGACGGCCTGAGCCTCGTCGGCTCGATCGGCACCCCCGAGGGCCGGCTGCCCCTGCGCGGCCTCAACCAGTACGCGCTGCCCGTGGGCTCCATCGGGGCGTTCACCGCCAAGTGGGGCAGCGCCTCCCGGGCACGCGCCGTCTGCGGCACGGACACCGACCGGGCGGCCCCGTGCAGCACCGACACCTACGAGGTGACCGTCCGAGACGGCCGGGTCGTGTCGACCGCCGACACCCCGGGGAGCGGACCCATCGCCCCGGACACGACCGTCCTCGTCGGCCGGGAGGCGGGGGCGCGGCAGTTGCGGGAGTTCTTCGCGGGCGAGCCGGTCACGGTACGGCACCGACTGGCGGCGGCGACGTCACGCGTCCCGTTCCGCTTCGCCCTCGGCGGCTATCCGGTCCTCGACGGCGGGCAGCCGTTGCCCGGCCTCGACGACAGGGCCTCGGCCGTGCGCACGGCCGTGGGCATCGCGGACGGCGGCCGGCGCCTGCTGCTGCTCGCCCTGGACGGTGCGCCCGAGTACCGCACCGGTCTGACCATCGCGGAAGTGGCTTCCGTCATGCGGGAGCTGGGTTCGGTCGACGCCTTCAGCCTGGACGGCGGTGGTTCGTCGACGCTGGTCGCCCGCGCGCCGGGGGCGGCGACGGTCTCGGTGCGGAACCACCCGTCCGACGGCGCGGAACGTCCTGTCCCCAACGGCATCGGAATCTTCTCGACCCGCTGAGCCTCACGGTCTGAGGCTGCTGACGATGTCCGCCGTGGCCGTCAGACCGCTGTTGATGGTGGGCGCCATGCTCGTGCTGGCCAGATAGAAGCCGAGCAGCAGACACACCACCGCGTGGGTGATCTTCAACCCGCCGTTGCGTACGAAGATCACCGCAAGGATGAACAGCAGCAACACCACAGAGATGGAAATGGCCATCGTCAACCTCCTCCGCCACGTCCGCTTCGCGGCGTTCGGCCGTAAGTGTGGCGTAGCGGAGGGTTCGTCCGGGCGGCTGAGCTGTACTCCGAACGTGTGGTGTCCTGCCGACCGGCCCTAGGCCGTCCGGCGGCCGTCGAGGAAGGCCTCCAGTCCGGCGAGGTCGTCGGTGTTGAGGAAGTCGACGTCGGCGGCCAGCAGTTCGCCCCAGAGCGCGTCGCGGGCGGGTCCGGCCACGTCCGGGGTGGCCCAGAAGCGCACCTTCTGGCCTCGGGAGTGCGATGCCCGGACGATGCCGCGCAGCTTGCTCCGCTCCGCGTCCGGGAAGGCGCCCACGCCGAGCCAGGTGAAGTTGAGCGTCCAGTTGTCGCTGATCAGCGGGACGAAGGAGGCGGGCGCGGAGCTGCCGAGGTCGGCGAGGCGGCCGTCGTAGAAGGCCCGGCGGACGGTCTGGGCCTCCATCGGCGTACGGGCCGCACGGTCGCCGGAGATGACGGCGGTGACCGCGCCGGGGAACACCCGGCCGTGGGCGTACGTCGTGAACAGGTGCTTGTACCGCTTCAGATGCCGGTCGAGTTCGAGGTACGTAGCGGCGCCCTCGGTCTTGATGTCGACGAGCAGCTGGACCGGCTTGCGGTGTCCCCGGTGGACGGAGCCGTGGTTGGCCCTGACGCGGGCGGCCAGCGGGTCGAGGTAGAGGGACTCCAGCGTGCGGGTGGGGTCGAGGTCCTCGGGGTCGTGGGCCACGAGGAGCTGGTCGCCGACCAGGTATATGTCGGCTTCCAGGCTGCCGAAGCGGTGGTCGAGGGCGTCGAGGAGGGGACGCGGATGCTCGTAGTCGTTGTGGGCGTGTGCCCGCCACAACGGGCGTGGGCCGTGCTTCCGTTCGCCCGCCTCCGCTGAGGTGGCGGGCAGGGCGACCGCGCCCGCGAGGGCGGCGCCGAGGGTGGTGAGGGCTCCGCGACGGGTGGTGAGGGCCATGCTCTGCCTCCCAGGTAGGGCCGGATGGAACCGCTGCGAGTATGCGATTCCGAAGGGCCCAAACAGCAGAGCTGTGCGCCGAGTTGGCCGGACTGCCGCCGGGTGTTCACTTCGCCCCAGACGTGCACACCGGAAAGCCCGCCCCAGGTGGGGCGGGCTTTCCGCGCGCTTCGCTCAGGTGTACGTCAGGGCGCCTGGAGGTCGACGAGTTCGGCCAGCGCCGCGCGGTGGGCGCCCGCCGTGCCGTAGGCGATCGAGTCGGCCTTGGCCCGCTTCAGGTACAGATGGGCCGGGTGCTCCCAGGTCATCCCGATACCGGCGTGCAACTGCACGGCCTCCTCGGCTGCGTGCACGGCGACGGACGCCGCGTAGGCCTGGGCGACGGCGACCGCCACATCGGCGTCCTCGCCGGTCGCCAGCGCGGCGGCGGCGTTGCGGGCGGCCGCGCGCAGGTTGACGACCTCCAGCCACAGCTGGGCGAGCCGGTGCTTGAGGGCCTGGAAGCCGCCGACGGGGCGGTTGAACTGCTTGCGGTCCTTCAGATAGCGGACCGTCTCGGTCAACGTCCAGTCGGCGAGCCCGAGTTGCTCGGAGGCGAGCAGTCCGGCTCCGGCGCGCAGGGCGCGGCGTACGGCGGGTTCGGCGTCGCCCAGCAGCCGGCCTGGCGCACCGTCCAGGGTGACCGTCGCCACGGGCCGGGTGAGGTCCAGCGACACCTGCGGGGTGACGGTCACCGCGTCGGCGTCCACCGCGTACAGCCCGCCGTCGTCCGCGGGCACGAGCAGCACGTCGGCGACGACCGCGTCCGCGACACCGGTCAACTCGCCGTGCAGGGCGCCGCCTTCATGCCGTACGACCTTGTAGGCGCCGCCGGGAGCGACGCTCAGCGTGACGGCGAGGGCGCCGATCCTCCGCCCGGCCGCCAGCTCGGCGAGCAGGCCCCCGTCGGCCTCGCAGGCGAGCAGCGCCTCGGTGGCCACGACTGCGCTCGTCAGATACGGCAGCGGAGCGACCGCGCGCCCCAACTCCTCCAGCACGACGGCGACTTCGCGGTGCGTGGCCCCCTGGCCGCCCTTCTCCTCCGGGATCAGGAGCCCCGCCAGGCCCATGCCGTCGGCGAGCGCCTTCCACGCCTCCACGTTGTGCGGGGTGTCCGTCTCGATGCGCGCGATGACACCGGGCGCGTCGCAGTGGTCGGTGAGCAGGTCGCGTACGGCGGCCCGCAGCGCTTCCTCCTCCTCCGAGTACAGCAGGTGGGGCTGTGTGCTCATCGGGCGAGGTCCTTCCAGGCGACGTCCTTGTCGGTGCGCGGCTCGGTGGGCAGGCCCAGGACGCGCTCGGCGACGATGTTCAGCAGGACCTCGCTGGTCCCGCCCTCGATGCTGTTGCCCTTGGAGCGGAGGTAGCGGTAGCCGGCGTCGCGGCCGGTGAAGTCCACGAGCTCCGGGCGGCGCATGGTCCAGTCGTCGTACAACAGGCCCTCTTCGCCGCGCAGTTCGACCTCCAGGCCGCTGATCTCCTGGTTGAGCCGGGCGAACGCGAGCTTCATGCCGGCGCCCTCGGGGCCGGGCTGGCCGGCGACGAGCTGCTGGCGCAGCCGCTCGCCGGTGAGGCGGGCGACCTCGGCCTCGACCCACAGCTTCAGCAGCCGCTGGTGCAGATCGTGGGTGCGCAGTTCGGGGCGTTCACGCCAGGTCTTGGAGATCGGGCCGATCATGCCGCCCTCGCGGGGCAGCCGCATGCCGCCGATCGCGACGCGTTCGTTGTTCAGCGTGGTCTGCGCGACCCGCCAGCCGTCGCCGATCTCCCCCAGGCGGCGGGATTCCGGGATGCGCACGTCGGTGAGGAAGACCTCGTTGAACTCGGCTTCACCGGTGATCTGCCGCAGCGGCCGGACCTCGACGCCCGGGTCGGTCATGTCGCAGATGAAGTAGGTGATGCCCGCGTGCTTGGGCACGTCCGGATCGGTGCGGGCGATGAGGATGGCCCAGCGGGCGACGTGGGCGCTGGACGTCCACACCTTCTGCCCGTTGACGACCCAGTCCTCGCCCTCCCGTACGGCCCGGGTGCCCAGCGCGGCCAGGTCGGATCCGGCGCCCGGCTCGCTGAAGAGCTGGCACCAGACCTCCTCGCCGGTCCACAGCGGCCGCAGATAGCGCCGCTTCTGCTCCTCGGTGCCGTACTGGAGGACCGTCGGGGCGGCCATACCCAGGCCGATCCCGATGCGCCGGGGATCGTTGTCGGGGGCGCCCGCGGCCTCCAGCTCGGCGTCCACGACGGCCTGGAGGGAGCGGGGCGCGCCGAGCCCGCCGAGGCCCTCCGGGTAGTGGACCCACGCCAGGCCCGCGTCGAAGCGGGCGCGCAGGAAGTCCAGTCGGTCGGTGGTGGTCGGCGGGTGGGCGGCCAGCAACTCCGCCGTACGGCGGCGCAGTTCGGCGGCGTCGGTCATGCCGCTCCTCCTTCGGTGAGTCCCGGGATCACGGCGACGCGCCCCGTGGTGACGCCGTCGGCGACGCGCTGTACGGCGGCAGCGGCCCCGCCCAGCGGTACGCGCTCGCTTACCAGCGGCTTGATGGCGCCCCGGGCGGCCAGCTCGGTGAGCTGTTCGTGGCAGTGCTGGATCAGCTTCGGGTTCTTGGTGTTGTACAGGCCCCAGTGCAGGCCGAGGATCGAGTAGTTCTTCACCAGCGCGTGGTTGAGCGCGGGGCTGGGGATCGACCCGCTGGCGAAGCCCACGACGACGATCCGGCCCTCGAAGGCGACGACCTTGGCGGACTGGGCGTAGGCCTCGCCGCCGACGGGGTCGTAGATGACATCGGCGCCCCGGCCGCCGGTGGCCTCCTTCACCGCCGCGATGACGTCCTCGCTACGCCGGTCGATCACGACGTCACAGCCCAGTTCCCGGGCGACGGCCGCCTTCTCGGCGCCGCCGACGACACCGATGACGGTGGCGCCGGCGGCCTTCCCGAGCTGCACGGCCGCGCTGCCGACCCCTCCTGCGGCAGCGTGGACGAGCAGGGTCTCGCCGGCTTCCAGCCCGGCCCGCCGGTGCAGACCGAACCAGCCCGTCTGGTATCCGATGTGCAGGGCGGCGGCCTCGGCGTCGTCCAGCGCGTCGGGCGCGGGCAGGACGGCGGCGGCGTCCGCGACGGCGTACTCGGCGAAACCGCCGTACGGCAGGGCGGGATTGGCGAGGACGCGGCGACCGTCCTCGGTCTCGCCGCAGATCTCCACGCCCGGTGTGAAGGGCAGCGGCGGCCTGACCTGGTAGTGACCCCGGCACAGCAGCGCGTCCGGGAAGTTGATGTTCGCGGCACGCACCTTCAGCAGGACCTGGCCGTCACCGGGCGTGGGCGTCTCGATCTCGTCGAGCCGCATCACCTCGCTCGGCTCGCCGTTCTCGTGCACTTGCCATGCCTGCATGCGGTGCCTCCACGGGACTGCTTCGTCTGACCGGGGTCGGTACGCATACTAAGCGGTCGCTTGCCATCAGGGAACAGTCATCCAGGAACAGTCGGGTGCGTCACGACCGCTTGGGTCGCGCCCGCACATGCATCCGCTCCCCCTGCGGCCCGAACAGACTGAGGAACTCCACCGGCCCCTCCCCCGTCGACCCGAACCAGTGCGGGACCCGGGTGTCGAACTCGACGGCCTCCCCCGCGGTCAGCACGATGTCGTGATCGCCCAGGACCATCCTCAGCCTCCCCGCCATCACATACAGCCACTCGTACCCCTCATGGGTCCGCGGCTCCGGCTCGGCCTTCTCCTGCGGCACCAGCACCTTGAAGGCCTGGAGGCCGCCGGGCTGGCGGGTCAGCGGCCAGTACGTGCGCCCGTGCCGCCTGATCGGCTCGGCCCGCACCCGGGGGTCACGCACCACGGGCGCGGCCACCAGTTCGTCCAGCGCCACCTCGTGCGCTCGCGCGATCGGCAGCAGCAGTTCCAGACTGGGCTTGCGCAGCCCCGACTCCAGCCTGGAGAGCGTGCTCACCGAGATACCGGTCGCCTCGGACAGACCGGCCAGCGTCGCCCCCCGCTCCTTGCGGATCCGTCGCAGCCGTGGACCGACCTCCGCGAGCACCGTGTCCATGTCGTCGTCACCGTTGCGGTCGCCGCTGTCGTCACTCATGGATGCCATTGCAGTTTCGGCAAACACGTTTGTCAATACGGTAGTGACCGCGCGACTGTCTCGGTGGAGGTGGTCACCATGACCGAGCACAACACCGGTTCGCACGGTTCGTACGAGGTGGTAGTCGTCGGAGGCGGCGCCGCGGGCCTGTCCGCCGCCCTCGTCCTGGGCCGCGCCCGGCGCCGCACCCTGGTCGTCGACGCCGGCGAACCACGCAACGCGCCCGCCGCCCATATGCAGGGCTATCTGTCCCGGGACGGCATGCCACCCGCCGAGTTCCTGGCCGTCGGACGCGAGGAGATCGCGCGGTACGGCGTGGAGCTGGTCCGGGACCGGGTGGTGGACGTCGAGCGCGGCGAGGACTTCGCGGTCACGCTGGCCGGCGGCCGGCACGTGCACGCCCGGCGTCTCGTCATCGCCACCGGCCTCAGGGACGAGCTGCCGGACGTCCCCGGCGTCGCCGAGCGCTTCGGCCGGGATGTACTGCACTGCCCGTACTGCCATGGCTGGGAGGTCCGCGACCGGGCCTTCGGCGTGCTGGCGACCACGCCGATGAGCGTGCACCAGGCGCTCATGGTGTCGCAGTGGTCGAAGGACGTGACCTTCTTCCTGCACAAGGTCGCCGAGTCGGACCTCTCGGACGACGACCTGCGCAGGCTCGCGGCGGCGGGCGTGAAGACCGTGCCGGGTGCGGTGGCCGGGCTGGTGATCGAGGACGACCTGCTGACGGGCGTACGCCTGGCCGACGGCACGGAACACGCCCGCGAGGTGCTCTTCGTCGCACCCCGCGCGGTCCCACGGACCGGGTTGCTGGAGAAGCTCGGCGCCGAGTTCCAGGAGACGCCCTTCGGCTCATACCCGGTGGTCGACCCGACGGGGCTCACCTCCGTGCCGGGCGTCTGGGCGGCCGGCAACGCGATGGGCTTCTCCGAGCAGGTCATCAATGCCGCGGCGGGCGGATACCGGGCGGGCGCCTTCATCAATGGTGAGCTGCTGATGACGGACCTGGACGCGTCGGCCCCTCGCTGAGGACGCCTGCCGAAGTCAGCTGCGGTTCGGCGACGCACCCAAGGGGCGCGGGGCTGTGTCGACATGCGGCTCCGCCGCGTGGGCGCGACGAGCCACGACGGCGCCGCAGCCGCACGACGACCCATCGCGGCAATAACCGTTCGTCCAGGTGTAAACCCGCGGAGCGCGTCGCACCATGGCTGCATGCTGCTGACCCGGCTGGCCCAAGTGTCCCAGGACGTCGCCGCGACCTCGGCCCGCTCCCGGAAGATCGCTCTGCTGGCGGAACTCTTCCGGGACGCCGAGGCGGACGACGTACCCATCGTCATCCCGTATCTGGCGGGCCGCCTGCCACAGGGCCGGCTCGGCATCGGCTGGAAGGTGTTGAGCCGTCCGGTCGCCCCGGCCGTCGAGGCGACCCTCACCGTGGCCGAGGTGGACGCCCGGCTCACCGAACTGGGCAAGGTGTCCGGCGCCGGCTCGCAGGCCGAACGGACCCGTCTGGTAGGCGAGTTGATGGGTGCGGCCACGGAGAACGAGCAGCGCTTCCTCTTCGGGCTGATCACCGGCGAGGTGCGGCAGGGCGCCCTGGACGCGGTGGCGGTGGAGGGTCTGGCCCAGGCGACCGGGGCGCCGCCCGCGGACGTACGGCGGGCGGTGATGCTCGCCGGCTCGCTCCAGACGGTGGCCGAGGCCCTGCTCGCCGAGGGCCCCGCCGCCCTCGCCCGCTTCCGCCTCACCGTCGGCCGTCCGGTGCTGCCGATGCTGGCGCACAGCGCCTCGTCGGTGGCGGAGGCGGTCGACAAGCTCGCCGCCTGCGCGGTCGAGGAGAAGCTGGACGGTATCCGCGTCCAGTTGCACCGCGACGGCGACACCGTACGGGTCTACACCCGCACCCTGGACGACATCACCGATCGCCTCCCCGAACTCACCGCCACGGCCAGGGAGTTGAGGGGCGAGCGCTTCATTCTGGACGGCGAGGTCATCGCCTTCGACGCCGCCGGGCGCCCCCGCTCCTTCCAGGAGACCGCCGGCCGCGTCGGCTCCCGCGTGGACGTGGCGACGGCGGCGAAGGAGGTCCCCGTCTCCCCCGTCTTCTTCGACGTCCTGTCCGTCGACGACCACGACCTGCTCGACCTGCCATTCACGGAACGGCACGCGGAACTGGCCCGGCTGGTGCCGGAGCCGATGCGGGTGCGCCGCACCCTGGTCTCCGGCCCCGAGGATCTCGCCCAGGCCGAGGACTTCCTCGCCGAGACCCTCAATCGCGGCCACGAGGGCGTGGTCGTCAAGGCCCTCGACGCCCCCTACAGCGCGGGCCGGCGCGGCGCCTCCTGGCTGAAGGTCAAGCCCGTCCACACCCTCGACCTGGTGGTGTTGGCCGCCGAATGGGGCCACGGCCGCAGGACCGGCAAGCTCTCCAACCTGCACCTCGGCGCCCGTACGGCGGACGGCGGCTTCGCCATGCTCGGCAAGACGTTCAAGGGCATGACCGACACGATGCTGACCTGGCAGACCGAGCGGCTCCAGGAACTGGCCGTGGAAACCAAGGGCTGGGGGGTGACCGTACGCCCCGAACTCGTCGTCGAGATCGCCTACGACGGCCTCCAGCGCTCCACCCGCTACCCGGCCGGCGTGACGCTCCGCTTCGCGCGCGTGGTCCGCTATCGCGAGGACAAGCGACCGGAGGAGGCCGACACGGTCGAGACCCTGCTCGCCGCCCACCCCGAGGTGCGGCCATGACCACAGAGGTGAAGCCGTGACGTCGTCCCAGGGGAAGCGCAGTGCCGGCCTGCTCCTCTTCCGCCACACCGCTGACGGCCTGGAGGTGTTGCTCGGCCATATGGGCGGCCCGTTCTTCGCCAAGAAGGAAGCCGGGGCGTGGACGGTCCCGAAGGGCGAGTACGAACCCGACGAGCCCGCCTGGGAGGCGGCCCGCCGCGAGTTCCAGGAGGAGCTGGGGCTGGCGCCGCCCGACGGGGAGGCCGTACCGCTCGGCGAGGTCAGGCAGACCAACGGCAAGATCGTCACGGCGTGGGCGGTGGAGGCCGACCTCGATCCGGCGACCGTGGTCCCCGGCACGTTCCGGATGGAATGGCCACCACGCTCGGGACGGACCCAGGATTTCCCGGAGCTGGACCGGGTGGAGTGGCTGGGCGTCGACCGCGCGCGCGAGGTCATCGTCAAGGCCCAGGCGGCGTTTCTCGACCGGCTGGCGGAGCACTCGGCCTGAGCGGCCGTACACGCGTTGCGGTAGCCACCGCCGCGCGCGAAGGTCGAAGCATCAGCCCGCTTCCAGGAGGTCGGTCATGCCCATCGCAACGGTGAACCCGGCGAACGGCGAGACGCTCAAGACGTACGAGGCCATGGGTACCGAGGAGATCGAGCGCAGGCTCCAGCTCGCCGAGGCCACGTTCCGCACGTACCGGACGACCAGCTTCGTCGACCGCGGTCGCCTGCTGCTCCAGGCCGCGAATCTCCTGGAAGAGGACCAGCAGGACATCGCCCGGGTGATGACCACCGAGATGGGCAAGCCGATCACGCAGGCCCGCGCGGAGGCCGCCAAGTGCGCCAAGGCGATGCGGTGGTACGCCGAACGCGCCGAGGAACTGCTCGCCGACGAGGAGCCCGCCGACTCCGACGTCAAGGACTCGGGCGCCTCGCGCGTGCGGGTGCGCTACCGCCCCCTCGGGCCGGTCCTCGCGGTGATGCCCTGGAACTTCCCGCTCTGGCAGGTGATCCGCTTCGCGGCCCCGGCCCTGATGGCCGGCAACGTCGGCCTGCTGAAACACGCCTCGAACGTCCCCCAGACCGCCCTCTACCTGGAGGACCTGTTCCACCGCGCGGGCTACCCCGAGGGCTGCTTCCAGACCCTGCTCATCGGCTCCGGACAGGTCGACGAGATCCTGCGCGACGACCGAGTCAAGGCGGCCACACTGACGGGCAGCGAGCCCGCGGGCCGCGCGGTCGCCGCCACCTGCGGGGAGATGATCAAGAGGACGGTGCTGGAGTTGGGCGGCAGCGACCCGTATGTCGTCATGCCGTCCGCAGACCTCGACCGGGCCGCGAAGGTGGCGGTGACCGCGCGCGTGCAGAACAACGGGCAGTCGTGCATCGCCGCCAAGCGGTTCATCGTGCACACCGACGTCTACGACGCCTTCGCCGAACGGTTCGTCGAGGGAATGAAGGCGCTGACGGTCGGTGACCCGATGCAGGAGGAGACGGACGTCGGCCCGCTGTCGAGCGAACAGGGGCGGACGGACCTGGAGGAACTGGTCGACGACGCCAAGCGGGCCGGCGCGACCGTCCTGTGCGGCGGTTACCGGCTGCGCCGGCCCGAACTGCCCGGCTGGTACTACCCGCCCACCGTGCTCGCCGACATCACCCGCGAGATGCGGATCCACCGCGAGGAGGCCTTCGGGCCGGTCGCCACGCTGTACCGGGCGGGCGACCTGGACGAGGCGGTGCTCATCGCGAACGACTCGCCCTTCGGGCTGAGTTCGAACGTGTGGACGCGGAACGAGGCCGAGGTCGACCGGTTCGTACGGGATCTGGAGGCCGGAAGCGTGTACGTCAACGGGATGACGGCCTCCCATCCGGCGTTCCCGTTTGGCGGAGTGAAGCGGTCCGGATACGGGCGTGAGCTGTCCGGGCACGGAATCCGCGAGTTCTGCAACATCACTACGGTTTGGCAGGGTGCGTGAGCGCCGCGCGGATACGATCCCGGGTGTGAACCGCGAAGTGACTCTGCCGCTGATCGTCGACGACCGCGGGACCCTGCAGGTGGCTGCCGCTGATGTGAGCAAGCTGCTGCGGACCGTGGGTGGACGGTGGCTGCACCTTGTCGAGGCCGGGGAGGACGGGCTCGACGAGGACACGGTTGCGGCGTTGACCATCGAGCTGGCGAAGCTAGCGGATCGGATCGACGTGGCGTGCATCGCGCACAGCAGCGGGGGCGCGCCGTAGGGAGTGC
This sequence comes from Streptomyces viridochromogenes, assembly GCF_001270495.1. Taxonomy (GTDB): domain Bacteria; phylum Actinomycetota; class Actinomycetes; order Streptomycetales; family Streptomycetaceae; genus Streptomyces; species Streptomyces viridochromogenes_A. The sequence continues at coordinate 208,196 of NZ_LGUR01000207.1, forward strand.
GGGGCGTTGCCGAGTGCGGTGGCAACGCCCTGGAGGGGCGCGGGGAACTGCGCGACCAGCCCGAACGAACCCGCGGACCGCATCGCGCAGAGACCCCCGGGGCGCTACCGGATCGGCATCCCCGACAACGTACGCGCGATCACCAGCCGCTGAATCTCACTCGTCCCCTCGAAGATCGTGTAGATCGCGCTGTCCCGGTGCATCCGCTCCACGGGGTACTCCCGCGTGTAGCCGTTGCCGCCGAGTATCTGTATCGCCTGAGCCGTGACCTTCTTGGCCGTCTCACTCGCGAACAGCTTCGACATCGACCCCTCGGCCGCCGTGAACGGCTTCCCGTTGACCGCCATCCAGGAAGCACGCCACACCAGCAGCCGCGCCGCGTCGATCTGCGTGCGCATCTCCGCCAGCTGGAAGGCCACACCCTGGTTGTCGATGATCGGCCGCCCGAACTGCTCACGCGTCATCGCGTAGTCGAGGGCGACCTCGTACGCGGCGCGGGCCGTACCGACGGCCATCGCACCGACGGCCGGCCGCGAAGCCTCGAACGTGGCCATCGCCGCGTTCTTCACACGCTCGCCGCTCGCGGCCTTGGCCCGCTCGCGAGCCCGCGCCAGCCTCTCGTCCAGCTTCTCCTTGCCTCCCAGCAGGCAGGAGCCGGGCACCCGCACGTTGTCGAGGATGACCTCGGCGGTGTGCGAGGCACGGATGCCGTGCTTCTTGAACTTCTGGCCCTGGGCCAGGCCCGGCGTGTTCGGCGGGACGATGAAGGACGCGTGGCCCCTGGAGCCCAGCTCCGGGTCGACGACCGCGACGACCACGTGGACGTTGGCGATACCGCCGTTGGTCGCCCAGGTCTTCGTGCCGTTGATGACCCACTCGTCCTTGGCCTCGTCGTACACGGCACGCGTACGCATCGAGGCCACGTCGGACCCGGCGTCGGGCTCGGAGGAGCAGAACGCGGCGAGCTTGACATCATTGGCGTCGCCGTACATCTGAGGCACCCAGGTGCCGATCTGCTCCTCGGTGCCGTTGGCCAGGACGCCGACCGCGGCGAGGCCCGTGCCGACGATCGACAGGGCGATGCCCGCGTCTCCCCAGAACAGTTCCTCCATCGCCATCGGGATGCCGAGGCCGGTCTGGTCGAAGTACTGCTGGGCGTAGAAGTCGAGCGAGTAGATACCGACCTTCGCGGCCTCCTGGATGACCGGCCAGGGAGTCTCCTCACGCTCGTCCCATTCGGCGGCCGCGGGGCGGATCACGTCGGCGGCGAAACCGTGCAGCCAGTCCCGGACCTCCTTCTGTTCGTCGTTGAGCTCCATGGTGAACTCGGCCATGTCCCCTCCAGCGGCGTTCGTGCATGCCTGCATGCTTGTTACTAGCGGTAACCCTAGTTTGTTACTCGCGGGTAGGTAAAGTCAACTCGCGATGCCGGGTCGGCAGCCCGTTCGATGGTTGCGGCAGGTTGAGTGTTAGTTTGCGCAGGCGTCATCGATTCACCACGGGTGGGGAGAGCTCATGGACACCACGCAGCGGACCGAGCAGCAGCGGTCCGCCGACCGCCGCCGGCGCGAACTGCTGGAGGCCGCCGACAGGGTGGTGCTCCGCGACGGCCCACAGGCCTCGATGAACGCGATCGCGGCGGAGGCGGGTATTACGAAGCCGATTCTGTACCGGCACTTCGGCGACAAGAGCGGACTTTACGCGGCGTTGGCCAAGAGGCACACGGACGCGTTGCTGAACTCACTGCGGGCCGCGTTGGACGCCCCGGCGGACCGGCGTGAGCGGGTCGAGGCCACGTTGGACACGTATCTCGCCGCCATCGAGGCACGGCCCCAGGTGTACCGGTTCCTGATGCATCCGGCGGAGGGCGGCCAGACGGCGGACCAGGGGTTCGACGTCGGCAAGCATTCCGTGCCGCTGCTCCGCAGGATGGGCGAGGAACTGGCCACGGTGATCGAGGAGCGGTTGGATCTCGGGCCCGGTGGTCAGCAGCTGGCTCGGGTGTGGGGGCACGGGATAGTCGGGATGATGCATGCCGCGGGTGACTGGTGGCTGGGGGAACGGCCCTGTTCGCGGGCGGAGTTGGTGCGTAGCCTGGCCGACCTGTTGTGGGGGCGGCTTGCGGCCGCGGGGGACAAGATGGGCGGTCCGGGGTTCTGACCGTCGCAATTCGGCTGCGGGTTCGTGGGGGCTGGTCGCGCCCCTAGGCAGGCAGTGCCGGCCTGCGCCAGGAGGCTCGGGCCACCTGGCGCATGAGACGGCGGTGACGCCAGCCGCTCACTCGGTCCGCGTAGACCCTCCCCTCCAAGTGGTCGCACTCGTGCTGGAGGCACCTCGCGAAGAACCCCGTGCCATGGACCGTCACCGGTTCCCCGGTCATCGTGAACCCCTCGACCACCGCATGGTCGAACCGTTCCGTCCCCGCCTCCAGGCCCGGCAGGGACAGGCAACCCTCCGGTCCGCGGAGCACCACACCGTCGGCCTCCACCAGTCGCGGGTTCACCACGTGCCCCAGGTGTCGTACGTCCTCGTCGTCCGGGCAGTCGTATACGAACACCCGCAGCGACTCCCCCACCTGGTTCGCCGCGAGGCCCACGCCCTGCGCGGCGTACATCGTCGCGAACAAGTCCTCCACCAGTGTCGCCAGTTCGGGGCCGAAGTCGGTGACCTCCTCGCAGGGTGCGCGCAGCACCCGGTCGCCGAGCAGGGTGAGGGGACGGACGCGCCCGTGCGCGCCCGGAATGGAGGCGTTTCGCATGGCCGCAAGGGTACGGCGATTCGGGAGTGCGAATGGATCTCGATAGGCTGACCACCACCACGTTGCCGGCAGGCAGAGGCGCGGCGCGTACGCAAGGAGGATCGAGAACTGATGGCAGGCAACTCGGACCCGCTCTCGCCGCGGGCCAAGCTCGCCGTGACCGCGGGCAAGGCGGTCGCGGCGGCATCGCGCGCTGCGGGGCGCGGCAGCGGTTCGGTGATCGGCGGCCGGGTGGCGCTCAAGCTCGACCCCGACCTCCTCGCGCGACTCGCACAGAACCTGGATGTGGTCCTGGTCTCGGCGACCAACGGGAAGACCACCACCACCCGGCTCATCGCCGAGGCACTGCGGGCCGCCGGGCCCGTCGTGTCCAACGCGCTCGGCGCCAACATGCCGGCCGGTATCACCTCGGCGCTCGCGGGCAGCTCGGAAGCCCGCTACGGCGTCATCGAGGTCGACGAGAAGTACCTCGCCGGAGTCGCCCGGGACACCGACCCCAAATGCATCGCGCTGCTCAACCTCTCCCGTGACCAGCTGGACCGTGCCGCCGAGACCCGGATGCTCGCCGAGAACTGGCGTGAGGGACTCGCGGGTTCGAAGGCCGTGATCGTCGCCAACGCCGACGACCCGCTGGTCGTGTGGGCGGCCTCGTCGTCCCCGAACGTGATCTGGGTCGCCGCCGGCCAGATGTGGAAGGACGACGCCTGGTCCTGCCCGTCCTGCGGTGGCGTGATGCAGCGGCCGGGAGACGACTGGTTCTGTGGCGAGTGCGGCTTCCGGCGGCCCACGCCGAGCTGGGCGCTCTCCGGTGACCATGTCCTCGACCCGCACGGGTCGGCCTGGCCCATTCATCTCCAGCTGCCCGGGCGCGCCAACAAGGCCAACGCGGCGTCGTCGGCCGCCGTGGCCGCCGTGTTCGGGGTGCCGCCGCAGGTCGCCCTGGAGCGGATGTACCAGGTGCAGGCCGTCGCCGGGCGCTATGACGTCGTCCAGTTCCAGGAGCGGGATCTGCGGCTGCTGCTCGCCAAGAACCCGGCCGGCTGGCTGGAGACGTTCTCCCTCATCGACCCGCCGCCCACCCCGGTGATCCTCTCCGTGAACGCGCGCGGCGCCGACGGTACCGACACGTCCTGGCTGTGGGACGTCGACTACACCCGGCTGACCGGGCACCCGATCTGTGTCATCGGCGACCGCAAGCTGGACCTCGCGGTGCGCCTGGAGGTCGCGAACCAGCAGTTCCAGGTGTGCGAGAACCTGGACCAGGCCGTGCAGATGAGTCCGCCGGGCCGGATCGAGGTCATCGCCAACTACACCGCGTTCCAGGACCTGCGCCGCCGCGTCGGCAACTGAGCACGAGATTTCAGGGGACTTAAGTGAGCGACAACCAACTGCGGGTCGTCTGGATCTACCCGGACCTGCTCAGCACCTACGGCGACCAGGGCAACGCCCTCGTCGTGGAGCGCCGGGCCCGGCAGCGCGGCCTCGACGTGGCCCGTCTCGACGTGCGCAGCGACCAGGCGATCCCGACCTCCGGCGACATCTATCTGATCGGCGGCGGCGAGGACCGTCCGCAGCGGCTCGCCGCCGAGCGGCTGCGCCGGGACGGCGGTCTGCACCGGGCCGTCGAGAACGGCGCCATCGTGTTCTCGGTCTGCGCCGGATACCAGATCCTCGGGCACGAGTTCATCAACGACCTCGGTCAGCGTGAGCCCGGTCTCGGGCTGATCGACGTGGTGTCCGTGCGCGGTGAGGGCGAGCGGTGCGTCGGTGACGTCCTCGGGGACATCGACCCGAGGCTCGGCCTGCCCCCGCTGACCGGCTTCGAGAACCACCAGGGCGTCACCCACCTCGGCCCCACCGCCCGCCCCTTCGCCAAGGTCCGCCTCGGCAACGGCAACGGAACCGGTGACGGCACGGAGGGGGCGTACAACGACACGGTCTTCGGTACCTACATGCACGGTCCGGTGCTGGCGCGGAACCCGCTGATCGCCGACCACCTGCTGAAGCTGGCGCTCGACGTGAACGCGCTGCCGCCGACCGACGACCGCTGGTACGAGGCACTGCGCAACGAGCGCATCGCGGCCGCCCAGCAGCCTGCTTGACGGCTCGTTCCGCTGGATTCCAGCCTGCTGTCACCAGCCCGTCTGACGGCCCGTCCGCACAGGTGAGCGGGGTCGTCCAGCAGGCGGACGCACGGTTCGGCCCCGCCCCCTGATGCCGCTAGGGTGGCGGGGATTCGAGCCGGACAACGTGGTCCGGTCCCGGCCCACGTTGAGAAGGTATTCCGGGCTATGCGCATTGGTGTCCTCACGTCCGGCGGCGACTGCCCCGGCCTGAACGCCGTCATCCGGTCCGTCGTGCACCGCGCCGTCGTCGACCACGGCGACGAGGTCATCGGCTTCCGGGACGGCTGGAAGGGCCTCCTGGAGTGCGACTACCTCAAGCTCGACCTCGACGCGGTGGGTGGCATCCTCGCCCGCGGCGGCACGATTCTCGGTTCGTCCCGGGTCCAGCCCTCCCATCTGCGGGACGGGGTGGAGCGGGCCAAGGGCCATGTCGCGGAGCTCGGCCTCGACGCGATCATCCCGATCGGCGGCGAGGGCACGCTCAAGGCGGCCCGGCTGATGTCGGACAGCGGACTGCCCATCGTGGGAGTGCCGAAGACCATCGACAACGACATCGCGGTCACGGACGTCACCTTCGGTTTCGACACGGCCGTGGGTGTGGCGACCGAGGCCCTGGACCGGCTCAAGACCACCGCCGAGTCCCACCAGCGGGTCCTGGTCGTCGAGGTCATGGGCCGCCACACCGGCTGGATCGCGTTGCACTCCGGCATGGCGGCCGGCGCGCACGCCATCGTCGTACCGGAACGGCCCTTCGACATCGAGGAACTGGCTCGGCGGGTCGGTGCGCGGTTCGACGCCGGCAAGCGCTTCGCGATCGTCGTGGCGGCCGAGGGAGCCAAGCCGCGGCCCGGCTCCATGGAGTTCGACGAGGGCGGCAAGGACATCTACGGCCACGAGCGCTTCGCCGGGATCGCGCGCCAGCTGTCGATCGAGCTGGAGCAGCGGCTGGGCAAGGAGGCCCGTCCGGTCATCCTCGGGCATGTACAGCGGGGCGGTACGCCCACCGCGTACGACCGGGTGCTGGCGACCCGGTTCGGGTGGCATGCGGTGGAGGCCGTACACCGGGGCGAGTTCGGTCACATGACGGCGCTGCGGGGGACGGACATCGTGATGGTGCCGCTCGCGGAGGCCGTGGAGACGTTGAAGACGGTTCCCGCGGAGCGGTACGAAGAGGCTGAGTGCGTGTTGTGACGTGCCGGGCAGAGCTCGGTCCGTTCGGTTGATGTGCGGGCTGCGGGCTGTGTGTGGTTGATGGCGCGGTTCCCCGCGCCCCTGGTCGGCTGTCCTACCCCCGGTCACGAACGTGGCCGGGGGTAGTTCTAGTCTGGGCCGGACAGACTTGCACAACCCCCACGAAACAGGAGCCGCCGGAATGGATCACAGCGGGCACGGCATGACCATGGATCTGCCGCCGTTCACGCTGGGGCGGGGTCTTCAGTGGTCGGCCGACCCGTTCTTCCTCGTCGCCTGTCTGGTGGGGCTCGCGCTGTACGGGTGGGGGGTCGTGCGGCTCACGCGACGCGGGGACAAGTGGCCCGTGGGGCGGACCGTCTCCTACGTCGCCGGTGTGCTGTCCGTGCTGCTCGTCATGTGTACCGGGCTGAACGACTACGGCATGGTCATGTTCAGCGTGCACATGGTGCAGCACATGGTGATCAGCATGCTGTCGCCGATCCTGCTCCTGCTCGGTGCCCCGATGACACTGGCGCTGCGGGCGCTGCCTCCGGCGGGGCGGGGCCGCAAGGGGCCGCGGGAGTTGTTGCTGGCCCTGCTGCACAGCCGGTACATGCGGATCATCACCCATCCGGCGTTCACCATTCCGCTGTTCATCGCCAGCCTGTACGCGCTGTACTTCACGCCGCTCTTCGATTTCCTGATGGGCTCCAAGACCGGGCACATCGCGATGATGGTGCATTTCCTCGCCGTGGGTGTGGTGTTCTTCTGGCCGATCATCGGCGTGGATCCCGGCCCGCACCGACCGGGGTATCTGATGCGGATGCTGGAGCTGTTCGCGGGGATGCCGTTCCACGCGTTCTTCGGTATCGCGTTGATGATGGCGTCGGAGCCGATGGTCGAGACGTTCAAGAACCCGCCCGCCTCCCTCGGTATCGAGGCGCTCTCCGACCAGAACGCGGCCGGCGGGATCGCCTGGGCGTTCAGCGAGATTCCGTCGGTACTGGTGCTGATCGCCCTGCTGTTCCAGTGGTACGGCTCGGAGCAGCGGCAGGCCCGGCGCAAGGACCGGGCCGCCGACCGGGACGGCGACAAGGAACTCGAGGCCTACAACGCCTATTTGGCCTCATTGAACGCACGCGGAAACTGAGGAAACCGAAAGGCTGCGCCTTTCAGTAGCATGAAGCGCGTCGGGGGAACCGCACCGGGGGGAGCGGTAATGGCGCTTCGCGTGTTCGTGCACAGGGCCGGGAAAACGGCGATTCGGAGGATCGCCGTCCTGTTGGTCCTCGTTCTGGCGCTCAGTGGGTGCGATCGGGACGCACCCGTGTGGGCGGTGAAAGCGGTGGCCGCGGGAGTTCCGTCGCTCGCGCCCTTCTTCGACGAGAGTCAGGGCCTGGGGAAGGACCAGCAGGTCAGGGCGCGGACGGCGCCCGGCGGTCTTCAGCAGGGTGACACTCCTGGGCTGTACGGCGGTTCGAAGCAGCCGACGATCTGTGATGTCCGGCGGCTCAAGGAGTTCCTCACCGATCCCGCCCAGGAGCGCAAGGCACAGGCGTGGGCAGCCGCGCTCTCCATTACCAGGGGCGAGATTCCGGATTATCTCGGTCGACTCACACCGGTTCTCCTGCGTCACGACACCCTCGTGAAGAACCACGACTATAAAAAGGGAAGGGCCGCCCCCTTCAACGCGCTGCTCCAGACGGGAATCGCGATTCTCGTCGACGCGCAAGGACTTCCCGCGGTGAAGTGCTCGTGCGGAAATCCGCTGCGGCCCTTCGAGGGTGACACGACCCGGATAAAGGTCGACTTCGACGACCGCAACGAGGAATGGAAGGGCTACGAGGAGGCGTCCGTGGTGGCCGTGCGGCCCGCAACACGGAAAGTGGAGCGGCTCGACCTCGTCGACGTCCATGAACCCGACCGCGGCATCGCCCGACCGGTCGGCACCACCGGCGCCGACGACACCACGTTCGACACGCGTGAACGACGTGCGGTGCCGAGGCTCGCCGGGGAGACGTTCGGACAGGCGAGCCGGCAGCTGGCCGACCAGGGGCTGGCGGTCGCCTTCGAGGGCGGCGGGCTGCCGCCGGACGACGCCCGGGTCACGGCGTCGGATCCGCCGGCCGGGAGCAGTCTGCGGTTCGGGGAGTACGTGACGTTGAGCGTGGCCGGGGGGACCTCCGGAGGCTCGACCGAGGGGGCGACGTCGACATCGACGTCCACTCCCCCGGGCGCGGGGACTTCCGGGTCTTCGGGGTCTTCCGGGTCGACGCAGGATCCGCCGGCCTCGACGCCACCGACGTCCTCGCCTTCCACTCCGTCCACGCCCTCCACGTCGTCCTCGTCCTCCTCACCCTCGACGTCCCCGCCGTCCAGCTCGGCTCCGCCGCCCCCGTCGTCGTCCGCACCCGGCAGTCCCGGTCCCAGCGGCCCCGGTCCCACGAGCGGGCTCCCGTCGTCCGCCCCGCCCTCATCCAACCCACCGCCCAGCTCCGCGCCGCCGCCCTCGCCGACCAAGCTCCCCACGTCCAGCTCCGCACCCCCGCCTCCGCCCGTGACCAGCTCACCACCGGTGACCACGAGCGCGCCCCCGACCAGCGCCCCGGCGACCGGCGTCCCGTCCACCGGTGGGCCCGCCACGAGCGCGACCGCCTAGCAACCACGCAGCGCACCCGCAGAACCCGGGAGTCACCGGATGCCTTCAGGATCACCGACATCGGGAGTGGGCCGGGTCATCGCCGGCCGTTATCTGCTGCTGAACCGGCTCGGCAGCGGGGGTATGGGCCATGTCTGGCTCGCCCACGACCAGAGACTCGCCTGCGAGGTCGCGCTGAAGGAGATCGTGTTCCGGGACCCGGCCGAGGCCGACGAGCGCGAGGCCAGGGTGGCGCGGGCCCGGGCCGAGGCAAGGCACGCCGCGGGGCTGCGCGGGCATCCGCATGTGGTGACCGTGCACGACGTGCTGGAGCACGAGGGTCTGCCGTGGATCGTCATGGAGTACGTGGCAGGCGCTATCAACCTGCGCGACCTCATCGAACAGCACGGTCCTCCGGCGCCCGCGGAGTGCGCCCGCGTCGGGCTCGCCGTACTCGACGCGCTGACGGCCGGACATGAGCGGGGCGTCATGCACCGGGACGTGAAACCGGCGAACATCCTGCTGGCGCCGGACCGCACCGGGGCCCCGCACGGCCGTGTGCTGCTCACCGACTACGGCATCTCCGTGCAGCCGGACGCCGGGGAGAAGCGGTACACACTGGCCTCGGTGCTCGTGGGTACGGCGGGGTATCTGGCGCCGGAGCGGGTCACGGGCGGGGCGCCCACGCCGGCCACGGATCTGTTCTCGCTGGGCTGCACGCTGTACCAGGCCGTCGAGGGGCGGGGTCCCTTCGACCGCGAGTCGCATCTCGCCCAGGTCACCGCGGTGGTCATGGAGGAGCCCCGGCCGGCCGTACGGGCCGGGGCGCTGGGGCCCGTCGTGCGGGCCCTGCTGGAGAAGGATCCGGCACGGCGGATGTCCGCGGCGGAGGCGGCGGCGGCGCTGTCACGGATCGTCACCCCGGAGGTCGACGCGTACGCGCGCACCCAGACCGACCTCGGTTCGCAGCCGCACTGGGGTGGGGCACCGCCGGGGCCCGCGCCCGACCCGGCGGGGTTCGGCCCCTCCCTGCCCGTGTCCGACCGGGCCGTGTCCGATCGCCCCCGCGGCGCCCAGGGCTTCGGTTCGCTGCCCGAGCCGCCCGAGCCGCTCGGCGGCCCGCATGACTTCCGTCCCGTGCCTGACGGGCCAGACGGGCCCAGCCGGACCCGCCCGCGTGTTCTCCACGCGGTTCTCGCCGGCCTTCTCGGGCTGGCGCTGGCGGGGGCCGGTGTCTGGTACGCCATGGCCCGGGAGTCGGACCCCGCCGGCGGGACGGGGCGGCCGTACGGTGCTGCCGTCGGGCTCGCTGCCCCGCTCAAGGACGGTGACTGCGTACTGGCCGACTGGCCCGGCGCGACCGCTTTCAAGGGCACGCCCCGGCTGAGTCTGGACCCCAGCTGCCGGGAGCAGGCGCCCGACGGGCAGGTGATGGGCTTCGTCACCGCCGCGTCCGCCGCCGAGGCCCGTCAGGAGGGGCCGGCCGCGTGCGAGGAGCGGACGGAGGAGGTCCGCGAGCGGCTCGCGGACGTGCGCAGCTTCGCCCTCGTACCGACCGAGGCGGGATTCGAGACGGCCGGGCGGCGCACGGCCTGTCTGGTGCTGGGCGCGAACGGGCCGGTGTACGGGCCGCTGGGCGGGCACCGGCAGGAGGGGGCGGCCTTCGCCGACACGGCGACCATGCAGCGGCGGGACTGTCTGGACGTGCGCTCCCGCCGGGACGCGCGGCTGGTGTCCTGCGCGGACCCGCACGACGAGCAGGTGCTCGGGTTCACCCGACTGGGCGCCGACGTCACGCTGTCCGAGGCACGCACCGAGTCGGACACGGCGTGCGCCCGGGAGGTGCCACCGCGCGACTACGGCTTCGATCCTTCCGTGTACACGGCGGGCTCCTGGACGAGCGAGGGAGCCTGGAAGAACGGGACTCATTTCGCCGTGTGCACCGTCCGGAAGCAGAACGGGGGCACCATGGAGGGGGACGAACCCTGAGGAGGGTGTTGCGATGCCCGGTTCTAGCGGTTCCACGGATGGTTCTACCAAGGCGATGGGGGTGGTCACCGTCGGCGGTCTCGTCGTGGTGACGGCCTACACGGTGGCGCTCGGGAGCAATGGCTGGCTGTGGTTCGGGTGGGTGGTGCTGGGGCTGATCACCCTGGGGATGGTCGCCAGCCGCAGCACCTGAGCCGTAGAGCTGGTGTCGGGGCCTGTGTCACTCCCGGGTGAGCCGTCCCGCGGAGTGCACGCCCGGTTGGTACTTCGGCAGCCGGGCGGTGATCTTCATGCCCGCTCCCGGGGCGGTCTCGATGACGAGGCCGTAAGCATCGCCGTACACCTGCCGGAGCCGGTCGTCGACGTTGGACAGGCCGATTCCGCCCGACGGGCTGACCTCGCCTGCGAGGATGCGCCGCAGCAGAGCGGGGTCCATGCCGGCGCCGTCGTCCTCGATGACGACGAGGGCCTCGGCGCCCGCGTCCTGTGCGGTGATGCTGATGTGGCTCTTGCCGGGGAGCGCCGACCTGCCCTCCAGGCCGTGTTTGACGGCGTTCTCGACGAGCGGCTGGAGGCAGAGGAAGGGCAGGGCGACCGGGAGCACCTCCGGGGCGATCTGGAGGGTGACCGACAGGCGGTCGCCGAAGCGTGCCCGGACCAGCGCCAAGTAGTGGTCGATGGCGTGGAGTTCGTCGGCGAGGGTGGTGAAGTCGCCGTGCCTGCGGAAGGAGTAGCGGGTGAAGTCGGCGAATTCCAGGAGCAGTTCGCGGGCACGTTCGGGGTCGGTGCGGACGAAGCTGGCGATCACCGCGAGCGAGTTGAAGATGAAGTGCGGGGAGATCTGCGCGCGCAGGGCCTTGATCTCGGCCTCGATCAGGCGGGTGCGGGACTGGTCGAGGTCGGCCAGTTCCAGCTGGACGGAGACCCAGCGGGCCACCTCGCCGGCGGCCCGCACGAGGACCGCCGACTCGCGGGGCGCGCAGGCGACGAGGGCGCCGTGGACCCGGTCGTCGACGGTGAGCGGAGCGACCACCGCCCAGCGCACCGGGCAGTCGGGGGTGTCGCAGGTGAGCGGGAAGGCCTCGCCGCGGCCCGACTCCAGGGGTCCGGCGAGGAGCTCCATGATCTCCGTACGGTGGTGTCCACCGACCCCGTCCCAGACCAGGACGTCCTTCTGGTCGGTCAGGCACAGCGCGTCCGTGCCGAGCAGTGAGCGGAGTCTGCGGGCCGACTTGCGGGCGGTCTCCTCGGTGAGGCCGGCGCGCAGCGGGGGCGCGGCGAGCGAGGCGGTGTGCAGCGTCTCGAACGTGGCGTGCTCGACGGGGGTGCCGAGGCCGCCCATGTTCTGGGAGCGGACGGTGCGCCGGCCGAGCCAGAAACCGGCGGCGAGCAGCGGGAGGATCGCCACACACAGGCCCGCGATGAATCCGCTCATGCCGTCACCGCCTCGCGTCGTCCGGCGATGAGATGCCTCATGCCTTCACCTCCGCCCGCAGCTCCTCCGGCAGATGGAAGCGTGCCAGGATCGCCGCCGTCCCCGCCGGGACCCGGCCCGGGGTGGCCAGGGACACCAGGATCATGGTGAGGAAGCCCAGCGGCACCGACCAGAGCGCGGGCCAGGCGAGCAGCGCGTGCAGGGCGCCGGAGCCCGGGAAGCCGGCCATCGTCGCCGCGACGGCCAGCAGCGCGGAGCCGCCGCCCACCAGCATCCCGGCTGCCGCGCCGGGCGGGGTCAGCCGCCGCCACCAGATGCCGAGGACGAGCAACGGGCAGAACGAGGACGCCGACACGGCGAAGGCGAGGCCCACCGCGTCGGCGACGGGGAGCCCGCCGACCAGGGCGCTCGCGGCCAGCGGGACGGCCATGGCGAGGACCGTGCCGAGCCGGAAGTGCCGTACGCCCCGGGACGGGAGGACATCCTGGGTGAGTACGCCCGCGACGGCCATGGTCAGACCCGACGCCGTCGACAGGAACGCGGCGAAGGCGCCGCCCGCGACCAGCGCGCCGAGGAGGTCGCCGCCGAGTCCGCCGATCATTCGCTCGGGCAGCAGCAGGACGGCGGCGTCCGCGTCTCCGGAGAGGGAGAGTTCGGGGGCGTAGAGGCGGCCGAGGGCGCCGTAGACCGGGGGCAGGAGGTAGAAGGCGCCGATCAGGCCGAGCACGGCGACGGTGGTGCGGCGGGCGGCGACGCCGTGCGGGCTGGTGTAGAAGCGGACGACGACGTGCGGCAGGCCCATGGTGCCCAGGAAGGTGGCGAGGATCAGTCCGTACGTGGCGTACAGCGGGCGTTCGCCGCGGTTCTCGGCCTGCGAGGGCGACAGGCTGCCGCTGCTGCCGCGGTCGGGGTCGGGGACGGGGGCGCCCTTGTCGAAGGTGAGCCGGGTGCCCGCCTCGATGTGGTGGGTGCCGACGGGGAGCCGGACCTTCTGGTCCTCGTGCGCGCGGCCGTCGACGGTGCCTTTCACAGTGACGGTCAGCGGGCGGTCGAGCTTCAGGTCGAGGGTGTCGTCGACGCGGACGGCGCTCTGTTCGCGGAACGTCGACGGTTCGTCGAAGGGGCGGCTGGGGGCGCCGTCGCCCTGCCAGGCGAGGATCAGGAAGAGGGCGGGGACGAGCAGGGCGGTGAGTTTGAGCCAGTACTGGAATGCCTGCACGAAGGTGATGCTGCGCATGCCGCCGGCGGCGACGATGGCGACCACGACGACGGCGACGATCAGTCCGCCGAGCTCGTCGGGCGCTCCCGTCAGCACGGTCAACGTCAGTCCGGCGCCCTGGAGTTGGGGCAGCAGATACAGCCACCCGGTGCCGACGACGAAGGCGCCCGCGAGCCGTCGTACGGCATGGGAGGAGAGGCGGGCCTCGGCGAAGTCGGGGAGGGTGTAGGCGCCCGAGCGGCGCAGGGGGGCGGCGACGAACAGCAGCAGGACCAGGTATCCGGCGGTGTAGCCGACCGGGTACCAGAGCATGTCCGGGCCCTGCACGAGGACCAGTCCCGCGATGCCGAGGAAGGAGGCGGCGGAGAGGTACTCGCCGCTGATCGCGGCGGCGTTGAGGCGGGGGCCGACGGTGCGGGAGGCGACGTAGAAGTCGGAGGTGGTGCGGGAGATGCGCAGCCCGAAGGCGCCGACGAGGACGGTCGCCAGGACGACGAGGGCGACGGCGGGGACGGCGTAGCTGGAGTTCACGGCCGTATCAGTTCTTTCGGGCTCAATCGTTTTCCTGGGCTCAACGGTCTTCGACGAGCCGTACGAAGTCCCGTTCGTTGCGTTCGGCTCGGCGCACGAACCAGAGGGCCAGCAGGACCAGCGGGGCGTAGAGGCCGAAGCCGAGGATCGCCCAGACCAGGTGGCGGGCGTCGGGCATCGCCGCGAAGAGCAGGGGCAGCGGGCCGACGAGCAGGCCGAGGACGGCGAACACGGCCAGGGCGGTGCGCAGCTGGGTGCGCATGAGGGAGCGGACGTAGGTGTGACCGAGGGTGGTCTGTTCGTCGATCTCGGTGCGGGGGCGGTAGTAGCCGGAGACGCGGCGGGTCTGCCGGGGCGGGCCGGTGACGACGACGCGGCGTTCGGCGGGGTTCTGGGGCATCGTCACGGCCTCCGCATGAGCAGGTCCCGCAGCTCGCGGGCGTGGCGCCGGCTGACCTGGAGTTCCTCGGCGCCGACCATGACACTGACGGATCCCGCGTCCAGGCGGAGTTCTCCGATGTGGCGCAGGGCGACGAGATGGCGGCGGTGGATGCGGACGAAGCCGCGGAAGCGCCAGCGCTCCTCCAGGGTCGACAGGGGGATGCGGACGAGGTGGCTGCCCTTGTCGGTGTGCAGCCGGGCGTAGTCGCCCTGGGCCTCGACATGGGTGATGTCGTCGACGGCGACGAAGCGGGTCACGCCGCCGAGCTCCACGGGTATGTGGTCGGGGTCGGGCTCGCTCACGGGTATGCGGGGGGTGGCGTCGCGCTGGGCGGCGTCCCGCTGGGAGGCGGCGCGCAGTTCGACGGCGCGGCGGACCGCCTCGGCGAGCCGTTCCTTGCGGACCGGTTTGAGCACGTAGTCGACGGCCTTGAGGTCGAAGGCCTGGACGGCGAAGTCCTCGTGGGCGGTGACGAACACGACCAGCGGCGGCTTGGCGAACCCGGTCAGCAGCCGGGCCAGGTCCAGTCCGTCCAGGCCGGGCATGTTGATGTCGAGGAAGACGACGTCGATCGCCTCGGGCCCGCCAGGACCCGACTCCAGGGCGCGGTTGATGCGGCGCAGCGCCTCGGTGGCGTCGCCGGCGCCCTCCGCGCTGCCGATGCGGGGGTCGGAGTTCAGGAGGTAGAGCAGCTCCTCCAGCGAGGGGCGTTCGTCGTCGACAGCCAGGGCGCGCAGCATGAACCCGGAGTGTAGGAGTAATTCGCACGCTTGCACATGTGCTCAGGGTGTGGGTTCGCGCTGGGTATCGGGCCGCTTACAGTGCCCTCATGAACAGCGGCGCGGCGTCCTTCGACGAACTCGACCGGAAGATCATCACCGCCCTCATGGCGAACGCCAGGACGAGCTTCGCCGAGATCGGCACGAGCGTCGGGCTGTCCGCGACGGCGGTGAAGCGGCGCGTGGACCGGCTGCGCGACACGGGCGTGATCACCGGGTTCACGGCCACGGTCAGGCCGTCGGCGCTGGGCTGGCGGACGGAGGCGTACGTCGAGGTGTACTGCGAGGGCGCGGCCCCGCCGCGGCGGCTCGCTGAGGTGGTCCGCAACCACCCCGAGATCACCGCGGCGATGACGGTGACCGGGGGCGCGGACGCGCTGCTGCATGTGCGGGCGCGGGATGTGGAGCACTTCGAGGAGGTGCTGGAACGCATCCGTGTCGAGCCGTTCATCCGCAAGACGATCAGCGTGATGGTGCTGTCCCACCTGATCCCGGAGAGTCCGGAGGCGGGCGCCAGCCAGCCCGTCCCGACGGCCCGTGCCGACTGACGCACCGATTTGACGCACCGGTTTGACGCGTCACCTGACACACCGCTTGACGCGCGGACTGACACCGCTTGACGCAGCAGACCTGCGCTGAGCAGACCAAAGACGCAGCATTCCTGCGTGGACACGCAATTCCTGTTTCTTGTCGCTCGTCCGCCGGCTTTCTTACCTTGGTGTCAATCCTCATCAACACCGTAGGAAGCGGAGGAACCCCTCTGTGCCCGAAACCCGTGTGCCGCGCCGGCGGCGCTTCCTCGTCTGCGAACCCAGACATTTCGCCGTGCAGTACGCGATCAACCCCTGGATGCAGCCCGATGTCCGGGTGGACGTCGATCTGGCCCAGCAGCAGTGGCAGTCGCTGATCAGCGCCTACCGCTCCCACGGCCATACGGTCGAGACCCTGGAGCCGGTCACCGGTCTCCCGGACATGGTCTTCGCCGCGAACTCCGCGGTCGTCGTCGGCGGCCGCGTCTTCGGCTCCCTCTTCCACGCGCCCGAGCGCCGCCCCGAGTCCACGCACTACGACACCTGGTTCAAGACGGCGGGCTTCGACGTGTACCGGCCCGAGTCCGTCTGCGAGGGCGAGGGCGATCTGGTCTGGACGGGCCGCTATGTGCTCGCCGGCACCGGATTCCGTACGACCCGGGAGGCGCACCGCGAGGTTCAGGAGTTCTTCGGTCACCCGGTGATCAGCCTGACGCTGGTGGATCCGTACTTCTACCACCTGGACACGGCGCTGTTCGTGCTCGACGACGACAACATCGTCTACTACCCGGAGGCGTTCTCGGCCGGCAGCCGCGAGGTGCTCGCGCGGCTCTACCCGGACGCGGTGCTCGCCACCCGCGACGACGCGACGGCCTTCGGCCTGAACTCCGTGTCCGACGGCCGCAACGTGTTCATCGCGCCGCAGGCCGAGGCGCTCGCCGCGCGGCTGGACGAGCGCGGCTATGTCCCCGTCCCCGTCGACCTGTCGGAGTTCCGCAAGGCCGGCGGCGGCATCAAGTGCTGCACTCAGGAGATCCGCTCATGACCGCGCCCGCGCAGACCCGTTCGTCCGCCGATCTGATCCGCGCCGAGGAGCCGGTCCTGGCGCACAACTACCATCCGCTGCCCGTGGTCGTCGCCCGCGCCGAGGGCACCTGGGTGGAGGACGTGGAGGGCCGCCGCTACCTCGACATGCTGGCCGGCTACTCGGCGCTGAACTTCGGCCACCGCCATCCGGCGCTGATCGAGGCGGCGCACACGCAACTCGACCGGCTGACCCTGACCTCCCGGGCTTTCCACAACGACCGGCTCGCGGAGTTCGCCGAGCGGCTGGCGGCGCTGACGGGCCTGGACATGGTGCTGCCGATGAACACGGGCGCCGAGGCCGTGGAGAGCGGCATCAAGGTGGCCCGCAAGTGGGCGTACGAGGTGAAGGGCGTCCCGGCCGACCAGGCGACGATCGTGGTCGCGGCGGACAACTTCCACGGCCGTACGACGACCATCGTGTCGTTCTCCACGGACGAGACGGCGCGGCAGGGCTTCGGCCCGTTCACGCCGGGCTTCCGGGTCGTGCCGTACAACGACCTGGCCGCGCTGGAGGCGGCGGTCGACGAGACGACGGCGGCGGTGCTGCTGGAGCCGATCCAGGGCGAGGCGGGGGTCCTCATCCCCGACGAGGGCTACCTGGCCGGTGTCCGCGAGCTCACCCGCCGCAAGGGCTGCCTGTTCATCGCGGACGAGATCCAGTCGGGCCTCGGCCGCACGGGGCGCACGCTCGCCGTCGAGCACGATGCGGTCGTCCCGGACATGCTGCTGCTCGGCAAGGCGCTGGGCGGCGGCATCGTGCCGGTGTCCGCGGTGGTCGCCGGCCGTGACGTGCTCGGGGTGCTGCGGCCGGGCGAACACGGCTCGACGTTCGGCGGCAACCCGCTCGCCGCCGCGGTGGGCACGGCGGTCGTCGAACTCCTGGAGACGGGCGAGTTCCAGCGCCGTGCCGCCGAGCTGGGCGTGGTCCTGCGGGGCGGCCTGTCGGCGCTGCTCGGCCAGGGCGTCGTCGGCTTCCGCGCGCGGGGCCTGTGGGCCGGCGTCGACATCGACCCGGCGGTCGGCACGGGCCGGGAGATCGGCGAACGCCTGATGCGCGAGGGCGTCCTGGTCAAGGACACCCACGGCTCCACGATCCGCCTGGCACCCCCGCTGACGATCACGGCGGAGGAGCTGACGGGGGCCCTGGGGGCGCTGGAGAAGGTACTGGCGTAGGCGTCCTGGACCGACAGCCCGGCTCCCGAACGACGGGGGCCGGGCTACCGACGCCCCGCCCGACCAGCACGCCCGGCCTCACGACCACCGCCACCCCGCACCCCTGCCGCGCGGCCCACCGCCGCCCCGCACCCTCTGCATCACGGCCCACCGCCGCCCCGCACCCTCTGCATCACGGCCCACCGCCGCCCCACACCC
>NZ_LGUR01000208.1 GCF_001270495.1 Streptomyces viridochromogenes
CACGGAACTGCTCAGCGGCGGTCAGGTCAGCCGGGCGATCATGGTCTCGGTCGGGGTCACGCTCGTCGGCACGCTGTTCTCCATGGCGGTGTCGGTGCTGGCCGCCTACGGCCTGTCCCGGCCGGGGAGTCTGGGCCATCGGTTCTTCCTGATGACCATGATGGCGACGATGTTCTTCGGCGCCGGGCTCATTCCGACGTATCTGCTGGTGCAGTCCCTCGGGCTCACCGACACGTATCTGTCGCTGATCCTGCCGAGTGCGGTCAGTGTCTTCAACATCCTGGTGCTGCGGGCGTTCTTCATGGGGATCTCGCCCGAGCTCACCGAGTCCGCGCGGATCGACGGGGCCAGTGACCTGCGGATTCTGCTGACCATCATCATGCCGCTGTCGCGGGCTGTGCTGGCCGTCATCTCGCTGTTCTACGCGGTCGGGTACTGGAGTGCCTGGTTCAACGCCTCCATCTATCTCACCGACCAGCAGATGATGCCGTTGCAGAACGTGCTCATCCAGCTGGTCCAGAAGAACACCGAGGCGCCGACGGGGCTTCAGCAGGCGGTGCGGACCGGTCAACTCTCCGCGCTGGGGCTGCAGATGGCGGTCATGGTCCTCGCGCTGATTCCGGTCGCGGTCGCTTCTCCGTTTGTCCAGCGGCATTTCAAGAAGGGCATGTTGACCGGCGCGGTCAAGGGCTGACGGTCACTTTTGGGAGAACAGGGCCACCGGTTGTTCGCTGTCTGCGGCTTCGTTGTGGCTGGTCGCGCCCACGCGGCGGAGCCGCAAATCGATGCAGCCCCGCGCCCCTAGTTAGGTATCCGCATCCCCCCTTTGTAAGAACGAGGTACGTCATGCGCTCGTCCCAGCCCAGCAGAAGAACCGTTCTCGCCGGGACCGCGGCCGCCGCCGCGCTCACTGCCCTGCCGCCGCTCGCGGCACCCGCGGCCGCGGCAGAGTCCGCCGCTCCCGCCGGCCCGGCATACCGCTGGCGCACCGCCGTCATGGGCGGTACCGGATTCGTCACCGGCGTCCTCTTCCACCCCTCCGTCCGCGGTCTCGCCTATGCCCGTACCGACATCGGCGGCGCCTACCGCTGGGACGACCGGACCGGCCGGTGGATCCCGCTCACCGACCACCTGGGCTGGGACGACTGGAACCTGCTCGGCGTCGAGGCCATCGCCGTCGACCCGGCGCACCCCAACCGGGTGTACCTCTCCCTCGGCACGTACGCCCAGTCCTGGGCCGGAAACGGAGCCGTCCTGCGCTCCGAGGACCGCGGCGCCACGTGGAAGCGCACCGACCTCACCGTGAAGCTCGGCGCCAACGAGGACGGGCGGGGCGCGGGGGAGCGGCTGCTCGTCGACCCGCGGGACAGCGACACGCTGTGGCTGGGCACCCGGCACGACGGGCTGCTCAAGTCGACCGACCGGGGCGCCAGTTGGCAGGCCGTGAGCTTCCCGGCCACGCCCGGCGCCACCGGCCAGGGCGTCGTCCTCCTCGTCGCCGCGGGCCGTACCGTCTACGCCGGCTGGGGCGACTCCGACGGCACCGCCGGCCAGCCGAACCTGTACCGCACCTCCGACGGCACGACCTGGGAGGCGGTCCCCGGCCAGCCCACCGGCACCGCCGCCAAGGTGCCGATCCGCGCCGCGTACGACAAGCACACGCGCGAGCTGTACGTGACGTACGGCAACGCGCCCGGCCCCAACGGCCAGTCGGACGGCAGCGTGCACAAGCTGCGCACCACCGACGGGAAGTGGACCGAGGTCACGCCGGTCAAGCCCGGCGGCGCGACGAGCGACGGGGGGACCGACACCTTCGCCTACGGCGGTGTCGCCGTCGACGCCTGCCGCCCCGGCACCGTCGTCGTCTCCACCAACAACCGCTGGGCGCTGGTCGACACCCTGTACCGGACCACCGACGGCGGCCGCAGCTGGGAGTCCCTGAAGGACAAGGCCGTCCTCGACGTCTCCGAGACCCCCTTCCTCACCTTCGGCGCCGACGAGCCCAAGTTCGGCTGGTGGATCCAGGCCGTCGGCATCGACCCGTACGACTCCCGGCACATCGTCTACGGCACCGGCGCGACCCTCTACGGCACCCGGGACCTGCGGAACTGGGCCCCACAGATCCGTGGCCTGGAGGAGACGTCCGTCCGCCAGCTGCTCTCGCCCCCGGCCGGAGCGGCGCATCTGATCAGCGGCAACGGCGACATCGGCGTGATGTACCACGAGTCGCTCACGGCGTCGCCCTCGCGCGGCATGGCCTCGAACCCCGTGTTCGGGTCGGCCACCGGTCTCGCCCAGGCCGCGGCCAAGCCGTCGTACGTGGTCCGGACCGGCTGGGGCGACCACGGCAACGGCGCCTACTCGAACGACGGCGGGCAGACGTGGGCGCCGTTCAAGGCGCAGCCCGCCATCGCCAAGGACGCGCCGGGGCCGATCGTCACCAGCGCCGACGGCAGTGTGCTGCTGTGGTCCTTCGCGCACTGGGACGGCACCGTGTACCCGGCTCAGCGCTCCGCCGACAACGGCGCCACCTGGGCCGAGGTCGCCTCTGTGCCGAAGGGCGCCGTGCTCGTCGCGGACCCCGTCGACCCGAAGCGCTTCTACGCCTTCGACACGGCCACCGGCACCCTCCACGCCAGCACCGACGGCGGCCTGACCTTCGCCGCCCGGGCCTCCGGCCTGAACTCGGGCGACAAGGAGTTCCAGCTGGCCGCGGCCCCGGGCCGGTCCGGCGACCTGTGGCTGAGCCTGAAGTGGAACGGGCTCTACCGGTCCACCGACGGCGGCACCACCTTCACCAAGGTCGGCAGCTGCGGGGCGTCGTACACCCTCGGCTTCGGCAAGGCGGCCGAGGGCGCCCCCTACCCGGCGGTCTACATGGTCGGCTCCACCGAGACGATCACCGCCGTGTACCGCTCCGACGACGAGGCGAAGACCTGGACGCGGATCAACGACGACCAGCACCAGTGGGGCTGGATCGGCGCCGCCGTCACCGGCGACCCAAGGGTCTACGGCCGTGTCTACGTCGCCACCAACGGACGCGGCGTGCAGTACGGGGAGCCCGTCTGATGCCGGAGCGAGAAAGGCCCGCCCTGAGCGATGCCACCCGTGGGCGTCTCCTCTTCGGCGGCGACTACAACCCCGAGCAGTGGCCCGAGGAGACCTGGCCCGAGGACGTCCGGCTGATGAAGGCCGCCGGCGTCAACTCGGTCACCCTCGGCGTCTTCTCCTGGTCGAAGCTGGAACCGGAGCCCGGCGCGCGGGAGTTCGGCTGGCTGGACCGGCTCATGGACCTCATGCACGACAACGGCATCGGCGTCGTCCTCGCCACCCCGACCTCCTCACCCCCGCCCTGGATGGGCCGGCTGCACCCCGACACCCTGCCCGTCACCGAGGACGGCCGCACCGAGTGGTGGGGCGGCCGGCAGCACTTCTCGCACTCCAGCGCCACCTACCGGCGCTACGCCGCCGCCATCACCGAGGACCTGGCCGCCCGCTACGGCGGCCACCCGGCCCTGACGATGTGGCACATCAACAACGAGTACTGCACCTTCGACCACGGCGACGAGGCGGCTGCGGCCTTCCGACGGTGGCTGCGGGAGAGGTACGGCACCCTCGACGCCCTCAACGAGGCCTGGGGCACCGCCTTCTGGAGCCAGGGATACGACACCTGGGACGGCATCCTGCCGGCCCGTCTGCCGCACTACATGCGCAACCCCGCCCAGGTCCTGGACTTCCGGCGCTTCACCTCCGACATGCTCCTGGAGTGCTACGTCGCCGAGCGCGACATCGTCCGCCGGCACACCCCGCACCTCCCGGTCACCAGCAACTTCATGCCGCTGTGGTTCGGGCAGGACGCCTGGCGCTGGGCCGAGGAGGAGGACGTCGTCTCCGTCGACCTCTACCCCGACCCGCGCGACCCGCTCGGCGCCCAGCACGGCGCCCTCGTGCAGGACATGACCCGCTCCCAGGCACGCGGGCCCTGGATGCTCATGGAGCAGGCGGCCGGACCGGTCAACTGGCGGGGCGTCAACCACCCCAAGCCCCGCGGCCTCAACCGCCTCTGGTCCCTCCAGGCCGTGGCCCGCGGCGCCGACGCCGTCTGCTACTTCCAGTGGCGGCAGTCCCGGCAGGGCGCGGAGAAGTTCCACTCCGGGATGGTCAGCCACGCCGGGGAGGAGGGCCGTACGTACCAGGAGGTCAAGCAGCTCGGCGCGGACCTCGCGCGGATCGCCCCGGAGGTGTCGGGCCGGCACAGCGGCGCCGACGTCGCCGTCCTGCACGACTGGCACGCCTGGTGGGCCGGCGCCCAGGACGGCCGCCTGTCCCAGCGGGTCGACCACGCAGACGTACTCAAGACCTGGCACCGCGCCCTGTGGCAGGCCCACCTCACCACCGACTTCGCCCACCCCGAGCACGACCTGACCGCGTACCGGCTCGTCGTCGTACCGCAGCTCTACCTCCTCACGGACGTGGCGATCGAGAACCTCCTCGCCTACGTCCGCCAGGGCGGCACCCTCGTCTGCGGCTTCCTCACCGGCGTCGCCGACGAGGACGACCGGGTCCGGCCCGGCGGCATGGACGCCCGGCTGCGCGAGCTGTTCGGCATCCGGACCCTGCACGAGTGGTGGCCCCTGGACGCCGAGGAGAGCGTCGTCTGCGAGGGCTTCCGGGGAACCCTGTGGTCCGAGGAACTGGAGGCCGACGGCACCGCCGACGAGACCGTCCCGTACAAGGGCGGTGAACTCGACGGACTGCCCGCCGTCCTGCGCAAGGACCGGGCCTGGTACGTCTCCACGCTCCCGGAGCCGGACGCGCTGCGCGACCTGCTGGCCCGCGTCGCGGCCGGCGCGGGCGCCCGGCCGGTGCTCGACGGCCTCCCCGAGCAGGTCGAGGCCGTACGCCGGGGCGAGGTGCTGTTCGTGCTGAACCACGGCCGCGAGCCGGTGACCGTCGAGGTGCCCGGCACCCACCACGACCTGCTCACCGGGGCGGCCGTCACGGACCGGGTCACCCTCGGCCGCTACGACGTGGCGGTACTGCGGCCATGACCCGAACCCCGGTCCACGGAACCTGGGAGCCGCAGCCGGCCGCCCGCTGGGAGGACGCCTTCCTCAGCGGCAACGGCCACCACGGCACCCTTGTGTTCGGCGACCCGAACGACGACCGCGTCATCGTCACCCATCACACCCTGGTCCGCCCCAACGGCGGCGACACCCGCCCACCGCGGCTCGCCGCCGAACTCTCCGCCCTCCAGGACCGCCTCCTGGCCGGCGACCGCACCGCCGCGGAGGGCTTCACCGACGGCCGCCCGCTCCAGTGGGTGCGGCC
Organism: Streptomyces viridochromogenes; assembly: GCF_001270495.1. Taxonomy (GTDB): domain Bacteria; phylum Actinomycetota; class Actinomycetes; order Streptomycetales; family Streptomycetaceae; genus Streptomyces; species Streptomyces viridochromogenes_A. The sequence continues at coordinate 5,332 of NZ_LGUR01000208.1, forward strand.
CTTCCACCCCGCCTTCCAGATCCGGCTGCACCGGCCGTCCGGCGAGGGGCACGGCTACGGCTACCGCCGGTCCGTCGACTTCGCCACGGGCGTCGTCCGGGCCGAGTGCGCCGACTGGACCAGCGAGGTCTTCGTCTCCCGCGCCGACGACGTGATCGTCCAGCACGTCACGTCACCCGGCCGCACCCTCGACATCTCCCTGGACCACGGCCTTCCCGGGGCTCCCGCCGGACTGGGGGTCGGCCACGGTGCCCTTCTCACCCCCGAGGGCGCCCTGCTGAGCCTGCGCGCCCGCTATCCCGAGGGCGACCGAGCCTTCACCGGCGTCACGCTGATCGCCGTCACCGGCGGTACGACGGCGCTCGCCCCGCCGGGCGTGCACCTGGAGGAAGCCCGGTCCGTCCTGCTCCTCACCCGGGTCCGGCGCCACACCGGCGAACTCGACGTGACCGCGGAGGGCCGCGCCCTGCGCGAGCTGGCGGCCCTGGAGTACGACGAACTCCTCGAACGCCATGTCGCCCTCCACCGCACCGCCTACGAGCGCGTCACCCTCGACCTCGCCGCCGACCCGGCCGAACGGTCCCTGCCCGGCTCCGAGTTGCTGAAGCGCCCGCACGCGGCCGCCCTGCTGGAGCGGCTGTTCGCGGCCGGCCGCTACCACCTGCTGTCCGCCAGCGGCCTCTTCCCGCCCCGGCTGACCGGCCTGTGGACCGGCGACTGGAACACCGCCTGGTCGGGCGCGTTCACCAACGACGCCAACCTCAACCTCCAGACCGCCTCCGCCGCGGCCGCCGCCCTCCCCGAGGTCACCGAGGCCCACGCCGCGCTGCTCCAACGCCAGCTGCCCGACTGGCGCGACAACGCCCGCGCCGTCTTCGGCACCCGGGGCGTGGTGGCCCCCGCGCACACCGACGGCGAGTCGGGTCACTCGTACCACTTCAGCCGCGAATACCCCCTGCACCTGTGGACCGCCGCCGCCGACTGGCTGCTCAAACCCCTCGTCGACCACGACGAGAGCCACGGCACCCGCGACCCGCGCACCGCCGCCGCCCTCGCCGAAGTCGCCTACTTCTACGAGGACTTCCTCACCCGGACCGACGCCGACGGCCACCTGGTCGTCGTCCCCTCCTACTCACCCGAGAACCGCCCGGCGAACGCGAGCTGGGGCACGATCAACGCGGCCATGGACCTCTCGGCGGCCCGGCACGCGCTCCTCACGGCCGCCGCCTACCACCCGGACACCCCGGACGCCGACCGCTGGCGCGCCCTCGCCGACCGCCTGCCCCCGCACCGGGTCAACGAGGACGGCGCCCTCGCCGAATGGGCCTGGCCGGGCCTGGAGGACACCTACGACCACCGCCACCTCAGCCACCTCTACGGCGTCTGGCCGCTCGACGAGATCACCCCGTACGACACCCCCGACCTCGCGACGGCCGCCCACCGCGCCCTCGAACTCCGCGGCGCCGAGAACGACTCCGCGCACGGCCACCTCCACCACGCCCTGATCGCGGCCCGCCTCCGGGACGGCGACCGGATCGCGCACGCCCTCGACCAGGTCCTGGGCGGCGACTTCTTCCACGCCTCCCTGATGAGCGCCCACTACCCGAACCGCGACGTCTACAACGCGGACGCCGCGCACACCCTGCCCGCCGTACTGATCGAGACGCTCGTGCAGTCGACCCCGGACCGACTGGTCCTGCTGCCCGCCCTTCCCCCCACCTTCCGGGAGGGCCGGCTCCGGGGCGTTCGCACCCGGTTCGGCGCGGAGGTCGACCTGACCTGGACGCGCGACGGCGCGACGGCGGTCCTGAAGCCGTCCCGCACCGTCCGCGTCGAACTCCGGACTTCATCCGGCGACGGCGACAGCGACCACGAAGCTCAACCGCTCGACCTCGTCGCCGGAGAAGACCACGTCCTCACCCTGGGGGCGTGGTAACTCCCCGCAAATCCCCCGCAACTCCCCCCACCCATGGAAAGGGACACCATGGCAAAGAGCGCACTGCGCAAGATCACCATGGCCGTGCTGGCCCCGGCGATGGCCATCGGCGCCACCGTCGGACTGGCCTCCGCCCCCGCGTCGGCCGCGGTCTGGAACTCCTGCGACCAGTGGGGCAACACCAGCCTCAACGGCTACACGCTCTACAACAACATCTGGGGCTCCGGCGCCGGCAGCCAGTGCATATGGGCCAACTCCGGCACCAACTGGGGTGTCTGGGCCAACCACCCCAACACCGGCGGCATCAAGTCCTACCCCAACTCCAAGAAGGTGATCAACAAGACGATCGCCTCCCTCGGCTCGCTCACCAGCAGCTACAACGTCACCGTCCCGTCGTCCGGCGCGTACAACACGTCGTACGACATCTGGGACACCGACTACGACTACGAGATCATGCTCTGGGTCAACTACAACGGAGCCGTCGGCCCGCTCGGCACCTCGCAGGGCAACGTCACGCTCGGCGGTCACACCTGGACCGTCTACAAGGGCACCAACGGAGCCAACGAGGTGTTCTCGTTCCTGCGGACCTCCGACTCCAGCTCCGGCACCGTGAACATCAAGCCGATCCTGACCTGGATCACCGGCAAGGGCTGGATGTCCAGCAGCGAGACCATCGGTGACGTCCAGTTCGGCTACGAGATCACCTCGTCCTCCGGCGGCCTGGACTTCAACACCAACAACCTGACGGTCAGCAGCAGCTGACCCGTCACCGGGGCCGGGGCCGGCTCGCGCCTGTCGCTGTCGTCAGGCTCCGCCGGCCTCGGCCCGCGGCTGGTTGTGATCGGTGCAGGTGGATTCCCGGAGTCGGCGCCGGTGGGTGTCGGCGGGCAGGATCGCCCGGACCGACGACTCCACCGTCAGCAGTGGCTGACCGTGTCGTGGGGCGGGGCCCGACCCGCCGGTCGCTGTCGTCAGGCGCGGTCGACCTCGGCCCGTAGTGCGTTGTAGTCGGCGAAGGCGGACTCCACGTCGGCGCGGGTCAGGGCGTAGCGGGCCAGGTCGTAGGTGTGGCGCCGGGTGCCCTTGGGGCGGGCGACGGCCCCGGGGAGACGGGTCGCCTCGGACTCGGTCCAGTGGGCGCCCACGGCGGCGTAGAGCTTGGGGGCGCCGGAGGCCGGATCGGAGCCGAGCCAGGAGTACGGCACGTCCACCAGCTGCTCCGCGGGGATGTCGGCCCGCGCCGCCAGACCGCGTGTCATCGCGCGGCTCAGCAGGTCCAGCCAGGTGGCGCCGATGCCGGACAGGTCCAGGGGCCGGGAACTGACCGCCATGCCGTGCTCGATCAGGCTGCAGAAGGACGCCACGGCGGTGACCGGATCGCGGTGGCACCACACGATCGTGGCGTCGGGGAACACCGTGCGCAGCGCGTCCAGGTTCTCCAGGTGCATCGGGGACTTCAGCATCCAGCGACGGCGCGGGCGGCCGTACTGGAGGACCTGGTAGATCTGCTTGAGGTACCGGTAGTCGGGGACGAAGTCCCGCTCGCAGTGCCAGTCCCGGTACTCGGGGATCCGGGCCTGGGAGAACGGCATCAGGGCGTGCGGGAGCGCGAACGTACACTCCTCCGGCCCCTCGGCCGCCATCGCGTGGATGTCACGGAAGCGCGGCGCGAACAGGTCGGCTCCCTGCACCATCCGGCGCCCGGCCGTGACCGCCTTCCGCCGTTGCCGGGGCGGCAACTCCAGGTCGGGCGCCAGCAGTTCCCACAGCAGCGGGCCGCGGTGCTCGTCCGACAGTGTGAGCACGGCGTGCGTGACGGTGGTCGCGGTGCGCGGCAGTCCCACCACGAACACCGGCCGCTCGATCGGCTCCCGCTCGATCTCCGGATGCTCGGCGATCAGCCGCCGCACGCGGGCCCGGTTGGTGAGATGCCGGCGCACATGCGCCTGCGCCGACTGCCAGCCGACCGGGGTGAGCCGCTCGGCCCGCGCCCACCAGCCCAGCAGCGACCGGAAGTCGTCGACGAACTGCCCGTCGCCGGGCCCCGCCCCGGCCTTCCCGGTGATCCGGTCGAAGACCCGGCCGGGATCGCGCCGCGAGCCGAAGGCCGGGCGCACCAGCAGATTCGCGAGGGCGAGGGAGAGCGAAGACGCGGACACGCAGCGAACCTATCGCGCCCAACTCACCTGTGAGAACCGGAAGTTGGCCGAACATGCGGAGAGGGTGGCCGGAAGACCTCCATCGTCCGGCCACCCTCTCCGACACGGCTACTCCGCTACAGGTAGCCGCGCCCCGTCCCGCAGGAACAGCGGGATGCGGTCCAGCGGGGCGTCGACCGTCACGGTCGTACCGCCCTCGTACGTCTCCCCGGTCCACGCGTCCGTCCAGCGCGCGCCCGCCGGAAGATACGTCGTCCAGGCCCTGGCACCGGCCGTGAGGACCGGCGCGACCAGCAGGTCACGGCCGAACAGATAGGCGTCGTCGACCGACCAGGCCGCCTGGTCCTCCGGGAACTCCAGGAACAGCGGCCGCATCACCGGCAGCCCCTCCTCGTGGGCCTCGCGCATGACCTCAAGGACGTACGGCTTCAGGCGCTCGCGCAGCCGCAGGTACCGCTCCAGGATCGCGCCGGCCTCCTCGCCGTACGACCACACCTCGTTGGGACCGCCGGTCATGTCCGGGCCGAGCGGCATGCCCGGGTCGCGGAAGCCGTGCAGGCGCATCAGCGGGGACAGGGCACCGAACTGGAACCAGCGGACCATCACCTCGCGGTAGTCCGGGTCGTCCGGGTCGCCGCCGTGGAAGCCGCCGATGTCCGTGTTCCACCAGGGGATGCCGGAGAGCGCGGTGTTGAGGCCGGCCGCGATCTGGCGGCGCAGCGTCGGGAAGTCGGTGCCGATGTCGCCCGACCACAGGGCGGCGCCGTAGCGCTGGCTGCCCGCCCAGGCCGAGCGGTTGAGCGTGACGATCTCCTCCTCACCGGCGGCGCGCAGGCCCTCGTAGAAGGTGCGGGCGTTCTCGGCCGGGTAGCTGTTGCCGACCTCCAGGCCCGGACCCGTCCAGTAGCGCAGGTTCTCCTGGAAGCCCGGCTTCAGCTCCGGCTCGCAGGCGTCCAGCCAGAAGGCCGTGATGCCGTACTTGTCGAGGTAGTTCTGCTTGATCTTGGACCACACGAACTCGCGGGCCTCCGGGTTGGTGGCGTCGTAGAACGCCACCTGGACCGTGGAGGCCACCTCCTTGTCGGGCCAGTCGGCGTGCGCCATCGGCCCGTACTGGGTGCCGATGAAGTAGCCGCGCTGCTCCATGACCGGGTGGTTCTCGGAGAGCGGGGAGACCGACGGCCAGACGGACACGACGAGCTTGATGCCGAGTTCCTCCAGCTCGCGCACCATCGCCGCCGGATCCGGCCACTCCTTCGGGTCGAACTTCCACTCACCGAGGTGGGTCCAGTGGAAGAAGTCACAGACGATGACGTCGATGGGCAGGCCGCGGCGCTTGTACTCCCGCGCCACCTCAAGGAGTTCGTCCTGCGTGCGATAGCGCAGCTTGCACTGCCAGAAGCCCGCCGCCCACTCCGGCAGCATCGGCGTACGGCCCGTCACCGCGCTGTAGCGCCGCTGGCCGTCGGCCGGGCTGCCCGCGGTGATCCAGTAGTCGAGCTGGCGGGCCGAGTCGGCGACCCACCGGGTGCCGTTGTGCGCGAGCTCCACGCGGCCGATCGCCGGGTTGTTCCACAGCAGGGTGTAGCCACGGCTGGAGGCCAGTACCGGGATGCCCACCTCGGCGTTGCGCTGGACCAGGTCGAGGACCAGGCCCTTCTGGTCGAACCGCCCGTGCTGGTGCTGGCCGAGGCCGTACAGCTGCTCGTCCTCGTAGGCGGCGAAGCGCTGCTCCAGGCGGTGGTAGCCGTTGCCGACGGCCGTGTACAGGCGCGAGCCCGGCCACCAGAAGTGGGCGCGCTCCTCGGCGAGCACCTCCTCGCCGTCCTCGGTGCGCAGGAACCGGATCAGGCCCTCGGCGTCGACCTCGACGGTCAGCGCACCGACGATGAGCACGCCCAGCCCGTCCTCGATCTTGACGGTCGACTCGGTCGCCGGGGCGGACTCAAGGAGCGCGCCGGGCAGCCCGTCCAGGACGGGACCGCCGAGCCGGGCACGGACCCGCACCGCGTCCGGACCCCACGGCTCGACCCGTACGGTCTCCTGACGGCCGCTCCACTCCAGCGCGCCGTCCCGCTCGCGGAACGTGCCGACCGTCGGGGAGGACTGCGCGAGGCTGACCGTGCCGGGCTGTGGCTGGGTTTCGGCAGGCTGCCGTGTCTTCCCGGGGGACGACCCCCGGGCCCCCGGCAGAGACGCAGGTCCGCCGGGCTGACTGGCGCGAGCATTGCTGGGCAAGCCTGAGTGATTCACGGGGGCGCTCCTGACGACGGCAGCGGGGGCAGACGGGTGAAGACATGGGGGTGCCTGGGAGGGCACGGTGAGCGAGGGGGGAGGGAGAGGGGCTCAGTGGGCGGCGGACGGCGCCGGGCCCGTGCTCGCCCGGATCGTCAACTCGGGGGCGATTAGCACGACTTCGTCGCTCCCGCGCCCCTCCAGCTTGGCGACCAGCTGCTCCACCGCATGCCGGCCCATCTCCTGTGCGGGAATGGAGACCGACGTCAGCCGCACCGAGGCCTGGACGGCGACCTGGTCGGGGCAGACGCCGACCACCGACACGTCCTCGGGCACGGCACGGCCCTGCTGACGCAGCAGGGCGAGCAGCGGCTCGACCGCCGACTCGTTCTGCACGACGAACCCCGTGGTCGCCGGGCGCTCGTCGAGGATCCGGGCGAGCGTGACGGCCATCGCGTCGTACCCGCCCTCACAAGGCCGGTGCAGCAGCCGCATCCCCAGCTCCTGGGAACGAAGGCGCAGCCCGTCGAGCGTGCGCTCGGCGAAACCGGTGTGCCGCTCGTAGACGGCCGGGGCCTCGCCTATGACAGCGATGTCCCGGTGCCCCAGCATCGCCAGATGCTCCACACACAGCGCGCCGGTCGCCTTGAAGTCGAGGTCGACGCAGGTCAGCCCGGTCGTGTCGGCGGGCAGCCCGATGAGCACGGACGGCTGGTCGGTGCCGCGCAGCAGCGGCAGCCGCTCGTCGTCCAGCTGGACGTCCATCAGGATCATCGCGTCGGCCAGCCCGCTGCCGGTGACCCGGCGTACGGCGTCGGGGCCCTCCTCGCCGGTCAGCAGCAGGACGTCGTATCCGTGCGTACGGGCCGTCGTCGCCACCGCGATGGCGATCTCCATCATCACCGGCACATACATGTCGGTGCGCAGCGGGATCATCAGCGCGATGATGTTCGACCTGCTGCTGGCCAGGGCGCGGGCCCCCGCGTTCGGGTGGTAGCCGAGTTCGCGGATGCTCTGCTCGACCCGCGTCCGGGTGGTCGCGGAGATGGACCGCTTGCCGCTGAGGACATAGCTCACCGTGCTCGCCGAGACTCCGGCGTGCTGGGCGACCTCGGCAAGGGTGACCATCCAGCTCTCCAAGCTTTGTGAAGCGCTTCGACAGTGCGCGCTACGTACAGGGGCGGGTGTGAGGGTGGTTCGACACTAGCTCTGGCGCGCGTGGGTGTCCATAGGTTGTCGAAGCGCTTCGACAGCTTTTCTCGGTACGAGACTGTCGGCGCCGTGGGGGGGGCAACCTCCCGGCGGGTCGGCGGCCACTGAGAGGTCGTACAGGAACCGTCCCCCGGAAGGACCCCCCATGCAACACCGCCGACCGCGCCTGTCCAAGCAGCGGAAGACCCTGCTCGCCTCCACGGTCGCCCTCGCGGCGGCCGCCGGGGTCACCGTCGCCCAGGCGGACGAGTCGAGCAAGAAGTGCGCGGCCTTCGACACGATCACGCTCGGCAAGTACTACGTGAACAACAACCTCTGGAACGAGGGCAAGTTCACCGGCACCCAGTGCGTCTGGGACAACTCCCGGTCGGGCTCGACGATCTCCTGGGGCACGAACTACAGCCTGGCCAACAGCGCCACCGGCAAGGACTACGACGTCAAGACGTACGCCTCCACCGTCCTCGGCTGGCACTGGGGCTGGAAGGTCGACAAGGCGACCACCGGCCTGCCGATCCGCGTCGGCGACCGCAAGCCGGTGCGGACGAGCTGGGAGTTCTCGGTCAGCTCCGATCCCGGCACCATGAACGTCGCCTACGACCTCTGGCTGCACACCAAGAGCACCGCGGACTGGCAGGACCAGCCCACCGACGAGATCATGATCTGGCTCAACCGCCAGGGCGGCGCCGGCCCGCTCGGCACGAAGTACGCCAGCGTCAGCCTGGGCGGCGCGATGTGGGACATCTACGAGGGCGACATCGGCTGGAAGGTCCACTCCTTCGTCCGCCGCACCAACACCACCAAGGCCACGCTCAACCTCGACGACTTCACCCAGGCACTCGTCCGGCGCAACCTGCTGAGCAACGACAAATACGTCTCCGGCATCGAGTCCGGCACCGAGGTCTTCAAGGGCACGGGCCGCCTGGACACCAAGGCGTACTCCGTCGACATCGGCTGAACGGATGCGCGCGGGGTGGTGGGGGCGCCCGTTATCGGGTACATACGATCGGGTAGCACCCGTCGGTAACCAAACGGCCCAAGATCCCGATTCGCGGCGAGGTGAGCCTCATGTCCGCAGGACCCACGAAGCCTACTGTCACTGAGCGTGAGGCACGCCAGGTGGCGGAGGCGGCCCGGCAGCAGGAATGGCGCAAGCCCAGCTTCGCCAAGGAACTGTTCCTCGGCCGCTTCCGCCTCGACCTCATCCACCCCCACCCGATGCCCACCGACGAGGCAGCCCAGCGCGGCGAGCAGTTCCTCGCCAAACTGCGCGACTTCGTCGAGACCAAGGTCGACGGCGCCCTCATCGAGCGCGAGTCCCGCATCCCCGACGACGTGATCGACGGGCTCAAGGAACTCGGCGCCTTCGGCATGAAGATCGACACCAAGTACGGCGGGCTCGGCCTCGGCCAGGTCTACTACAACAAGGCCCTCACCCTGGCCGGCTCGGCGTCGCCCGCGATCGGCGTCCTGCTCTCCGCCCATCAGTCGATCGGCGTACCGCAGCCGCTGAAGCTGTTCGGCACCCCGGAGCAGAAGGAACGGTTCCTGCCGCGCTGCGCCCGCACCGACATCAGCGCCTTCCTGCTGACCGAGCCCGACGTGGGCTCCGACCCGGCCCGTCTGGCCACCTCCGCCGTACCGGACGGGGACGACTACGTCCTCGACGGGGTCAAACTGTGGACGACCAACGGCGTGGTCGCCGACCTGCTCGTCGTCATGGCCCGGGTGCCGAAGTCCGAGGGCCACAAGGGGGGCATCACGGCCTTCGTCGTGGAGACCAACTCGCCCGGCATCACGGTCGAGAACCGCAACGCCTTCATGGGCCTGCGCGGCATCGAGAACGGCGTCACCCGCTTCCACCAGGTCCGCGTCCCCGCCGCCAACCGCATCGGCCCCGAGGGCGCCGGCCTGAAGATCGCCCTGACCACCCTCAACACCGGGCGGCTCTCGCTTCCCGCCTCCTGCGTAGCCGCCGGCAAGTGGTGCCTGAAGATCGCCCGCGAGTGGTCCGCGGCCCGCGAGCAGTGGGGCAAGCCGCTCGCCCACCATGAGGCCGTCGGCTCGAAGATCTCCTTCATCGCCGCCACCACCTTCGCCCTGGAGGCCGTCACCGACCTGGCCTCGCAGATGGCCGACGAGGACCGCAACGACATCCGCATCGAAGGCGCCCTCGCCAAGCTGTACGCCTCCGAGATGGCCTGGACGATCGCCGACGAACTCGTCCAGATCCGCGGCGGCCGAGGCTTCGAGACCGCCGAGTCGCTGCGGGCCCGCGGGGAGCGTCCGGTCGCCGCCGAGCAGGTCCTGCGCGACCTGCGCATCAACCGCATCTTCGAGGGCTCGACGGAGATCATGCACCTCCTCATCGCCCGCGAGGCCGTCGACGCCCACCTGACCGTCGCAGGTGACCTCATCGACCCGGAGAAGTCCCTCCAGGACAAGGCGAAGGCGGGCGCGGGCGCCGGTGTCTTCTACGCCAAGTGGCTGCCGAAGCTGGTCGCGGGCCAGGGCCAACTGCCTTACTCGTACGGCGAGTTCAAACAGGACGTCGACCTCTCGCCGCACCTGCGCTACGTCGAACGAACGTCCCGCAAGCTCGCCCGTTCCACCTTCTACGCCATGTCCCGCTGGCAGGGCCGCATGGAGACCAAGCAGGGCTTCCTCGGCCGGGTCGTCGACATCGGCGCCGAGCTGTTCGCCATGAGCGCGGCCTGTGTCCGCGCCGAGCACCTGCGCGGCCAGGGCGAGCACGGCCGTGAGGCGTACCAGCTCGCCGACGCCTTCTGCCGCCAGTCCCGGCTGCGGATCGAGGAACTCTTCGGCAGGCTGTGGTCCAACACCGACGAACTCGACCGCAAGGTGGTCAAGGGCGTGATGTCGGGCACGTACGAGTGGCTGGAGCAGGGCATCGTCGACCCCTCGGACGACGGCGCCCCGTGGATCGCCGACGCGACACCGGGCCCGAGCGAACGGGAGAACGTGCACCGTCCGATCAGGTGACGGACGGCCAGAGAGCCCTGAGGGGTCACCGCCCGCCGGTCACAGCCTGCGGTGACCCCTCACCATCCTGTTACCCGCCGATGGGGACGCCCTGTCCTCCCTGACAGTCCTTACGGCCACAATGGGGGAATGAGCGACAGTCCAGCCCCCCGAGGGCGCGGGGCGGAAGCCCCGTCTGCCCTGCGACGCCATGCACGCACTCTCGCCGCACCGGGCGCTGACCCAAGTACATCCAGTACGTGGGCCAACGCCCGGCGCAGCGACAGCACGCACCTGACGCCGCAGGGCCCGCCCTCCGGGCGGACGACGGGGCTCCCGCCCCGCGCCCTCGCCGACCCCCACCTGGTCTACGACCCCGTAGCGGGCGACGGCCCGAAGGACGTGGTGATCCTCGGCTCCACCGGCTCGATCGGCACCCAGGCCATCGATCTCGTGCTGCGCAACCCCGACCGGTTCCGGGTCACCGCCCTGTCCGCCAACGGCGGCCGGGTCGCCCTCCTCGCCGAGCAGGCGTACCGGCTGAAGGCACGGACCGTCGCGGTCGCCCGAGAGGACGTCGTACCGGCCCTGCGCGAGGCACTCGCCGCCCAGTACGGCACGGGGGAGCCGCTCCCCGAGATCCTCGCCGGCCCCGAGGCGGCCACCCAGGTCGCCGCCTCCGACTGCCACACCGTCCTCAACGGCATCACCGGCTCGATCGGACTCGCGCCCACCCTCGCCGCCCTGGAGGCGGGCCGCACCCTCGCGCTCGCCAACAAGGAGTCCCTGATCGTCGGCGGCCCGCTGGTCAAGGCCCTCGCCAAGCCCGGACAGATCATCCCGGTCGACTCCGAGCACGCCGCCCTGTTCCAGGCCCTGGCGTCCGGCACGCGCGCGGACGTACGCAAGCTCGTGGTGACCGCCTCCGGCGGCCCCTTCCGCGGCCGCACGAAGGCCGAGCTGGCGAACGTCACGGTCGAGGACGCCCTCGCCCACCCCACCTGGGCGATGGGCCCGGTCATCACGATCAACTCCGCGACCCTGGTCAACAAGGGCCTGGAGGTCATCGAGGCGCACCTGCTCTACGACATTTCCTTCGACCGCATTGAGGTGGTCGTGCATCCCCAGTCGTATGTCCACTCGATGGTTGAGTTCACGGACGGATCCACGATCGCCCAGGCGACGCCCCCCGACATGCGCGGGCCGATCGCCATCGGCCTCGGCTGGCCGGAGCGCGTCCCCGACGCCGCCCCCACCTTCGACTGGAGCAAGGCGTCGACCTGGGAGTTCTTCCCGCTCGACAACGACGCGTTCCCGTCGGTCAACCTGGCGCGCCACGTCGGAGAGCTCGCGGGCACGGCACCCGCGGTGTTCAATGCGGCCAACGAGGAGTGCGTGGAGGCATTCCGGGCCGGCGCGCTGCCGTTCAACGGGATCATGGACACCGTGACCCGGGTGGTGGAGGAGCACGGCACCCCGCCGACGGGAACTTCCCTGACGGTTGCGGACGTCCTCGAAGCGGAGACCTGGGCCCGCAGACGGGCACAGGAACTGGCAGCACACACGGCGGAGGCCCGTGCATGACGACCCTGATGTTCATCCTCGGCATAGTGCTGTTCGCGGTCGGGCTGCTCTTCTCGATCGCATGGCACGAGCTGGGCCACCTGTCCACGGCCAAGCTGTTCGGTATCCGCGTGCCGCAGTACATGGTCGGCTTCGGCCCGACCCTCTGGTCGCGGAAGAGGGGCGACACCGAGTACGGCGTCAAGGCGATCCCGTTCGGCGGCTACATCCGCATGATCGGCATGTTCCCGCCCGGCCCCGACGGCCGCCTCGAAGCCCGCTCGACCTCACCCTGGCGCGGCATGATCGAGGACGCCCGCTCGGCCGCGTTCGAGGAGCTCAAGCCGGGTGACGAGACCCGCCTCTTCTACACGCGCAAGCCGTGGAAGCGGGTCATCGTGATGTTCGCGGGCCCCTTCATGAACCTCGTCCTCGCGGTGGGCCTCTTCCTCACCGTGCTGATGGGCTTCGGCATCCAGCAGCAGACCACCACCGTCAGCTCGGTCTCCCAGTGCGTGATCGCACAGACGGAGAAGCGCGAGGACTGCAAGGCGTCCGACGACAGGTCCCCGGCCGCGGCCGCCGGCATGAAGGCCGGCGACAGGATCGTCTCCTTCGGCGGGGTGCGGACCGAGGACTGGAACACCCTCTCCGACCTCATCCGCGACAGCGCCGGCAAGGACGTGCCGATCGTCGTCGACCGCAAGGGCGAGGAACTGACCCTGCACGCGAAGATCGCCACCAACTGGGTCGTGAAGAAGGACGCCGGCGGGTCGTACGTCAAGGACGACTACGTCCAGGCCGGCTTCCTCGGCTTCAGCGCCGCCACCGGCGTCGTCAAGCAGGACTTCGGCGACTCGGTGTCCTGGATGACCGACCGGGTCGGCGAGGCCGTCGACTCCCTCGTGGCCCTGCCCTCCAAGATCCCCGCGCTGTGGGACGCGGCCTTCGGCGACGGCCCGCGCGAGGCGGACTCCCCGATGGGCATCGTCGGCGCGGCGAGGGTGAGCGGCGAGATCGCGACCCTGGACATCCCGGCGTCCCAGCAGCTGGCGACGTTCGTCTTCCTCCTGGCCGGCTTCAACCTGTCCCTGTTCCTCTTCAACATGCTGCCGCTGCTGCCGCTCGACGGCGGCCATATCGCGGGCGCCCTGTGGGAGTCGCTGCGCCGCAACACGGCGAAGGTGCTGCGCCGCCCGGACCCGGGTCCGTTCGATGTGGCGAAGCTGATGCCGGTGGCGTACGTGGTGGCAGGGATCTTCGTCTGCTTCACGCTTCTCGTGCTGGTGGCGGACGTCGTTAACCCGGTCAGAATCTCCTAGTCATACGGAGTTCGAGGCGGCCCGGGATCATCTGTCCCGGGCCGTCTTCCATTGAGTGGGTTTACGGGCCGTGATGTGCTGGGGTGAGCCCGGGTGCCGTAATCTCGAAGTCTGGAGCCCGCCGCTGACGGGACCGGACCTTGATCCACGACTTGGGGTTGCACAGCACATGACTGCGATTTCTCTCGGCATGCCGTCCGTTCCGACCAAGCTCGCCGAGCGCCGGAAGAGCAGGCAGATTCAGGTCGGGACGGTGGCGGTGGGCGGCGACGCCCCGGTCTCGGTCCAGTCGATGACGACGACCCGTACGTCCGACATCGGCGCCACCCTCCAGCAGATCGCCGAGCTCACGGCCTCCGGCTGCCAGATCGTGCGGGTGGCCTGCGGTGATCGCCGACATCCACTTCCAGCCCAAGTACGTCTTCGCGGCCATCGAGGCCGGCTGCGCCGCGGTCCGCGTCAACCCCGGCAACATCAAGCAGTTCGACGACAAGGTCAAGGAGATCGCGCGGGCCGCCAAGGACCACGGCACCCCGATCAGGATCGGCGTCAACGCGGGCTCTCTCGACCGGCGCCTGCTCCAGAAGTACGGCAAGGCGACGCCGGAGGCCCTGGTCGAGTCGGCGCTCTGGGAGGCGTCGCTCTTCGAGGAGCACGACTTCCGGGACATCAAGATCTCGGTCAAGCACAACGACCCGGTCGTGATGATCGAGGCGTACCGCCAGCTCGCGGCCCAGTCCGACTACCCCCTCCACCTCGGTGTGACGGAGGCGGGCCCCGCGTTCCAGGGCACGATCAAGAGCGCGGTGGCGTTCGGTGCCCTCCTCTCCCAGGGCATCGGCGACACGATCCGCGTCTCGCTGAGCGCGCCCCCGGCCGAGGAGGTCAAGGTCGGCCTCCAGATCCTGGAGTCCCTGAACCTCAAGCAGCGCGGCCTGGAGATCGTCTCCTGCCCGTCCTGCGGCCGCGCCCAGGTCGACGTCTACAAGCTGGCGGAGGAGGTCACGGCCGGCCTCACAGGCATGGAGGTCCCCCTGCGCGTCGCGGTCATGGGCTGCGTCGTGAACGGCCCCGGCGAGGCCCGCGAGGCCGACCTCGGCGTCGCCTCCGGCAACGGCAAGGGCCAGATCTTCGTCAAGGGCGAGGTCATCAAGACCGTCCCCGAGTCCAAGATCGTCGAGACCCTCATCGAGGAGGCCATGAAGCTGGCCGAACAGATGGAGGCGGACGGCGTGGAGTCGGGCGAGCCGTCGGTGGCGGTGGCCGGCTGAGAGGGTTTCCTCGCCCCCGCCGCCCCTACCCGTCCCGTCCTTGAAGGGGCTCCGCCCCTTCGACCCCGCCAGGGGGCTCTGCCCCCTGGACCCCCGCTCCTCAAACGCCGGAGGGGCTGAATTGTCAGCGCCGGCCGGCACCATCCAGCCCGTCCGGCGTTTGAGGACGAGGTGACCACCGTCCCGAACCCCCACTCATCCGCAGAGGGCTTTGCCGGGCCAGGCATTTTCAGCCCGTCCGGCGTTTGAGGACGAGGCCCCTTCAGGGCCGATGCGGGGGTCTGGGGGCGGCAGCCCCCAGGGGCGGGGCGGTGGCCGACCGGGACCTTCGAACGCCGGCCGGCCTCCACAGGGCGGCGCGGCAAAGCTTCCGCAGGTACAGTGCGGGGACCAGCAGAACCCCAGCGTGAGGCCCCGTACGTGTTGACCCAGACCACCTCACGGGTGCTCGAACCGAGCGACCTGGACGCCGCGCTCGCCATCCTCGACAGCGAGCCCGTCGCGAACGCCTTCGTGGCGTCCAGGGTCCAGGTCGCCGGCCTCGACCCGTGGCGCCTCGGCGGCGAGATGTGGGGCTGGTACGAGGGCGGCATGCTGACCTCCCTCTGCTACGCGGGCGCCAACCTCGTCCCGATCTGCGCGGGCCCACGCGCGGTACGGGCCTTCGCCGACCGAGCCCGCCGCGCCGGCCGCCGCTGCTCCTCCATCGTCGGCCCCTCCGAGGCCACCGCCCAGCTGTGGCGCCTGCTGGAACCCACCTGGGGCCCGGCCCGCGAGGTCCGCGCCCACCAGCCCCTGATGGTCACCGACCACATGCCGGCCGACATCGCCCCGGATCCGTACGTCCGTCGCATCCGCAAGGACGAGATGGACACGATCATGCCGGCGTGCGTGGCGATGTTCACCGAGGAGGTCGGCGTATCGCCGCTCGCGGGGGACGGCGGCCTGCTCTACCAGGCCCGGGTCGCCGAACTCGTGGGCTCCGGGCGCTCCTTCGCCCGCCTCGACCAGAACGGCAGGGTCGTCTTCAAGGCGGAGATCGGCGCCGCGACGGACAGGGCCTGCCAGATCCAGGGCGTGTGGGTGGCTCCCGAGTACCGGGGCCAGGGCTTCGCGGCGCCCGGCATGGCGGCAGTACTCCGCTACGCCCTGGCGGACGTCGCCCCGGTGGTGAGCCTGTACGTGAACGACTTCAACACGGCGGCGCGGCGGACGTACACCAGGGTGGGCTTCCAGGAGGTCGGCGCCTTCATGAGCATCCTGTTCTGAAACCCCCCAGGGGCGCGGGGCTTTGTCGATGTGCGGCTCCGCCGCGTGAGCGCGAACAACCCCCGCGACCTGCAGCCGAACGACGACCCTGAGTCCCCTGTACGCTCCCCACATGCGCCTTCCCGGTCACGCACACCGCCGCCAACCAGACGACATCGTGATCGGCTCCCTGGACCTCTCATCCCGCGTCGACGAGGCCCTCGCGGTCCAAGCCGTAGCCTTCGGCTTGGGCCCCGACGAGGTTGCCGTACGCCGCCAAATCGTCCTGCGCCACATGACCTACCCCGGCGCCCGCGCCCTCGGCGCCACCACCGCCGGGCGCCTCGTCGGGTTCGTGTACGGCATGCCGAACGACCGCACCCACTGGTGGTCCACCGTCGTGGAGCCGTACCTCCGGGCCCAGGGCTACGACGACTGGCTCGACAACTCCTTCGTCATCACGGAACTGCACGTCCTCCCGCAGTACCAGAACCGCGGCGTCGGCCGTTCCCTCATCACCACGATCACGGACAGCGCCGCCGAACCCCGCTCGATCCTCTCGGCGATCGACATCGAAAGCCCGGCCCGCGGCCTCTACCGCTCGCTCGGCTACCAGGACCTCGCCCGCCAGGTCCTGTTCCCGAGCGCCCCCAAGCCGTACGCCGTGATGGGCGCCCCTCTGCCGCTCCGCCGCCGGTAGGGGCAAGACCTCGGCTAACCGATTTCCACCGCCCCGTACCCCCCGGCTAACCTCCTGCCATAACCCAAACCAGCAGGAGTACGAGAACCATGGCGAACGCACCGGTCCAGCGCATGTCCCAGTTGATGGCGAAGACGCTGCGCGACGACCCGGCGGACGCCGAGGTCCTCAGCCACAAGCTGCTCGTCCGGGCCGGCTACGTCCGCCGCACGGCGGCCGGCATCTGGTCGTGGCTGCCCCTCGGCAAGCGGGTCCTCGCCAACGTGGAGCGCATCGTCCGCGAGGAGATGGACGCCATCGGCGCCCAGGAGGTGCTGCTCCCCGCGCTGCTGCCGCGTGAGCCGTACGACGCGACGGGCCGCTGGGACGAGTACGGCCAGGAGCTGTTCCGCCTCAAGGACCGCAAGGGCGGCGACTACCTGCTCGGCCCGACCCACGAGGAGATCTTCACCCTGCTGGTGAAGGACCAGGCGTCCTCCTACAAGGACCTGCCGGTCATCCTCTACCAGATCCAGCACAAGTACCGTGACGAGGCCCGCCCGCGGGCCGGTATCCTGCGCGGCCGCGAGTTCCTGATGAAGGACTCCTACTCCTTCGACACCGAGGACGAGGGCCTCGCGAAGTCCTACGCCCTGCACCGCGAGGCGTACCAGAAGATCTTCGCGCGCCTCGGCCTCGACTACCGCATCTGCGCCGCCACCGCCGGCGCGATGGGCGGCTCCAAGTCGGAGGAGTTCCTCGCCCCGGCCGGTGCCGGCGAGGACACCTTCGCGGACTGCCCGAACTGCGACTTCGCGGCCAACACCGAGGCGATCTCGTACGAGTTGAAGCCGGTGGACGCCGACGGCGTGGCCGCGCTGGAGGAGATCCCCACCCCGGACACCCCGACCATCGAGACCCTCGCGGCCCACCTCGGCGTCCCCGCCTCCGCCACCCTCAAGAACCTGCTCGTCAAGGTCGACGGCGAGATCGTCGCCGTCGGCGTCCCCGGCGACCGCGAGGTCGACATGGACAAGGTCGAGGCGCACTTCGCGCCGGCCGTCGTCGAGATGGTCACCGAGGCGGACTTCGCGGCCCGCCCCGACCTGGTCCGCGGCTACGTCGGCCCGCAGGGCCTGGGCGAGAAGGTCAAGTACATCGCCGACCCGCGCGTGGCCCCCGGCACCTCCTGGATCACCGGCGCCAACAAGGACGCCACGCACGCCAAGAACGTCGTCGCGGGCCGTGACTTCGAGGTCGGCGAGTACGTCGACGTCGTGGTCGTCCAGGAGGGCGACCCCTGCCCGAAGTGCGGCACCGGCCTCAAGCTCGACCGCGCCATCGAGATCGGCCACATCTTCCAGCTGGGCCGCAAGTACGCCGACGCCCTCAAGCTCGACGTCCTCGGCCAGAACGGCAAGCCGGTCCGCGTCACCATGGGCTCCTACGGCGTAGGCGTCTCCCGGGCGGTCGCGGCCCTCGCCGAGCAGACCGCCGACGACAAGGGCCTGTGCTGGCCCGCCGAGGTCGCTCCGGCCGACGTCCACGTGGTCGCCGCGGGCAAGGCCCTCCAGACCGAACTCGCCCTCGACGTCTCCGAGAAGCTCTCCGCGGCCGGCCTGCGCGTCCTGTGCGACGACCGTGCGGGCGTCTCGCCGGGCGTGAAGTTCACCGACTCGGAGCTGATCGGCGTACCGCAGATCCTGGTGGCCGGGCGGCGCGCGGCCGAAGGTGTCGTCGAGCTCAAGGACCGCAGGACCGGTGAGCGCGAGGAGCTGACGGTGGACGAGGCGATCGCCCGCCTCACCGCGTAAAGGATCTCCTCAGAGAGTTCTACGGGGCACCAAAGGCGCCTCACAGCTTTCACTCAGGCCGTTCCTCGACCGTAGGACGTGACACAGCGTCACTACGGAGGGGAACGGCCTTGAGAACCAGGGAGCGGGGTGCCGCGGCGTCGGTCCGCAGAGGAGCACAGCGCACCGCGGCGGTCGCCGCGGCGGCCGAGCCCTCCACCACATCGTCGACCCCCCGCACCGGCCTGCCCGTCCGCTCGCCCTGGCGCACGGTCACGGTGGCGGCGGCCACCTGCGCCGACGCCAACGCGGCGAGCACGGCGGCGCTGGTGCAGGGCGCGGGTGCGGAGCGGCTGACCGGGCTGGGGCTGTCCGGGCGGCTGGTGAGCCGGGAGGGCCTGGTCATCACAACGCCGGGCTGGCCCACTGACCCAGGGGCGCGGGGCTGTATCGATGTGCGGCTCCGCCGCGTGGGCGCGACAAGCCCTCACTCACCCGCAGACAGAACACAACCCTCTAAAGCCACCCGGCGAACTCCAGCAACAACTCGGCATCCCTCGGCCGCCCAACCCTCAGCGCCCGAACCCCCGACTCCACGGCCCGGAACAACGTCCACCCCCGCAACCGCTCCTGATCCACCTCCAACGACTCCGCGAGCCGCTTCACCCGCCGCCGGGTAATCGCCGCCCCCGACGGCGAGGCAATCAGATCCTCCACCCGATCCCGCACCAGCCGAGCCAGATCAAAGGCGCACTCACCCACCACCGGATCCGGCCCCACCGCCAACCACGGCATCCGCTCCCCGGCCAGCACCTTGCTCTGCCGAAACGTCCCGTGGAGCAGCCGATCCTCAGGCGGCGCCGCCAACAACTCCGCACGCGCGGCCACCGCGGCGTCGACCAACCCCGCCACGTCACCGAAGCCCGACGCGGTCGCCCGCATCGCCTCCGCCTGCCGGCCCGTCCGCTCGGCGACGGTCTCGAAGGAGTGACCGGCGGGCGGCTCGACCCACAGCCGCCGCAGCGTCCCCGCCGCCTCCAGCAACGCCTTCGCCTCGGGCAGGGACCGCACCGACACATCCGGGTGGAGCCGCTCCAACAGCAGCACACCCTCGGTCACGAAGGGTTCGAGAAGCTGTACGGCGCCCATCCCGCCCCAGTGCGCGAGAGCGCCCCGCTCGCTCTCGGGGCGGGACCGGGGCGGGGCCAGCTTGAGCACGGCGGGGGTGCCGTCAGCGCGCCGCACCAGCACCACCAGGCTGCTGCGGCCGCCCGGCACCTGCACCCGCTCAACGGTCAACTCGCGTAGCGCGACGGCCTGGTGGGCCGCCTCCGGCAGCTTCTCCAACCAGTCGTCACCGTCCGGTGCCGTCTCACCGAGCGCCCTGACCAGACGCTGCGGCGGTTCGAAAGCCATGCGCGAGTTGTTCCCTTCCGCTACTCCCGTTACGTCACGCGGTCGGCGACGCCGACGCGGTGCCCGCCCGCTCGGCGAGCCCAGGGAAGGCTACGCTCTCGCCCCGCCAGCGCACCGCCCGCACCGCCGCCTCGCGCAGTGCCTCGGCCGCCGTACCCCGCAACTCACCCTCGGCTGCCCGCACCAGGTCGGAGTACACCCCGGCCACCCGGTCCTCCAGACCGGCGGCGAACCGGACGGCCGCGGCCGAGTCCGGCACCGGGAACGGCAGCGCGTACGCGGCGCTCGCGGCGACCGGCTCGGCGTCCAGGTCGCGCACCTCGCGCGCCAGCGCGTCCCGCCGCGCCCGGTGCGCCTCATACGCC
The DNA here is from genome assembly GCF_001270495.1 of Streptomyces viridochromogenes. GTDB lineage: Bacteria > Actinomycetota > Actinomycetes > Streptomycetales > Streptomycetaceae > Streptomyces > Streptomyces viridochromogenes_A. Next base: position 25,510 of record NZ_LGUR01000208.1, read on the forward strand.
GCGCGTGCTTCAGAGCGCTGTTCCGCACGGATCCGGCCGCCCACGACGCCGTACCCGTACACGGCGGCGTGCTCGGCGGCGAGGGCCGCCTGAAGGGCCTTCAGCTGCTCCGTCCTGCCCTTGTTGTCCTTCTTGCCGGTCTCGCTCACTTGGCCCCCTCCGTCAGCAGGTACGCATGCGCCGCCCCGGCCGCCGCCACGGAGGCCAGCAGCCGCGCCAGTTCGCCCGGCAGGTCGACAAGTGCCTTCGCCCGGCGGTCCGCGAGCGCCCGTTCGGCGGCGGCGAGCTCGGCCAGCGCGTCCCGCTCGTTCGCGGGCACCGCGGCCGGCGGGGAGGAGGACGGCGACGGTGACTGCGCCGCGCTTCCTCCCTTCGGCGCCTCGGACGTCGTGGCAGACGGCCCGGAGGGCCCGGACGTACCCGCGCCGAACGCCTCCGCATGCCGTACGGCCTCCGCCCGCAGCGGCCCCACCAGCACCGCCAGCGCCGGATGGGCGGCCAGCACCGCGTCGTACCGCTCGACCAGCCCCTCGCTGTCCCGGGCCGCACGCGCGCGTGCCCGCTCGGCGAGCGACGGGCTGCCGCCGGTGCCGCCGTCCGAGTCCTCGGACCCGGAGGAGCAACCGACCAGCAGCGCTGCCCCGGCGACCGAGGCGAGCAGGGTTCTTCTGCGCGGTCCCGAGGGGGAGCGCGGCGGCGAGGGGTACGGCACGGCAGACGTCCTCGGAGAACTCGTACGAAGGCGGGTACGAAAGCGGTTACGGGGGTAGCTGGGCCGCAGGCCCGTGATCACCGTACCCGCGCGACCGGACGGCACCACTCATCGGCACCGCCCGCGCCCAGGTGGACGGCAACAGCCCTCGCGACCGGATACCCTTTGACCAGACACGCGACCCATCCCACAACAGCACACGCGGCCGAGGAGTCACCCGGATGAGCACCACCCAGAGCGAGAGGCTGCGAGAACTACTGGAGCCGCTCGTCAGCTCCCAGGGCCTGGATCTCGAAGAGCTCGCAGTGGACTCCGTCGGACGCAAGCGGGTGCTGCGCGTTGTCGTCGACTCCGACACCGGTGCCGATCTGGACCGGATCGCCGATGTGAGCCGTGCGCTCTCGGCGAAGCTCGACGAGACGGACGCGATGGGCGAGGGCGAGTACACCCTCGAGGTGGGTACCCCGGGCGCGGAGCGCGCCCTCACCGAGCACCGCCACTACGTGCGCGCCGTCGACCGGCTGGTGAGGTTCCAACTGGCGGAGGGCGGCGAGCTGGTGGCCCGGATCCTTGAAGTCGACGACGAAGGTCTCGACCTCGAAGTGCCCGGAGTGAAGGGCCGCAAGGCCACCAGTCGCAGACTCCTCTTCCCGGAGATCGACAAGGCGCGCGTGCAGGTCGAGTTCAACCGCAAGGACAGCAAAGACAGCAAGGACGAGAAGGAAGAGGAGGCGTAGCCGTGGACATCGACATGAGTGCCCTGCGGGGCTTGGTACGGGAGAAGGAGATCTCCTTCCCCCTGCTGGTCGAGGCGATCGAGTCGGCCCTCCTCATCGCCTACCACCGCACCGAGGGAAGCCGCCGCCACGCGCGCGTGGAGCTGAACCGGGAGACCGGCCATGTGACCGTGTGGGCGAAGGAGGATCCCGAGGATCTGGAGGAGGGCCAGGAGGCCCGCGAGTTCGACGACACCCCGTCCGGCTTCGGCCGTATCGCCGCCACCACCGCCAAGCAGGTCATCCTGCAGCGGCTGCGCGACGCCGAGGACGACGCGACGCTCGGTGAGTACGCCGGCCGCGAGGGCGACATCGTCACCGGCGTGGTCCAGCAGGGCCGCGACCCGAAGAACGTGCTCGTGGACATCGGCAAGCTGGAGGCCATCCTCCCGGTCCAGGAGCAGGTGCCCGGCGAGACGTATCCGCACGGGATGCGGCTGCGGTCGTATGTCGTACGCGTGGCGAAGGGCGTGCGCGGTCCGTCCGTGACCCTCTCGCGCACCCACCCCAATCTGGTGAAGAAGCTCTTCGCGCTGGAGGTGCCGGAGATCGCCGACGGGTCCGTCGAGATCGCCGCCATCGCCCGTGAGGCCGGTCACCGCACGAAGATCGCCGTACGGTCCACCCGCAGCGGCCTGAACGCCAAGGGTGCCTGCATCGGCCCCATGGGCGGCCGTGTGCGCAATGTCATGGGCGAGCTGAACGGCGAGAAGATCGACATCGTCGACTGGTCGGACGACCCGGCCGAGATGGTGGCGAACGCCCTGTCGCCCGCCCGGGTCTCCAAGGTGGAGGTCGTGGACATGGCGGCCCGCTCGGCGCGCGTGACCGTGCCCGACTACCAGCTGTCCCTGGCGATCGGGAAGGAAGGGCAGAACGCCCGACTGGCCGCCCGGCTCACCGGCTGGCGGATCGACATCCGTCCCGACACCGAGCAGGCCGGGGAATAGATCCAAGCCGTAGGTCGCTTAGATCACGTCAGGTTACTGCGCGGCAACTGTTCGAATCCTCCCCCAAAGGGGTGGGGCCGGTACGGGGAGGTAGACTTAAGAGTGTCTGGCCGGACACGCGTCCGCGCATGCCCTGAACGCACCTGTGTGGGGTGCCGGGAGCGAGCGGCCAAGGCTGATCTGCTGCGGATCGTGGCGATCAAGGACGAGTGCGTCCCTGATCCTCGCGGTACGCTGCCCGGCCGGGGTGCGTATGTACACCCCGCACTGGTCTGTCTCGACCAGGCGGTACGCCGCCGGGCGTTCACGCGGGCGTTGCGCGCCCCGGGAGCGCTCGACATTAAGGCGTTGCGCCAGTACGTCGAGCAGACAACAGTTGCTGAGCAGGCAACACCGTAAGAAGCGTCGTGCGGAACCCCCGCGCGGCCCTGGTACCCCGCGAGTTGGAAGTAGGTCGAGATTGCGATGAGCACTCGATGAGCACGCGATGAGTACGCCCATGAAGTAGCGACGGTCCGGACGCACCCGGACCTAAAAGGAGCGAAGTGGCTAAGGTCCGGGTATACGAACTCGCCAAGGAGTTCGGGGTTGAGAGCAAGGTCGTCATGGCCAAGCTCCAGGAACTCGGTGAATTCGTCCGTTCGGCGTCTTCGACTATCGAAGCGCCCGTCGTCCGTAAGTTGACGGACGCCCTCCAGCAGGGCAATGGAGGCGGCAAGCCCGCCCCCGCCCGCAAGGCTGCCCCGGCGAAGCCGGCGGCCCCCTCTCCGGCGCAGGCTGCCCGTCCGGCCGCCCCGCGCCCGCCGGCCCCCAAGCCGGCCGCCGCCGAGAAGCCCGCGGCTCCCGCCGCGCCGGTTACTCCCGGCCCCCGTCCCACTCCGGGCCCGAAGCCCGCGCCGCGGCCCGCCCCGGCGTCCCCGGCTCCGACCACGCCCGAGTTCACGGCCCCCCCGGCGGCTCCCGCCGCTCCGGCCGCCTCTCAGGGCCAGGGTTCCGGCCCGCGTCCGGGCGCCCCGCGTCCGGCCGGCCAGGCGCCGCGTCCGGGTGCTCCGCGTCCGGGTGGCTCCGGCCAGGGCGGCCAGGGCCGTGGTGACCGCGGTGACCGTCCCGGCGCTCCGCGTCCGGGTGGCGGCGCCCCGCGTCCCGGCGGTCGTCCGGCCGGTCCCCGTCCGGGCAACAACCCGTTCACCTCTGGTGGCTCCACCGGCATGGCGCGCCCGCAGGCGCCCCGTCCGGGCGGTGCCCCGCGTCCCGGCGGCCAGGGCGGCCCCGGTGCTCCCGGCGGCGCCCCGCGTCCGCAGGGCCAGGGTGGTCCCCGTCCCCAGGGCGCGTCGGGCGGTCCCCGTCCGCAGGCTCCGGGCGGCGCGCGTCCCACCCCGGGCGGCATGCCCCGTCCGCAGGGCGGCGGTCCGCGTCCCGGCGGCGGCCCCGGCGGTCCGCGTCCCAACCCCGGCATGATGCCGCAGCGTCCCGCTGCCGGCCCGCGTCCCGGCGGCGGTGGCCCCGGTGGCCGTGGTCCCGGTGGCGGCGGTCGTCCCGGTGGCGGCGGCGGTCGCCCGGGTGGCGGCGGCGGCTTCGCCGGTCGTCCCGGTGGCGGCGGCGGTGGCGGCTTCGCCGGTCGTCCCGGCGGTCCCGGTGGCGGTGGCGGCGGTTTCGCCGGCCGTCCGGGTGGTCCCGGCGGTGGCGGCGGTGGCCGTCCCGGCTTCGGCGGTCGTCCCGGCGGTCCCGGTGGCCGTGGTGGCACGCAGGGTGCCTTCGGTCGTCCCGGCGGTCCCGCGCGTCGCGGCCGTAAGTCGAAGCGGCAGAGGCGCCAGGAGTACGAGGCCATGCAGGCCCCGTCGGTCGGCGGCGTGATGCTGCCTCGCGGCAACGGCGAGTCCATTCGCCTGTCGCGCGGTGCGTCGCTCACCGACTTCGCGGAGAAGATCAACGCCAACCCGGCGTCGCTCGTCGCGGTCATGATGAACCTCGGCGAGATGGTCACGGCCACGCAGTCCGTCTCCGACGAGACGCTGCAGCTCCTCGCGGGCGAGATGAACTACACGGTTCAGATCGTCAGCCCCGAGGAGGAGGACCGTGAGCTGCTCGAGTCCTTCGACATCGAGTTCGGCGAGGACGAGGGCGACGAGGAGGACCTGGTGGTCCGTCCGCCGGTCGTCACCGTCATGGGTCACGTCGACCACGGTAAGACCCGACTCCTCGACGCCATCCGCAAGACGAACGTCATCGCGGGCGAGGCCGGCGGCATCACCCAGCACATCGGTGCCTACCAGGTCTCGACCCAGGTCAACGACGAGGACCGCGCGATCACCTTCATCGACACCCCGGGTCACGAGGCGTTCACCGCCATGCGTGCCCGTGGTGCCCGGTCGACGGACATCGCGATCCTGGTCGTCGCGGCCAACGACGGCGTCATGCCGCAGACGGTCGAGGCGCTCAACCACGCCAAGGCGGCCGACGTCCCGATCGTCGTCGCGGTCAACAAGATCGACGTCGAGGGTGCCGACCCGACCAAGGTGCGCGGTCAGCTCACCGAGTACGGGCTGGTGGCCGAGGAGTACGGCGGCGACACGATGTTCGTCGACATCTCCGCCAAGCAGGGGCTGCACATCGACTCCCTGCTGGAGGCCGTGGTCCTCACCGCCGACGCCTCGCTCGACCTGCGGGCCAACCCGAACCAGGACGCGCAGGGCATCTCGATCGAGTCCCGTCTCGACCGCGGCCGCGGTGCCGTGGCGACGGTCCTCGTCCAGCGAGGCACGCTGCGGGTCGGCGACACGATGGTCGTGGGCGACGCCTACGGTCGCGTGCGCGCCATGCTCGACGACAACGGCAACAACGTCGCCGAGGCGGGTCCGTCGACGCCGGTGCAGGTCCTGGGTCTCACCAACGTCCCGGGTGCGGGCGACAACTTCCTGGTGGTCGACGAGGACCGTACGGCCCGTCAGATCGCCGAGAAGCGTGCCGCCCGTGAGCGCAACGCGGCCTTCGCGAAGCGCACGCGCCGTGTGTCCCTGGAGGACCTGGACAAGGTGCTGAAGGCCGGCGAGATCCAGCAGCTGAACCTGATCATCAAGGGTGACGCTTCTGGTTCCGTCGAGGCGCTCGAGTCCTCCCTGCTCCAGCTGGACGTCGGCGAAGAGGTCGACATCCGCGTCCTGCACCGCGGCGTCGGTGCGGTCACGGAGTCCGACATCGACCTGGCGATGGGCTCGGACGCCATCGTGATCGGCTTCAACGTCCGTGCGGCCGGTCGTGCCGCGCAGATGGCCGAGCGCGAGGGCGTGGACGTCCGGTACTACTCGGTCATCTACCAGGCGATCGAGGAGATCGAGGCGGCCCTCAAGGGCATGCTCAAGCCGGAGTACGAAGAGGTCGAGCTCGGTACGGCGGAGATCCGCGAGGTCTTCAAGTCGTCCAAGCTGGGCAACATCGCGGGTGTTCTCATCCGCTCCGGCGAGGTCAAGCGCAACACCAAGGCGCGCCTGGTCCGCGATGGCAAGGTCATCGCGGAGAACCTCAACATCGAGGGTCTGCGTCGCTTCAAGGACGACGTCACCGAGATCCGCGAAGGCTACGAGGGTGGTATCAACCTCGGAAACTTCAACGACATCAAGGTCGACGACGTCATCGCGACGTACGAGATGCGCGAGAAGCCGCGGGCGTAAAGCCGACGGTTCGTGCTGGCCGACGGGACTCCGGTCCTGTCGGCCAGCGCGCCGTTTGCGGAGAGTGCCCGACCGGTGTGCGGAGTGCCGGGCTCCACGGTCTACGGAGCGTAATATCCGTCGATCGTCCCGGCCCCTTCGTTGTACGGTTCTGGTGTCCCTGCCTCACGGATGGCAGGGCCATCGATCCCGTACCGGCGGGTGAACCGGTTACACATGTATGTGGGGACGCTGTCCTTCGACCTCCTCCTCGGCGACGTACGGTCGCTGAAGGAGAAGCGCTCCGTCGTCCGCCCGATCGTCGCCGAGCTCCAGCGCAAGTACGCGGTGAGCGCGGCCGAGGTGGACCACATGGACCTCTACCGGCGGGCCGGGATCGGCATCGCCCTGGTGTCCGGCGACGCCGGTCACCTCACCGACGTACTGGACCGGTGCGAACGGCTGGTCGCCGGGCGTCCGGAAGTGGAACTGCTGTCGGTGCGACGGCGCTTCCACGGTGACCACGACGACTGACGACCAACAGCCAAGAACGTAGAAGAAGAAAGAACGGGAGACGGACCAGTGGCCGACAACGCGCGGGCGAAAAGGCTGGCGGACCTCATCCGAGAGGTGGTGGCCCAGAAGCTGCAGCGCGGGATCAAGGACCCGCGGCTCGGCTCGCACGTCACCATCACGGACACCCGCGTCACGGGTGACCTGCGGGAGGCGACCGTCTTCTACACGGTGTACGGGGACGACGAGGAGCGCGCGGCCGCGGCCGCCGGACTGGAGAGCGCCAAGGGCGTGCTCAGGTCGGCCGTCGGGGCGGCCGCGGGCGTGAAGTTCACGCCCACCCTCGCCTTCGTCGCCGACGCCCTGCCGGACACCGCACGCACCATCGACGACCTCCTCGACAAGGCGCGCCAGTCCGACGAGAAGGTGCGCGAGGCGTCCGCGGGCGCGAAGTACGCCGGCGAGGCGGACCCGTACCGCAAGCCGGGCGCCGAGGACGAGACGGACGGCGACACCGCGGAATGACGCAGAAGCACACCACGCCCGACGGCCTTGTCATCGTCGACAAGCCGTCGGGCTTCACTTCGCACGACGTGGTCGCCAAGATGCGCGGCATCGCGCGCACCCGCCGCGTCGGGCACGCCGGCACCCTCGACCCCATGGCGACGGGCGTACTCGTCCTCGGCGTCGAGAGGGCGACCAAGCTCCTCGGTCATCTGGCCCTGACCGAGAAGGAGTACCTGGGCACCATCCGTCTGGGCCAGACCACGGTCACCGACGACGCCGAGGGCGAGATCACGGGGTCGGTCGACGCCTCGAAGGTCACCCGTGACGGCATCGACGCCGGGATCGCCAAGCTGACCGGCGACATCATGCAGGTGCCGTCCAAGGTCAGCGCCATCAAGATCGACGGCGTGCGCTCCTACAAGCGGGCCCGGGAGGGCGAGGAGTTCGAGATCCCGGCGCGGCCGGTCACCGTCTCGTCCTTCTCGGTGTACGACGTCCGGGACGCCGTCGCCGACGACGGCACCGCCGTACTCGACCTGGTCGTGTCGGTGGTCTGCTCCTCCGGTACGTACATCCGCGCCCTCGCCCGTGACCTCGGCGCCGACCTGGGCGTCGGCGGCCACCTCACGGCGCTGCGCCGTACCCGGGTCGGGCCGTACAAGCTGGACTCCGCCAGGACGCTGGACCAGCTCCAGCAGGAGCTGACGGTGATGCCGCTCGCCGAGGCCGCCGCGGCCGCGTTCCCGCGCTGGGACGTCGATGCCAGGCGTGCCCGGCTGCTCACGAACGGGGTCCGCCTCGACATGCCCGACGAGTACGCGGGTGCCGGTTCCGTCGCGGTCTTCGGCCCCGAGGGCCGCCTCCTCGCGCTCGTGGAGGAACACAAGGGCAAAGCCAAGAGCCTGGCCGTCTTCGGCTGAGGCGCCGGGCACCTCTGTCCGGTGCCTGCCCGTGGAGCGGCGGTCACGGGGTCGTGCCCGCCGCTCCACGGTCCCCCCTCGGTTCCCCCACCCCTAGGGTGTATCCAGCGACGCCCGCCTGTTCACCCGTCTGTGCAGGCGCTCGGAGTGAACCGAGGGAGCGGAAGGGGGCGCGTTCGCCGAGCGATCTGTCCCGCTGATCACATCGCGCCTACCGTCGAAAGAACAGGGCGTAGGCGGATGGGCGTGTGGACGCACGGCGGGAGGTTCGACGATGGCGGGACGGGGCCCCGGGGCGGGCGGCGACCGCCGGATGCCGGAGGGGACGCGGACTGCGGGGGATGCGTGGGGCACGCGGGATGCCGGGTGGGGCGTTCGGGACCTGGGGGACGCATCGGGTCCCTGGGCCGCCCCGGACGGCCTCGGTGGGGCCGGGCGGGACGCCGGCACCGCTCCTGAAGGCCGTGGCGGTGAACGCCCGGACGGGGACGGCCTGGGCGCCCGGGTCCGCGACGAAGCTCTGGTGCGCATTCACGACCCGGCAGGACGGCCCCGTGGCCTCGGCTTCGTGGCCGACCACCGCGGCACGGTCGTCACCAGCCATGAGGTCGTCGACGGGCTGTCCCGGCTGGTGCTGCGCTCCGCCGGGGGTGACCGCGGCTGTGAGGTGCCCGCGACCGCGGTGACCCCGTTGCCCGACCTCGACCTGGCCCTCGTACGGACCGATGGGCTGGGCGTGGAACCGTTGCCGGTGACCGTGCGGGACCGGGTCGAGACCGGTGCGTACGTCCGGATCGCGGCCGGTGGCTGGCGGGAGGCGCGGGTGCTGGGCGCGGTGTCCGCCACGTACCCGGCGAGGAACCGTGTCCATCGTCTCGACGGCGCCCTGGAGCTGGCGATCGGCACGGCCGGCCGGGACGCGCTGCGGCTGGGCGGCGGGGCGGCCGGAGGGCCGGTACTCGATGCCGGTACCGGCGCCGTCGTGGGCGTCCTCGGCACGTCCCTTCAGTCCGGCCGGCACGATGCCGTCCTCGCCGTCCCGCTGAACCCACCTCCCGACGGCCCGCTGGCCGCGCTGCTCGCCGAGAACGCGGCGACCGTGCCGGCGTACGGCGCCGACCTCAACCCGGGAGGCGTACTGGAGCTGACGGCCACGTCGGTCGGGCAGGACGGCCCGCCCGGGGCGCCGACGAGCCAGGGTGGACGGACCGACGTCGGGGGAGCGGGCGCGGTGACCCCGGTCGAACGGGCCTCGACGGCACGGGAGTTCAGCGCCTTCACCGAGAGCCGGGCTTGCGTGCTGGCCCTGGTCGGGCGCCCCGGCAGCGGTCGTACGACGGAACTCGCGGCCCTGGCCGCCCGCCGGCACCGCGGCCCCGAAGCGGCTCCCACGCTGTGGCTGCGCGGCGCAGACCTGAAGGGCGACGACACCTCGGTCGCCGACGCCGCGCGCCGGGCCCTGGCCCGAGCCGCCCGCATCGTGGCGGCGTCGGCCTCCTGCGACCCCGCCGCCCTGGGCGACACGACCCCGGAACGCCTGGCCCACCTCGCCCGCGCCGCCGGCCGCCCCCTGCTGCTCCTCCTGGACGGCCCGGAGGAGATGCCCCCCGTCCTGGCCCACCGCCTCACGGAGTGGACCGAGGGCACGGAGGAGTGGCTACGGGTGACGGGGGCGCGGCTGGTGGTGGCGTGCGGGGCGGAGTACTGGGAGAGGGCGGGCGCCGAGTTCCCGGAGGACCTGCTCTACGGCTCCGCCGACCGGACCGCGCCCGGGACGTCCGGGTCGTTTCCGGCCTGCGTACCGCTCGACGACCTCACCCCCGACGAGGCACGGCAGGCCCGCGCCCGTTACGGCATCCCGGACGGCGCCCTCACCGGCCCCGATGCTCGCCACCCCCTCACCCTCCGCCTCCTCTCCGAGGTGCGCGCCGCCCTTCCCGACGCTCCGACCCCTCCCGTCGACCGCGACGACGTCCTTTCCGCCCACCTCGACCTCATGTGCCTGCGTATCGCCGTCCGCCTCGCCGTCGAGAACGGCCTGCGCGGCGCCGCCGTACGCCGCCTCGCCGCCAAGGTCTCGGGCCAGGTCCACGAGGCCGCCCGCCGCAGCCTCGGCCCGGGGCAGGGAGAGCTGGACCGGGCGTCGTTCGAGGCCGTGTTCCCGTGGGGCCAGGCGCCCGCGAGGCTCGGCGGCGGTACCGGCTGGGCCTCCGCGGTCCTCACCGAGGGTCTCCTCGTCCCCGCCGGGAACGGCTACCGCTTCGCCCACGAGGAGCTGGCCGACTGGATCCAGGGCATGCACCTCGACCTGGACGAGGCCCTGCACGCGCTGGTCCACCGCCGCCGCACCGACCCCGACACCGAGCACCCCCTCCCCGTACCGCACCACCGCATCGGTCCGGTCGTCCAGGCGCTCCTCCTGCTCCCACGGCACCAGGGCGCGACTCAACTCGCCCTGAAACTTGAGGAGTTGGCGAACGCGCTGGACGTCGACCCGCGCTCCTGGTGGGCCGCCCGGCTCCTCGCCGAGACCCTGCTGCGCGTCCCCGACGCGACGCCGTACCTGGACGTACTGCGCCGCCTCACCGACCGGATCGTAGGTCTGCGGATCCAGCAGCGTGCCGTACCCGCCGAGTTCGGCCCCGGCTTCTGGACCGCATTGCCCCTCCCGGACGGCGAGCGCCTCGACCTGCTCCGCCGCCTCGTCCTCACCGACGGCCCGCCGACCGACGCCACCGATGCCACCGACGCCGACGAGGCACGGCACCCCGGGCGGCCCCGGTACCTGGACGCCGTCGCACGTCTCCTCGCGGCCGACCCCACCGCCGTACAACGCCACCTCACCCGCTGGTTCGACGACGACCGGCCGCTGCCCGCCACCCCGCACGCGACCGTCGCCCACGCCGCCCAGGCCCTGCTCCACACGCACCGCCACCGCGCCCTCGACGACCTCACCGAGACACTCGTCGACAGCGCGCACCGCAAGGCCGACGAACTCCTCGCCGTACTGGCCGAGGAGGAACCGTCCGCGATCTGCCGGGCCGTCGACCGCTGGGCGCACGACGAACGGCCCGGGCGACGCGTCGCGGCGGTGGCGTACGGGGTGCGCGCCGCGCCCCATGCGGGGACCGAGGCGGACCGCGAGCTGCTCCGCTACGCCGCCCTCGCCGTGCTCGCCCGCCCCGAGGACTGCTCCCTGCACGGCGGCGCGCTCGCCGTCCTCGTCCGGGACCCGCGCACGCGTACCTCCCATCTTCCGCAGGCGCTGGCGCACTTCGTGGCCGCCGACCCCCAGTTGCCGCCCAGTGCCCTGGTTTTCGCGCTGGCCACCCACCCCGACCAGGTCCTCGAAGCCTTCCGTGCGCGCCTGAGCCGACCGGACGCCGGAGAGGCGCTGCGTACCCTCGCCGACGTCAGCACGCCCGGCCTCGCGCGCAGGGCCGCCGCCGTCGTACGGGACGCGGTGCGATGGCGCCCCGACACCGCCGCGGACGTGGCCGCCTACGTCGACCGGCGCCTCGACCACGGCCCCGGCGCCCGCGCCGTCCTCCTCCCGCTGGTCACCGGCCTGCTGGAGGGTGGCACGGAACCGCTGCGGGCCGCCCTGGCCGTCGTACTCGCCGCGCCCGGCACTCCCGACTCCCGCGCCCTGCGCCGCGAGCTCCTGGACTTCCTCCTCGCCCACGAACACGCGCCCGCCGTCCTCGACGCCTTCCTGCACGCCACCGTGCGGCGAGGCGGCGACCGGCCGGACGACGGCCTGCGTGACCTCGTCCACCACACGGGTCTACTCCTCGTCCGTACGCCCGACGGAGCGGCCCGCTTCGACCGCGGCCTCGTCGACCTGGGCCGCCATGTGCCCGGCTTCGCCGCGCGGGTCGCCGGCTGGCTGACCGACACCCCGCAGCAGTGGACGGCGGTGGTGGGCCCGAGCACCCGCCGGATGATCGAGAACCTGTCCGGCGTCCGAGTCCCCGCATGACCACCGCGTCGTACGTGCACCCGGTCACAGCACCCATGCCGATGCGGGCCGTGAGCGCCCGGCATGGCACCCTTAGACCTGCGTAAGAGCGTACGAGCAAAGACGGACACGGGTTCGACGAGGAGCGGTCACAGTGCAGCGCTGGCGTGGCTTGGAGGACATCCCCCAGGACTGGGGGCGCAGCGTCGTCACCATCGGTTCCTACGACGGGGTCCACCGCGGGCACCAGCTGATCATCCGGCATGCCGTGGACCGCGCCCGTGAGCTGGGCGTCCCCGCCGTCGTCGTCACCTTCGACCCGCACCCCAGCGAGGTCGTCCGCCCCGGCAGCCACCCGCCCCTGCTCGCCCCGCACCACCGCCGCGCCGACCTCATGGCCGAGCTGGGCGTGGACGCGGTGCTGATCCTCCCCTTCACGACCGAGTTCTCGAAGCTGTCGCCGGCCGAGTTCGTCGTCAAGGTCCTGGTCGACAAGCTGCACGCCAAGGCGGTCGTCGAAGGCCCCAACTTCCGCTTCGGACACCGGGCCGCGGGGAACGTCGAGTTCCTCGCCGAGCAGGGCAAGACCTACGACTACGAGGTCGAGGTCGTCGACCTGTACGTCACCGGTGACGCGGGCGGCGGTGAGCCCTTCTCCTCCACCCTGACCCGGCGCCTGGTCGCCGCGGGCGATGTCGAGGGCGCCGCCGAGATCCTGGGCCGCCCGCACCGGGTGGAGGGCGTCGTCGTACGCGGGGCTCAGCGGGGTCGGGAGCTCGGTTTCCCGACCGCCAACGTCGAGACCCTCCCGCACACCGCCATCCCGGCCGACGGCGTCTACGCCGGCTGGCTGCACGCCCAGGGCGAGACGATGCCGGCCGCGATCTCCGTCGGCACCAACCCGCAGTTCGACGGCACGGAGCGCACGGTCGAGGCGTACGCGATCGACCGGGTGGGCCTGGACCTGTACGGCCTGCACGTCGCCGTCGACTTCCTCGCGTTCGTCCGCGGCCAGGCGAAGTTCGAGTCGCTGGACGCCCTGCTGGAGCAGATGGCCGAGGACGTGAAGCGCTGCCGGGAGCTGATCGCGGCCGCCGAGCAGTAGTCAGTCGTACGACGCGAAGGGCGGCCGGTGCCATTGAGGCACCGGCCGCCCTTCGCGGTTCACGCGCTACCGCTACTGCTGCGTCCAGCCGGGCGGTACGGAGCCCTGTTGAGGCTGGCCCTGCTGCGGGTCCTGCTGCGGCGGCGCCTGCTGCTGCCAGCCCTGGCCCGGCGCGGGCTGCTGCGGGGCCTGCCCCCAGCCCTGGCCCGGCTGCGGGGCGCCGCCCTGCTGGGGGTAGGGCTGCTGGGGCTGCTGCTGCGGGGCCGGGTAGCCCTGCTGCTCCGGGTAGCCCTGCTGCGGCTGCTGCTGGTACTGCATGTTCGGGTTGCCGAAGCCCTGCTGGGTGCGCGCGATGTCCTCGGCGATGACGGAGGCGAGGTCGAAGTAGGCCTCGCGGGTCTTGGGCCGCATCATGTCGAGGTCGACCTCGGCGCCCGCCGCGAGGTGCTCGTCGAACGGGATCACGACGACACCGCGGCAACGGGTCTCGAAGTGCGCGACGATGTCCTCCACCTTGATCATCTTGCCCGTCTCGCGGACACCGGAGATCACGGTGATCGACCGCTGGACGAGGTCCGCGAACCCGTTCGCCGACAGCCAGTCGAGCGTCGTCGAGGCGCTGCTCGCACCGTCCACCGAGGGGGTCGAGATGATGATCAACTGGTGGGCGAGGTCCAGCACTCCGCGCATCGCGCTGTAGAGCAGACCGGTGCCCGAGTCCGTGAGGATGATCGGGTACTGCTTGCCGAGCACGTCGAGCGCGCTGCGGTAGTCCTGGTCGTTGAAGGTGGTGGAGACCGCCGGGTCCACGTCGTTGGCGATGATCTCCAGGCCGGAGGGCGCCTGCGAGGTGAAGCGGCGGATGTCCATGTAGCTGTTGAGCTGCGGGATCGCCTGCACCAGGTCACGGATGGTCGCGCCCGTCTCGCGCCGCACCCGTCGGCCGAGCGTACCGGCGTCCGGGTTGGCGTCGATCGCCAGGATCTTGTCCTGCCGCTCGCTGGCGAGCGTGGCGCCGAGCGCCATCGTCGTCGTGGTCTTGCCGACGCCGCCCTTGAGGCTGATGACCGCGATCCGGTAGCAGGACATCACCGGCGTACGGATCAGACCCAGCTTCCGCTCCCGCTCCGCCGCCTCCTTCTTGGCGCCGAGCTTGAACCGGGACGGGGCCTGGTTGTTCTTGCGGGCCTTGGGCTGGTTGCGCAGCAGGCGGTCGGAGGACAGCTCCACGGCCGCGTTGTAGCCGAGCGGAGTGCCGGGCGCGGCCTGCTGCTGGGGAGCGCCGGGTCCGGCCTGCCCTGGTCCGGCCTGACCGGGTCCGGGCGGAGCGCTCCAACCCTGGTTGCCCTGGCCCTGGTTGCCGTAGGGGGCGGCGGGCGGGGCAGCGGGGTTCTGCTGCGGTGCCTGCTGCGGAGGCTGGGCCTGGGGCTGCTGCTGGGGCGGCTGAGCCTGCTGGGGCTGGGGGTAGCCGTAGCCGCCCTGCTGGGGCGGGTAGCCGTAGCCGGGCTGTGCGGGGTGCTGCGGCTGCTGGGGGTAGCCGTATCCGTCGGGCTGGGGCTGTCCCGGCTGGGGCTGTCCGGGCTGCGGCTGAGCCTGCTGGGGCTGGGGCTGCGGCTGTCCGGGCTGGGGTGCCTGGTGGGGGTAGCCGTACCCGTCGGCCTGCGGCTGCGGCTGGGGCTGCGGCTGTCCGGGCTGCGGTGCCTGCTGGGGGTAGCCGTACCCGGCTGCCTGGGGCTGAGGCTGAGGCTGCGGCTGCGCCTGTCCGGGCTGGTGCGCCTGTCGCGGGTCCGCGGGCGCGGGCTGTGCGCCCTGCGCCGGGTGTCCGGGCTGCGGCTGCGCGGGGCCGAACGAGCCCTGCGCCGGGGGCTGGGGGTAGCCGTAACCGGGGGCCTGCCCGGCGGCTGCGGCTGCGGCTGCCGCCGCGGCCTGCGGGTCCGGGTACCCGGCCTGCGGCGGCGCTCCCTGGGCGGGGTGCGCGGGTGCGAAGCCCTGGGGCAGCGGGGGGAGTCCCTGGCTGGGCTGCGGCGGCACGGGGGCCTGGCCGGCGGGCTGGCCCTGCGGCTGCTCCGGGGCCTGTCCGGGCTGCGCCTGCGGCGGCACCGGGACCTGACCGGTCGACTGTGCGTGCGGCTGCTGTGCGGGAGTCGCGGGTGCGGGCGCGGACTGCGCGTCCGGCGCTGCCTCCGGCTCCGCCTCCGCGGTCACGGGAGCGGCCGAGGGCTCGGGCTGGGCGGGGGAGTCCGCGTCGGCCTGGACCCGCGCCGACTCGTCGCCGTCGGTGTCGCCGTCGGAAGCGGAGGCGGTGGCGTCGCCCGACTCCGCCTCGTCGTTCCGCTCCTCCTCCGGCTCGACGTCCTCGTCGTCACCGCCGAAGAGGCGCGCGGCCTCGGCGTCGGCGGCGGCGTGGTTGAGGTCCGGCTCCGGCTCCGCCACCGGCTGTACGGGGGCGGGCTGTTCGGGCGCGGGCGGCGTCGGGACTCCGGCCGCCGGGGTGGCGGTCGAGGACGGGCCGGGCTGGGCGTCCGTGTCGACCGGACGCAGCACGGGGAAGCCAGGGGCGCCGGGCGGCTGGGCGGGTGCGGGCTGCTGGGGTGCGGGCTGCTGGGGTGCGGCGGCGGGCGGCTGGGCAGGCGCGTGCTGCGGAGGCACGCCGAAGCCGCCGGAGGTGTCCTGACCCTGCGGGGGGTAGCCGTAGCCGCCCGACGTGTCCTGGCCCTGCTGGGGTGCGACGGCTCCCGGCTGCTGGGGGTAGCCGTACCCGCCGGCCGCGGGGGCGCCCGGCGCGGACTGCTGCTGCGGAAATCCGTAGCCACCCGTGGCGGCGCCCTGCTGGTTCGGGCTCGGCGTGCCCTGAGGCGGGGTGGCCTGCGAGGGCTGTGCCGGCTGCGCGGGCTGCTGGGGCACGCCCTGGGCCGAGGGCGGCTGTGCCGGGCCGGGAACGTACGCTCCCGGACCCTGTGGAGCGGCGCCGGGCGGCCCGGTGGGCGAGCCGACGGGCGAACCGGTCGGCGGGGGTGGCGTGGGCCGGCCGCCGTCCTGCTGTTCGCCGGACGGGGAACCACTTTGCGTACTTTGGGCGTACCAGGCGGGAGGTGTGTAGACGATTTCGAACTCGCCGGTGAGATCCACCTCGTGATCGTCCCCGTCCGAGGAAGGGCTCCCGCCGTTGTACTCGGACCGATCCCTGTTCACTGCTTGCCTCCTGGTCAGCCACTGCTGCTGAGCTGGTCGTCGTCGCGGCCGGGCGGACCGAGTGGCTAGTCCCACGCGACTGCGATCGTCACCGCACCACCAGAAGCCTAATCACTCGCATGGCGGGACGGAAAAGCCCCCATGGGC
Organism: Streptomyces viridochromogenes; assembly: GCF_001270495.1. Classification (GTDB taxonomy): domain Bacteria; phylum Actinomycetota; class Actinomycetes; order Streptomycetales; family Streptomycetaceae; genus Streptomyces; species Streptomyces viridochromogenes_A. The sequence goes on from NZ_LGUR01000208.1 coordinate 41,940, forward strand.
GCGGACGCTATAGCCCCGGGTACGTGGGCGGAAGGGCCGCATGGGCGCGGACGGAAGGCCCCGTGGTCGAGACCTCGTGACACCCCATGGCCGAGGCGTCCCAACACCCCGTGGCCGAGGCGGCCGTTCGCGCCCCGCTCCCGGAGACGACGACGTGTCAGTCCATACGGCGGGCTACACCGAGCAGCCCCGTCTCCGCATCGGTGGGTTCGGTCATGACGAACTTCTGATGCTTGCGAGTGCACCACAGGGCGACGCCGTCGTGAAGGGTCGGCAGGTGCTGAAGTTGCTCCTCCGGGATACCCAGCGTGTCACGCACGGCCTCGGTCTCGAAGGGCGAGATCCGCTGAATCCCCACCAAATGGGCCTGAGCCAGCCAGCGCGGGGCATGCTCACTGACGAACGGCAGCACCGTCACCACGGCCTGCCACGGCACGGACGTCACACGACCGCGGGGCGGGCGGATGCCACAGTCCCGGATCAGTACGACCGGACTCGACACCGACGGCCCCTGCGCGGGCACCCGGCCCACCGGATAGACCGTCACGCACTGCTGGCCACCGCCGGCCGCCTGGGCCAACTGCTGCCAGGCCTGCGGACGGCCGGTCTCGACACCCACGCGCGCTCCCGTCGCGGCCGCCCGCAACGCCAGCACCTGGGCGAGCCACAGACCACCCACGAGGACGACGTCGAACGGGGTCGGACGGGACAGGCCGAGCACCGCCGGCTGCGATTCCGGATCGGTGCCGATGAGGACGCCGTCGTCACCGATGGGCATGCTGATGGCCGCGAGCTCGTCGACGGTGACGACGTGGCGGTTCCGGCGCGGCCCGCGCAGCCCGAAACCCGGGCTGAAGATACGGCGTTGCTGCTGCGGGGAGTCCGGCTGCCGGATGATCGGGATCATGCCGGTGTCGGTGGGTGAGGCCACGTGTGCCGGCGTGCGCCCGGGGGCCCGGCCCTGCTGCCCCGGGGGCATGGTCGAGGCGGGGTGGGACATCAGTACGTACCTCCGAGCGGCAGAGTGGCGAGGGCTCCGGGGACCTGCTCCCGGTCGAGACGGACCAGGCCGACCTTCGCGGCACCGGCGGCCCGCTCCAACTCCCGCCCCACCTGGCCGAGTTCACTGTCACCGCGGGCGGTGACCCGGACGTGCCCGGTGAGGGCGACACCCCGGTTGCCGGCCTTGCTCAGGGTCATGCTGAACGTCGTGGCGAGCACGGGCAGCGAGGTGAGCCGCGTCACCAGCTCGGGCAGCCCCACACCCCCACTCCCCAACTGCGGCCAACGGGACACCCAGTACGTCGTGTGCCACCGGTCGTCGACCCGCCAGGTGCGGACCGCCTCGACCGTACGGCGCTGAGGCGTCCGCCCGTCCTGGGAGTGCTGCGCGTTGGCGCGCGGGTTCAGGCAGCTGGACGTCGCGAGCGCCTGCACCAGCTCGGTCTCGTCCAGGATGGTCGCCTTGAAGCCGGCCCCGGCCAGTCGGCTCGCCAGCTGGTCGGCCACCCGCAGTAGCGCGCGCTGCGCACCGGGGACACCGTCCCCGCGCGCCTTGACCGCCTCCGGGCACAGCTCCGGGTCGAGCTTGAGCGCGACCCAGGTGAGGCGGAGCGCGGGCGAACCGGCCTGCGCCTGCAGAGGGCCGTAGGACCGCGCGGCCAGCGACTGCGACGGCAGATGCGGCGCGGGCGCCGGCTGGGTGTGCTGCACGACCTGGACGGACGCGAGACGGATCCCGTCGACCTCCAGAGCGTCCTGGATCAGCCGCAGCGGCAGCTGCCGGTCGGCGGCGCCGGGGCGCAACGGCTGGTCCCCGGGCTGCACGAACAGGACGGCGGTCAGGAAGGACCCGTCGCCGATCATGCCGATCGACCGGTCGTCACGGGACACGAACGAGTACGTCCGCAGGGCGGGGTCGCACTCCACGACCGGTGCCAGCATCGCGTCCGTCCCCGGCGGCACGGGCTGCTTGGCGTCGCGCCGGCGCTGCCTCAGCGCACGCGACGTCTCGTACCACTCGGGCAGCGGCCGTCGGCCCCGGCGCAGGACCGCCAGGAGCAGGAGCAGCGCCGCCACGATGCCGGCCGGGACCAGCAGCCAGGACTGGTCGGCGGCCCAGGCGGCCAGCATGACCGCCGCCGCGAGCTCCACCAGGATGAGCTGCTGCAGCCGGACCGGGCCCAGACCGCCCGGGCGGGGCAGCGTGCGCGGCGACGCGGCGGCGGTCTGGGCGGCCGGAGCGGGCGACGTACGTCTGCCGCGGCTCGGACCCCCCTGTTGCTGCTGTGCGCGGCGTCCGCGCCGAGTGCTCGTAGCGCTGGTCATCCCCCGGGACATCCCTTTCGCGAAGTAGTGGCCGTTGGCCGGGCGGGATCCTCTGTTCCGATGTGCCAAGAGGTCCGAGATCCGGCGACGGGCCAGGGGCACCGATGGCCCACAACATCCATGCGGGTGGCTCACGGTACCCGCTGCGGAACACCAGGCGACACAGGGGACACCCAAAACCCAGGTGGTCAGCCTGTCATGGACCGACCCCGCATGGTGGAGCGCTGTGGTGAAGCTCTGTGAAGATGCGGGGGCGGCCGCACACCTGATGGCTCGACGCTCGGCGGCGCAAGGCATAGTAGGGGCCTGCGCGACCGAAGTGGCCTGACGAGTCGGCCTTTTCGACCGCGATCGAGCAGTACGGACGACGCCCGTCGGTCCGGACAATGCCGAACATCACGGTCGCGGTCGGACATCGCAACACGATCGAGCATCACAAACGGGAGACACGGGGACCATGGCAAAGCAGCGTCGGGATGAGCTCGCCGCCTACACGTTCGCTCGCAAGCGCACCGTCGCGGCCTTCCTGGCGCCGTCGCCGGGCGGCTCGGAGGAAGGCGCTCCGCGTCCCATTCGTACGGTGATGCCCAGCCTCGGTGTGGGCCTCGTGCTGGTCATAGGGTTCATCGCCTGGGGCGTGATCAAGCCCACGGCACCCAAGGGCTGGGACACGCCGGGCGAGTACATCATCGTCGACAGCGACTCCACGACGCGGTACGTGGTCCTCGACCCGGACCCGAAGGACGGCAAGGTGGAGAAGGTCCTCCACCCGGTCCTCAACTACGCCTCCGCCAAGCTGCTGCTCGACAAGGGCAAGGGCAGCGTCCTGGAGGTCCCCGGCAAGGAGATCGACAAGAGCGGCATCCGGCACGGCGCGACGATCGGCATTCCCTACGCCCCCGACCGGCTGCCGTCCAAGGACGACGCGGCGAAGGCGAAGACCTGGGCGGTCTGCGAGCGCCCGGTCGAGGGATCGTCCAACGCCATCGACCGTGCTGTCTTCGTCCTCGACTCCGACGACGCCAAGTCGCTCAACAACGCGGGGAAGGTCGACCCCCGTGAGGCCCTGTACGTCATGGACAACCAGACCAGGCGGGAATTCCTGGTCGACGGCCAGGGCAACCTGTTCCTGCTGGGCGACAAGGAGGGTCTCGACGAACCCACCATGGCGCAGCTGCGGGCCGCCGTCGTCGGCCGGGACGCCAGGCCGCAGCCGGTGAGCCGTGAGTGGCTGCACACCTTCAACGAAGGCGGCATCATCGACTTCCCGACGGTCCCGTCCGTCGGCGAGGCCACCTCGGTCCAGGGACTCCCCGCAGAGGCGAGCACGGTGGGACGGGTGCTCAAGGCGCCGGACGCGCAGGGCGAGCAGTACTACGTCGTCCTCAAGAACGAGGTCGCCGCCATCACGCCCTTCGTCGCCGCCCTGCTCAAGCAATCGCCCTCCGCGCAGACGGCGTACGGGACGGACCCGATCGAAGACATCAAGGTCGACACCCAGACCATCACCACGGCCAACCGCGGTGAGGCGAACCGCTTCTACGCCGCCCAGGGCTGGCCCCAGACCGTTCCGAAGCAGGCCAACCCCGCGGCCACGGCGAGCGGCGAGGCCCGTACCACCTCGTGCAGCGTCTACAACGGCACCATCGGTCAGGGCAACAAGCCGCAACTCGCGGCCTGGGCCGGGACGGCGTACCCGAAGAGGATCGTCGCCGACTCGCTGAGCGCCTATGTCTCGTCCGGCTCGGGCCTCCTCTTCACGGAGATCACCGGTACGACCGGGGGCGGTGGTGGGCAGTACCTGCTGACGGACACGGGTCTGCGGTACTCGCTGCCGAGGAGCAACGACAGCGAGGCACAGGCAAGCGGCAGCGACTCGTCCTCGGACGCTTCGGACTCCTCGAACGGTGACGCGAGCGAGACGGACAAGGCGCGCACGCGGCTGGGTTACGAGGACGTGGCCAAGCCCGCGATCGTGCCGCAGACGTGGGCGGCGTTCATCCCGAAGGGCCCCACTCTGGCCACCGGAAGTGCGGCGCAGGAGCAGAGTCAGTGACCGGCCAACAGGCGGGCGTGCGGGCGCACTTGACAGTAAGACGGCGCGAGAGTCACAGGATGATCGCTCAAGTGTGTGAGCCGTGTAACTGATTGGTCTTGCCTGTGGTTGAGTGACAGGCTGACGATAGAGTGTTTGCAGCGCTCAAGCGTGCGAAGCTCCTCCGGGCACCGGCTCAGGTTTCCCGGATCAACGACGACATGGGGGAAGGTTCATCATGGCCGGCCAGTTCCGGGTAACAGAGGACGAACTCACTAAGCTCTCCGGCGACATCAACACCGTGAACGGTCAGCTGCAGGGCGAGATCCGCCGTCTCAACGGAGTGATCGACCAGATCGCCGGCGGCTGGAAGGGCCAGGCGGCCCAGTCGTACCGCCAGCTGCAGGATCGTTGGAACCAGGATGCGAAGAGGATGAGCGACATCCTCAACGACATCAAGGAAGCCGTGGACTCCACGCGGAGCAACTACTCCGCGTCGGAAGAGCAGCAGAACGCCGAGATCAGCAAGATCATGTCGGACTTCGGCTGATCGAGCCGTACCGGCCTGGAGAGGCTTCGGTTCTTCCGGACCACCCCTCCAGATCACGCTGATCCCCACCCACTTCCTTCGATTTCATCCTGAAAGGGAATGACGATGTCGATCCTCGTCAATTACGCAACGATCACCAACGCGTCCACGGACGTGAAGTCCACCGCCGGCCGCATCAAGCAGCAGCTCGACGACCTCGAGGCCGCGGTCAAGCGCGTCGCCAGCACCTGGGAAGGTGAGGCGCAGGAGGGTTACCAGCGCAAGCAGCGTGAGTGGGACAAGACCGCCGCTGACCTGCACGCGACCCTGCTGAAGATCTCCACGGCGCTCCAGAGCGCCGCCGAGAACTACCAGGCCACGGAGAAGAGCAACGCCGGTACGTGGAGCTGAGCCCGTCGGCGGCCCAAGGGGCATGAGATGAAGAGAATCGGCCCAGCCGACGCAACGGCGTCCGCTGGGCCGACCTCTGCTTCGGGGTCGCACACAGCTTCTGCGGAACCGCACGCACCCACTGCGGAAACACGCACAGCAAATTCCGCAAACATTCACACTCGTCGCAACACCCGTGACACACACATGACCCAGCTTCGAAGGAAGCAAGGAAGCCCTGGGGGCCTGAAGAGATGAGGGGCCTGAACGTGGTGGGCCTGAACGTGGTGGGCCGAACGGCCCGCTCGCGCAGCCGCGCCAGCCGCAAGAGTGGAACCCGCGCACTGCAGCGGGTTTTTGGCGTGCTTGCGGTGACCGGGATCTGCTTCACGTCGGCGCCGCCGGCAGTGGCGGGACCGCAGGCGCCGGAGGCACCGGCTGATACCGCGGCCGCCACCCGCCTCGCGGACTCGGGCAACTCCGCCTCGGACGGTTCTGACTCCGGTCACTCCGGCAGCGCGGACTTCGGCCTGGCGGACAGCTCGGAGTGCGTCTTCGGCGGTGACGTCATCAAGTCCACGCCCTGGTCGTTGCAGCGGATCCTTCTGAACCAGCTGTGGGAACAGGCGACGGGCAAGAACGTCAAGGTCGCGGTGATCGACACCGGTGTCGACAAGTCCAACAAGCAGTTGACCAGCGCCGTGTCAGGCGGAAGGTCCTACGTCGGTGGCTCCGGCACCCAGGACCTCGAAGGGCACGGCACCCGGGTGGCGGGCATCATCGGCGCCCGCCCGCTCAAGGGCACGGGCTTCGTCGGCATCGCCAAGGAGGCGGACATCCTCTCCTACCGCTACACAGGTGGGGAGGGGGAGAAGGGCCAGGGCAACGCGGGGACCATGGCCGACGCGATCGGGGACGCCGTCGCCGATGGCGCGAAGATCATCAACATCTCGTCGGACACCCTGAACAGGGAGGACGAACCGATCCTCGCGGCCGCCGTAGCGGACGCCGTGAGGAAGGGCGCCCTGATCGTGGCAGCCGCCGGCAACGACGGCGCCGACGGCAAGTTCGCGAAGACCTACCCCGCTGCCTACGACGGTGTCCTGGCGGTCGCGGCCTCCGACCGCAACGACGAACGCGCCCCCTTCTCACAGGCGGGCGACTTCGTGGACGTCGCGGCACCGGGCGTCAGCATGGTCTCCACGGTCCCCTCCGGCGGCCAGTGCACCGCCGACGGCACGAGCTTCGCGGCGCCGTACGTCGCGGGCGTCGCGGCTCTGCTGAAGCAGAAGTACCCGGAGTGGGACGCCGCCCAGATCGCCACCCGCATCGAGGAAACCGCCCAACGCCCGGGACGCGAGGCCAACCCCTTCATCGGCTGGGGCGTCGTCGACCCGGTCGCCGCGTTGTCGGAGGAGTCGACGCCGGGCGAGTCCCCGAAGCCGGATCCGCTGGCTGCGGGCGGCGGGGGCAGCGCGGTCATCCCGATGGCAGTGACCATGGGGGAGAGCGAGGCGGAGCGGGAACGCCGGGTGGCCATTTACGTGTTGGGCACGGGGTTCGCTCTTGCGCTTGTGGTTGCGGGGAGTGGGGTTGCTGTGCGGGACTGGCGTAGTCGGCGGGCCGTTGAGCTCGGCCGGGCCGGGCGGGCTGGCCGGTCCGGGCGGTCTGGGCAGGCTGGGCGGTCCGGGGCTTCCGTCGGTCGGCTTGGGCGATGATTGGGCACCGAGTGGGTGCTGACAACTTGAGGAACAGGGGAGAGGACAACGGGGTATGAGTAACGGGATGCGGGTTGATCTGAGCGCGCTGGATGAGGTGATCCGGAAGCTCTGGACGTTGCTTGACGATATGGACAAGGCGGGGCAGACGTCGCGGTATAACACGGAGATCCCGATGGATGCGTTCGGGAACTCGTGCCTTTTCATGGAGGCCGGTGATCTTCAGGCGGCTCACGGGACCATGAAGACGGACCTGGAAACCGCCATCAAAAGCCTTCATGGGCTGATCGACAAGTTCGGCACGAGTACCTCCAAGGTCAAGGACAAGTACACCGAGCAGGAGTACGCGAACAAGAACCAAATGGGTGGTGACACGGGGAGCTCGAGCGGATCATTTGCGAAGTAGTCCGATCGAGAATCACCTGTAGAGGGAGGAGTTCAGAAAATGGCCGGTGACAAAGACCTGCCCAAGCCCGAGATCGTGAATGACACCTGCGTTGCGGACCCTGGGCGGCCTCAGACCAAGACTCAGTTCATCGATTACTCGCTGAAAGAACTCAAGCAGATGCTTGAGGGTACCAACCCTGGGGCGATCGAGGAGGTTGGTCGTCACTGGGGTAAGGTCAACGAGCTTCTTTCCGGTGGTGAAGGAGGTGGCATCGCTGGCCTGCTCGACAAAGCAGTCGACAACGTCTTGGAGCACTGGGACGGGGATGCCGCTCGGAGCTTTGAGAAGAAGGCTCGCGAAATCTCTCAGAGCATCAGGAACGCTGCCTGGCATGCGGATCTCAACAGCTCGCAGATGGCTGATGCCGGTTCGCAGCTGCGGAGATTCAAGGCTCAGTTGGATGAGATCCAAGAGCCCAGCGGCTGGGCTAAAGTCGGTGACGCTCTAAGTGACTGGAAATGGGACAACGGCGAGGCCGTAGCTAGCGACCTCCAGGACCGTAAGTTGACCGCCAAGGAAGTAGCGGAAATCAACGAGGGTAAGATTGGCGCAAGCCGTGAGGCTCAACTCAACGGTGTTGCCGTCATGGAAAATCTTGCCGCCCAGTACATCCGGGTTAAGGGGAACCTGGATAGGAATCGACTAGTTATCGATGACAAGGGCAACATCAAGGAACCCAACCGTGACGTGGAGTACCCGCCGCCTGTCGCGGTACCTTCAGGTGGCGCATCCCGGCCAGGGGCATCAGGCGCGGCCCCCAAGCCGTGGAGCGCTGGTCCGACCGCAACTGTCAAGCCAGCCCCTGCGGTGCCCCGTGACCAAGGCATCACGGGAGGTACACAACTCCCGACCGCCAAGACGAAGGTGGACAGCATCTCCCCCGGATTGACGGGGACCGGGCCCAGCACTGGCGGCCCCAGCGTCGGTGGGGGTGGTCTCGGGACCGGCGGTGCCCAAGGATCGGGCAGCATGGTTCCCGGCGGCGGTGTCGGCGTGGGCGGCGGTGCGGCCGGACGCGGTGGTGCCGGCATGGCAGGCGGTCGTGGCGGTGTGGCTGGTGCCGGCGCGGGTCGTGGGGCGGGAGGCCGAGCCGGTATGGGCGGCATGGGCGGCGCGGGAGCCGGTGCGGCCGGCCGAGGCGGTGCCGGCGCTGGCGGACGTGGAGCGCTCGCGAGGTCCCGAGGTGGCGTTGTCGGCGCGGCCAAGGGGATCACCGGTAAGGGCGCCGGCGGCGGTGCGGGACTGCACGGCAGCCGCGGTGGAACCCAGCGCGGTGGCATGGCCGGTGGAATGGCTGGCGGCATGGGTGGTCGCAACGGCCGGCGGCCCAACGACGAGAACGGCCAGGGGGACCGTCCCGACTACCTGGTCGAGGACGAAGAGACCTGGATCTCCGAAGAGGACCGCAAGCGAAACGTACCGCGGACCATCGAGTAGGCACATGAGCGAGCCGCACGGAGAGACGTGCGGCTCGCTCGCATGAAGGCTGACGGAACCAGCCGCAGTTGAGTGAGGAGCAAACAAGTGGGTTTCCAGCGAGTCTGGTCTACGGCGGGAGTCGTGACGCTGACAGGAGCTTTGCTCCTCACCACAGCCCCAACCGCATCGGCGGACTACGTCAGAGACCAACAATGGGTACTGAACGCGTTTGCGGTGAAAGACGTCTGGGCCGAATCCCAGGGACAGGGCGTTACCGTTGCGGTTGTCGACTCTGGAGTCGACGCCAGTCACCCTGATCTAACTGGCCAGGTTCTCAAGGGGAAAGACTTCACTGGCGCAGGTAACGCTCAGGAGGACAAGGTCGGACACGGGACGAGCATGGCCAGCATTATCGCTGGACACGGCCATGGTGCGGGAAACTCGTCCGGCATGGTAGGTCTCGCGCCGAAAGCGAAGATTCTTCCACTGCGTGCTCTTGAGACGGAAAAGGACCCACTTCACGACGAGACCTGGGCTGCAGCGGTTCGATATGCCGTGGACCAGGGTGCGAAGGTCGTCAACCTCTCTTTCACCAATGATGGTGGAAAGACCCTGAGTGACGGGCGCGAAGCAATCGCCTATGCGCAAGCTCACGACGTTGTTGTTGTTGCGGGCGCAGGGAATGACGGCTCCATTGCTGTCGACGAGCCGGCAGCGCTACCTGGTGTTGTCGCTGTTGGTGCTATCGATAAGGACGCCAACCGCTGGGAGGGATCAAATACTGGAAAGGGGCTTGCCCTTATGGCTCCCGGCGCTGAGATTCTTGCCGCAGATCCGACTCGGTCGCAGCGATATAGTTTGTCAAACGGCACTTCGGATGCCACGGCCTACGTATCCGCCGCCGCCGCCCTGGTCCGCTCCAAATACCCCGACCTCACCGCAGGCCAAGTCATCAATCGCCTGATCAAGACGGCTACCTTCGCGCACCACAAGGGCCTGAAAGCGCCCGACGAAGAGTACGGCTACGGGATCGTCCGGCCTTACTCGGCGCTCACGATGGACATTCCGGCCGGTCCCAAGAAGAACCCCCTCGGTCAGCTCTCGTCCTCCAGCTCGACTTCCAGCCAGTCGTCGGAGGGAACGGACTCTTCGACGCAGGCGAAAAAGAAGAAGAAGTCCTCCTCCAGTAACCTCATCCTGATCGGCGGCATCACAGCCGTCGTCGTAATCGGCGCGATCGCCTTCGTAGTGCTCCGCAGCCGCCGCAACGGCGGTAACGGCGGCCCCGGCGCTGGAGCCGGCGGTGGAGGTTCCCAGTACCCGGCGTACCCGCCCGCCCAGCAGCCCTACCCCAATTCCGGTCCCAACCAGGGGTACCCCACTCCGGGACAGGCTCCGCAGCACCCCAACCCCTATTCCCAGCAGCCTCCGCATCAGGGGCAGTAGGGAGTAACTCCTCATTCGTGGGCCGTGCAACGTCGAGTGTTACAGAAGACTCAGCGGGGTTGGTATGGGTTTCAAGGTCGACCCGAACGACTTGGCCTCTTTCTCGAAGCAACTTGGTCGGGCGGCAGATCACGTGACTGCGGCAAAGGAGTATTTCGAGCGGGAATGCTCAGTCGGCACATTTGGCGCGGGCCCCGTTTCGGCAATAAGCAGTATCTGCGGCATCTTCGGCGGCGGTCACGATGGCGTGATGGAAAATGTCCGATCTGTTTTGGGTCAGATGCATCGCATTCTGGATGCATCAAAGAATGAGATGTCGCGGAGCGCCGACTTCTATGAACAGACGGACAAAGGCGAAGCAACGCGGTTGGATTCTCAATATCCAGAATCGAAGCGCTGACCACCAGTTTGTCTAGGAGGCGCCGTGGGTTTCGAGGATGTGGTGGATCCGGCGGGGCGTCTGAAGAAGCCTCAAGTGGACGGCGACAAGGACGAGCCCAGCACGCCATACCGTGACCTCACTTCGTATGGCGATGTATTCAGCCCGTCAGCTGTTGCCAGTTGGGTATTCGAAAAGTTCCTCGGAGTTAATCCGGTGGACGAAGCGAAGAATGCGCTCGGAGGAAACTGGGAGGAGTACGCCCAGTGCGCCAAAGCATGGGAAGCTCTAGGGTTGTTCTGCGACGACCTCGCAAAGAACCTTCAGTCGGGCAACAGATCCTTGGACGTTACGTGGTCGGGGAATGCTGCGGATGCCGCGTACGTCTACATGGACACGCTCGCCAAGGACATCGCAGCCATGAAGGGCTCCTTCGAGCAACTCAAAGAGCAGTATGAGATCGTAACTGATGGTGTGTGGCATGCCGCCGAAGCATGTGGCGATCTGCTCAGTGGCATGCTCGACCTTGCGATCGTCATTGGCATCACTATGGCTGCGGGCGCAAGCACAAGTTGGACGCTCGTTGGTCCTGTTATCGCGGCTGGTGCCGTTGCCGGCGAGGTCGTGGCGATGATCAACCTTTGGACCAGGATGACTACCCTCATTATGGAAGTCGGAACGGTCGTCAGCGGTGCCACAGCGATGGTCGAGCAGACAGCCCACTTTTCCCAGGCCAGCATGATCAAGTTTCCCCTCCCTGGCAAGGGATACGACCACCCTGGTGCGTGAGTAGGCCCCCGGGTCGGCCGAGCACAGTTGAGCAGCGAAGGTAGACGATGACTGAACGCGACAGCACTCGGGATGACGAGCCGCGAGTGGGCGACGAGGAGTTCATCAGTATCGCGCGCGATCCCGCTATGGCTCGGCTGCTCCGCAAGCAGCTGGAGTCCCTTGCCGACGGGAGAGCAGGTGCTGTTCTCGCTGAGATGGCCAAAGAGGTTCTCTCCGGCAGGATCGGTCTCCGAGAGGCAGTACAGGTTGGGGCCTATCAACAGGAACTGGTCGCGTCCGCCGAGAACTTCGAACGCAAGTGGGACGAGATGTCAGCACTCGAGAAGTCGCAAGCAGAGGCAGAAGGAACAAAGTTGCTGCGGCAACAGCAGGACGAGATTGATCAGGAACACCGGGAAAGGCAAGAACAGTCACTGAACCCGAGTCAGCGGAGCAGGCATAGCGCCAACGGCTGGAGCGCGTACTGACTACGGCCGAAATTTGACGACATCGCAATCTTCCTTAGGGGCTGTAAGCAAGACTAGTAGATTGGAGAGGTTGTGAACTCGGAGCTACCGGACCTGGATCCCTCAACTGGTACCGATGAGGTGACGTCGCGCACGGCGAACCACTTCACCACTATCTTGCTTGGGCTTGGAATCCTTGTCCCTTGGGTGCTCTTCATTGGATCGATCTTGTCTGGCACGCGTTGGTGGCTGACAGCCCTAAATTTGATCGGCACGCATGCGGGTCTTTTCGTGCTGTTCCTCGGATACCGGGATAACAGTCGAGCTTTGAAAAGGTGGGGGGCAGGGGTTCATGCTACGACCATGCTGCTCTTTCTGATCGTAGCCGAGGCCCTGAGGTGATCCGAAGAACTACAAGACTTCTGCATCAACCGGAAAGAATCCCCGCATGGATTACGCCTGCATCACCTGCTGGGTCCTTGCTCCTCACATAGTCCCCAGTGTCTCAGCGGATTGCATTCGCGACAAAGTAGTGGGTCATTGATGCCACCTGAATCCCCAAGCATCTGTCGATGAGGTGGCATTCGGGGCTGCGGTCACTTCGGGCCAATGAGAGGTACGTGATGACGCTGTTGCTGTGCCTTGTCGTGCTCGCGATTCCGCAATGAGCTAGATCCCAGAACAAGAAAGGACCCTCCTGAATGGGCCTCGTTGTCCTTGTGGTTGGCGTGATCGGCCTTGGAGCCGTAATCGGCGCCGTCGTAGTCTTCGCTGTTCTGCGCAGCCGCCGAAACTCTGGCGCCAGCCAGATTGCTCCTAGCGCTGCAGCCTGCGCCCAGAATCCGGGTTACTCGCCTCAGCAGCCAATCTACCCAAACGCCCAGCAGGTGTATCCCCCAACCGCCGAGCAGGGGTACCCCACTCCTCAACAGCAGCCGTTCCAGTACCCCAACCCCTAAAATCAACAGAGCTCGCATCAAGGGTCATAACGTCACGTTGAAGACGGGTGGGGTGTCCGCCAGGTCGGGGCTGCGAGCCGCTTGAGCCAGCCCCGTGATTCCGTGATGAAATGGATCTCGTCGTGGCTGTCGGAGTGGCCACGTCCATTCAAGTACCGTACGAATGAGAGGGCTTATGAGCGGGGGATTCGATGTCGAGGGGGACGCCCTGCGCAAGTACGCCAGGGCTGTGGAGGCCGCAGCCGGCCGGCTTGACAGCATCCGGAGCCGTACCCAGCAACTGGAGCTCACCCAGGAGACCTTCGGAAGGCTGCCGCAGTCGGACGATTTGAAAGCCGACTACGACACTCAGCACAAGGAGTCAGGCAACGACCTCACCGACGCCGTCGACACTCTGCACTCCATAGCCGACGCGCTCAAGGATTCCGCTGCCGCCTACGACGGCACGGAGATGGACAACAGGGGCATGATGGGCGGGGGCAACTGATGGGCGCGGGGCAGGCGGCGGGCGATGCCCTGAGCCGGATCAACTTCGTCCTGGACTGGAGCAATCCGCTCGCGGGTGTTCTCGACGAGATCATCCGGGGCATCATGAAGCAGTTCAACCTGGATGAACTCCTCGAGCAGGTCAGTGGCGACAACGAACTCCTCGCCGAGACCGCGATTCAGTGGCGCAAGGGTGCCAATGATGTGCGCGGAGTGATCGAGGACCTGGTTGTAGAACGTCGTACGCTCGCCACCCAGTGGCAGGGCGAGGCGTTCAGCAATTTCGACACGATGATGACCGAGTTCGAGGAAGCCCTCAGGGGCGAGGCCACGGACATGGACACCATGGCCGAACTCCTCGAAATGGCGGCCCAGGAGTGCGCGGCTGCCGAGCAGTTGATGCTCGACCTCATCGTCGAGATCGTGGAGACCGCGCTCGCGGCCGCCGCGACCACCGCGATCCTGTCTCTTCTGACGGCGGGTGCCGCGGCTGCTATCGGTCCGCTCATCGCCGCCGCGGGCATCGCTCACAAGGCAGCGAAGGCCGTGAAGATCACGGCGAAACTGGCGGACGCGCTGTCGGACCTCGCCAAGCGAATGCAGCTGCTCCGCAAGATGATGAAGCTGCGGAATGCACTGCGTAAGGGGCCCAAGCATTTCAAGGGCGGCCTGTCGCGCTACATAAGGAAGGTGGATGAGCGCGGCAATCCGATTCCTGAGCGCAACATCAACGATCTGGCCATGTATGCGGGTTATAGGGTCGTCAAGAAGGGCGTGAAGGGCGTCGTCAAGGACGTCATTGGCGCGGACCCGGCAGGCACGGTGCAGGAGAGTCTGCTGGAGGACGGGCCGGGGGTGGCGGAGGAGCGTTACGAGTACCACCAGCGCCCCGACCCGCAGAGTTTCGGCGAGCGTACGGACGTGACTCCTTCGAGCGCGGCAAGGACTGTGAGGGACGATTTCGGGTGAGCGGAACGAACAGGGCGGGCTTCGTCCGTGAGATGGTCGAGCGGGCGAGGTCCTTGGCGCCGGCAGGTGAGGTGCTGCGTGCTGAGCACGGGGTCACTCTGGCTGAACGGGCGCCGTCGCCCGGCTATTTTCGCCGCCCGCGGGTTCTGCGATCCGAGCGTCGTGCGCTGGGTGGTTGGTTGCTGCTGCCGGTGACCGGGATTTTGAGACTCGTTACGGCCACCTTGAACCCGGTCGAACGGCTGGTCGAAGCGTTCACCGAGCGTGAGAAAAGGAAGCCCGGCAAGCCGTTTCGCGGCGGTTGGAACAGCATGGCCGGCCATCTGGCCCGCGGCCTGGTGCCACGGACGAAGAACCCGGCGAACCTGCCGTCCGTCGTGATGCAGGTGACCGACCACCGCCTGCAAATCGTGTACGTGTCCCGCGTGCGTTCCTTCACCGGCAACCCCGGTCTGGTTGAAGCGGGGTGGGCCACGGATATTCGTAATGTGGCCTGGATCCGGGATCGCAGTGACGTGGTGGGCGGTGACCACGAGATCGGTTTCGTCGATGGTTCGTGGTGCACGGTCAAGTTCTGGGGTGACGGGTGGAGCCGTATGGCGGACGCGTTTCCGCTCCGGCTGAGCCACCTCGACCCGGTTCCGAACCTGAGGTGACCAGCCGAGGGTGAGCTGGACTCAGTGAAATTCCCCCCGGGACCGGTTCGCCGGTCCCGGGCAACGCCTCCGCGGCAACCACGAGTTGGGTGAGGCGTAGCGACCAGCCTGGCTCCGGGCTGTCACCTCGGGAGTCAGAGTTCGCACTCGGAGACCTCGCGAAGATCTGGCACGGACCCAGCGAGCGTACGAACTGCGCTCGAAGGGCTGGCTCGGGCGCCCGGCGCCCGAGACCACCGGTGACGGCATCCACCACTCGGGGAGGTCCCGGGCATGCTTGCCGCCATGCGCGACGCGGATGACCCGTTCTTCGACGGGGCAGCCAGATCCGTATGCCCTGCTGGTCCAGCGGCAGGGTCGCGCTGGTCCGCGTACGCGCCCTCGTTCCTCACCGGACAGGGCTCCAGCCTCGCGCTCGTCGGCGCGTACATGCTCGCCGACTCCCTGGCCGACCGTGACCAAGCGCGGGCTTCGCCGTCTACGAACACCGCACCCGTGAGTTCGTGACCGTGAACCAGGATCAGGTCGGCGAGGGCGATGCCACGCTCTTCCCGAACACCGTTCGGGCTCTGGAGCAGCGCAACGACATGCTCCGCAATCCGAGTGCCATGCCCGCCGCGGAGGGACGGCCGGCCCATTTGGCCCTCACCCTGCCCGAATTCATGCCCATTTCACGTCCATGACATGAGCCCGGGCACGCGCGTGCGGGGCGGTGCCGGTATGGGCGGCGTGGCCTCGACGATCTTCGTGATTGAGGCTCGCGCTCATGGCGGCGGTAACCCCTGTCCCACACGCGAGCATTGGCGGCTGCAACAAAATACCCAGCAGGCAATCGTCACGCCGGTCGGGACCTTGGCGTACGCGGAACCTTCACCGGCCTCCGCGAGAAGCCCCCGGAGTTCTGACAGGGAGACCTCAAATCGCAGCCATGCCGCGGAACATTGCTCTGGCAGGACGTTGCGGGCGCGTGTAGCGACGCATGTTCTCGCGTACGTCCGGAGAGGACGGACGGCCGCGAGGATCGGCGCTCACCGTCTGCCGGATCCTCGCCGAGCACGACGCGGCCGACTCGACGACCTGGGCGTTGCTCCAGCTAAGAGGGCGGCCGTGCTCATCACAAACTGGTCTTCATGGGGGAGTGGGAACACATGTCGTACCCGCCGCCTGGCCCTCCGGGCAGCGCGAATCCGTATCCTCAGCAGCCGCAGATGCCGGCTGCCCCGCCGCCCGGCGGAGCCGGTCAGCCTGCCGGGCAGGTGTCTTGGCCGACGCAGAGCCCCCAGGGGGCCCGAATCCTTATGCTCAGCAGCCGTCGATGCCGGCTGCACCCCGGCCTGGTGCACCCGTCGTGCCTCCCGGACAGGCGCCCTGGCCGGCGCAGGGCCCGCAGAACCAGGCTTCTGGAGGCGGCGGAGGCCGCAAGGTACTAGGAACATTGCTCGGTCTCGTCGGAGCTCTGCTGCTCGTCGGCGGCGGCGCGCTCACGGCGCACGCGTACAGCAACGCCCGGCAGGAGATCCCGAACGACGAATCCGGCAAGGTGTTGTGGCGGGACGAACCGGTGGACAAGATCTTTCCGACCACGCTCGGCGGCCGTGGTGGCTACAACGGCGGGCTCTACGACCGCGAGCAAGCGATATGGAACCGCGCGGGGATCTCGCCCGAGACCGACTGCGACAAGGGCATCACCCGCTATACGTTGAAGGCCGCCCAGGAAAACGGCTGCAAGGCGGTCCTGCGCGCCACCTACGTCGACTCGACCGCGAACATGGTCGCGACAGTGGCGGTGGTGGTGTTGCCCGAGGGCCCGTTCGAGGCCGGCCCGAGGGAGAAGGTCTCTATACGGCCTACCAGGACAACCTCCTCAACGATGGCGTGGTTGCCCCGTACGCGGTGCCCGGCACCCTGGCCGCCAACTGGAAGCACCGGAACGGCTCCGCCCTGATGCCCATGGGCGGCGAGAACATGCCGTATGTGGTGGCGGCCAGCGTCGGCTCCGTCGACGGCTACATCGCGGGCGATCTGCCTGGCGAGTGGGGTGACAGCGGCGGCAACGCCACCGACCGCGAATCCTGGAGCGCCAACGCTGACGACCTCGTCAATCTCTTCCGAGCCCACATGGACCGCTTGCAGAGCGGAGACTCGCAGTGACCGCCCGATTCATACGCCACTCCGCTGTCACCGGTGCCGCGCTGACGGTCCTGATGGGTACGGCTCTCTCCTGGGGCGCGCCTCCCGCCTCGGCTGCCGAGAACGCGCCGGTCAGCTGGGAGTCGGCGGCGCTCGGCCTACCGACGGCCCACACGCTCAACCAGGGAGAAGGCGTCACCGTTGCCGTGCTGGACAGCGGCATCGATCCGGACCACCCGGCGCTCAAGGGCAGGGTGGCCAAGGTCGGCCCTGACTTCTACGACTCGGACGGTCTCCGACCCGGAGACGACGGCTACGGCGTTCATGGCACCGCCATGGTCTCGGACGTCCTCAAGGTCGCGCCCAAGGCGAAGATCATCACCGCTCGGGTGATCGACGACAGCCACGAGTACAAGTTCGAGCGGGGCCTCAGCCCCGTCGGGGACGGCATCGATTACGCGGTGGCGAACGGAGCCGACGTGATCTCGATGTCTCTCGGCGGAGACGTGGTGAACCGAATGCAGGGCGAGGACTTGGCCGCCGCGGCCCGTGCCGTGCAAAAGGGCGTCACGCTCCTGGCCGCCGCGGGCAACTCCGGTGACGAGGGCAACGAGGGCAACTTCCCCGCCGGGTACGCGAACGTGATCTCCGTCGCCGCGACCAAGCAGGGAGGGCAGCGCGCCGACTTCTCCACGGTGCGTACCCACAACACCATCGCCGCGCCGGGCGTCGGCATCGTCAGCGCCGACAAGGAAGGTGGCTACAGCGCAATCAACGGCACCTCCCCTGCCACGGCGATCGCCGCCGGTGTCACCGCGCTCATGCTCGCCGAGAACCCGGACCTGACCCCGGCCCAGACGCGCGCGATCCTGATGCGCACGGCCGACCATCCGGCAGGCGGCCACGACCCTCTCGTCGGTGCTGGTCAGATCAACGCCGCGGCAGCGGTGCGAGCGGCGGCCAACCCGTCGAAGATCGACACCGAGCCGAAGCCGTACAAGGGAGACGTCAAGCACTTCGCGTCGCCGACAGGCACCGACAAGATCTCCCATCCGGCAATGGAGACAGGGGTGCTCGCGACGGGTCTCGGCGCTGTCGGTGGTGGCCTGCTTCTCGTGGTCTGCGGTGGTCTGCTGCTGTTCCGTAGGAGCAAGCGGCAACGAGTCGCAGTCTGAGACCCAGCATGAACTCGGCCCCGGCGCCTCTCTTTTCTCCGGAGGGGCACCGGGGCTTCGTCACACGAAGAACACCACCAGCAAACTGACAACGAGCCCGACCACCCCCACCCCCACCAGCACCAGGCAAGTGCGGAACAACCCCTGCGCGGACGTCCCGCCGGAGGTGAAGCCCGTGACGGTGCCGAAGGTGCCGATGGCGAGGGAGATCAGGGCACCGAAGAACCACGCGCAGCCCACCGCGATGGCGCCGGCCCAGCCATGGTCCAGCTTGTAGGACGTGTCGCCTGTCTTGACGGCCTCGATCACGTAGCCCCGCTGGTGCAGGGCATCGCTCTTGAGCTCGGCGTTGAGGTCCTTGACGGAGCCGTCGGCGGACGTGAAAGTGCCGTAGCACCAACGGGTCTTCGTCTTCTTCCGTGAGCCGCTCGACGTGCTCGAGCGGTACTTGTAGTCGACCGTGCAGGTGTCGACGGTGAGCTTGCCCGGCGTGGCCGTGGCGTAGGTGTAGGGGCCGAGGTAGGCGCCGAGGGCCAGGAGGACGAGGCCTGCGAGGAGCAGGCCCGCGCCGATGAGGCGGCCGAGGCTCGTCCGGTCTCCAGGGGTGGCGGCGTTCGGCGCCGCATTCCCGTGCACTTGGGTCATTGAGGGTTCCTCAGGAGGTTTGAGAACGGGGATAGGGCTGTCACAGGACGAGCGCGCAGACGAGCGCTGCCAGGGCGCCCAGGGCGAAGAGGCCGCCCAGCACGGGGCCGGTGACGGATCGGGCGGGCAGGTGCTGCCAGGAGGCCGCGAGGCCGGGGCCGCCCCGGCCGCCGAAGCCGGTCAGGAGGCAGTAGATGCCGACGGCCAGCACGGAGAGGCAGAAGGCGAGGATCGCGGCGTCGTCCCCGGGGTCCCGGTCCTGCGGCTGCTCGAAGGTGCCATCCACTTCAACCACGGGGATTTTGGCCCCGCTTTCGAAACGCGATGACGTTTCCACGACCACGTCCTGATAGGTGGCCTTGCCGTCCTGTGCGCTCCAGTTCCCGGTGCAGCTGAACTTGAGTTCCGTAGAACGCCTGTGCGTGCCGTAGTGGGTCTTCGTGTGCGTCTCGCATGAAGAAATCGTGAGGGTTCCTTCGGTGCCGTCACCGGCGAGTTCGCTGCGCAGTTCCGGAATGGTCACCGTGGCGACGACCGCGGCCACGAGGAGCAGTCCCAATCCGAGGAGTCGCCCCATCCACAGACTCCCCGTCCTGCCGTAACGCGGCTGTGTTGTCACCACTTTTGGTGTCCCCTTGAATGACTTGACGATCTCTTGACTGGTGGGTTTGGCAGGGCTGTGCGCGAGGAGTCTAAGGTATCGGTCTGTCGTCCAATATGAACTACGGCAACGGGAGTTCGGGGGAGCGCCATGGAGTTCGACACCTTTAACGTGGACACGGATGTGCTGCGCAGGCAGGGAGGGAAGTTCACCGATCTCGGAGGTGATTTCTCGACCGCGTCCAAGTGGCTCCAGGATGCCCTCGAAGGGCTGGGAGAGCCCTGGGCGGAGGCGGACTTCGGGGAAATCTTCGGTCAGGTCTACACGCCGATTCGCGACGGAATCTTCACATCGATGGACAGCCTTGCGGAACGGCTCCAGAAGATCGGAGATGGCCTACAGGAAATGGCGCGAAACTACGACGCATCGGATACGTCGAACAGTGGCCTCATGAACGGAATCTCCGGCCAACTCTAATTAAATTCGGGGGCTATTGGCATGTCGCTCACATTGCCCGGTGAGCTTGTCTGGGTGCTTGACCTTCTCGGTTACACCTGGCCGGAGGTCGACGAAGAAGCACTGCACAAGGTCGCAGAGACCTGGCGGGCTTTCGGTGACCGACTCGAAGAGATCCAGAGAGAGGGCGAAGGTCTCGCCCGTACCGTTGTCGCCCATAACTTCGGCACGGCTGTGGACGGGTTCAGCAAGGACTGGGGCGCCTACACCGGCGCGAACGGCGAGGACCGCTACCTGCCGGACGCGAAGACCGCGTGCGAAGTGATCGCCTTCGCCTTCGACGCGGCCGCGGTGGCGGTACTCACGGCGAAGCTGGCCGTGATCGCACAACTCGTAGCCCTGGCCTTCGAGATCATCGCGGCGCAGGCGGCCGCTCCCTTCACCTTCGGACTGTCCGAGGTCGGTGCGCTCGGCGCGACACAGGCCACGCGACTGATCGTCCGAGAGCTGCTGGACCGGCTCAAGAGGGAGGTCATGGAGGCGGTCACCAAGGCCATGGAGCACGCCACCATGGACGCCGTCAAGAAGATCGCCAAGGAGCAGCTCGAGAAGATCACCAAGGAGAAGGTCAAGCAGTTCGCCAAGGACCAACTCAAGGAGCACGCCAAGCAGTTCGTCCAGGAGAAGGTCGTCGACGCCGCCAAGGAGAAGGCCACGGAAGCGGCCGTCGGAATGGCGCAGAACATCGGCCGGCAGAGCATCGAGACCTACTTCGACGCACGGTCCGGTGTCGACCTCGGCGAGACGGCGGACGTGGCGAAGAAAGCGGCCGGCGACTATGTGGACGGCCTCAAGAACGAGGTCACGGGTGGCGAGGGATCGACCTTCGCCGACTACGTGGACCCGGCCACGCACGTGAACAACGCCGTGGACCACGCGACGGAACGGGTCACCGGGGCGGCCGGCGACCGCGTACAGCACGGTGTCGACGCGATCTCCGGACGAGGTTCCGACGCCGCGCAGACGGCCGACAGCCTTTCCGGCACGGCGTCCTCCACAGCGGGCTCCGGCTCCTCCGGCTCCTCCGCTGCTTCCTCGGGCACCACACAGACATCGACCAGGCCGGCGGCCACCGCCTCCGCGGCGGCATCGGCGGGCTCCGGGTCCTCCGGGGGCGCGGACGACTGGGCCCGGAACGAGTTCGGCTGACACCACCCCCGCCACCGCCCCAGCCACGGCTTCAGCTGTGCTCCCATACACAGCTCCGGCCTGGCCAACGCTCCCCGCTGGCGGACAGGTCGGCTCGGCGGGTATGTTCGCGCCGGCCGAGGCACAGGCAGTCACCGCCGGGGTGGGCGCCAGTGGTTACGGCCACCGGGCCGTGTGACGGACGTAGAGGTGTAGAGGTAAGGATCAATGGGTTTCCTCGGTGGGGTCGACGACCTGGAGCGCTTCCTCACCCGCTCCTGCTACCTGAGCATCGCGTCCGTGCCGGCCTGCTGCGGCCTTATGGTCTTCCTCATCGGAGACGGTGGGTGGCGATTCAGCTATCTGTTGAGCGCCGTGGTCCCGCTGATCGCGGCCTACCTGGGCGTCCGTGCCAAGCGAGAGATCCGTACGGGAATGTCGGCCACGGCGTTCGGACTCGCCTTCGCCTCCGTGCCGTTGATGCTTGCGCTGGCGTATCTCGAAGGCTCGTGACGTGATTGGCCGCCCGCCTGCGGGTGGTCGTCGACCGATAGGGTCGGCTGACATGACAACGCATGGCGGTAACGCGGCGAACAGGTCGGACGGATCGAGCGGGCGGCCCCGGTCCTCCGGGGCGAGCACGGACGAACTGCGTGCGGAGTTCCACGCTCAGGGCCGACCGGGCCTCGCGGAGGAACGGCGGCGCGACGCGCGGCAGGCACGAGGGATGTACACGGCGTTCGCCGGGCTGGTCGCCGTCGTATGCCTGGTCCTGATCGTCGTACGCCTCGTTCAGGGCGATGCGCTCGGCGTCTGGGTCGCCACGTATGCCATGGGTGTGGCCCTCGGCGGTTGGGGTTTTGTGCTCGCCCGGATCGGTCACACGCGCTGGGCGATGATGGTCACCTGTATCGGGGCGGCGCTGGCGGGTCTCGGTGACAGCCCTGCCTTCCGCTGAGGCGGGTCGCCGGCCGGCCGAGCGAGGACCCGGGTTCGGCTCAGCCACCGACCGGGCACCGGGCGGTGGCCCCCGGACCGGCATCTGAAGATGACGTCACGCCTGGCGGCGCCTGCTACCGATGAGGTGGGCGAGGCCCCAGGCGGCGGCCGCGGCGAGTACGAGGCCGAGCGGAGAGAACCAGTCGACTCCGCCGTCGATCTCGTTGTTCCACCAGCCCTTGGCCGGAATCAGGGGGTCGGCCTCCATCATGTCCCCGATGGCGGCGGGCGATTGGCGGTCGGCGATGATGAGCGGAATGGCGTTGGTGTAGCCGAAGAAGGCGCCGAGGGCGGCGATGACGGCTCCGCTGATGTGGGCGCCGGTGTTGCGATGACCCACCAGACCGATCAAGCAGCCGACAACCGCGCCGTTCAGCAGCGCGTGACCCAGGTAGAGGGTGTTGGCCGTCGTGATCGTCTGGTCCTCGTAAGTGGCCAGGATGAGACCGCTGTAGAGCATCGAGACGATGACCGAGGCGAAGAACCCGAGGAAGACCGCGCCGACCGGATGACCGCTCGCGTTCGGCCGCTGCCCGAAGGGGGGCGCCTGGAACGGCGGTGTCGGCTGCATCGGATACATCGGCTGCCCCGGCACCGGCGGCGGAGCTCCGTGGTGCATCGGCGGGTGGCCGGGGGCCTGCACCGGGGGCTGCGGAGGGCCGAATCCCGGTGCCTGCTGTGGCGGAGGGGGCTGGTTGTAAGGGTTGTTGGGAGAGTGCGGCGGCTGTGGAGGCGGCGGTGGCGGTTGGAACGGCGGCTGAGTCATCGGATTCCCACGGAGTGAACTGACTGGACCAGCAAGCTATCAGTGAGATCAGGAGGGGGCCGTCGGAGCCGGAGCGGGCCGCGTGAAGGGCGCTCTCCGGGGCGGGGGACGTGGCGGATGTGTAGAGGTGTCGGACGTGCGCCATGAACGTCGACACGCTTGCCCCGGAGGGGCCCGCAGCGCCACGTCGGCGGTGTTCTCCTGGTACTCCACCTCGAAAGGCAGTGGTTCTCCCTGGAACCGCGGCTGGTCGTAACTGCCGAAGCTTCGCACCGCGTGGCCTTCGCGGGAGACATACCAGTTCTCGGCGGAGTTGTACGGGTCGAGAAAGCCTGCGCAGGAGGGACTCGGCACCCCACTTCAGCCGGGACGTGCCGTCCTCTCCGGCATACGGCAGCAGAGTGTCGATGACCTGTACGCCGAGGGCGACCAGCTGGTCAGGGGTTTGCTGTCACAAGTCCGCAGCAGGCCGCCCCGGTTGTCCGGAGGGGCGCGACAAGGGGCCGGCCGTTCACGGTGTACGGCCCTGAGTGCGCTGTCGGTGTCCCTTGACGTCGGGTCGGCCGACGTGGCCCTCGGCGCGCTCGGACTCGCCGAGCCAGATGTGCGGGACGTACCGCTGGACCGCCGAGACCAACTCCTGTCGGCAGGGGGTGGGGAAGGGGAGGCGGTAGCGCAGCCGGGGCAGCTCGGGGTGCAACGGCTCCTCGTCGCGGACCAGTGTCCACAGGACGGGGTCGTCCCGGTCGATGGGACCGGTGGGGAACAGTTCCAGGGAGTAGACCTTCTGGCTTTGGACCTTCTGGCTTCGGCCGAACCTGCTCCAGTACAGGCCGACTCCGGCAAGGCCCTGCCAGGGGATGATGTTCCGGTGCTTTCCGTTCTCGACCCACAGGCCGGTGGCGTCCACGAGGATCCGGGCGCGACGGTTCGCCCAGTTGGCGATGAAGAGGAACACGCCGAGCGCACCGAGCAGCAACATGAAGACGAGACCCGCGTACCCGGCCGGGTTGGACTCCCCCTTCTGGTTCCCGGTAGCAACCACGACCGCGACAAAGACACCGACCGCGCCCAGCGCGATGAGCAGGACGGAGCAGGGGAGCCCGGTCATGGCACCGCGGCGCCCGATCCGTATGACCGTGGCATCGGGCGCGGGGGAAGGCGTGTGCGAAGGCAACATGGTGCGTGACCTTATCGAATTGACCTACGCTCCCTCCTCATGACGACGCACGGCCGGGAACGCGGCGGGGAACAGGTACAGATGCAGGTGCCGACCGGTGAGGGGGATCCGATTTCGCCCGGCTTGGATGAATTGAGGGCGAGTTTCCCGAGGCAGTCGGATCCGGGGTTCGCGAGACAGCGCTCGCAGCAGGCGCGGAGCGCTCGCGGTGGGCTCATGGCCGCAGGTGCGTTGGTCGCGCTGGTCTGCCTCTTCGTCATCATGGGACGTCTCGGCAGCGGTACGCAGGCGGGCGTGGGAACAGTGGTGTACGGCCTGTCCCTCGTCTCCGCCGGTCTCGGCGTGGAGTTGGCGCGTCGCGGACGCACCCGCCTGGCCATGATGGCGATCATTCTGGCGGCGGCGGGTGCGTCACTGGCGGACGCGCTGCCCTGACTGGGCGCCGAACCAGCGCCAGGCCCGGTCCATCCCGGTCTGGACGTACTCGGCATCCCTCGCGCCCTCCGCCGTCGGAGGGGCGGCCTGCTGCACCGCCAACTCCGCGCCATGCGCGTACCGTTTCCTGACCCGCACCGCGGCATCGGGGTCCGTGGTCTTGCCGTCCTCGGAGACGAAGGTGCCCTCACAGCGGACGGGCCGCCGATTCTTACGGCTGCTGCGGGAGGCGTTGCCCGGGTAGCTCACCTCGCACTGCTGCACCGTCAGTGCGCCGCGCGTGCCCGCCCAACCCGCTGTGTACGCCCCCTCGTACGCGCCGAATCCGCTCAGGACGAGCCCCACGATCAGAAAGACCAGACCGCCCGCTCGCCCGAGGCGCCCGAAGACTCCGCCGACGAGCCCGGTGAGGGAGCGGCCGGCGCCTGTGCCACTTCCTGTGCCTTGCGTCCGGGCCATGGGCCCAGCATGGCACCCATGTGTGACGGGAGATACTTCAGGTGCCGAGAGTCGAGGAGAAGCGAATGACCAGGAACCCCGAGAACTCACCCAACCCGCAGGGCCCTTCGCAGGAACGCGGTGTGATCGACGAGGCACTCGAACCGGACCAGATCCGTTCCCTGAACTCCGCCCTGCGCCAGCTGTCCCAAACCGAAGGCGCGAGCAAGGAGCTGCAGGAGGCGGCCAAGAAGCTGCTCTCCGGCCGTCTCGCCCTGCGCGACGCCCTGGACGACCCCACGGTGTCCCGCGCCCTGGGCGGAGGCCTGGCGTCCCTGCGCGGTCAATGGGAGTCGTTGTCGGAGGAGCAACGCGATCAGGTCCGGCACGGTGAGCCGCTGGCCGACGGTGGCTCCTCCTCCGACCCGTCCGAGTCGAGGCGGTCGGAGGGCGAGAACCCGCAGACCGGGAAGAGGAACCAGGGGCGGCACAGCGGCGGCTTCTCGCTCTACTGATGACGTGCTGACCATGCGCACCGGCAGGTCAGGACCGGAGCTGGTTCCGGTGCGGCGCGATGGCCCGCCACTCACACGGTCTGCCGGGGCAGGTCGAGTCCGAGCCGATGCCGGATGACCTCGGCGTACTCGGGCAGGCCGTCCTCGACGAACGCGGTCCCCAGAAGGGCGGCGCGCCGTATGACGGGTGCCTGGGCGCGGGTGAGCAGGGGGGCCGTACGCAGGTACGTACGAGCTGCCCGGCGCTCCCGTCACGACCAGAACGCGCGGGGTGCCGGGCCACTCCATCCGCCAGGCGGCGAGGGCACGCAGCACTGCTGTGCGGCCGCCGATGTAGGGATGCGGTGCGTAGCCGTCAATGAGGCCGGCCATGGGTGTCAGTCCTGGTCGGGGTGGTGGGGCGAACAAGGAAGAGCGGTGTCGCGGGTCGGCCCGGCTGGGCTTGCCCGGCCCTCAGGTGTTCTGCGTGAGGTTCTTCCGGTACAGGGCGATGGCCTGCTCGGTCGGGTAGTTGGGGACGGTGACGGTCTCGCCGGTCTCCTTCGACACCACGATCTTGGCTCCACCGGGAGGGGCGGGCTGTGGTCGGCCGGATGCGTCGACGCCGGGCGGGAAGACCGCGTAGACCAGGTAGCCGATGTCGAACTCGTGGACGTTGAGTTCGGCGGGGGTGCCGTCGGGGAGTTCGGGCTGGGCGTAACGCGCGCGGACGATCTGGATGGCTTCGTCCGGGGTGGTGGGCGGTGTTTCGGGAGCCATGGGTCTCCTGTTCGCTGTCCGGGTTGTGGTCGGCCGGCGCGTTGGCCAGGTGGGGAACTCGCCGTACCAGCTGCGGTCGAGGAGGCATTTCGGCAGGTATGGGGACTCGACGTCGATGGTGAAGCCCGAGTCCCGGGCGAGGCAGGCGATGGCCCTGGGCGCGCTCGGACTCTCCGAGTCAGAGGCGCGGGACGTGCTGCTGGACCGCCGAGACCAGCTCCTGTCGGCAGGGGGCGGGGAAGGGGAGGCGGGGAGTAGACGGTCCGGCGGCCCAACTTGCTTCAGTACGGACCGACTCCGGCGACCTGCCAGGGGGTGACGCTCCTGCGGTTTCCGTTCTCGACCCACAACCCGGTGCTGTCGACGAGGACCCGGGTACGGCGGGTCAGAACAACCCGTGCCACATCTGCTCGACGATCAGTGACCACCAAGCTCCTGGATCGGCCAACGCCGAGCCGTCGATGGCGACCAACTGCTCCTGTAGTTCCGCCACCGCTGTACCCGCCGCCACAGGATCGAGCCCCTGCATCCGGTCCCGCACCGTGGCCAGTTGGGCGAGAGAGCGGACATACGCAGCCAGCGAGATGTTCACGTATCGGGCAGATGCGGTGACCGGGTCGATTGCCCAGACCGCACCGAGGCCATTGGGCTCCGTCGAACCGGGTACGCACTGCACCGCGAGCACCGCGACGCCGTCCCAGCCGATGCGGACCAGGTGGGCGAGGACAGCGATCTTCTCCTCACCCGCCGGGCTGCGGCGCTCGCGCAGGTTGGTGGAGACATCGGTGAACATACCGCCGGCGGGGGGAGCGTCAGGGCGATCCGCCGTGAAGAAGAGGGGCAGGTCAACGGGGAGGCCGGCCGAGGTGAGGACCGACCGCGTGGCCTCGGGGAGTCGACTCGCCGCGCGACCGTCCGCGTCGTAGCGGCGTACACCGGCGGAGCCGAAGACGTGGGTGAGATGGCGGCCGAGGTCCGCTTCGTTCATCGGTGCGGCGGGGGTGACGGCCGTCGGGATCGGGCTGCGGTGCGGGCGGGGCGGGGGCTGCCGACCCGCCATCGCATACGTGGACTCGACCTGCTGGATCAGAGCGGAGACGCCCTCGGCACGCACCTCGGGACGGGCACCGTACGCGTGGGACGAGGAGAGTTCCGCGTTGCGGAAGAGATGGACGAGTTCCGCGGTGTAGCCACCCGGCAGCAGGCTGGGACGCAGATCGGTGTGGATCGCGACGACGTTTTCGAACGGGACGTTCAGCCGTCGCAGTTCGGCCCACGCCTGATGCTCCGCGGGTGGCAGTCCCGGGGCCGACGTGCGGCTGAGGAAGATCTCCTGGCCCGTGCCGGGATCGGTGTAAGTGAACACCGCCGTATTGCCCGGTCCGGTGACCGGGCGCGCCTCTGTCGCCGAGTCCGTCTCGGACCGGTCGGCGGCGTGCTTCTGTCGGTACATCCGTACGACCTCGTCGACTGGCACCGACGGCCAGACCGTCAGCTCGCCGGTCTGCCGATCCACGACCCCGCATGCGTCGCCGATCTCGGAGGGCGGTCGCCGCTGACCTGTCTCCGGATCACGCTCCAGTGGCGCGGGTGCGGCCCATACGACCCAGCCCAGGTCGAACTCCTTGGACCTGACCTCGCGGCGCGGAGCATCCGAGCCCTCGGGGTTGAGCCAGCGGTCGGCTGTGGCGAGCGCCTGCTGCTGGGTGGTCACGCGGGGGCTCCTTCGCGGGGGTCGGGGACGCGGGCCATGAGGCTATCGCCGGAGCCCGCCGCAGTGATCCGCAGGGCCCTCGCCCCGCGCTCGGTGGCGACGAGAAGAACGCCGTCGGGCGACAGGTCCGAGCCGACATAGGGCGTCTCCGAGGGCAACTCTGCCACCAGAGCCTCGCCGCTGCGGTCCCAGACCCGCACGTAATCGGCTCCGCGACTGAGCATGAGCGGGGCCGCCAATCGCTCCTCCTCGGAAAGGAGCAGGATCTGCTCGGGCGACGCACCGGCGAGGTCCACCGGCTGGACGAGGCCATGCACGACCAGAGCGGAGCCGTCGCCGACCGAATGGGCACCGGCCGTGCCCGCGGGCACGGCGAGAGCCGCGACGGGCGTGGGGGGCTCTCCGTCACCTCCGGGCAGCGCTCCGACCGTCACCGCGCTGATGCCCGCCAGCGGCAGGCTCCACAGCGTCCGCCACGGAAGATCCAGGCCGAGTCGGTGCACGGCGGCCGCGTACTCGGGCAGGCCGTCCTCGACGAATGCGGTCTCCAGCAACGCCGCGCGCAGCGGAGGTGGCGCCTGGGTGCGGGTGAGAAGAGGAGCGACGCGCAGGTATGTGCGGGCCGGAGCGCCGAGCGCGTCGTGAGGGACGGATTCGACGGCCGCGCGCAGGGCCACGGGGTCGGCGTACACGAACAGACCGGGGTCCGTGAGGAGCTGCGGGAGCAGACCGGCTTCCAGGGCATGGCCCGCGACGTAGTCGCGTACGTACGGGTCGGCTTTGCTCCAGTCCTGGTCGGGTACGGCCTCGAGCAGCGCCGCCGCGATACGTGCCTGGGCGGTACGCACGCTCGGCAGACCCGCACGGACCTCGTCGCCGACGGCGGGATGCCGGAGTCGTAGGAGCGTACGGCCGTCCTCACCGTCCACAGGCTGGAGAAACGGACCGACCAGGGCTGAGGCATCCGCCATCGTCCCCGTCATGTCCTGGCCCGCCACCGCGGTCACGAGGCGTCCCCAGAGGTCCGACGGCAGCCCTTGGCCCTCGGCGAGGGCGAGCGGCGTCAGTATCAACCGGAGAGTCTGCGGATCACCGTCGACCCTGAGCGCGTGCAGATCCAGAGCCTCGCCGACCGAAGCGGGCAACAGCTGATCGGAGGACGGGGCGACGCGGTCGGGAGCCATGAGCATGCTGCGCGTCGCGAGCTGCACGACCAGCTGGCTGGTACCGGCCCGGCGCCCTATGGCCGCCGCCAGCGGACGGCGGACCTCGGGGTCAGCGGTGAAGGGAAGTCGGGGTGCCCCGAGCTGTGGATGCAGTGCCGTGTCCGCGTGCAGGGCAAGGCTCTCGGGATCGGCCCATTCCGGCTCGTCGAGATCGATGACGCGCACCGCGCCGGTCGGCAGCCCGGCGGCCAGTTCGTGGGCCAGCGGACGCGGCACGTCGGCCAGGAGGCGGACGGTCTGCGTGGCCGCGAGGGGCGCGAGCACGTCCCGGACGACGCGGGCGGGCTCCCCCGTCGCGCGCACCGGTCCTGCCCGGTCCACGTCGGGCACGACGATGGTCGTCGGCCGGTCGAGGGAGGCCAGCTCGGAGAACACCTCAGCGACATTCGCCGCCCGCAGTTCGTGATGGTCGGCGATCAGCCACAGGACCTGGCTCGCCGTCCGCCCGGTTGCTGCGGGCACCACGGGTGCGGGCAGAGCCGGCGGGACCGTCGAGGGATCCAACTCCCCAAGTGGCAACCGATCGCGGAACTCCGGATCGCAGAGCATGAGGAATCCGGCGAGGAGCCGTGAGCATCCGCTTCCGGGGTTTCCGGTGAGGACGAGGACACGTGGTGCGCCTGGCGCTCCCGCACGCCATGCCGTAAGCGCACGCAGCGCAGCTGAGCGTCCGCCTACGTAGGGGTGCGGTATGTAGCCATCGGTTGCGGCGGTCATCGATCCCGTCTTCCGCCCTTCCAGCAGACTTCGCGTTGTCGTCGATGTTATGACAGTGACCTTGTCAGACCCGGTCGTCGAAGTTGTAGTCCTCGAAGACTCGTTGCCAGCCCTGTGTGTCGTAGGCCTGGGGGTCGATGAGGTTGAGCCAGTGGCGTAGGTCCGACTCCGTGTCCTCGATCGACCACCAGGAGGCGCGCCACCAGAAGTAGAGGCGAACCATTGCGACGAACTGGGCGAGACTGCTTCCGGCCAGCTCGTCCTCGATCCCCGACCAGCCGTCCTGCAGCACACGCCCGTCGCGGCCGTCGAGGAGGAGTCGCGCGCTTTGCCAGCTGCCGAGGGAGAAGTACGTGGAGTCGGAATCGTCCGGTTTACCGAACGGCTCGGCAACGGGGATCAGGCCGGTGTGCTCGAGGTCGGTGGTGTCGAGTTCGAGGAGGCCGGTGACGCAGGGGAAGCCGACGTCGGAGAGGAAGGCGCGTGTGTCGCTGTCGGTGAGGGTGTCCGGCAGGGTCTCCTGCGGAAACCGTTTGACCGCCGCGGTTCCGAAGATGTCCGTCAGCCAGTCGGTTGTGGGGGCCAGGGCCTGGGCGGGCAGGTCGGCCCGGGCGAGCGTCGTGTCGGTGGCCACCAGACGCTTGTGGAGGCCTGGTGCGTCCTCGTGTCCGGCGCTGTGGTTGATCTCGATCACGCAGACTCCGTCCGTGGTGGCCAGAGCGACGTGATGGCCCGAGCGCGTTCCCCGAAGCACGTACTTGGGCATGCGGGGTAGATCCACTTCCCCACTGAGGGCGCCGGCGGGGCGCCACCCTTTGGGCCCCTGGTTCGCGTGC
Organism: Streptomyces viridochromogenes; assembly: GCF_001270495.1. Classification (GTDB taxonomy): domain Bacteria; phylum Actinomycetota; class Actinomycetes; order Streptomycetales; family Streptomycetaceae; genus Streptomyces; species Streptomyces viridochromogenes_A. Next base: position 72,720 of record NZ_LGUR01000208.1, read on the forward strand.
GTGGTGCCGGAGGCGTCCGCGCTCTCATCGGGCTCGGGGCGGGGCGTGCCCGTGGCCAGGTCCCAGGTGCCGATGTGTTCGTGGCGGGTGCGGGCTGTGACCACATCGCCGGTCGGGGTGTGCACGATCTGGAGCGTCCGGAGGATCGGGCGGCTGACCACTTCGTCCGTGCTGAACACGCCGGCACCGACGCCTTGGGCCCAGAGGGTTCGCCAGGGCAGGGTGACGGGGCCGGCCGCTGCCAGGAGCCGGTCGGCGGCTGCTTCATGCGTCGGCCCGGCCTGCTTCAGGGTCAGGTGCAGCAGCGCCAGCCACTCCCCCTGGGACGACGGCTGAACGCCACGGAGCGCCATGTAATGGAGGCGGGCCCCGGCGGTTCCCTGCGGGATGGGCCGTGCGTGGAACGCGGCCTCGAACGCCTCGAAGAGTGTCTCGTGGCTGACCCCGGCGACTGCTGCCGTGTCCTCCAGGAACGCGTTGAACTGGCCGTCCGCTGCCGCGTGACCGGCCAGGGCGCGTTCGGCGTACCAGTGTGTGGCTTCTGGGGCGTCTGCGGCCGACAGTGCGGTGACTGCGTGCGCGTGCCAGGACCTGGCCTGCTCGGCGGGCATCTGCGCACGCAGTCGCCGGGCCGCTGCCTCCTGCTTGAAGGAGACCAGGGCAGTGCCTGAACCGTCGTCTGTGCGGTGGATCCATTCCCCGGCCGCCGGGTCGTCGAGCAGCGACTCCAGCCGGGACTCGGGGATGTCGTGACCGAGGGCTGAGCAGAGCAGGGACCACACGGGCAGGGGAACGAAGCGATGCTCGGCCAACGCCAGTGCGTCAAGGGCGGACGATAGGGCCGCGTCATCGGCCGGCTCCGTGAAGGGGGGCGTGCTCTCGAAGCTCCCTTGCAGGGTCAGGTGCCGCCCGCCCAACTCGTCGGCCTTGCCCGGGGCATCGTCGACTTCGACCAGCAGGCGCATCCGCAGCCCGCGCGGATGGAACGTGATCAGTGCCCGTGCCACTCGATCGATGACACGCCCCGGTTCGCGCGAGGTACGCAGCCGGCCCGCCCACTGCGTGTTCGCGAGCACGATCACAGGGTCGTCGCTGATCCGGCGGGCCACGGTGCCGAAGTTGTCCTTGAAGGAGTCCGGGGCGGGGATACCGAGGGCCGTCGCCACCTCCCGGGCCACCTCCTCCGCGCACTTGCCGGCGCAGTCGACGTGGACCGCGCCCGGGTGGCGGGCAACGATCTCGCGCAGCAGCGCCGTTCTGCCGCTGCCCGCGCGCCCGCCGACCCACAGCCAGGCACTGGTGTCGCGAGGCCGGTCGATCCACTGCAGCGCACGCTCCAGCGCGAGGTCTGCCGTGACTTCATCCGGGTTCGGGGTGGTACTCATGCGTCAGGTCTTTCCTACCGTCGGTTCTTTTCTATGCAGGGCTTGTTGGCGTCGGCAAGGCGTACGCCTTAAGGATATCGGCGACCTTGTTCAAGTGATCCTGGAAATCAACTTCCATGGCCTGCGCCGCATTGTTTACTCCCTCGCGCCCATCGCTGAACGGTTCGACCTGTTCGCCTTTTCGGTAAGCCGTGGCGTAGGTCGTCCCCATCTCCTCCGGCAGATAGGCGCGGATATAGCCTCCGCAGTCCGCGTGTCCCCTCGACTCGGAAGGGTGGCCACACGGCTCCCGCTCCGTGTACAGGTGGGCGGGGACGAGCGGATTCTGTCCCTTGGCCGCGCGGTCCTCGTTGAGGCGTTCGATCCAGCCGCCCAAGTGCGGTTCCGAGTGGTCGGGTCGTGGCCCGACGTAGTTGAACGAGCTGTCGGCCACGTAGTGGGTCTGTTTGGTGTCCGGGTCGTACACCTCCATGACAGCGAAATTGCGACCAAGGAAGTTCGGCTTCATGTCCTTGGTGGCGTCTACGATCTGCTGAGCCACGCTTTCATCGTAGGTCTCGTCGAGGTATTGGCGGGTGCGCTGTGCAGGGTTGGCGGACGGGGAATCGGAGCCGCGCACCTCGGAGAAGGGCTTTCCGTTCGCCGCCGCGACGGCGGCCCTTGAGTTCTGGAATTTCTCGCCGTCGTTGCCCGGGAAGTTCGTCTGCCGATTTATGTCGCGCTTCCGGTGCGCCTCTCGTGCCTCTGTCGCGTCCTCCGACTCCGACCAGCGATAAGCGGACTGGTCGCCCTCGCGCCGGTACGGACTGGCGCCCACGCCCTGGTTCATGTGGAAGTCATTGCTCAGGCGCGCCAGAACACCCACTGCGGCGGCCTGTTGGCCGCGGTTCAGATCGTTGAAGCCCGGGATGCGGTTGGCGAGGTCGTCGCGGTTCCAGGTCGTACCGTCCCTACTCCCGTCGAGCAGGTCACGCAACCCGGCGTTGTCGTTGTTAGCGAAGTCCCGCAGGGTGTCGTAGACCGGATCCAGGTCGATCTGCCGGATGTCCCGGTGAGCGCGGAAGTCTCTTTGTGCCTGGTCGCCGGCGACGCCGTAGTGCCGGTGATCCGGTTTCTGGTCTTCGTCGAACGGTGTGGAGCCCAGCCGCTCGGGGTCGGTCCCTGTCTTGGGCTTGTCACCCTCGTCGTCCGGGGAGTTTCCTGTCTCATCGGGATCGGTTCCGGCGGGTTCGTCGGGCGCCCTGCGGTCGGCGCCCGTGGGAGTCTCGGAAGCCTCCCGCTGGGGCTGCGTACCGTCGTCGGCGCGCTGGTCGGCCGCCACCGGCTGCCGATTCGAGTCCAGCGGAATCGCGAAGACCCCGTTGTCCCCGCTGTGCAGCGGCTTCGAGCTCTGCTGGCCCGTCTGGGCGTCGATGTACGTGATCTTGCCGTTGTGGTTGACGGCGTTCCACGCGTGCGCGCGCCCGTTGGAGTCCTGCGTGATGATCACGGCCTGCGAGCCGTGGCCGCTGTCGCGGAGGGTGTTCTCCAGGCGGTTGAAGGCGTCGCGTCCGTTGCCCATGTCGCTGAAGCGGGCGCCCAGCGTGTTCTCGATGCGGTCGCGGCCACCCTTCTCGCCGCGGTCCGAGGGATTGCCGTCGGCGTCCAGGTCCGGGGTACGCGCCCCAGCGGCCGTGGGGTTGCCGGCATAGGTGTCGACCGTGGACAGGGCCGTGTCGACGCAGTTGTTGTTGCGGCCCGGCGCATCCCTGCCCTCGCCGTTGATGTGCTGCACCCAGGGGCCGTCCGCCGGGTCCGGCGGTCGGGTCGGGTCACCGTTCTCGTCCCGGGGGACCGAGTTCTCGAGAGCGTCCTGTTCCGCGCGAGTGGGGTCGGCGACACCGCCCGGCGGGTTGGTGTTGCGGGTTTCCGAGGCCGGGGTCGGGGTCTCCTTCGGCCTCGGGTTGTCCGATGAGTTCTGTTGGCTGCTGCCGCCGTTGTTGCTGGAGTCCGGTGTCTGTGGGGTGGACTGCTGAGGCTGGTTGTTCGGCGTCGTGACCACGTGGTGCACCGGCACCGGAATGGCCTGAGGCTGCTGCTGTTGGTTCGGGGTGTTCGCCGGGGGCTGCTGGGTGTTGGGCTGCGTGCTGCCCGGCTGGTTCGGGGTGTTCGGTGTACTGCCCACGGGCTGGTGGGGCGGCTTGGTGGGGGTGGACCCGGCGCTCGGCTGGTTCGGGGTGCCGGGTGCGCCCTGAGAGGCGGGGCCGTGGCCGACGGGACCCGGCTGGGCGGAGGAGTTCGGGGTGTTGTTGCCCGGTGTCGAGGAGCTCGGCGTACTACTGCCCGGTGTCGAGGCGCGGTGGGGTGCGCTGCCGGTCGACGGGGAGGGTGACGTCGTAGGCGTGCTCGTGGAGGGCGATGCGGTCCTGGAGGGAGACGACTGGGCCGGGGTCTGGCTCGGAGCGGTCTGATTCGGGTTCTGGCTCGTGGACGACGTCGGGTTCTGGCCGGGCGTACGGGTGCCGGTCGGGTCCGTGGTGTTACGGGGCGTGGTGCGGTCACCGGGAGTGGTGCCGGGTGCGTCCCGGGGCGGAGTGCGGTCGCCCGGCGTCGTACCCGGAGTGGTTCGAGTCGTGCCGCCGTCGCCCGGCGTCGTGCCTCCGGGGCGCTGGCTCGGTATTCGCCCATCCGGCGTGCTCGACGTACGCGCGTCCGCGGTACCGGGTATTCGCCCGTCCGGCGTTGAAGCAGGCGTACTCCGTGGCGTCGTAGGAGAGGTAGGGCTCGGCGTGGAGGCAGAGCCCGTGCCTGTGGCAGAGGGCGTGCCGGGCGTACTGGCGGAAGGGTTCCTCGCCGGACCGGAGTGGGGATTCGGACTGGTCGCGGATGTCGCGCCGGCGCCGGCCGAAGCACCCGGGCCGTGGTGCCCACCCCCCGGAACGGCACCCCCGGCGGAAGGCGCCGTGGGCGACGTCGGCATGCCCGAGCCGCCGCTGTCCGACCGGCCGCCGGAACCAGCGGGAGCCGTGTCCGCCGTCGGCGTCGGCGCCGAGTTGGACTGCGTGGGCGCGCTGGCGGTCAGGCCGTCGATCTGGGTGCCGATCGGGCCGCCTCCGGGCGAGGACGACGTACCGCCGGACGACGCGGCCCCGGACGTGGGCGTGGACTGCGGGCTCGGGGACGACAGGCCCGATACGGGGGAGCCGCCGCCGGAGTGAGAAGGGCCCGAGGTGCTCGGGGTGTTGGACGAGCCGTTGGACTCGGAGCCGTTGGACGACGGCCCGCTCGGCGAGGGGTCGTCGAAGTCCGACAGGGACGAGCCCGGGGTTTGCGTAGGCCTCGCGTACGGAGAGTCCGAGGAGGACGGATTCCCGGAGTCGGACCCAGGCCCGGGGCCGGAGTCGGGGCCCGCCCCGATGTTGGGTGCGGGGATGTCGTTGCCGCCTGTGTCGGCGGATATGCCGCTGCCTATGTTCGCGCCGGGGATGTTGCCGTTGCTCGAACGTGTCGAGGTGTTGGAGTCCGAGTTCGACGAACTCGAATCGGAGGACGAGGAGTCGGATGAGGAGGAGTCGGATGACGAGGGGGAGTCGGATGACGAGGAGGAGTCGGATGACGAGGAGGAGTTGGAACTCTCCGACCCGCTGCTGGAGTCGCTACCGATGTCACCCCCCGGAAAGTCCGACCCCGACGGCCCGTCGTACCCGTCGATCCGGCTGTCGACCGCGTCTCGTGCCCGGCTGCCCGCCTTCTGGCCCAGGCTGTCGCGCACGCCTTCGGCGAAGGTCTGGGGGCTCTGCCTGAGGGCGTCCAGGCCTGCCTCGCCGCCGGCCTTGAGGGTGGCGCCGACGTCGTAGCCTTCCTGGGCGCCGAAGCCGACGTTCACGGTCTGGCGGATGAGGTCGGTGACGATCGCCTCGATCGCGGAGATCGCGGGTTCCTTCATCATCTCGATGAGCGCCTCGAACATGGCTTGTTTGAGCTCGTCGAGGAGGCGTCGGACGATCAGGCGGGCGGCCTGGGTGGCGCCCATTCCCGCTACCGAGGACAGACCGAAAGTGAAGGGCGCGGCGGCAGCGGCGGCGGCGATCTGGATGGCAAGGGCGATCAGCTGGGCGATCACCGCCCACTTGGCGAACTCGACCAGGTAGGCGCAGGCCTCCAGAACGTTCGCGATGAGGAACGCGGCCTCGGCGGCGCTGCGGAGGTAGCCGTCGTTACCGCCGCCACCGTCGAACTTCTCGTAGGTCTTGGTGAACTTGTCGATCGACTCACCGGCGTTGTGGGCGGTGACCTGACGCGCGCTGCTGTTCGCAGTGGTGTGAAGCTCGTTGACCTTCTCGCCGAACTCCCGCCACACGGCGGCGCAGTCTCTGAGCTTGTCCTCGTTCGCCGTGGGCCACTTGTAGCCCAGCATCTCGAGAACCCACTCGAGCTCGTCCGGCAACATCATCGCCACAGCAGAAAGCACCCCCGTCGGACAGCACGGCCGTACACGTCCCTCACCAGCCAAGGGAAATCACACAGGAGTACAGCCGTCCGCAAAGTTTACGGACTCCTCTGCCGGTGACTTCAGGGGTTTGCTGTCACAAGTCCGTTGCAGGCCGCCCCGGTTGGTCCGAGGGGCACGGAATGGGCCGGCGGTTCACTGTGTACGGCCCCGAGTGTGTTGGCGGTGACCCTCGACATCGGGTCGGCCGACGTGGCCTTCGGCGCGCTTCACACCGCTCACCCGCTGGCCAGGGCTCGTATCGCGCGCGCACTACGCTGCCTCGACATGACGACGTACCGCGGGGAACGGGCGCCGATGCAGGGGCGGATGTCGGAGCCTGCGCGGGGCAGCGACGGCGCTCCCGTCCGGCCGGATGTGGACGAGCTCAGGCAGCGTTTTCAGGGGCAACCGGACCCGGGATTCGCGAGGGCACGGTCACGGGAGGCGCGGAATGCCCGCGGAAGCGTCATGGCCGTTGCGGTGATCATGGCGTCGGTCTGCCTCTTCGTGATGGTCCAATGCCTCACCAGCACTTCTCGGACGGCACTTTGGGCCGTGGCGCCAGGGGTGGGCGCCGGTTTCTGCGCTCTCAGCGTGGAGTTGGCGCGGCGCGGACGCACCCGCTGGGCCACGGTGGCCCTCATGCTGGGGGTTGCCTGTGGGGTCCTGGGGGAAGGGGGCCGCTGACCCCGCCCCCATCAGCTCGACCAGCCGGCACGAGAACGGCCGCCGCCCGCTGCTGTGGACGGCGGCCACAAGAACATCTACGCGCAAGCCACGCGCAGTCGCCCTACTCCACCGCCATCCCGCCATTGTGCGGAGCCGGCTCCAGATCGAACTCCCCGTCCCGCGCGCCGAGTACGAACGCCCGCCACTCCGCCTCGGTGTACCGCAGCACGGTGGCGGGATCCAGGGACGACCGCATGGCCACCGCGCCCTCCGGCAGGTACGCGATCTCGACGCGCTCCTCGTGCGTCTCGGTACCGGGCGCGCAGTGCCACTCGACCCCGGAGATGTCCAGGGCGTACAGCTCGTCGCGCTCCCGCTCCTTGCGCGCCTTGGTGTCCTCGGCCTGAGTCCCGACCTCGTTGTTCTGTGGCTCGGTAGCCTCGGTCATGCTGCTGGGCCTCTTCCTGACGTGCGAACGAAGTGTGCGTCTCACCCTACTGGCGCGGGCGGTCCGTCACATGTCCGTCGCGGATCAGGTGGTCGACCGCGGGTGGATCTCGCCCCGCGCCACCCCGGGCGGAACCTCCACCTGGCCGTCGTACTCGGCCATCGTCTTCTTCCAGATGGCGTCCTGCGCGGCCTCGTTCTGCTCGTGCGCCACGCCCATCTTGGCCAGGGCGGCCCCCATCCCGGCGATCCGCTCGGCCAGGCTGCCCATCGAGTCGTACATGCCGTCGCGCAGGCCCTCGTAGACGACCCCGAACTTCTCGCCGATGTCGTCGTCACCCCACGGCGGGGTGTCACCCTGTTCGAGGGCGGTCAGCCCGGTCTTCAGCTTGTGCACGGCCTTGGAGAACTCCACACCGGTGTTGAACATGTGGAATCCCTCGGTCTTCAGTACCTCAGGATCTGAGTCCATGTAGTCCGACGGCACAACTGCCCCCCGTGGCTCGTCACTTCTGTCGCGACCCCACCTTAGCGGCGCGCACCCGGGCAACGAAGAAGGGCGGCACCCTCGCGGGTACCGCCCCTCCTGCTCAACCGGCCGTCCGTAGTCCGTCCGGCTGGCCGGTCCTCAGAACCGGTTCGGCAGCCACCCCGTCTGGATCAGCTGCCCACCACGGCGCCGAGTGTGGAAGTACCCACGGCCGGGCGGCAGTTGCGTCGCCGTGATGTTGCCGAGCAGCGCACCCTCGGCCCGGTCGCCGGAGAGCACGAGGCCCTGGGCGCCGAGTTCACGCATCCGCTGCATCACCGGCTCGTACAGCGACCGGCTCGCACCGCCCGAGGAGCGCGCGATGATGATGCGCAGGCCGACGTCACGGGCGAACGGCAGGTACTCCAGGAGCGGGGCCAGCGGGTTCACGCCGGTCGCCACCAGGTCGTAGTCGTCGACGATGACGAACGCGTCCGGGCTGCTGTACCAGCTGCGGTTGCGCAGCTGTTCCGGCGTGACGTCCGGACCCGGCATCCGACGGTGCATCGAGCCGGCCAGGCCCTCCAGCGTCTCCGTCAGGGCCGGGGCCGAGGCGCAGTACCGCGACAGGTGCGAGTCGGGCACTCCCTCCAGGTGGGCGCGCCGGTAGTCACCCATGACGATCTTCGCCTGGTCCGGCGTGTAGCGCTCGGTGATCTGCTTGACGAGCAGCCTCAGCATCGCGGACTTACCGGACTCGCTCTCACCGAACACGATGAACAGCGGGTCCGTCTCGAAGTCCACGAAGACCGGCGAGAGCGACGACTCGTCGATACCGATGGCCACACCGCGGTCCGGGTGCTCGAAGCCCTTGGGCAGCCGGTCCGCCGGCATCATCGTCGGCAGCAGTCGTACGGCCGGCGCGTGCTGGCCCTGCCAGTTGTCGTTGATGCCGCGGATGAGGATCGACGTAGCCTCGGACAGGTCGTCCGTCTCCGAGGAGCCGTCGACGCGCGGCAGCGCCGCCATGAAGTGCAGCTTGTCCTGGGTCAGACCGCGGCCCGGGACGGTGGCCGGGACGTTCTGCGCGACCTTGCGGTCGATCTCGGACTCGGTCGGGTCACCGAGCCTGAGCTCGATGCGGTTCTGCAGCATGTCCTTGAGCGCGGGCCGCACTTCGGTGTAGCGGCTCGCCGTCAGGATCACGTGCACACCGAAGCCGAGGCCACGCGTGGCGATCTCGGTGACGGTGGCCTCGAGCATCTCGTAGTCCGTCTTGAACGTGGCCCAGCCGTCGATGACGAGGAAGACGTCACCCCAGGGCTGGTCCGGCAGCTGACCCGCGTTCCGGCGCTGACGGTAGGTCTGGATCGAGTCGACGTTGTTCGCGCGGAAGTACTCCTCGCGCGCGTTCAGGATGCCCTCGACCTCGCTGACCGTACGGCGCACCTTCTCCGCGTCGAGACGGTTGGCGACCCCGCCGACGTGGGCGAGCTCCTCCATGGAGATCAGACCGCCACCACCGAAGTCCAGGCAGTAGAACTGCACCTCGGACGGCGTGTGGGTGAGGGCGAACGACGAGATGAGCGTGCGCAGCAGCGTCGACTTGCCGGACTGCGGACCACCGACGAACAGACCGTGACCGGCACCGCCCGCGAAGTCCCGGTACAGCACGTCACGCCGCTGCTCGAACGGCTTGTCCACCAGACCGACCGGCACATTGAGCCGGCCGAGCGCCGTGTAGTCGGGCGCGGTCAGGCCGCGCTCCGGGGAGACGGCGAGCTGCGGGAGCAGCTGCTCCAGCGAGGGCGCCTCCTCCAGCGGGGGCAGCCACACCTGGTGGGCGGGCGGTCCCTGGTTGATCATCCGGCCGACCAGCACATCCAGGACGGTGTCGGCGAGCGCGTCGTCCACCCGGTTGTCGGGCTCCGGCTCCTCGATCACCGGCTGCGGGGGCAGCGCCACGTGCTCCGCCGAGAACAGCGCGGGCCGCAGCTGCGTCGAGCGGTGCACCCGGGACGGGCCCTCGCCGTGGTACGGCCCCGACACGTACGCCGCCTTGAAGCGGACCATGGTGTCGGTGTCGTAGCGCAGGTAGCCCGAGCCGGGGATCGACGGCAGGTGGTAGGCGTCCGGGACACCGATCGCCGTACGGGACTCGGCGGCGGAGAAGGTCCGCAGACCGATCCGGTACGACAGATACGTGTCCAGGCCGCGCAGCTTGCCCTCTTCCAGGCGCTGCGACGCCAGCAGCAGGTGGACACCCAGCGAACGGCCGATACGACCGATCTGGATGAACATGTCGATGAAGTCCGGCTTGGCCGTGAGGAGTTCGGAGAACTCGTCGAGCACGATCACCAGCGAGGCCATCGGCTCCAGCGCGGCACCCGCCGCCCGGGCCTTCTCGTAGTCGTGCAGGTTGGCGTAGTTGCCCGCCGAGCGCAGCAGCTCCTGACGGCGCTGCGTCTCACCCATGATCGAGTCACGCATACGGTCGACGAGGGTGAGGTCGTCCGCGAGGTTGGTGATGACGGCCGCGGTGTGCGGCATGTCCGCCATGCCCGCGAAGGTGGCACCACCCTTGAAGTCCGCGAGGATGAAGTTCAGCGTCTCCGAGGAGTGCGTCACCGCGAGGCCGAGCACCAGCGTGCGCAGCACCTCGGACTTACCGGAACCGGTGGCGCCGACGCACAGACCGTGCGGGCCCATGCCCTCCTGCGAGGCCTCCTTGAGGTCCAGCATGACCGGCTCGCCGTTCTCGCCGACACCGATCGGCACCCGCAGCCGCTCGTGCAGCGTGCGCGGACGCCAGGTGCGGGACACGTCGACGGTGCCCGCGTCGCCGATACCCATGAGGTCCGTGAAGTCCAGGTTGGACAGAAGGGGTTCGCCCTCCTCCGCGGAGCCGACCCGGAACGGGGCGAGCTGCCGCGCCAGGGACTCGGCCTGCGCCGGGTTCAGCACGTCGGGCCTGCCGGTGTACGCGGACTCGTGGCCGACGAACAGGCGCATACGGTCCGGCTTCACATAGGCCGTCAGACCGGCCCGCAGCTCCTCCTCCAGTTCGCCGGGAGCGATCTCCAGGAAGGTGACGCCCTGGAGGCCCTCGCTGCCGGCGAGCTCGGAGTCCGGCGGCACGGTGCCGCCGTCGAGCACCACGATCAGGTGCGGCTGGTCGTAGACGGGGTTCGCCTCACGGTTCCAGCGGGGCCGGTCGTCCAGCTGGTCCGCGAGCGCCTCCTCCAGCTCACCGAGGTCGTCGAAGAGGAGCCGGCTCGAACCCGCTCCGTCCTTGGCCTTCGGGTGCTGGCTGTGCGGCAGCCACTTGATCCAGTCCCAGTCCGCCGCGGCGGAGGGGTGCGCCACCACGGCGATCATCAGGTCCTCGGGCGAGTGCAGCGTCGCCAGCTGGGCCAGGGTCGCGCGGGCGTTGGCGTAGACCGTGTCGGTCTCGCCGCAGATCGTCACGTGGTAGAAGGCACGCAACGAGATGGAGACGGGCAGGTCGTGCAGACTGCCGTGCGCGTCCAGGAAGGCCTTCATGGCCGCCGCGGTCAGCGGTTCCAGCTCGTCCTTCGGGGCCGTCTCCGGGGCGACGAGCGGAGTGTTCAGCTGCTGGGTGCCGCGGCCGATCCGCACGGACGCGAAGTCCGCGTCGTTCGGGCGCCGCTCCCACAGCCGCTTGCCGTCCGCGGCCACCGCCCACAACTGCTCCGGGTCGGGGTGCTGGAAGAGCTGGCTGCGCCGCTGGAGTTCAGCCGTCTTGTGCACGTCCTTGCGGACCTGCTCCAGATAACGGAAGTAGTCACGCCGGTCCTGGGCCATGCCCGCCCCGGGGCCCTGCCGGGCCTTGGCGAACTGGGCGACCATCATGGCCACCGTCGAGGCCAGCATGAGACCGCCGACGACCTTCATGTAGGACTGGCCGGCTGTGAAGAAGAAGGCGACAGAACCCAGCATGCCCATCATGGGCAGCATGTTCATCAGCATGCTGTCGTCGCCCTCGCGCGGAATCTCGGGCGGCGTCTCGAGTTTGACCTCGCCGTCCGGGACGGCCGGTGGCACTGTCCGCGGTGGTCGTTTGATGATGACGACGCTCACCGATGCACTCATCCTTCGCGATTGATACGTGATACGTCCTGGCACCGACGCCCCCGTGTACCGCGACGTGTTCTCGTTCGCGTAGGCGTCGTTCGCGTAGGCGTCGATCCTACTGATGCGCCGAGTGCGCGAGGGAGGCAGGAGGATGGAGATGCGGAGCAGGTCCTGGGAGGAATGGGGGAGGGCGGTCCTGCACCCCGTACCGCAACGGATATGGTGGCGCTCCGCGTCGTACGAGCGGCGCGAGGAAGCCTTGTCTAGCAGGGGGAACACCAGGTGAGCACGGGGACTTCGACAGGTTTCTGCCGAATCACCATCGCAGCGCCGGACAGCCGTGTCGATGTGGCGCTGCCCGAGGACCTGCCGATCCAGGACCTCTTTCCTGAGATCATCAGGCTGTCGGGCCTGGTCCAGTCGGATACCAGTCCGTCCGGCTACCACCTCGTGACCCGCGAGGGTCAAGTGCTCGACGCGAGCCGCTCGTTGCTCGAGCACCGGGTCAGGGACGGCGAGGTGCTGCTGCTGCGGACCTTCTCCGACTCGCTGCCGCCGGCCGTGCACGACGACGTCGTCGACGCGATCGCCGCCGCGGTCAAGCAGGACACCCGCAGCTGGAACGACAGCCTGATGCGGGTGGCCGGTCTCGTCGCCGGGTCGCTGCTGCTGGTCATGCTCGGCTTCGTCTTCTGGTTCGCGGACCCGGTACGGCACGACATGCACGGCCTCCAGGGCATCCTGGCCGGCGTGACGGCACTCGCGCTGACGGCCCTGGCGGGCGTACGGGCCCGGGTGTACGACGACCGGGGATCCGCGGTCGCGCTCGGCATCTCGGCGCTCCCGCACGCGCTCATCGCGGGCTCCGGCGCCCTGCCCCAGGACGCGGGCGAGGGCCCCGGAAGGATCCAGTTCCTCGTCGGCTGCGTCGCGGTACTGCTCTGCTCCGTTGTCCTGATCATGCTGCTGCCGCAGGGCGACGCCCCGTTCGTGGCCGCCGCGCTGGCCTCCGCGATCGGCACGCTCGCCGTGTTCTGCGGTGTCCTCACCGAGGCCGAGCCGCGGGAGATCGCCGCCGGCACCTCGGTCGTCGCCCTGGCGGTGGTCGGCTTCCTGCCCGGCTGGTCGTCCCGCTTCGCCAAGCTGCCGATCGGCTTCCGCAACCCCGAGGACCTGGCCCGGGCCCGTCGTGAAGGCCGCGAGGGCGACCTCGAAGCCGTCGACGTCCAGCGCATCGTCGCCCAGACCAGCCGTGGCCACGAGCTGCTGCTCGGCCTGGTCGGCGGCTGCGCGGCCGTGATCATCGGCGCGGGCGGCGCGGTGCTCGGCTTCAGCGACAACGGCTGGGCCCAGCTGCTGGCCCTGGTCACCGGCCTCGCCGCGATGCTGCGGGCCCGCCTGTTCCGCTACACCGCGCAGGTCACCTGCCTGTTCGTGGCCGGTGTCGTCACGCTCGCCCTGCTGGTCCTCGGCCTCGCGATCTCGCCCCCGGCCGACATCATCATGGAACTGCTCCAGAACAACTCCGGCCCGGTCAACGTGCGGACCCTGTGGCTCGGCGCCTCCGTCGGAGTCGGAGTGCTGCTGCTGATCGCGATCGCCCTGATCGTGCCGCAGAAGGGGCTCTCCCCCTTCTGGGGCCGCATGCTGGACCTCGCCGACTCGCTGGTCCTGCTCTCCCTGGTCCCGATCTGCCTGGCCGTCCTCGACGTCTACGCCAAGGTCCGCGGCGGTCTCTGACCGGCGCGGCGGCGCCGGGGACCGCCTGTCAAGGGCGCGCCTGTGTGCTGGTACGCTGTGTGACGGCCGTTTGTGTACGCGCCCCCGGGTTCGCCTGGGGGATGCGCCCAGCGGATCCCCGCCTCCCGAGTAACGGAAGCTCCCCCGAGACAAAGACCGGGGGCACTCGGTGGCCCATCAAAGACTACGAGGAGTACGCGTGCCGCTCGACGCCGCTACGAAGAAGCAGATCATCAGCGAGTTCGGTCAGAAGGAGGGCGACACCGGCTCCCCCGAGGTCCAGGTCGCCATGCTCTCGCGCCGGATCTCGGACCTGACCGAGCACCTCAAGACCCACAAGCACGACCACCACTCCCGCCGTGGTCTGCTGATCCTGGTCGGTCAGCGTCGCCGCCTTCTCCAGTACCTGGCGAAGAAGGACATCCAGCGTTTCCGTACGCTGGTCGACCGCCTCGGCATCCGCCGTGGTGCGGCGGGCGCCAAGTAAGACGCCGTGAGGGGAGCGGTTCCCGAAGAGATCGGGAGCCGCTCCCTTTGCCGTACGTACGGAACGTCAACCGTGCGTGCGGAAACATGCGGAGTGTCACACCCGCTTTGTAGTGTGGTAGCACAACGCAATACGGACGACACAGCACGACAAAGAAGAGGGGAAGCGCGCCTCGCCGCCGCCGGTCCTCGGTAGTGGCCCCCGGGGGAAGTGAGCCCCGGGTGCTTCGATCGAAGACCGGCCCGCACCGCACGGAGCGCTTCTCCACAACCGTCCCCCTGCCACACGGGCAGTGCCGGGACAAAAGACGACAAAGTAACGGAGAAAACGCTAGTGGAGAACGAGACCCACTACGCCGAGGCCGTCATCGACAACGGCTCCTTCGGCACCCGCACCATCCGCTTCGAGACGGGCCGCCTGGCCAAGCAGGCCGCTGGCTCCGCCGTGGCGTACCTGGACGACGACACCATGGTGCTGTCGGCCACCACCGCCTCCAAGAACCCCAAGGACCAGCTCGACTTCTTCCCTCTGACGGTGGACGTCGAGGAGCGGATGTACGCCGCCGGCAAGATCCCCGGCAGCTTCTTCCGCCGTGAGGGCCGTCCCTCCGAGGACGCCATCCTCACCTGCCGCCTCATCGACCGCCCGCTGCGCCCGTCCTTCAAGAAGGGCCTGCGCAACGAGATCCAGGTCGTCGCCACGATCATGGCGCTCAACCCCGACCACCTGTACGACGTCGTGGCGATCAACGCCGCGTCCGCGTCTACGCAGCTGGCCGGCCTGCCCTTCTCCGGCCCGATCGGCGGCGTCCGCGTCGCGCTGATCAACGGCCAGTGGGTGGCCTTCCCGACGCACTCCGAGCTCGAGGACGCCGTCTTCGACATGGTCGTCGCGGGCCGTGTCCTGGAGGACGGCGACGTCGCGATCATGATGGTCGAGGCCGAGGCCACCGAGAAGACCATCAAGCTGGTCGAGGGCGGCGCCGAGGCGCCGACCGAGGAGGTCGTCGCCGCCGGTCTGGACGCCGCGAAGCCCTTCATCAAGGTGCTCTGCAAGGCCCAGTCGGACCTCGCCGCCAAGGCCGCCAAGCCGACCGGCGAGTTCCCGATCTTCCTGGACTACCAGGACGACGTCCTGGAGGCGCTCACCGCCGCCGTCAAGCCGGAGCTCGCCTCCGCGCTGACCATCGCCGGCAAGCAGGAGCGCGAGTCCGAGCTGGACCGCGTCAAGGCGCTCGCCGCCGAGAAGCTCCTGCCGGAGTTCGAGGGCCGCGAGAAGGAGATCTCCGCCGCGTACCGCTCGCTGACCAAGACCCTGGTCCGTGAGCGCGTCATCAAGGAGAAGAAGCGCATCGACGGCCGCGGTGTCACCGACATCCGCACCCTGGCCGCCGAGGTCGAGGCCATCCCGCGGGTCCACGGTTCCGCCGTGTTCGAGCGTGGCGAGACCCAGATCCTGGGCGTCACCACCCTGAACATGCTCCGCATGGAGCAGCAGCTGGACACCCTCTCCCCGGTGACCCGCAAGCGCTACATGCACAACTACAACTTCCCGCCGTACTCCACCGGCGAGACCGGTCGCGTCGGCTCCCCGAAGCGCCGCGAGATCGGCCATGGCGCCCTCGCCGAGCGCGCCCTCGTGCCGGTCCTGCCGACCCGCGAGGAGTTCCCCTACGCGATCCGCCAGGTCTCCGAGGCGCTGAGCTCCAACGGCTCGACGTCCATGGGCTCGGTCTGCGCCTCCACCATGTCGCTGCTGAACGCCGGTGTGCCGCTGAAGGCCCCCGTCGCCGGTATCGCCATGGGCCTGATCTCCCAGGAGATCGAGGGCGAGACGCACTACGTCACCCTCACCGACATCCTCGGTGCGGAGGACGCCTTCGGTGACATGGACTTCAAGGTCGCCGGCACCAAGGAGTTCGTGACCGCCCTCCAGCTCGACACCAAGCTGGACGGCATCCCGGCCTCCGTCCTGGCCGCCGCCCTGAAGCAGGCCCGTGACGCCCGCCTCCACATCCTCGACGTGATGATGGAAGCGATCGACACGCCGGACGAGATGTCCCCGAACGCCCCGCGGATCATCACCGTCAAGATCCCCGTGGACAAGATCGGTGAGGTCATCGGCCCCAAGGGCAAGATGATCAACCAGATCCAGGAGGACACCGGCGCCGAGATCACGATCGAGGACGACGGCACCATCTACATCGGTGCCGCCGACGGCCCGTCCGCCGAGGCCGCCCGCACCACGATCAACGGCATCGCCAACCCGACGATGCCCGAGGTCGGCGAGCGCTACCTGGGCACGGTCGTGAAGACGACCACCTTCGGTGCGTTCGTCTCGCTCCTCCCCGGCAAGGACGGTCTGCTGCACATCTCGCAGATCCGCAAGCTCGCCGGCGGCAAGCGCGTGGAGAACGTCGAGGACGTGCTCGGTGTGGGCCAGAAGGTCCAGGTCGAGATCGCCGAGATCGACTCCCGCGGCAAGCTGTCGCTCGTCCCGGTCATCGAGGGCGAAGAAGGCTCCGAGGACGATCAGAAGGACGATACCGACAAGTGACGTCGAGTAGCTCCACGGCGACGGCCCGCACCTCTTCGGAGGCGCGGGCCGTCGCCCGTACCCAAACCCTGATCAAAGGCACCAACGGCATCGGCACGGTCCGCAAGACCACCCTCCCGGGTGGCCTGCGCATCGTCACCGAGACCCTGCCGTCCGTCCGCTCCGCCACCTTCGGCATCTGGGCGCACGTGGGTTCCCGCGACGAGACGCCGGCCCTGAACGGCGCCACGCACTACCTGGAGCACCTGCTCTTCAAGGGCACCACCCGCAGGTCGGCCCTGGACATCTCGTCCGCCATCGACGCCGTCGGCGGCGAGATGAACGCGTTCACGGCGAAGGAGTACACGTGCTACTACGCGCGCGTGCTCGACGCCGACCTGCCGCTCGCCATAGACGTCGTCTGCGACATGCTGACGGGCTCCCTCATCCTCGAAGAGGACGTCAACGTCGAGCGGGGCGCGATCCTCGAAGAGATCGCCATGACCGAGGACGACCCGGGCGACTGCGTGCACGACCTGTTCGCGCACACCATGTTCGGCGACAACCCCCTCGGCCGCCCGGTCCTCGGCACGGTCGACACGGTCAACGCCCTCACCGCCGACCGCATCCGCCGCTTCTACAAGAAGCACTACGACCCGACCCACCTCGTGGTCGCGGCGGCCGGCAACATCGACCACAACAAGGTCGTACGTCAGGTCCGCGCCGCCTTCGAGAAGGCAGGCGCCCTCAAGAACCTCGACGCCACACCCGTCGCCCCGCGCGACGGACGGCGAACCGTGCGCGCCGCGGGCCGCGTCGAGCTCATCGGACGCAAGACGGAGCAGGCCCATGTCGTCCTCGGCATGCCCGGCCTGTCCCGCACGGACGACCGCCGCTGGGCGCTCGGGGTCCTCAACACGGCGCTGGGCGGCGGCATGTCGTCCCGCCTCTTCCAGGAGGTCCGCGAGAAGCGCGGCCTGGCCTACAGCGTGTACTCGTACACTTCGGGCTTCGCCGACTGCGGCCTGTTCGGCGTGTACGCGGGCTGCCGGCCGTCGCAGGTCCACGACGTGCTGAAGATCTGCCGCGACGAACTGGACCATGTCGCCGAGCACGGCCTGTCCGACGACGAGATCGGCCGCGCCATCGGCCAGCTCCGCGGCTCCACGGTCCTCGGCCTGGAGGACACCGGCGCCCTGATGAACCGCATCGGCAAGAGCGAGCTGTGCTGGGGCGAGCAGATGTCCGTCGACGACATGCTGGCCCGGATCGCCGAGGTGACACCGGACGACGTCCGCTCGGTCGCCCGCGAGGTCCTGGGACAGCGCCCCTCGCTGTCGGTCATCGGCCCGCTGAAGGACAAACAGGCGTCCCGGCTGAACGACGCCGTGGCCTAGCCCCTCCGCCTTCGGAACATCCGACGTAAGGAAGCAAGAGAGATGAGCAAGCTGCGCGTAGCGGTCCTCGGCGCCAAGGGCCGTATCGGCTCCGAGGCGGTACGGGCTGTCGAGGCCGCCGAGGACCTGGAGCTGGTCGCCGCCCTGAGCCGGGGCGACAAGCTGGAGACCCTGGCGGAGACCGGCGCCCAGGTGGCCGTCGAACTGACCACGCCGGACTCGGTGATGGCCAACCTCGACTACTGCGTGAACCACGGCATCCACGCGGTCGTCGGCACGACGGGCTGGACCGACGAGCGCCTCACGCAGCTGAAGGGCTGGCTGTCCGCCTCCCCGGAGACGGGCGTGCTCATCGCCCCGAACTTCTCCATCGGCGCGGTCCTGACGATGAAGTTCGCGCAGATCGCGGCGCCGTACTTCGAGTCGGTCGAGGTCGTCGAACTGCACCACCCGAAGAAGGTCGACGCCCCCTCCGGCACCGCCACCCGCACGGCCCAGCTCATTGCCGAGGCGCGGCGGGCGGCCGGCACGGCCCCGGCTCCGGACGCCACCGAGACCGCCCTCGACGGCGCGCGCGGCGCGAACGTCGACGGCATCCCGGTCCACGCGGTCCGTCTGCGCGGCCTGCTGGCCCACCAGGAGGTACTGCTCGGCGGTGAGGGCGAGACCCTGACCATCCGCCACGACTCCCTCCACCACAGCAGCTTCATGCCGGGCATCCTGCTCGGCGCCCGCCGCGTGGTGACCACTCCGGGCCTGACCTTCGGCCTGGAACAATTCCTGGACCTGGGCTGACCGAGGCTCCCTGATGCGCGCGAAGCTCTCCTATGCCATAACGGCCGCCGTCCTGGTCGTCTACTTCGTCCTGGTCGGCAGCCGTGGCGTGATGCTCATCCAGTCCGGCACGGTCATCACCGTCACCTTCGGCGTGGCGGTGCTGATCCTGCCGGTGATCGGTGTGTGGTTCCTGTGGAAGAACACCCAGTTCGTCCGCAGGGCCAACGCTCTCGCCGCCGAACTCGACGCCGAGGGCGGCCTCCCCGTCGACGAGCTGAAGCGCACCCCCGGGGGCCGCATCGACCGTGACTCGGCCGACGAGGTCTTCGCCCGTCGCAAGGCCGAGACAGAGGCATCCCCCGACGACTGGCGCAGCTGGTTCCGCCTGGCCATCGCCTACCACGACGCCCGCGACACCCCACGCGCCCGCAAGGCGATGCAGAGGGCTATCGCTTTGCACGACGGCCGAACCGTCGAGGCCTGAGCCCTCTACGCCGACGAGTCAGCTGTACGCCGACGAGTCAGCCGTACGGACACGATTCAGCCGTATACGAAGGGCCGGCCCGCAGCAGCGGACCGGCCCTTGGCAATCTGGCGTGCTCAGCCGCGTGTGTTCTCCGCGGCCCACACCTCGACCGCGTCGGCGGCCCGGTCGAACGCCGCGACCCGGGCCAGGAAGTCAGTGTTGTGCGTGGTCATCAGCGTCGGCATGTCATCCGCCGCACGACCCCGCTCCACGAGCATCAGCGCCTGCCCCTGCACCGTGCGCGGCAACCCCAGCCAGCGCACCGGCTGCTGCACCGTCCGCACGGCGACCACCTGCTGCCAGGGCACCGTACGCGTGACGAAGAACCTCACCTGGCGCAGCCCGCGCGCGCTCACCCACACGCCCATGCGCAGCAGCCGCAGGGCCCCGGCGATGACGGCCAGCGCGATGCCGAAGATGACGGCAGCCTCGGTCACCGTGCCAGTCAGGGCGATGATGACCGCCGCGAAGAGCACGTACGAGGCGAGCAGCAGCCACAGCGCCGCCACGCCCACGCGCCATGGCCCGGGACGGTAGGGGCGCCGCCAGCGGTCGAGGTCGTCGAAGGGCAGCGCGACGTCGTCGGCTGCCTCGAATGCGCGGTCGGCCGTCAGGAAGGGCAGGGGCACGGCTGGTCCTCACTCAATCCATGCATGGGCTGTGCCCGGTGAGGCTAATCGACCCGTACCCCCACTCACCACTCCTGGGGGGCCGGTTGAGTCAGTGCCCCTGAGAGGCTTGTGACTGCTGGGTCTGCGTCGCGGTGTCGGTGGACAGCGCCGGCATGCCCACCACCAGCGAGCCCACCAGCCCGGCGACGATGGTGAGTCCCAGCAGCCAGCGCCCGGCCATCTGACCGACGGACGCTCGCTCAGGGGGTGGGGGAGTCACATTGCTGCGGAACCTGTCGGCCTCGGCGAGGAAGGCGAACGGAACGGGCTCGCGCCGACCGAACATCAGGGACTTCTCCTCTCGGAATCGTGTGGGTGACTGTCACCAACACAGACGAGCGAGTGCCCCAAAAGGTGCCCGGTTTCACCGAATTCACAGAAATTCGCTGAAGTTCGCCGAGGTATGTCGCGACCCGGCACCGAACGCCCCGTTGTCAGTGCCGGGCCGTAGAGTGGGCGCCGCCCACAGAAGTGATGGAAGGACCCTCCGAGCCGTGACCGACACCCCCGCCGACGACCTCAAGCCAAGCTTCCTCAGTGACGTCACCGTCGAACTGGTCAAGCACAGCGCGGCCGACTCCGACGTGCTGTGGGCCGCCCGCGTCTCCACCGCCGGCGAGCAGTCCCTGGACGAGCTGAAGAAGGACCCGGAGCGCTCCAAGGGCCTGATCAACTACCTGATGCGGGACCGGCACGGCAGCCCCTTCGAGCACAACTCGATGACCTTCTTCATCAGCGCCCCGATCTTCGTCTTCCGCGAGTTCATGCGGCACCGCGTGGGCTGGTCGTACAACGAGGAGAGCGGGCGCTACCGCGAGCTCCAGCCCGTCTTCTACGTCCCTGGTGAGGCCCGCAAGCTGGTCCAGGAGGGCCGCCCCGGCAAGTACGTCTTCGTCGAGGGCACCCAGGCCCAGCAGGAGCTGACCGGCCGCGTCATGGAGGACTCGTACCGGCAGTCGTACGAGGCCTACCAGGAGATGCTCGCCGCCGGCGTCGCCCGCGAGGTCGCCCGCGCGGTCCTCCCGGTCGGCCTGTTCTCCTCGATGTACGCCACCTGCAACGCCCGCTCCCTGATGCACTTCCTCGGCCTGCGCACCCAGCACGAGCTGGCCAAGGTCCCGTCCTTCCCGCAGCGGGAGATCGAGATGGTCGGGGAGAGGATGGAGGCGGAGTGGGCCAAGCTCATGCCGCTGACGTACGCCGCCTTCAATGCGAACGGCCGTGTGGCGCCGTAAGGCACCCACGTTCTCCGACCGGGCAGGGCCGCATGGATCAGCCGGGCGAAGTGTCCGTATTGCGGCATTTGGAGAAGTTCATCTAGCCTGATCAAACGGACCCGGCACTGCTTGAACCCCCGAGCAGGCAGTGCCGGGCTCCATATTTGTCCTGACTTTCCCGCACCCCCCGAGGGCAGACCAGGCCGGGCGCAACGAGTAGCGTGTAACCCATGGCTCCGACCTCCACTCCGCAGACCCCCTTCGGGCGGGTCCTCACCGCCATGATCACGCCCTTCACGGCGGACGGCGCACTTGATCTCGACGGCGCGCAGCGGCTCGCCACGCACCTGGTGGACGCAGGCAACGACGGCCTGATCATCAACGGCACCACCGGCGAGTCCCCCACCACCAGCGATGCGGAGAAATCGGACCTGGTGCGGGCGGTACTGGAGGCCGTCGGCGACCGAGCCCACGTGGTGGCCGGAGTCGGCACCAACGACACCCGCCACAGCCTGGAGCTCGCCCGCGCGGCGGAGCAGGTCGGCGCACACGGCCTCCTGGTCGTCACGCCGTACTACAACAAGCCCCCGCAGGAGGGCTTGTACCGGCACTTCAAGGCGATCGCCGACGCCACCGAGCTGCCGGTCATGCTCTACGACATCCCCGGCCGCAGCGGCGTCCCGATCAACACCGAGACGATCGTCCGCCTCGCCGAGCACCCGAGGATCGTCGCCAACAAGGACGCCAAGGGCGACCTCGGCCGCGCCAGCTGGGCCATCGCCCGATCCGGCCTCGCCTGGTACTCCGGCGACGACATGCTGAACCTGCCGCTGCTCTCCGTGGGCGCGGTCGGCTTCGTCTCGGTCGTCGGCCACCTGGTCACCCCCGACCTCCGCGCGCTCGTCGAGGCGTACATCTCCGGCGACGTCCAGAAGGCCACGGAGATCCACCAGAAGCTGCTCCCGGTCTACACCGGCATGTTCCGCACCCAGGGCGTCATGACCACCAAGGCCGCGCTCGCCCTCCAGGGCCTGCCCGCAGGACCGCTGCGCGCACCGATGGCCGAGTGCGCGGCCGAGGAGATCGAGCAGCTCAAGATCGATCTTGCCGCAGGCGGGGTACAGCTCTAACACCAGACTTCGCGCGCGGCGCGCGCACCAGACTCCACAACTGAATAAGCGGGCCACCGGTGCCCGCACCCCACAACGACAACTGCTTCTGCACGAACGTCATGCGCGCCACGTGCCCTACCGGTACGTGGCGCGTGTGGTGAGGAGAGTCTTTTGAGTCATCCGCATCCTGAACTCGGCACGCCTCCGCTGCTCCCCGAGGGCGGCCTACGGGTCACCCCACTCGGCGGCCTCGGCGAAATCGGCCGAAACATGACGGTCTTCGAATACGGCGGCCGACTACTGATCGTCGACTGCGGAGTGCTCTTCCCCGAGGAGGAGCAGCCCGGAATCGACCTGATCCTGCCGGACTTCTCGTCCATCCGGGACCGCCTCGACGACATCGAGGGCATCGTCCTGACCCACGGCCACGAGGACCACATCGGCGGTGTCCCCTTCCTGCTCCGTGAGAAGCCGGACATCCCGCTGATCGGCTCCAAGCTGACCCTCGCCCTCATCGAGGCCAAGCTCCAGGAACACCGCATCCGCCCGTACACCCTCGAGGTGGCGGAGGGGAACCGCGAGCGCATCGGCCCCTTCGACTGCGAGTTCGTCGCGGTCAACCACTCCATCCCGGACGCCCTGGCGGTCGCGATCCGCACCCCCGCCGGCATGGTGGTCCACACCGGCGACTTCAAGATGGACCAGCTCCCGCTGGACAACCGGCTGACCGACCTGCACGCGTTCGCACGGCTGAGCGAGGAGGGAATCGACCTTCTCCTCTCGGACTCGACGAACGCGGAGGTCCCCGGCTTCGTCCCGCCCGAGCGAGACATCTCCAACGTCCTGCGTCAGGTCTTCGCGAACGCCCGCAAGCGGATCATCGTGGCGAGCTTCGCCAGCCACATTCACCGCATCCAGCAGATCCTGGACGCGGCCCACGAGTACGGCCGCCGGGTCGCTTTCGTCGGCCGCTCGATGGTCCGCAACATGGGCATCGCGCGCGACCTCGGCTATCTGAAGGTCCCGCCGGGCCTGGTGGTGGACGTCAAGACCCTGGACGACCTGCCGGACGGTGAGGTGGTCCTGGTCTGCACGGGCTCCCAGGGCGAACCGATGGCGGCCCTGTCGCGCATGGCCAACCGCGACCACCAGATCCGCATCGTCCAGGGCGACACGGTGATCCTCGCGTCGTCGCTCATCCCCGGCAATGAGAACGCGGTCTACCGCGTCATCAACGGCCTGACCCGCTGGGGCGCGAACGTCGTCCACAAGGGCAACGCCAAGGTCCACGTCTCGGGCCACGCGTCCGCGGGCGAGTTGCTGTACTTCTACAACATCTGCCGCCCGAAGAACCTGATGCCGGTCCACGGCGAATGGCGCCACCTGCGCGCCAACGCCGAACTGGGCGCCCTGACCGGCGTCCCGCACGACCGCATCGTCATCGCCGAGGACGGCGTCGCCGTCGACCTCATCGAGGGCAAGGCGAAGATCTCGGGCAAGGTCCAGGCCGGGTACGTGTACGTCGACGGCCTCTCGGTCGGCGACGTGGGCGAGCCGGCTCTGAAGGACCGCAAAATCCTCGGTGACGAGGGCATCATCTCGGTCTTCGTGGTGGTGGACTCCTCCACCGGCAAGATCACGGGCGGCCCGCACATCCAGGCGCGCGGCTCCGGCATCGAGGACTCCGCCTTCGGGGACGTCATCCCGCGGATCACGGAAGTGCTGGAACGGTCGGCCCAGGACGGTGTGGTCGAACCGCACCAGCTCCAGCAGCTGGTGCGCCGGACCCTCGGCAAGTGGGTCTCGGACACCTACCGCCGCAGGCCGATGATCCTGCCTGTGGTGGTGGAGGTCTGACGGTCCGTCGGACGTTCGACTGCGTGAACCCGGAGCGGGGCGCCTCGATTTGCATCGAGGCGCCCCGCTCCAGTACGTTTACGGCTCCGCCTGAACGGGAACCCGGCAGCTTCGTGCACCGGAACCAGTCCCCGGAGGGGCGGGAATTCCGACTCAGAATCTCTGATAAAGTCGGAGCCGCCGGAAAGGGAAACGCGAGAGCGGAAACCTGGAAAGCGCCGAGGAAATCGGATCGGAAAAAGATCTGATAGAGTCGGAAACGCAAGACCGAAGGGAAGCGCCCGGAGGAAAGCCCGAGAGGGTGAGTACAAAGGAAGCGTCCGTTCCTTGAGAA
>NZ_LGUR01000209.1 GCF_001270495.1 Streptomyces viridochromogenes
AGGTCGGCATGGCCGTTGTGGCGGGGGGGCTCCTCCCCGTTTTGGGGGGGGTGGCAGTTGGGGGGGGGGTGGTCTCCCCGCCCCCCGCGGCTGGCCCTGTTGGAGGTGTGCACGGCGGAACCGCGCCGCGGACGGCGCGGGGGCCGGAGGGCGGGACGGGCCGATCAGTGTCAGGGCCTCTTCGGCCGGCGCCTGCACGATCTCGGGTTCCGCGGTCCCGCCCGGTCGCGGCGCCGACGGCTGGGACGGTGCCGCCGGCCCGCCGGGTGCCGGCGACTGCTGGACCGTCGTACAGCCCGAGAGGGCCGAGACGGCCACGGTGACCAGGAGCGTTGCGGTGGTCGTCGTTCGATGCACGCGCACAACTCTGCTGGTTCCAGCGGCTGTTGGGGCGACGGAGAAGCAGACGTTGCTCCGTACGGGTGATCTCTGACCCCGTACGGACGGTGTGGTCCCGCCGCCGCTGACGTCAGTCGCCGGTGGAGCCGTCCACGCGCTCGCGGACCAGGTCGGCATGGCCGTTGTGGCGGGCGTACTCCTCGATCATGTGGGTGATGATCCAGCGCAGGTTGAACTGCTCGCCGGTCCGCCGGCTCCTGCCATTGGAGACGTCGTCCAGGCCGAAGCCGGCCGCGTTGCGGCGGGCCTTGTCGATCTCGGCCTGCCAGGTGGCATACGCCTCCTCCCAGGTGTCGGTTTCGGTGAGGTGGAACTCGCCGTCCGGGTCCTCCTCGGAGAAATAGATCGGGCCCGCGTCCTCGCCCATGAGTACCTGGCGGAACCAGCCCCGCTCCACCTCCGCCATGTGCCGCACCAGGCCCATCAGGGTCAGCTCGGACGGTTCCACGGAGGCGGTCCTGAGCTGGGCGTCGGTCAGGCCTTCGCACTTCCATGCGAGGGTCTGCCGGTGGTAGTTCAGCCAGCCCTCCAGCATCGTGCGCTCGTCGGCGGTGGTGGAGGGCTCAAGGCGTTCAATTGTCATGCCCGCATCGTTGCCCACCTCGGGCTGGTTCACCAGCAGTTTTCACGGTCGTCGGGATCAACGGCCGAACATTCCGTCGAGCAGTTCGCGCAGCCCCGCCCGTACCTGGTCCAGGCTGGGCACGTCCGAGCTGAGCGACTCGGCGACGCAGCTGAACATCAGCCCGTCCGCCCAGGCGGACCAGTGACAGCAGGTGCCGGGCCGGATCCGTCGAGCCCGCGGCGGTCACCAGGGCGGTGAGCTGGTCGCGGAAGCGGGCGCCCGTGGCGTCGAAGTGGGCGCGCGGCTCGGGGCGGCGCGCGGCTTCCAGGGCCAGTTCGCAGCGGGCGAGCGTCAGTTCGCGGTTGCGGGTCAGGGCGCGGTGCGTCGCCAGGGCCAGGCCGTCGGCCGGCGAGTCGAGGCCACTTCGCGGATCGGGCATCTCCTCCAGCGTCAGCGCCAGCAGCCGCGCCTCACGCTCCGCGAGCCCGTGCACCGCCAGTTCCAGCAGCGCCTGCCGGGTGCGCGCCAGATTGGAGGTCGAGCCCTGCGGCAGCTCGGCCACCTCGTCGACCGCCCGGTGCGTGAGCCCGCGCCTCCTCCGCTCGGCGAGCAGCGCGAGTGCGGTGTCGGCGACGAGATCGGCGCGCGAGGTGGCGCCCGGCGTGCGTACGGACATGGAGATGATGACCGGCCGTGCCGCGATCGCCGTACGGAACTCGACGCTCGCCGCCCTGTCCGAGGTCGCGCCCGCGCTGGTCCTGCGCGGCTTCGAGGACATCGCCGGCCGGCGGCCCCCGCAGCGGCCGTATGCTTCCAGGCAGACCCCGGCAGGCAACCACAAGAGGAGCACACCCCGTGAAGGTCGGCTGCATCGGACTCGGTGACATCGCGCAGAAGGCCTACCTTCCGGTGCTCGGCGTCCAGCCCGGGGTCGAACTCCATCTGCAGACCCGCACGCCCGCCACGCTCGCCCGGGTCGCCGACAGCCTCCATCTGCCGGCCGAGCGGCGGCACACGGACCTCGACTCGCTTCTCGCCCAAGGCCTCGACGCCGCCTTCGTGCACGCACCCACCGTCGCGCACCCGGAGATCGTGACCCGGCTGCTGGAGGCGGGGGTGCCGACGTACGTCGACAAGCCGCTCGCCTACCGACTCGCCGACTCCGAGCGGCTGGTGGCGCTCGCCGAGCGACGCGACGTGAGCCTCGCCGTCGGCTTCAACCGGCGTTACGCCCCCGGCTACGCACAGTGCGCCGACCATCCGCGCGAGCTGATCCTCATGCAGAAGAACCGGATCGGACTGCCGGAAGAGCCCCGCTCGATGATCCTGGACGACTTCATCCACGTCGTCGACACGCTGCGCTTCCTCGCGCCCGGCCCGGTCGCCGACGTGACCGTACGCGCCCGGGTCGAGGGCGGTCTGCTGCACCATGTCGTGTTGCAGCTCGCCGGGGACGGCTTCACCGCGCTCGGCGTGATGAACCGGCTCAGCGGCTCGGCCGAGGAGATCCTCGAGGTGTCCGGGCAGGACACCAAGCGGCAGGTCCTCAACCTCGCCGAGATCGTCGACCACAAGGGCCAGCCGACCGTACGGCGGCGCGGGGACTGGGTGCCGGTGGCCCGGCAGCGCGGCATCGAACAGGCGGTGCTGGCCTTCCTCGACGCCGTGCGTGCCGGGAAGGTGCTCAGCGCCCGGGACGCGCTGGCGACTCATGAGATGTGCGAGCGGGTTGTCCGGGCGGTTGAGGACCTGGCCGCCGCCTGAGTCGACCGGGCGGCCGCCGTGTGGGTGAGCTGGTCAGTGTCCGCCCCGCGCCGGTGACTCATCAGGTGTGCGAGCGGGTTGTTCGCGCGGTTCGGCATCGGGGCGCCGCCTGAGGCGCAGCCGCCTCGCCCGTACGCCCTCGGTCGTGCACCAGGCGGCCATGATCAGCAACGCCGCGTACACCGGCCACTCGCCGAAGCGGACGTACGGTGTGACGCCGTCGGCCAGCGGGACCTCGTAGACCGCGCTCGTGCTCGTGTCCGTGCCGAGCCAGGAACCGACCCGCTGCCCGCTCGGTCCGTACACGGCCGAGACCCCGGTCAGCGTCGCGTGCACCATCGGCCGGCCGGTCTCGGCGGCGCGCAGCGCGGCGAGTGAGGCGTGCTGCTCAGGGGCCCAGCTCTGCTGGAACGTCGAGGTCGCCGACTGGGCGATCAGCACCTGGGCGCCGTCGTCCGCGAGGTTGCGGCTCATGTCGGAGAACGCGGACTCGAAGCAGACCATCGGACCGATCCGCAGCCCGTGCCCGGCGTCCATCACGACCTGTTCCGTGCCCCGTCTGCG
Source organism: Streptomyces viridochromogenes (assembly GCF_001270495.1). Classification (GTDB taxonomy): domain Bacteria; phylum Actinomycetota; class Actinomycetes; order Streptomycetales; family Streptomycetaceae; genus Streptomyces; species Streptomyces viridochromogenes_A. Next base: position 3,293 of record NZ_LGUR01000209.1, read on the forward strand.
GTCCTCGGCCGCCGCCTCACCCACGGAGGTGGCCCAGCCCAGCAGCGAGCGGGCCGGTATGTACTCACCGAAGGGGACCAGCCGCATCTTGTCGTAGCGGGCGCCGGTCGGGCCGTCCGGGCCGACGAGGATCGAGCTCTTGTAGATGCCGGGCTTGTCGGAGCGCCGCGCGTCCACGTTGACCAGGATGTTCGCCCCCGTCTCCCGGGACAGCGTCGCGAGGCGTCGCGCGAAGTCGGGCCGGTCGTCGAGGTCGTAACCGACGCTGCTCTCGCCCCAGACGACGAGGTCGGCGCCCTGGCCGGTCAGCTCGCGGGTGAGCTGCTCCTCCCGGTCGAACCGCCGGTCCGCCTTGCCCGCGCCCTGAATGACGCCCGGCTGGACGACGGCGATGCGGACCCGGTCCTCGACGTCGGGGCGCGGGGACCACACCCAGGCGGCCGAGACGGCGACGGCCGCGGCGACGAGGCCGGCCACCGCGGCGACCCGGCAGCTGCGCACGGCCACCAGCACGGCGACCGCGACATTGACGGCCACCACCAGGAAGCTGATCAGCCACACCCCGCCCACCGAGGCGAGCCGCAGCGCGGGCTCCACCTCCCACTGACTGGAGCCCAGCACGCCCCATGGCCCGCCGAGCCCCTGCCAGGAGCGGACGAGCTCGATCAGCAGCCAGCCGGACGGCAGTACCGCGAGGGCCGCCGTGACCCGGCCCGGTGACGGTCGGGCCGCCAGGAAGCGGCGCACCAGCCAGCCCCACGGGGCCCACAGCGCACCGAGCAGGGCGGCGATGACGAACGTGAACACATGCAGGTTCGGCAGCAGCCAGTGGTGCATCGCCAGCATGAAGCCGAAACCGCCCCACCAGCCGTCGTACAGCGCCCGCCGCCCGGTCGGTGCGGAGCGGAGCAGCGCCAACCACGGGACCAGGGCGACGTACGCGAACCACCACCACGACGGCTCGGGGAAGGCGAGCACGGGCAGGGCACCGGCCAGAACGGCGGCGATCGAGCGGCGCCACGGGGAGGCGAGCCAGCGGTTGATCGTCTTCATGCATCGCCTCCTACCCCGTGGTGCTTCCAGTGTGCTCGCAGGCACTGACAACGGGACAGTGGACCTGGCTCAGTCGATCATCGCGGGCGCGGTCCGCTCGGGCAGCCGGCGCCATTTCTCCTGGACGACCACTTCGCGCAACCGCCAGCCGTCGTCCGTGCGCAGCAGCCCGAAGGCGTACCGGCCGCCGCACACGAAGTCGGGGGCGGAGGAGCCCTCGCCGTTCCCGGCGAAGCGCATCGGGTTGATGTAGTCGGCCTGGACCCTGGCCGTGTCGCCGGTGTCCTGTTCCAGGATCCCGAAGCGCACCCTGCGGTTGACGATCAGGTGCTGCCGCATCGAGAACAGCCGCATGCTGTCCGCGAGCCAGGCGGCGACGCTCCCGGCGTCCCCCTCGATGCCGCCGGCCGAGCGGTAGTCCGCGCGTCCGTCGGGGGCGAACAGGCTCCGGTACGCCTCCCAGTCACCGTCGTCCACGGCCACGGCATAGTCGGTGATCATTCCGTCGACCGCCAGCCGGTCCCTGAGGGTGGCGAGCTCCACACGCTGCGTCATCGGCTCAGTGTTGGGCATGGGGTGCACGGAGCCAAGAGGGCGTGCAGCGATATTCGGCGGAGGTCCGGGTGTCCGGAGGTCCGGGTGTCCGGGTGTCATGGACGCAATCTGAGGCGGGAGGCAGTCTGAGCCGCCGCCGGACGCGTTCGATGTCAGTGGCTCCTTCTAGTCTTCCGGCCATGAGCAGATGGCTGAGGAACACCCAGGTCCTGGCAGAACAGGCCGCCCGGTACCGGGCCCTCGCCGAGCGTGGCGATGTGTCAGAACTGGCTCGCGCCGTCATGCGGGCCGCCTGCGACAACGGCTCCATGACGGGCGTGGGCTCGGAGAACATGCGGCTCCTGCGGGCACTGCCCGACAAGGACCGGCTGGAGCTCGCCGAAACATGGGCCCGTTGGTATGCCCACGTGGAAGACGAGTGGTCGGCCGAGGAGTTCAGGCGCGATCCGGGATACTTCCGCACCGAACTGCTCATGGTCGCCTCGGGAGTCGCCCGCGGGCTCGACGGGGACCTGTTGGCTGCCGAACGCCAGGAACAGCTTTTCCGGTTGAGGGACCAGTACCTCGTCTGGTCGACCCACCGGATCTGGGAACTGGCCGACGCGGAACTCGCAGCCGGGCGCACGCCCGACCCGGCCGTCCTGGCCGCCTTCCGGCGCACCGGTGCGGCGGTGACCCTCCCGGGCCTCCGACGTACGCAGGCGGCGGCCAACGGCGCGGAACCCGGAATGCGCGACCTGCTGGCCCGTTTCCCCGGGCCGGTGCTCAACCCCGGAGAACCCTGGGCCGACACGGCACTCAGGGAAGCGGCTGCCGGAGGAGAGCCGTGGCAGCGGCTGCTGGAGCATGCGGCCCCCGCCAGTGCCCACGCCCCGTCGGCGAAGTGGAGACGGACCGGATCGGCTCTGTTGGACGCCGTCGGCCCTGAGGAAGCGCGGCGAGCGGTGCTGAGGTGGTTCGAGCTGGCTGATCGGGCTCGCACCTTGCCGCTTGTCGGCCACCCGCACCTCCCGTTCGATGTGAACGCGGGCTTCGACCCCCACAACTCCCATGTGCTGCGCGGCCTCGCCTGGATGCTCGCCCTTCTTCCGCCGCTGCCGGACACGGTCCATGCTCTCGTCGGCCTCGTCGAGACCTCCTTGGATCCCCGGTCCGGAGACACTCCCCGCTCGCCTCATGTGGCTGAGGCGGGCATCGTCGCCTTGGGGCTGACCGGAGGCCGGGCAGCGCGGGCGGAGCTGGACACCTTGAGCAGGTGGGTCACGCACAAGGGCACGCTGCGGTGCATAGACAAAGCACGTGCGGCGCTCTGACGAGGCACGTGACCACCTGGACGCGTGCGCGGCCGGATGAACCGGAGCGCGCGGCCGAACTGTTGCCGGGCTCAGAGCAGTTGCTGGTCTCTCCCGTCCCGCAGCTGTTCAAAGGCGGTCGGGCTGGGCCGGTCCCTCAGGAAGTCCTTGATACGGCCGGCGCACTCCCGCGGTGTGGTGTCGCTGGTGTCGCACTCCATGTCGTAGACGGCGTGCGCGTGCACCCGCTCCAACTGGCCGGCGGCGAGGCCGGGCGGCCGGTCACCCCGTGCGCGCTCCCGGCGCTCCAGTTCTTCCGGGCTGCAGTGCACTTTGACGAGCACGACGTCCTGCGGCACCAAGAGCGACAGACAGTCCCGCAGTCGCCAGTCGGCGCTCAGCACATGGTCGACGACGACGTTGTTGCCGGCCGCGGCCATACCGGCGACCGCACGGTGGAAGCCCCGCCAGGTGCGGTGGAGGACGGTGGCGATCTGGTCCGGCGGTACCGGGGTGCGGGAGCGCATCGCGTGGAAGGCGTCGACCGGCAGGTGGAAATACGGCTCGTCGAGGATCCGCAGCAGCTCGGCCGCGATGCTCGACTTGCCCGAACTGGACGTGCCGTTGAGGAAGATGACCAGGCCACGGCGAGCAGGTACGTGATCCAGATGCTCCATGGAGTGGATCTTAGGCACGTGGGGTCTGGGCGGTCCGGGTGGTTCGGACCTCAGGCGGCCTCGATGATCTCACCGCGGATGGCGGCCGCCCACTCGACCACCAACAGCTCGTATTCCGCACGCTCCTGAGCGGACAGCGAGCCGCCGGCGCGCAGCCACAGGGCGCGAATCTCCTCGTTCACCTCGGCAGCAGACCGCACGGAACCAGGGCCTAAGGAATGGGGGGACATGCGGACAAGCCTAGGGGCAAAGACTGACCGTGCGCTACCGGACGGCTACGCACAACGTATGTGATTGGTCACGGAATTCGCGGGGGCGTGCTCGTACTGACTCTGCGGTCAGTAGGGCGGTAGGTCAGTAGTGCGTCACCGTTGGATCCACCGCCGAATCCGCGGGCGGCCGCGGCGTCCTGCCCGGCGGCCGACAGATTCGTGAGGAGGCCGCCGAGGTCGAGGAAGCCCGTGTCCCCGCCGGGGCCACCGGAGATCGCTCGGTCGAGCAGCGCGATCAGGCCCGCGTCGGCACCGGTCGAGCGGCCGGGCGCCGCGTCCGGCGAGTCGAGCGCCGAGGCGCGGCAGCGTTCCAGGTGCGCCGGGGCGACGCGGGCGAGCTGCTGGGCGAGGGCCGTCAGAGGTGGCCGCGGTGCGTCAGCCCGCCGACTCCGCGGCGTGCGGCTGAGGACGCCCGCTGCCACCAGGACGATGATGACGATGCCGAGCGCGACGCGGTAATAGACGAACGGCATGAAGCTCTTGGTCGAGATGAACTTCATGAACCAGTTCATGCTTCGAGGTCCTGAGCCGCTTTGACCTGCTGTTTTTCACCATTTTTCAAGATCGAATAGAGGACGGTGGGAGATGGCACTTTCCAGTGCTCTCCCTCGCCGGCCACGAAGCGCAGCCACCGGGTTTGCGGGGCATCCGCAACCGCAACCGCAGCTTGGCCCGCGCTTCGAGCACGGCGGGGCAGAGGCTGCCGGTGGTCGAGATGCCGAGATGATGTCGTCAAAGTCGCTGCTGGCGTCTGCCGTAGTGGTGGGGTCCGTTTCTTCGTTGGGCCCCGGTCGCTGGCGAGCGAGAAGCCGGGCCTTCGGCAGGTGCGGGGTGGACTGGCCCCTGTCGGTCTGGTGCTGAAACACCGGCCTGGTGGGGGCCTCTTCTGGGCGGCGATTGGCTTCGACTCGGTCGGCTTGCGCCGGAGCAGGGCTTTGAGGCGGTCCCGCTGCTCGGGGGTGAGTGGGGGCGCCTGGTCGGCCAGTTCCTTGGCGTAGCGCCGAATGTCGGCGATCTCCGCAGCGGTCAACGCCATCAGTGATCTCTTCACCAAGGCGTATATCCTCGACGACGGCCATGATGCTAGACCGCGGTGTCACCGGGCCGGGCAGTTCGCGGCGTACATTCCGACGGGATCGGAAACGCCCTCTGGTCAGGGCAACGCATCCAAGACATTGGGCGGCACCTCGCCCTCGGTGATGCGTCCCCCGGAGCCGACCTGTCCGTCGGCACAAGGAGTCCATTCCTGCCTGCCAGAGATCAGTATCCGACTGCGGCCACTGATCACGGGCCCCGCCCGTTGACCTCCCAGGTGAGGTTATGGGGCATCGTGTCCTGCCTTTCGGTGTGGCGGTGAGGTCATGGCAGTGGATATACGAGTAGTCGGCGGCTCCCTGATTTCGGTAACCGGGGAGCCGCCTTTCGGCGATGTGTCCCGGTTCGGGTCGGCCCGCAAGCCGGCCGGGCTCACCCCAACGGTGCGCGGTTCGGACCGTACCGTGCGCTACGGACACATCTCCAAGCAGGGCGACCCGTGGCTGCGCTGGATCATGTGCGAGGCCGCACACGTCGCGAAACGGAGCCCGGACTACATCGACTTCTACGCACGTATCGCCCACCGCCGCGGCAAGAAGATCGCCATCATCGCGGTCGCTCGCAAACTCCTCACCCGCGCCTACCACGTGCTGCGCGAGGCCGACGAGGCGGCGCGTGACACAGCGATGCCCTGCTGCTCGCCATGACGGACCAACGCCACCTGCGTGGAAGGACGCAAGCCCCGGGTGCGCTCGGGAATGTGCATGAGACGCCACCGGCGCTCTCGATGACCTGAATGAGCAGCCCGGTCCCGGACCACGGTCATGGCGCCGATTCCCGGCGCCGAATGGGTGCGTGTGAGTCCTCTCCGCCTGACCATGCCCCGGGACACCGCTTTGCGTGCCCACGTTCCATAGCGTCGCTCCATCCCGACGGAGAACCCAGCCGCCGGAACAGGTGACCCTGTGCCTTGACACCCCCAGCCCTCATGGGTGCACGTTCATGCCGTGCTTCTTGTGTTTCCCGGAGTAGAAGGGCCGGTCGGCGGCGATCCGGTCGATCGGCAGCAGCGTGCCGTCCAGGATCACGAATGCCTTGGGGCAGGCGGTCTTCATCGCCTCGGCGAGGGTCGGGGCGTGGGCGGCGAGGACCTCGACGGCCTCGGCGATGTACCGGTAGGCGGTGGTGGTCCCGACGCCGAACCCGGCGGCGAGCTGGGCGTAGGTATGCCCGCACCTCAGGTGGACGAGCGTCAGCAGGGCCTGACGACCGGGGTTCAGCCGCCGCCAGCGAGTGCCGCGTTGCCGGCGATGGTCCCGCAGCCGGGCGGACAGGAAGCGCAGGGCGGAGCCGGACACGTCGATCCCGGACGGGTAGACAAGCATGCGAAGCCTCTGGTGGAGACGGTTCTCTTGGTCGAAAACCCATCTACCAGAGGCTTCACCGCGCTGTCAGCCCAAGGCCCCATCACCTGCACGAGGTTGGAAAAGGCTGAGTGCTTCAACCATGCTCGGCCAGCTCTACTACTGCCTCAAGCACCACACCCTGTTCGACGAACACACAGTCTTTCCGACCGCTCTCGCCGCGGCTGCTTCACACGTTGAGCGCCTGAGGTGTCTCCGTCAACCCACACCACCACCGGATTCAACGAACTACCGGTAGGCGTCGCGGAGCCCTTCCATGATGATGCCCGTGCCCTCGGCGCTGGCGAAGCGCATCTGCTTCAGAGGCTCGTAGTCCGAGGATTCGTACCACGCCTTGGCCTGCTCGAACGAAGGGAACTCGATCATCACGAGGTGCGAAGGACTCCAGTCGCCCTCGACGACCGACGGATTCCCCCCCAGGACTCGGTACCTTCCGCCGAACTTCGCTATCGTGGCGGGTACCAGGTCCTTGTATTTTTCCAGCTTTTCATCGTCGATGATTTTCGTGCCCTCAAAGAGAACGAATGCACTCACGTCAACACCTCGGCAATGGGAAAGTGTATGCGAGGTGGAATTCCTCGGGATACACGACGGTCGACAAATTGTTTTTTCGGGCCTCGTCGGCTAGGTGCCGTGGTGCGCGCGGGGACGCAATCCGTGATCGGCGGTGGTTCGCCTCCGTGTGCCCACAGCATTTCCAATCGAACCCAGCAGGAAGGCTATCGGAACCGAAATGAGGCTGGCGGTGTGCAGCGGGAACCAGGAGAAATCCTGATGGGGAAAGAGCGCGGCTCGTTCACCGGAGAAAACCGGAGAAAAGAACTGAAGGACGAGCGTGCAGAACAGCCCTCCGTACAGCATCGACAGCAGCCCGGCTCTGGTGCACCGGCGCCAGTACAGGACGTGCAGCACTGCGGGCAGTATGCAGGAAGCGGCAATCGAGAAGGCGATGTTCGCAAGCCAGCGCAGGTTCACCTCCACCGCCGCGACAGCCAGCATGATGCCGAGGGCACCGACGCCCGCCGACGCCCAGCGCGTCGCCGAGACCTCGTGGGCCTGGTTGACCCTGCCCCCGCCCAGCAGCTTGGCGTACAGATCGTGTGAGATCGTCGTCGCCGCGGCGAGCGTGATTCCCGCCACCACCGCGAGTGTGGTGACGAATGTCCCGCAGGCTACGAGCACGATGAGCAGGGCGCCGCCCGTGGAGCTGGACAAACCTCGTACCAACTCCACGATCAAGAGGTCCACCGTGGCGTTCCCGCTGGGGTCGGTGGCGATGATCGTCTCGTTCCCGACCAAAGCGGAGGCTCCCAGGCCCAACACTCCCACGAAGACAGCGAACACGGCGACGACGAAGATGCTGCGACGCACCATGGACTGCGCTCTGCCCCCGTCCGACACGGTCTTCAGGTGCATGGTCACATGAGGCATGAACGCCGCCCCGAGAACCGTCGTGAGTACGAGACCGGCGAAGTCCAACCTGCTCAACGATCCATCGGAGTTGGAGAGCCCGAGGCCGGTCCGGAAGATGGCACCCGGTTGACCATTGCTGACGGCGGCTGAACCGAACAGCGTGCCGACGTCCCCGTCCAGGCGCCAGAACACCAGGAAGACCAGTGTCCCAAGGCCCATAAACAACACGACCGTCTTGACGATCTGCAGGATACGAGTGCCTCGCATCCCGCCGAAGATGGTGGCGAGGACGATCAGACTGCCGAACAGAACGATAACCGTCTGCTCGGCTCCCGTTCCGGACAGTCCGAGGAAGCGGGCGATGCTGACCCCACCCCCGACGAGTGTCAGGATCAGCAAAGGGAGGACGGCGCACAGAGTCACGACGGCTCCGGCGAGTCTCACCGCGGGCCCAGGAGCACGCTCGACGAGCAGATCGCCGAGCGTGTAGCGCAACCGCCCGCGCAACCGAGCCGTCAGCAGCAGAAGGACGAGCAGGGACATCACGCTGCACAGCGCGACGAACAAGCCGTCGTACCCGGAGAACGCGACGAAGCCCCCAACAGCCACGACCATGTCGGCGGAGACGAGCGCGCCGGCGATGGCGAGCGCCCCACCCAGCGCCCCACCTCTGCGCCCGGCCGTGTAGAAGCCGTCGACGTCGTTGTCCTCCGGGCCGATGAAGACACCCATGAACAGGATCGCCACAATGAATCCCAGAAACACCACCAGGACGAATCCACGGGTGTCGCTGTTCGTCGGTGACACCGTGAGCAGGACGTCCGGTCTCATGTCCGCCTCTGCGTAGTGAGGGTGAGGCGGTGCCCGGTGGGACGGTCGTACCGGACCGCTGCGGCGAGCAGGAGAAGTACCTGCGCCGCCAGCAGGACGAGGCCGATGGTCACTTCGCCGAGGACACGAGTGCCCACGAAGCCCGGTACCGTGAGGATGAGCAGCAGTTGTGCTGCGAGGAGGGCCCCGCTTCCCATGACGAGGGGAACGCCCGGACGGCGGGAGTGCTGCCGGTGACCGCCGAGCGGACCAGGCCCCGGTTGGGCGATCCCGGCCTGTTCTTGCTGATCCATCTGTAGCGATCCTCTGTGCGCTGGATCCTGGTCCAGCCCGTGTTGTTCCGTCTGGCGAGACGCGCCGGACAGTTCTCTGTAAGGGAAGAGCGACCGATGTACATCCGTTGTCATCGTTTTCCGCCGTCGACATCGAGGGTGATGCCGGTGGTGAAGGTGTTCTCCATCAGATAGAGAACGGAGTGGGCGATTTCCTCGGCCGTTCCGGGGCGGCCGGCCGGGAGTTGGGCGGAGACCGCCTCGCGGAAGGCGCGGTGTTCGTCGGTGCTCATACGATGCGCATGAGTGTCCACGGGGCCGGGCGCGATGGCGTTGACGCGCAGCGGTGCGAGTTCGATGGCGAGAGACTTGACGGTGGCCTCGACAGCGCCGTTGACCGCGGCGAACGCGGAGCAGTTGAGTTCGATCTTCCGGTAGAGATATCCCGACATCAGGGTGATCGAGCCCGTCTCCTTCGGTATGTGCGGAAGCGCGGCCCTGACACACCGGTACTGCCCCCACCACTTGGTCTCGAAGAAGTCCCGAACCTGTTCCTCGCTCAGTTCGGTGAACGGGGCCATGGTGATTCCCGCTGCCGGAGTGAACAGGTGGTCGATGGTTCCGATCGATCCCATGACGTCGTCGATGGCAGCGGAGTCCGTGACATCCAGCACGTGGTAGGAGGCACGGGTGCCGATTTCTTCCGCAGCCTCTTTGATGCGGTCCTCGGTGCGGTCAGTGAGAACGACATGAGCTCCGCGTTCGGCGGCGAGGTACGCGGTGGCCAGCCCGATCCCGGAGCCCGCACCCGTGATCACGACGGTTTTTCCGGACAGATTCCCGTTCAGCATGATTCGCACCCTTCTCTCTGTTTGTGGAAAGAGGCCGGCTGCTCACTGAAAGTGCTCCGGCCTTACCCATGGGAATGTCTGGTGCAGCAGTCGGCGGGTCAGGACATGCCTGAGGCGGCCAGGGGGTCGTAGCCCGGCGTACGGAACAGCTCCTGCATCTGCCGGCGGCGCACTCCGATGTTGCTGCCCTCGATGATCGGGTAGGACAGCGCGTCCGCCAGATGGGCCAGGATCGGGAAGTTGTTGTCGTACGCCGAGACACCGACGACCTTGATGAGATCGTTGATCACCTCGACGCCGGTCTCCGACCCGTAGATCTTCGAGTGCAGTGCCAGCTCCACTGCTGCCGGGTGCTGTGACACCACGGCGTCCAGCGCACGCCAGGACAGAAGCCGGACGGCCTCGATCTTGCCCTTGGCGTCAGCGAGTGCATCGGAAACGGCCTGGTGATTGATGATGGGCACGAGGCCCCCGCGCTTCTCGCTGACCGCGAACCGGTAGGCGATGTCGAACGCCTGCCGCATGGCGGCAACGGCGAACGTACCGATGGATGCGCCACTGATGAGGAAGGCGTTGCGGGTCAGCGCCACGCCCTGGCCTTCCTCGCCAATGAGGTTTTCGCGCGGCACGCGCACGTCCTTGAGCCGGATGCGCGTCGTCAGACACCCCTTGAGACCGGGCAGGTCGTAGTACTCCTCGACCTCGATGTGGCCGGCCAAGTGCTCCCGCTCGGCGACGATCAGCGAGACCCCTCCCGGAGTCCTGCAGACGATCGTCATGAGGTCGGGGCCGTCGCCGTCCCAGCCGCACAGGTGCGATGACCACGCCTTGCGTCCGTTGATGACCCACTCGTCGCCATCGAGAACGGCCGTGGTGCGGGTCCCCTCGGCCGGGGCCTCTGCGTCGAAGTTCGCACTGCCCCCGGGCTCGCTGTAGGCCATGGCCGCGACCGGCGAGCCGGATTCGACCAGGAAGGGCGCGACGAACCGCTTGATCTGCTCGGGGGTGCCGACCTCGAACACGGGAGCCAGGGCGATCAGCGGTCCGGCGAAGGAGATCGTGAGGTCGGGGCTGTAACTGGCCCACTCCTCGATGAAGATCGCGGCGTCGATGCCGCTGGTGGCTCCGCCGCCGAAGGGAACGGGGATCAGACTCCTGAGGAAGCCTGCTGCGACGGCCTTCTCGAAGACCGGCCGCATCAGGAGGGCACGGGTCAGCGGGTCGGGCTCCGCCTTCACCCGCGCGGTGAGGTCGGCCAGGTGATCCTCGCCGAACCTGCGAGCGGTGGCCTTGATCTGCTCGTGCTCTGGGGAGAGCAGGAAGGAAACGGTCATGGTGTGACTCCTCGCTGAGGTCGAGGCTGCCCCTGAGGCGCATTGATCGGACGTTGGCCGTGAGCGGGTTCCGTCTGCGTGCGGTCAGCCTCATGGTTGGTGGGGTCCGCGTCCAGTCAGGGAGTGCACGGTGAAGTCGCACAGCGTGCACAGAGGCGCCAGATGCGCTTCAGACGGCGTCCTGCTCGGCCCAGATGGTCTTGCCATTGTGGGAATGGCGTGTGCCCCACCGCTGGGTGAGCTGGGCGACGAGAAGAAGGCCGCGGCCGCCCTCGTCGAAGACGCGGGCCCGACGCAGGTGTGGTGCGGTGCTGCTGGCGTCGGAGACCTCGCACATGAGCGTGCGGTCGTGGATCAGCCGCAGGTGAATGGGGGGGGGCCGGCCGTAGCGGATCGCGTTGATGACCAGTTCGCTCACCACCAGTTCCGTGATGAAGGCGGCTTCCTCCAGCCCCCATGCCGTGAGCTGGTCGGAGGCGCTGCGTCGGGCGTGGGCCACGACAGCTGGGTCGAAGTCGAGATCCCAGGTGGCTACTTGATCAGCGCTCAAGGCGCGGGTACGAGCCAGCAGGAGCGCGATGTCGTCGTCGGGCCGTGCGGGAAGCAGCGCATTGAGTACGGTGTCGCAGACGGCGTCCACGGAGGGGGCCGGCTGAACGAGAGCGTGACACAGCTCGGCGATCCCCTCATCGATGTCCCGATCCCGGCTTTCGACGAGGCCGTCGGTGTAGAGAGCGAGGAGGCTCCCTTCGGGCAGTTCGACCTCCGCTGCTTCGAAGGGCAGACCGCCCAGGCCCAGGGGCGGGCCTACGGGCAGCTCAAGGACCGCGACCTCGCCGTCCGGCGTGACCACGGCGGGCATGGGATGAGCGGCGCTGGCCAGGGTGCAGCGGCGGGAAACCGGATCGTAGACCGCATACAGGCAGGTGGCACCGACATCTCCGGGTGTGTCCGCAGCGGTGGTGGCCTCGGCGTTCAGCCGAATGACCACGTCGTCGAGGTGAGTGAGCAGTTCGTCGGGTGCGAGATCGATGTCGGCCAGGGTGCGCACCGCGGTGCGCAGTCGGCCCATGGTCACGGAGGCTTGGATGCCGTGGCCCACGACGTCGCCCACGACGAGGGCCCCCCGAGCGCCGGACAGCGGTATCACGTCGAACCAATCGCCCCCCCACGCCGGCCCGGTCCCCGGCGGGCAGGTACCGGGACGCGACGTCGACAGCCGCCTGTCTGGGCAGCTTCTTCGGCAGCAGGCTGCGCTGGAGCATCACGGCCCTTGTGCGCTCGAGTGTGTACCGGCGGGCGTTGTCGATGGAGACCGCGGTTCTCGCCATGATCTCCTCGGCCAGCAGGAGATCGTCCTGGTCGAACGGCTCCGCCCGCTGATGGCGGTAGAACGTCGCAATCCCCAAAGTGGTGCCGCGGGCGCGGATCGGCACCACGATCACCGAGTGGAATCCGTGGCCGCTGCGCGGGACCGAGCCTTGCGCCAGCCACTGGGCAACGGCGGAGTCGGACGTCCGGCTCAGCGCGGGGTGCCTCGCGGCCATGCTCTCCACAGGAGGACGGGAGGGAGGTCGACTTGTTGCGAAATCCGCCAGGCGCGGGACGGCGACGTCGGCCATCTCCTGAGCCGTGCTCGCCATGTCCAGGGTGCTGCCGATGCGGGTGCTGGCCTCGTTGACCAACAGCAGCCGTTGCCGGGCCCGGTACTGCTCCGTGATGTCGCGGGCCGCGAAGCACACGCCGCGCAATCGACCGGGGCGGTCCTTGAGCGGAGCCAGAGAGATCGACCAGGCATGCTCGCGGCTCTCACCCGGCACCTGGAGGTAGTTCTCCAGGTGCAGCCGCTCGCCGGTCTCCAGGACCCGGCGCATGGCTTGTTCATTCCGGTGGGAGTCCGGATGTTCCAGGATTTAGGGTGGGCGCATCCCACGCATCTGGTCGTCTTTCATGGCGACGGCGGTTTCCATGTCGACGTTCGCGCGCACGAGCCGCAACTGTGTATCGAAGATCGCCAGCACGCACGGGGCCTGATCGAATCCGCGCACCGTCATGCCCTCGCCCGGACGCGGACTCGGCTCCTGTGGCACAGCGGCCATCAGGAACCACTCGACCACGTCTCCGTCCGTCACACCTTGATGCGCGAGGAGGCCAACCTCCAGAGGGTGGCCGTCCCGGTGCTGCAAGACGACGGTTCCGCTCCAGCTGTGCCGACTGATCAGGGACTGGGGCCGCCGGTCTTCGCCGGCGGGGTTGGCGAGCAGGCCGACCGCCGGTCGCCCCAGCACCTCCTCCTGCCGATAGCCGAGCAGTTGCTCGGCTCCCTCGCTCCACCTGGTGATGACACCGCGCCTGCTGAGGGTGGCTGCGGCCGCGTATGCCTCATCAGCGGGAGCTAGTTGCTCAAGGCAATGAAATCTTACCATGATGCATTATCTCTCCCTTGGTAGATTCCGCCCGTCGCCCGTCGCGGTCTGGCGACGGGCCCTTCCTCGGCGGCCTCCAGACGGTGCTCGGGACGGCCCTGCTAGCCGGCCGCCGCGCCGGGACGCCGCCGGGGATTCGAGGCCGAGGCCTACCCCTGAGGGAAAAGATGAAGCTACGGTGAACACGCAACTTCGACAGGTGGAGCGCGTCCATGCAAACCGTCCTGACTACCGATGAAGTTTCCCCGGGCGAGCGCTTCGACTTCTGGTCCGACGAAATATCCCGCGCGATGCCCGTCTCCCTCGCTGCGTACCCGGGTGCGGCGGGCCCCTTCCACGCCAAGGCCATCAGCAGCCAGGTCGGCGCTCTGCAGCTCAGTTCCATGAGCGCGGCACCCCTGCGGGTGCGGCGAACGGCGGCGCTGGCGGCAAGGCGTCAGGAGGACTTCTACAAAATCAACCTGCAGCTTTCAGGCACCGGACTCGTCGAACAGGATGGCTCCCACGGCCGGCTGGGCCCGGGTGACCTGGCCATCTGTGACACCTCGCGCCCGTACTCGTTCACGTATGAGTGCGATTTCCGTGCCCTGCTGGTGCTTCTGCCGCGCCCGATGATCCCTCTGCGACCGGACACCCTGCGCGGACTGACGGGGCAGCGCATCGCGGCCAGGGAGGGCCTCGGGGCGATCGTCTCCCCTTTCCTGAGTTCACTTGCCGAGCAGGCTGCGAAGTGTGGCGGCCCCGCGACGGCGCGTCTGGTCGACGGAGCCGTCTCCCTGGTGACCGCGCTGATGTTCGAGCGGCTTGATGTCGCGGCGCCGCCGACGCCCCACCAGGCGATGACGCTCCGTATACGTGACTACATCGAGCGTGGCCTCTCCGACCCCGATCTCTCGCCGGATGTCATCGCCGAGGCGCATGGCATCTCACGGCGTTACCTGTTCAAGCTGTTCGCGGCGGAGCAGACGACGGTCGCCGGCTGGATTCGCGCCCGGCGTCTGGAGCACTGTGCACGCGAGCTGGCCGATCCGGCGACCAAGGACCAGCCCGTCGCCATGATCGCCGCGCGGTGGGGGCTCCTCGACGGCCGTCACTTCGCGCGCGTTTTCAAGGCGGCGTACGGCCACACGCCCCGCGACTACCGTCGGCAGGCGCTCCTGGGGCATGTGCCGGGACCGATGCCTGTGGTCATCGGTGACCGGCTTTCCGCTGGAGAGTGAACTGCCTGCCTTGGTACGCCCCTCCGTGACGGCTCGCCCGCTCCGGTGGGACGCGGAAGTCACACGGCGCCGACGCCGTCCACAGCGGCATCGCCGGCCGAGGTCACCAGCGACGCCGCAGGTGTGCCCAGCTCACTCGCGTGCGGTGCACCCATTGGCGACAGCCCGTGCACCCGGTGCGACATGATGCGTCGAGACCCGCCCTAGCGTTTTCAGCATGCCTACGCACCATGACTCGGCGGCCGCAGCCACAGCTCGGGCGGTGGAGTGCCTGACCCGCTATCTGCGGCTGTGTGACGTGCCCACCCCGGAGAAGCCCGACGCCGTGCTCGCCGAGCTGGCTCAGCTGTTCACCGAGGACGCTGTATGGGAAGGAATCGGCGGCCAGTACGCCGAAAAATTTGGCCGCAATGAGGGCAGGGCGGACGTCATCCGGATGCTGGCCGGTTATCTCCCGCCCCACGACCACTTCGCTGCCAACGTCCATCTGCTGCTTCCCGGGACAACCGAATGCGACGGGTCCGTCGTCAGGGGGAACTGGCTCATGCAGCAGCTGGCCCGTTACGCGGACGGCAGCAGTGAGATCCTCGTCGCCCGCCTCGACGTGGTTTTCCGAACGGGCCGGGCTCAGGCGCAGATCTCCGAGTTTCGCACCGAGCGGCTGTTCAGTGCTCCGCTCGGCGGCGAGCCCATGACACGAGGAACACACTGAGCGAGGAGCTATGACCGGTACGGCAGAGGCGACCCACGGTACGGACGGGGCGGCGCACTCTCTTTTGCTCACCTGTTATGCCGACACCCACGGCTATGGCTGGCACCATGTGGATCTGTTCATGCACGACAACGCCGGCAACGAGGTCAACTGGGTGCACTGGCAGGTCGAGGAGGACGGCCCCGACGGTGCTGACGCCGCGACCGCGAAGGCCGAGCCCAAGCTTCGCCGCACAACCGAGTGGCAGCGTGGTATCAGCGCCGACGGCAGCGAGTACTGGACCGCGCAGGCGGCCTGGAGTCAGTGAGACGACCGTGACCGCATGGGCAGCCGAGAACGCCGGGGCGGCGCAGACCGACGAGCGTGGAATCGCCTACGTCCTGGACGACGACGAGCAGTTGTGCGCCTCGTTGGCATGGCTGCTGGACTCGGTGAACATCCGGGCGGAGTGCTTCACCGACGCCGCCTCGTTCCTCGCCACCTTCGACCGGGAACGTCCCGCCTGTCTCATCCTGGACGTACGGATGCCGGAGGTCGGCGGGTTTCAGGTGCAGGAGATCCTCAACTCCTCAGGGATCCCGCTCCCCGTGATCTTCGTCTCCGCGCACGGTGACATCCGGATGTCGGTACGGGCGCTGCAGCAGGGTGCGGTCGACTTCCTGGAGAAGCCGTACGATCCCCAGCACATGCTCGAAGTGGTGCAGCGTGCCCTCGGCACCGCACGCGAACGTCATGCCGAGCTTGCCGGGCGGCGCGCGTTGGAAGACCGTCTCGCTGTCCTGACCCCCCGTGAACGGGAGATACTCCGACTAGTCGTCGTCGGCGTCCCGAGTAAGGCCATTGCAGGCCGGCTCGGGATCAGTCTGAAGACCGTCGACACACACCGGGCGCGTATCCGGGAGAAGACCGGAGCCGAGACTCTCGGCGCGTTGGTGGGGGACATACTTCGTTCCGGCGTGCGGCTGCCCGAGATGTGACCGCGAACCGCTTGTGTGCCGAAGGACATCCCATGCCTGACATCACGCTCGCCGACTTCGGACGGCTCTTCGCCGCGCTCCATTACTGCGTTCTGGTGCATGACGCGGAGACGAAGGAGATCCTCTGGGCCAATCAGGCGGCCTGTGACGTCCTCGGCTTCACCCTTGACGAGATGAAGCCGCTGAAGGCGCCCGACATGAGTTCCAACGCCCGTCAGTACGCGCGCGAGATCGGCGTCAGCTGGCTGCAGCGAGCCGTCGACGAGGGCACCAGCGCCATCGAATGGTGCTACCGGTCCAAGACCGGTGTGGACATCCTCACCGAAGCCATCGCCGTCCGAGTGGACCTGGAAGCAGGTCCGGTGGTGATGGTGCAGTTCCGGGACATCGCGGAGGAGACGGCCACCCGGCGCGATCTGTTCCGCACGGAGGGGCGGCTGCAGGCCTTCCTGCGAAACCTCGACGAGGGCATCGTCGTGCTCGACGACAACGGGCGCATACTGTTCGCCAGCGAGTCCGCGGGTGCGCTGCTCAGCACCGATGCCGACGCTCTCCTGGGTGAGACCTTCACGCGTTTCCTCGATCCGGAATCAGCAGAGGTACTGCGCGCAGTCCTCGACACCACCTCGCAGAGTGGGCTACCGAGCAACCGGCGATTTCGGCTGAGTACTTCCGGTGAAGACAGCCGTTGGTTCGCGGTGCGATGCCAGCACATCGACATCGAGAACGATCTCCGCGGCCGGCTTCTGCTCTTCCATGACATCACGGACCGCGTCCGTGCGGAGGAGGAGCATCGGCGAGATGCCCAGTATCTCAACCATCTGGCCAGGTACAACGCCATGGGAGACATGGCGATGGCAATCGCCCACGAGGTGAGCCAACCAATCGCCGCCGCACACAACTTCGTGGCAGGCGTACGAAGGCGGCTGGACGCAGGCAGGACGGAGCGCGAACCCCTGAGCTGGGGGCTGAAGAACGCCACCCTGCAGATCGACCGGGCGGCACAGATCATGTCGAGTCTGCGGCACTACGTCGTACGTCTCGAACAGTCGGAACAGGCCGCCGACCTCAACGACATCGTCGCCGACTGCGCCTACTTCGTCGACATACGAGCCCGGGAGAACGGCGTCGCCCTGCGCTGGGAGCCCACGTCCGAACCCCTCCCCGTACAGTGCGAGAAGGTTCTCATCGGACAGGTGGTGATGAACCTGGCCTTCAACGCCGTGGAGGAAATGGCCCGGTGGCCGGTCGAAACGCGGACGGTGACCGTGGCGACGCGCCGGAGCGGCGCATACGCCGAAGTCATGGTGCGTGACAACGGGGAGGGCCTGCAGGCCTTCCCGTCGGGGCAGATCTTCGACGGCGCCTTCAGTTCGAAGGACAGCGGCAACGGCATCGGCCTGGCCCTCAGCCACCGCATCATTACCCGTCATGGTGGCAGCATTCACGCGGTCGAGAACCTGCCCCGAGGTGCCGTGTTCAGTTTCAGGCTGCCCCTCATCGTCGGAGAAACGGCAGATCGTTCCCGCAGCGCCGGTCACACGTAGGGGAAATCCCCTACGCGGTTCATCGAACTCCCCATTGTCGCCCGCCGCTCCGCAGCATAGCTTTAGAGGAAGGCGGGAGGAGGAACCGCTCGGCAATGCGAGGAGAATTTCTTATGACGCAGATGCTGGATTCCCGGGGTTCACCCGGAGCCGAATCGCCGTACCGGTCGAATTTCGACCACGTACTTGCGGTGGTGGCGGAGCGGCGCGCCGAATTCGAGGAGAAGCGGCATGTTCCGCGGGATGTGATCGCCGATTTCAAGAAGGCGGGGATCTACCGGGTCGGCACTCCGAAGCGATTCGGTGGGGATGCGTTGCCACCGGCCGAATTCCTCCGGATCATCGAGCGGATATCGATGGTCGACGGATCGGCCGGCTGGGTCGCCAGCTTCGGCTCGTCCCTGATCTATCTGGCGGCACTGCCCCTGGAGAGCCAGGCCCAGTTGTACGCCGACGGGCCCGACCTGACCTTCGCCGGCGGTCTGTTCCCCACGCAGCCCGCCGAACTCGTCGAGGGCGGGTACCGGGTCTCGGGCCGCTGGAAGTTCGCGAGCGGCTGCAAGGGCGCGGATGTCCTCGGCGTGGGCATCAAGGTCGACGGGGAGAAGCCCGGCCCGCCGTTGACCGCCGTGCTGCGACCCCAGCAGGTGCAGATCGCCGAGAACTGGGACGTCATCGGAATGCGGGGAACCGGCAGCCACGACCTGGTGGTCGACGGCGTCGTAGTGCCCGAGGAGTGGACGTTCGTCCGCGGCAGCGAGCCCACCGTCGACGAACCCCTTTATCGCTACCCGGCCGTCCCGTACGCCGCGCAGAGCCTGGCCGTCGTCGGCCTCGGCATCGCCCGGGCCGCCCTCGACCTGGCCATCGCCAACGGCGGCCGCACCGGCTACACCGGTGCCCCCAAGCCCGCCGAGCGCGCCACCTACCGCATCGCGGTCGGACAGGCCGAGGCCCAACTCCGCTCCGTACGCGCCTTCTTCTACGAGACCACCGAAGAGGTCTGGGCGACGGTCGAAGCGGGGAATCCCGCGACCGCAGGCCAGGCCAGTCTGCTGAGGCTGGCCTCCGCCCACCTCGCCAAGACCTCCTTCGAGGTCGTCAGGGCCGCATACCAACTCAGCGGCATCCCCGCCATCGCCGACGGTCATCCCATGCAGCGTTACCTGCGCGACGCGTCGGTCGTCCCGCAGCACGCCTTCCTCCAGGAGGGCATGTACGACGGCGCCGGCGCCGTCCTCATGGGCGTCCAGCCCTTCCCCGGCTACCTCTAGCCGCTCCTTCCCACGGCGTTCGCCACCAACGACTTCGCCACCAACGACAACGAAGGACTCTCCATGTCCCAGACTGCTTCCGCGCCCTTGCGAGTGCTCTTCTGCATCGGCGTCAACCAGAACTTCTTCGACTTGCCCACGGGGCAGACCGGCATGACCACGGGGCAGGACGGCATGGCCTGGGAAGGCTTCATCACCATGCTGACTGAACTGTCCCAGCTGCCCGGCGTCACCGTCCTCGGCACCATTGACGACGATCAGAGCGTGGTCGGCCCCGCCTACACCTGGCCGTGGACCTGTTACATCCTGGCCGAGGTGCCCGACCACCGGACGGTCGCGGCGGCCTGCAACCTCCTCCGCACCATCCAGGTCGGTGAGAGCGGCCTTTGGCGGTACATGAAGATCGAAGCCCGCGTCGGCCGCCCGCTGCCCGAACCGTGGACCAACGCGTCCGCTTCCGAAAAGAAGCCTTCATGACCACGACCCCCGACATCGACTCCCTCGCCCAGGACGACCGGGTGTCGTCCGCCCTCTACACCGATCCGGCGCTGTTCGACCTGGAGATGGACCGCATCTTCCACCAGACGTGGGTGTGGGTCGCGCACGAGAGCGAACTGCCCAAGGCGGGCGACTTCCGGACGGCGTACGTCGGCCGACAGCCCGTGATCGTCACCCGCGACCGCCGTGGCGGGATCAACGTTCTGGTCAACCGCTGCCGGCACCGCGGCGCCAGCCTGTGCGAGGTGCCCAAGGGCAACGGCAACGGCTTCACCTGCCCTTACCACGCCTGGTCGTACGCGCTGGACGGCAAGCTGCGCGGCATCCCCTACCCGGACGGCTACGAGGACGTCCTGGAGAAGAAGGACCTCGGTCTACAACGCCTCAAGGTCGGCGTCTACGCAGGCATGGTCTTCGCGAGCTTCAACGAGGACATCGAGCCCCTGGAGGACTTCCTCGGCGGGGCGCGGCTGTGGATCGACCGGTTCATGAAGCAGGGTGCCGGCTACCCGATCAAGGTGCAGGGCGAGCACCGGTTCCGCTTCCGGGGCAACTGGAAGATCCAGCTGGAGAACACCACCGACGGCTATCACTTCCCGATCGTGCACCGTTCCTGGATGGCCTCGGTGGACGCGGAGACGGCGAACATGCTGTCCTTCATGACCGACGAGAAGGCGGTCACCCACGCCCTGGGCAACGGCCACAGCGTCGCGGTGATGGTCCCCGAGCACGTCGACCTCGACGAGGACGACGGAACGGAGCAACTCCAGGCGCGCTTCGGACACATCATCGAGGAGCTGTCCCACGAGTTCGACCCTGACCGGGTCCGGCGCATCGTCCGGTCCCTTCACGGTGCCGGATTCAACCTCAATCTGTTCCCGAACGTCGCGATGTCGATGTCGTTCTTCCGCGTCCTGCGGCCGGTGTCCGTCACGGAGACCGAGATCCGGCACGTGGCCCTGGGCCTGGACGGCGGCCCGGAGATCGTCAACCGCGAACGCCTGCGCATCCACGAGCACTTCCAGGGTCCCTTCGGCTTCGGCAGCCCCGACGACTCCGAGGCCTGGGACCGGGTGCAGCGCGGCGTCACAGGCGGCCCCAGCACACCGATCCTGGTCAATCGTGGCCTCGCCCGCGAGAAGCCCAACGACCTGGGACAGCCCACATCCCACACGACCGACGAGACCGGCATGCGGCAGGCCTACGCGATGTGGAAGAGGATGATGACCGATGGCAAGTGAAGCCCTAGGCACGGCCGCCCTGGACACCGCACTTGTCCTCGACGATCCGCGCGCCCTGGCCGCGGTGTCGCTGATCTGGCGAGAGGCCCACCTGCTGGACGCCCGCCGCTACGAGGAATGGGACGGACTGTGGGCCGAGGGCGGCGAGTACATCGTCCCCATCGACCGGGAGGCGACCGACTACGCTGCCCACCTCAACCTGGTCTACGACGACGACCGGATGCGACGGATGCGCATCGAGCGCCTCACCAGCGGTTTCTCCATCTCGGTGGCTGCTGCGGCCCGCACGGTCCGCTCGGTGTCCCGGTTCGTGGTCTCCGGGCACGAGGAGGATGCGATCGAGGTGTGCTCGGCACAGATCCTGGTCGGCTACAAGCGTGACGAGACCTTCGTCCTGGCCACCGACGTCACCCACCGCATCGTCTTCGGCGCGGACGGCCCCCGCATCTCCCGGAAGATCGTACGGCTGGTCAATTCCGATGAGGCGGTTACGGCATCGGGGTTCCTGCTGTGAGCCCGCAGGGAACCGCTGAGACCTGGGAGGACGACGCCCACCATGTCGCCCTCGTCACCGGCGCGGCGCGCGGCTTGGGCGCCTGCATCGCTGCCCGTCTGTACGACCGGGGCTATCGCGTGGCGCTGACCGACTTGGACGAGGAGGCCGCCGTGAAGACGGCGGCGGAGCTCGACCCGGAGGGCCGCAACGCCATCGGGCTCGCCCTGGACGTACGGGACAAGGACGCCTTCCTACGGGTCCGCGACCAGCTCGTCGACCGGTGGGATGCCGTCAGCGTCCTCGTGAACAACGCGGGGTACTACACGACCGAGTCGCTGATGGACATCACTGCCGACAACTTCACCTCGGTGGTGTCGACCAACCTCAACGGCACCTTCTTCGGCTGCCAGGTCTTCGGCGCCTACTTCGCCGCACGCGGCTACGGACGCATCGTCAACATCGCCTCGCTGGCCGGTCAGAACGGCGGCACGGCGACCGGTGCGCACTACGCGGCGGCAAAGGGCGGGGTGGCCACCCTGACCAAGGTGTTCGCCCGCGAACTCGGTCCGCAGGGGGTGACGGTCAACGCCGTCTCCCCGGGGCCGCAGGACCTGCCCGTGGTCCGCCGAATGGTTGCCCCCGACAAGCTCGCCCAGATCGAGGCATCGATTCCCATGGGCCGGCTCGGCCGCCCCCAGTTCATCGCCGACATGGTCGTACTGCTGGCCGCCGAGCACGCGGACGCGGTCACCGGAGCGTGCTGGGACGCCAACGGCGGCCTGTACATGCGCTGACAGCCCCTCTTCAGCACCACCTACGAACGCGAAGGCAGACGGATGTTCACTGTCACCGTCACCGAGACCGTCCGGGAAACCGACGCGGTCAAGGTATTCCGGCTCGCCCGTTCCGACGGCGTCGCCCTCGCCCCTTACCCGGCCGGCGCGCACATCGACGTGACCGGGCCCACCGGGATCACCCGCCCCTACTCGCTCTGCGGGCCGCCGGACGACACCGGCAGCTACACCATCGCGGTCAAGCGAGAGGAGAAGTCGCGCGGTGGCTCGCAGGCCCTGCACGACAAGGTCGAACCCGGTACGGAGCTGACCATCGGTGAACCCCGGCAGCTTTTCGGCATAGCCCCGATCGCAGCCGAACACCACCTCGTAGGGGCGGGCATCGGCATCACTCCGCTGCTGGCGATGGCGTACGAACTGCATCGGCTGGGCGCGGAGTTCCGGCTGCACTATGTCGCGCGGAGCCGGGACGAGGCGGCCTTCGCGGGACTGCTCGAGAACTCCGCGTTCGCCGATCGGGTGGACTTCCACTTCGGGCGTGGCCGCGAGACGGTGGCCCGCGAACTCGCCGGAGAACTGGCGGAGCTACCGGCGGACGCACATGTGTACACATGCGGCCCACAGGGCTTCATGGAACAGGTCGCCGTGCTCGCGACCCGGGCCGTGCCGGCGGATCAGGTCCACTCCGAGTTGTTCCAGGCGGGCGAGCAGCCGGATGCCGCACCCTGCGAAATCTTCGAGGTCGAACTGGACACCGGCGAGGTGTACACCGTGCCCCCCGGCAAGAGCATCGCCGACGTGCTGGAGGAGAACGGTGTTCCCCTCGACACCTCCTGCCGCGAAGGCATCTGCGGAACCTGTGTTCTGCGGGTCATCGAGGGCGAACCGGACCATCGCGACCACTGTCTGTCGGCCAAGGAGAAGGCGGCCGGAGACCAGATCGCCGCCTGCGTCTCACGATCCAGGTCTCCTCGTCTCGTGGTGGAGCTGTGGTGAGCAGTGAGCAGGGCCGTCCGGCAGATTGGCGGCACCGCAGATCGGCGCTGAGAGGAAGAGATCACCGTGAACACGAATGAAGTCCAGCAGAGTCCCTCGCAGGCCGAGTTCCGGGAGGCGATGGCTCACCTCCCGACGGCCGTCAACATCCTGACGACGGACGGCCCCAACGGTCGCTGTGGCATCACCGTCAGTGCGGTGTGCTCGGTGACCGACGATCCGCCGACCGTCCTCGTCTGTGTGAACCGCAAGAGCGCCATGCACGACGTCTTCCGTGCCAACGGGAGAGTGTGCGTCAACGTCCTCGGCGGTGATCAGCAGGAGTTGGCCATGCACTTTGCCGGAGCCACGAAGATATCCATGGCGGAGCGGTTCACCTGGGACGTCTGGGACCGCACCAAGGACGTGCCGGTGCTCAAGAACGCCCTGGTGACCGCGGTCGGCACCATCAAGCACGCCGTGCCCATGGGCTCCCACACCGTGCTCTTCGTCAACATCGACCAGATCAACACCCGGTCGGGGGGGCAAAGCCTCGTCTACTTCAACCGTAGCTTCCACCGCTTGGACTCAGCGCCGCCCGTGCCCTGTTGAGCACTCGGGCTCCAACCCTCTGACGAAAGCAGCTTAGAGTGTCCTCTCTCATATCCGCTGACCACGACCCGTCGGATGCCGTTTCCAGAGCCCTCCGAAAGGTGCAGGAGACCGAAGCGACCATCCATGCCTGGACTCTGGTGGACGCGCAGAATGCTCGCACGGCGGCCGAGCGTGTGGTCGACGGTCCGCTGCGCGGTGTGCCGTTCGGTGTCAAGGACCTTATCGACGTCGCAGGGCTGCCCACCGAATGCGGCTCGTCACTGCGCCGCGGACGGATAGCCCAGACCGATGCCTGGCTGGTGGACCGCCTGCGCCGGGCGGGCGCCGTGCCTCTGGGAAAGACGGTCACCACCGAGTTCGGCTACTTCCACCCCGGACCCACCCGCAACCCGCACAACCCGGCCCACACCCCAGGCGGCTCATCCAGCGGATCGGCTGCTGCCGTGGCGGCGGGGGTGGTGCCCTTCGCGCTGGGCTCGCAGACAGCGGGCTCCCTGACCAGACCCGCCTCCTTCTGCGGTGTCGCCGGGTACGTCCCCCCCGTCGGCGCTTGGTCCACGCGAGGCATCAGCGGACTGAGCCCGAGCCTGGACGCGCCGGGAGTGCTTGCCCCAGGAGTCGCCGATCTGGCGGTAGTGGTCAAGGCCGTCGACGGCACCACGGCCGGCGTCCCGGAATCCATCCGGGTGTTGGTGTGGCCAGGTACCGAACTGGCCGATATCGACCCGGCGATGCTCGACCTGCTCAACCGTACCGGCCAGGCACTGGCGTCAGCCGGGGCGCAGACCGACGACCTCGGAGGCCAGGGCCACACCCCCGAACTCGCCGATACCCACGCCACCGTCATGGCCTATGAGGCCGCGCGTTCCCTGGCCGCGGAAGCAAAGCATCCCCAGGCGCTGAGCGAGCCCCTGCGCGCACTCCTGGAACGCGGACGAACGACTTCGGATGCCGACTACCAGGCAGCGCTGGGCACTGCACGGACTGCTCGTGAGCGCATCCTTGATCTGCTCACCCGGGTCGACGTGATTCTCGGCCCGGCGGCCATCGGCCCCGCTCCGCGAGGGCTGGCGGGCACCGGAAACCCCGTACTCAGCCGCCCCTGGCAGTTGCTCGGCCTGCCTGTCGTCACCGTCCCGGGCCATACGAACGCTCAGGGCATGCCCCTTGGCCTCCAACTCGTCGGCCACCCGGAACACGTGGGACATCTGCTCGGTATCGCGGAACACGTGGAGAGCCTCATCCGGGGGGCGCGTCGATCCGACGACTGATCTTCGTCGCGGACAGCACCCCGTCGACCACGTCTGCTTCCCGCCCGCCCTGAGCCGACGTCGCCGGGCGTCGATGCCCTCGCCCGCACCAGCGGAAGGACACACCCACATGACAGACGAGGCCCTGATGGCCTCACTCGTCCAGCGCATCGAGGTGCTGGAGGCCGAGGCCGACATCCGTCGCATCCAGGCCCGCTACATGTTCCTGTGCGACACCCCCAACCCTGAATTCGGCGTGGGGGACGACAGCCACCGTATCGACCTGATCATGGAGCTCTACTCCGAGGACGCCGTCTGGGAGGGGGTCGGCGAGTACTACGACCACCAGTTCGGCCGTGCGGAGGGCCAGGCCGAGATCCGTCGCCACTTCGAGGGCTTCTGGGGGCGGAAGCAGGATCCCGCCCTGCTGCTCAACGCCCACTACCTCACGTCGGAGCAGATCCATGTCGACGGTGACGAGGCCTCCGGGCAGTGGATCCACATGCAGCCGTGGCGGAGCATGGAAGATCGCACGAACACGCACCGAGAACGTCTTCATCGCCCCCCCCCTGCCGGAGAACTTCGCCGAGAGCTACCCTTCGATGTCGGTACTGATCGACCGTAGCCATCCGCCTTTGCAGCGCACGGGGGCTTCCCCTGTAGCGTGAGCACTGTTTGCCATGCGGAAGCGGCCGGCGTAACCGATCGCGGTGCGAAGGCGATCGGGCTGACGCAGCCGAGCCCCGAGTGCCTGCGTCACGTGTGGAGGCGGGTGACCGCCACAGCTCGGCGAAACGCGCCTCATCCGCCCGAACAGCGCTTCTTTCTCGCAAGGTCTCTTCTTCAGGGTCACGTCGAGGCTCTCCGCGGCCGTGCTGTGCGCGTTGGTAGCCACCGCTCCATGAGAGCGGGGCACGCCGAGCCGGCAGCACACCTTCGCGAACTCCTTCGGCGCGTACCGGGTGGACTCAACTGATCGTCGCAGCACCTCGTAACTCGGAGGCGGGGCGATGCACGTCTCGTCCTGTACCCGCGCACCGACACTGGGGGGCGGCGGCAGTGGACCACCGTACGGACGGTCACCGGGCAGGCCAATCCCAACGGAGCTGCACAGACCCATATCCTCACCGGCAGCACGGCGCGATACGTCCGCGTCCGGGTGACCCGCCTGGGAACCCCTGCATCGGACGAGACAACCAACTACCGGCTGTAGCTTGCCGAGTCGCGTGGTGGCCGCCCAACGGTACGGGCCGTCCGGAGGGACGCGGCACACACGATGTCTCCGGCAAGTCCGCCGACAACGAGGCCATCGGGCACGACATCTTCCTGGCGGCCTCGACCGGCAGTGCGAGTGACGCGCTGCGTGCGCCCGGGCTGCCGAGCCCCCAGGAGCTACGCCGGACGCCTCGCAGGCGCCGCTCCCTTGACCACCTCCCCGAGGTCTCCTCCCCGCCGACCGGGGGCGGGCACCTTCTTCCTCGTTTCCCGGCATCTCTGCCAAGAGAGTGTCACCCGGTTCGTCGTCACCGGCGCGAACGCCTCCTTCACTGTCAGCGGCTCCACCCTCGTCGTGGCCAGGGCCACCAAGGTGCTGCCGCTGAACAAGGCGGGCCGCTACGACCCCGCCACCGGCTGAAGCGGCTCTACGACTCCAGCCGCTCCTTCCTCGTCGGTTGCAGTGGCATTCTGCCGCCTCGGCTGTCACCGCACGCATCCGCAAGGCCGTCCGCTCCCGCGGGCACTTCCCCACGGAACAGTTCGCCTTCAAGTACGTCTACATGGCCGTCATGAGCCTCGACCCGACCGGCGCCGGCCGCAAACGCTGGACCATGCGCTGGCAGGGCGCCATGAACGCCTTCGACCTGGCCTTCGACGGTCGCCTCACCGCAGGCCAACTCCAGCCACAGCACACACAGTTACGCCGACGTCTCGGAGGCCGGACCGCATTCTTTACCGAACCGTCCGGCTGCGGGGTCCGCCACAGCGGTACGGCATGCGATCACGAACATGCGTCCGTGATCGCATCCTGCCTCTCGTCGCCCGTCGGCGTAGCTCCGTTGGAATGGGCGTGTGCCTCGCGGCCAGTGAAGGTCATTTCCGGTTGCGGGGAGAAGATGACGGCACGGGTGGTCCGGGCTGTACGAAGGCGAGCACTGCCTCGGTCAGAGCCGGAGCGGTCAGCTCGTCCTGTCCTGGGAGGTCCCAGTGCGACCGGTCATCCGCGCCCGAGACGGTCCCGTCCGTACGGCACTTCCCACCTGCGCCGTCACCGTGCTGCTCAGAGATACACCGACTGGATCTGGAGGTACGCTTCCAAGCCCTCCGGGCCGAGCTCGCTGCCCAGGCCGCTGGCCTTGAAACCGCCGAAGGGAGCCACCGGGTCGGGCAGGTAGCGGTTCACGCCGATGGTGCCGGTCTGTACCCGGCGAGCGACGGCCGCTCCGCGCTCGGGGTCCGCGGTCCACACGGTACCTCCAAGACCGTAGTCGGAGTCGTTGGCGATCCGGATCGCCTCGTCGACGCCGTCGTACGGCAGCACGCAGAGCACCGGGCCGAAGATCTCCTCCTGGGCGATGACGGAACCGTTGTCCACGTCCGCGAAGACCGTCGGCTCGACGAACCAGCCCTGGTCCAGACCCGCCGGACGGCCGCCGCCGGTGGTGAGACGAGCACCCTCACTGCGTCCCTTCGCGATGTAGCTCTCCACCCGGTCCCGCTGCTGCGGGGTGGCCATCGGACCGATGAGGGTGCTCTCGTCGAGCGCGTTGCCGACGGGGAGGCCGCGGGCGAGGTCGGTGAAAAGGTCCACGATCTCGGTGTACCGGCTTCGCGGTGCCAGGATGCGGCTGCTGAGGAAGCAGGTCTGACCGTTGTTCAGAAACGTCGAGATCGTCAGCTCCTGTCCGAGCTTCGTCGGGTCCAGGTCGGCGTCCTCCAGGATGATCGCGGCCGACTTTCCGCCCAGCTCCAGCGTCACCGGCCGTAGCAGGCGCCCACAGACCTCGGCGATGGCACGCCCCGCCGCCGTGGATCCTGTGAAGGCGACCTTGTCGACCTGAGGGTGCGACACCAGGTACGCACCCGCCTCCCGGCCGCCCGGAACAATGTTGATCACACCCGCCGGAACTCCTGCCGCCTCCGCCGCCTCGGCAACCAGGAAGGCGTCCAGGACCGTCTCCGGGGACGGCTTGAACACCACCGTGCAGCCGGCTGCCATCGCGGGCGCGATCTTGAAGGTGGACAGCACCTGCGGGAAGTTCCACGGCACAATGGCCGCGACCACTCCGACAGGCACCTTGCGGACCTCGGCAGAGCCCCCGAGGAGTCCGCTTCGGACCCCGGAGAAGGACGTCTCACGGGCCAGGCCGGCGTAGTAGCGCATCACCGCGGCCGGGAAGCCGCCCTCCAGCTGCCGCGCGGTCGAGATCGGCATTCCGTTCTGGCTGCTGACCGCCTGCGCGATGTTCTCGGCACGGGCTTCGAGTTCAGTGGCGAACGCCTCCATCACGTCGGCCCGGCGTGCCGGCTCCCACGTGGCCCAGCCACCCGGATCGTCAAAGGCCCGTCGCGCCGCAGCGACCGCCGCGTCGACGTCCTGTTCGACGGCCTCGGGCACGCTGCCGAGCGAAACCCCGGTGCTCGGGTTGACCGGAGTGATGACACGGTCAGTGCTGGGGCGAACCCACTCGCCGCCGATGAACAGCTTTTCATAGCCGCGATCCATCAGTGCTCTCCTCGTGATCCGGACCCGCGCTGTCCTCGGGGATACGGGTCTCGGCACGACCCTCACCCGAGTGGGACGTCGCAGGTCGCCCCTGGGTGCACGGAGATCCGCCAGAGAATGCACACAGGGTGCCGCCGTGAGCGGCGGTCCCGCATGACGGGTAGGCCGTGCCGGTCGGCATCCCAGCCGGTCAGGTACAGGGTTCCAAGCGAAGAGGGGAGCGGTCTCCCGTTCTGTGAAGGGGCACCGGGCGATCGCCGGCCACGGAGGCAGACTTCGGTCTGGCCCTGGTTTCTCTCCTGGTGGTCGGGCTCATCGGAAGGCGGCGGCCGAGTTCCGCACCCACGCGTTCCGCGCCCACAGGTGCGGGCACTACCGGAATGCCTGCCCCTGTGACAGCTTCACTTCGGCCCAGATGGTCTTGCCGTTGCGCGGGTAGCGACTGCCCCATCGATGGGCGAGCTGAGCCAGGATGAGAAGGCCGCGACCGCCCTCGTCTCGCAGATGAGCGCCCAGGAGGGTGTCCGTAGCGGATGGCGTTGGTGACCAGCTCGCCGACGATGAGCTCCGCGGTGAAGGCGACTTCCTCAAGGTGCCGGTCGGCCAGGCGCGCGAAGGGCAGCTCACGCGCATGAGTGACAACCGTGGGGTCGGGGGCCGGCTCCCAGGAATCGACCTGGTCGGTGCCCAACGCCTGCGTCCGGGCCGGTAGCAGGGCGGCACCGTCGGATCGACGTTCAGGGAGCAGGGCATGCAGGGCCCTGTCGCACGTCTCGTCCAGGGGGGGCGAGCCGGGGCGGCGAGCACGTCACCGAGCGCGGGGTGTGCCGCGTCCATGTCGGGGTCCGGGCGTTCGATCAGACCGTCGGTGTAGAGAGCGAGGACACTGCCCCTCGGGAGTTCGAAATCCGCGACTTCGGAGGGCAGACCACCCAGGCCGAGCGGTGGGCCGGCCGGAGGGTCCAGGAAATCCACGGTGCTGTCCGGAGTGATGAGCGCCGGCGCGGGCCGGCTCGGGCCATGGAACAGCGCCGGGAGATCGGGTCGTACACCGCGTACAGACATGTGGCCCCACCTCACCCGTAGTGCTTTCGGCCGTGAGTTCGCCTCCGACACCTCCTTGTCGTCCATGCGCAGCACGAGGTCGTCCAGTTGGGTGAGCAGCTCGTCGGGGGCCAGATCCACGTCGGCCAGGGTGCGGACCGCCGTACACAGACGACCCATCCTGGCGGAGGCCTGAATGCAGTGGCCGACCACATCTCCCACCACGAGCGCGACTCTTGCCCCGGAGAGTGGGATGACGTCGAACCAGTCACCGCCGATACCGATGCCCGGATCGGCGGCAGATAGTGGGACGCGACCTCCACGGCCGCCTGGTGCGGCCCGTGGTGCGGCGGCAGGAGACTTGCTTGCAGAGTGAGCGCGATTTCCCGTTCGCGGGTGTACCGGCGGGCGTTGTCGACGTACACCGCCGCCAGGCCCGCGAGCTCTTCGGCCAGCCGGAGGTCCTCGTCCTCGTAGGGCTTGGGTGTGCGGTGACGGCTGAAGAAGGCAAGCCCCAAGATCGTGCCCCCCCCGCGCGCAGCGGTACGACGATCACCGAGTGGATCCCGTGGGGTCGGATGCTCCGTGCGCGCTCGGGATGGCCAGCGCGTGACCGGTCGATTGAGCTTTCCCGGTAGGTGTGCACTGCCCCGAGGGGAATCACCGCTTCGGGGCAGCCCGGCAGTACGGAGCGCTGAGCTGCCGGCCGCAGGATCAGGTCGTCGTCGCCTGCGGGGTGGGCATCCTCGCCACCGAGGACGCTGTCGAGAAGGTCCACGATGACGAAGTCGGCAAAATGCTCCGTGCCGAGTTCCGCCAGTTCCTCCGCGGTGCGGGTCAGACCGAGCGTGCTGCCGATGCGTGAGCCGGCCGCGACCAGCAGGCTCAGCCGCTGACGGGCGCGCAACTGCTCGGTCGCGTCCATCGCGGCGACCGACAGGGCGCAGGTACGTCCCGTGTGGTCCTTGACCGGGTACAGCGACGCCAGTCATGGGCGCGGGTCTCACCGGGGGTACGGCGTACGACTCCTGAAATCCCACTTCTCCGGTCCGCCAGACCTGCTCGGCGATCTCACCCAGGTTCTCCAGGCCTGCGATGGGCCGGCCTGCGTCGGAATGGCTGAGGGGCACTCCGATCAGTTGCGCTTCCGGCTTTCCCATGATGCGTGTCATCGCCGTGTTCGCCGCGAGGCAGAGTCCTTGTCGGTCGAAGAGCGCCATGGGAAGCGGGAGCTGCTCCAGTGCCCACTGCTTGAGGACGGACGTCGCGGGTACGCCGTCCGCACTTGTGAGCGAATCCGCAGGCGCGCCGGGCAGAGGGACGGTGGCGAACCACCGTACTTCTCCCGACGCTCCCAGCAGCGGCTGCGCCTGGAGGTGTATCCGCAGAGGGTGGCCCTCGGGGTGCAGCACGGTCAGCGGGGAAGCCCATGCCTCCCGTTCCGCCCAGCAGCGCCGGACGGAAGCAGGAAGCAGCTCGGCGAGCAGTCGTGCCGCCGCCGTCCCCATCACCTCGACCGGCTCGTATCCGAGCAGCTCACGTGCATCCCTGCTCCAGGCGGTCACCACTCCCCGGGCATCCACTGCGAACGACGCGGTCAGCCCCGCGAGCAGTTTCAGGTGGTGAGTGACACGCTCGTTCATGAGGCACCTCTAGCGGGGCCGCACTGCCGCCCGTGACGCGGTCGCATCACCGCGGCCCTCATCCAGAGTGCTCTCCTCACCGTGTTTCTCCAGCCATGGTGGGCGCAGTCGTGGCAGGAATCGGCCGGGCGGCTCGGACGAGGCGGTGACCTCGCCGGGCCGGATGGGGCGAGGACTCCTTGATCATCGAGGCGAGGTGTACGGGCAGCAGGCCGCTGGCCCTTCTGCCGGCGGGCAGAACCCGCACCAGTCAGACCAAGAGCCGGGTGCCTGTCAGCACCCGGCTCGTCAACTGGGCGTCCCCGGAGATCCGCAACCTCCCAGGAGGCACCGTCACATGATCGGTGTGCGCCGCGCGCCATGCGACTGTCGGGCACGGGCCTGTGCGGCCGAGGCCCACAGCACGTGTGCACACGGAAGGCCACGCTCGGGGCGACGGGGAGAAGCGTTTGTAGGCGGCGCCGCTACCCCTGACCAGGCCGTCGGCCATGGTAGGCGCCGTCCAGGATGAGCCGGAGCGCGGTCTCGTCGACAGCGCGGGGGTTTTCGTCGTAGCGCTTGGCCATTAGCAGGTCCACGGCATGCTCCACCTCGGGCGCCTGCATTCCCAGCGCAGCCAGGCTGGTGGACGCGCCGATCCGGTCGATGAGGCCGGCGATTCCCTCGGCTGCGGTCCGGGCGCCGAGTGCGGCCGCGATTCGGGCCGAGGCCTCGACGGCCGCAGGCTCGTTGAAGGCCACGACATGCGGCAGCACGGCTGTGTGCACCTCGGCATGCGGAAGGTCGAAAGCCCCACCGAGTACATGGCAGATCTTGTGGTGGAGACCGGAGCCGGTGGCCGCGAACGCCATACCGGCCAGGTGGGCACCGTAGAGAGCGTCCGAACGCGCTGCGACGTCCGCGCCGTCGCGGACGACGGCGGGCAGCGCGCGGCCCAGTGCCAGCACGCCCTCCTCGGCGGTGAGGCGGGGGATGGGACCGATGTGGGGGAACCACAGGGCTTCGACACAGTGAGCGAGCGCGTTGACGCCGCTGGTTGCGGTGAGGGAGGGCGGGAGCGAGAGGGTGAGTTCGGGATCGTAGACAACCACGCGGGGCAGGACGGCCGGGTTCCGGCCGGTGGTCTTCTTCTCTCCGTCGGTGAGTCCCCACACCGGAGTCATCTCGGAGCCGGCGTAGGTGGTGGGTACGACGACGATGGGCAGGGGGAGGTCCAGTGCGATCGCCTTGGCGGTTCCCGTCGTCGAGCCGCCGCCTATGGCGAGGACGCAGTCCGCACGGATGTCCTTGGCCGCCGCGACCGCCGCCGCCGCGACGTCGACGGGAACATGGGGTCGGACGCCGGTGAAGAATCCGGCGACTCGTTCTCCGAGCGGGGCGGCGAGCTCTTCGACCATGGGACGTTCGTGCTCCGTGGCCAGGAGCAGGATGTTCCGGGCTCCCAGGCGGTCCATCTGGTCGGGCAGCGCGTGCCGTGCGGCGCCGGCGCCGAACACGACACGACCGGGCAGGGCATCGTAGGAGAAGGATACGGACATGTGGGGTTCTCTCGGCTTGTCTGGCGCGGACAGGTAGGGGAGGTCAGTTCCGGGTGTATTTGGCCATCTTCGCCTCGTCTAGGGAGACGCCGAGTCCCGGTGCCCGCGGTGGCCTGAGCTCGCCGTTGGTGTAGGTGATGGGGTTCTCCACGAGGTCATCGGCGAGCAGCAGGGGTCCGAAAAGCTCTGACCCGGCGCTGATGCCGGGTGCGGCGCAGAACAGATGCACGCTGGCGGCGGTGCCGATGGAACTTTCGATGGTGGTGCCGCCGTGACAGGGGATACCGGCGGCTTCGGCGATGGTGGTGATCCGCTGGACCGCGGACAGGCCGCCGGACTTGGCCACCTTGACGGCGAAGACATCGGCGGCACCTTCTTGGGCCAGCCTGGCGGCGTCCTGGGGGGTCAGGAGGCTTTCGTCCGCCATGAGGGGGATGGTCAGCTTCTGGGCGAGCCGGGCCATGGCGGCGGTGTTCCAGGCCGGTACGGGTTGTTCGATCATCTCGATCCCGGCGTCCTGCAGCTCCGGCAGCCAGCGCGTCGCGGCCAGTTCGTCCCACGTCCCGTTGAGGTCGACGCGCAGGCTGGTCCGGTTGGCCAGGGTCTTGGCCACGGTGGTGATGCGCCGTACGTCATCGGCCGGGTCCGCGCCCCCCATCTTGAGCTTGAAACTCTGGTGGGCGCCGGTGTCCAGTCTGTGTTCGATCTCTTCGATCACCACGTCGGCGGGCTCTGCGCCGAGGGCCCAGGTGACGGGTATGGCGTCGCGGCTGAGCCCGCCGAGGAGTTCGTACAGCGGTACGCCGAGTGCCTTGCCCCGCGCGTCCCACAGAGCCATCTCGACCGCGGCCTTGGCGAAGCGGGCACCGGCGAAGGTCCGGTCGAGGAGACGGGCGAGTTGTTCGACGCGGCTCGCGTCACGGCCGGTCAGCAGCGGGGCCAGGTAGCCGTCGATGAGGTTCTTGACACCCTCGATGGACTCCCCGCCCCACCAGGGGCCGCCGGGGACGACGGCCTCACCGATTCCCTCGATCCCGTCGGCCGTACGGATCCGGACGATCACGAAGCTCTGGTGGGTGATGCTGGTGACCGCGACCTTGTGGGGTCGGATCAACGGCACGTCGAGCAGGGTCGTCCGGACGGACTCGATCAGCAGAGAACTCATGGGTTCCCTTCCTTCGTAGGGAGTCCCCTGCGCGGTGCGCGGGGCGTGGGCGTGGTGCACCCCCGGTTACCGGCGCGGCTCCAGCACGAAGTCGTAACGCGCCTCGTAGCCGCTGTCGGTCCGCTCCAACTCGACGATCAGGCCGTCGCGGACGGCGCTGGCGACATCGCTGCCGAGGTAGTCCCCGTCCTTGAAGTAGAGCTGGGAGGTGAGTTCGCGGAACCCGTCGGCGCGCACCTTCAGGTGCAGGTGGGCGGGGCGGAAGAAGTGCCGGCCCAGCCCGTTCAGGACCCGGCCGGTCGGTCCCCCCTTGGGGATCTCATAGGGCGGCGGCACGATCGTGGTGACCTCGAACGAACCGTCCTCGGCGGTGGTGAAGCGTCCCCGGAGGTTCCAGTCGGGGATGTCGGGGTGGATGTTGGAGTACAGGCCGTCGGCGTCCGCTTGCCACATGTCGAGCTCGGCGCCGGCCAGCACGGTGTTGTCGGGGGTGCGGACGATGCCTCGGAAGACCAGGGTGTCGCCCTTCTCGGCGGGTCGCTGCGGCAAGACGTGCGGGGCCTGGAGCAGCGGTGCTCCCTCCAGGTAGAACGGCCCCTCGATGGCGGCCATGCTGCCTTCCAGGTCGGCGTTGTCCACGTCGGTGGCCCCGGCCTCGAAGAACACGTCGAAGAGCAGCGACTCCTCCCCGGCCTTGATGCTGTCGATGATCAGGTCGGTCGCCTGCCGGTACTCGCTATGGGTGACACCGTGCTTGCGGATGAAGTCGAGGAGCGTTCGTTCGAGATCCTCGACCACCTCGACGAATCGGGAGTTGCTCATGGTGGGCCCTTCTGCGTGGGAGGGGAAAGAAGTGCGCGGGGGCTGGTGCGCTGCTGGAGCCTGTCGATCCTGGGGACGCCGTCGGGACGATCCGCTCGAGGCGGGTGCGCAACTCGCGTGCGCGGGTGGCCACTGTCGTCGGTTTCCTTCGTCGCATTGCAGAACACACCTTCCGTGTGTACGCTAGGCGGACAGATAATCCGCTGTGCGTACGTACAAGCTCAGTGGAAGGCCTGTCACCATCGACTGTCAAGGGGGTCCGATGCGGAAGCCGGATGAGGAGAGGGATCTGATCCGGGCGTTGTCCCGGGGCCTTGACATGATCCTGGCCTTCTCTCACCATCGAGTGCGCATGACGCTCACCGAGGCGGCGGAAGCCACCGGGTTGAGCCGACCCACCGCCCGGCGGATCCTGCTGACCCTGCAGGACCAGGGCTATGTGCGCACCGACGGCAAGACCTTCGCGCTCACCCCGCGCGTACTGGCGCTCGGATACGCCTACCTCAGCTCGCTGAACCTCACCGAGATCACCCAGCCCTTCATGGAACGCGTTGTGCAGGCCACGGGGGAGGGCTGCTCTCTGGCGACCCTCGACGACACCGACGTGGTGTACGTGACCCGGGTTCCCACCCACCGGGTCACCAGCATCACTTTGGCGACCGGTACCAGGCTGCCCGCCCACGCCACGTCCCTCGGACACGTCCTGCTGGCCGACCTCACCACCGCCGAACTCGACCGTTACCTGTCCCGCGCAGACCTGCGCCCACTCACCGCACGCACCATCCGAACCCCCGCCGAACTCATCGAACGCCTGAACCTGGTCCGCGAACAGGGCTGGGCCATGGTCGACCAGGAACTTGAGGAAGGCCTGCGCTCGATCGCCGCACCGGTGCGTGACGCCAACGGGCGGGTGATCGCGGCCATGGGCCTGTCGTCCCTCATCGCCACCACCGACGCGGACGCCGTGCGGGAGCAACTGCTGCCACCACTGCTGACCGCCACGAACGGCGTCAGCACCGAACTCGGCGCCGGACTCAACCGGATGGGGGAGCGCTGAGCCGACTGTGAGGCGAGCCATGGGACAGGCGCCGACAGAAGGAATCATCCATGCCCGACACCGACGATCACCATCCGGCCGTGAACAACAGCGCCTTCCGCGGCTTTCCCAGCTATGCCGAACTGCGTAGCCGTACTGACGCCCCCGCCGGCTCGGCCTGGGGCGTGTTCGGCTCCGACGACGAACTCGGCACACTCAACCACCTCACCCCCGAGCGCGTCCGGGCCGCGGCCGGCCTGGTGCGGACCGGTGAAGTCATCACGCTGGACCACCCTCTTGACGCCTTCACGCCGCCGCTGGTCCCCACCCGCAAGCCGGTGCGGCACACCCTGTTCGCCAACAACCCGTGTCACCGCGACGAGTACCTCGACAGCTTCTACACCCAGTCCAGCAGCCAGCTCGACGGCTTTCGGCACATCGGCCACCCCGAGGCCGGCTTCTACAACGGGGCCGACCCCGCCCGCTTCGTCGAGGGAGAACCGTTCCTGGGGATCAACCGCTTCACCGAGCACGGCATCGTGGGGCGTGGCGTGCTGATCGACGTCGACCGCTACCTCAAAGACCGCGGCAGTCCCATCGACCACGCTGCCGGCGAGGCCATTCCCATCACCGCGGTCGCGGAAGCGACAAGGGCGCAGGGCACCGAGCTGCGCGTCGGTGACATCCTCATGATCCGCACCGGTTGGGCTCACTACCACCTGCACCAGCGCAGCCTTGAAGAGCGGCGGAGCGCCGGTCCGATCAGGGCGTCCGGGCTGGAGGCCGGCCATGACACGGTGGAATGGCTGTGGGACAACCGGTTCTCGGTCGTAGCCACCGACAACTTCGCCGTCGAGGCCTGGCCGGCCCCACCGACGTCCCCTTTCGTCACCGACTCCGAACGTCGCGGCGACATCGCCCGAGACGGGCACACCGGCCTGATGCACCGCGTGCTCATCCCCCTCCTGGGCATGGTCCTCGGCGAGCTCTGGGACCTGGACGCCCTCGCCACCCGCTGCGCCGCAGACGGCCGCTGGGACTGCATGGTGGTCTGCGCACCGCTGCACCTCACGGGTGGTGCGGGATCACCCAGCAACACGGTGGCCATTAGATAGGAGACCTTCTGCGACACCGCCCGCGGACCACAGCCGAGGAACGCGTCCGCGCCGCGGAGGCCACTGGCCTGAGTGCCCCTCCGCTGCCTGACGGCGTCCAGAACCGGATCTGGCTGGATAAGTCCGAGCGCAGCACCGTCGAGGCACGCGCCTGCCTCGACGACCTGCGGCGCGCCGCAGATCAGGACACGAACCTGATGGATCCGCTCGTCGCCTGCGCCAACGCGTAATGCACGGTCGGTGAGATGGCCGACGCATCCCGGCCTCGGACGTGGCGCGGCTGCGGGAGGCCGGGGCTGCCGGGGTGTTTCCCACAGGCACCCCGCTCGACGTGATCGTCGCGGACATCCGCACCCTGACAGTCCCGGAGGGCTGACATGCGAGTCGGAGTGATGAGCGGCCCCGAACGGGGCGACGCCGCGCACAAAGCCGCCCGCATGGTTCGACGACGCCCGGTGGGCCGAGGAGCCCCGCAACGCCCACTTGGAGTTCCGTAGAGCACCCCTCCGCCCTCGGGGCAGAAGCCGGTGAGCTGACCCCGGTTTCGTGGAGTCCCCGGACTGTCCCGAGTTGGGTGGAGTCGAGTTGCTTGGTTTCAGGCTACTGGTGGGGTGCGGAGTTCGTACTCCACCGGGCTGAGCATGCCCAGTGCGGAGTGCCTGCGCTGACGGTTGTGGAAGATCTCCAGGTACTCGAACAGGGCGGTGGACAGCTCCAGGCGGGTCCGCCACCGGTGGCGGTCGAGCAGTTCGACCTGGACCCGGGCCCAGAAGGACTCCATCATCGCGTTGTCCACGCAGTCCCCGATCGAGCCCATCGAAGGCAGCAGGCCAGAGGCCCTCGCGCGCTGGGTGAACGCCCAAGACCCGAACTGCACTCCGTGATCGGAGTGGATGATGGTGCCGCCCGGTCGCGGGGAGCGGTTGCCGATGGTCATGGCCAGGGCGTCTCATGATCCT
Organism: Streptomyces viridochromogenes; assembly: GCF_001270495.1. Taxonomy (GTDB): domain Bacteria; phylum Actinomycetota; class Actinomycetes; order Streptomycetales; family Streptomycetaceae; genus Streptomyces; species Streptomyces viridochromogenes_A. Next base: position 41,373 of record NZ_LGUR01000209.1, read on the forward strand.
TTTGGTGTGGGTGGTGACGTCTTCGGTGCGGCCGTTGTGGTAGGGCAAGGTGAGGCCGGCGTTCACGGCGGGCTCGACGACGTATCGCGGTGCGCGAGCTGAACGGTCTTGAGTCCCCGCTCAGTTCCAAGCGGTGAGTAGGTCTTCCGGGGTGAGGGTGGTGATTCCTTCCGCGGTGCAGCCGCTGCGGGCGACCGCGAGCAGGGGGGTGTCGTCGTCGGCCCCGGGAAGCTGGGAGCGATGGGTGATCAGGCGGGCCAGGTCGCGCTGGTCGAAGGGCTTGTTCTCAAGCCATTTGATGGATCCGGTGAAGGTGATCTTCTTTGCGATGGGGGAGCGGTCGGCGCCGATGAGGTCGATCTCCGGGTCGTTGGTGCGGGTCCAGTAGCCTCCGACGGCGCCGGTGCCCTCGGGGAGCCAGTCGTCGGTCAGGCGCCAGAGGGCTTCGCGGATGACGGGTTCGATGGCGCGCCCGCGCCAGGATGTCCAGCTGGTTCGGATGGAGTCGAGAACCCGGTCGCCGCGGCCGCGTTCGACGGCGGGGATGCCGGGGCCGATGAAGGAGAGCCAGAACCGCAGGTAGGGGTCGTCGATGCGGTAGCGCGTCTCGCGGCTCGGCTTGGTGGACAGGGGGAGTTCGGCGGCGACCATGCGGCGGCCGGTGAGGAGTTCCAGGGAGCGTTTGACGGAGCCTGGGTGGAGGCCGCCGGCGGCTCGGCCGATGAGTGTGAAGGTGCGTTCGCCGTGGCCGATGGCGCTGAGGACGGTGCGGGCTTGCGCTTCGGTGGGGAATTCGGCGGCCAGGGTGCGTTCGCCGCTGACGAGGAGTGCGGAGGTGGGCCGGGTGAGAGCCTGTTCGAGGTAGTCCCACAGGCCGGCGCCGTGGGGCCATTCCTCCAGGATCAGGGGAAGGCCGCCCGTGATGAGGTGAGCGTCGAAGGCGTCGGCCGAGGCCAGGTCGAGCATGGAGGCGACGTCGTGGGGGGTGAGAGCGGGGACGACCATCTCGGTGCCACGCTGATAGAAGGGGCGTCCGTAGGTGTTGAGCTGTTCCATCATGGCGATGTCCGAACCGATGAGGATCAGCAGGACCGGGAGTTTGGACAGGGTCCGGTCGAAGGACTTCTGCAAGGCTCCCTCGAAGCTGGCGTCCTCACGCACGAGATAGGGCATCTCATCGAGTACGACAATGCTGGGTGCGTCGGAGGGGAGAGCGGTGGCGAGCAGGCTTAGGGCCGCATCCCAGCTCTGTGGTGTGGCGAAGTCCGAGAAGCGGCTGGCGTCAGGCAGGGTGGACGCGGCCAATTCGGCTGTGAAGCCCGCCAGGTCCTCGTCTCGGGAGCCGCCGATGGCGGTGAAGAAGACGTGCGGAAGCCCTGCTCGTTCCAGGAACTCTTCTACGAGCCGCGACTTGCCTACCCTTCGGCGCCCGCGGATCAGGACGGCGCGGCCCGGTCGTCCGACTCTGCTGCCCGCCTGCACCGTGCGCAGCAGGTCTCGCAAGAGGCCGAGTTCGGTCCGGCGCCCGATGAAGCCGTTCACGATGCACTCTCCTCGACATGACTATCCTCAATGATAGTCTCATCGGTGAGAGTAACTCGCTATCCGGTGCCTCTGCCGGTGCGAAGCCCACGCACTACGGCGGGCCGGCTCGGAGTGGGAAGGCTCGCCTGACAGTGAGGATGACCATGGCATCGCCCGGAGGTCTGACTCTTCAGGAGCGTCGCGGCTTCGCGTCCATGCAAGCCATCGGTGCGGCAGGCTGAGGAATGCTGCGGGACTGCTCTCCGAGCTGCGTCGCTTCCCGCAGCCCCGGCGGTGGGCCGACTGCGCTCTCCCTCCCGAATGCGGTCGGCCCTCGTTCCGGATCAGGTGTCGGCCGGCTGGGCGGCCAGCCCGTGTCCTCAAGATCGGGGAGGAGTATAGAGAGGCGGCGGAGGTCATCACTGGCGCCCTCGGCGCCAACCCGCTCAAGGGCAACAGCCACCTGGCAGGACGTCGAGAAGGAGTTCGGCGACGTCATCGTGGCCGCCGCGCTGGCGCTGCCCAGGGGCAGCCCGGACCCACAGAAGGCCTTCCCCGACCGCGTCCGGGCCCTCCTGGACCGCCTTGACCTGAGCGGACCCGCTCCACCCTCTGCACGGAAGGGCCCGCACGGCAGTGCGGGCCCTTCCGTGTCATCCCCTACTTTGCGGACGCACACGTCCTAGTGGGGCGTATCCCGCCTCCCCGGTGGGAGATGAGTGGGAGACAAGTGGGAGATGATCATGGCGGAGTGGTGCAGTCAGGCGCTAGAAAATGCTAGATAGCGCTACCTGTGCGGCCCTGGTTCAGCCGCCGGATTCGGCCGCGTGAGGAGACAGCACACCCGCGCTGACCAGGACGATGATGACTATGCCGAGCGCGACGCGGTAATAGACGAACGGCATGAAGCTCTTGGTCGAGATGAACTTCATGAACCATGCGATGACGGCGTAACCGGTCACGAAGGCGATCACCGTCGCGAAGATCGTCGGGCCCCAGGTGACGTGATCGCTCTCCATCGCGTCCTTGAGCTCGAAGAGGCCGGAGGCGAGGACGGCCGGGATCGCGAGGAGGAAGGAGTAGCGGGCCGCGGCCTCGCGCTGGTAGCCCATGAAGAGGCCGCCGCTGATGGTCGCGCCGGAGCGGGAGACACCGGGGATGAGCGCCGCGGACTGGCACAGGCCGAAGATCAGGCCGTCCTTCACGTTCAGGTCCTCGAGCGACTTGCGCTGCTTGGCGGCGCGGTGCCGGCCCCCCGACTCGTCGCGTGCCGCCAGCCGGTCGGCGACGCCGATGATGACGCCGACGACGATCAGCATGGTCGCCGTGATGCGCAGGTCACGGAACGGGCCCTCGATCTGGTCCTTCAGCGTCAGGCCGAGCACACCGATAGGGATCGAGCCGACGATCACCAGCCAGCCCATCTGGGCGTCATGGTCCCGCCGCATCTCCTTGTTGACCAGCGACCGCGTCCACGCCGAGATGATCCGCCCGATGTCCTTGCGGAAGTAGATCAGTACCGCGGCCTCCGTGCCGATCTGGGTGATCGCGGTGAAGGCCGCGCCCGGGTCCTCCCAGCCCGAGAACGCCGCGGTCAGCCGCAGATGCGCGCTGGAGGACACGGGGAGGAACTCGGTCAGGCCCTGGACGAGTCCGAGGATGAGCGATTCAAACCAAGACATGAAGTTACGGAGTCCAAGTGCTGATCGTGGCAAGGGATGACGGAGGACACCGCGTCGGCGGCACAGTGATCGCGCGTGTCGAGGGGCAGCGTAGCGCCCCGCGATGACGGCCCCGGCACAGGGGGCTCGGCCGGCGCCGGCCCCACCCCTGCCATACCGGTGTTGACCTGCTGCGGGGCCGCCGCTTACGTTGCAGCGAGCGGAAAGCGCTTGCTGCCCATCCGTCGCCCGTCCCTGGACGCCCTTCGGCGTCGCCCGTTGTCCCGGAGGAGTCCGATCCGCACATGGCTACAGCCGAGACCGCTCCCGGGACGAACCAGCGCCACGCCCCTTCCCGCCCGGCCCCGCTGACCGGCCGCCGCATCAGGGTCGCCGTGATCGGCACCGGCGCCATCGCCCGCGACTCCCACCTGCCCGCGCTCGCCGGGCTTGCCGGGGAGGGCGAGACGGAGATCGTCGCGGCCGTGGACATCGCCGCGGAGTCGGCCGAGGACTTCTGCACGACCGCGGCTGCGACGGTGGCCGCAGCAGCGACCGCGACTGGGACTGGGGCTGGGGCGGTGGCCGCGACCGGGACCGTGTCTGCGGCTGAGGTGCCCCGTCCGTACACCGATCTCGACGTGATGCTCCAGGAGCAGCGCCCCGATCTGGTCGTCATCTGCACACCGCCCACCCTGCACCGCGACCAGACCGTCGCCGCGCTGCGTGCCGGTGCCTGGGTGTGGTGCGAGAAGCCGCCGGTGCCGAGCCTCGCGGACTTCGACGCCGTGGAGGCGGAGGAGGGCGAGGACGGCGGCCCCTACGCCTCGATCGTGTTCCAGCACCGCTTCGGCTCGGGGACCCGGCACGTACGACGGCTGCTCACCGAGCAGGCCATGGGGCGCCCGCTCGTGGCGCACTGCCAGACCACCTGGTACCGGGACACCGCCTACTACGCCGTACCCTGGCGCGGCCGCTGGCAGACCGAGGGCGGCGGCCCCGCGATGGGGCACGGGATCCACCAGATGGATCTGCTGCTCGACCTGCTCGGACCGTGGAGCGAGGTGCGCGCCATGGCCGGCCGGCTGGTGCACGACGTCGAGACGGAGGACGTGTCGACGGCACTGGTCCGCTTCGCGAACGGTGCGATGGCGACCGTCGTGAACAGCGTGCTGAGCCCCGACGAGGTCAGCCGCATCCGCGTCGACTGCGAGCGCGCCACCGTCGAACTCACCCACCTGTACGGGCACCGCAACGACAACTGGCGCATCACGCCCGCCCGGGGCGTGCCGGACGCCGAGGCCGCGGCCTGGCAGGACTTCGGCGCGGACCGGCCCAGTTCGCATCTGGAGCAGTTGCGGGAGCTGGTCGCGAGCATGCGCGCGGGGGAGCGGCCGCGCAGCAGCGGCGCGGACGGGCGCACGAGCCTGGAGCTGATCGCCGCGCTGTACAAGTCGGCGTTCACGGACGCGACGGTGCGGGCGGGGGAGATCGGCCCCGGAGACCCCTTCTACTCGGCGATGCACGGGGGTGCGCCCGGCTGGGCGCCCGTCATGGGTGAGCCGTCCGTGCCGGGCGAGGAAGCCGCCGCGTGACCGGGCTCCGTATCGTCCACGCGCACGGCGACCGCGCCACGGTGACCGAGTCGGCCACCGGCGTCGAACTGCTCTCCTACGTCTACCGGCCGGAGGCGGCCTGGGAGGCCCCGAAGCCGTACGTCCACCCGCTGCGGACCCTCGCGGGTGGCGTCGTCACCGACTACCGGCCCAACGACCACCGCTGGCACAAGGGCCTGTCGCTGACGGCCTCGCACCTGTCCGGGGCCAATCTGTGGGGAGGCAACTCCTATGTCCACGGGCAGGGGTATCTCGAACTCCCCGAGCGTGTCGGGTCGATGCGGCACGTCGGCTTCGACGAGGTCTCCTCGGACGGCGACCGTGTCGTCATCGCCGAGCGGCTGACCTGGCATCCCCACGGCGGTGAGCTGTGGGCCGACGAGCAGCGCCGGGTCGAGGTGCACGACATCGAGCCGGAGTCCGGCTCATGGGCCCTGACCTGGACGAGCGCCGTGACGAACCGGCGCGAGGTGCCGCTGCGGTTCGGCAGCCCCACCACCGCCGGGCGCGGCATGGCCGGATACACGGGCCTGTTCTGGCGCGGCCCGCGCGCCTTCCAGGGCGGCCGGATCATCGCCCCGGACGCCGAGGGCCCCGGCCTGATGGGCGAACAGGCGCCCTGGCTGGCCTACTCCGGCGAGCACGACGGCACCGACGGCCACGCGACCCTCGTCTTCGCGCACGCCCCCGAGAACGACCACGCCGGCGACCGGGGCGCCCACCCCGCCCACTGGTTCGTACGCAACGAACCCTTCGCGGGCGTGGCCCCGTCCTGGGCGTTCCATGCCGAGCTGGAACTGGCGCCCGGCGACACCCTCACCCGCAGCTACCGGGTCGTCGTGGCCGACGGGGCGTGGGAGCGGGATGAGATCGTCAAGTACCTGGAGTCGCATCCCTGGTGATAAGCCGCCTACGCGGCTGACGGCCCCGACACCGTCCAACCGGACACCTGGGGGTGGGCCGCCAGGTCCTCGTGCCGCACCGGGTCGCCGCAGGCCCGGCAGGTGACGACCGGGGCCAGTTCGTTGCCGCAGACGTGCTCGATCACCATGGGGCGGTCGTCGTCCTTGCGGAGATGGCGGTCGCCCCATGCCATGAGGGTCATCAGAACCGGCTCCAGCTCCAGTCCCGCCTGCGTCGGCCGGTACTCGAACCGCTGCGGACGCTCGCTGTAGGCGCGCTTGGTGAGGATGCCGGCGTCGACGAGGCGGCGCAGCCGGGTGGCCAGGATGTCGCGCGGGGCGCCGATGTTGCGCACGAGCTGGTCGAAGCGGCCGTTGCCCAGGCACACCTCACGCAGGACCAGCAGGGAGTACTTCTCGCCGACGAGCGCCAGGGCGTCGGCGATGGAACAGGGGCGCGGATCTTTGGTGGCGGCCATGCCGCTCAGTCTAAGCGGCGGGTTCGACTTTCCAACCCGATTGGTTTGATTTTCCAACCCATGAGGTTATGGTGAGTTTGGATTTCCTACTCACCGGTAATCGGGAGGCCCGCACCATGCGTGACGCCGTCATCGTCGAAGCCGTACGCACCCCCATAGGCAAGGGCAAGCCGAACGGCTCCCTGGCACACGTCCACCCCGTCGAGCTCCTCGCCCACACCCTGCGCACCCTCGTCGAGCGCTCGGGTGTCGACCCGGCGCTGATCGACGACGTGATCGGCGGCACCGTCGACCAGGTCGGCGAGCAGGCCATGAACACCACCCGTTACGCCGCCCTTTCGGCGGGCTTCCCGGAGACGGTCCCGGCGACCACCGTGGACCGCCAGTGCGGCTCCTCCCAGCAGTCCGTGCACTTCGCCGCCCAGGGCGTCATCTCGGGCGCGTACGACCTGGTCGTCGCCTGTGGCGTCGAGTCGATGAGCCGGGTGCCGATGTGGTCCAACGTGCCGCCCGGCAAGGACCCCTTCGGCCCCGGCGTCGCCGAGCGCTACCCGGAAGGGCTCGTCCCGCAGGGCATCAGCGCCGAGCTCATCGCCGCCAAGTGGTCGATCACCCGCGAGCAGATGGACGCGTTCGCCGTCTCCTCGCACCGCAAGGCGGCCGCGGCCTGGGACAACGGCCTCTTCGACAGTGAGGTCGCACCCCTGGACGGCCTCTCCCGCGACGAGTGCGTACGACCGGGCAGCACCCCCGAGATCCTCGCCGGCCTCAAGCCCGCCTACCACGACCCGGTCTTCGCCGAGCGCTTCCCGCAGATCGAGTGGAACGTCACCGCGGGCAACGCCAGCCCCGTCAACGACGGCGCCTCCGCCGTCCTCATCACCTCCAGCGAGACCGCCGCCCGCCTCGGCCTGCGCCCCCTCGCCCGCCTGCACAGCTTCGCCGTCACCGGATCCGACCCGATCCTCATGCTCACCGGTGTGGTCCCGGCGACGGAGAAGGTGCTGCGCCGGGCGGGCCTGTCCCTCGGCGACATCGACCTCTTCGAGGTCAACGAGGCATTCTCCAGCGTGGTCCTGGCCTGGCAGCAGGAGACCGGCGCCGACCTGGCCAAGGTCAACGTGCACGGCGGCGCGATCGCGATCGGTCACCCGCTCGGCGCCAGCGGCACCCGTCTCACGACGACCCTGGTGCACGCGATGCGCGAGCGCGGCGCCCGCTACGCGCTGCAGACGATGTGCGAGGCGGGCGGCCTCGCCAACGCGATGATCCTGGAGACGGTGTAGGCGGATCCGATCCGCAGGTGACTGAACGGCGGAACCGCGGAACGGCTCAGTGGCCGCGAAGGTGGTGGCGCTTGCGCCATGCCACCACCACACCGGCCAGCGCCGGTACGGCGATGCAGGCCAACGCGATCAGGAAGGCGGGCGACGTCGGCGCGGAGGCGCGGGCGCCGGCGACGACGTACGCGGCGGTGTTGGGGATCGACCCGAGCGCCGTCGCCAGCAGGAACGGGACGTACCCCATCCGCGAGACGGCGGCGGCGTAGTTCGCGGCCCAGAACGGCACACCGGGGAACAGCCGCACCGCCAGCATCGAGCGGAATCCGTGCTTGCTGAACTGGCCGTCCGCCGCCTTCAGCCACCGGCCGCGCAGCAACGGGCGCAGTGCCTCCTGGCCCAGCAGCCGGCCCAGCCCGAAGGCGATGCCCGCGCCCAGCACCGTGCCCGCCAGGGCCGCGCCGATGCCCCACTCGGAGCCGAAGAGCGCGCCCGCCGCGAGGTTCAGCAGCGGCCGCGGCACGAAGGCCACCGTGACCAGGCCGTACGCCACCGCGAACAGCACCACCGCGGCCGAGCCCTCGATCTGGGGCGGCCAGCCGTCCGCCAGGATCTTCTGCGGCTCGAAGAGCAGCACGGACGACGCGGCGGCCGCGAGCAGCAGCACGAGCAGGGACAGCCGCGACCACGGCGAGAGCAGCGTTCTCGTGCAGCGGGCGGCGAAGCCCCCGGGAACGGGGACGGTTACGGGGACAGCGAGCTCCGTGGCGGCGGCCCGGGGAGGGGCGATGGCGGTGCCCCCAGAGCGGGTGGTGGCATCGTCGAGCATCCGGCGACAGTAACCGACAAAGATGTGTGATCGCCGTATGGTTCGTCTCATGAGCGTCACAGGTGCGGGAACAACAGAAGTTCCGCGCAGTGATCTGGCCGACACGGTCCTGGAGCGGCTCACCGCCATGTACGGCGCCGCCGCGGACCCGGAGCGGGCCGCCGCCGCCCGGGCGTACATGAAGGACGTCGCCCCCTTCCTCGGCGTCCCGACGCCCGAGCGCCGCGCCCTGTCCCGCACCGTCCTTCAGGGCACACCGCGCCCCGACGAGGCCGACTGCACGGCCATCGCACTGCGCTGCTGGCAGCTTCCCGAGCGCGAGTACCACTACTTCGCCGTCGACTATCTGCGCCGGCACGTGGGGCGCTGTTCCTCCGGTTTCCTTCCGGTGACCCGGCAGCTGATCACCACCGTCTCCTGGTGGGACACCGTCGACCTGCTCGCCGCCCACGTCGTCGGCGGACTCGTCGCCGCCGACCCGAAGCTCACGGAGGACATGGACGCCTGGATCGCCGACGACGACCTGTGGGTCGCCCGCACCGCCCTGCTCCACCAGCTGCGTTACAAGGAACACACCGACTCCCGGCGCCTCTTCGCATACTGCCTGCGCCAGTCCGGGCACCCGGACTTCTTCATCCGCAAGGCCATCGGCTGGTGTCTGCGCGAGTACGCCAAGACCGACCCGGACGCCGTACGGGACTTCCTGGCGCGGGAGCGGGGGCGGTTCGCACCGCTGTCGGTGCGGGAGGCGCTGAAGAACATCGGCGCCTGAAGTCCCGTAGGTCTCGTAAGTCCCGTACCGCGAAAAACCATTCGACGTCGGGCAAAGCGTCGACGATGATCGACGTCATGTTCCGGCACGCCTTCCTCTTCGCAGCATCCGCGGTCGCGGATGCCCCGAAGGCTGCCGTTCTCGTCTTCCTGGCTGCCGTCGACGGCGCCCGAAGCTGACCCTCCCCGGACAGTCCGGCGGACCCCGCAGGGGGAGGGTCGGCAAGTCCTTGGGGTCCCCCTCTCCTACGCAGAGACTTCTGTAGAGACTTCGAGGTACAGCCATGCCCAAGACGGCATACGTGCGCACCAAACCGCATCTGAACATCGGCACGATGGGTCATGTCGACCACGGCAAGACCACGTTGACCGCCGCCATCACCAAGGTCCTCGCCGAGCGCGGAGCCGGCACGTTCGTGCCCTTCGACCGCATCGACCGGGCGCCGGAGGAGGCCGCGCGCGGCATCACCATCAACATCGCGCACGTCGAGTACGAGACCGACACCCGCCACTACGCGCACGTCGACATGCCCGGCCACGCCGACTACGTCAAGAACATGGTCACCGGCGCCGCGCAGCTGGACGGGGCGATCCTCGTCGTCTCCGCGCTCGACGGGATCATGCCGCAGACCGCCGAACACGTGCTGCTCGCCCGGCAGGTGGGCGTCGACCACATCGTCGTCGCCCTCAACAAGGCCGACGCGGGCGACGAGGAGCTCATCGACCTCGTCGAGCTGGAGGTCCGCGACCTGCTCACCGAGCACGGCTACGGCGGCGACGCCGCGCCCGTCGTACGGGTGTCGGGGCTGAAGGCCCTGGAAGGCGACCCGAAGTGGACGGCTTCCGTCGAGGCGCTGCTCGACGCGGTGGACACGTACGTGCCGATGCCCGAGCGGTATGTGGACGCGCCGTTCCTGCTGCCCGTCGAGAACGTGCTCACCATCACCGGCCGGGGAACCGTCGTCACCGGCGCGGTCGAGCGAGGTACCGTGCGGGTGGGCGACCGGGTCGAAGTGCTCGGGGCCGGGCTGGAGTCCGTGGTCACCGGCCTGGAGACCTTCGGCAAGCCGATGGACGAGGCGCAGGCCGGGGACAACGTGGCGCTGTTGCTGCGCGGGGTTCCGCGGGACGCCGTCCGGCGGGGGCATGTCGTGGCCGCGCCGGGGAGTGTGGTGCCTCGGAGTCGGTTCTCGGCGCAGGTGTATGTGTTGTCGGCGCGTGAAGGTGGTCGTTCGACGCCGGTTTCCAGTGGCTATCGGCCTCAGTTCTACATCCGTACGGCGGATGTGGTGGGGAACGTCGACCTCGGTGCGGTTGCGGTCGCGCGGCCTGGACAGACGGTCACCATGACCGTTGAGCTGGGGCGTGAGGTGCCTTTGGAGCCCGGGCTCGGATTCGCCATCCGTGAGGGCGGGCGGACCGTCGGGGCGGGAACCGTCACAGCCGTTGAATGAGGGTTGTGCGGTTCGTGGGGGACTGCGGGTCCATCGTGGCTGGTCGCGCAGTCCCCCGCACCCCTGAAAGGGGCGCTCCCGTGCCCCTGTCGAAAGTCCCCGGCACAATATGGAGGTGAGCGAACCCATACCCGTCACCCGGTCCGTCGACTACGGCACCGCCAAGCTGATGCCCGACGTCGACCGGAAGCGGGCCTGGCTGCTCACCGTCGACGGTGCTCCGCAGTCGTATGTCGATCTGGACGAGCCGGAGTATCTGGAGTTCGAGTACGCGCGCCGCCTCGGGCATGTCCTGGACACCGTCGCGGAGCCGGGGCGGGCGCTGGACGTGCTGCATCTCGGGGGTGGGGCGCTCACCCTGCCCCGGTATCTGGCCGTCACCCGGCCCGGCTCGCGGCAGGACGTCGTCGAGGCAGATCGGGGGTTGCTGGAGCTGGTCGTCGAGCATCTGCCGGTTCCGGACGGGGCCGGCATCCGGCTGCACGCCGGGGACGCGCGCGCCTGGCTGGAGGCGGCCCCGGACGACTCCGCCGACGTGCTGGTCGCCGATGTCTTCGGCGGGTCACGGGTGCCGGCGCATCTGACGTCGGTCGCGTACGTCCGAGAGGCCGAGCGGGTGCTGCGGGGGAGCGGCGTCTATCTGGCGAACCTCGCCGACGCCGCGCCGTTCGCCTTCCTGCGCTCCCAGCTCGCCACCTACGCCACGCTCTTCGAGGAGCTGGTGCTGATCGCCGAGCCGGGTGTGCTGCGCGGCCGGCGGTTCGGCAACGCGGTGCTCGTCGCCGCGCACCGGCCCCTCGACACGGCCGCCCTGGTCCGGCTCACCGCCTCCGACGCCTTCCCGGCCCGGGTCGAACAGGGGCTCGCCCTGCGGCGGTTCATCGGCGGGGCGCGGCCGGTGCGGGACGAGGACGCCGTGCCGTCACCCGAGCCCCCCGACGGGGCGTTCAGCATCGGCTGAGTCGAGCCGGGTTCCGGCGGTCACCTGCTTGGTACGACGCCGTAGGTTCCGTACGTCCGGTACGCACAGGACCGCGGCCGTGACGACCACGACGAGCGCGGCGCAGCCCCACAGTGCCGACGTGCGCCCGAACGCCGTCTCCGCCGGGCCGGCCAGCGCGGTCGCCAGCGGGACCAGGGCGACCGAGCCGAACCAGTCGTACGCGCACACCCGGGACAGCTTCTCCTCCGGGATCTCCTGATGGAGCGCGGTCATCCAGGAGACGCCGAACACCTCCAGCGTCACGCCGGTCAGGAACATCACCGCGCACAGGACGGCGACCGGTACCGGCACGGCGAGCGCGGCGGAGGGGAGGGCGAGCGGGAAGACGCACAGGGTGCCGGCGAGGAGCAGCCGGCGCGGCTTCCAGCGGGTCATGAGCAGCGCGCCGGCGACCGTGCCCGCCCCGAAGAAGCCCAGGGCCAGGCCCCACGGGCCCGCCCCGCCGAGATGGTCCCGGGCGACGAGCGGGCCGTAGACGGCGTCGGCGGCGCCGACGACCGCGTTGGCGATGGAGAACTGGACGACGATGGCCCACAGCCACGGCCGCCCGGCGAACTCCCGCCAGCCGTCCCGCAGATCCGCGAGCATGCCGCCGCCCGGCGTGCGCGCCGGAACGTGACTCACGTCGAGGAACGCCCGCAGGGAACCGGCGACCGCGAAGGCCGCCGCGTCCGCCGCCAGCACCCACCCGGGCCCGATCGCGGCCACCATGGCACCGCCGAGCGCGGCACCGCCGACCGCCGCCCCCTGCATCGCCATCCGGAACACGGCGAACGCCCGGCTCGCCTGCTCCCCCCGGACCGAAGACAGGAGCATGCCCTCGGCCGCCGGGCTGAAGAACGCCTGGCCGGTGCCGCCGAGGGCGGTCAGCAGCATCATCTGCCACAGCTGCGCCTCCCCGGTCAGGATCAGCGCGGCGAAGGCGGCTTGCGAGAGGCAGTTGAGGGCGTTGGCCGCGACCATCACGCGGTGCCGCGGGAGACGGTCCGCGACGGCGCCGCCGATCAGCAGGAAGAGCACCAGGGGCAGGGTGCGGGCGGCGGCCACGAGCCCCACGTCACCGCCGTCGCCGCCCGCCTCCAGGACGGCGAACGCCGCGGCGATCAGCGCACCGTGACTGCCGAGGTTCGTGACGAACGCCGCGGCGGTCAGCAGGCTGTAGTTGCGGCCCGCCCAGGAGGGGCGGCGGGAGCGGGGGCGGAGATCGGCGGCGGAGGTCACCGGCCGACTATCGCGGCCCCGACGCCGGTTTGCCAAACGAATTGCAGGTCACGGGCCGGTTGCACCACTTCGTCCGCCAGGGCGTACGACGCTCGTCACATCGCATCGGCCTGTTCCCCGGTACCTACTCATGGGTAACATGGCGGCCATGAGCGCAGACCAGATGTCGATCGGCGAGATGCTCGCCGCCACCGTGCCGATGGCCCGGACCCTGAACCTCCAGTTCCTGGAGACCACGCCGGAGAAGGCCGTGGTGGCTCTGCCGGACCAGAGCGAGTACCACAACCATGTGGGCGGGCCGCACGCCGGCGCCATGTTCACGCTCGGGGAGTCCGCCAGCGGGGCGATCGTGCTGGCCGCGTTCGGTGACCAGCTCTCGCGTGCCGTGCCGCTCGCCGTCAGCGCCGAGATCTCCTACAAGAAGCTCGCCATGGGCGCCGTCACGGCCACCGCGACGCTGGGCCGCCCGGCCGCCGAGGTCGTGGCGCAGCTGGACGCGGGGGAGCGCCCCGAGTTCCCCGTGGCCATCGAGATCCAGCGCGGTGACGGCGCCGTCACCGGGGAGATGACCGTCGTCTGGACCCTGCGGCCGAACGGCTGAGCCCTACGGCGCGGAAGCGAGCAGGGGCCCTGTGCGGGGCCCCTGTCCTTCCTCCGGGCCGCCGGCGCTCAAGCCGCGAACCGGTCCCGCCTTGCCCCGGTGGCCTCCAGGCCCGCCACGAACTGCTTCAGCCAGGCCACGAACTCCGGCCCCAGGTCCGCCCGGTCGCACGCCAGCCGAACCACCGTGCGCAGATAGTCCGCCCTGTCGCCGGTGTCGTAGCGCAGGCCGTCGAACACGACTCCGTGGACCGTCCCGTCCGCCGCGAGTTCCCGTAGGGCGTCGGTCAGCTGGATCTCGCCGCCGCGCCCGGGCGGGGTGCGGTCCAGGACGCCGAAGACGGCCGGGTCGAGGACGTAGCGGCCGATGACCGCGTAACGGCTCGGCGCGTCCTCGCGCGACGGCTTCTCCACGAGACCCGTGACGCGGACGACGCCGTCCTCCCCCGGCCGCGACGGCTCGACGGCCGCACAGCCATAGAGGTGGATCTGCTCGGGCGGGACCTCCATGAGGGCGACCACACTGCCCTCGTAACGGTCGCGGACGTCCAGCATCCGGCTGAGCAGGGTCTCGCGCGGGTCGATGAGGTCGTCGCCCAGGAGGACGGCGAACGGCTGGTCCCCGACGTGATGGCGGGCGCACAGCACCGCGTGACCGAGACCGAGGGGGTCGCCCTGGCGGATGTGGTGGATGTCGGCGAGCCGGGCCGGGTCGCGCACCGCGTCCAGCCGTACGGTGTCGCCCTTGGCCGCGAGTGCCTGCTCCAGCTCGAAGGCGTGGTCGAAGTGGTCCTCGATGGCCCGCTTGTGTCGACCGGTGATCATCAGCACGTCGTCGAGACCGGCCGCCGCGGCCTCCTCCACGACGTACTGGATGGCCGGCTTGTCGACGACCGGCAGCATCTCCTTGGGGGTCGCCTTGGTCGCGGGCAGGAAGCGCGTGCCGAGTCCTGCCGCCGGGACGACCGCCTTGCGGACGGTGCGGGCCCGTTCGGGGGCGGGCTCGGACAGGGGTGTCGTGTGGGGGACGATCATGCGGCTCATGGTGGAGCACGGGGATGAGAGCACGCCGAGAGAAACCTCGGAGCTTCCTGTGCGGCATGCGGAATTGAAGATTCCGTGGACCAATGCGCCTTGTCTGCACACAACTTGACGCCTGGCGGACGGCGATTTCGAATGTGGGTGCGGATACCGGCGGTAACTTTTCTGAATTCCTTGGTTTTTGAACGTTGGTCACTCGAACTTCTTGTTTCCTGCGCGTTGCTTGTGCGAAAGTGAGCGACCCGATAGCCGGTCCACATCCGACGCGGCCTAGGTATGCACCAATCAAGCACCTGCTTTCCGACGGACGCGCATTCCCCTTGTCGTCCTGCGGCTGGGAAGGAAATGGTTCAGTGCAATCCCCTTACCCCCCACGACCGCCGTACCCGCCACGGCCCGGGGTGAGCCTCGGAGAGTCCGACCGCGATCTCGTCGCGAGCCTGGGCAAAGCCGATGCGAACGCCCGTGCCGTCGCCCTGCTGATGGCACGGCACTGGCGTGCCACCTACGACTACGCGGCCATCTGCCTGGTGTCCACGGCGAGTTCGGCCGCCATGGTGGCCGCCGCGGCGTTCCATCGCGTGCTCGGCCGACCCGCCGGCGGCGCACTGCGCCCTCAACTGCTCACCGCCGTACGGGAGCTGGTGAAGGAGTGGGTGGCCGACGGCGGTATTTCCGCCCTCATGCCGGAACTCGGCAAACCGACCGGCGGGCGCGGGCTGCGCGCCGCGCGGTCCGTGACGCCCGAAAGGCGGCAAATCGCCGAGCGCGCATTCCGGGCTCTGCCGGGGGCCTCGCAATGCCTCCTCTGGCACACCGAGGTCGAAGCCGAACCGATAACCATACCCACTGGTCTGCTGGGGGTGGATGCGGACACCGCGTCGGCGGCGCTGGAGGGAGTGCGCGAGCAATTCCGGACGGGCTGCGTACGCGCCCATCGCGAACTCGCGCCCACCCGGGAATGCCGCTACTACAACCGCCTCCTCGATGTCCCCATGCGCCGGGGCGGCGCCCTGCTGCCCGATGTCCAACAGCATCTGACGGAGTGCCGCTACTGCCGTCACGCCGCCGAGCAGCTCAGCCATTTCGAGGGCGGCCTGGACGTACTGCTCGCCGAAACCGTGCTCGGCTGGGGCGCCCGGCGCTATCTCGACTCCCGGCCCGGACGAGGCGGCTCCGCAACGACACCGTGCGACCGCCGCCGACGCGGCGGACGGCACCGCCCCGAGCGGCTCGACCCGCCACGCGGACGCGCGAGGGCCCTCGCCGTGGGAGTCGGTGTGTCCTCGCTCGCCCTGCTCGTGACGGTCCTCACCGCCAGGGGCTGGACCGAGGAGAACGGCGTCCCCGGCCCGCACGCCACCTGGGGCGCACCCAGCGGCAGGACCGCGCACCCGGGTGCCGTGTCCCCGCCCTCCTCCGGCGGATCACCCTCGGCCGCCTCGGCCGAGGAACCCGTCGAGATCGCCCAGGGCAGGCTCCGCAACCTCGACCGCGGCCTGTGTCTGGACCTCCGTGACGGCGAGGTCCGCACCGGTGCCCGGGCCGAGCTGGCCCAGTGCTCGTCCGCCGTGTCCCAGCAGTGGTCGTACCGGGACAACGGCCTGCTGCGCAGCGCCGCCGACCCCACCCTGTGCCTCGACTCCGGCCCCGACGAGGGCGTGGTCGTCCTGGCGAACTGCCTCGCGCACGCCGGCGAGGTGCGCTACGACCTCACCGTCCACGGCGAACTCCTGCCCCGCCGCTCCGAGGGGCTGGCGGTCGCGTCCGGCAAGGGCGTGAGCGTGGTGCTCGACGAGCGGGACGGATCCGAGGCACAGCGCTGGCTGCTCGACGGAGGGCTCGCGGACGTACGCGAGGAGGGGCCCGAGGAGGGACCCGAGAAGCGGCTCCAGCAGGAGGAGCCGCGCGAGGAGAAGGACACCGCGCCCGTGGTACCCGAGCGCGAGTCGCCGGACGGCGCCGTCCCCGAACTCCCGCAGGGCGGGCCGGAGGAGGACCCGCAGCCGCGGTACGAGACACGGTATGTCCAGGACGAATCCGGCTACGAGGCCGAGCCGGCCACCCCCGTCCCCGCCGCCCCCGTCGATGCCGTAGCGGCCCTCCCGGCCGAGGCGCCGGCCACCGTGGCCACGATCGTCGGCACCGCCACGAGCAGGCTCGACTCCGCCCTCCACTAGTCCAGCCACCAGCCAGGGTCACCCCGGTCCCCGGCGCGCCGGGGTGACACTTCAGCCCCTTCAGACGTTCAGCCCTCAGTCCCCCCAGTCTCCCCAGTCCCCTTCGCCCCTTCGGCTCTGATCGATGTCAGACGTCATTCAGCCGTTCCTCGTTCACGTCATTGACACGAGTCACTGTGGTTCGTAGTTTTCCCGCCGCGCCAGTGGTTCCCATGCTCACGAACGCGAAGGTGGACCCGTGATCCGTCGTATGTCCGTCGCACTGATGGCCCTCGCGGCCGCACTCGTCACCCCCGTGCCCGCACAGGCCGCCGACGACCCCGTCGTCCGCACCACCGCGGGCTGGGTGCGGGGGGAAACCACCGCCGAGGGACGCCAGTTCCTCGGTATCCCTTACGCCGAGCCACCCGTCGGAAAGCTCCGTTGGAAGGAGCCGCGACCCGTCCGGCCCTGGCAAGGAGTGCGGGCGGCGCGGGACTTCGGCAACAAGTGTGTGCAGGGGGTGAGTTGGGACCCCGGCTATGAGCGACCCAGCCACACCGAGGACTGTCTCGACCTCAATGTGTACGCCCCCGCGGGCGCCGCCCGTCGTGCGGTCATGGTCTGGTTCCACGGGGGAGGACTCACCGGCGGGGCCGGTCAGGACGTCGTCCCCGACACCTTCGCCCGGCAGACCGGCACGGTCGTCGTCACCGTCAACTACCGCCTCGGGGCGATGGGCTTCCTCGCCACGGCCGGCCTCGACGACGAGGCGCGCGACGGGGTCTCCGGCAACTTCGGCATGCTCGACCAGCAGGCCGCCCTGCGCTGGGTCCGGGCCAACATCGGCCACTTCGGCGGCGACCCGGGCCGCGTGACCATCGCGGGCGAGTCGGCGGGCGGTCGCTCGGTCTGCACCCAGCTGGCCTCGCCGTCGGCGAAGGGCCTCTACCGGGCGGGGATCATCCAGAGCGGGGCGTACGGCGACTGCGGTGCGCGTCCGCACGGGACGGCTGTGTCCCAGGGCGCCGCCTTCGCGGAGAAGCTCGGCTGCACCGACCTGGCCTGTCTGCGCGCCAAGCCGGCCGCCGAGATCCTGGCCGCGCAGAACGGCTTCGACTGGGCGCCGGTGGTCGGCGGCGCCTTCCTGCCGAGGCAGCCGCAGGAGGCGTTCGAACGCGGGGCCGCAGCCGGGGTGCCGGTCATGAACGGGGCCAACCAGGACGAGGGCCGACTGTTCGCCTTCGCCCGGTTCGACGTGAACGGCACGCCGCTCACCGCCGAGCAGTACCCGGCCGTCATGCGGGCGGACTACGGCGACGAGGCCCTCGCAAGCTACCCCCTGTCGTCGTACCCCTCCCCGACCATCGCGTACGCCACCGCCCAGGGCGACCAGATGTTCGCCTGCTCGGCGCTCCGCCTCGACGGCACGCTCGCCGGACGCGGCCAGGTCTACATGTACGAGTTCGCCGACCGCACCTCCCCGCCCTTCGCCTCCCTGCGCAACCTCGGCACGGACTTCGACTTCGGCGCCACCCACGTCAATGAGCTCCAGTACCTGTTCAAGCACTTCGGCCTGGAGTCACCGCTGAACGCCGAGCAGCGGACGCTGGCCCGGCAGATGATCCAGTACTGGGGCTCCTTCGTCCGGGACGGCGAGCCGCGCGCCGCAGGACAGCCCGCGATGCCGGCCCGGCCGGGGACGGTACTGTCCCTCCGCACCGCATCCGCCCACGGCAATGTGCTGAGCACCACTGCGCACCGTGAGCACCAGTGCAACCTGTGGGACACCGAGACCGTCACACAGAACGGGTAGGCTGCCCCGGCGCGCGCTCGCAGGCCGAGCGTGCGCCGGGAACACAGGGTGCAGGACAGGGAGAGGAAGCGGCGTTGCACGTCCAGGAATGGCTCGAAACGGTGCCCCCGCTCGCCATCTATCTGCTGGTGGGCGTCGTCATCGGTCTGGAGAGCCTGGGCATTCCACTGCCCGGCGAGATCATCCTGGTCTCCTCCGCGCTCCTCGCCTCGCAGCACGGTGACATCGACCCCTTCGTGCTCGGCGCATGCGCCAGCGCGGGCGCGATCATCGGCGACTCCATCGGCTACGCCATCGGCCGCAAGGGCGGCCGTCCACTCCTGGCGTGGCTGGGCGGGAAATTCCCCAAGCACTTCAGCGAGGGGCACATCGCCACCGCCGAGCGGTCCTTCGAGAAGTGGGGCATGTGGGCCGTCTTCTTCGGCCGCTTCGTCGCCCTCCTGCGCATCTTCGCCGGCCCCCTCGCGGGCGTCCTGCGGATGCCGTACTGGAAGTTCCTCACCGCCAACGTCTTCGGCGGCATCCTCTGGGCGGGCGGCACGACCGCGGTCATCTACTACGTGGGCGTGGTCGCCGAGTCCTGGCTGAAGCGCTTCTCATGGCTGGGACTGGTCGCAGCGGTCCTGATCGGCCTGACGTCCATGCTGATCATCAAGCGCAAGGCGAAGAAGGCCCAGACGGCACACCGAGAGCCGGAACCGATCGGCGCCGGGGAGTAAGACGCCGCAAGGGGCGCGGGGCTGTATCGATGTGTGGCTCCGCCGCGCGGGCGCGACCAGCCACCGCGAACCCCGCGGACCGCGTACGGCCTTATGCCCCGTGCTCTTCCCGGTGAGCCTTCGCCAACTCCGCGTACATGGTGCCGTTGAGCGTGACGCCCTGACGTTCTTCCTCAGTGAGTTCCCGCTTCACCTTCGCCGGCACCCCCGCCACCAGCGACCCGGGCGGCACCCGCATCCCCTGCGGCACCAGGGCCTGTGCAGCGACCAGCGACCCCGCCCCGATCACCGCACCGTTCAGCACGGTCGCCCCCATCCCGATCAGACAGTCGTCCTCAACGGTCGCCCCATGCACTACGGCGTTATGGCCGACCGACACCCTCGCCCCGATGGTCACGGGAAACCCCGGGTCGGCATGGAGCGTGCAGTTGTCCTGCACATTGGACTGAGCCCCGACCGAGATCCGCTCCACGTCACCCCGGACCACCGCGCCGTACCAGACACTGGCCCCCGCCTGAAGCGTCACGTCCCCGATCACCGACGACGTCGGCGCCACAAACGCAGCCTCGTCGATCTTCGGTTCCCTGCCCCCGATACCCATGACCAGCGCCTTGTGCGTCATCGCCCTCTCCTTGCCGCCGACGTCCAGACGTACCGTACGACACCCGGTGGGGCGAAGATCACAGGCCCTCGACCGCATGAGGGAGCCGAACGCTCAGTACGGTGAGCGGGTGCTCAAGCGCAAGAACACGTTCTCGTCCTGGCGGCGCAGCATCACGCAGCGCGCCGTCCACGCGGGCTGGGCCTGGGCGCAGCGCACAGGTTCGGTGACCGCCGAAAACCCCGGCCGATTCCACTTCGGCTCGATCGGCGAGGCCACCCGGCTGGCCTTCCCGCTCGGCACCGTCTTCGGCGAACCCTGGATCCACCTCGGCTCCCACTGCATCGTCGGCGAGCAGGTGACGCTGACGGCCGGTCTGATGCCCGACCTCGACCTCGGCCCGGAGCCGATCCTGCGGATAGGGGACGGCGTCGTGCTGGGCCGCGGCAGCCATGTCATCGCCGACACGACGGTCACCATCGGCAGCGACTGCTACTTCGGGCCGTACGTCTACGTCACGTCCACGAACCACTCGTACGACGATCCGCACGAGCCCATCGGCAAGCAGTGGCCCCGCATGGAGCCGGTCGAGATCGGCCCGGGGTGCTGGATCGGCACCGGGGCCGTGATCCTGCCGGGGGCGCGGATCGGGCGGAACGTCGTGGTCGCGGCCGGCGCGGTGGTCCGGGGCGTGGTGCCCGACCACGCCGTGGTGGCGGGGGCGCCCGCCCGTGTCGTACGCCGCTGGACGCCCGACGACGGCTGGCAGCCGCCGCTGCGGACGCCCGCGCCGGTGCCGATACCCGACGGGATCACCCCGGAGCAGCTCCAGGCGCTGGCCGGGCTGGACGAGGAGACGGTGGCGAGGCTGGCGGAGCTGGAGGAGAAGCCGGCCGCCGAACTGGCCGAGCCGGCCACGGAGTCCTGAGTCAGCCGGTCGCCAGCAGCAGCGTGCCCACCAGCGCCAGTCCCGCGCCCGCCGCCTGCACCCCCCGCAGCCGTTCCCGCAGGAAGCCGCGCGCGGCCAGGGCGGTGACCACCGGGTACAGCGACGCGAGTACGGCCGCCACGGTGACCGGGCCGTGCTGGGCGGCGACCACATAGGTGCCGTTCGCCGCGACATCGGCGAGGCCGACGAAGGCGAGCGCCGGCAGGGAGCGCCAGGGGAAGGAGCCGTCCGGGAGGGCGGTGCCGCCGCGCCGCACGGAGGCGTACAGCGCGAGGCCCCCCGCCGCCACGTTGACCACACGCTGCACGAAGAGCGCCAGGAACAGACCGGTGACGGTGGTCGACGCCTCCGCGATCAGCGCGAACACCGTGCCGAAGCCGAAGGCCGCGACCAGCGTGAGCAGGATGGCCTGCCGCTGCACGGGCGCGCCCCGCAGCTGGGGTCCGCCCGCGAGCGCGATGCCTAGCACGGCGACGGCGATACCCGCGACCTGCGTCAGTCCGGGCCGCTCGCCGAGGAGGAGACCGACGCCGACCGGCACGGCGACGCCCACGGTGCCGAGCGGGGAGACCACGCCCATGGGGCCCAGCGCGAGCGCCTTGTAGAAGCAGAGCAGGGCGAGCGGGCCCACCAGGCCGGCGGCGACCGCGAACCACAGCTGCGGACCGGCCTCGCTCCAGCCGCCGGTGGCGACCACGATCACGCCGAGCACGGCGGCCGCGATGGCCTGCGAGACGACGACCACCGTGAGCGCCGGGGTGCGCCGCGTCAGCAGTCCGCCGCCGAAGTCGGCCAGCCCCCACAGCAGGCTGGTGGCCAGGGCGAAGAGTGCTGTCACGGGAGCCTCGCAGTACAGTTCGGTGCACGATCGGGTGCACCTCACGGTAGTGCAGTCAGGTGAACTCTGTCATCCATGATATTGGACTCCGCAAGGACGGAATGTGTCGGACCTCGACCTGCTGACCCAGTCCCTGGCGCGCAACGTCAAACGCTGGCGCACCGAGCGCGGCTTCACCCTGGACACGCTCGCCGCGCGGGCCGGGGTCAGCCGCGGCATGCTCATCCAGATCGAACAGGCCCGCACCAACCCGAGCCTCGGCACCGTGGTCAAGATCGGCGACGCGCTCGGTGTCAGCATCACGACGCTCCTCGACTACGAGCAGGGGCCCAAGGTGCGCGTCGTCCCGCCGGAGCAGGTGGTCCGGCTGTGGCACACGGACGCGGGCAGCTACAGCAAGCTCCTCGCGGGCGCGGAGGCGCCCGGCCCGCTGGAGATGTGGGGCTGGAAGCTGATGCCGGGCGAGAGCAGCGGATCCGACCCGCACCCCGTCGGCACCGTCGAGATCGCCCATGTCACGGCGGGCGAACTCACCCTGACCGTCGAGGGTGTGGAGTACCGCGTCCCGGCCGGCTCCAGCGTCACCTTCGAGGCCAACGCCCCCCACATCTACGCCAATCAGGGCGATGTCCCGATGGAGATGACGCTGACGGTGTCGGTCCCGCTCGTGCACTGAGACGCCAGGGTCGCGGCCTCTGCCGCCCTGTTAGCGTGCGCTCATGGACGCACCCATCGGACGCTTCGACAACGCCACCCCCGCCCCCGCCTGCCTCGACGAGCTCACCCGCCCGGTCGCCGACGCGTTGCGCGCCTGGCACGGCAGCGTCCCTGCCGACCAGATCGTCTACGTCGACACCGATCAGCGGTGGGCCGACACCGCCGTCTTCGTCGAGCACTACGGACGGGAACTGCTCGAACAGTCCGCGAACTGCGTGGTCGTCGCGGGCAAGCGCGGCGGCGAGACGACACTCGCCGCGTGCGTCGTGCTCTCCACCACGCGGGTCGACGTGAACGGTGTCGTACGCCGTCAACTCGGTGCCCGCAAGGCGTCGTTCGCCTCGATGGACACCGCGACCGGCGAGACCGGCATGGAGTACGGCGGAATCACCCCGATCGGACTGCCGGGCGACTGGCCGGTGCTGGTGGACTCGGCCGTCGTCGACCTGCCGTACGTGCTGGTCGGCAGCGGGCGCCGGCGCGGCAAGCTGCTGGTGCCGGGCAAGGCGTTCGCGGAGCTGCCGGGAGCCGTCGTACTGGAGGGCCTCGGCGTCGCCTGAGCCCGCCGTCCGGGTCGGTCGCCCGAGCTCAGACCGCGGTGTGGTGCGCGAGGGCGAGATGCGGATCCGCCTCGCCAGGCACCGGTGCCGGGTCGGCGTGGACCAGGGCCGCGGTGAGCCGGGGGACGGCGTGCAGCAGGGCGTGCTCGGCGTCGACGGCGATGGCGTGTGCCTGACGTACCGTCACGTCGCCGTCCACGACGACCGCCACCTCGGCACGCAGCCGGTGCCCGATCCAGCGCATGCGCAACTCGCCGACCTCGCGCACCCCGGCGACCTCCCGAAGGGCGCCTTCGGCCCGGTCCACCAGGGCCGGATCCACGGCGTCCAGCACGCGCCGGAAGACCTCGCGGGCCGCGTCCCGCAGCACCAGCGTGATCGCGGCCGTGATCGCCAACCCCACGATCGGGTCCGCGAGTTGCCATCCCAGCGCCGCACCGCCCGCGCTCAACAGGACGGCCAGTGAGGTGAATCCGTCCGTCCGGGCGTGCAGTCCGTCCGCGACCAGCGCGGCCGAGCCGATCGCGCGGCCGACCCGGATCCGGTACCGGGCCACCCACTCGTTGCCCGCGAACCCGACGATCGCCGCCACGGCCACGGCCGGGATCTGCTGCACGGGGCGGGGGTCGAGGAGCCGGTCGACGGCCGTCCACGCGGCGAAGGCCGCGGACGCGGCGATCGTCAGCACGATGACGATGCCTGCCAGGTCCTCGGCCCGTCCGTAGCCATAGGTGAAGCGGCGCGTCGCCGCGCGTCTGCCCAGCACGAAGGCGATCCCCAGCGGTACGGCGGTCAGCGCGTCCGCGGTGTTGTGCACCGTGTCGCCGAGCAGCGCCACCGACCCGGAGACGACCACCACGGCCGCCTGCGCGAGCGCCGTCACTCCGAGCACGGCCAGCGAGACCCACAGTGCGCGCATGCCGCGGGCCGAGGACTCCAGGGCGGAGTCGAGCTTGTCGGCGGTCTCGTGGGAGTGGGGTTTGAGGAGGTGGGCGAGGCGGTGACGGCACTCGCGCAGGCGGCCGTGGTGGTCGTGGGCGTGCCGGTGTCCGTTCCCGTGGTGGTGCTCGTGCCCGTGGTGGTGCTCGTGTCGGTCGTTCACGGTGGTCCCCTTCCGGTGCGCGGGAGTGGACGTGTGCCCGTCCATGGCGCCATTATGTGCGTATGAGCGCACGCATGCACCTATCAACTGCGCACGATGCGCATCCGCGCACCCCGGGCGAGGAACAGTTCGCGCTCGCCGCCGAGGTCCTCGCCCTGCTCGGCGACCGCACCCGTCTCACGCTGCTGCATGCCCTCACGACGAAAGAGGCCGACGTCACGACGCTCACGGAGGCGTGCGGCGCGGCCCGGCCCGCCGTCAGCCAGCATCTGGCCCGACTGCGCCTCGCTGGCCTGGTGACCACGCGCAAGGAGGGCCGCCGGGTGGTCTACTCCCTGCGCGACGGCCATCTGCGCCGCCTCGTCGACGAGGCGCTGAACGTGGCGGACCACCGGCTCAGCGACCGGCCGCTGCACGACTGACGACTGACGGCAGACGCGGTGGGCGGTCGGGCGCGGTCAGTAGTCGGCGTTCTTGCCCAGGTACTGCTCCGCGAAGGCGATCGCCGCCGTCGGGGAGCCGAAGATACGGCGGAGGCGGGCGAGAGTGGTGCCGGCACGGTACGGGTCGCCCGAGGACGTGCCGTGGTAGACCTCGGAGAGCCAGTGGGAGAACTCCTGGTAGTCCCACACCCGGCCCAGGCAGGCCGCCGAGTAGCCGTCCAGGCCGGTGCTGTCGCCCTTCGTGAGGTACGCGATCAGCCCGTCGCCGAGCAGGAAGGCGTCGTGCAGGGCGAGGTTCATGCCCTTGGCGGCGATGGGGGCGGTGAGGTGGGCGGCGTCGCCGGCCAGGAAGAGGCGGCCGAACACCATGGGTTCGACGACGTAGTTGTGCATGTCGAGGACACGCTTCTCGATCAGTCGTCCCTCGGTCAGCCGCGGTACGCCGTTCGCCCCGAGCCGCTGCTGTAGCTCCGCCCAGACCCTGTCGTGCGACCAGTTCTCCGGGTCGTCGCCGGGCGGGCACTCCAGGTAGTAGCGGGTCACCTCGGCGCTGCGCGGCATGTGCCCGGCGAACCCGTTCGGATGCATGCCGAACAGGACGCAGTCGGAGGACGGCGGTGCCTCGGCGAGCAGCGCCAGCCAGCCGATGCCGTAGTCACTGCGGGAGATGTGGGCGCGGTCGGCGGGCAGCGCGGTGCGCGTCACCCCGCGCGCCCCGTCGCAGCCGGCGACGAAGTCGCAGCGCACGACCTCCCGTTGCCCCGTTTCCGGGCAGGTGTACGACACCGAGGGACGGTCGGAGTCGAGGTCGTGCAGCTCCACGTCCCGCACGCCGAAGCGTATGGCGCCGCCGCGCACGTCCGCGTACTCCCGCACCAGGTCCGTCACCAGCAACTGCTGTGGGTAGACCCAGTGATGAACGCCCGTGAGCTGCGCGTACTCGAACCGGTAGCGCTCCCCGGCGAACCGGAACTCGCACTCCGTGTGCCGCTGGGCCCGCTCCAGCAAGGTGTCCGCGAGGCCCCGCCGCTGGAGCCCGCGTACGCCCCACTCCTCCAGGACCCCGGCCCGCGGCCGCTGCTCGATGAACTGCCGGGTCTCGGTCTCCAGGACCAGACAGTCGACGGACGCCGCCCGCAGGATGTTGCCGACGGTCAGGCCGGCCGGTCCGGCGCCCACGATGACGACCGGAAAGCGCTGCGAGGAGCGGGAGTTGGGGTGGGGGGAGGTGGAAGTCACCCGAGCATTATGGGGGCGGCAGGCGAGGAGGGGAGGCTTCCGGGGCCGGCCGCTCAGGGTGCGCCCGCGGAAGGGGCCCAGCCGGACGTGGTGGACCCTGTGCACGTGGTGGACCGTGTGGAGCCGGGGCCTAGCCCAGGCGCGGTATCTCGATCGCCGGGCAGCGGTCCATGACCATCTCCAGGCCCGCCGCGCGGGCGCGGTCGTACGCCGCCTCGTCGATGACGCCCAGCTGGAACCAGACCGCCTTGGCGCCCTTGGCGAGCGCCTCGTCGACGACCGGGCCTGCGAGGTCGCTGTTCACGAAGACGTCGACCACGTCCACGTCGAAGGGGATGTCCGCCAGGGAGGCATAACCCGGTTCGCCGTGGACCGTCTCCGCCTTCGGGTGGACCGGCACGATGCGCTTGCCGTAGCGCTGGAGGACCTCGGCGACGCCGTACGCCGCCCGCCGCCGGTTCGACGACAGACCCACGACGGCCCAGGTGTCGCCCAGTTCGGTGAGGATCCTGCGGACCGCTGTCTCGTCGCCGTACACCGCCGGCCTCCCTGTGCTGCCCACAGCTGCCGTCCAGCTGCTCCCACGACCCACAACGGCCCATGACCCCCGAGGATTCCCGTTCTCGCAAGCCGGGCCCGAACTCCTGTCCGGGCGGGCCGCGGCGCAGTACCGTTCGGGCAGTCCGCACGGCAGGGGGTGGCGATGCCCGGGTACGACGTGCGTGTCGCGCGCGTGAAGGGACCGTACGGCCATGGGTGACCAGGGAACTCCCGGCGGCCCCGGCTCCCGCCACGCTGACCGGAAAGCGGGCCGGATGGCTGCGGACGGCCGCGCGTCCGCCTACGCTCGCTCCGTGCTGCGCATCATCGACGACCGAACCGGCAAGCCCGTCGACGCCGCGCCCGCCCGCCGGGGCCTGACCCGCGTCGAGGCGCATACCGAGGGCTTCGACGTCACCGCCCTGCGGGTGCTGCTCGTCTCCGACCTCCTCGTCCGCGCGCTGGAACTCGGCGGTACGCCGGTCTGGGCGCTGCTCGACGAGGAGCGGCAGCAGGCAGAGCTCCGGGCGGGCGCCGCGGCGCTCGGCGTCCGGCCCTTCGAGGACGGCCGGGACGCCGCGTCGGGGCTCGGCGAGGCGCAGGTCCTCCATGTCGTACGCGAGGGCGGCGCGGAACCCGACGGCGTACGGGTCGCCGTAGCGCCCGTGCACGCGGACGCGCCCCCGGAGGAGGCCGACCCCGCCGCCCTGCGTCTCGCGCTGCTGTCCCGGCGCAGAAGCGTGCCCGTGCAGCTCGACGTGGGCGCACTCGCCGACGCCCATGACACCCTCGTGCGCTGGCGCCGTGCCGTCGCCGCCTGGGCGCAGCGGCCCTCGCGGCCCATCCCCGACGAGGTGCGGGCGGAGCTCCGTACCGCGTGGGAGGACGACCTCGACGTACCCGGGGTCCTCGGGGTCCTGCGCTGGGTGGAGACCGCGCCGGACCTGCCGGACGGCGCCCGGTTCGAGACGTACGCCTACGCCGACCGGCTCCTCGGCCTCGACCTCGCCCACGACCTGGGAACCCCGGCATGACCGCGCACACGGGTGCGGGCCCGTTGCGCCGCCTGGTCGTCCTGCGGCACGCCAAGTCCGCCTGGCCGGAGGGCGTCGACGACCACGAACGCCCGCTCGGCCCGCGCGGCCACCGGGACGCCCCCGTCGCGGGCCGGATGCTCGCGGAGAACGACTGTCTGCCGGACCTCGCCCTGTGCTCGACCGCCGTACGCGCGCGTGAGACCTGGGAACTGGCCGCCGCCCAGTGGGGCACACCGCCGCCGGTACGCCATGATCCGCGACTGTACGCGGCGGACGTGTCCGAACTGCTGGCCGTCGTGCACGAGGTGCCCGCCGGGGTCCGGACGTTGCTCCTGGTGGGGCACAACCCCGGCCTGGAGGAGCTCGTCCTCGAACTCGCCGGGGACGGCCTCGACGACGCGCTGGACGAGGTCCGTACGAAGTTCCCGACCTCGGCGATCGCCGTACTGGCCTGGCACGGCACCACCTGGCAGGCCCTCGCGCCCGGCACGGCGCTGCTGACGGGCGTGCTGGTGGCGCGGGGCAAGAAACGGTGAGGTGAGAGCGGCGAAGGCGGTGCGAGCGGTGAGCCCGGCCACGGGCCGGGGTCTCGGGGCGAGCCTCCTCGGTACGTCGACATAGGCTGGCCCGATGCAGGACGAGTACCGCACAGTCGCCCACGCGGGCGTGCACGAGACCGAGGTCAACCGCTCACGCTTCCTCTGCGCGCTCGCCCCGGCGGCCACCGAACAGGAGGCCCAGGACTTCATCGCCGCCGTCCGCAAGGAGCACGCGGACGCCAGCCACAACTGCTGGGCCTACGTCATCGGCGCCGGCGCCGCGATCCAGAAGGCCAGCGACGACGGCGAACCGGGCGGCACGGCCGGCGTCCCCATGCTCCAGATGCTGCTGCGCCGCGACATGCGGTACGTCGTCGCCGTCGTCACCCGCTACTACGGCGGCGTCAAGCTCGGCGCGGGCGGGCTCATCCGGGCCTACGGCGGAGCGGTCGGCGAGGCGCTGGACGCGCTCGGCACACTCACGCGACGCCGCTTCCGGCTGGCCACGGTGACCGTCGACCACCAGCGCGCCGGCAAGGTCCAGAACGACCTCAGGTCGACCGGGCGCGAGGTGCGGGACGTGCGGTACGGCGAGGCGGTCACCATCGAGATCGGCCTGCCGGACGCCGACGTGGAGGCGTTCCGGGCCTGGCTCGCGGACGCGACGGCCGGTTCGGCGGGGTTCGAGCTCGGGGGAGAGGCGTACGGGGACGCGTGACCGGCCACTGCGGGCCTGACCTGATTCCGTCTTTCGATGCCGTGCGGTGCCGAAGAGCGCTCCCCGCCAGCCGGTTCCTGCCACAGTGAGCTTCAGGGGCGGACGACCGGACCGGATAGGACATGGGCAGTGAACGCTGAGCGCGGTCGGGGAGAGGTTCACCCGGGTTCGAGAGGCGTCGGCACAACCGGTCCGCGGCGGCAGGGCCTCGGTGGGGCCGCCGTGCGTGCAGTGCTGTCGGCTGCGCCTGTCGGGATGTTCCTGTGGGTCGTGGCAGGAACCTCTGTCGCCGGCATCGGCTTCGCGTTGTCAGCGATCGGTGTGCTGGCTCTTCTCCTGGTGGGGGACTCTTCCCGTTTCGCGGAGGTGACCGGCCGTCAGGCCGTGGACACGCTCACGGATCACCTGGACCGTTCGGTGCGGTTGCGCTGTGAGTCCGAGGTCCGCGAGGCGGGGCTCGAGGAGTCCGGGCTGCTGCCCGTCGACTGGGTCGTCACCGCCAGGCCCGACGGCTGCTCGCCCCGTCAACCCGAAGGCGACGCCGTCCTGTTCAGGACCAGCCGTCATGAGGAGATGGCCGCCGCGTTCCGTGCGTTACCGGCACAACGCCTGATCGTCACCGGCCCGCCCGGGGCAGGCAAGAGCACCCTCGTCGTGCTGCTCACGCTCGAACTGCTGCGATCGCGCACCGGCGATGACCCGGTTCCGGTGCTGATGCAACTCACCTCCTACGACCCACGGGAAGCGGGACTGACGGAGTGGCTGCAACGACAGATCGCAGGGATCTGCGACGGACTCTCCGACACACCCGCTGATCGGGCAAGGGCGGCGGACCTCATCGCCGACGGCCGGATGCTGCCCGTGCTGGACGGTCTGGACGACCTGCCCGTCCAGGTTCGCGAGGCATTCCTTGACGCACTGATGCGTGACTACCCCGCCGCGGCGCCGCTGGTGCTGACCTGCCGGAGCATGCCCTTCTCGTGGATCGCGCACATGTCCGGCACAGTGACGGTGGTCGAACCGGGCCCCATCGATCCAGGTGACGCCCTCGGCCATCTGAGCCACGGCACAGCACCCCCGCGGGACCGGTGGTTCCATCTGGCGGACTTCCTCGCTCGGTACCCGGACAGTGCCCTCGCCCGCGTACTGGCCCGACCGCTGGGTGTGGTTCTGGTCCGCTCCGCCTATGCCGGTGGGGACGCCGACCTCCGCGACCTCGTGGACATGAGCCGCTTCCGCACGCCGGCGGACATCGGGGAACATCTTCTGGACCGGGTCATGTCGGCGTCGCTCCAGCGCGAGCGTCAGCCCCGGCGCGGCCATGGGTGGGATCCGGTCAAGGCGCGTCGGTACCTGTCGTTCCTCGCCCGCTCCGTGGCCCGCGGTGAAACGTCCGTACTGGCCTGGTGGAAGCTGCACCTCGACGTGGCGGGGCTGACCCGCACATGGAGCCGTGTCCTGATCTGGACGCTCGCCGCGGCCCTGCTCCATCTGCCCCTGGCCGCACTCGTCGCCCACGATCCCGGGTTGCCGACGTCCCTGGCGGCGGCCGGCGAGACCATCGCCGGTGCCATGGCCACCGCGACACTCATCGCCGTCCGTGACCGTCTGTCGGGGAGGATGCGGTGGCGGCGCCGACCGGTGCGCCTGATGGTGTTGACGTCGTTGTGCGGCGGCGCGGTCGCTGCCGCCGTGCTCCCGCTGCTCTTCATGGCGACGGGGCGGACGAGTCCGGAGGACTTGGGCTACGGCGCCACGACCGGTCTGCTGATCGCCGGGACCGTTGCCCTGGCGGCTCACCTGACCGCGGGCCGCCCGACGCCTCCAGGCGTCCCCGACGCCGCCCGGGGCGCGCGGACGGGACCTTCGAGGGCGGTCGAGGCCACCGTGCACGTCTCGACTCAGGCGATTCTGTTGGCCGTACTGTGGTTCGCGGCCCTGCGAACCCCCCTGGTGCTCGGCATCTGCCTGCTCCTGGTCGTACCGCTGTTACGGGACCTGAGACGCGTCGCCGCGGTGCACGACGTCACGAGCCCCCGCTCCTCCCTGAACGCCGCCCGACGGGTCACGGTCGTGAAGACGACCGGACTCGCTCTGCTCGGTGCGCTGTCCTGGCCACTGCTCGACAGCGCGGCGATTCCATGGGCACCCGCACCTGCCGATGTCCTCGCGGTGGCTTGGACCTTCGGCGCCGCAGTCGTGCTCAGCGGTTCCACCTGGGCGAACTACACCGTCGCCCGCCTGTACCTGGCGCTGCGCGGGCAAGTGCCCTTGCGGCTCCAGCTGTTCTTGACCCACGCCTGCCACCTGGGCGTGCTGAGTCGGTCGGGCCCCTTCTACCGTTTCCGACACCTCGCATTGCAGAACCACCTCGCCGAGGTGAGAGCGACGGCCTGGGAGCATGCGTATCCGCGGGGTGCTGCGACCACCGGGAACGACCGGCGGGCCCGCCCCGTGCCGTCCCTCGGACACGCCACGCCGACGGACAACATACGGTCCTCCCCTGCGACGTCCCGGACAGGTGACCACAGCGACCACACCGACCACAGCGACTTCAACGGTGGGACATCCCAAGGCCCCCTCAACGGCAAGGAGGTCGACCACCCCGAGCAGCGTCGGCTGAGAGCGGAACTCGCCGAGCAGGCGTCGCCGGGCCGCGAGGTGCCGCTGCACGTCCAGGTCACCCGCGGCGGCGGCCAGGAGGGTGTGGTCCTGCGGCCGTTCGAGCTGCCCGCTGAGGGCGCCCGGCTGTTGATCACGGTGCACGCTCCGGGGCTTCTGGCCCTGGGCGACCTGCAACAGGAGCTGTGGGTCGAGCCGGGGCGGGACTCCGATGTGCTGCGCTTCGGCCTGCGTACCGACCGGCCCGGAGCGCACACGGTCACGGTGCGCGCGTTCCGCGGGGGGTCCTTCCTCGGGGAACTGCGGCTGGAGATCTCGGTCCAGGCGGACGTACCCGCCCGTGACGGAGCGCCGCGCACCGCGCCGCTCGACTCGCTCGCCTTCGACCCGGGCGAGGTGACGCTCCAGGTGCTCAAGGCTGCCGACGGCTACACCTTCCAGCTGCTCAGCGAGACCAGTTACGCGCCGGCGTTCCAGCTGAAGGCCGGCGACCCCCGGCAGGCCACGGAGAACATCTACCGTGAGCTGCGCCGCATCGCGGCCGCGGCCGGTGCCGGGACGGATGCCCGCCAGGTGCGCAGACGTCTGCAGAACCTGGGCGTGGCCCTCTGGCGGGCCGCTGTGCCCGACGCGGTGCGGGGACAGTTCTGGCGGGAAACCGACAAGATCCGCGCCTTCACCGTGCTCGGCGAGCACGACGTGGTGCCGTGGGAACTGCTGTACCCGCTCGACGGAACGCAGCAGGGCGACGGCTTTCTCGCCGAATGGCTCCCCGTGGTCCGTCGCGTCTTCGGGCAAGAGCGGGTACGGCAACTCCTCCTGCCCCAGGCCACTTTCGTCGTACCACCCGGGTCGCCGCCCGAAGCGGACCTGGAGGTCACCGCTCTGCGCGCCCGGTTCGGCCCGGTGATGGGCGACGGAGGCGTCCTGACGCGGGGTGCGGAGATCCAGAGCCGCCTCGACGAGGGGCTGGGTGGACTGCTGCACTTCGCCTGCCACAACGCGTTCACGGAGGCCGGTTCCCAGGTCACCATGGCGGACGGGCCCTTCGACCCGATCGACCTCGCGACCGCGCAGGGGTCCCGCGCCTTGGGCGACACGCGCCCGCTGGTCTTCTTCAACGCGTGCCGCAGCGCCGGCCAGATCGACTGGTACGCCGCCTCCCTGGGGTGGGCCCCGCAGTTCCTCGAAGCGGGCGCGGGCGCGTTCATCGGAACCCTGTGGCCGGTGCGTTCGGATTCGGCACTGGCCTATGCGGACGCCTTCTACACCCACCTGGTCACTGACGGGCTCCCGTTGGGGGAGGCGTCGATGAAGGCCAGGCAAGCCATCCGCAACCACGGTGGCGACCCCACCTGGCTCGCCTACGCCCTCTACGGAAGCCCCGCCGCCCGCGCCGCCCTCGCAACTCCCGGCTCGGCAGACGATTCGAACTCCGCCCGGCGGTGATGATCCGACATGGCTCGCACGCCGGGTACGCCGGCCCCGCCGCGACCGCACGCACCCTTTACACAGAGGAGTCCGCACGTGAAGAACCCGGTCTTCGTCATCCACGGTGTCGCCAACCGCGACCTCGACGGCTTCACCGCCGCTGTGACCGCCCTCCAGGCCGCGACGGGAGTCGACATGCTTCCGGTGTACTGGGGCGACCTCGGCGCGGAGGACCGCTTCATCACCGCCGCCCTCCCCACCCGGGACACGGCACCCCGGCCGGCCGGCGGGCCCGGCAGCGTGCTGCGTGACGAAGCACCGAGCGCCGCTCCGTCCTACCTCTTCGCCGACCAGCCGTACCTCGCCGACCAGTTGGAGATCGTCGACACCGCTCTGCGTAACGAGCTGGAGTCCGACCCCGGTCCGCTGCGGGGCGCCCCTGGAGCGGGCGGCCCGACACCCGACGACATCATGGCCTGCCTCGCCACGGAGTGGCCGGACACCCGCTGGCTCAGCCGGACCGGCGACCCCGCTCTGCTGGCCGAGACCGGCCGAGCCCTGGCTCAGACCCTGCTGGACACGGACACCCTCGCGAACGACGCGTACGGGTACGACGGTCTGCGTGGTGCCCCTGCCGGCGAGCCCGGCCGACTGCGCGCGTTGGTCCGGCGGCGGCTCCAGGACTTCGACCGGATCGCGGGTGCGGCGATCGGTGCCGTAGCCGGGCGCGTCAACGACGCCGTACGCACGCGCTTCGGGCCCGGCACGACTCGTTTCCTCGGCGATGTGCTGGTCTACCAGCGGCATCGCGACGCGATCCACGCCCGTGTCCGGGCCCGGATCGACGAGGTCGACCCGCGGCTCGGTCGCAGTCCGGAGCGTCCCGTGAGGGTGGTCGCGCACAGCCTGGGTGGCGTCATCGCGGTGGACATGGCGACCGCACAGGAGCCTCTCTGGACCGAGCAGTTGGTCACCTTCGGATCTCAGTCGGCCTTCTTCCACGTCTGTGACCCACGCGGTGGGCAGCTCCTGCCCTACTCCGGACAGACACCGGTCCAGCTCCCCGCCTCGCTCGGCCGCTGGACCAATCTCTGGGAACCACTCGACATGCTGGCCTTCGCCGCTTCGCAGGTCTTCCGCCTCGACGACGGCAGCAGCCCGGCCGACCGGCCCGTCCCGCATGCCGCGACCACCGGGCTGTGGACCCACTCCGCCTACTGGGATCTGCCGGACGTCGCCACAGCCATCGCGGAGGCAATGGCAGACCTCCCGGCCGACACCGACTAGAACGCCAGGACCTGCGTGCCGTCGGTCAGGGAGCGGCGCGTGCCGCCGGGCTGCCGTACACGGCGTACGCCAGCCAGCTGGGGTCCCCGCCCTGATGCCGTATGGCCCGGCGGGCGTCCAGCGAAGCCTGGCCCAGGGTTCTGCCCTGGGTGACGAAGTGGTCGTAGAAGTGGTCGGCGAAACGCAGCGCGGAGTCGGAGCGCACGGGCCACAGCGTGCCGACGAAGGCGCCCGCCCCGGCCCGCAGGAACTGGGGAGCCCAACCCAAGGTGGTGGAGAACCACTTGATCTCCCCGGCGCTGCGACACGCGTTGAAGAACACGAGGGGGTGGGTGGCCCGCAGGGCACCGGACTGGGTGGCGTAGGCGAGGTCGATCGGGTCGAACGGCCCGTCGGGCATGGCGACATGGGAGCCGGCACTGGTGAAGGTGTTGTGGCAGGCGAAGTGCAGGAGCCCGGTGAACCCCGCGTCGATCAGGTCGCTCACGGAGGCACGGTGGGTGAGCGTTCCGCCGTCGGTCACCGCCGCGCCCAGCCGGGCGCGCAGGGCAGCGATCTCCTGGTCCGCCTCGGGCGGCGAACCGGGCGGCACGACGAACGCCGCGCGCCCCAGTGACAGCGTGCGCACCCGGTCCTGCCCGAAGACCCTGCGGACCACGGGCAGCCACTCGGCGAGAAACCCTTCGCCCTCCTGCTGTCCGTCCAGCGGATAGAGCAACTCCCAGGGCACGATGTCGTGTTCACCGAGCACCGTCAGCGCGGTGACCCGACCGGCTTCCTCCCAGAACTGTCGCCGTACGGCGTCGGGTACGGCGGTGGCCCACAACTGCACCCCCAGATTGCGCAGGCGCTTTTGTGCCTGTTCCCGGTCACCGCTCCCACCGGGGTCGGCACTCGCGGCCGTACGCCGGAGCTCGTCGTAGATGCGTTCTCG
The DNA here is from genome assembly GCF_001270495.1 of Streptomyces viridochromogenes. Classification (GTDB taxonomy): domain Bacteria; phylum Actinomycetota; class Actinomycetes; order Streptomycetales; family Streptomycetaceae; genus Streptomyces; species Streptomyces viridochromogenes_A. Next base: position 76,005 of record NZ_LGUR01000209.1, read on the forward strand.
TACGCTGTGCGGATCCCCGGCCAGGAGCCGGAAGGACTCCGGGGCGTACGTCGTCTCGCTGAGCAGTTGGAAACTGTAGGCGCCATCGGCCCCCTTGAGCACCTGAAGCGTCACTTCCCCGGGGTCGAAGGCCAAGGTCGTCAGCGCGGTACTCCGTGTGGGGCCGTCGCGTGCCGGCACGTCCTCCTGTACGGAGATCTGCGTGCGGAGTTCACCGAGGAAGGTACCCGCGCGGAACGCCCGTACCGTGACGGTGTGCAGCCCGGTCGTCGTGGTCCGCAGGCCGAACCGCAGCACATCGGAATCGCGCCCGGGGCGGACGACGAGCTCCTGCTGCAGATCGCCGAGCGCGAGAAGGCCGGGCGCGTGCACGGCAATCGTCAGCAGGGCGCCGTCCACCGGGATGTGGAACGCCCGCAGCCGCACGCCGACGTCGCCGGAATCCCGGGTGACCTGCACTTGCAGGGGAACCTCGCGGCCCGGCGGGGCCTGCTCGGCGAGTTCAACGGTCAGGCGGCGAGGTTCGAAGGGCTCCGGCGGTCCGACCCCCAGGCCGTCGGGAGGGCCGGAGGTGTCCCCGGCACCGGGATCGAAGACGCCGAGGGCGCCGGTATCGGCATCCCGGTCCGCGATGTCTTCGGGGAGCGCGGGCTGCGTGGGCGCGGTGTGGGGAAGGTCGCTGCTGCTGTCATCGACGGTGGAGTCCCCCCGAAGCCCGGACTGCCCGGGATACCCGGCGACACCAGCGCTGTCGCTGCGACTGGCCACGCTGCCCGTCCGCGCGTCGAGTCGGGCCCGCAGCCGGCGCAGACAGCGTTGCCGCAGCGGCCCGATGCTGCCCACGGCGATGCCCAGTGCGGCGGACACCTCTTGGTAGCTGGGGGGCGGCGAGGCCATCAGGACGCGCAGCAACTGCCTGCATCTCTCGCCGAGTGTCTCGAACTCCTGCCACAGCCGGCGGATCCGCTCGGACTGGGCGGCGGCTTCCTCGGAGTCCAGGACGGACTGTTCGGGCGTACGCTCCTCGCTGACCCCGTCGAGCAGCTGAGGATCGTTGGTCAGGGTGAGCCGCCTCAGGCTCTTGAGTACCTTCAGGCATTCGTGCCGCGCGGTGCTCGCCAGCCAGGACCCGGCCTTCTCGGGTTCGCGGATCCGCCCGAGATGCTGGGCGAAGCGGAACCAGACGGTCTGGTACACCTCGTGGGCGTCGGCGTCGGGGCGTCGGCGTCGGAGAGCCGGTGTGCGCGCACGACGGACCACACCAGTGGGCTCAGCTCTTCCACGAGTGCCTTCCAGGCCACCGCGTCGCCGTCGGCAGCGGACTGGACCAGCGCGCCGACATGTCCTCGGTCCACGGCTTCCCCCTCGCGTAGGGCCAGTCATCGTACGCCCCGGAAGGATCGGCTCCGTCTCCGGCGCGACCGTTCGGCGCCGTGATGCGCGGCCGTGTGCAGCTGGGGATCCTGCAGCCGGCGAGCAGAACTGCCCTGTCCTGTAGGGTGATCCGTCGCGGCCGTCCCCGCGCCGTGACAACCGTCCCAGGCCGGTCGCACCTGTGAAAAGGCTCCCCGCACCTCCTGAGGCGATGCAGATGACGTTCACGCTCACCGTGTCCGACGAGGTTCGCACCCTCGCCCCCGGCTTCACCCATGTCCTGATCGAGGCGTACGACCTCGTCAACGGGCCCAGCACCGAGGAAAGTTCCGCGTACCTCGACGACGCGGCTCGCCGCCTCGCCGCAAGGCTGGACGGACGTGCACCGCACGAGGACCCGCACATGGTCGCCTGGCGGGAGACGTACACAGCCTTCGGTTCCAAGCCCTCGCGCACCCGCAACTCGGCCGAGGCGCTGGCCAAGCGGGCGCTGTCCGACGCCGGTCTGCCCCGCATCAACCTGTTGGTGGACCTCTACAACGCCATCAGCGTGGCCCACCTGATCCCGGTGGGCGGCGAGGACATCGACCGCATCCAGGGCGGGATGCGGCTGCTGCGCGCCAAGGGCGACGAGGAGTTCGTGACCGTGACCGGCGGTGAGAAGACCGTCGAGCACCCCGACCCGGGCGAGGTGGTGTGGTGCGACGACGCCGGCGTGACCTGCCGCCGCTGGAACTGGCGCCAGGGCCCGCGCACACGCCTCACCGAGGAGACGACGTCCGGCATCTTCCTGTTGGAGAGCCTGGCGCCGATGCCGGTCGCCGACCTGGAGACGGCGGCCGCCGAACTGGCCGAGACCTTGGCGAAGTTCAGCCCCGGCGCCCGTATCGAGGTGCACGCCCCGGCTTCGAGGTAGGCGGGCCTGACCAACTCTCAGGAGGAGTCTCCGTAGCGGGCGGCCATCGCGCCGGCGCGGTCGCGCAGGGAGGTGCGCAACGACGCCGGGGCCAAGGCTTCCGCGTCCGTGCCGAGCTGCCACAGCGCCCACTCGGCGTGCCGTAGATCCTGGAACGTCGCCTCCAGTCGCAGCCATCCGTCCGCGTCGGGTTCCGCGGCGCGGACGGCGACCGCGGTGCTCAGCAGGTCCTCCCGTCGCTCCGGGTCCACCCGTATCAGCACGGCGACATGGTCGCTGGACAGAAACCGCGCGCAGCGCTCCCGCCAGACCCGGTCCAGATCGACCCGGTCCGGTCGCTGTGCCGGTTCGGGGAGCTGCTCCGCGGCCGACACCCGCGACAGCCGGTAGGTGCGGTCCGCGCCGGATCTCGTGGCCAGCAGGTAGCCGCGGTCGCGTACGGTGACCAGGCCGATCGGGTCCACCGTGCGCCACTGTGGCGTCTGGTCCGCGGCCGCGTAGTGGATGCGCAGTTTGTGTCCGGCGAGCACCGCGCGCCGGATCTCGATCATCGTGGTGTCGGGCACCTGCTCGGTGACCGGCCGGCGTGAGAGCAGGTCGGTCTCCGGCTCGACGAGAAATCGTTCGGCCGCGTCGCTCGCGGTGGCCCGATGGCTTTCGGGCAGCGCGTCGACCACCTTGCGCATGGCCGACGCGAGCGCCGAGCCGAGGCCGAACACCCGCTCGCCGCGCCCCGATCCGGCGGTCAGCAAGGCAAGGGCCTCGTCGTGGTTCAGCCCGGTGAGCTCGGTCCGGAAACCGGGCAGCAACGCGAACCCGCCGTGTCGGCCGCGTTCGGCGTAGACCGGGACACCGGCCGCGGACAGCGCCTCGATGTCGCGCAGCACGGTACGGGTGGACACCTCCAGCTCGCGGGCCAGCGTGTCCGCGGTCAGCCGACCGCGCTGACGAAGCAGCAGCACCAGCGAGACCAGCCGATCGGCACGCATACGGGCACGTTATCGAATACGTGACCAAGGATGTCGTGATTTGTTGGAAGGCTCGTCAGCACCGAGGTCGACGAATCGAATGGAGCTGATGTGGCAGTGGAACGAACGGCGGTCAACCCGGTGACGTGGTCGACGGAGCTGGGATTCAACCAGGGTGAGATCGTCTCCGGGCACACCCGGACCCTGTACTGCTCCGGGCAGACCGCGACGAGCGGCGACGGCAAGCCCCAGCATGACGGTGATATGGCCGCACAGCTGGCGCTGAGCCTCGACAACCTGGAGGCCGTGCTCGGTGAGGCCGGCATGTCCCTCGCGAACCTCGTCCGGCTCAACGTCTACACCACCGACGTCGATCTGCTTTTCCCGCACTACGGTGTGCTGGCGTCGCGGTTGGGTGCCGCCGGGGTGGCGCCGACCACCACGATGCTCGGGGTGACACGGCTGGCGATCCCGGGCCAGATGGTCGAGTTGGAGGGGACCGCCGTGGCGTGACGCGACCCGTGCATTCGAAACACGCCCCAGGCCCGGCCACGCCGTGTTCACGGCCTGTTCGCCGCGATTACCAGGCGGCAGAGCCAGGTCACATTGGCCAAGTCCCGGAAAATGGAACACGACATTCCTGTCGGGTGACCGATGCCCGGACGATCCGCGTGCGCGGATCGTCGACGGGTGGGAAAACCGGGCATGAGTTTGCTTTTGCCAACGATTATTGAGGCATGGGCAACACCGACGAGACCGTGACCGGTCGCGGTATCGCCAAATCGGCGTTGCGGCATTGTGGCGGACTCCTGGCCCTCGACCGGCTTCTCCAGTTCGCCTTTTGTCTGATTGCCCGTAACCGGAGAAGCCGGCGAGCGGTCGGCGGCCGTGTTCCGTAAGCGAAGGTCTGTGGCTTTCGTCCGGCTCGTCGAGGGCGCAGTCAGGACTTATTGAATTGTGAACAATATCTGAACCCGCGTCCGGTTCCCATCGTCACCCTCATGGCCTGCGAGCAGCGTCAATGCCTGCTCACAGAGGTGTGCAGAAGTGATGAATCATCCCCAAAGGGGAACTCTTAAACGCCTTCGGCTGCCGAGTTGACCCCCATCTGTTGCGGCCGTGTGACGTTCGGCGGTCGGTCCACGGTGTTTTTCGGCCACGTGATTCCCGGAATGCTGAATTCCGCCGTGTCGAAATCATGCCACTCTTCGCACCGGCGTCCCGCGAGGCCGGTTGTGGTGCAACTCTTCACCATGGAAGGGGCGGAGATGTCCGACTCCATGGTCCGGGTGGCTGGTTCTGGCGCCCGTGCACCTCAAGCGAAGCTCAAATTCCTTGCCGCCCTCAGAAAATTCGTGTTCTGCTTTCCGGGTACCGGTGATCACCGGGACAAGAAGGCAACGGGGGAGGGGGATGTGATGGCCTTGCCCTGTTTCATGGGAGGCCCGCATGGCAGCGATTACCCAAGGATCGGCAAAGAAATCTCCAATTCTGGTCATCGGTAGCGGTTCGCTGATTTGGCGGGAATATCTTCTGCGCTCGATATCCGAATCCTGTGATGTATGGCTCTTCTCGGCCGGTGAGGCAACCTGGGAATCTCCGTATCTCGTCGGCAGTACTCGGGTGGACACGCTCGACGCAGCCGCGACCATCCGGGCGGCGGTCGAGCTGAACGAACGGCTGGGCATCCGCGGGGTGTTGTCGTACGACGAGATCCGGGTGCCGGTCGCAGCGGCGGTGGCCGAGGCGCTCGGCCTGCCGAGCGGCGGCGCCGAAGCGGTCGTAGCGTGCCGCGACAAGGCCCTCACCCGGCAGAAGTTCGCCGCCGCCGAGGTCCCCCAGCCGCGTTCGTACGCGGTGTCCTCCGTCGAGGAGGCCGCGGCGCGGGCCGCCTCCATCGGGTATCCGGTGGTGGTCAAACCACGTGCGCTGGCGGGCAGTATGGGTGTCGCGCTGGTCGAGGACCCCGAGGCGCTGCCGACCGCCTACGCGTCGACGCGCAGCGCGGAATTCTCCGAACTGCCGCGCCTGGAGGACGGTGTCCTCATCGAGTCGTTCGCGGACGGGCCGGAGATCAGCATCGACGCGGCCTGTCACGACGGCACGGTGTATCCGCTGTTCGTCGCGCGCAAGAAGACCGGGTTCGCTCCCTACTTCGAAGAGGTCGGACACGTCGTCAGCGCCCGCGACCCGCTCCTTGAGGACCCGGAGATCGTACGGGTGCTCCAGGCCGCCCACAGCGCGCTCGGGCTGTCCACTCTCATGACCCACACGGAGATCAGGCTGACCTCCACGGGACCGAAGGTCATCGAGGTGAACGCCCGGCTGGGTGGCGACCTCATTCCCTACACCGCCCAGCTGGCCACCGGGGTCGACTACGGCACGGTGGCCGCCCGGCTCGCCGAGGGCATCTGCCCGACGCTCGACGAGCTCCCCGAGCGGACCGCGCAGATCGACTTCCTCTACCCCGTCACCGACCTCGTGGTCGACACGCTGGAGGTCACCGAGGGCGGCTTGCCGGCCGAGGTGCACCGGATCATTCCGCTGGTCGGCCCGGGCCGGACGCTGCGAATCCCGCCGCGCGAGCACGTGCGCGGCCGCTACGCCGTCGTCATCACCGTGGCGCAGACGCCCGAGGCCTGCGACGAGGCCAGGGCCGTAGCCGAGAAGCACGTCCAGCTCGCGGGCACCCCGCTGGACGACGCGCCGCCCGTCGTGTGATGCGCCCCATCCGTTCCCAACCCACAGGCGAGCCATGGAATCACTGACACAAGACGCCGTTCTCCTGCTGGACCCGGTGAAGACCGGCGCGAACTACAAGCCGGCCGTGCGCGACCGCGGCCTGGCCATCGTCTCCGTCTACACGGTGGAGCCGACCGAACTGCGGGAGCGCTGGCCCTCGCACGCCGACGGCGACGACGCGACCGTGTACGCGTCCGAGGCCGCCGATGTCCTGGCCCGGTTGGCCGAACAGCCCTACCGGATCCGCGGTGTCGTGCCGGCCATGGAGTCGGCGGTCCACCTGGCCGAGCAGGTGGCCGAGCAACTCGGCCTGCCCGGCAACGGGACCCGGCTGGCCCGCGCCCGCCGCAACAAGGCCGAGATGCGCCGGGTCACCCAGGCCGCGGGCGTGCGGGTGCCGGAGTTCCACCTGGTGCACAGTCTCGACGAGGTTCCGGCCGCGGCCGAGAAGACGGGTTTCCCCGCGATCCTCAAGCCGACCACCGGTGCCGGATCGCACGGAGTCACCCTGCTGCCGGACGCGGAGGCCGCCCGGCACCTGGAGGACCAGGAGCGGCGCGACCTGTTCGGCTGGGAGGTCACCGAGTGGCTGGTCGAGCGATACGTCCGGGGCCGCGAGATCGCCGTCAACTGCTTCAGCTTCGGCGGTCAGCACCGCGTCGTGGACATGTGGGAGTACCGCAGGCCCGACGACGCGGACTACGACCTGCCGTACTGGGGCTCGGTCCAGCTGGACCCGGACGACGCCGACTGGCAGCCGGTGGCGGAGTTCGTCGCGACCGTGCTGGACTCACTGGACATCCGCAGCGGCCCGAGCCACACCGAGGTGAAGTGCGCGGCCGACGGCATCTACCTGATCGAGACCGGTGCCCGGCTGCCCGGCGGCCCCATCACCGACCAGTGGACCCAGAACAGTGACATCCGGCCCTTCCACGACGCGCTCGACTTCTATCTGGACGACGGCTCCGAGCCCAGGCTGCTGAAAGACGCCCCGACCTTCCACGCGGTGTGCGGAGCCAGCGCCATCTGCAACGAGGAACGGCCCGGAACGCTCGTGGCCATCCACGGCCTGGACGTCATCGAGGCGCTTCCCGGCGTGGACAAGTTGCTCGTCACCTACCAGCCGGGCGACCAGGTCCCCGTGACCCGCAACACCAAGACCATTCCGCTCGGCGTCTGGGTGTCCGGCGCCACGCGGAACGACGTCATCCGAACCCTCGACGAGATCCGCGACATCGCGGTGATCGAACTCGCCGGACAAGAGAGCTAGGTGTGTCCCCATGGCACGGATAGTCGCCATCGTCTCCGGCGGACTCGACTCCGTCGTCCTGGCCCACGAGTTGGTGGACCAGGGAAACGACCTGCTGATGCTGTCCATCGACTACGGCCAGCGGCACCGCAAGGAACATGAGTTCGCGCAGCGCACGGCTGACCGGCTGAGCGCCGACTACGAGGTGGTCGACCTGCGCAACATCGCCACCATGCTGCCCGGCTACTCGCTGACCGACAGCAGGGTCGACGTCCCCGACCAGCACTACACGGCACCCGGCAGTGTCAACGTCGTACCGAACCGCAACGTCATTCTGCTGTCCGTCGCCTTCGGACGGGCGGCGGCCGAAAAGGCCGACAAGGTCGCCATCGGCACCGTGGCCGGCGACGACGCGACCGCGCCCGACTGCTCGCGTGCCTTCATCGACGCCTTCAACACGATGGAGCGGGTGGCCACGGCCGGGTACGCACCCGAGGGCCTGGAGGTCGTGGCGCCCTTCATCGACATGCCGAAGCACGAGGTCATCAACCTCGGGGAGCGGCTCGGGGTGCCGTGGCAGGAGACCTGGAGCTGCTTCAACAACTACGACCTGCAGTGCGGGCTGTGCGCCGCCTGCCAGGACCGGCAGCTGGCCTTCCAGAAATCCGATGTGTCGGATCCCACCCAGTACAGGAGTTCCTGACCCATGTTCACCATCACCAAGGACTTCCAGTTCTCGGCCAGCCACCGGCTCGGCCACCTCCCGGAGGACCATCAGTGCGCCCGGCTGCACGGGCACAACTACACGGTGCAGCTGGAGCTGCGCTGCGGTGACGACCAGCTCACCGAGCCCGGGTTCGTACGCGACTACGGCGAGCTCGGCGACTTCAAGAAGTGGATCGACGCGGAGCTCGACCACCGTCACCTGAACGAGGTGATCCCCGACCGCAACCCGTCGGCGGAGAACATGGCGCACTGGATCCACCAGATCTGGTCCGAGCGCATCCCCGAGCTTTCCGCCGTCCGCGTCTCCGAAACACCCAAGACCTGGGCCGAATTCCGTCCGTAAGGGCCTGAACGGAGCGTTGTCATCGACACTCTCGAAGAAACAGCAGAGATAGCAGAGCCAGGAGAATCTGCCGAACCGGCGGAAGAGGCCGAACTCTTCGCGGACGCGGCGAAGATCGTCGTCAACGAGATCTTCGGTCCCACGGTGCAGGGCGAAGGCCCCTCAGCGGGACAGCGATGCGGGTTCCTCCGCCTGGGCGGGTGCAACCTCTCCTGTCACTGGTGCGACACCCCCTACACGTGGGACTGGAAGGGCGTCAGTGACGAGGGCCGGGCCTACGACCCCCGGGTCGAACTCACCTCGCGGGGGCCGGCCGACGTGCTCCATGACCTGCTGGCGATGGACGTGGACCTCATCGTCATCAGCGGGGGAGAACCACTGAAGCAGCAGCGGCGGATCCTGCCCCTGGTGCGTGAACTGCGCAACCGCGGCATCTCCGTCGAGGTGGAGACCAACGGAACCGTCGTACCGGACGACGAACTGATCGACCTCGGCGTCCGCTTCAACGTCTCCCCGAAGCTCTCGCACGCCGGGGACCCCGAGCACCGCAGAATCAAGCCTGCCGCGCTGCGCAAGCTCGCGACCACACCTGCGGTCGCCTTCAAGTTCGTGTGCAGGTCACACGACGACCTCGACGAGGTCGCCGAGCTGACGCGGAACCTCGGCATCGGTCCCGTCTGGATCATGCCGGAAGGCAAGAACGTCACTGACATCAGCCGCCATCTGGGAGACCTCTCGGACGAGGTCGTGCGGCGCAACTGGAATCTCTCCACCAGGCTCCATGTGTTGGCCTGGGGAGAAAAACGGGGAGTTTGACATGACGATTGAACTTGAAGACCTCGCTGCGACCTCCGTCAACGGCGTCGCCCCGACCGCGGACCCGCTTGAGGAGCTGGCCCGCCGACTGCTCGTCGAGATCGGTGAGGACCCGGACCGTGAGGGCCTCCTCGACACCCCCCGGCGCTATGCCAAGTGGTGGCGCGAGTTCGTCAACTACGACGCCGGAAAGATCGAGACCGTCTTCGACAGCGTGGCGGACGACCAGATGGTGCTGGTGTCCGACATGCGGGTGTGGTCGCTGTGCGAGCACCACCTACTGCCGTTCAACTGCTCGTTGACGGTCTCCTACCGCACCAACAAGAAGCTGCTCGGGCTGTCGAAGTTCGCCCGCGTCGCCCACAAGCACGCCCACAAGCTCCAGGTGCAGGAGCGGCTCGTCGCCGACATCGCCGACGAGATCTCCGCGATCACCGGCTCCGAGGACGTGGCCGTCATCGGCCGCGGTGAGCACCTCTGCATGACCATGCGGGGCATCAGGACCGGTGCCGTCATGACGTCGGCCGTCCTGCGCGGTGTGTTCGGTGAGGACGGGCCGCAGCGCACCGAGCTGCTGACGCTCGCCAACTCGTCCGGCGCCTCACTGCGCCGCTGAGACAGGGGCGCTCGTCCCCCTTGCGCTGCCGACATCCGGGTTCGTTGCCAGTGGATTCGTTGCCCAGTAGAGGAGTTCTCATGACGGGGGCAGTCGCCCCTCGTGGATCGCGACACCTCGATGGCCCGAAGAAGATCCTCCTGTCCGGCGTCTCGTCCGACGCCCACATGTGGAACCTGATCTACCTTCAGCTTTTCATCGAGGAGAGCGGCCATCACGTAAGGAATCTGGGGCCCTGCGCCCCGGACGAACTGATCCTCGAGCACTGCGTCACCTGGCGCCCGGACGCCCTCGTCATCAGCACGGTGAACGGGCACGGCCACCTCGACGGAGTACGGCTCATCCGCACTCTGCGGGAGGCCGGCGGGCCGCTCGCGACGCTGCCCGTCGTCATCGGGGGGAAGCTGGGCATCCACGGGATCGGCAACTCACGGTTCCACCAGAAGCTGCTGGACGCCGGCTTCGACGCCGTCTTCGGTGCCGAAGCCGGGATCATGGAATTCCAGCGCTACCTCACCATGCTCGGCAGGAACGGGCATGCGGTGGAGACGACCACGGTCCCGGCATGCTGAGCCCCGCCGACCAGCCGGCCCTTCGCGCCGGAACGGGCCGGGTACGGACCGGGCCCGATCCGGCGACGCTGGGCGGCCTGCCCGCCGTCGTCTCCCGTGCGCGTGTGCGCGGTGAACTCGTCGTACAGCCGCGCATGGGCTTCGGCACCGTCGCCCGGATGCGGGACGGGCTCACGGCGGTACGCGACTGCCACGCGGTGACCGTGGGAACCGTCACCGTCGACAGCTTCACCCGCGTGGGCGACCACGCCTCGGCACGCCGTGCGCTGGTGGGGGAAGCCGACCTCAACGGCTTCCCCCTCGTGGCCCACGGCCCCACCGTCACCCGCCGGATGCTGGACGGGCTGCGGTCCGAACGCTTTCCGGTGCAGGTGCGGCACGGCTCCGCCCTGCCGCACGCCATCTTCCAGAGCCTCACGGAGGCAGGACTCACCGCGACCGAGGGCGGTCCGGTCTCCTACTGCCTCCCCTACAGCCGGACACCGCTCAAAGAGTCCATCGACGCCTGGGCCCAGTGCTGCGAACTGCTCGCGACGGCCTCCCGGCCAGGTGCCGAGGCGCACCTGGAGAGCTTCGGCGGGTGCATGCTCGGCCAGCTCTGCCCGCCCAGCGTCCTGGTCGCGATGAGCGTCCTGGAGTGCCTGTTCTTCCGCCAGCACGGGCTGCGGAGCGTCTCCCTCAGCTACGCGCAGCAGACCAGTCCGGACCAGGACCGCGAGGCCCTGGCCGCCCTGCGCCGCCTGGCCGGTGAACTGCTGTCCGACATGGACTGGCACCTCGTGCTCTACACGTACATGGGGGTCTTCCCGGAGACCCGGAACGGCGCTCTGGCACTCCTCGGGGACAGCGCACGGCTGGCCGTCATGGGCGGAGCCGAGCGCCTCATCGTCAAGACACCCGCCGAAGCGCACCGGATCCCCACCGTCGAGGAGAACGTCCACGCCCTGGAGTACGCCGCACAGACCGCCCGGGAAGCCCGCGCACTCGCCACCGCCGCGGAACCGGTGCCCGACACCGGCATCTACCGCGAGGCCGCTGCCCTGGTGGAGCGCACGCTGGCCCTCCACCCCCGGGTCGGCAAGGCGCTCGGGCACGCGTTCCGCCTGGGCACGCTGGACATCCCTTACTGCCTGCACCCCGACAACGCGCAGCGGGCCCGCGCCGTCATCGACGACCGGGGACGCCTGCGCTGGGCCGATGTCGGCGCCATGCCCCTGCCGCGCCCCGCCGCGTCGGCCGCGGAGCAGCTGACGTCGGCCGGCCTCCTGCACATGCTCCATTACATCCAGCGGCGTTACGACGCCCCTGCTCCCACGCCCGGACAGCACGTGATGACGACTGTGGAAGACGAGGGACGGGCTGCCGCTCCATTGTCCACGGGGGATTGATGAACACCGACTCCATAAGTCCCGCACCGTCGGCGGCCGATGGGCGGGACGAGGCCGCCGCGCGGCCCGCGGCGGAGAAGCCGTACCGCAAGGGGTACCGCCTCCCGCCCGAGTTGCGCGACGACATCGCCGCCGCTCATCGCACCCGGCCCGCACTCACCGTGGCCTGCGCGCTGACCGACGCGGTGACCGCCTTGGCCGCCGCCGCCGTCTGCGCCTGGCTCCTGACGGCTTCCCACCTGCTCCTGTCCGTTCCGGCCGCGCTCGTCGGATGCCTCTTCATCGCACGACAGCTGCGCGCCCTGGAGAACCTGACGCACGAGGCGTCGCACTACAACTGGGCACGTCACCACCGCGGATGGAACGACGTCCTCGGCTGGCTGTTCTCCGGCCTGCCGACCGGTGGCCGGCTCTCCGCCTACCGGGAGAGCCATCTGCGCCACCACGGCCGGTTCGGTACCTCGCAGGACCCCGACCGGCGGCGCTACGCCGAACTCGACCTGGAGGCGCTGCGGCGGACCTCGCTCCGGGCGTTCGCGTCGTCGGTGGCGGTCAGGATCACGCGCTACCAGATCGGCTGGCTTCGCGAGGTCAAGACGGACCTGCTCGCGACCGCGGGTGTCCTGTTGTGGAGCGTGGTCTGCGCGGCCCTGCCCACGGGGCTGCTCGCCGGACCGGGAGCCGGTGTCCTTGCCGGAGTGCTGTGGCTGGTCTCGGCGTTCGTGGTGCTGCCGGTCCTGCGCCTGGTCGCGGAGAGCGACGAGCACATCTACTCCGACTGCGACACGGTCTTCGACGCCACCATCACCAACGTGGGGCTCGTCCAGCGGGTCCTGATCCATCCGCACGCCGACGGTTACCACACCGTGCATCACCTGTGGCCCGGGATCCCCCATCACTCACTGCGCCGGGTGCACACCACACTCATGGCACAGGACCCGGACTACGCCCGGCGTATCCGAATGCGCCAACGTCTGCTCGAGACTCCCCGAGCCGTGTCCTCTAGTTCCTAGGAGAAGGTGTGCGATGACCCTGAGAAGCCCCGCGGTGTCGTCCGTTCTGATCGTCGGTGGCCGCCATCCTTCGGCCGCCCGGGCCGCCCGCCGAGCGGGACTGCACGTCCACTACCTGGGCGTGCGGGACAGGGCGCCGGGCTGGCTCGACGCCGAGGCGGACGCGGTGACGCTCGTCGACACCGGCGACGCCGAGTCGGTGATCACCGCGGCTCTGGCCGTCCATGCCGAGCGGCCGTTCGGGGTGGCGATCACGGTGAGCGACCTGTACATCGAAGCCGTCGCCGTCGTCAACGAACGACTCGGACTGCTCGCCAACACCACCTGGACGACCCGGGCCGTTCACGACAAGGCAGTGATGCGGGACGTCCTGCGCGACTCCCGGACCGTCCCGGTCGCGGCCGCGCGTGTCACCACCGCCGACCAGGCCAGGCAGTTCGCCGCCGGATCCGGCTATCCCTTCATCCTCAAGCCCGTCGACGGAACGGGCAGTCGCGGCGTGACGCTCGTACCGGACGAGGAGAGCCTCGACGCGGCCCTCGCGCACACCGTCGAGGCCGACCCCGGCCCGTGGATCGCGGAGGAGTACCTGGAGGGCCCCGAGTTCAGCGTCGAGACCTTCTCCTGCGCCGGTGAGCACCATCTCCTTGCGGTGACGGAGAAATTCAAGGGCGCCAACTTCGTCGAGACCGGACACCTCGTCCCGGCCCGCCTGTCCCCGGAGACGGTGCGTGCCATGGCCGCCGAGGTCACCGCCTGCCTGGACGCGGTGGACGTGAAGGAGGGCCCCGGGCACACCGAACTGGTGCTCACAGACCGGGGGCCCCGCGTGGTGGAGACCCACGTCCGGCCCGGTGGTGACGGAATCGTCGAACTGGTGCGGCTGGCCACGGGAGTGGACGTCCAGCAACTCACCTTCGACTGGCTGGCCGGCCGCCCGCTGGACCTGAACCTTCCCCGGGACACCTCGGGGGCCGCCGCGACGTGGTTTCTCACCCCGCCTCCGGGACGGGTGACCGACCTCGGCGGGGTCCAGGAGGCACTCTCGGAGGAGGGCGTGACCGAGGCCTACCTGACCGCGGCGCAGGGCGACGTCATCGAGGAGCTGCGCAGCTCCGCGGACCGCGCGGGAGCCGTCATCGCCGTGGGCGACACCCCCGACGCGGCGCTGCACCGAGCACGCCGTGCGGTCGGCCGCCTGAAGGTCCTCACGTCCCAGACGTCACTCGCGCCATGAGGGGAGGGCTCGCGCGCTACCGGCAACTCCTGTCCGGACCGGGCATGCTGGGCTGCGGCACGGCCGCACTGGCGAGCAAGTTCCAGGGCTCGATGTTCTCACTGAGCCTGCTGTTCACCGTCGCCCCCGGTCGCTCCTACGCGACCGCGGGCGCGGTGGCGGCCGTCTCGGCGCTGGGCGGCATCGCCGCCCCGGCGCGCGGGCGGCTGCTGGACCGCAGACGGTATGCGCCGGTGCTGTGGTCGGTGCTCGCGCTGCACGCGGTGCTCGTCGCCGTGCTCCTCGTCAACGAGGGCGCCCGCGGACCGCTGCCGATCACCTTCGCCGCGGCACTGGGGGCGAACATCGCCGCCCCTCCCGTCGGTGTGGTCACCCGGGTCATGTGGCGGTTCGTCACCTCCGAGGAGAACCGGTCGACGGCCCTGGCGCTGGACGCGGTCCTGGCCGACGTCGGGTTCATCCTGGGGCCGATGGCGGTCGGCGTGACCAGTTCGCTGCTGGCTCCGTCGGCCTCCATGGCGGCGAGTGTCCTGGCCAGCACGTTGGCCACGGTGTTGCTGCTACGAGCCCTGAAGGGCCGGGAGCCCGCCAAGTCCGGCACCGCCGACCGGAGTTGGAAGGGGTCGTTGGCCAGCGCCCCGCTGCGGCTGCTCCTCGGTTGCACGCTGTTCTTCTCGGCGGCGGTCGGCGGGGTCGAGGTCATCCTCGCCTCGCACGGCGGGGAGTTGCTCGGCAGTGTGCTGGTGAGCGTGCTGTCCGTCGGTAGCATCGCGGGCGGCCTCGCCGTCGGCGCCCTGGCCCCGGGCCACGCGGCGCGGGTCGGCCGGCTGCCGTCGCTGCTGCTCTACCTGAGCGCGGCAGGGGCGCTGCTCGCGGTGTCCGACGCAGGCCACGTCGTGCTGACCGTCGCGCTGGTGATGGCCGTGGGAATGGCCTTCGGCCCGTGTTTCGTGGCGCTGTACGGACAGACCGCGGAGTTCTCACCGGCCGGGAGCGCGGCCGAGACGCAGGCGTGGGTGGGCGCGGCCCTTCAGGGCGGTAGCGCCCTCGGTCAGGCCGCCGGTGCCTATACGCTCGATTCCCTGGGCTTCGGCCGGGCCATGGCCCTGATCCCTCTCTTCGCCCTTCTCGGGGCGGGGCTGGCCCTTTTCGCCGAACGGATCACGCCTCGGGTCGTGGCCGAATGACGGGCGGGCGGGGCGGACCACCACGCGGCGACGGCGGACGCCGTGAACGAGGCGGTCCGCCGCACCCCCGCCCTGTACCCAGTACACGGATATACCAACGAAGCGGAGCGAATGACGTGTTGGGCCCCCACGCCGACGAACTTCCCCTCCTGACCGGCCAGTCGGGCATATGGCTTGCCCAGCAGCTGGATCCGACGAGCCCCGCCTACCAGGTCGCCGAGAGCGTGGACATCCGCGGCCCCCTCGATGTCGGCCTGTTCGAGTCGGCTCTCCGGCGGACGGTGGAGGAGTGCGAGGCGTACCGTCTGCGGCTCACCGGCTCGGCCGAGGACAAGCGGCAGGTGATCGAGGAGCCCGCACCGTCGGCGCCGCTGCGCCTCGTGGACCTCAGCGCCGAGCAGGACCCGTGGGCCGCCGTACGGGAACACGTCGACGGCGGCCTGCGGGAGGCGCCGGACCTCGACGCGGGCGCCGGCGTCACCCAGCTCCTCTTCAAGCTCGCCGCCGACCGGCACGTGTGGCACCAGCGGGTGCACCTCGCTCTGGCCGACCGGCAGACCCTGCGTCTCGTCACGGCACGCGTCGCGGAGCTGTACCGCGCCCAACCCGAGGGCGCGGAGTGCGCAGCCGGGTTCCGCCCCTTCCGCGACCTCGTCGAGGAGGAGACCGCGTATCTCGGTTCCGCGGCCTGTGCCCAGGACCGCGCGTACTGGCTGCAGACGCTCGCCGGGCGGCCCGACCCGGTCAGCCTCGCCGGACGTTTCGCGGCTGCCTCCGCCACACACCTCCGGCACACGACCGAGCTGACCCCCGCCCAGGCCGCCGCGCTGCGAGCCATGGCCCGACGCCTCGACGTCGGACTGCCGACGGTGGTGCTCGCCGCGGTCGCGCTCTACACCGGCCGAATGACCGGAGCGGACGACCTGGTCCTCGGCCTGCCCGTGTCCGGGCGGGACGACGACCGGAAGCGGTCCGGGGCCGGCATGCTCGCGAACGTCCTGCCCCTGCGCGTGACGACCGCGCCCCACCTCAGCGTCACCGCGCTGATCGGGCAGGTGGACGAGGCCGTGGCCGAAGCACTGTCGCACCGGCGCTACCGCTACGAGGACCTGCGCCGCGACCTGAAACTGAGCGGGAGTTCACAGCACCTGGCCGTGACCAGGGTCGACATCCCGACGGACGACACCGCACTGAGCTTCGGACCGTGCCCGGCGACCACCCGCACCCACGGCAACGGTCCCGTCGAGGACCTGGTCTACGGCGTCCACCCGAGCGCGGACGGGGAGAGTCTGCGCCTGGACATCGATGCCAACCCCGCGCTCTACGAGCCCGCCGAGACAGCCGAACACGCCGGGCGACTCCTGCGCGTGCTGGAAGCGATGACCGCCGATCCCGGCGCGCTGATCGGCGACATCGACCTGCTCGGGGAGGCCGAGCGGCAGCGGATGCTCACCGAGTGGAACGAGACGGACACACCGTTCCCGGCGGACGCCACGGTGCACTCGCTGTTCGAGGCCCACGCCGACAGCGCCCCCGACGCCGTCGCGCTGGTGTCGGGCACGACACGACTGACGTACGCCCAGCTCAACGCACGCGCCAACACGCTGGCCCATCGGCTGATCGAGCTCGGTGTACGCCCCGAGGACCGTGTCGCGGTGTTCCAGGAGCGCACGGCGGAACTGGTGGTGTCCTCACTGGCCGTGCTCAAGGCGGGCGGAGCATACGTACCCATCGATCCGCACCAGCCCGGATCGCGTTCGGAGTTCATCCTCCGGGACACGGCGGCCGTGGCCCTGCTGACCGACCGCGAGCGGCACGAGATCGGCTTCGCGGTGGACGTTCCGATCGTGCGGGTGGGGCACGAGCCCGAAGCCGAGGGCCTTTCCTCGGCCGATCCGGGCGTCCCCACGGACGCACAGCAACTCGTCTACGTGATGTACACATCCGGTTCGACGGGCACACCGAAGGGCGTCGCCAACACCCACCGCAACGTCGTGCACCTGGCCGCCGACCGCTACTGGCGCACCGGCAACCACGAACGCGTGCTGATGCACTCCCCGTACGCCTTCGACGCCTCGACCTTCGAGATCTGGACGCCGTTGCTCACCGGCGGCCGGATCGTGGCCGCCCCGCCGGGCCGACTGGACGCCGGTGCCCTGGCCGCCGTCATCGCCGAGCAGGAGGTGACCGGGCTCTTCGTCAGTGCCGGTCTCTTCAGGGTCATGGCCGACGAGCACCCCGAGTGCTTCGCAGGGGTCCGCGAGATCTGGGCCGGAGGCGACGTCGTCTCCCCGGACGCCGTACGCCGGGTGCTCCAGGCCTGCCCCGACACCGTGGTCGCCAACGAGTACGGCCCCACGGAGACGACCGTGTTCTCCACCGTCAACCCGATGCGCGCGGGCGACCCCGTGCCGGAGTCCATCGTCCCCATCGGGCGTCCGCTGTGGAACACGCGGGTCTATGTGCTGGATGGGGGGTTGCGGCCGGTTCCGGTGGGTGTGGCGGGTGAGTTGTATGTGGCTGGGGTGGGGTTGGCGCGTGGGTATCTGGGG
>NZ_LGUR01000210.1 GCF_001270495.1 Streptomyces viridochromogenes
CCGCACAGGCCAACGCAGGCGCGATCACACCCCCGCCGTGCCCTCCCCCGTGACCGGCCCCGCCCGGTCCAGCAACCCCGTACGGGCCGCCAACGCCGCCGCCTCAAGTCTGGAACCGACGCCCAGTTTCATCAGCACCCGCTGCACATGCGTACGCGCTGTCGACGGCGCGATGCCCATGCCCGCCGCGATCAGGCGGGTGTCCTCGCCGTCCGCGACGCGCACCAGCACCTCGACCTCCCGAGGGGTGAGCATCTGAAGCAACCTCTGCCCCTCGTCGTCCGGTTGGGCCACGGGGTTGAGCAATTCGCTGAACGCACCCTGCAGAAGGGACGGCGCCACCGCCGCCTCCCCCGCCCGCGCCTTCATGATCGCCCGCTCGACGCCCTCTATGCGTTCGTCATGGCGCACATAGCCGGAGGCCCCGGCCGCGAACGCCGCCGCTATCCCCCGAGGACTCGGCACCGGACCCAACACCAGCACAGCCACCTGCGGCCGCTCCCGCTTGATCTTCACCACCGGGTCGAACATCCCCGGCTCCGCAGGCGAGGCGGTCCCGAGCAAGCACACCTCCGGCGCCCGCGTGATCACCAGCTCCGCCGCCCCCGCGGCCGGCGCCGCCGCGGCCAGCACCCGGTGCCCCCTCAGCTTCAGCGCCGAGGCCAGCGCCTCGGCGAGCAATCGGTGGTCGTCGACCACCATCAGCCGTACTCCCATCGAGCAACCCCCCAGTCCCCCGAGTCCCCAGTCCCCTCCGCACAGACGGCCGGAGCCCCCTCCCGACTCCCCGCCCTTCATGCCCCCGGAAGCTACACGCTGGTTCGACGTTGCGCTCCCCCTACCGGTGAGAAGTGCCCCGGAACGGCGGATTTTCTGGCTTTCCACGTATTCGAGGACGACGGGACATTGATGAGCACCTGACGTTCGTATAGCTGTCCGCCCCGCCCTACGCCAGACAAGGCGGACAACACCTACGGATGGATGCTCACCCTGCGATCGGCCTGGCTGGCGCCAGACCCAGCGCCTGGGGCCGACCTCACCGCGGGCCAGATCGTCAACCGCCTCACCAAGAGGGCTGGTCTCCCTGACGACGCCAAGGGCCTCAAGCTCCCCGACCAGAAGTACGGCTACGGCTACATCCAGCCCCTCGCCGCCCCCAAGCAGAACATCCCGGCCGGCCCCCAATAACGGCCCCCTGACCATGCCCGCCGCCGACTCCAGCAGCACCGGCAAGGGCGACGCCACCACACCCCCGGCCTCCTCCAACAGCTCGGACGACAGCAGCGTCCTGAGCACCACCACGACCCTCGCCCTCGCCGCAGGCGGAGTGCTCCTCGTCCTCGTGATCGGCGCCCTCGTCGTCCGCAGCAAGAACCGAGCCCGCCGCGACGGCTCGCCCAACCCGCCGCTCAGTTTCCCCACGTACGCCCCACTGCAGCCGTACAACAATCAGGCCGCGCCCCCCAACCCCTACCAGCAACACCCCACACCCCAGACCGTCCCACCGAACCAGCCCCCGTCCGGCAGCAACCCCTATCAGCGGTAGCGTTCCTTTTCCGTCACATCCCGGTAGTCCCTCGCCTGAATGTACAGCCGCGCCATCCACTCAAGTGCGACGAGATCCTGGCCCGCGTGTGTCCGTAACGGTCAAATGGGCGTGGGCTTTCAGCCAAAGTCATTGGGCCGGCGCTGTATTGATAGACGAGATTGGGGTTTGCGCCGTATCCAACCGCGTTGATCAGCAGGCGAACCCATGTGTCAATTATCATGCTGCGATGTCCAGGGAGCTCGCAGTTCCCCTGACACATAAGACAATTGGGGGCGATGATGGCAGGCACGACAAACGTCGACGACACCGAACAGTTGTTGACGGCAAGCCGGGGCTGCTCCGAGTTGGCGTCGCTGGTCCGGATCGCCGGTGATTTCCCGCGCAGCGACCTGGACGAGGCTGCCGCGAGCCTGTCCGGCGCCAACTGGGACGGTCAGCTGGGCGGTGCCTTGAAACACCTGGCAGCGCGATGGATGGACCACCAGTGCGAAGCCCTGCATGCCACCTACCGCGCCCTCGGTCAGAAAACCTGGGACACGTGGTCTGCGTACACAGGTGCCGAGCGCACCAACACCGCGACGTTCAACGACGCGCACGCTGACATCCGGGCCACTTTCGGCTGACACACGCGCAGCTGACGTCGAATAGCCAACGGGGACATCTGCATGTCGATCACCTACGCCCAGCTCGACCACCTCAACCTGTCCCGCCTAGATCACGCCATTACCGCGTGGAGAGCGGTGGTGCGCAAGATGAGGGAAATCGACGACTCCCACGGGCCCAAGGCGCAAAAGCCCTTCGAGGCCGCGGGATGGACCACCACCGGGGCTGGCCCCGATACGGCTGCAATGGCCCACAAGCAGATCAAGGACGCGGGGCACGAGGCCGACTCCGCTCTGAAACAGGCCCGCGCGATCGAGAAGGTCCTCACGGAGGCGCGCGACAGCCTCAAGGCCCAGCAGAAGCGGCTCCACGATTACGTGCAGGAGACGTCAGCGGGCGGAAAGGTCCGCATCTCCAACCAGGG
This sequence comes from Streptomyces viridochromogenes, assembly GCF_001270495.1. Taxonomy (GTDB): domain Bacteria; phylum Actinomycetota; class Actinomycetes; order Streptomycetales; family Streptomycetaceae; genus Streptomyces; species Streptomyces viridochromogenes_A. The sequence continues at coordinate 2,577 of NZ_LGUR01000210.1, forward strand.
CACGGTCACTTTCACCGATTCCGTCGCCGACGACCCCGAACTCCAGGGACAGCCCGGCTTCGGCCAAGCCGTGGCTGCCGAGCAGCGCCGTATCGACGAGATCGAGGGCGAGATACGCAAGATCCTGCAGACCGTCACGGAGGTCGACGACAGCGCTGCCGCTGCCCTGCGCTACAACGTCGGCAACGATAAACACGGATTCAACGAGCACGCCACCGGCAGCACGGAAAAAGCCGAGGACCGCTACGACGCCGCTCGCGCAGTTCAACTCGCCCAGAAGGGTGAGGACATGAGCAACAGCGAACTCAAGGAGTTCAACAGCCTGCTCAAGGAGCACAAGAAGGACCCCGAGTTCTCTGAGCGATTCGCGACCCGTATGGGCGGCCGCGGCACGTTGGAGTTCTGGGAGGGCATGGGCCTGCACGACGAGCCAGCTCCCGAGGGCGCCCGCAAGGAGCTCCTGGAGCAAACCCGCAGCCAACTCGGCGCGACCATCGGAACGGCCACCCAGTCCGACAGCAAGGCGATGCAGGACTGGAAGAATGACGTAATCGCCGCCGGCCCCTACGCGCTCGATCATGATCTCAACAAGCCCAGGGGATTCCAGGTGATGTCGGACCTGATGAACTCGGGCCGCTACGACAGCGCATTCCTCAAGGACTACGGGAACGCCCTTATTTCCTACGAGAAGGACGCCACCAAGAACGGCGACTCACTGAGCGACGAATACCTGGGCAAGGTAATCCCTGGCAGCGGCCTCGACGGCGGCGATATCGACCTCACCAATGACTGGGGTACCGATCCCATGGCTGGCTACATGAACGCTCTCGGCCACAACCACGAAGCCTCCACCGAGTTCTTCTCCAACAAGAGCAACTTCGACTACGCGATGGGCGGCGAAGGTGTGAAGGGCGCTCGCGACTGGCCCGAGGACGCCTACCCCCAGTATGACAGCGGCAAGTCCCGTGGATACGACGCTCTCGGCCATGCCCTGGAATCCGCCACCACAGGGAGCGACTATGGCGCCGCCAAACCGGAGTTGCACCGGGGCGAGGACGAACGTGCCGTCATGCAGCGAGTCATGGAACGCTACGGGAATCCCGAGATGGAGCTGATGGACAAGCAGACGGGCATCTCCGACAGCATGGGGCGCATGGGCGCTGCCTATATCGACGACCTCAACTACAGTATTTCGGGACTGGATGCCTCCGACCAACGCCAGCGGGGCATGGAGGAGTTGTTCGGCGCTAAGGACGAGAACCGGATCGAACCAGTCACTGCCCAGCAGTTCGTCCGTGAACTCGGCAACGACGAGACTTCGCACGGCATCATGTCCCAGGCCCAGCAGGCGTTCACCACCAGCCGTATCCAAGCCCACGAAGGCACCGCCGAGGCATATCGGGCCGCCGAGTGGGGGATGACGATGCATGGTGCCCTCGATGAGGCGCGCGCCGAACAGATCGGCCGCGAATACCGTGAGGGCGACGAGGACTACAACCACGAACTCGCGAAGTCCGCCGCCTGGAAGCAAGCGGGGGTCTCCGTCGCCGTGGGCGGCGCGACGACCGGAGTCGAAGCAGCTGCCACCATCCTGGCGCCACAAGCTGCACCCTTCGTCATTCCCATCGCCGAAGCCGCTGGCACCGCTGTGGAAACCGGCCTGGGAAATGAGATTGCAGACTCTCTCAAGGAGAGCGAACGAGACAGTACCGGCAAGGCGATCAACAGCATCGATGGATTCGACTACGAAGCCAAGGGACTGGCCCGAACGGGCATCGACAACTACATGAACAGTCACGGCGTAGAGGGCCCGTCGCGAGACGCTCGGAACACGGCACTCGACGCCGCATACGCCCGGGGTGGCCGCATAACAGATACGGACAACTCTCGGTGAAAAAGATGTATTCAGCCCAACGAATGACGCTTTGGCTGGCACCCTGCGCGGTCGTGGGCGCGCTGATTACGGGATGCACTTCATCCACGATACCTGATCAGAGTGTCAACAAAGTGTGTGACGGATTGCTTGGCGAAGAAGGCGGCAAGTTGTTCACCGAACTCGCCAACGGCAGAACCAGACTGACTCCAGCTACCGCCTCGGAGGGCACCCGCATTAAGAAGGTGGCCGCGGCCATGAAGAAAACTGCAGGCGAACCCGCTCCCGCCAAGGCCACCTTGAAAAGCATCTGCACAGTCAAGAGGCCAACTATAGACGGGGAAGTCTATAAGAAGGACACGATAGAATTCAAGTTCGGATGGAGCAGAAAACCGGATCCGGTCCCCGAAACGGCCGTATCGTCGCACTCCATTGGGACCGCCCGGGTGGACTACTGGGCCTCCCTGTTGAATTTCGTAGACTTGTACTTCACCTGCCACCTAGCCAGCGGCGACGAGGGAATCGTCAAAGGCGAGTGGATAGGACCGACACGGAGCGACCTGCCCTACGCAAAGGCGGCAGACGCTCGGATGCGCATCATGGCCGCCGCCAGCGCAACATTCGCCACCGCCCTCGGCTGCACAAACAACCTCGGTCTGTCCCCGATAGCCAAGATGGAGACACTCCCAGTGGGCACCGAGTTCCCCGATCGCCACTGACATACCGGCGCCTCACCCTACTTACACAGTGCCAGATCCTCGACCTCCGTCCCGGTCGACACGTCACACCTCATGGCACATTGCGCTCCGTGCGTAGGCAAAAGGCATGCACCGCATCTGCCGCGAACACGACGATTGTGACCGTGTACAGCCCCGGCTACTCAGGGAGTTGGGTGAGTAGCCGGTGGAGGAAACCTGGCGGCACTTCGGCCCGCTGCGGTGGCGGGAGCCGCAGCGAGCAGCAGCTGTACTTGCGCGCCGATGACACCACCGGGCCCCCGGCGGTTCAGCCCTGTGCTCCGAAAGCGATCACATGCACCTTCCGGGTGTCCGAACTCGTCAACTCACTCGCGTACACGGCGGACATGTACAGATGCCCCTGCGCGTAGATGAGCTCGGAGTACTGCGGAGACAGCCGGGTCTCCACATCCCGCACCGACCTGGACGCCGGGTTCTCCAGCAGCTTCGTCTCCTTGAACGTGCCACCGTCGATGCTGACGATCTGCCCGCCCTTGTCGTACGGCGGACGCTTGTACGCGATCACGTTGCCGCCGTCCATCCGCAGCGGCGTCATCGTGTACCGGTCGCCCGCGTCCGCACGCTGCCCGGTCTTCTTGCCGGTGGCCAGGTCGAAGGCGACGATCTCGTTGGTCATGCCGTACGAGCCGTTGCTGCCGTCGTGCTGCTTGGTCTCCACGTAGAGCCGGTCGTTGCCCACCACGACGCCCTTGCACTGCTCGATCGTGGTGACGCCGGAGCAGCGGGCCTCGAACTGGTCGCTCGGCACGGAGATACGGATGCGCAGCTTGCCGGTCTTGTTGTCGATCGAGAAGACGTCCGAGAGGCCGATGGAATCCGTGTCCCCGACCTCCGCGGCCACGACGAGCGGCTCGGTGGACACCACGCTGGCGTACTCGACGCCCTCGGCCATCTTGTACTCGGAGATCACCCCGCCGGACTTCGGGTCGATGGTCAGGATGTGCAGCTGGGGATTGTCGTAGGAGCCGCACTTGCGGACCGTGACCAGCTTCTCGCCGCCGGCGTACCCGAGGTCGTAGCAGCCGTCGTCGGCCTTGGGGACCCACAGCTGCTTGCCGGACTCGATGTCGAACGCGGTGCCGCCGCTGGTGCCGCCGGCCGCGACCGTGCCGCCGCTGACGGTGATGTTGTCGAAGCGGATCGGTGAGCCGTCCACCTCGGCGGTCTTGGTCCAGAGCTTCTTGCCGGCGTCGAGGTCGATCGCCGCGACCTCGCTGCAACCGTACGAGGGCTTATCCTTGGTCGGCTTCGCGGGCTGGAAGGCGATGGCCGTCAGGTTGTCCTCGTTGACGTGCTTGCTGGCCTGGCAGACCGGCCCGGGCAGCGCGATGGTCCAGAGCTTGGTGCCCTTGTCGGGGTCGTAGCCGACGATCTCGGAGACACCGCTCTTGACGTACGCCTTGTCGGTCAGCCACGAGCCGGACACGACGACGCTGGTGTCGTCCTCGACCTTGGGCGCCGGCACCTGGAAGAGGACCGAGGAGTTGGTGTCGGAGGGCACCTTCTCGGTGCCGTCGGGGGTGTCGCCGCCGCCACCGCCCCCGCCGCCGTTGTCCCCGCCGCCGGTGCCGCCGCTGGAGCTGGCGGTGTCGTCCGTGGTGCTCCCGTCACCGGACTTGGCGTACCACACGCCACCTCCGATGATCAGCGCGATCACCACGACGGCCGCGGCCACGATGACCGCCAGTTGCGAGCTGGACCGGCCACCGCCGCCACCGGGCCCGGTGGCCTGCGGGTGCAGCGGCACGGTCTGCTGCGGATAGCCGTAGCCGGGCGGCTGCGGCTGACCGTACGGGGCCTGCGGCTGACCGTAGGGGGCCTGCTGCTGGCCGTACGGGTCTTGCTGCTGGCCGTACGGGTTCTGCGGCTGGCCGTACGGAGCGGGCGGCTGCTGCCCGGGGTAGCCGTACCCGCCGCCCGGAGGGGTCTGCGGGGCTTGGGGTGCCTGCGGTGCCTGGGGGTAGCCGTACCCGGACGGCGGGCCCTGCGGGGGCGGCGTCTGGGGCGGGCCCTGGGGCGGCGGGTTCTGGGGTGCGCCGAAGCCGCCACCCCCCGGCTGCTGGGGCGGCTGGTCCTGGGGCGGGCCGAACCCGCCCTGCGGGGGCTGGTTCGGCGGCGGAGGCGGCGGCTGGGTCATGGCGTGGGTACCTCAGGGGAGGGGGACGGAGGGGGCGACGGTGAAGGGGATGTCCGGCGCACGCCTCACTTGCCGAAGGCGAGGATCAGCTTCTCCTTGGCGGCGTCGTTGCCGGTCAGCCGGGTGCTGGCGAGGTAGAAACGCCCGTCGGCCCAGTCGAACGACTTCGTGAAGAAGCCGCGCTCGACGTCCGAGGCGCTCGCCGGGTTCTGCAGCAGCTTCGTCGGCTGGGGGTTGCTGCCGCTGACCGGGATGGACACGACCTGGCCGCCCGCGTCGTACGACGGCTCGACGTAGGCGATGAGCTTGCCGTCCTCGACCTTGATCGGCAGCATCGACTCCTCCGCCGGGGACTTCACGCGCCACTTCTCCTTGCCGTTGGCGAGGTTGATCGCGACGATCTCGTTGGCGCCGGTCGTGGCCTTGGTCGGCATGTAGAGCGTGTCGGCGTCGGCGGCCACACCGGTGCAGCCCTGGAGGTCACGCTGGAGGATGGCCCAGCCGCACTGGGCGCCGATCTCCAGGGGGACGTCGACCTGCGAGCGGCGCTTGCCGTCAGCGCCGAAGGTGGAGATGTTCCACTGCTTCTTGTCCTTGTTGGTGCTGTAGATGACCAGCGGGTCGAGGGAGAAGACGCGCGAGACCTTCCAGCCCGTGGCGAACTCCCAGGTCCACTTGGCCTTGCCGGTCGCCGGGTCGAGCTCCTGCACCTCGTCGTGCTCGTTGCTGCGGCTGGCGTTGCAGCCCGCCACGGCGATCAGCTTCTTTCCGCCCGCGAAGGAGTCCGGGAAGCACGCGTCGCCGTACCTCTTCTTGTCCCACAGCTTTTCGCCGGTGTTGACGTCGTACGCCGTGCCGGACTGCGAGCGGCCCACCACCAGCGTCTTGCCGGTGATGGACAGTTCGACGTCGAGCGTGCTGTCGAACAGCGCGCCGTTGGCGACCGAGCCCTTCCAGCCCTTGGCGCCGGTGTTGAGGTCGATCTGCTGGAGCTGGTTGCACTTGGCGCGGTCGCTGCCGCCGCTCATGTACGCCACGACGATCTTGTCGTCGGACGACTTCTCCGGGGTGACCGCACAGATCTTCTCGGGGAAGGAGATCGGCTCCCAAGCGGCCTCGCCGTCACCGACGTTGTAGGCGAAGACCTGCTTGTACGCCGCCTTCACGGCGGCCTTGTCGGTGATCCACAGACCGGGGGCGTCGGCGCCGGAGCCGGGCGCGTCGGGCGCTTCCTTGTACCAGAGCACCTTGGAATCGCCGGCCTCACGGCCCCCGTTGAGGTTCTCCGGGTCGGCGCCGCCGCCCCCGCCGTTGTCGGGGTCGTCGGTCGGGGACTCGGAGCCCTTGGAGTCGCCGCTCTCCTGAGCGATCGGCTTCTTCGGGTCGTCGTCGCCGCCGCGGGTCACCGCGAAGACGGTGCCGCCGATGACGGCCAGCGCCGCGACCGCGGCACCGATGGCGAGGGCGGGCTTGCCCTTGAAGGGATTGCGCGAGCCGGGCTGCGGGGCGCCCGGGTACTGCGGCTGGGGCGGGTAGCCGTAACCCTGGGCGGGCTGCTGCGGGTAGCCGTACGGCCCCGGCTGCTGCTGCGGCTGACCGTACGGGCCGGACGGGTACGCGCCCGGCTGGGCCGGCGGTGCCTGTGGTGCCGGCTGCTGCGGATAGCCGTAGCCGGGCTGCGGGGCGGCGGGCGGCGGGCCCTGCGGGGGCGGCGGCGTCTGGGGCGGTCCCTGCGGCGGCGGGGGCGGCGTCTGCGGGGGCTGCGGTGCACCGAAGCCGCCCTGCCGCGGATCCTGCGGTGCGCCGAAACCGCCCTGGGGCGGCTGGTTGGGCGGCTGGCTCATGTGCGGTTCCCCCTCATCACCGGTGTGGTGCCACGTTCTGTGCCGTCGCGTTTCCGCCACACCAGCGGTTCTCAGACTGTTCTCAGACGGCTCTTTCTATCACCCGCCGACGACAGTGCACCGGGCCGTCTCGCCCCCTGTTCCCAAGGGAGGACCGGCCTGTGATGCCCCCGTTATGCGCCTTCACACGCCCTTCACCCAGGGCGCCCAGCGCCCGGGTGAAGGGGCGCGGGGAACTGCGCGCTCAGCCACGACGGCGCCGCACCCGTCGACAACACCTCGCGTCCCGCGGCGAAACCGCGAACCCGCCCAACCCGGCGGAGCGCTCACGCGTCCTCGGCGAGCTCCAACCACCGCATCTCAAGCTCATCCCGCTGCCCCGCCAAGTCCCGCAGTTCCGCGTCGAGTTCGGCCACCTTCGCGAAGTCCGTGGCGTTCTCGGCGATCTGCGCGTGCAGCTTGGTCTCCTTCTCGGAGACCTTGTCGAGCTGCCGCTCGATCTTCTGCAACTCCTTCTTCGCGGCACGCGCATCCGCGGCGCTCTTCTCCGGTACGGCCCTCTCGGCGGCCGGAGCAGCCGCCGTGGCGGTGGCGGTGACCCGCGCCTCCATCCGGTGGCGGCGCTCCAGGTACTCGTCGATGCCGCGCGGCAGCATCCGCAGGGCGGCGTCGCCGAGCAGGGCGAACACCCGGTCCGTGGTGCGCTCGATGAAGAACCGGTCGTGGGAGATGACGATCATCGAGCCCGGCCAGCCGTCGAGGACGTCCTCCAGCTGGGTGAGGGTCTCGATGTCGAGGTCGTTGGTGGGCTCGTCGAGGAAGAGGACGTTGGGCTCGTCCATGAGCAGGCGCAGCAGCTGGAGCCGCCGCCGCTCACCACCCGACAGGTCCCCGACCGGCGTCCACTGCTTCTCCTTGCCGAACCCGAACGTCTCGCACAGCTGCCCGGCGGTCATCTCGCGCCCCTTGCCGAGGTCGACGCGCTCGCGCACCGCCTGGACGGCTTCCAGCACCCGCCAGTTCGGGTCGAGTTCGTCGACCTCCTGGGAGAGGTAGGCGAGCTTGACGGTCTTGCCCACAGCGATCCGGCCGCCGGCCGGCTGCGCCTCGCCCTCCGTCCGCGCCGCCTCGGCCATCGCCCGCAGGAGGGACGTCTTGCCGGCCCCGTTGACACCGACGAGACCGATCCGGTCGCCGGGGCCGAGCTGCCATGTCACGTGCTTGAGCAGCACCTTGGGCCCGGCCTGGACGGTGATGTCCTCCAGGTCGAAGACGGTCTTCCCGAGCCGGGACGAGGCGAACTTCATCAGCTCGCTGCTGTCCCGGGGCGGCGGTACGTCCGCGATCAGCTCGTTGGCCGCCTCGACCCGGAAGCGCGGCTTCGACGTACGCGCGGGGGCCCCGCGGCGCAGCCAGGCGAGCTCCTTGCGGACGAGGTTCTGCCGCTTGACCTCTTCGGTGGCGGCGATGCGCTCGCGCTCGGCGCGGGCGAAGACGTAGTCGGAGTAGCCGCCCTCGTACTCGTGGACCGCGCCGCGCTGCACGTCCCACATGCGGGTGCAGACCTGGTCGAGGAACCACCGGTCGTGGGTGACGCACACGAGCCCCGAGCGGCGCTCGCGCAGGTGCTGGGCGAGCCAGGCGATGCCCTCGACGTCGAGGTGGTTGGTGGGCTCGTCGAGGACGATCAGGTCCTGGTCGTCGATGAGCAGCTTGGCGAGGGCGATCCGTCGTCGCTCGCCACCGGAGAGGGGGCCGATGACGGTGTCGAGGCCCTGCGGGAAGCCGGGCAGGTCGAGGCCGCCGAAGAGCCCGGTCAGTACGTCCCTGACCTTGGCGTTCCCGGCCCACTCGTGGTCGGCCATGTCCCGGATGACCTCGTGCCGGACGGTCGCCTCGGGGTCGAGCGAGTCGTGCTGGGTGAGGACGCCGAGCCGCAGCCCGCCGGAGTGCGTGACCCGGCCGGTGTCAGCCTCCTCCAGCTTGGCCAGCATCCGGATCAGGGTCGTCTTGCCGTCGCCGTTGCGTCCGACGACGCCGATGCGGTCCCCCTCGGAGACGCCGAGCGACACACCGTCGAGCAGGGCACGGGTGCCGTACACCTTGCTGACGTTCTCGACATTGACCAGATTGACGGCCATTTCTCTCCTGCCCAGGGGGATGGATCAGCCTCCCAGCGTAGTCGGGCGCACCGACAGCTCCTCGCCCCGCGTCTTCCGGCCCTCTCCGGAACGACCGTGCGCCCCGGGGACGGCCGTCCCCGGGGCGCATCGCGGTGTGCTCGGCGTCAGCGGCGGGCGGCCGCCGCGCGGACCTCGGCGAGGAGGTCGTACATGACCTGGCCGGGGCACTCGGTGGCGAAGTAGTCGCGGTGACCGCCGACCGTGTGGGTGTCCTTCTTCGTGCCGTTGACGGGGTTGGTGTAGGTGACCTGCGCCTGCGGGTCCAGGCCCTTGAACCGGGAGATGACCTTGATCAGGCGGATCAGGGACGCCTTGGCCGCGTCCGTGGGGCCCTGCTTGTCGAGGTTGCCGATCAGGGCGATGCCGAGGGCGCCGGAGTTGTAGCCCACGGAGTGGAAGCCGGTGACGAGGTCGCCGTCCGGGTTGAAGGCGGGGATGCCGTCGTCGCCGGAGTAGCGGCCCTCGTAGACGGCGCCGGCCTCATCTATGAGGAAGTGGTAGCCGATGTCGCCCCAGTCGTTGGTGATCGCGTGGTACTCGTAGATCGCGCGTACCGTCGCGGCCGGGTCGGGGTCGTTGTTCGGCGTGTCGGTGTGGTGGACCGTGATGATCTGCAACGGGTAGTACGTCTCCGGCGAGTTGACCTTGCCGTCCTTGTACCGCTTGGACTCGTCGGCGCCCCAGGCCGCGCGCGAGAGGTAGCCGACGCCACGCACGCGGGTGGGCTCGCTCGGCACGTGGACGGTGCGGTTGGGCCCGTCGGTGGTGTCGATCGCCAGCGAGTGGACGCCGTTGACGCCGACCGGTGCCTTCACCGAGTACGCCGTGGCGCTGTCGGCGGCGACCAGGGCCGTACCGCCGTCCTCGACGGTCGCGCAGCCGCTCGCCAGGGTCTGCCAGTCGCCGTCCGCGAGCCGGATGGCGGCGCCCTCCTTCGCGCCGGACCAGCGCACCCCGACGTAGGAGGCGGCGAAGGCGGTGGTGGCCTCGCCGGCGCCGGTGGCGGCCTTGGTCCGGGTGGCGGGGAACTTCTCGGGCGTCGTACCGGAACTTCCGGAGCCGGACGCGGAGTTGTCGCTCTCGCCGGAGTCGGTGGTCGCGAACACCACCGGCGTGATGGCGGCTCCGGCGGCCACGGCGCCGCCCGCTGCGATCACGCCGCGGCGGGACAGGGAGCGCTTTCTACGGTGAGACGGCTGGGCGGGGGTGGGGGATTCGGACACGGAAGTGTCCCCTTCCAGAAGTGCACTTGACGGTGGGGGCCGGACACGGGGCACATCACGGCCCGGCGATTGAAACCTCAAGCGACCCTAACGGTCCCACCCGCCCCACGTGTACTGCGAGCGCAGTACATTCGTGTGGAGATCGGGCAAAGAACGTCTCCTTATGAGTGCGGCGTTACGCTCCCGTGATCCGCACGACCGTGGCGCCCGGCGCGGGCCCGGACGCCGTGCGCACCGCACGACACGTGCCGGACGACCGCAGGGTCTCGGCCACCTTCGCCGCCGACTCGGGGTCGCGGGCGAGGAACGCCGTCGTCGGGCCCGAGCCGGAGACCAGCGCCGTGAGCGCACCGGCGGCGCGGCCGGCCGCGAGGGTGTCGGCGAGTTCCGGGAAGAGGGAGAGGGCGGCGGGCTGCAGGTCGTTGGAGACGGCGGCCGCGAGCGCGTCGGGGTCGCCCTTCGCGAGGGCGTCGAGGAGCGGCTGGGAGGCGACGGGCTCGGGGATGTCGGTGCCCTCGCCGAGCCGGTCGAACTCCCGGAAGACGGCCGGGGTGGACAGACCCCGCTCGGCCATCGCGAAGACCCAGTGGAAGTCACCGCCGACGTCGAGCGTACGGAGCTTCTCGCCCCGCCCGGTGCCGAGGGCCGCGCCGCCGACCAGGCTGAACGGCACGTCGCTGCCCAACTCGGCGCAGATGTCGAGGAGTTCCTCGCGGCTGGCGTGCGTGCCCCACAGCGCGTCGCAGGCGAGCAGCGCACCCGCGCCGTCCGCGCTGCCGCCCGCCATGCCGCCGGCGACGGGGATGTCCTTGGCGATGTGGAGGTGCACGGCCGGGTCGATCCCGCGGCGCTCGGCGAGCGCGATCGCCGCCCGCGCGGCCAGGTTCGTGACGTCGAGCGGGACCTGGTCGGCGTCCGGCCCCTCGCACGTCACGCGCAGTGCGTCGGCCGGGGTCACCGTGACCTCGTCGAACAGGCCCACGGCAAGAAAGACATTGGCCAGGTCATGGAACCCGTCGGGGCGGGCGGCGCCCACCGCGAGCTGGACGTTGACCTTGGCGGGGACGCGGACGGCGACGCTCGCGCTCACTTACTCGGACTCCTTGTCCTGGGCGGCTTCCTTGTGCTCCGCGATGCGCGCGAACTCCTCGACCGTCAGGCCCTCTCCGCGTGCCTGGGGGGAGACGCCGGCCGCGACGAGGGCCGCCTCGGCGGCGGCGGCCGAACCCGCCCATCCGGCGAGCGCGGCGCGCAGCGTCTTGCGGCGCTGGGCGAAGGCCGCGTCGATGACGGCGAAGACCTCGCGCCGGGAGGCGGTGGTCTTCAGCGGCTCCGCGCGCCGGGTCAGGGACACCAGCCCGCTGTCGACGTTGGGGGCGGGCCAGAAGACATTGCGCCCGATGGCACCGGCCCGCTTGACCTCGGCATACCAGTTGGCCTTCACGGACGGCACGCCGTACACCTTGGAGCCGGGCGGGGCGGCCAGCCGGTCGGCGACCTCCGACTGCACCATGACGAGGGTGCGTTCGATGCTCGGGAAGGTCTCCAGCATGTGGAGCAGGACCGGGACGGCGACGTTGTAGGGGAGGTTGGCGACCAGGGCGGTGGGCGGCGGGCCCGGAAGCTCCTCGACCTGCATCGCGTCGGAGTGCACCAGCGCGAAGCGGTCGGCGCGCTCCGGCATGCGGGCCACCACGGTCGCGGGCAGCGCGGCGGCCAGGACGTCGTCGATCTCGACGGCGGTGACGCGGTCGGCCACCTCCAGCAGGGCGAGCGTGAGGGAGCCGAGTCCCGGGCCGACCTCCACCACCACGTCGTCGGGGCGGACCTGCGCGGTGCGGACGATACGGCGGACCGTGTTCGCGTCGATCACGAAGTTCTGGCCGCGCTGCTTGGTGGGCCGCACGCCGAGGGCGGCCGCGAGTTCACGGACGTCGGCGGGGCCCAGGAGGGCGTCGGGGGTGGGGCTGCTCACCCGACAAGGGTACGGGCGTCACGGGCGGGGCCTGCGCAGTCGGGCTCGGCCGGGCACGGAACGCCGCCCGCTCACCCGTGCAACCGGTCCCCGCAGTGCGGCCAGGGGCTCGCGCCCTGTCGCACGTAGAGCTTCTTCGCCCGCATGGTCTGCTCCCCCGCCGGCGCGTCCTGCGGGCGCCCCTTCCCGCCGAGGTTGCGCCAGGTCTGCGTGTCGAACTGGTACAGCCCCCCGTACGTCCCCGAGGAGTCCACCGCGTCCGGCCGCCCTCCGGACTCGCACGCCGCCAGCCCCTGCCAGTCCAGACCCCCGGCGGCGTCCACGGACGTCGGCAACGGCTTGGTGCCGACCTTCACCACCTGCGTCCGCGGCTCGCGCACCACCTCGGACCGGATCCGCCGCGGCTTCTGCTTGACGCCGTTGACGGTGCGCAGTGAGTACGTGATCCGCCGCAGGCCCACCTGCCCCGCCCGCTCCACGACCTCCGTGCCCTTGAACACCGAGGGATCCTCGATCCGCTCCACGGCGAACTGGATCGCCTCGTCGTGGATCTCCCTCCGGCCGGTGATCCGCAGGACGGTGACCGCCTGTCCGTCGCGCGGAAAGCTGTCCAGCGGGACGGAGGTGGTGTCCTGGCCGCGCAGGGTGATGCCCGCCTGCTCCACGACCTCGCTCACGGTCGCGGCGTTCGTGCGGATGGTGCGCGCACGGCCGTCCGCCATGATCGTCACGGCGCGCTCGGTGCGCACATCCAGCGCGAGCCCTTCGCGTCCGATGCGCCGGGAGCGCGAGGTCGAGACGTACGCCCCCTCGGCGCGCACCCCGATCTGCCGGAGGGCCGCCTCCACCGTGCGTTCCGTCGTCCACACCTCGCGCCGCTGACCGTCGAGGGTGAGCCGCACGGGGCGCCCGTAGCGCACCGCGACCTCGTCACCGCTGGTGAGCGCCTCGTCGGCAGCGGGCGACACGACGTCGTGCGCGCCCACCTCGACGCCCTCCTCGTCGAGGAGTTCTGTCACGTCGTCCGCGAAGGTGTGCAGGGTGCGCGGCTTGCCGTCGACGTTCAGCTCGATCGCCTTGTCCTTGGCGACGAAGGCGCTCGTCCCGCCCGCGAGGAACGCGACGACCAGCGCCTGCGGGACGAGGCGGCGCATGGGCCCGTCTCCCCGCTCGGCGAGCCGCGCCCTGCGCCGGTGCGCGGCGCGACGGCCGCTCCGGGGGCGCGGAACAGGCTCGCGCGCCGTCTCGGGTCCGTCATAGGCGGGGCGGTACGTGTCCTCGAAGGCGCCGTGGGCGCCGTGGGCACCGTACGCGTCACGCGCCCCGTATCCCCCCGGGCCTCCGTATCCCTCGTAACCCCCGTATCCGTCGTAGCCCTCGTGGACACCGCGCCTCTCGTAACCGGGCGTGTACGTGTCCGTCCGCGTCTGGTGCGGCGTCGGCACCCCGTACGCCAGCGTCTGAGCGCTGTGCGGGTCGAAGCCGCCGTACCCCGGCGGCTCGTGGGCCGGGCTCGGGCCATACGTCTCGAACTGCGCGTTGCTCACGACGACACGCTCCAGCGGAGGGGTCCGTTTAGGGCCCCCAGAACCTAGCGGAGCGGTGATTACTCTCCAAAGCGACGCGACTACGCACAGTCGCGGCCGGTTCGAGGTGAACCCCCGCAAGCGTTATCCGGCGGTTATCCGTCAGTAGCCGAAGGCATGTGCCGTGTTCGCCGCGAGGGCCGTCGCCAGCGCGTCCTCGTCGATGCCCCGCACCGCGGCCATGGCGCGCACCGTGATCGGAATGAGATACGGCGCGTTGGGCCGTCCGCGGTACGGCGCCGGCGTGAGGAAGGGCGCGTCGGTCTCCACGAGCAGCAGCTCCAGCGGGGCCACCGCCACCGCGTCCCGCAGGTTCTGGGCGTTCTTGAAGGTGACGTTGCCCGCGAAGGACATGTGGTAGCCGGCGCGGGCGCACACCCGCGCCATCTCCGCGTCTCCCGAGTAGCAGTGGAAGACGGTCCGCTCGGGCGCGCCCTCCTCCTTCAGCACGCGCAGCACGTCTTCGTGGGCGTCGCGGTCGTGGATGACGAGGGCCTTGCCGTGCCGCTTGGCGATCTCGATGTGGGCGCGGAAGGACGCCTCCTGCGCCTCCTTGCCCTCGGGCCCGGTGCGGAAGTAGTCGAGGCCGGTCTCGCCGACGCCCTTCACCTGAGGGAGTGCGGCAAGGCGGTCGATCTCCGCGAGCGCCTCGTCGAGCGCCCGCGCACCCCCGGGTTCGCGCGCCCCCTGCCGTGACCAGCCGTCGGGGTCCCCGTGCACGATCCGCGGCGCCTCGTTCGGGTGCAGGGCGACGGTCGCGTGCACGGCGTCGTACCGCGCCGCCGTCTCGGCCGCCCACTGCGAGCCGCGTACGTCACAGCCCACCTGCACGACCGTCGTCACCCCGACCGACGCCGCCTTGGCCAGACCCTCCTCCACCGTGCCGGACTGCATGTCCAGGTGGGTGTGCGAATCGGCGACCGGCACCCGCAGGGGTTCCGGGAGCGGCGGGGCGGCGTGCTTGTCGGCGGTGTTCGAAGGCATGCCCCGATCCTACGAAAGGAGCATGCCCTCGAACGGAACAGCCGGCTTCGAGCGGGCCGGCCTTCCCGGCCGGCGCTCGGCTCAGCTCGCCTTGCGGTGGTGGAAGACGTGCAGGAGATCGGACAGATGCCAGTGGTGGTGCGGCTCGGCGTTCACCGACTCCGGGTCCGACCCCGGCTCCGCCTTCGACTGGCCCGGGATCGGGCGCCTGCCGTGCAGGGAGTTCTGCACCGAGGACACCTGCCCGGGGCGCATGATCCGGACGACGTGGCCGTCGCAGTTCTGGCACGTGGGGCGGCTCAGCGGGGAGGGAACCACCTGGCCGTCCGCCACGTACATGACGAACTCATGGCCGTCGCCGTCTATGTGGTGCTCTATCTCGTACGACTGCTCCCAGCCATGCCCGCAGCGCATGCAGGCGAACGAATACGACTCGTGGACGACGGCGGTCGCGGCGCTGCGAAGGTCCGTGGTCTGCTGTGCGATCTCACTCATGCCAGCTCCTGTGGTCCGCTGGTGGAACGGGTTGCGTCCCACCACCCAGTGGACTCCTCCGCAGGAGCGAAGGCACGCCATCTGTCCACTGTTGGGGGCGACTTGGACGTTCCTTGCCGAAAGGCCCGGGTCCCTTTACCCCCGCATGGGGCGCACGCTCATGCGATATACACCCTGCTCACACGGCGTTTCACGCCCCCGCGTTCTTCGCCGCCACCACGGCGTCGAAGACCTCCCGCTTCGGCACCCCGGCGTCCGCCGCCACCGCCGCGATGGCCTCCTTGCGCCGCTCACCCGCCTCTTCGCGCACGCGAACCCGGCGCACCAGCTCGGCGGCGTCGACCTCCTCGGCCCCCTTCTCCGGTGCCCCCTCGACGACCACGGTGATCTCCCCGCGCACCCCCTCGGCCGCCCACGCCGCGAGCTCCCCCAGCCCACCCCGCCTGACCTCCTCGTACGTCTTGGTCAGCTCCCGGCACACGGCGGCCCGCCGCTCGGCGCCGAAGACCTCGGCCATCGCGGCGAGGGTGTCGTCGAGCCGGTGCGGGGCCTCGAAGTAGACGAGCGTCCGCCGCTCCCGCTCCACCTCCCTGAGCCGCGACAGCCGCTCCCCCGCCTTGCGCGGCAGGAAGCCCTCGAAGCAGAACCGGTCGACGGGCAGCCCGGACAGGGCGAGCGCGGTCAGCACCGCGGACGGCCCCGGCACCGCGGTGACCTTGATGTCCTTCTCGACCGCCGCCGCGACCAGCCGGTACCCCGGGTCCGACACCGACGGCATCCCGGCGTCCGTGACGAGCAGCACCCGCGCCCCGCCGAGCAGCTCCTCCACCAGCTCCGGGGTCCGCGCGGCCTCGTTCCCCTCGAAGTACGACACGACCCGGCCCTTGGGCGTCACCCCGAGCGCCTGTGTCAGCCGCCGCAGCCGCCGGGTGTCCTCGGCGGCGACGAGATCGGCACCGGCCAGCTCCTCCGCGAGCCGGGGCGGCGCGTCCGCGATGTCACCGATGGGGGTACCTGCCAGTACGAGGGTTCCAGTCACGCCCCCCATCCTCGCAGGGACCGCCGAAGCAACGCTTCCGCGCCCTTACCCCACATGCACGGGACTCCCACAGAACGTTTCCCTACGATGGCGCGGTGACCAGTACCGCGTCCTCCACGGACACCCGGCAGGGCCAGGCGACCCACGAGCAGCGACAGTCGTGGCAGCAGCGGCTGCGCCGATTCGGCTACACGGCGGCGCCCAGAAGCGACGTCCGCGACCGGCTCGTGCCGCCGTATGTCCAGCCCAGCCCGCGGATGTGGCAGTTCCTCGGCGCCTCACGGCCGCTCGCCGAGCGGATCGGACGCTGGTCGGGCTGGGGCGGTCCGCTGCTGGTGACCCTGCTCGCCGGGCTCCTGCGGTTCTGGAACCTGGGCAGCCCGAAGGCGGTGATATTCGACGAGACGTACTACGCCAAGGACGCGTGGGCGCTCGTCCACCGCGGTTTCGAGGTCAACTGGGACAAGAACGCCAACGACCTGATCCTCAAGGTCGGCGACCAGGTCCCGATCCCGACGGACGCGGCGTACGTCGTCCACCCGCCGGTCGGCAAGTACGTCATCGGGCTGGGCGAGCTGATGTTCGGGTTCAACCCGTTCGGCTGGCGGTTCATGACGGCGCTGCTGGGCACGCTGGCCGTCCTGATGCTGTGCCGCATCGGCCGCCGTATCTTCCGCTCGACCTTCCTCGGCTGCCTCGCGGGCACGCTGATGGCGGTGGACGGGCTGGCCTTCGTGATGGCGCGCACCTCGCTGCTCGACGGGGTGCTGATGTTCTTCGTGCTGGCGGCGTTCGGCTGCCTCGTCATCGACCGGGACAAGGCGCGCGCGAAACTCGCGGCGGCGCTCCCGGCGGACGCCGACGGCCGGGTCCGCCCCGACGCGCACCTCGCCGAGACCCTGCGCCTGGGCTGGCGCCCCTATCGCTGGCTGGCCGGTCTGATGCTGGGCCTGGCCATCGGCACCAAGTGGAACGGCCTCTACTTCCTGGTCGCGTTCGGCCTGATGACGGTGGTCTGGGACGTCGGCGCCCGCAAGGTCGCCGGTGCCCACCGCCCCTACACGGCGGTCCTCAAGCACGACCTGGGCTTCGCCTTCCTGGCGACCGTGCCGGTGGCGATCTTCACCTACATCGCCTCGTGGACCGGCTGGATCCTCTCCCCGACGGACGGCACCGGCGGCTACTACCGCAACTGGGCGAGTGCCGACGGCCGCGGCAGCAGCTGGTCCTGGCTGTTCCCCGACTGGTGGCTGAGCCTGTGGCACTACGAGCACCAGGTGTACAAGTTCCACGTCGGCCTGTCGTCCCCGCACACCTACCAGTCCAACCCGTGGAGCTGGATCGTCACCGGCCGCCCGGTGTCGTACTTCTACGAGTCCCCCGCCCCCGGCAAGGACGGCTGCCCCGTCGACGCGGGCGAGAAGTGCGCGCGCGAGGTGCTGGCGCTCGGTACCCCGCTGCTGTGGTGGGTGGCCGCCTTCGCGGTCCTGTACGTCCTGTGGCGCTGGGCCTTCCGCCGCGACTGGCGGGCCGGGGCCATCGCCTGCGCCGTCGTGGCCGGCTACTTCCCCTGGTTCCTCTACCAGGAACGCACCATCTTCTTCTTCTACGCCGTCGTCTTCCTGCCGTTCCTCTGCCTCGCCGTGGCCATGCTCCTGGGCGCGATCATCGGCCCACCGGGCTCCAGCGACACCCGCCGGGTGGCCGGCGCCACGGGCGCGGGCGTGCTGGTGCTGCTGATCGCCTGGAACTTCATCTACTTCTGGCCGATCTACACGGGGACGGTGATCCCGCTGGACGGCTGGCGGTCGCGGATGTGGCTGGACACCTGGGTATAGCCCTTCCCTTGTCGGCGGCCTGCCGCACGGCGATCATCGCCGCGACACCGCTCAGCAGCCCACCGAAGCCGGACGCCCCGGACACCACGACCGGCAAGATGCTCGGCGAGGCCGGCGCACTCTCCTCAGCTGCCGTCTCTTCCTCCGGGGCCTCTTCCGCCCCTGTGTCTTCCTCCGGCGCCTCCTCCACCGGCGCCTCTTCCACCGGCGCCTCCTCCTCGGGTGCCGGCGGTTCCCCGCCCCCCTCAGCCGGTGGCGCGCTCTCGTGATGTCCGCTGACGGGAGTGCGGGGGCCGGAGCGGTCCTCCGCGACCCACACCAGGAACGAGCCGAGGCAGAGGGCGAACAGGGCAGCGGTGGCGATCAGCCATAGCACCGGGGCACGGGCCGTGACGGGTCGACGCATGGGGCTCACTCCTAGGCTCAGCGGGTGCCACACGTCCGTGGCAACCCCTGCCTCCATTGCGCCGCGGCCGTCGATTCGCGTCACGGCACTGCATTTCGGGGCTTGACAAAGACCAACATGTCGTTCGTTCAGCCAAGAATCGGTCACTCATTCGGACAACAAAAGAAAACAGCTTCCCCAGCTATCACCCACGCCACTTACAGTGCGGTGGACGAAAACGGGGAGGGGACCATGCCCAAGGGGGTCAAAGCCACCGTCATAGGTGGGGTGTTCGCGGTGATGGTGGGCGGTGCCGGATACGGCGCGTACAACATCATGTCGGCACTGAACGGCGGCGGGGCGACCGGCCAGGGCGGGCCGGCGCCGGTGCGGTCCGGGCCGCCGAGCGCCGAGGAGGTCGAGGAGACCACGGCGAAGTTCTTCGCGGCCTGGGAGAAGGGGGAGGCGGCGCGGGCGGCGACGTACACGAACAACGACGCGGCCGCCGAGTCGGTGCTGACGGCGTACAGCGGGGGCGCCCACATCACCGGCGTGAAGATCACGCCCGGCAGGGCGACCGGCACCGCCGTGCCCTTCAGCGTGAGCGCGAAGGTCACCTACGAGGGGAAGTCCAAGCCGCTGTCCTACAAGAGCGAGCTCAAGGTGGTGCGCGGCCTCACCACCGGGCGGGCCCTCGTCGACTGGCAGCCGACCGTCATCCACCCGCAGTTGAGGAAGGACGACACCCTCGTCACCGGCGAGGCGAAGGCCCCGCCCATCGAGGCCGTCGACCGCGACGGCACCGTGCTGACGAAGGAGAAGTACCCCTCCCTCGGCCTGGTCCTGGACACCCTGCGCGACAGGTACGGCAGCAAGGCGGGCGGCTCCCCCGGCATCGAGCTGGCGATCCGGCACGCCGACGAGTCGCCGGACACCTCGCTGCTGACCCTCGCGAAGGGCAGGCCCGGGAAGCTGGAGACGACGCTCAGCGCGCCCGTGCAGGCGGCGGCCGAGAAGGCGGTGAAGCAGTACGGCCAGTCCTCGGTGGTGGCCGTCAAGCCGAGCACCGGCGAGGTGCTCGCGGTGGCCAACCACCGTGACGACGCCTTCAACGCGGCCTTCGAGGGACGCGTACCGCCCGGCTCCACGATGAAGATCATCACCTCGGCGATGCTCATCGACAACGGTGTGACCACGATGAACGGGCCCGCGCCCTGCCCGGACACGGCGCTGTGGCAGAGCCAGACCTTCAAGAACCTCACGGGCCTGAAAGCCGACGAGAGCGCGAACGCCACCCTTGCCAACGGCTTCATGCGCTCCTGCAACACGGCCTTCATCAAGCTCGTCGACGAGGAACCGCTCACGGACGCCTCGCTGACGACGGAGGCCGAGAAGCGGTTCGGGCTCGGCGGCGACTGGAAGACCGGCATCGCCTCCTTCGACGGCAGCGTCCCCGCCTCCACCGGCCCGGACCGCGCGGCCAACGCCATCGGCCAGGGCCAGGTCCAGATGAACCCGCTGAACATGGCGTCGGTCACGGCCACCGCGATCACCGGCACGTTC
Organism: Streptomyces viridochromogenes; assembly: GCF_001270495.1. Classification (GTDB taxonomy): domain Bacteria; phylum Actinomycetota; class Actinomycetes; order Streptomycetales; family Streptomycetaceae; genus Streptomyces; species Streptomyces viridochromogenes_A. Next base: position 22,460 of record NZ_LGUR01000210.1, read on the forward strand.
CGGCAGCCGTACCTGGTCGCGCGCGAGCTCGACGACCGGCCGTTCGCCACCGCCGACGGCCTGCGGGCGAGCACCGTCGCCCAGCTGAAGCAGATGATGCGGCTGACCGCGACCTCGGCCCAGGGCACCGCCGTGCGGGCCATGTCCGGGCTCAGCGGCGACATCGGCGCCAAGACCGGCTCCGCCGAGGTCGACGGCAAAGCCACCTCCGACAGCTGGTTCACCGGTTTCCGCAATGACGTGGCGGCCGCGGCCATGGCCGAGCAGGGCGGCCACGGCAGCGACGCGGCGGGGCCGATTGTCGCAGCCGTGCTACGAGCGTCCGGCTGAACTTATGCCCCGCGGCACGGGACTCTAGGGTGGTCGCCGTCGTTGGTATGCGGGAGAGCCTGTGAACAGACCCCGCAGCGCAGGCGGGGGCCTGTTCACAGGCTCTCAGGTCGGCGGGGCGGCGGGGGCTCCTGGAATACGCGAGGGAACGGAAAGCAGTGGGCAACAGAGGGCGCGTCGCTGAGCGACGGAAGACCAACCCCGCAGTGCTCGGCGGGATGATCGCCGTGGTCGTCGGCGGCGCCGGGTTCGGCGCCTACGCGCTGTTCGGCGGCGGGGCCGTCGCCGACAGCCGTGCGCAGTCGACGTCGGCGAGCGCCGACCACAAGGCGAAGGACGTCAAGACCGGCCCTCTGTCGGCGACCGAGGTCACGACCGCGGCCCGCGAGTTCCTCACCGCCTGGCAGCAGGGCAAGGTGACCGAGGCGGCCGCCGCCACGGACGACACGACGGCCGCCCAGGCCCTGCTGACCGGCTACACCAAGGACGCCCACATCAAGGACGTCACCCTCACCGCGGGCCCTCGCACCGGCGACAAGGTCCCCTTCTCCGTGAAGGGCACGGTCGCGTACAAGGGCACCACCAAGCCGCTGGCCTACGACAGTTCGCTGACGGTCGTGCGGCGGGCCGAGGACGGCAAGCCGCTCGTCGAGTGGCACTCCGCGATCGTCCACCCCGACCTGAAGGACGGCGACACCCTCGTCACCGGCGAGTCCGGCACCCCGCCGGTCAAGGCGCTCGACCGGGACGGCGGCGAGCTGACGGAGGACGAGTACCCGTCGCTGGGCTCGGTCCTGGACGGGCTGCGCGAGAAGTACGGCGAGAAGGCCGGCGGCAAGGCGGGCGTCGAACTCCAGGTGATCCGGGGCAAGGACTCCCAGAAGGCCGAACTGTCCGACAAGACCCTGCTGGAGCTGAGCAAGGGCACGCCGGGCGAGGTGAAGACGACGCTGAGCCCGGCGCTGCAGGCCGCCGCGGAGAAGCAGGTCGCCGCCAAGGCGAAGGCGTCGGTGGTCGTGCTGCGCCCGTCGACCGGCGAGATCCTGGCGGTCGCCAACTCCTCGCACGGCTTCAACACGGCCTTCCAGGGCTCTCTCGCCCCCGGCTCCACGATGAAGGTCATCACCTCGACGCTGCTGATCGAGAAGGGACTGGCGTCGGCGGACAAGGAGCACCCCTGCCCGAAGTACTTCACGTACGGCGGCTGGAAGTTCCAGAACGACGACAAGTTCGAGATCAAGAACGGCACGTTCAAGACGAGCTTCGCCCGCTCCTGCAACACGGCCTTCATCAGCCAGGCCCCCGAGCTGGACAACGACAGCCTGACCAAGCAGGCCCAGCAGGTCTTCGGTCTGTCCATGAACAACTGGTCCGTCGGCGTCCCGACCTTCGACGGCTCCGTCCCGGTCCAGTCGCAGGCCCAGATGGCGGCCTCGCTCATCGGCCAGGGCGGCGTACGGATGAACCCGCTGAACATGGCGTCGGTGTCGGCGACGATCAACACGGGCACCTTCAAGCAGCCCTATCTGGTGGCCCCGTCGGTCGACGACCGCACCCTCGCCACCGCCTCCCGCACCATGTCGCAGACCACGCTCTCGCAGCTGCGCGAGCTGATGTCCTACACGGCGGCCTACGGCACGGCGGCCGAGGCGATGTCCGGGGTCACCGGTGACGTCGGCGCGAAGACCGGCTCGGCGGAGGTCGACGGCCAGAAGAAGCCGAACGGTTGGTTCACCGCCTACCGCAACGACCTGGCGGCAGCGGGTGTGGTCCAGGCTGGCGGCCACGGCGGCGACACGGCGGGACCGATCGTGGCGGAGCTGCTGAAGCTGGGCGGCTGAGCCTCAGCGTCACCCAGCTGAGGCTCACCGGCCGAGCTGGGCCTCTCGTGCCACGGGTGCGGCGGCGGCCAGATAGGTCCGCCGCAGAAACCTCATCAGCGCCTTCGACTCGAACTGCACCACCGACACGCCCTGCGCGGAGTGGAACTCCACCACGGCCTGCACCCGGCCGCACGGCCACACCCGTATCTCTCCGCTCCCCGCAGGGGCACGCAGTCCCTGTTCCAGCAGGGACCGCGAGAAGGTCCACTCGTGGGCCTCGCGCCCGGGCAGCCGGACGCGCACCGCGCGCGGATCGGTGTCCGGGTCATAGCGCAGGACGACCGGAACGGCGTCCTGTTCCTCCGCCAGGAGGTCCGCGTCCGTAACGATATGGGCCCGTGCGTACTGTTCGACTACAGACATCGGACGCCCTCTCACCCTGCGTGACCTGTGCGAAAGCTGTGCCTTCGCCCCCCTCCAATGTCGCATATCTTCCCGAAAGCGCCCCTCGGGACGGGCGTATATCACATGTGCGATACACGGGACCAAATCCACGAGGCTATCGCTCTTGCAACCCGTTCGCATTAAGCCACTATCATCGAACGGTGCATGTACCTGACGGATTCATAGACGCCCCGACCTCCGCCGTGACCGGAGTGGTCGCCGCGGCCGCGGTCGCCGTGAGCCTGCGCGGCGCGCGCCGTGAACTCGACGAGCGGACGGCGCCGCTGGCCGGTCTGGTGGCGGCGTTCATCTTCGCGGTGCAGATGCTGAACTTCCCCGTCGCGGCCGGGACCAGCGGACATCTCCTGGGCGGCGCCCTCGCCGCGATCCTCGTCGGCCCCTATACCGGCGCGTTGTGCATCTCCGTCGTCCTGCTGATGCAGGGCATCCTCTTCGCGGACGGCGGCCTCACCGCGCTCGGTGTGAACATCACCAACATGGCGATCGTCGGCGTCGTCGTCGCCTATGTCGTCTTCCGTGGCCTGGTGAAGGTCCTGCCGAAGACCCGCCGCTCGATCACCGCCGCCTCCTTCGTCGCCTCGGTGGTGTCCGTGCCGGCCGCGGCCCTCGCGTTCACGCTCCTGTTCTGGATCGGCGGCACCACCGACGTCTCGATCGGCAAGGTCGCCACCGCCATGGTCGGCGTCCACCTGCTGATCGGCATCGGCGAGGCGGCGATCACCGCGCTGACCATCGGGGCCGTCATCGCCGTACGGCCGGACCTCGTGTACGGCGCCCGTGATCTGCGGCAGCCGCTGAAGCTGCGGGTCGGCGGCGAACTCGTCGACGCCCCGGCGCCCGAGGCCGCGCGGCCGGTCGCGGCCCGCACCTCCCGCCGCACCCTGTGGATCAGCGGCCTGGTCACCTCGCTCGTCCTCGCCGGGTTCGTCAGCTTCTACGCCTCCGCCAGCCCCGACGGCCTGGAGAAGGTCGCCGAGGACAAGGGATTCGCCGAGTCCGCGGAGGAGCACGCCAATGCCGACTCGCCGCTCGCCGACTACGGCGTGAAGAACATCGACAACATCCGGCTGTCCGGCGGCCTCGCCGGGACGATCGGCGTCGGCGCGACCCTGGTCGCGGGCACCGGCGTCTTCTGGGCGGTGCGCCGGCGTCGTACGGACGAGGCGGCCGACGTGTCGCCGACGAGCACGAGCGTCTGACTCATGGGCGCCGGGCACGCGCACAGGCTCTACCGGCACGGGCACTCGCCCGTGCACGGCCTGCCGCCGCACACCAAGCTCGCCGCCACCTTCGCGTTCGTGGTGGTCGTGGTGTCGACGCCGCGGGCGGCGATGTGGGCGTTCGGCCTGTACGCCGTGCTCCTCGCGCTCGTCGCGTACGTCGCGCGCGTGCCCGCCGGGTTTCTGCTCAAGCGGCTGCTGATCGAGGTGCCGTTCGTCGCGTTCGCGGTGCTGATGCCGTTCGTGGCGGAGGGCGAGCGGGTCGAGGTGCTGGGCATGTCGCTGAGCGTCAGCGGACTGTGGGGCGCCTGGAACGTGCTCGCGAAGGGCACCCTGGGCGTCGCCGCCTCCGTGCTCCTCGCCTCCACCACCGAGCTGCGTGAACTGCTCCTCGGCCTCCAGCGCTTGAAGCTCCCGCCGCTTCTGGTGCAGATCGCGTCCTTCATGATCCGCTACGGCGATGTCATCACGGACGAGATGCGGCGGATGCGGATCGCACGCGAGTCACGCGGCTTCGAGGCGAAGGGCGTGCGGCAGTGGGGCGTCCTCGCGAAGTCGGCGGGCGCGCTGTTCATCCGGTCCTACGAGCGCGGCGAGCGCGTCCATCTGGCCATGATCAGCCGCGGGTACGCCGGTTCGATGCCGGTGATCGACGAGGTGACCGCGTCCCGGGCGCAGTGGTCGTACGCCCTCACGCTCCCCTTCGCCGCCCTCGTCGTCTGTCTGCTGGGATGGTCGTTGTGACGGAACCGATTCCCTCCCTGGAAGTGGCCGGTCTGGCCTTCGCCTACCCCGACGGCCACCAGGCCCTGTTCGGCGTGGACTTCTCCATCGCGCGGGGTGAGCGGGTCGCGCTGCTCGGCCCGAACGGCGCCGGCAAGACGACCCTCGTGCTCCACCTCAACGGCATCCTGACCGGCGGTACGGGCACCGTGCACGTCGCCGGGCTGCCCGTCGGCAAGCAGCACATGGCCGAGATCAGGCGCCGGGTCGGCATCGTGTTCCAGGATCCGGACGACCAGCTGTTCATGCCGACGGTCCGCGAGGACGTGGCCTTCGGTCCCGCGGCGGCCGGGCTCAAGGGGCCGGAGCTGGAGGAGCGCGTCGACCGGGCCCTCGACCGGGTCGGCATGGCGGAGTTCAAGGACCGGCCCCCGCACCACCTCTCCTTCGGCCAGCGGCGCCGGGTCGCGGTGGCGACCGTACTGGCGATGGAGCCGGAGATCCTCGTCCTCGACGAGCCCTCCTCCAACCTCGACCCCGCCTCCCGACGCGAACTGGCCGACATCCTGCGCTCGTTGGACGTCACCGTCCTGATGGTCACGCACGACCTGCCGTACGCCCTGGAGCTGTGCCCGCGCTCCCTCGTTCTCAGCGAGGGCGTGATCGCGGCCGACGGGAAGACGGCGGAGCTGCTGTCCGACGACGAGCTGATGCGCGCCCATCGCCTGGAGCTGCCGTTCGGCTTCGATCCGCGGTCCGTGATGGGGGTGCCCCCGCGCGAGCCGGGCGAAGCCGCTTCGAGCGTGAGGGAGGGCGCGTGACGAACGAGGAGACCAAGGGCTCGCTGTTGCTCGACGAGCAGCTGTGCTTCGCGCTGTACGCGGCCCAGCGCGCCGTGACGGCCGCCTACCGCCCGCTTCTCGACGAACTCGGCCTCACCTACCCGCAGTACCTCGTCCTGCTGGTCCTCTGGGAGCGCGGCGAGATCACGGTGAAGGAACTGGCGGCCGCCCTTCGGCTCGATTACGGCACCGTCTCCCCGCTGCTGAAGCGGCTGGAGGCGGCGGGGCTGGTGCGGCGGGAGCGGTCGGCGCGGGACGAGCGGTCGGTGCTCGTCGCGGTCACCGGGCAGGGCGCGGCGCTGCGGGAGCGCGCGGAGTGCGTACCGGGCACGCTGCTCGCGGAGACCGGGCTCGACGGCCCGGAGATCGAGCGGCTGCGCGAGGAACTGTGGCAGCTGGCGGCGAAGGCGACGGCCGTCGCCGACCGCGCCGCCCGCTGATCTCGGCTTACCAACGGTCACGACCCCCTGGTAACAGCAGTCCCATACCCGCCAGTACCTTGTGCACGATGTACTTGCGTACGTTCTTTTTGGGGGAGGGCCAACCATGAACGACGAGGACACCGCCGTCGACACCCGTCCGACGAAGATCACATACGTCGCCGAGGCCACCGCGCACGGCGGCCGGGACGGCTACGTCACCAGCCAGGACGGCCAGATCGAGCTGAAGGTCGCGATGCCGCCGGCGCTCGGCGGTGACGGCAACGGCACCAACCCCGAGCAGCTGTTCGCCGCCGGCTACAGCTCCTGCTTCCACAACGCGCTGATCCTGGTCGGCAACCGCGAGGGCTACGACCTCACCGGCTCCACGGTCGCCGCGAAGGTCGGCATCGGCCCCAACAAGCACCGCGGCTACGGCCTGGCGGTCGCCCTCAGCGTCTCCCTGCCGGTGCTGGACGCGGACCTCGCGGCGAAGCTGGTGGACGCGGCGCATGAGGTGTGCCCGTACTCGAACGCGACCCGGGGGAACATCGACGTCACCATCCTGCTTGGGTAGAAAGGCACCCGCACCAGGCAGGACGAGGAGACGGACGTGGACGTGAACGGCACAGTGGCCGAGGGCTTCGAGCCGGTCAGGGAGGCGTTCGCACGGAACTTCGGCACGCTCGGGGAGCGGGGGGCGGCCGTCGCCGTGTACCGGGACGGGCGCAAGGTCGTCGATCTGTGGGCCGGTACCAAGGATGTGGACGGGACCGAGCCCTGGGAGCAGGGGACCGCGCAGGTCGTGCGGTCGGCCACCAAGGGCGTCGCCGCCGCCGTACCCCTCATTCTCCAGCAGCGCGGAGAGCTGGACCTGGACGCGCCGTTGGCCGTGTACTGGCCGGAGTTCAAGGCTCACGGCAAGGAGCGGCTGCTGGTCCGGCATGTGCTGAACCACCGCGCAGGGCTCCCGGTGCTCGACCGCCCGCTCACGCCCGAGGAGGCGCTGGACCCACGTCTCGGCCCCGAGGCGGTGGCCGCGCAGGCGCATGCGTGGGAGCCGGGCACCGACCACGGCTATCACGCGCTGACGTACGGCTGGCTGCTGGACGAGCTGGTGCGGCGGGTGACGGGGCGGTGGGCCGGGGAGTGGCTGGCGGCGGAGGTCGCCGGGCCGCTGGGCCTGGATCTGTGGCTGGGGCTGCCGGAGTCGGAGGCGGGACGGGTGGGGCGTACCGGGCGGGTCGAGGGGCCCGAGCCGGTCGGCGGGCTGCGGTCGCGGCCGAAGCGGTCGGTCACCGAGGCCTACGACGACCCGGACTCCCTGACCCGCCGCGCGTTCGCCGCGATCACCCCGTTCCCGGACCAGAACGACCCCGCCTACCTCGCCGCCGCGCTCCCCGCGACGAACGGCATCGCGACGGCCGACGGTCTGGCCCGCTTCTACGCGGCGCTGATCGGCCAGGTCGACGGCGTGCGGCTCTTCGACCCGGAGACCGTGGAACAGGCTCGCGCCGAGGAGTCGGCGGGCCCGGACCGCGTCCTGGTCGTCAACACCCGTTTCGGCCTCGGCTACATGCTCCACGGCACCGCGTCCCCGTTGCTCGGACCGGGCTCTTTCGGCCACCCCGGCCGCGGCGGCGCCCTCGGCTTCGCCGACCCCGAGTCGGGAGTCGCGTTCGGCTATGTGACGAACGGCTTCCGCAAGACGGTGACGGCGGACCCGAGGGCGCAGGGGTTGATACGGGGGTTGCGGGCGGCGCTGGCGTAAGGGCGCTCACACGTGAATCGGATGCGAGGTCCGCCCAGAAGCCTGGTCGATCTCGCTGTGCGCCTTCGTGAGCATCTGCATCGCCAGCTCGTTCAGCGCGCGCGCACCGGCGATCTCCTCACCGACGCGCGGCTGATTCGCGTCCGTGTGGTGCCGTGAGGCGTGCCCCTGGGCCCGTACCTCGGTGCCGTCGGGGAGGCGCACCATCGCGACCGCCCTGGTGTGCGTCTCGTCCTCCTGGAACTCCAGCTCGACATGCCATCCCACTGTGGTGTGCATCATGACGATCACCTCCGGAAGTCCTGCTTCCAGGGTGCGCCTCGGAGGGCGCCGCCGACCAGTCAGAGGAGCAAAGACGGCAACTCGGGATCAGTGAGACTCGGCACACTCCCTTCGGTGACCGCCTTCGCCCTGCTTCCATGGAGATGTCGCCTTCCACGGAGATGTCGCGCGCCGGACCTGGCCCCGCCGCCACCGCCACCTCCCCCGTTCACCGCACCGGGCCATATCGAGGACATGCGCTGCTGCTTCTCCGCCCACCTCCCCGCCCTCGCGGCACTGTCGGCCTTCCCCGGCCCCTGCGAGGTGCTGCGCTCCGGCGCCCGGCTCGCCCCCGCCCTGCTGCGGTCGGCGTCCGCCGCCATGCAGCGGGCCCGCTCCCACCACCCCGACGACCTGATCGCCGTCAACCTCGAACTCGTCACCCTCACCGAGGACAGCGCGGTCATCACCTGGTACACCGGGATCCCCGGCACCGATGACGGCCTGGGGCATCCCCTCCCCGCGCTCACCGAGGGCGAGATCGTCTACGGCACCCATCCCTCGCGGCTCAACCGCACGGCGTCCGAGGGCCGTCCGACCGCCCATCACCAGGTCGAACTCACGGACCTGGAGCCGGGGCAGACGTACTACTACCAGGCCCGCTCCCGGGGCACGGCCGCGACGCCCACCCCGCTGCATCTCGTGCGCGGCAACGCGGTGGGCACGTCGACGTTCGGGTTCGGCGCGAGCGGCGGACCGTACTGCTTCACCACCCCCCAGCCGCCGCCCGGCCGGCATCTGCTGTCGGTCGCGCTCTGCAACGACCTGCACCTCGGCGAGACGACCGCGGGGCTCGTCGGCGGCTTTCCCCTGCTGCGCGGGGTGCCGCAGCAGCCGGGGCGGGCACCGTATCCGGAGCTCATGAGCCGCGCCCTGGTCGAGGAGGCCCGGCGGCGCGGGGCGGACGTACTGCTGGCCGGGGGCGACATCTCGGCGGGCGGCGGGGCGCACGACCTCGGCGAGGCCCGGCGGATCCTGGACGGGTTCGGTGCGCACGGGCGGGACTACTTCGTCGTACGCGGCAACCACGACCGCTCCCGCGACAACGCCACCTTCCACGCCGCGTTCCCGGCCGACGGCGGCGGGCCGGGGTACTTCGCCCGGGACCTCGGCGGGCTGCGGATCATCGGCCTCGACACCTACGTCAAGACCGGCAACGGCGCCGACGCGGGCGGGCTCGGGCCCGAGCAACTGGCCTGGCTCCGGGGGCGGTTGAGGGAGGCCCCGGAGCAGCCGACGCTGGTCTTCGGCCACCATCCGCTGACCGTGCGGGACTCGGTCTTCCCGGTGACCCGCGGCCAGCAGCTGGAGCGCCGCCAGGCCCGTGCCGTCGTCGACGCCTACGCGTCCGCGCCGGGCGTCTTCCTCCACCACGCGGGCCACACCCACCGCAACAAGCGCACCGTGCTGTCGCGGGCGCCGCACGTCACCCAGCAGGAGGTCGCCGCCGCCAAGGAGTACCCCGGCGGCTTCACCCTGCTGCGCATCCACTCCGGCGGTTACGCCCTCAACCACTACAAGGCCGGTGACCTGGCGGCCCGTCAGTGGAGCGAGCGCAGCCGCCGGGTCGCCGCGGGCCTGTGGCCCCACCACGCCCTGGGCCGCTCGGTCACCGACCGCAACAGCGTGACGGCGCATGACCTGTCCGGGGTCACGGGGCACGGGTAGCGCGCGACTTCAGGCGTCCGGTTCAAGGCGTTCAGTTTCAAGCGTTCAGTTCAAGCGTTCAGTTCAAGTGTTCGGTTCAGGCGTGCGGTTCAGGCGTTCGGGCGCCCGCGGCAGCATCATCCCGGCGGTAGATCGCAAAACTCGGCGCGCCAGAGGATGATTTGGGGCATTTCCTACTTAATCTCCCTTAATCGTAAGGAGTCGCTCCTTCACGCATCGCATCCACCTCACTCCACCGGAGATGACATGCACAAGCTTCGCAAGGCCGCGGTCCTGGTCGCCGCCCTCACCACCGTCGGCCTCGTGGGCGCGGGCACCGCGCAGGCCGACCAAGGCCCCCGAGGCAACGACGTCAAGGTCCAGCAGAGCACCACCTGCAAGTCCCACGACCTGAACCTCGACATCCTCGGCGTGGTCGGAATCCTCAACGGCCTCCTGGGCAGCGGTGTCAACGGCGAGGGCGACGCGGGTGCCCAGAGCACGCACCTCGGCTCGACGATGGGCTGCAACAACGCCGCCTTCGGCAAGTGACCGTCTGACTGTTGAGGAAGCCCCGGCCGTTGGCCGGGGCTTCCTCAACTCGCACGCTGCTGTGCCGGCGGTGGCTCCAGCAACAAGGGCAAGGGCAAGGGCCCGGGGGCGTGAGGTCGGTGAGCGGCGTGGTGGTCGGCGGACGAGTCGTCGTCGTGGCGTCAGCCCGCGTGCAGCATCAGCCCGATCCCCACGACCAGCAGTCCCGCCGCCACGATGCGCGGCGCCCCGAAGCGCTCCTTGAAGAACACGGCGCCTATCGCGGCGCCCACGATGATCGAGGACTCCCGCAGGGCGGCGATCGGCGCCAACTCGGCCTTCGTCTGCGCCCACAGGACCAGTGCGTACGCGGCGAAGGACAGCGCTGCACCCAGCAGTCCCACCCCGGCGAACGGCCGCAGCACCGTGACCGTCTCCCGGCGCCAGCGCCAGCAGGCGTACGCGGGTACGGCGAACCCCTGCACCGTCATCAGCCAGGCGATATAGCCGAGGGACGACCCGGAGGCTCGCACCCCCAGCCCGTCCAGCACGGTGTACGCCGCGATGCTCAGCCCGGTCGCCAACGCCGCGCCGATCGCGGCCCAGTTGGGCGGGTTGCCGCGCAGACCCCACAGGGCGACGCCCGTGAGTCCCGCACAGGACAGGGCGATCCCGGCCGCCGCCCACCCGTCCGGCACCTCGTGGGCGACGAAGGCGGCGAGTACGGCGACGACGAGCGGCGCGCTGCCCCGCGCGATGGGGTAGGCCTGTCCGAAGTCGCCCAGCCGGAAGGACTTCATCAGCAGCGCGAAGTACACGACGTGGACGAACGCCGACGCGAGGAGATACGGCCACGCCTCCGCCGCCGGGAACGCCGCGAAGCACGCGAGGACCGCGCCGATCAGCGCCCCGCCGCCCCCGATGAGCGTGAACCCCACCAGTTTGTCGGTGATCCGGTGGGCGATGGCGTTCCAGCTGGCGTGCGTGACGGCTGCGAGCAGGACGGCGGCGGTGACGAGCGGCGTCACGAAGCCCGCGTCTGCTCGCGCACGTCCACCAGGGTGGCGCCGGCATGGGCGACGAGGTCCTTGGGCGCCATGGGGAACACGGCGTACGGATTCCCTGCGGCGGCCCATACGACGTCATGGTCGAGCAGCGAACGGTCGGCGAGCACGCGCGTCTTCGTACGGTGCCCGAAGGGCGGTACGCCGCCGATGGCGTACCCGGTGGTCTCCCGTACGACGTCGGCCTTGGCCCGCGTGACCTTCTGGACGCCGAGTTCCTTCCGGACGAGCTCCACGTCGACGCGCGACGCCCCGTCCATCAGGACCAGCACCGGCTCCCCGTCCGCCGCGAAGATCAGCGACTTGCAGATCTCACCGAGCTCGCACCCGATGGCCGCGGCGGCCTCAGCGGCGGTACGGGTCGCGTCCGGGAAGCGGCGGATCCGGGCGTGGAGGTCGGCCAGCCCCAGCTCACGCAGGGCTTCGGCGAAACGGGGGTGGGCTCCGAAGCCCTCGGACTCAGTGGCGGCTGTCGTCATGCACGGCACGCTAGCGGTGGGTGTACCGGGCATGCGACCGGGTTGTCAGGCGGACGAGCGGACGATCCTAAGCACCTGTTCCAGCGACTCGACGACCAGTCCGGCGCCGACGCTCCTGAGCTCCTTGGCCTTACGGGCGTTGCGCGCATACCCGAGGAAAGGAATGCCGGCCTGGAGGGCGGCTTGGCAGTCCGCGGGGGTGCTGCCGATGACCAATGCCTTCGAAGGACCGGCTCCCATCGCGTTCAGCGCCCGGTTGAGGCCGTACGGATTCGGCTTGAAAAGGTGCAGGTCCTGGGTGCGGCCGTAGACGTGGGGGAAAAAGCAGGACATCAGGCCCCGAGACTCGAGGTACTCGCCCACAACCCGTGGGGAGTTGTCGGTGGCGATGGCGAGCCGGGCGCCGACTGCGGTCCAGGTGCGGATCAACGAGTCCGCGTACGCGGTGGGCATCGCAGAGGCCACGGCCCTCAATTCCTCCCGGGTGAGCCGTTCCTCCAGCTCCAACACGAGGTCGAGGCTCGGATGCCGTCGCCCCACGGCAAGCAGGACGGCGTACGGGTCGGGTGTCTCCCGTTCCTCATCCGTCAGCAGGCCGAGCCGGCGCCGTGTATCCAGCCACTGCACCAGACGGTTCGCCACCCGATCCGCCGAATGCCCGGCGAACAGGCGGCAGATCGGCCCGTCGAAGTCCCAGAGCACGACACGGGCACGGGTGATGACCTCGCGCAGGCCCTCGTCCCGGTCGTGCGGAGTCCGATCCTCCGATACGGCGGTGAGCAGCGGGCTGGTGAACATCGCGGTCGCCTCACCCGCGTCCCCCGCCACCGGCTCCCGTGGCTGCGTCCTCGTACCGTTCGCCGCCGACTGGTGTCGCGCCTTCGCCCGTTCCGCTTCCTCCCGCCGGGCCAGTTCCCGCTCCCTGCGCCGGGCCCGTTCCCGGTGGTCCTGCTCCCGCCGCTCCTCGTCCGCTCTGACCTGGCTCGTGATCTCGTGGGCTTCCAGGAGCGCCTCGCGTGCGGCCCTGGCCTGGGGGTGCCGTGCCCCGAGCAGGCTCGCGGACCGTTGGGCCGTCACGGCGAGGGCGTCGGTCAACCGCTCCTGGGCTGCCAGGTCATGCCGCGCCACGGCCTCCGCGTGCTTCGCCGCGGTCATGATCACGAGGGCTTCCAGCGCCCGGGGATGGTCGTTCCCCCAGCGGTCGATCTGCCGACCGCAGAGGTCCACCAGTTCCCGCACCAGGTCGAGGCCCCTGCCCCAGGTCTGTAGCGGCCGCTCGATCAGGAACAAGGTATGGGCCGACCGCATCCGCACGTCGAGCCAAGCCGCCGAGCCATCGGCCTGAGAAGCAAGTCGCGCGGCCCGTTCGGCGTGTTCCCGGGCGGCAGCCCGCCCTCGCAGCCGGACGAACACCGCGCCGAGTTGAGTGAGGGTGTGGGCCTCCTCAAGGGGCGTTCGGGCGGCCTTCAGCGCCCCTCGGAGAGCCCAGCGGGCGTCCCAGTCGTGTCCGCTCTCGGCAAGGACGGTGGCGATCCGGTTGTGGACCGGGCACCGGTGTTCCACGGGAACGCGTTCCTCGTTCACCCATTGGTTGATCGTGTCCAGAGCGACCCCGTACTCCCGCTCGGCCGCGTCGCCGAGCTCACGCAGCAGGGCAAGGAAATACGACATCTCAGCCGCGTCCGCGGGGGTGCTCAGCAACTGCTCGTCCTCGGCAAGCCGGTCGACCTCGTGCCGCAGCAAGCCAACGGCGTCCAGGGATCCCCCGACCGCCCTCTCGGCCAGATCGATCCTGCGCGGCCACGGCAGTACGGCGCTTTCAGACATCGGGGTCGCCTCCCAGGGCGCGGTCGCCGAACTTCCGCAGTGTGCGGCCGCGCTGCTCCTGTGCTTCCTCCGGCGTGATGTAGCCGGCTTCCTCCCACTGACGCAGCGCCCTCAGTACGACTTCGACGTCCCGTACCGCGTTCCGCTCGGGCATCTGCTCGGCCGACTCGCAAGGCTCCGTGGGATCGTGGCCTCCGTTCCGCAGGGAGTCCACGCTGAAGTGCGGAAACAGGTCCATGGCATGTCGTACGGACGCGGCGATGAGCACCTCGCTTCCCTGGGCGGGGTCCGCACGGCTGTACTGCTGCTCCATGAGGATGCCCACCACGCCTGGATCGGTGTCCACGGGGCTGCCCGAGTACCCCGAATAGTCGCCCAGCCCCTGTTCCACGGTCAGCTGAATCCCCGTGAACTCGCCGCCCTCGACGCTGCGGTAGGTGATCGGCGCGTGCGACACGCGTCCGCTGAGCTGTGTCTGCTCGTCCGGCGGACAGTAGGTGCCGCGCCATCGCGCGTCCGGCCGTGGCCAGTCCGTCGGCGGGGCGATGGGCAGGTCGTACCGGCGGGCGTCCTCGATGTGGATGAGGGCGAGGTCCCTGTCCTTAACCGAGTCGCACAGCCGGCCCGTCACCGCGCGCCCGTCCGCCAGTTCGAGATCCAGGCGTCCGTACTGCACGCGTGCTTCCCGGAGGCAGTGCATGGCCGTCAGCACGTAGACGCGGGTCAGGAGGAGCCCGGCACCCAGGAATCTGCCGCCCTCACTGATCCGCACCCAGTAGTGGCCGTCGGTCACGGCGCGCCCGAGGTCCGCTCCACCGTGAGCGTCACTTCGAAGGACGCCTCCGCCGACGCCTTGGAGAGGATGACACCGGCCTCGGCGGCCAGCGTGATCCCGAAGGTGACCTCCGCGCTGGTGACGGCCCAGCCGTGCCGCTCGGGAACCTGGGCGAGCGAGTCCTGCGCGATGGTCGACGCCTGCCGGATGGCGTCCCGCAGTTCGTCCTGGCGGTCGGCCAGGGGCGCGGACTGGCGTGTCCTCGCGCCGATCTGCCGCGCTCCGTGCCCGTTGACCTCGACGGTCTCAACTCGCACCAGGGGCAGGTCAGTTACCGGTTGCTCCGTCACAGCCTCAGGCTAGCGAAACGGATGCGACGAAGAGGGTCCAAGTGGTCGGGGCGACGGTGAGGTGGAGGGCCTCGGGTGTCTTGGAGTCGCGGATGTGGATGGTGGCGGGGGTGGTGGCGACCTCGACGCAGTCGCCGGGTTCGCTGCTGTCGCTGTAGCTGCTCTTGATCCAGTCCAGCGCGACTTCGACGCAGTCGCCGGGATCGCTGCTGCTGCTGTAGCTGCTCTTGAACCAGTGGAGTTGCGAGGTGCTCATAGTCTCCCCAGCGCTTGCTCGATGAAGGCCTGCGACTCCCTCGGCGTGAGAGCCTGCGCCCGGATCATGCCATAGCGCAGCTCAAGGATCCGGAGATCCTTGGGGCTTGAGACCGGGCGGGCGTTGAACACGCCGCTGGAACGTCCGATCGCCGTACCGTCGGCAAACTTCAGTACCTGAATCAGGCCCGACGCTCCGGCGTTCTCCTGCCGGTCGGTCGGCATGACCTGGAGCGTGACGTTCCGCAACTGCGCTACCTCCAAGAGGTGTTCGAGCTGTCGGCGTAGCACCATCTTCCCACCGTAGGGCCGTTCGAGTGTCACCTGTTCCTGGACGAAACTGAGCGTCGGAGCGGGCTCCCGCTCGAAGACGGCCTTCCGAGCCATGCGTGCGGCGGTCTCCCGCTCCACGACGTCTTCGGTGAGCGCAGGTTGCCTCATCTCGAACAGCGATCGTGCGTACTCCGGCGTCTGCAACAGGCCGTGGAGGTTGTGGCTGCCATACAGCAGCATCTCCACTGCCCGCCTCTCCAAGTCCGCTAGATCGCGCACCTTCTTCGGGTACCGAGCCTGCTCCATGTCCCGCTTGAACGCCTTGAGATGCCCCTGCGCCTTCAGGACGCCGTCCACCCTGTCCAGGAACTCCGGCCGAGGAATCCGCTGCCCCCGCTCGATCTTGCGGATCATGTCCTCGCCGTAGCCCATGACCTCCGCGAGGTCGGCCACCCGCATCCCCGCCGCCTCCCGGCACACCTTCAGCAGTCGCCCCACCGCCTGGACCACCGGCTCGATCTCGTCCCCGGGCTCGACATCCCAACCGGCCTCGTCCGCCACCTCGTTCATGCCCCACCTCCACCGCGCAGTCGTACCCGAACAACCCCTGAGACAGCCGAGACAGCACGAGACAAACCCGGGACAGTCCCGCTACGCACGGCTGCGATCACTCACCCAGGGAAACCGATCACGCCACTCTGAGTGACATGAACCGCGAGATGACTGCCCCTGAAAACGAACTCACCCACACCATCCGCAACTTCAGCGTGCTGCTGTCCCCAACGCCCCGCGGCGCCCGCCTCGCCCGCCTCCTCGCGAGGGAACAACTCCGCACTTGGGGAGTCCCGTTGGACCCGGCGGAACACATCGTCGCGGAGCTGGCCAACAACGCCACCACCCACGGCCGCGTCCCCGGCCGCGACTTCCGCCTGACGCTCTACGTCGTCGCCGACACCCTCCGCATCGAGGTCACGGACACCCGCGGCGACCGGCTGCCCTGCCTCGTCCCGCCCTCCGCTCCGGACGCCGAGTCCGGCCGGGGCTTGCTCCTCGTGGAAGCGCTCGCCGACCGATGGGGCGTGGCGCCGGGGCCGGATCCGCGCAAGACGGCGTGGGCGGAGGTGAAGGTGCAGACGGGTGAGCCCGCACGCCGGATCTTCCGGTCCGCGGGCGCGAGCGACAGTGGTCGAACCGACACCTCCGAGAGCACGGACAGCGAGATCAGCCAGATCATCGACGAGCGCATGACGAACCGGGCATCCGGCGTCCCGATCGAGGACGTCATGAGGGAAACGCAGGACCGGGGCGAGGCCCGGCAGCGCTTCCTGAAGGCGGGCCAGCAGTGGGACGAAAACGGTTTCCGGCGGCGCCACACGGCGGAGAGGGGCTTCCCGGACGAGGACCGCATGGAAGAGGGCATCGACAGCGATCCGCCGTCGCCCCACCGGCAGGAAGAAGGCCGGTGAGGGCACCCCGTCCCCACGGAGCCCTCACCGGCTGGTCTACTTCAATGGTCGTACTTCAGACGGCGGCCGGTCAGACGCGCACCAGCTCCCGGTCCCGGTCGCCGTCCTCGTCCTTGTCGGTCTGCGCCCGCAGCCCCTCGCCCTCGACGTCCACGTTCGGCAGAGCGCGGTCCAGCCACTTCGGGAGCCACCAGGCCTTCTCGCCGAGGAGGGCCAGGACCGCCGGGACGATGGCCATCCGGACGACGAACGCGTCGAAGAGGACGGCGATCGCGAGGCCGAAGCCGATCATCTTGACCATCGACTCGCTGGCGCCGATGAAGCCGGCGAACACGGCGATCATGATGAGCGCGGCGGCAACCACCACCCGGGCACTGTGCCGGAACCCGGTCACCACGGCCTGGCTCGGCTTCTCGCCGTGGACGTACGCCTCGCGCATCCGCGTCACCAGGAACACCTCGTAGTCCATGGCCAGGCCGAAGACCACGCCGACCATGAAGATCGGCATCATCGACATGACCGGCCCGGTCTCCTCGACCCCGAAGAGGCTCGCGAGCCAGCCCCACTGGAAGACCGCCACGACCGCGCCGAGCGACGCCAGCACCGACAGCAGGAAGCCGAGGGCCGCTTTCAGCGGGACCAGGATGGAGCGGAACACCAGGATCAGGAGCAGGAAGGCGAGGCCCACGACCAGGATCAGATACGGCACCAGCGCGTCGTTCAGCTTCTGCGAGAAGTCGATGTTCATCGCCGTCGTGCCGGTGACCAGCACGCTCGCGTCCGTGTCGGACTTGATCTCGGCACCCGCGTCACGGATGGAGTGCACCAGGTCCTCGGTCGAGACCGACGAGGGCTTGGAGTCGGGAACCACGGTGATCATCGCCGTGTCGCCCGCCTTGTTGTACGTCGCCGGGGTCACCGTCACGACGTCCTTGAGACCCTTGATCTCGCTGGTGACGTCGTTGACGACGTTCTTGGGGGCATCGCTGGCCTTGGCGTCGACGACGACCATGAGCGGGCCGTTGAAGCCGGGGCCGAAGCCCTCCGAGAGCAGGTCGTAGGCACGGCGCTGCGTGGTCGAGGTCGGCTGCGAGCCGTCGTCCGGCAGGCCCAGTTCGAGGGAGGTCGCCGGGAGGGCCGCGGCACCGAGGCCGACGACGCCGAGGAGGAGGACGGCCACGGGACGGCGTACGACGAAGCTCGCCCAGCGCGTGCCCATGTTCGGCTTGACCGGATCGGCGTTGGCCGAAGCCGCCTTGCCTGCAGCCGCCTTGTCCGCGGCGGCCTTCTTGCGGCCTCCGAGGAGCTTGCCCTTCTCGCCGACCGGCCTCACCTTGCGGCCCGCGTAGCCGAGCAGCGCGGGGACCATGGTCAGCGCGATCAGCACCGCGATCACGACGGTGCCGGCGGCCGCGAGGCCCATCTTCGTGAGCATCGGGACGTTGACGACGGCCAGGCCGGCCAGTGCGATCACCACGGTGAGACCGGCGAAGACCACCGCGGAGCCCGCCGTGCCGGTGGCCCGGCCGACCGCCTCCTCGCGGTCGCGGCCCTCGGCGAGTTCGGCGCGGTACCGGGAGACGATGAACAGCGCGTAGTCGATGCCGACCGCGAGGCCGATCATCATGGCCAGGGTGGAGGTGGTGGAGCCCAGGTCCAGTGCGTTGGCCAGCGCGGTGATCACCGAGACGCCGATGCCGACGCCGATGAGGGCGGTGAGCAGCGGGAGTCCGGCCGCGACCAGCGAGCCGAAGGTGATGACGAGGACGACCGCGGCGACGGCGAGACCGATGATCTCGGAGGCGGCCGCCTCGGGCGCCGCCTGGAGCGCGTCACCGCCGATCTCCACGGTCAGCCCCGCGTCCCGCGCCTGCTGGCCGGCGTCCTCCAGGGCGTCCCTGCTGGCGTCCTTCAGCTCCATGCCGGGGACCTCGTACCGCACGGAGGCGTACGCGATCGTGCCGTCCTTGCTGACGGCGTGCGCCTGGTAGGGGTCGGCGACGGAGACGACCTCGGAGCCGTCGGACAGCTCCTTCACGGTCTTCTCGACGGTCGCCTTGTTGGCAGTGTCCGTCATCTTCTCGCCGTCCGGCGCCTTGAAGACGACACGGGCGGTACCGCCGTCCGCGCTGCTGCCGGGGAAACGCTGTTCTAGCAGGTCGAACGCCTTCTGCGCTTCCGTGCCCGGAATGGAGAAGGAGGTGGATCCGGCACTGGGGGCGCTGGCCGCGCCGACGCCGGCGAGCGCCAGCAGGGCGACCCATATCAGGGCGACGAAGTGCCGTCGCCGGAAGGCGAGCCGGCCGATTTTGTAGAGGAACGTGGCCACGAAGGCGTCTCCCGGTCAGGTCGTGGGTTACTTCTGGGCAGGGGTGATCAGCCCGACGACGTGAGCGGTTACGTCAGGTGGAGGGCTTGCTGGGGCTTACTGGGGAGGGGGCTCGTCAGCTGCGGGGACTCGTCAGCTGACGGGCGCGCCGAGGGCGGGGAGGACCACGGCGTCGATGTACGAAAGGAGGAACGCCTGGGTGGGCGGCTGCTCGTCGAGCAGCGTGCGGGCGACGAACGCGCCGAGCATCATGTGCATCATGAATCCGGCGGCCGGGTTGTCCGCGGAGACCTCGCCCCGCTCGACCGCCCGCTGCACGATGCGACGGAATTCCGCGATCTCCGGTTCGACGAGATGCTCGCGAAACGCCTGCAGCAGGTCCGGATTGCCGTGGACCGCCATGGCCAGCCCCCGCATCAGCGCGGAGTTCTGCTCCATCTCGCAGTCGTCCGAGCGCAGGGTGAGGGCGTGCAGATCGCCACGGAGAGATCCGGTGTCGATCTCTTCGAGGCCGAGGCCGCCCGGCTTGCTGTGCCGCACCGCCTTCGCCACCAGCTCGGCCTTGCCGCCCCACTGGCGGTAGAGGGTGGCCTTGCTGGACCGGGTGCGGGCCGCCACGGCGTCCATGGTCAGCGCGTCGTAGCCGACTTCCCGGAGCAGGTCGAGCACGGCCCCGTACAACTCGGCCTCGCGCTCGGGAGTGATACGACTGCGACGCGCCGTTGCGACCTCAGTCATGCCTCTCTCCACCTTCCCACTCCGAACGACACTGTTTCGTACACAACGAATGTAGCGCATCTCTCAGCGAAACGAAACGGTTTCGTTCGTGTTGTGGGTCACGCTTCGCCGTCACGACACGACTTGTCATAAGTTGCCCAGGTCCGTCCGCGGGAAAAGCATGGGGACGTGAGCTATCTGCGCCTGCCGCACCTCCATGACGACCTGTTGTGCTTCGTGGCCGAGGACGACCTGTGGCTGTCCCCCCTCGACGGCCGGGGCCGCGCCTGGCGGCTCACCGTGGACCGCACCAAGGTGGGCCACCCCCGCTTCTCCCCCGACGGCCGCCATCTCGCGTACACGAGCTGGCGGAGCCTCGTCCCCGAGATCCACCTGGTCGCGGTCGACGGCGGACCGGGCCGCCAGCTCACCCACTGGGGGTCGGCGGACACCCGGGTGTGCGGCTGGACACCCGAGGGCGTGATCCTCGCCGTCGCCTCCCACGGCGAGCCCTTCTCCCACTTCACCTGGGCCTACAAGGTCCACCCCGACGGCGACCCCGGCAGCAAGCTCCCCTGGGGGCCGTGCTCCGACCTCCAGGTCGCCGACCTCGACGGCGAGCGCAAGAGCCTGCTCCTGACCGGCACCCCACCGCACGAACCCGCCTCCTGGAAGCGCTACCGGGGCGGGGCCATGGGCCGCCTGTGGCTGCACGGCGAACGCCTGCTCGCGGACATCGGCGGCCATCTCGACTCCCCCATGTTCGTCGGCGGCCGGATCGCCTTCCTCTCCGACCACGAGGGCGTCGGCAACCTCTACTCGTGCGCCTACGACGGCTCCGACCTGCGCCGCCACACCGACCACGACGCCTTCTACGCCCGGCACGCCGCGAGTGACGGCACCCGGGTGGTGTACCAGTGCGCGGGCGACCTGTGGATCGTGGACGACCTCAGCGCCGGCTCCGAGCCGCGCCGCCTGGACGTGCGCCTCAGCGGCTCGGGCGCCGGCCGCCGCAGGTACCAGGTGCCGGCCGCCCAGCACATCGACGGCATCTCGGTCGACGAGACGGGCCGCGCGAGCGCCGTGGTCGTCCGCGGCAGCCTCTACTGGCTCACCCACCGGGACGGCCCGGCCCGCACGATCACCGACACCCCCGGCGTACGGGTCCGGCTCCCGGAGATGCTCGGTTCGGCCGGGCAGGTCGCGTATGTGACGGACGCCGAGGGCGAGGACGCCGTCGAGATCGCCTATCTGCCCCGCGCGACCGGCGACCGCGAGCCACGCCGGCTGGCCTCCGGCGAACTGGGCCGGGTCCTGGAGATGGTCGCCGACCCGCAGGGCGAGCGCCTCGCGATCGCCGCGCACGACGGACGACTGCTTCTTCTGACTGTGCCTGACGATGCGGCTGACGCCGCGGGCACAGAGGACTCGAACGGTGAGGTCACCGAGCTGATCCGGTCGGTCAACGGCCCCGTCCGGGACCTGGCCTTCTCCCCGGACGGCAGCTGGCTGACCTGGTCGCACCCCGGAATCGGCCGCTCCCTCCGCCAGATCAAACTGGCCCGTATAAGGGACACCCTGATCGTCGACGTCACCAACGGCCGCTTCGAGGACGAGAACCCGGTGTTCACCCGGGACGGCCGCTACCTGGCCTTCCTCTCCTGGCGCGGCTTCGACCCGGTGTACGACGTCCACACCGGCGACCTCTCCTTCCCGCTGGGCTGTCGCCCCTACCTGGTCCCCCTCTCCTCCGCGACCCCCTCCCCCTTCGCGCTGACCCCCGAGGGGCGCCCGGCCGCCGGCGGCCTGGACCCGGTGGAGGACGACGAGGGCGGGACCGGCGGCCCGCCGACCGTCGAGATCGAGGGCCTGGAGAGCCGGGTCACGCCCTTCCCGGTCGGCGCCTCCAAGTACTCGGCGCTGTACCCGGTGGCGGGCGGCGGACTGGTCTGGCTGCGCTGGCCGATCTCGGGCGCGCTGGGCGAGACGTTCGCCAACCCGGACGACACGACCGGCCGGCCGACCCTCGAACACTTCAACATCAGCAAGGCGAAGAAGACCGAACTCGTCGACCACCTGGACTGGTTCGCGGTAAGCGGCGACGGCAGCCGCCTGGTCCTGGTCGACGAGGGCGACCTGCGGGGGGTGCCCGCCTCCGAGTCCGGCGACAGCGACACGACGGTGTGGATCGACCTACGCCGCATCCTGCACGAGGTCGACCCGGCGGCGGAGTGGAGGCAGGCGTACGCGGAGGCGGGCCGGCTGATCAGGGCGTACTTCTGGGAGCCCGGGATGTGCGGCATCGACTGGGACGCGGTCCTCGCCCAGTACCGACCCCTGGTCGAACGGGTCGCCTCCCCCGACGAGTTCGCCGACCTGCTCCGCGAGGTGCTGGGCGAACTGGGCACCTCGCACGCCTACGTCACGGCCGCCCGCCGCAACGAGGGCCCCCCGCACTACCAGCGCTGGCAGGGCCTGCTGGGCGCCAACTTCGTACGCCGCGACGACGGCTGGACGGTCCGGCGCATCCTCCCCGGCGAATCGTCCGACTCCAAGGCCCGCTCCCCGCTGGCGGGCACGGGAATCCGCGAGGGCGCGGTGCTCACCCACGTCGACGGCCGCCCCGTGGACGCCGTCACCGGCCCCTACCCACTGCTCGCCGGGGCCGGCGGTACGACGGTGGAGCTGACCTTCACCCCGGCGGAGGGCGAGGCGGGGCGGGCCCGGCGCGTGGCCGTGGTCCCCCTGATCGACGAACGCCCGCTCCGCTACCAGGACTGGGTCGCCAAACGCCGCGCCGTCGTCCGCGAGTTGAGCGGCGGCTGCTGCGGCTACCTCCACATCCCGGACATGGGCGGCTCGGGCTGGGCCCAGTTCAACCGGGACCTGCGCATGGAGATGTCCCGCCCCGCCCTGATCGTCGACGTACGCGGCAACGCGGGCGGCCACATCAGCGAGCTGGTGGTGGAGAAACTGACCCGCACGATCCTCGGCTGGGACCTGACGAGGAACGCCCAGCCGGTGTCGTACGCGTCGAACGCCCCGAGGGGACCGGTGGTCGCCCTGGCCGACGAGGCGACGTCATCCGACGGCGACATGATCACGGCAGCCTTCAAACTCCTGAAGCTCGGCCCGGTCGTCGGCCAACGCACCTGGGGCGGAGTCGTCGGCATGACCGGCCGCCACCGCCTTGGCGACGGCACGGTGATCACGGTCCCGATGAACGCGGCCTGGTTCGACGCGTACGGCTGGACCATCGAGAACAAGGGCGTCACCCCGGACGTCGAGGTCCTGCGCACCCCACTGGACTGGGCGGAGGGCCGCCACGCCCAACTGAAGGACGCGGTTCAACTGGCCCTGCAGCTGTTGGAGACCAACCCTCCGGCAACGCCCCCGGACTACGCACACGTACCGGACCGATCACGTCCAAAGCTGCCGCCGAGGACAACCCCCTAGGGGCGCGGGACCGTTTCAATCCGCGGCTCCGCCGCACGGGCACGACCAGCCCCCACCGGCCCGCACCCGACGACGAACCCCGAACGGCACAGCAAACGCGGGGCACCCACCAAACAGGGGGCACCCCGCGTTCACATCAGCTGAGCCGAGGACGACGCCTACCGGTCGTAGTCCTGGTCAAAGCGCTCCTCGTCCTCACGCGTCGGACGCTCACGCTCGTCCTCCCGCTGCGGCCGCTGCGGACGGCCACGCTCCTGCGGCCGCTCCGGACGACCCCGCTCCGGCTGACCGTGCTGACGCGCACGCTGCTGAAGCTGCTCGGACTTCTCCTGGAACTGGTCCTTCATACCCATGTGGGTTCACTCCCGTAGTGAGTGGGGGGGGATTGGCCCCTCGGTGGGGCCTCGACCAGATTCACACGGGCGATAACCCCACGCATGTCGATCAGTTACGCCGCGTAGTCCTCGCCTGCTCATCGGCGGCGCCGCCGGCCCCGACCAACCCCGTCCGCACCCCCTGCAGCCGCCCACCGAACCGCCGCATCTCGCGCTGCCCCACGGTCCCGATGAGCCCCGGCAGATACCCGCGCACCCCCTGCATCCCACGCAGCCACCACTGCGCGTACACATGACTCGACCGCCGCTCGATCCCGGCCACGATCCGGTCGACAGCCGGCCCCAGCGGATAGGTCTTGTTGGACGGCCACGGCAGCCGCTTCCTCAACTCCCGCATGACATCGTCCTGATCGGCTCCCCGCACCATGTCGGTGTCCGTCCAGGACAGATACCCGACCCCCACCCGCACGCCCTTGTAACCGACTTCGGCCCGCAGACTGTGCGCGTACGCCTCCACACCCGACTTGGACGCGCAGTACGCCGTCATCATCGGCGCGGGAGTGATCGCCGCGAGCGAGGCGATCTGCAGCAGGTACCCCCGGCTCTCCGTCAGCACCGGCAGAAACGCCCGCGCCGTCACCGCCGACCCGATGAGATTGACCTCGATGACCCGCCGCCAGGACTCCGGATCGGAGTCCATGAAGGGCCCCCCACTCGCGACCCCCGCGTTGGCGACGACGATGTCGACCTTCCCGAACCGCTCCTTCACCTCCCGCGCGACGACGGCCATCGCCTCATGGTCCGTCACATCGGCGTACCAGTGGTCACTCTCGCTGTGCAGCCGTTCGGAGACCTGCTTGAGGGCGTCCGGCTCCAGCCCGACGAGCGCCACCTTCGCCCCGCGCGCGGAGAGCTTGCGGGCGAGCAGCTCGCCGACGCCACGCGCCGCCCCCGTCACCACGGCGACCTGCCCTTCGAGGCTCACCCTGCTCATGCGTCCTCCTTGATCGTCGCGTACGTCGTGATGAGCTCGCGTATCTTCCCGGTCACCAGCTCGGGCGCCTCGACCGGCGTCATGTGCCCGAGGCCGGGCAGTTCGGTGACGCCGAGGCACTGCGGCAGCGCGGCGGCCAGCGAGTGCGCGTGCACCGGCGGGGTCAGCCGGTCGGCGGTGCCGACGACCACCGCGGTCGGCACCGCCAACTCCCGTACGCCGTGGTCGAGATCGAGCAGATCCAGCACATGCGACCAGGCGTGCCGCACCTTGCGCGGGCACGCGTGCACGATCCGCGCGCACGCCTCGACCATGTGCGGGGCCGAACCGGGGCCCATAGTGCCGTACTTGAGGATCGCCCTGGCGACCGGCGTGACCGGCCCGAGCGGCGCCCGGGAGCCGAGGATCTGCTTCGTGAGCCAGGTCCGCAGCCGCCCCGGCCGCATCGGTACGAGCGTCGACTCGACGACCAGCCGGGAGGAGCCGGTGCTGCACAGCAGGACGGCGACGGCATGCTCGCGGAACCCCGGGCGCGTGGCGGCGGCCATCACCGTCATGCCGCCCATGGAGTGGCCGACGATCACGGCCTTCTCGCCGGGTGCGAGGGTCGCCTTCAGTACGGCTTCCAGGTCGTCGGCGAGCACGTCGGCGCTGCATGCCGGGCTCGCCGGGCTGCGTCCGTGGCCGCGCTGGTCGTATGCGATGACCCGGTGGTCGGCGGCCAGTTCCCGGATCTGCGCGGCCCAGAAGGCGGTCGAGCAGGTCCAGCCGTGCGCGAGCACGACGGCGGGCGCGTCCTCGGGGCCGTGCACCTCTATGTGCAGCCGGGCGCCGTCGGCGGATGCGGCCGTCAGCTCACGGGCGGGGGCGGGCGGGGCGTACGGCCCGGACTTCACGTGCATGAGACGGCTCACGCGGTCACCTCGGCGCTTTCCTTGACGGTGGCCCGGACCACGGCGTACTCCGACAGGTCCACGCGCCGCGTGGCCCGCCGGAACTCGGTCGTCGTACCGGGCCAGATGGTGGTGTTGCGGCCGTTCGCATCGAGGTACCAGCTCGTGCAGCCGCCCGTGTTCCACACGGTTCGCTTCATGCGTTCCTGGACCCGCCGGTTCCAGGCGTGCACGGCACTCGGCCGCGCGTCGAGGGCGACCCGCCCGCCGAGGACGCCCAACTGCCGTACGAAATCGGCCATGTAGTTCAGCTGGGACTCGATCATCAGGATCATCGAGGAGTTCCCGAGTCCCGTATTGGGTCCGATGACGGTCATCCAGTTCGGGAACCCCGCCGCGGAGGCACCCCGCAGCGCTTCCATCCCGCCCTTCCATGCCTCGGCGAGCGTCTTGCCCTCCGCCCCCACCACCCGGTCGGCGATGGGCATGTCGGTGACATGGAACCCCGTACCGAAGACGATCGCGTCGACCTCGGCCTCGGTCCCGTCGGCGGCCACGACGGTCGAGCCGCGGACCTCGCTCAGCCCGCCGGCCACCACGTCCACGTTGGGCTGGGCGAGCGCCGGATAGTAGACGCTGCTCAGCAGGATCCGCTTGCAGCCGATGCGGTAGTCGGGGGTCAGCTTGGCGCGCAGGGCCGGGTCCTTGATGGACCGGGCCATGTTCCGCTTGGCGAGCTGCTCGACGAACCCCAGCTCACCCGGGTGCTTGGTGAACGCCTGGACCTGAAGCTCCCGGATGCCCCACAGCAGTCCGCGGCGCAGCTGCGCGGTGAAGGGCAGGGCCCGGTGCAGGGAGCGTTCGGCGCCGCTGATGGCGCGGTCGACGCGGGGCATGACCCAGGGCGGGGTGCGCTGGAAGAGGGTGAGCCGCTCGACGTCGGGCTGGATGGTCGGCACGATCTGGATGGCGGAGGCGCCGGTGCCGACCATGGCGACCCGCTTGCCGCGCAGGTCGTAGTCGTGGTCCCAGCGGGCGGAGTGGAAGACCTTGCCGGGGAAGGAGTCGAGCCCCGGGATGTCGGGGATCTTGGGGTCGGACAGCGGCCCGGTGGCGGAGACGACGAAGTCGGCCGCCAGGTTCCCGCCGCTGGTCTCGATGTCCCAGCACAGCCGCTCGCCGTTCCAGGTCATCCGCTTCACCTCCGAGTTGAAGCGGAGGTGCGGCCGCAGCCCGAAGACATCGGTGACGTGCTCCAGATAGGCCCGGATGTGCTCCTGCCCGGAGAAGGCGCGCGGCCAGTCGGGATTGGGCGCGAAGGAGAACGAGTACAGATGGGACGGCACATCACAGGCGCACCCCGGATAGCTGTTGTCCCGCCAGGTGCCGCCGACGCTGTCGGCGCGCTCCAGGACGACGAAGTCGGTGACGCCCTCGCGCCGCAGCCGTACGGCGGCCCCCAGTCCGCCGAACCCGGACCCGACCACCGCGACCCGCACATGTTCGCGTTCGGCCATGCCTGTGCCTCCATGCTTCACCCGGAACCGGAACCATGCCAGTGAACACTGGCGCAATGGGGAGACTAGAGCAGGTCCGTACCCACCGGTAGGGGTCGAACCGAGGACGTTGGCATCAGCGGCCGCCGCCGCGGGTACCGGCGGTACGCCTTAAGGTGCCAAGGTGACCGAGAAGCGTGAATACCGCATGGAGGAGATCGCCCACCTGGCCGGCATCACGGTGCGCACCCTGCGGTTCTACCGCGAACGCAAGCTGATCCCACCACCCCGCCGCGAGGGCCGCATCGCCTGGTACGACGACCACCACCTGGCCCGCCTGCGCACGATCTCGGCCCTACTGGAGCGCGGTCACACCCTGAACGGCATCGCGGAGCTCGCCGACGCCCTCGACCACGGCCGCGGCGTCGCCGACCTCCTCGGCGTCGACGCCCCCACCGAGGAGGAGCCGGTCCGCCTCACCCCCGAGGAACTCGCCGCCCGCTTCGAGGGCGAGGTCACCCCCGAGAACCTCGCCGCCGCCATGGACCTCGGCTATCTCAGCACCGACGGCGACGAGATCGTCCACATCAGCCGCCGCCTGCTGGACGTCTCCTCCGCCCTGGTGCGCGAGGGCATCCCGCTCGCGGAGGTCCTGGCGGCGGGCAAGCGCGTCCGTGAACACGTGGACGCGTTGGCGGAGATGTTCGCCGAACTGGTCCTGCGCCACGCCCACGAGGAGGACCTCCAGCGGCTTCGCCCGCTGGCGAGGAGCGTGGTGGAGGCGGAGCTTTCGCTGGCGCTGGACCGCCGCCTGCGCAAGCGATAGCGCCCTCAAAGGGGCGCGGGGCCGTATCGATGTCCGGCTCCGCCGCGTGGGCGCGACCAGCACGACGGCGCCTCGGCGGACGACGAACGATCGCGGTACTTCCGTAAGCCGCGAAGCGCTCAGCGGTCGTAGACCACCGTCACCGGCGCATGATCCGACCACCGCTCGGCATGCGTCGCCGCCCGCTCCACGTACGCCTTGAGCGCCCTGCCCGCCAGCCCCGGCGTCGCGACGTGGTAGTCGATGCGCCAGCCCGTGTCGTTGTCGAAGGCCCGCCCGCGGTACGACCACCACGAGTACGGCCCCTCGACGTCCGGGTGCAGCGACCGTACGACGTCGACATAGCCGCCCGCCGAAGGCGCGAACACCTCGCCGAGCCACTCCCGCTCCTCCGGCAGGAACCCGGAGTTCTTGGTGTTGCCGCGCCAGTTCTTCAGGTCGGCCTGCTGGTGGGCGATGTTCCAGTCACCGCAGACGACGACCTCGCGACCGTCGGCGGCGGCGCGTTCGCGCAGGTCCTTCAGATAGGCCAGGAACTCGCCCATGAAGCGGACCTTCTCGTCCTGCCGCTCGGTGCCGACCTCGCCCGAGGGGAGGTAGAGAGAGGCGACCGTCACACCGGGCAGGTCGGCCTCGACGTAACGCCCGCTGTCGTCGAACTCACTCGACCCGAAGCCGACCTGGATGCGGTCGGGCTCACGGCGGGTGTAGAGGGAGACGCCGGCGCGGCCCTTGGCGGCGGCGGGCGCGTGCACGACATGCCATCCGTCGGGCGTACGCACATGCTCCGGCAGCTGCTGCGGCTCCGCGCGCACCTCCTGGAGGCACAGCACATCGGCTTCGGTACCGGCGAGCCACTCCACGAAGCCCTTCTTCGCGGCGGCCCGCAGCCCGTTCACATTCACAGAGGTCACGGTCAGCAAAACACTCTCCAGAGCAAAGGCGGACGCAGGCACGCTACTGGACGGCGGCGCCCTCCCTTGCCGACGCCCACGGGCAGGCTGGCCGGCCTCGCGCTGGAGGGGTGCGGGAGGAGTGCGAGAGGAGTGCGGGCGGAGTGCGAATGCGTGCCGAACCCGGGGTGCAAACGTGAAGGCCCGACATTCCTTCCGCTAACCGGCTCTGACACCAAGTCACAAAAGACCCCGCCTCAAATCCCGGTCAAATCCCTTCAGGCCTGAGCGATCTTGTGCCTAGGGTCATACATGACCGGAAGGCGGCACTCCTGACCAGAGTCCGCCGGTCCAATCAATAAGAATCGGGGATTCTCCAAAATGAAGCGCGTCATATCGAGCACGCTGTCCGCCGCCCTTCTCAGCGGCGCCCTCATAATGGGTTCGGGCACCGCGTCAGCCGCCACCGAGTCGCAGCCTGTCGCCAAGGCTCCGACGGCTCACATCATGGTTGACCCGATCGAAGAACAGCGGTCGCTGTGCACCGTCTACCACAGCAAGACCGCCTGCGCCTCGCTTCTGCACAACAACAAGATGACCAAGATCGTCAAGAACTGCCTGGTCAAGGCCGCGATCGGCGGGGCAGCCGCGTTGGTCGTCGGCAAGTTCATCAGCAAGGACGCGGCCGAGGACATCGCCGGAAAGGTCGTCGTCGCAGGGGCGGCGGCCTGCCTGTCGTCCTTCGCGTAAAACTAGGAGCGCACCAATGACGGCCAAGATTCTTGTCACGCTCGCCTGGGCCGCCGTACTTGTCGGAGCGAACAAACTACTCACCGGCACCGAATGGGCTCAATACGTGGCCACATTCGTTCTGGGCGGCGCCTACGTCCTACTGATAAACAAAGTCAGCAAGCCCTCCGTCCGGAACAGCCAAAACTAAAGGGCCGTTTTCGAACGGTTCTCGCTCAAAGCAGGAATCAAATCAGCGGGGCCGCTCTACCCTTCAGAGCCACTGCCGCGCATGGACGTTCCCCCGTCCGGAAGCCCCGGGCTGGGGAACGTCGTCTCCTCCAGCCCTGCGCCCGCCCTCCCACGCGGCACACGGCACGGCACCCATGCCTGCCCCTGGACCATGTCCGGTTCTGGAATCCGGCGAAATTGAACTGATATACGGTGTTCGGCATGGACATACGCCGGGTCGCCTTCGACCACCCCGACGCCGTCAAGCTCAGTGACCAGGTCCAGGCCGAATACGGCGTCCGCTACGGCGACGGGGGCGACGCCACACAGCTGGACGTGACGGACTTCAGGCCGCCGAACGGCCTGTACCTGATCGCGTACGACGCGCTCGGCACCCCCGTCGCCTCCGGGGGCTGGCGCGCCCAGGACGAGAACGACGAGGGCTACGCGGACGGGGACGCCGAGCTCAAGCGGATGTATGTCATCGAGCAGATGCGCGGGCAGGGCCTGGCGCGCCGCATCCTGGCCGCGCTGGAGGAGGACGCGCGGGACGCGGGCCGCAGGCGCATGGTGCTGGAGACCGGGGCCAAGCAGCCGGAGGCGGTGGCGCTGTACACGTCCAGCGGGTACGAGCCGTGCGAGAAGTTCGGCTACTACCGCTTCCACGAGCTGAGCCTCTGTTTCGCCAAGGCGCTGTGACGCGGACGACCGAGGTCAGCCATCGCCCGCATCAGCCGTCACCCGCCGGTTGATGCGATACACGTCCCGCACACAGAGATTGAGCACGGCGGAGGCGACGACGAGACCGGCGCACGCCACCAGGACCATCCGGTTGTCCCAGGTGCCGACCGCGAGGGCGGTGAGCAGATAGCCGAGCGGAACGGCCAGCCGCTCGCCGACGCTGTTGAAGGCGCTCATCCGCCCCAACTCGCCTGGTGGCACATGCTGTTGGAAGGCGGTGGCCCACGCGACGATCGCCACGTCGAGCCCGATCCCCGCGACCAGCGCCGCCAACAGCACCCAGGGCAGCGGCAGTCCCGCTCCAAGGGCGAGCAGGGGCCGGCGAGCGGCGCACCGGCCGCGACGGCCACGACCATCAGCCGGTACGGCCGCCAGCGCAGGCACACCACGGTCCCGGCCAGCAGCCCTGCCGCGAACGCGGCCTGCACGAGCCCCCAGTCACGCGCTCCCGCGTATTCGTCCGCCGCGACGACGGGTCCCAGCAACTGGAACCCGGCCAGCCATGCGGCGACGAGGACGGTCCCGGCAGCCGTATAGGTCCACAGCCACGTCCGCGACCAGAATCCTGCCCACCCGTCCCGTAGGTCGCCGAGCGCGCTGGTGACGGTGACGGGCGTGTCCAGGCGCAGTCCGACCAGCAGGAAGGCGGCGACGGCGAAGCTGAGCGCGTCCCAGGCGAGCGCCCAGGCCGGGCCGCTGACCGCGACGACGACTCCGCCCACGGCCGGCCCGAGCACCTTGACCGCGTTGCCGGGCAGCCTGAGCAGGGCGTTGGCTTGTTGCAACTGCTCCACGGGGACGATCTGGACCACGGCGCCCTGCGCGGCGGGCACGGTGAGGGCCACCGCGGTCCCGGAGACGAAACCGCAGACCGCGATCGAGGTCGTCGACGCGTCTCCCGTGACGACGATCACAGCGAGCGCCCCCTGGGCGACGGCCGCCAGCAGATTGCCGAGGAAGAGCATCCGGCTCCGGGACATCCGGTCCGCGAGCACTCCGCCGACGAGCAGGAACAGCACCGTCGGCACGGTGTTCGTGGCCAGCACCAGCCCGAGGTCCCCGGCTCCGCCGCCCTCCCCGATCACGGAGTAGGCGAGTGCGAGGGGCGCCATGGCGGACCCGGTGGCGGAGACGAGATGGGCCAGCACGAACCGTCGGAAGGCCGCGCTCCGCAGCGGGGCCGTATGCCTCGCCGATAACTCTGCGTCGACCTTCCCCACGCTCCCCCTCGCGATGCCGACACTCGGGCACAGCAAAGATCCCGCCCGATCAACCGATCGGACGGGATCTCTCAACTCCCAGGTTTCCCTGGAGAGTTGTTGCGGTGGACCTGAGGGGATTTGAACCCCTGGCCCCCTCGATGCGAACGAGGTGCGCTACCGGACTGCGCCACAGGCCCTTGCAACGAGTGAAACTTTAGCACCCCGATCGGCCTGCTTGGAAATCCGTTCCCCGCCCGGCCGACGGCCGCTACTCGTTGGCGGCTCGCGGCCGCTCGCCGTCCTCGTACTGGTCGAACAGCGGCGTACGGCCCCGCTCACGTGCCCGGCGGGCGGAGGCGGCCCGGCGGGCGTCGCTACGACCGCCGCCCTCGGCCCTCTCCTCGTCGGGCACCGTATCCCCCGACTCCGCGCCCCGCGCGGAACCGTCCGCGGCGTCGGCGCCCGCCTCCCGGTCCCGGTCCCGGCCGACGGTGCCCGACCGTGCCGAGCTCCACGCGTCCGGCGCGCCGAGGTCCACGTCGGGGGTGGCCCGTGGCGCGACCGGCGCGGTCACATACGTCGGCAGCGGCACCGGCACCGGGTCCCAGCTGTCCCCGTGTCCGGGCCTGCGCTGCCGCTCGCGCTGCTGGTCGACCCACTCCGCGTGGTCGGTCTGCTCGACGAGGGCACGCCGGTCGGCGGCGAGGGCGGACAGTCCGGGGTCGGTGCCTGGTTCGGGCCCCTCGTCGGGCTCGTCGAGGCCCGTACCGGGGTCGGTGGTGCCGCGCCGACGGGACTGGCGCGCATGCTCGCGAAGCCGCTGCGCGGCGGCCTCGGCCTGCTGCCGGTCCATCTGGTAGGCGAAGCGACGGCGCTCCTGGGACCGCAGGTACGCGATGTACCCGCTGAGCAGCACGGCGGGAACGCCGGGCGCCCACAGGAACGCGAGCCCGCCGACCGCGGCGACGATCGCGCCGAGGGTGAAGGCGAGGAAGAGCATCACGGTGGTGCGGCGACGGCGCGCGAGCACCTTCAGGCGCCGGGCGCGTGCTGCTGCCGCCTCGTCCGAGGGTGCTCGCCGCGCGGCGGGCACCCGTTTGCGTGCCTTGGCCGCCGGGCCGGAGCCCGTCTCGGCCGAGGGGGCGCCCGCGCGTTCGGGTGCCTGCCGCGAACCGTGTTCGGGGGCAGGCCGGGAACCGTGTTCGGAAGCCGGCTTGCCCGCCTGCTCCCGCCCGGACTCGCGGGCCGGCTCCGGGCGCGCTGATGCCTGTGCCGGGACCGGTGCCTGGGTCTGCGGACGGGTCGGAGGCATGGCGAAGGCCCGGACGTCCACCGACTCGGTGACGTCGCCCGGGTCATCGGCGCTGAGCTCCCCCTCTTCGGCGGAGCGCGCGCGCAGGTCCTTGGCGTATCGGCGCTCCATCCCCGCCCGTCCGGACAGCAACCGGATGGCTGTGCTGAAGCGTTCCGTCGGACGGGCCTCGTTCAGCTCGTCCTGCCTACGGAGCCACATCGGCACCAAGTAGGCGGCCCAGGCCCCGACAATGACTGCGTAGATGAGGCCGCTGCTGCTCACGCCTCACACGGTAGAGGGGTTTCCGTGAGGCCATCCGCCAATTGAGCCGGTGTGTCGCACGATCTGGCTGATATTTCGAACTTTTTTTGTGACCGATGCGATCAGCAGCCCACCGAGGGCGCGAATTTAATGCCCTGAGGCGGTCATCCGGCGATCAATTTCGAACACTTATTCAATTACCGGGAGGTCTTCGAGCTACGCGGGATTCCCCCTGGGGGTTCTGCCGGGTGTTCTGCCGACGGTCCTGCTCGGTGTCCTGCTGGTTCGACGCGGTCTTCTGCGAGCGTGCCCGATGCCAGCGGCCCAGCAACCCTTCCGGGACCTCTTCCGCCGTGAGCGCGAAGACGAGATGGTCCCGCCAGGCCCCGTCGATGTGGAGATATCGCGGACGCAGCCCCTCCTCGCGGAATCCGAGTTTCTCCACGACTCGGCGGCTGGGCCGGTTCTCGGGGCGAATGCAGACCTCGATGCGGTGCAGCCCGACGCCGCGGAAACAGTGGTCCACGACCAGCGCCACGGCCGTCGGCATCACCCCGCGGCCCGCCACCGCCTCGTCCACCCAGTAGCCGACGTGCCCCGAGCACATCGAGCCCCAGGTGATCCCGGCGACCGTCAACTGCCCGACCAGCCGCCCCTGGTACTCGATGACGAACGGCAGCATCCGGCCCGAGTTCGCCTCGGACCGCAGATGCCGGACCATCTGGCGGTAGGTCGGCCGGTGCGCGATCGGCCCGCTGGGCGTGGGCGGCGGAATGGTCGCCTCCCAGGGCCGCAGCCAGTCCCGGTTGCGCCGGTTGACCTCGCGCCAGGCCCGTTGGTCGCGCATCTTTATCGGCCTCAGGACGACATCGCCGTCCCTCAGCACGACGGGCCAGGATGGGCTGTTCAGCTCACACCCCCACTGCTGGGTCTGGGGTGGTCGCCGCCGCGGATCTGGTCGACGGCGTGGACCAGGAGGGGTTCCAGGACGGCCAGTCCGTCCTTCACCCCGCCGCTGGAACCGGGCAGATTGACGATCAGCGTGCGCCCGGCGACTCCGGCCAGCCCCCGGGACAGTGCCGCCGTGGGCACCTTCTCCCGTCCGAACGCCCTGATCGCCTCGGGAATGCCCGGCACCTCGAAATCGAGGACGGCACGGGTCGCCTCCGGTGTGCGGTCGGTGGGCGAGATGCCGGTGCCGCCGGTGGTGACGATGACGTCGTACCCGGCGTCGACACCGGCGCGCAGGGCGGCCAGGACCGGATCGCCGTCGGGCACGACCTGCGGCCCCTCGACGTCGAAGCCGAAGCCCTGCAGACCCTGGGCGATCAGCGGACCGCCCTTGTCCTCGTAGACCCCGGCGGCAGCCCGGTTGGAGGCGGTGACCACAAGAGCGCGATACGTCATGCCCGGCTCCAGTCGCCCGACTTGCCGCCCGTCTTCTCCTCGACCCGTACGTCCGTGATGACCGCTCCCTTGTCGACCGCCTTCACCATGTCGATCACGGTGAGCGCGGCGACGGAGACCGCGGTGAGGGCCTCCATCTCGACGCCCGTGCGGTCCGTGGTCTTCACGGTGGCCGCGATCTCCACGGCGTCGTCCGCGACCGACAGCTCCAGTTTCACACCCGACACCGACAAGGGGTGACAGAGCGGGATCAGGTCGGGGGTTCGTTTGGCGCCCATGATCCCGGCGATCCGCGCGGTGGCGAGGGCGTCACCCTTGGGGACCCCCTCGCCGCGCAGCAGCTCGACCACGCGGGGCGCGACGAGGACGCGGCCACTGGCGCGGGCGGTGCGCGCGGTCACGTCCTTCTCGGAGACGTCGACCATGCGGGCCGCGCCCGCTTCGTCGATGTGCGTGAGGTGATCCTGGGTGGGTGGGTCCTGCATGCTCATGCTGGTGTGGCGCTCCCGGTCCGGGCCCGCCGCGGTGCGGCGCACGGGCCTGCTGTGCGCGACACGGTACCGCCAACCAGGCCCTCTCAGCCGAGCAGGACCACCTCGACCTCGGTGCCGGGCTCCACGCTCTCCACGTCCTCGGGGACGACGATCAGCGCGTCCGCGTGCGCGAGGGCGGCGATCAGATGGGATCCGGCACCGCCGACCGGCCGCACCGCGCCGTCGGCGTACGTCCCGCGCAGGAACTGCCGGCGCCCCTTGGGCGAGGTCAGCGCCTTGTCCGCGGTCAGGGTCGCGGTCGCCTTCGGCCGGTGGACGTCCTCCAGGCCCATCAGCCTGCGGATCGCGGGGCGCACGAACATCTCGAAGGAGACGTACGACGACACCGGGTTGCCCGGGAGCGCGAGCAGCGGGGTGTGGTCGGGGCCGATGGAGCCGAAGCCCTGGGGCTTGCCCGGCTGCATGGCGAGCTTGCGGAAGTCGATGCCGCTGCCGGCCTCGTCCTCGTCGCCGACGTGCGACAGGGCCTCCTTGACCACGTCGTACGCCCCGACGCTCACGCCGCCGGTGGTGACCATGAGGTCGGCGCGGACGAGCTGGTCCTCGATGGTGGAGCGGAGCGTCTCGGCGTCGTCGGCGACGGCGCCCACGCGGTAGGCGATGGCGCCGGCGTCCCGCGCGGCCGCGGTGAGGGCGAAGCTGTTGGAGTCGTAGATCTGGCCGCCGGACAGCTGCTCGTCGGGCTGGACGAGTTCGCTGCCGGTGGACATCACGACGACCCGCGGGCGCGGGTGTACGCGTACCGTGCCGCGGCCGATCGCGGCGAGCAGCGCGATCTGCGGCGGGCCGAGGACCGTACCGGCTTCGAGGGCGCGGTCGCCGGACTTCACGTCGCTGCCCTTCGCGCGGACGTGCGCGCGTGCCTCGGCCGGCCGGTGGACGTGCACCTGGCCCTGAGCGCCCTCGGGGGCCAGGCTGCGGGCGCGCATCCCGGTGACCGGGCCCTCGCCGAGGCCGCCGTCGGTCCACTCCACCGGGACGACGGTCTCGGCGCCGGGCGGCAGCGGGGCGCCGGTCATGATGCGGGCGGCCTGGCCGGGACCCACGTGAAGCAGGTCGGCCTGGCCCGCCGCGACGTCCCCGACGACCTCCAGGACGGCGGGGAACTCCTCGCTCGCGCCCGCGACATCCGCGACCCGCACCGCGTACCCGTCCATGGAGCTGTTGTCGAACGGCGGCAGGGAGACCGGCACCGTGACGTCGTCGACCAGGACACAGCCCTGGGCGTCGAGCAGTTGCAGCTCGATGGGTTCGAGGGGGCGGACGGTCGCGAGGATGTCCTCCAGGTGTTCGTCCACCGACCAGAGGTGGTCCTGGCCGGCGGGGCGGGGCGCGGCGGTGCTCAACTCGCTACATCTCCTCGGCTACGTAACTGCGAAGCCAGGTCCGGAAGTCCGGGCCCAGGTCTTCACGTTCGCATGCGAGTCTGACAATGGCACGCAGGTAGTCGCCACGGTCGCCGGTGTCATAGCGGCGGCCCTTGAAGACGACACCGTGCACCGGACCGCCGACCTTCTCGTCCTGCGAGAGCTGCTGGAGGGCGTCGGTGAGCTGGATCTCACCGCCGCGACCCGGCTCGGTCTTGCGCAGTATGTCGAAGATGTGCGGGTCGAGGACATAGCGGCCGATGATGGCGTAGTTGGACGGGGCGTCCGCCGCGGCCGGCTTCTCGACGAGGTCGTGCACCTTGACCACGTCGCTGTCGTCGGTGGGGTCCACGGCCGCACAACCGTAGAGGTGGATCTGCTCGGGCGCGACCTCCATCAGCGCGATGACGCTGCCGCCGTGCTGCTCCTGCACCTCGACCATCCGCTTGAGCAGCGGGTCACGCGGGTCGATCAGGTCGTCGCCGAGGAGGACGGCGAAGGGCTCGTGGCCCACGTGGGGGGCCGCGCACAGGACGGCGTGGCCGAGGCCCTTGGGGTCGCCCTGGCGGACGTAGTGCATGGTCGCCAGGTCGCTGGACTCCTGCACCTTCGCGAGCCGGCCGGCGTCGCCCTTCTTCTGCAGGGCCGATTCCAGCTCGTAGTTGCGGTCGAAGTGGTCCTCCAGGGGGCGCTTGTTGCGGCCCGTGATCATGAGGACGTCGTCGAGGCCCGCGGACACGGCCTCTTCGACCACGTACTGGATCGCCGGCTTGTCGACGACCGGCAGCATCTCCTTGGGAGTGGCTTTGGTGGCCGGCAGGAAGCGGGTGCCGAGACCCGCTGCGGGGATGACAGCCTTGCTGATCCGAGGGTGGGACTGAGTCATGCCCGCCACCCTATCCGGTGCCTTAGTAGGGAATCTGAGGCTCCGGTTATTTGGCTCTCTTATGAGCACATTGGGAAGGGTACGGGAGCAACCTATGAGTCACTTCGGACGTCCGGCCGAGCCTGACAAGCGGGTGTTGCGGCGAGAGATCCTCACGGTGAGAGGCAGGTTGACGGCGGATGACGTGCGGGTTTCGGCCACCGCGTTGGCCGCGCGAGCACTGGAGCTGCCCGAGCTGGCACACGCGCGCGTGGTGGCGGCGTACGTCTCCGTGGGGAGTGAACCCGGCACCCTCGCGCTGCTCGACGCGCTGCGCGCGCGGGGTGTGCGGGTCCTGCTCCCCGCCCTCCTGCCCGACAACGACCTCGACTGGGGCGCCTACTTCGGGGAGGACTCGCTCGCCCGCGTCCAACACGGCGGCAGGATGGCCCTCTTCGAGCCCGCCGGCGAGCGCCTCGGCCCGGACGCCGTGACCGACGCCGACGTGGTGCTGCTGCCGGGTCTGGCGGTCGACGCGCGCGGGATGCGGCTGGGGCGCGGCGGCGGGTCGTACGACCGCGTCCTCGCCCGCCTGGAACGCGCGGGCGCCCGGCCCTCGCTCGTGGTGCTGCTCTACGACTCCGAGGTCGTCGAGCGCGTCCCCGAGGAGCCGCACGACCGTCCGGTGCACGCGGTGGTGACGCCGTCGGGGGTGCGCCGCTTCGGGGAGCCCTGAGCCGTCCCCGGCGCGAAAGGGCCCTCCACGCGCGCGTGGAGGGCCCTTTCGGTCCTACGACCGTCAGCGGCTCACGGCCTGAGCACCAGGGTGTCGCTGGTGCTGTCGTCGACCGCATCGTCCGAGAAGGACCAGTCGAGCAGTTCGCCGTCGGCCCACTTGTCGGTCTGGTCGGTGTAGTGGGCGTTGTAGGCGTGCCCGGAGGCGCCGGTGAGGTTGATCCACTTCGACTTGTCGAGGTCGCTGAGGTTGACCACCATCCGCATCGACGGCACCCAGACGACTCCGTAGCCGCCGGCGGCGTTCCAGCCGGAGGCGTTGACCGTGGCCTCGCCGCCGCTGAGCTTCCAGGGGCCGCGGTTGAGGATGTACTGGAGGAAACCGGGGCCCTCGGTGCCGAGGGTCTGGTTCTTCAGGAACAGGCGGTGCAGCCGGCCCCAGCTCCAGGTGTCGATGTCCTTGCCGAGCTTGGCGGTCAGCTCCCAGCGGGCGTCGACCATGGCGCGCCTGAACAGGTCGTCGCGGTTGTGGTGAGCTCCCTTGCGGTTGCCCGACTTCGGCGTCGTCCACCAGTCGCTGTCCTCGTCGTCCATGAGGTTGCGGACCACCTCGAACCAGCGGTCGCCGCCGTCGGGCTGCGCCTGGTCGGCGTCGCGCTCGCCGCACTCGCGCACCTCCTCGGTCCCGTCCACGGGCCCCGTGGTGTTGACCGGGTCGACCAGCAGGCACTGGCCCTTGACCCGCAGCTCCTTGGGCAGCTTGTTGCCGAAGGCCAGCTTGAGGATGTTGCGCCAGACCGAGTTGAAGTAGGCGGCCGCCGCCGAGTCGGCGTCCTGGGTGTAGTCCCAGCCCTCCAGGAGCTCCTGCGCGTCCCGGACGTCGGCCGCGTCCCGCACGTCCTTGTCGGAGATGTCGATCTTCAGCAGCTTGGGCACCAGCAGCTTGGCGATCTCGCTGCTGTTGTCGAGCTGCATCTGGCGCATGTCGTCGGTGGAGATCTTGCCGCCGTCGTCGATCTTCGACTGGATCAGGTCGGTGATGCGCTGGCTGCGGGCGCCGTAGCCCCAGTCCGTGGTGAGGGTGTACGGGTACTTGGTCCTGTCGACCACGGCCTGGTTGGCGGTGACGATGTAGCCGCGGTCCGGGTCGTACTCGTACGGCAGCTCGTCCTGGTCGATGTAGCCGGTCCAGCGGGACCTGGCGTCCCAGCCCGGCGCGGGCACGGAGCCGTCGAAGCCCTTCGCGCGCGTGGGGATCCTTCCGGGCAGCGTGTAGCCGATGTTGTCCTTGGTGTCGGCGTAGATCAGGTTCTGCGAGGGCACGTCGAACAGGGCGGCCGCGCCGCGGAAGTCGCTCCAGTTCGCCGCTCTGTCCATGGCGAAGACGGCGTCCATGGAGGTGCCGGGCTCGAGCGCGGTCCAGCGCAGCGCGATGCCGTAGCCGTCGCCGCGGTCGGGGGCGGCGGTGTCGACGGTGGCCTTCTTGCCGACCTTCACCAGCTCGGAGCTGCGGTCGGACAGCAGCGGCATCCCGTCCTTGGTCTCCCGGACCACGATCTCCTTGGGTTCGCCGCCGGCGACGTTGATGGTCTCCTCGCGGGTGACGAAGGGCACCGTCTTGCCGTCGTACAGGTAGCCGTCGCCGGAGAGCTTCTCCAGGTAGAGGTCGGTGACGTCGACGCCGGAGTTGGTCATGCCCCAGGCGATGTTCTGGTTGTGGCCGATGATCACGCCGGGCATGCCCGCGAAGGTGTAGCCGCTGACGTCGTACTGGCACTTGCTGGAGACCGAGCGGCAGTGCAGGCCCATCTGGTACCAGACGGAGGGCAGCGAGGCCGACAGGTGCGGGTCGTTGGCCAGCAGTGGCTTGCCGGTGATGGTGTACTTCCCGGCGACCACCCAGGAGTTGGAGCCGATGCCGTTGCCGTTCACGCCGACGGCCGTGGGGAGGTCGTCCAGGACGTCCTGGAGGCCCGACAGCTGGCTCTGCAGGCCGCTGGTGCCCGAGCTGGAGCCCGTGCCCGCGGTTCCGGTGCCGGACGAGCCCGCGGAGGACGTGGAGCCGCTCCCCTGGAACGTCTTGGTGATGTCGTCGTACTGGCCGGTCTGGACGATCGTCTTGTTCCGGCCGTACGGGTAGTCCGGGTACAGGTCCTGGATCTGCTTGGGGCCGAGGCGGCTGGTCATCAGGGCGCGGTCGATCTCGTCCTGCATGTTGCCGCGCAGGTCCCAGGCCATCGCCTTCAGCCAGGCGAGCGAGTCGACCGGGGTCCACTTCCGCGGCTTGTAGTCGTTGGCGAACCCGAGCGCCGCGTACTCCAGGGAGATGTCCTTGTTGTCCTTGCCGTCCAGGTAGGCGTTGACGCCCTGGGCGTACGCCTGGAGGTACTTCTTGGTGGAGGCGGACAGCGTCTTGTCGTACTCCTCCTTGGCGACGCGGTCCCAGCCCAGGGTGCGCAGGAACTCGTCGTTGTCGACCTGGCTCTCGCCGAACATCTCCGACAGACGCCCGGAGGTCATGTGACGGCGCACGTCCATCTCGTAGAACCGGTCCTGCGCCTGGACGTAGCCCTGCGCCATGAACAGGTCCGCGTCGGTGGAGGCGTAGATCTGCGGGATGCCGTAGTCGTCGCGCTTCACGTCGACGGGCCCGGACAGGCCGGGGAGCGTGAGTGATCCCTTGGTCTGCGGGAAGGAGGCCCGGACGGTGCTGATGGACCAGAATGCCCCGCCGGTGACGCCGCCCACGAGGGCCAGCACCAGCACGAGGACGAGCAGGCGGGCTCTGCGCCCCTTCTTCCTGCCGGACTTGCCGGGCTGCTGACCCGTGGAGGCGGTGGTGTTGGGGGGCATCGCTGTCCTTGCTGTCCTAACGCGAGCGGCAGGCGGTCCTGGAGTGCTGGAGCAACCATAGGCGCAGGGCCCGGTCCAACTTGACGCGGAGTAGGGAACCAGCACGGACGGACGTTCGATCATGCCTGCCCGAGTGTCAAGAAATCGTCAAGAGTTAGGTAAGGTAACGAAGTAGTTGGGTGCGGAGAGCCGCCACTTCGTGTCCTATGTACGTGAGCCCACGCGCGCGTGCGCGTGGGCCAGGGAAGGGAACGGCCGCTGACTGTCCACGACCTCAACCAGCTCCTGCTCGTCTGCTCGCTCGTCCTGCTCGTCGCGGTCGCCGCGGTCCGGATCTCCTCGCGCAGCGGGCTCCCCAGCCTGCTCGTATACCTGGGCATCGGCGTCCTCATGGGCCAGGACGGCATCGGCGGCATCCGCTTCGACGACGCCGAGCTGACCCAGGTCATCGGGTACGCGGCGCTCGTCGTGATCCTGGCCGAGGGCGGCCTGGGCACGAAGTGGAAGGAGATCAAGCCGGCCCTTCCGTCCGCCACCGCGCTGGCGCTGCTCGGGGTCACGGTGAGCGTCGGGGTCACGGCGGCGGCCGCGCACTACCTGGTCGGGCTGGAGTGGCGGCAGGCGCTGATCATCGGGGCGGTCGTCTCCTCGACCGACGCGGCCGCGGTCTTCTCGGTGCTCCGGAGGATTCCCCTCCCCTCGCGCGTGACCGGCACCCTGGAGGCCGAGTCCGGCTTCAACGACGCCCCCGTCGTCATCCTGGTGGTCGCCTTCTCCACGCACGGCCCGATCGAGCACTCCTACGTGCTGCTGGCCGAGATAACGCTGGAGCTGGCCATCGGCGCGGCCATCGGGCTCGCGGTGGGCTGGCTGGGCTCCTGGGGGCTGAGGCATGTGGCGCTGCCCGCCTCCGGCCTCTATCCGATCGCCGTCATGGCCATCGCCGTCACCGCGTACGCGGCCGGCGCGATGGCGCACGGCAGCGGCTTCCTGGCCGTGTATCTCGCCTCGATGGTCATGGGCAACGCCAAGCTGCCGCACTGGCCCGCCACGCGCGGGTTCGCCGACGGGGTCGGCTGGATCGCCCAGATCGGCATGTTCGTCCTGCTCGGCCTCCTGGTCACCCCGCACGAGCTGGGCGACGACATCCTGCCCGCGCTCCTCATCGGGCTGGTGCTGACCATGGTGGCCCGCCCGCTGAGCGTCGTCCTGTGCCTGGTGCCGTTCGGCGTCCCCTGGCGGGAGCAGGCCCTGATGTCCTGGGCCGGGCTGCGCGGCGCCGTGCCCATCATCCTGGCCACCATCCCCATGGTGGGCGGCGTCGAGGACAGCCGTCGCATCTTCAACATCGTCTTCGTCCTGGTCGTGGTCTACACGCTGGTCCAGGGGCCGACCCTGCCGTGGTTCGCCCGCAAGCTGCGGCTCGGCGGGGAACCCGAGCCCGCCGACCTCGGCATCGAGTCGGCGCCCCTGGAGCGGCTGCGCGGACACCTGCTGTCCTTCGCGATCCCCGAGGGCTCGAAGATGCACGGCGTCGAGGTCAACGAGCTGCGGCTGCCCGCCGGGTCCGCCGTCACCCTCGTCGTCCGCGACGGAAAATCGTTCGTTCCGCTGCCCACGACGGTGCTGCGACGCGGGGACGAACTGCTCGTGGTCGCCACGGATCCGGTACGGGACGCCGCCGAGCGCCGGCTGCGCGCCGTGGGGGCCGGGGGCAAGCTGGCCGGGTGGCTGGGGACGAAGGGGGCATCCTGATCGCAGGTGGAACGCCCGCAGTGCTCATTTTCACAAGGTCAGGGGGCTCAGTCCCCTGTACTATGCAGGCGTAACCCCAGATCGAACCAACTCTGCCTGACGCAGAGCTGGCGCGACCGTATGGCGGCCGGCAGGTCCTACTCAGTGGGCGCCGGCATCTACCGCAGTTCCGCGCGACAGGACAGCTCTCGGCGCCGCCCCCCACCCGCCGGGGCCGCGCTACCAGGCGGCAGAAAGGCACGGGCCGTGGCATCCACGGTCACCACCGAGCCGTCGAAGGACTCGCCGGCCTCCTCCCGCCCGGGATACGGACAGCTGCTGCGCACCCGCGGCGCCTGGACGTTCCTCCTCCCCGGCTTCGCCGCGCGCCAGCCATTCGCGATGCTGACCATCTCCATCGTGCTGCTCGTGCAGCACACCACCGGCTCATACGGTGCGGCGGGTGCCGTCGCGGCCGTCACCGGTGTCTCCATGGCGCTGTTCGCGCCCTACAGCGGCCGCCTCGCCGACCGCTACGGACAGCGCGCCGTCCTCCTGCCCGGTGTCCTGGTGCACACGCTGTCCGGCCTGACGCTGACGGCGCTCGCCCTGTCCGACGCGCCCCTGTGGGCGCTCTTCGTGGCGGCCGTGCCGGCCGGCGCCTCGGTGCCGCAGGTCGGGCCCATGGTGCGGGCCCGCTGGGGTGTGAAGCTCCAGGGCTCGCCCCTGATGACGACGGCGGCGGCCTTCGAGTCGGTCACCGACGAGCTGACCTTCGTCCTCGGCCCGCTGCTGGCCACCGCCCTGTGCACCGCCGTCGACCCGGCCGCCGGCCTGGTCACGGAGGCCGCGCTCACACTGCTGGGCGGTCTGCTGTTCGCCGCCCAGAAGAGCACCCAGCCGTCGGTCGCCGTCGACGGGCATGCACGCGTGGAGCACACCTCAGCGCTGCGCATCCCCGGCGTGCGCGTGCTGATCGTGACCTTCCTGGGCATCGGTTCCGTCTTCGGCGGCATGCAGGTCTCGCTGGCCGCGTTCACCGAGTCGATCGGCGAGCCCGGCCTGAACGGCGTCCTGTACGGCACCTTCGCCGCGGGCAACATGCTCTCCGGCATCGTCTGCGGCGCCATCGCGTGGAAGGTGGCACCGCAGCGCCGTCTGCTCGTCGGGTACGCCGCCCTCGCGCTCGCCGCGTCCGGCCTCTGGGCCGCGCACTCGGTGCTCGTGCTGGCGGGCCTGGGCCTGCTGGTCGGCATGTGCATCGCGCCCGCGCTGATCACCGGCTACACCCTGGTCGAGAGCCTGGTCCCGGCCGGGGCCCGCACCGAGGCCTTCACCTGGCTCACGGGCGCGGTCGCGCTCGGGCAGGCCGCCGCGGTCACCGTCGCCGGACAGCTGGAGGACCGCCTCTGGGGCGGCGCCGGATTCCTGGTGCCGATGGGCGGGACGCTGCTCGCCCTGGCGACCCTGGTCGCGCTGCGTTCGCGCCTGCTGGCCCGGCCCCGGGGACGGACCGTCGCACGTGGCGTCGGTCACCGCGTGCCGGTGGCAGTGGACTGAGCGGCTGGAATACGTCACACTTGACCGTCGTTAGCACTCATCGAGTGAGAGTGCCAGGAGGAAGACAGTGCCCACCTATCAGTACCAGTGCACCAAGTGCGGCGAGGGTCTCGAAGCGGTGCAGAAGTTCACCGACGACGCCCTGACCGAGTGCCCCAGCTGCCAGGGCCGCCTCAAGAAGGTGTTCTCCGCGGTCGGCATCGTCTTCAAGGGCTCCGGCTTCTACCGCAACGACAGCCGCGGCTCCTCGTCGAGCAGCTCGCCGGCGTCGTCGTCGAAGTCGTCGACGTCCTCCTCGTCGGACTCGTCCTCTTCCTCCTCGA
Organism: Streptomyces viridochromogenes; assembly: GCF_001270495.1. Taxonomy (GTDB): domain Bacteria; phylum Actinomycetota; class Actinomycetes; order Streptomycetales; family Streptomycetaceae; genus Streptomyces; species Streptomyces viridochromogenes_A. Next base: position 66,836 of record NZ_LGUR01000210.1, read on the forward strand.
CGGCGTCCTCTTCGTCGTCCTCGGACTCGAAGTCGTCGAGCGCGGGCTCGTCCTCCAGCAGCTCCGCCGCGTAAGCACTTCCTGCGGGCACGTAGGACGCACTTCTTACGGGACCCTGTCGCCCTCCGGCGACGGGGTCCTCGGCGTTTCCGGGTGCGGTTAGGGTGCGGGCATGGTGAACAAGGCGAACGTCGAACTCGGCGTGATCGGTGGCTCCGGCTTCTACTCGTTCCTCGACGACGTGACCGAGATACAGGTGGACACCCCGTACGGGCCGCCCAGCGACTCCCTCTTCCTCGGCGAGATCGCCGGCCGGCGGGTCGCCTTCCTGCCCCGGCACGGACGCGGCCATCATCTGCCGCCGCACAGGATCAACTACCGGGCCAACCTCTGGGCGCTGCGCTCGCTCGGCGCCCGCCAGATCCTCGGGCCGTGCGCGGTCGGCGGCCTGCGCCCCGAGTACGGGCCGGGCACTCTGCTCGTGCCGGACCAGCTGGTCGACCGTACGAAGTCCCGGGTGGGGACGTACTTCGACGGGCTGCCGCTGCCCGACGGCACCGTGCCGAACGTGGTGCACGTCTCCCTGGCCGACCCCTACTGCCCCACCGGCCGCGCGGCCGCGCTGAAGGCGGCACGGGGACGGGACTGGGAGCCGGTGGACGGCGGCACGCTGGTCGTGATCGAGGGGCCCCGCTTCTCGACTCGTGCCGAATCGTATTGGCACCAGGCTCAGGGCTGGTCGGTGGTGGGCATGACCGGCCACCCCGAGGCGACGCTCGCCCGTGAACTCGAACTCTGCTACACGTCGTTGACGCTGGTCACCGACCTGGACGCGGGCGCCGAGACCGGCGAGGGCGTCTCGCACGACGAGGTGCTGCGGGTGTTCTCCGCGAACGTGGACCGGCTGCGGGGCGTGCTGTTCGACGCGGTGGCCGCGCTGCCCGCGAACGAGGAGAGGGACTGCCTGTGCGCCACGGCGCTGGGCGGGATGGACCCGGGGTTCGAGCTGCCGTAGGGGGCGCTTGCTGAGAGCGGCCTGCTGAGAGCGGCTTGCCGAGGGCGGCGGAGCAGCGGAACTTCTCGTTCGGGTGGGGGAGTTTTCCACAACCGGTCGGTAGTCCACGGGCCCCGACGGGCGGCGGCGCGATGCCTCATCGTGGCTTCGCAAGCCGTTCCGTCGTCGCAGGTGGTGGTCCTCATGTCCGTTGCTCCGTGGTCGTCCCCGTCCTCCCGCCCTTCCCCTCCCCCGTCCCCTTCCCCTTCTCCTTCTCCTTTCGTCTCCTCTCCCGTCGCTCCGCTCCCCCTGGGAGCGGACGCTCCGGCCACGTGCGAGGTGCCGCACTTCGCACCCGTACGGGTGCGCGGCGGGGGGTATCAGCTGCACAGGCTCCTACGGCACCGCAGGCGGGCCGTGGCGGCGGGGCTCGCCGTCACCGCCGCCGCGCTCGTGGCGGCGGGTCCGCAGGAGGCCGACCGGGCACGCGGGCGTCCGGTGGCGGAGCCGGTGCGCCATCGGGCCGTCGAGAGGGTGTCCGCGCCGGTGCGGATCGCCGACGGAGCGACCGTGCGACTGCTGCGGCCCGGTGACCGGGTCGATGTGATCGCCGCGGAGGAGAGCGCGAGGGGCGGGGACGCCCAGGTGGTCGCGCGCGGGGCACGGGTGTCGAAGGTTCCGGTAATGCCGGAGGCATCCGAGCCTCTGGACACCGCGACCGAGAGCGGGGCGCTGGTCGTGCTGTCGGTGCCGCGTTCCACCGCGACGCGTCTCGCGGGCGCGAGCGCTACGGCACGGCTCGCGGTGACGATGTGCTGAGCCGGGTGGCACATGTCGTGCACATGGTGCTTATCGCCCTGTCAAGTCGCTCGTTCAGGTGGAGTGATTGGACAGAATGGCCCAGCCCTGACGTAGGTTGCGGAGCTGTTCGTTCCACAACCTGCGCATGCGAGGAGAGGCTCCGCGGTGAGCGAGAAGAAGGATCCGGGCATCTGGGACGGCTTCAAGGCCTTCCTGATGCGCGGGAACGTCGTCGATCTGGCGGTCGCGGTGGTCATCGGCGCCGCGTTCACCAACATCGTGAACGCGGTGGTGAAGGGGATCATCAACCCGCTGGTCGGAGCGATCGGCACCAAGAACCTCGATCACTACAGCTCGTGCCTGAGCTCGACGTGCGAAGGCGAGCAGGGCATTCGGATCCTGTGGGGCTCCGTCCTCGGCGCGGCCCTCAGCTTCGTGATCACCGCGGCCGTCGTCTACTTCCTGATGGTCCTGCCCATGGCGAAGTACCTGGCCCGCGTGGAGGCCCGTCGCAAGGCGAAGGAGGGGACGCAGGAGGTCATCGAGGTGACCGAGCTGGAGGTCCTCAAGGAGATCCGCGACGCGCTGGTGGCCCAGCGCGGCTCGGGGCACAACCAGCAGTAACGGCTCAGAGGTGGTGGGGCGGCTTCTCGTCGAGGAAGCGCTTCAGATCGGCCGCGCTGTCGCCGTCGGTGCGCGGCCGCTCGCCCCAGCCACGATCGGTGTCGTCCGAGGACTGCTGGTCCAGCGGGTCGTCGAAGATCAGCGCGGCCTTCGGCTCGCGCGGCTCGGGGTCAGAGGCGGGGGCGGTGCTCATGCGTCCAGAGTACGGCCCGCGCTGCGGCGGACCTCACGGCGGCGACGCACCGGGCGGCGGTCGGGACCCTTGCGCGCTCGTGATCCCTTCGCAAGAAATTCCACGCTCCATCTGCTGTGCTTGACCCCATGACGTCCAGTTCGACACCCGCGCCGGACTTCCCCGGCCCGCCCGGACACCGCCGCCCCCTGCGCCGGCTCACGGCACGGGGCCGTGGTGAGGCGCACCGGGCCGCCACTCCGCTGGAGCTCTTCTTCGACCTGTGTTTCGTCGTGGCCATCGCCCAGGCGGGCGTGCAACTGGTGCACGCCGTCGCAGAGGGGCACGCGGGCGAGGGGATCCTCAGCTACGCGATGGTGTTCTTCGCCATCTGGTGGGCCTGGATGAACTTCACGTGGTTCGCCTCGGCCTACGACAACGACGACATCCTCTACCGGGTCGTCACCCTGATCCAGATCGCCGGGGTGCTGGTCCTGGCGGCCGGGGTCTCCCGGGCGTTCGAGGAGCACGAGTACCTGGCGGTACTGCTGGGCTATGTGATCATGCGGCTCGCCCTCGTGACGCAGTGGCTGCGCGTGGCCAGGTCGAGTGAGGGCCCGGAACGGACGATGGCCCTGCGGTACGCCGGCGGTGTGCTGCTGTGTCAGATCGGCTGGGTGGGCCTGGTGGTGCTGCCCGAGGACGCCAGGCCCTGGGTGTTCCTGGTGATGGCGATCCTGGAGATGTGTGTGCCTCCGTACGCGGAGAGGGACCACCCCACCTCCTGGCATCCGCGTCATATCGCCGAGCGGTACGGGCTGTTCACGATCATCGTGCTCGGCGAGACCATCGCCGCGGCCACGGTGGCCGTGAAGGCCGGCATCGACGAGAACGACGCGTTGGGCGATCTGCTGCCGATCGCCGCGGGCGGACTGCTGATCATCTTCGCCGCCTGGTGGATCTACTTCGTGGTGCCGATCCACGGCCATCTGCGCTCCAACAAGCAGGCGTTCCTGTGGGGCTACGGCCACTACGTGGTCTTCGCCGCGGCGGCCGCGATCGGCGCCGGTCTGGAGGTGGCGGTCGAGCAGGCCGTCGGGAAGGCGCACATTTCAACGCTGGCCGCGTCGGCGGCGGTGACCCTGCCCACGGCGCTCTACCTGCTCACCGTCTGGGCGCTGCACTCGCGTTACTTCAAGGTGGGCATCGCCCAGCAGCTGGTGCTGCCGACCACGGCCCTGCTGGTGATCTGCTGCACCTTCCTGGGCGACTGGGCGGTGCTGGCGGCCGGTCTCGTATCGGCCGGGGCGGTGGCGACCGGGGAAACGCTGACGGCACGCAGGGCGGGCCGGGTGAGCAGGGAGCAGGCGGCACCGGTCGGCTGACGCAGGACACGCCGCCGTCGCTGTAACGGTCTTGTGGGACAGCGTCGGGGCTGCACGACACTGGGCTCATGACAGTTGACGCTCTGACAGATGTCGCCGGGCTGCGGGTGGGGCACGCGACGCGCACCGGCGACGGTTGGCTCACCGGCACCACGGTCGTCCTCGCGCCCGAGGGCGGGGCCGTCGCCGCCGTGGACGTACGCGGCGGCGGTCCTGGCACCAAGGAGACGGACGCCCTCGATCCGCGCAACGTCGTGCAGAAGGTCGAGGCGATCGTGCTGACCGGGGGCAGCGCGTACGGGCTCGACGCGGCGTCCGGGGTGATGGCCTGGCTGGAGGAACGGCACCGTGGGGTGCGGGTCGGGGTGGATCCGGCGCATGTCGTGCCGGTGGTGCCCGCGGCCTGCGTCTTCGACCTCGGGCGGGGCGGCGACTTCCGGGCGCGGCCGGACGCGGCCACCGGGCGGGCCGCGGTCGAGGCTGCCGCGGCGAGCGAGGTGGGAGCGGCCGTGCCGGAGGGCTGCGTGGGCGGGGGCACCGGGGCGACGGTCGGGCCGATGAAGGGCGGTATCGGCACCGCGAGCACCGTCCTGGACTCGGGGATCACGGTGGGCGCCCTGGTCGTGGCCAACGCGTCGGGATCGGCGGTGGATCCGGAAACGGGTGTGCTGTACGGGGAGTTGTTCCAGGGACGGGTGGACTATCCCGAGCCGCGCGTGCAGGAGGCCGCACGTCGGCGGCTCGCCGAGAGCGCCGCGAAGAACCCGCTGCCCCCGCTGAACACCACGCTCGCGGTGGTCGCCACCGACGCGGAGCTGTCGAAGGCACAGGCACAGAAGCTGGCCGGTACGGCCCATGACGGCATCGCGCGTGCCGTGCGGCCGGTGCATCTGCTCAACGACGGGGACACCGTGTTCGCGCTGGCCACGGGTGCGCGCCCGCTCGACGCCGGGAACCCCCTCGCACTGAACGGGCTTCTCGCGGCCGGCGCGGACGCGGTGACGCGCGCGATCGTGCGTGCCGTGCGCGCGGCCGAGTCGGTGGACGGGCCGGGTGGAGCGTGGCCCTCGTACGGGGAGTTGTACGCGGAGCCGTCCGGGGAGCCGTACGGGAAGCGCTGACCGGTTGTGGTGCGCCCGCTCCGCCAAAGGTGTTTGTCGCGGTTGTGTCACGTGATGGCGTTCACGGCGCACGTTGGGAACCCGGTCCGGGGACGGTGGCCTCTTCCACCGTGGAACGGAACGGATCCCGCAGATCGCATGAAGATGGAGCTGATCGTGACAACGCCGGACATAGCAGCGCGCCGGGCACTGGGGGCCTGTGCCGCCCTGATGATCGGCGCTCTGACGCTCACCGCCTGCGGTGGGAGCGCCAACGCCGACCACGAGGACGGGAAGGGCGGCCAGGGATCATCCAGTACCTCCGCCGCCAGGATCGCGATCTCGGCGAAGGACGGCTCAACCAGTGCGTCGATCAACACGACCGGCGTGCGGGTCAGTGACGGCAAGCTGACCGACGTGAAGATGACGGTGGCGAAGAGCGGGCAGGCCGTGCCGGGCTCCCTGGCCGCCGACGGAGCCAGCTGGAAGCCGAAGGAGCAGCTGGAGCGCGGGACGAAGTACCAGATATCGGCCACCGCGCAGGACGGGGACGGGCGCACCGCCTCGGCGGACTCCAGCTTCACCACGATCTCGGCGGCCGACAGCTTCATCGGCACGTACACGCCCGACGGCGGCACCACGGTCGGCGTCGGCATGCCGGTCTCGTTCAACTTCGACAAGGCGATCAGCGACAAGAAGGCCGTGCAGTCGCACATCGAGGTCACCTCCAGCAGTGGCCAGAAGGTGGTCGGGCACTGGTTCGGGGCGCAGCGGCTCGACTTCCGGCCCGAGGAGTACTGGAAGGCCGGCTCCAAGGTCACGATGAAGATCGACCTGGACGGCGTCGAGGGCGCGAACGGCGTCCACGGGGTGCAGAAGAAGACGGTCACCTTCACCGTCGGCCGCTCCCAGGTGTCCACCGTCGACGTCGACACGCAGACGATGACGGTCGAGCGCGACGGCAAGACGATCAAGTCCGTGCCGATCTCGGCGGGCAGCTCGGAGTTCTCCACCTACAACGGGCAGATGGTGATCTCCGAGAAGTACAAGAAGCTGCGCATGGACAGCCGCACGGTCAACCTCGCCGACGCGTACGACATCAAGGACGTGCCGAACGCGATGCGGCTGACACAGTCGGGGACCTTCCTGCACGGCAACTACTGGTACAACAAGGGCAACCCGCCCTTCGGCCGCCAGGGCACCAGCCACGGCTGCGTCGGCCTTCAGGACGTGCGGGGCGGACAGGGCGACACGCCCTCCAAGTGGTTCTACGACAGCTCGATCCTCGGCGACGTGGTGATCGTCAAGAACTCCCCCGACAAGAACGTGACGCCGGACAACGGGCTCAACGGCTGGAACATGTCGTGGAGCGAGTGGGTCGCGGGCAGCGCCGCCTGAGCCACCCGAGGTACCCACTCAAGTACCGTCCGAGCAGGGATTCTTGACAGTTTGTCGGGCCGCGCGGGAACTTCTCGCGCGGTCCGCGCGTTTTACCGGACGTACGTTTTCTCGGTTCCCGGACATGATGTCCGACCGAGGGGCTACGGTATGCACCCACAAGGTGACATGCAGCAACGCCGGGAGAAACCTTGAGCGTTCCGTACGAGACGGCAGCGTACGAACCACCCGAGTCGCCCGAGTCTCCGGAGGAGCACCTCGCGCGACTCCTCGGCCGCGCCCTGAACTCCTTCGAGCTGCCCGACGAGACGATTCGGCGGCTCGACTGCGCGCTGGCTCATGACAGCTCGCTGCACTCCGCGCACCACAGCGCGGGGCTGCACCGGGAGACGTACCGGCACACCTGGCTGCTCGCCGACGGTTCGGCGCTCACGCTGTGGGAGCTCGTCCACAACACCGCGCGGGGCCGCGATCCACAGCACGAGGTGTACGCCGACGAGGAGGAGCTGCGTGCCGCGACCGCGCGACTGCCGCTGCCGCCGGACGCACCCGACTTCGAACTGCCGGTGACGGTGCAGCTGTCGCCGATTCCCACGCCCCGGCACGCGTATGTGCCGGACGACTCGGCGGACCACGCGCGCCGGCTGCTGCGCCGCGCGGAGAACACCGACCGGCCGGACACGGAGACGGCGGCACTGCTGGCCACGGCCTGCGCGCACCAGATCACGCAGGCCTTCGGGCGCCCTTGCCGTGCGGCGCGCGCCGGGCTGTGCTTCTCCCTCTACGAGCACGCCTTCCTGCTGCGCGACGGCAAGGAGATCTCCCTCTGGGAGGTCGAGCACACGGCGACGCCCGACGGGCGGCACATGTGCGAGGTGTACGTCAGTGAGGACGCGGCGCGCCAGGCGATGGAGCGGCGGGCGGCGCAGGTCTCGTAACGCCGGCCGGCTGTTCAGCGGCCGTTGCCGAGCTGTCGTACCAGGCCCGCGAAGGCGTCTCGTTCCGCCGGGGAGAGTTCGACGGCCTCCCGGTCGGGGGCGGTCTGCCGCTGGGGCGGGAGCCCGGAGAGTGCCTGGTCCTGGCGCCGGGGCAGGGCACCGGGGCGGGTGCGGCGCAGGATGCGGGCCAGCCCCGTCACCCACAGCACGGCCGCCAGGGCGAGGACGATCGGGCCCAGCAGCTGGAGGATCGAGACGTGCTCAGGCATGCGCTCCAGTAGACACCACGGTCCGGGCCTTTGGGCCCGGACCGTGACGTATCTCGCAGGTGCCGTGAACAACTCACCGCGCCCCAAAGGGACAAGCTGGAGGCTTTCCCGGTGGCGGGCTTACGCCGCCACCGGCTGCTTCGCCTCCGCGGCCGTGGCCGCCGGGGATCCGGTGACCGGGGCGCCCTCCGGGGCCTTCTTGCGCATGCCCTTCAGGAGGATGACCAGGCCGGCCGTCACCGCCGTGCCGGCACCGATGGCCAGCAGGTACAGCCACGGCTTGCCGATCAGGAAGGTGACCCAGATGCCGCCGTGCGGGGCGCGCAGGGTCGAACCGAACGCCATGGTCAGCGCACCGGTGACCGCGCCGCCCGCCATGGAGGCGGGGATGACGCGCAGCGGGTCGGCCGCGGCGAACGGGATCGCGCCCTCGGAGATGAAGGAGGCGCCCAGGACCACGGCGGCCTTGCCGTTCTCGCGCTCGGCCGTGGTGAACAGCTTCTTGCGGAGGAAGGTCGCGAGGGCCATGCCCAGCGGCGGGACCATGCCGGCCGCCATCACGGCGGCCATGATCTTCATGGCGGAGTCGCTGGGTGCCGCGACCGAGATGCCGGCCGTCGCGAAGGTGTAGGCCACCTTGTTGACCGGGCCGCCGAGGTCGAAGCACATCATCAGGCCGAGCAGGACGCCGAGCAGGATGGCGTTGGTGCCGGAAAGGCTGTTCAGCCAGTCGGTCAGGCCCTTCTGCGCCTCGGAGATCGGCTTGCCGATCACCACGAACATCAGGAAGCCGACGACCGCCGAGGAGACCAGCGGGATCACCACCACCGGCATGATGCCGCGCAGCACCGGCGGGATGTTGATCCGCTGGATGCCCAGGACCACACCACCGGCGATCAGGCCAGCGACCAGACCGCCGAGGAACCCGGCGCCGATCGTCACGGAGATCGCGCCACCGACGAAGCCGGGCACGAGTCCCGGCCGGTCGGCCATGCCGTAGGCGATGTAACCGGCGAGGACCGGGACGAGGAAGCCGAAGGCCGCCGCGCCGATCTGGAACAGCAGCGCCCCCCAGCTGTCCACCTGGCCCCAGTCGAAGTGCTCGGTGACCGACTTGGCCTCGTTGATCTGGTAGCCGCCGATCGCGAAGCCGAGGGCGATCAGCAGACCGCCGGCCGCGACGAACGGGACCATGTAACTCACGCCGGACATCAGCCACTTGCGCAGCTTGGTGCCGTAGCCCTCGCCGGGCTCGCCCGCCCGGTCCACCGGGGTGCCGGCGCCGGGCCGGGCGGCGGCGGTGACCTCGCCGCGCTCCGCCTTGCCACGGACCTCGGCGATGAGTTCGGCCGGGCGGTTGATGCCCGCCTTCACGCCGACGTCGATGGTGGGCTTCCCGGCGAACCGGTCCTTCTCCCGTACGGCCACGTCGTGGGCGAAGATCACGCCGTCCGCCGCCGCGATGACGGCCGGGTCGAGCCGGGTGAAGCCGGCCGAGCCCTGCGTCTCGACGACGAGTTCGACGCCCGCCTCGCGGCCCGCGTTCTCCAGTGACTCGGCCGCCATGTAGGTGTGGGCGATGCCGGTCGGGCAGGAGGTGACGGCGACGATACGGAAGGGGCGGCCGCCGGAGGTGTCGGCGGGGGCGCTCTCGGCGGGGGTGGTGGTGCCCGTGGCGGCGTCGGCGGAGGCCGCCACCGACGACGCCACGGAGTTTTCGGAATCGGCGACAGCCGCATCGGCCGCCGGGGGCTCCTCGCCCCGGATCAGCGCCGCCGCGGACGCCGCGTCGCCCGCCGACCGCAGCGCGTCCGTGAACTCGGCGTTCATCAGCTGGCGGGCCAGCGACGACAGGATCGTCAGGTGGGCGTCGTCCGCGCCCGCCGGGGCGGCGATGAGGAAGATCAGGTCGGCGGGACCGTCCGCCGCGCCGAAGTCGATGCCGGCGGCGCTGCGCCCGAAGGCGAGCGTCGGCTCGGTGACGTGCTCGCTGCGGCAGTGCGGGATGCCGATGCCGCCGTCGAGGCCGGTGGGCATCTGTGCTTCGCGCGCGGCCACGTCGGCGAGGAAGCCGTCCAGGTCGGTCACCCGGCCCAGGGCCACCATGCGCTCGGCGAGGGCACGCGCCGCCGCTTCCTTGGTGTCGGCGGACAGGTCGAGATCGACCAGGTCCGCGGTGATCATGTCGCTCATCGCGGGCTCCTTCGCACGCGTATCGCCCGGTGAGTCTGGTGGGCGGTGAAGGGGACGGGGGTGCCGGGGGGGGCGGGGTGAATGCGGTGGGGGGTGGCGGAGGTGGGGGGGGCGGGGCCGGGGAAAAACCGGCCCCCCCCGGGGGCAAAAGG
>NZ_LGUR01000211.1 GCF_001270495.1 Streptomyces viridochromogenes
GTGGGGGGGGGGGGGGGGGGTGTTGATGCGGTGAAGGAGAGACTGTGGCGGTTGAAAATGGCGAGTCTGAGCTGATCGTGCCGGACGGATTCTTCGCCTATCGTGCGCTGGATGCGGCGGAACGTGTGTCAACTGAGACGGGGCGATCCTTGATCCGCTTCGGGGTAATTGGCAGGGCGACCTCTGTCTTTTGGGACGAAGGATCCGGTGTGGTGTTATCGGGTTTAGATTCCGATCAGGTGACGGTGGTGAATGCATCGATCGGCCAGTTCAGGGATTGCATTACTCGGCTGCCAGATTTGATGCCCTTCTATTCTGAAGATTCTGATCACGAGGAATGGGAGGCTGCGGCTCGGCGAGTGCAAGAGGTGATCTGCGAGGTTGACGCCGAGGCTTACCGTGAGGGGGCATTCTGGTATGAATTTCGCTGGGATGTGTCCATGGGGGATGCAGCTGGCGTGGTCGACGAATGAAGCCCCCTCAGCCCGCCTCCTCGCCACCGCACAACCGCCGCAACACCGCCCCGCACCGCCGCGCGTAGGCGTGCTGAAAGCCGCGCGTGGCCGGTCCGCCTGCGCGGGCGTACCACTTGGCCGCGCGGCTGAAGGCCCGGACGGTCAGCCAGACCGTGCCGTCGCCCGTGCGTTCCACGAGGAACGCCTCCTCGCCGCACTCGGGGTGGCCGGTGAGTGTGCCGTACGCCCAGCCGATGCGTCGGTGCTCCTGGGCCGTCCAGACGACCCGGCACGGGGCCTTGATCAGGCCGACGAGGGTGACCGTGACATCGACGTCGGGGGCCGCTCGGTCGGCCGAGGCGTCGATGCCGACGCCCAGCGCGCGGTGCATCTCCCAGGTCATGACCGCTTCGGCGGCTCTGCGGAAGACCTCCTCGCCCTCGCCTATGCGGGAGCGCACATGCAGGGGGTGGAAGCCGGGCGGGCAGAAGCCGTTCTCCCGGGTCGCGCCGACGGCGTCGTACGTGAAGGACATGGGTCCCAAGCGTAAGGCGGCACCCGGGGATGCCTTCGTCCCGGGTGCCGCCTGTGTCAACTACGCGTGGTTCAGCTGACGTTGACCGCCGACCACGCGGCCGCCACCGCCTTGTACTCGGTGCTGCTGGTACCGCCGTACAGGGCGGACGCCGCGTTCAGGGTCGCCGTGCGGGCGGCCTTGTAGTTGGTCGTCGACGTCATGTACTCGGTCAGCGCCTTGTACCAGATCGCGGCGGCCTTGGCGCGGCCGATGCCGGTGACCGTCGAGCCGTTGGACGTCGGCGAGTTGTAGCTCACCCCGTTGATCGTCTTCGCCCCGCTGCCCTCCGAGAGGAGGTAGAAGAAGTGGTTCGCGGGGCCCGACGAGTAGTGGACGTCCATGCCGCCCAGCGACGACGACCAGCTGTCGGCCGAGGAGCCGTCCTTGCTGGGCTTGTCCATGTAGCGCAGCGGGGTGCCGTCGCCGTTGATGTCGATCTCCTCGCCGATGAGGTAGTCACCGACGTCGGAGGAGTTGTTGGCGTAGAACTCGACCGCCGTGCCGAAGATGTCGGAGGTGGCCTCGTTCAGGCCGCCGGACTCGCCGGAGTAGTTCAGGCCCGCCGTGTTCGACGTGACGCCGTGCGTCATCTCGTGGCCGGCCACGTCGAGGGAGGTCAGCGGGTTGGTGTTGCCCTCGCCGTCGCCGTACGTCATGCAGAAGCAGCTGTCGGACCAGAACGCGTTGACGTAGGCGTTGCCGTAGTGGACGCGGGAGTAGGCGGCCTTGCCGTCGTTCTTGATGCCGCTGCGGCCGAAGGTGTTCTTGTAGTAGTCCCAGGTCTCCTGCGCGCCGTAGGCCGCGTCGACGGCGGCGGTCTGGTCGCTGGAGGAGCTGGAGGCCGCGCCGGTGCCCCAGGTGTCGTCGGCGTCGGTGAACAGCGTGCCGGCGGAGGAGCTGGTGCTGCGGGCCTTGTTGTAGGTCTTGTGGCCGCCGCGCGTGGTGTCGTAGAGCTGGTACGTCGAACCCGACAGGGTCGTGCCGAGGGTGACCGTGCCCGAGTAGAGGCTCTTGCCGCTGCCGGTCTCGATGCCCTGGTACTCGAACAGCTTCTTGCCGGTGGCCGCGTCGGTGATGACGTGCAGCTCGTTCGGGGTGCCGTCCTCCTGGAGGCCGCCGACGACCGTCTCGTAGGCGAGGGTCGGCTTGCCGTCCGCGGCCCAGATCACCTTGCGGGGTGCCTGGTCCGCCTCGGTCTTCTCCGAGCCGGCCGCCTTGGCCAGCTTCACGGCCTGGCCCTCGGCCTTGGCCGCGGTGATGGCCGGCTTGAGCGAGGCGACCTTGATGGTGGCCTTCGTCGCTCTGGTGACGCCCTTGGCCGCGCCGGTCGCCGACTCGTGCACGACCAGGTCGCCGCCGAGGACGGGTAGGCCGGCGTAGGTGCGCTCGTAGCGGGTGTGGACCGTGCCGTCGGCGTCCTTGACGACGTCCTTGACGACCAGCTTCTCCTGGGCGCCGAGACCTATCTTGTCGGCGGTCTCGGCCGCCTCGGCCTGCTGGTCCTTGATGAGGGCGCTGCGGGCCGCGGGCGCCAGGGCGACCGGGACGGCGAGCGGGGCGGCCTTGGTGCCGGCCTCCACGGGGGCGGCGGCCGAAGTGCCGGTGGCCAGACCGGTGGTGAGCAGGGCTCCGGCCGCGACGGCGGTGGCGATGGCCAGAGTGGTGCGCTTGTGACGCGCGTAGAGGGAGGTCACACGAGCTCCTTTTGTGGGGGAAGTGCGGTGGTGCTTGTGCGGCGGGTGCACGAAGAGTGACACCTAGGGCGCGTACATGTCAGGAGTGTGCGGTGATGTTGGCCAAAACTTGACTGTCCGGTAAATGTTTCAGAAATGTGAACGGGCGCCGCCCCGGCGGGAGTTCAACCCACCGAGACGGCGCCCTGTCCTGGCAGGCCGCGAACGGGCCTACGGGAAGGTCAGCTTCCAGCTGTTGATGTGACCGGTGTCGATGGCCGCGTTGTCCTGGACGCGCAACTGCCAGACGCCGTTGGCGACTTCGGAGGACGCGTTCACCGTGTACGTGGTGTTCAGGTTGTCCGAGCTGCCGCCGGTGCCGTACGCCTTCAGCGTGTACGCCGTGCCGTCGGGGGCGACCAGGTCCACCTTGAGGTCACCGACGTAGGTGTGGACGATGTCCACGGCGACCTGGAGGTTGGAGGGCGCGTTGCCGGTTCGGCCGGACACGGTGATCGGGGAGTTCACGGCTGCCCCGTTGTCCGGAATCGATACGTCCGTTCCGCTCTCGAAGGACGTACCGCCACCGCCGCCCCCGCCGTCCGAGCGCGCGCCCACGTTGACGCCCGCCCAGGCGTCCTGCACCGCCTTGTACTCGGCGCTCGTGGTGCCGTACAGCTCACCGGCCGCCGCGAGGGTGCCGGTGCGGGCGCCCGAGTAGTTGGTCGTGGACGTGAACTTGGTGGTCAGCGCGCGGAACCAGATCTTCTCCGCCTTGGCCCGGCCGATGCCGGTGACCGGAAGGCCGTCCGAGGTGGGCGAGTTGTAGGTGACACCGTTGATGGTCTTGGTGCCGCTGCCCTCCGAGAGGAGGTAGAAGAAGTGGTTGGCCGGGCCCGAGGAGTAGTGCACGTCGATCGAGCCGATGCCCGAGTACCAGGCGTCCTTCGAGGCGCCGTCCTGGCTCGGCTTGTCCATGTAGCGCAACGGCGTGCCGTCGCCGTTGATGTTGATCTCCTCGCCGATGAGGTAGTCACCGACGTCGGAGGAGTTGTTGGCGTAGAACTCGACGGTCGAGCCGAAGATGTCGGAGGTGGCCTCGTTCAGGCCGCCGGACTCGCCGCTGTAGTTGAGGCCGGCCGTGTTCGACGTGAGCCCGTGGGTCATCTCGTGCGCGGCCACGTCGATCGACGTCAGCGGGTTGGCGTTGCCCGAGCCGTCGCCGTACGTCATGCAGAAGCAGCTGTCGGACCAGAACGCGTTGACGTAGTTGTTGCCGTAGTGGACCCGGGAGTACGCGCCGACGCCGTCGCCGCGGATACCCGAACGCCCGTGCACGTTCTTGTAGTAGTCCCAGGTCAGCGCGGCACCGTAGTGTGCGTCGGCGCCCGCGGACTCCAGGTTGGACGGGCTGCCGTTGCCCCAGATGTCGTCGGCGCCCGAGAAGAGCGTGCCGGTGCCGGACGTGCCGCGGTTCAGGTTGTACGTCTTGTGGCCGCCGCGCGCGCCGTCGGTGAGGTTGTACGTCGAACCGGACTGCGTGGTGGTGAGGTTGACCGTGCCGCTGTACACCGTGTTGCCGGTGCCGGTCTCGATCGCCTCCCACTCGTACAGCTGCTCGCCGGTGGTGGCGTCGGTGATGACGTGCAGTTCCTGCGGGGTGCCGTCGTGCTGGAAGCCGCCGACGACCGTCTCGTACGCCACGGTCGGCGTGCCGTTCGCGGCCCAGATCACCTTGCGGGGCGCCCGGTTGACGTCCGGGCTCTTGGCCTTCTCCGCCTTCGCGGCGGCCAGTGCCTGCTTCTCCGCCTTGGCGGCGGGGAGGGCGGCGGTCGTGGTGGCCGGCTTGATGGCGGCGCGGGTCGCCTTGACGACGTCCTTGGTCGCGCCGGACTTCGCGGTCTCGACGACGAGGTCGCCGCCGAGGACGGGCAGACCGTCGTAGGTGCGCTCGAAGCGGGTGTGGACCGTGCCGTTGCCGTCCTTGACGACGTCACGGACGACCAGCTTCTCCTTGGCGCCGAGGCCCAGGTCCTTGGCGGTGTCCGCCTTGGTGGCGTTGGCCTCGCGTATCAGCGCGGCGCGCTGGGCGGGCGACAGCTTGACGGACTCGGCGCCCGGTATGACCTTGCTCGCGGCCGACGGTGCCTTCTCCGGGGCTGCGGTGGCGGCGCCCGACTGGACGGCCGCGGCGATCAGGGCGGCGACGCCGACGAGGGCGACGGCCGCGGCCCTGCGGGGCGCCGTGGGGCGACGCGTGGCGTGGGGGGTGCGTCTGTGGGAGGAACTGTCTCTCAACACTGACTCCTTCTGCGCGGCCGCGGATCACGCGGCCAGGGGAGACCGGCCGGCGGGTGGGCCGTCCGGGCGGAGCGAGGTGGTACGCAGAACGACGTGCGCGTGCGGGAACGGACGTGCGCGTGCGGGAGTTCAGCCGCGGGCACCGTCGTGTGACGGTGTTGTGGGGTTGCTGTGTCGCGGTCGTGGGAAGAGTGGCAGGTGACTGCGGTTTCTGTCAGGACCGCGTCAGGACTTTGGCCGGAAATCGTTCGTTGTCCGGGAGTTCATGTTCGGTATACGGACCGGAACGGTGGAGGCCCGCGCCACCCCCGTACGGGATGGCGCGGGCCCGGCGCCGACGCGGGTACCCGCCGTACCGTCTAGTCCCCGCCGCCCGGCGCGTCGAAGCGTTCGAGATCCCGCAACCAGGCATGCGCCGTACCGTCGGACGGCGCGCGCCAGTCGCCGCGCGGGGACAGCGAACCCCCCGCCGAGACCTTCGGCCCGTTCGGCATGGCGGACCGCTTGAACTGTGCGAACGCGAAGAAGCGACGGCAGAAGACCTCCAGCCAGCGCCGGATCTCCGCCAGGTCGTACGCCACCCGCTTGGCCTCGGGGAAGCCCGGCGGCCAGGCCCCGGCCTCCGGGTCGTGCCAGGCGTGCCAGGCCAGGAAGGCGATCTTCGACGGCCTGAAGCCGTACCGCAGCACCTGGAAGAGCGTGAAGTCGTGCAGCGCGTACGGGCCGATCTTCGACTCGGTGGACTGCATCTCCTCGCCCGGCACCAGCTCCGGGCTGATCTCCGTGTCCAGGATCGCGGCCAGCGTCCGGCCGGTCTCCTCGTCGAACTGGCCGCTGCCGATGACCCAGCGGATCAGATGCTGGATCAGCGTCTTCGGCACACCGGAATTGACGTTGTAGTGGCTCATCTGGTCGCCCACGCCGTACGTGGACCAGCCCAGCGCCAGCTCCGACAGGTCGCCGGTGCCGAGGACGATCCCGCCGCGCTGGTTGGCGAGCCGGAACAGGTAGTCGGTGCGCAGACCGGCCTGCACGTTCTCGAAGGTGACGTCGTACACCGGCTCACCGGACGCGAACGGGTGGCCCATCTCCTTGAGCATCAGCCGTGCGGTCGGCGTGATGTCCAGCTCGGCCGCGGTGACGCCGAGCGAGTTCATCAGCTTGTGGGCGTTGTCCTTGGTGTGGTCGCTGGTGGCGAAGCCGGGCAGGGTGAAGGCCAGGATGTCGCTGCGCGGCCGGCCCGCGCGGTCCATCGCCCGCGCGGCGACGATCAGCGCGTGCGTGGAGTCCAGGCCGCCGGACACCCCGATGACCACCTTCGGGCCGCCGATCGAGGCCAGCCGCTGCTGGAGACCGGCGACCTGGATGTTGTACGCCTCGTAGCAGTCCAGGGCGAGCCGGTCGGCGTCGGCCGGCACGAACGGGAAGCGCTCGACGCGGCGCTTCAGCCCGAGGTCGACCGTCGGCGGGTCGAGCCGGAACCCGATGCGCCGGAAGTCCCCGGTACGCCCGGTGTGCGCACGGCGGTTGTCGTCGAACGTGCCCATCCGCTGCCGCTCCTGCCGCAGCAGGTCCAGGTCGACGTCGGCGACCGCGAACTGCTCGCCGAGCGGGAAGCGGTCCGTCTCGGCCAGCAGGGCGCCGTTCTCATAGATCATGGTCTGCCCGTCCCAGGACAGGTCCGTGGTCGACTCGCCCAGCCCGGCCGCCGAGTAGACGTACGCCGCCAGGCAGCGCGAGGACGCCGACCGGCACAGCAGCCGTCGGTCCTCGGCCCGGCCGACCGTGATCGGGCTGCCCGAGAGGTTGGCGAGCACGGTCGCGCCGGCCAGCGCGGCCTCCGCGCTCGGGGGCACCGGCACCCACATGTCCTCACAGATCTCCGCGTGCACCACGAGACCGGGAACGTCCTCCGCCTCGAAGAGCAGGTCCACACCGAACGGCACCTCCGCGCCGCCGACCCGGATCGTCCCGCCCCGCTCGTCCGCACCCGAGGCGATCTGCCGCTGCTCGTAGAACTCGCGGTAGTTCGGCGGGTACGACTTCGGCGCCACGCCGAGGATCCGGCCGCGGTGCACGATCACCGCGCAGTTGTAGACCCGGTGGCGATGGCGCAGCGGGGCCCCCACGACCAGCACCGGAAGCAGGTCGGCCGACCCGGCGACCACCGCCCCGAGCGCCTCCTCCACCTCGTCGAGCACCGCGTCCTGGAGCAGCAGGTCCTCGATCGAGTAGCCGGTCAGGCCCAGCTCGGGGAAGACGGCGACGGCCACGCCCTCCCGCGCACACCGGCGCGCCTGCCGCAGAACCGCTTCCGCGTTGGCGTGCGGGTCGGCGATGACGGTGTGGCCGGTGCACGCGGCGACGCGCGCGAAGCCGTGCTGGTAGATCGACCAGAAGTTCAACGGACTTCCCCAGGAGAAGCGGACAGTGCTGGAACCGAGCATAGATCGCCTGATCAGGCCCACGCCGTTCCGGACGAGGCGGGCCGCTCCCCGTGCCAGGACCGCCACAGCGCCGCGTACGCCCCGTCCGCCGCGACCAGCTCGTCATGGGTGCCCAGCTCGGTGAGCCGGCCGCCCTCCATCACGGCCACACGGTCCGCGTCGTGCGCGGTGTGCAGACGGTGGGCGATGGCGATGACGGTACGGCCCTGAAGCACGGCGGCCAGGGCGCGCTCGGTGTGCCGGGCGGTCGTCGGGTCGAGCAGCGCCGTCGCCTCGTCGAGGATCAGGGTGTGCGGGTCGGCCAGCACCACGCGGGCGAGGGCCAGCTGCTGGGCCTGAGAGCCGTCCGTGGGGCTGCCTCCGTCGCCCAGCGCCGTGTCGAGGCCGTCGGGCAGCCGCCGTACCCAGCCGTCGGCGCCGACCGCGGTCAGGGCGGCCCACACCTCCTCGTCCGTGGCGGACGGCTCGGCGATACGGAGGTTGTCACGGACCGTGCCGAGGAAGACATGGTGCTCCTGGGTGACGAGGACGACCTGGCGGCGCAGCTGCTCCGGGCCGAGCGAGACGACCGGGACGCCGCCGACCGTCACCGAGCCGGCGGTCGGCGCGTCCACGCCCGCCAGCAGCCTGCTCAGGGTCGTCTTCCCGGCGCCGGACGGACCGACCACGGCCAGCCGTTCCCCCGGCCGGACGGTCAGGTCGACGTCGCTGAGGACCTCGCCGCCGCGGTCGTAGGCATAGCGCACGCCGGTCACTTCGATCAGGTCGTTCGCCGGGGCGGGGGAGTCGGTGCCGGTGGCCCTCGGGGCGCGCGCCAGCCCCTCCACGCGGGCGAACGAGGCGCCGCTGCTCTGCAGTTGCTCGATCCGCATCAGGATCTCGTCCAGCGGCCCCACCATCTGCTGGAGATACAGCGCGGCCGCGACCACCGTGCCCAGGCTGATCGTGCCCCTCGCATGCAGGGCCCCGCCGACGAGCAGGACCGTCGCCACAGGGACGAGATAGGCGATCTCGACCGAAGGGAAGAACACCGAGCGCAGGAAGAGGGTGTGCAGCCGGGTCCGGCGGGACGTCTCCAGTGCGTCCCGGCTCTCCGCCACCCGTCGCTGCTCCAGCCGCAGTGCCTCCACCGTCCGGGCGCCGGATGCGGTCGCCGCGAGGATCTCCGCGACGTCCGAGGTGGCCGCGCCCTCGGCGAGGTAGCCGGTGCGGGCACGGCGCAGATACCAGCGCAGCACCGGCCACAGACCGGCCAGACCGAGCAGGCCGCAGGCGCCCAGCAGGGGGTCCAGCGCGAAGACCGCGCCCAGCAGGAACAGAACCTGCACGGAGTTGATGAGCAGCTCCGGCCCGGCGTCGCGCAGGGTGGTACCGACGGCCGCCACGTCGGCGGTGCCGCGTGCGGTGAGGTCCCCGGTGCCGGCCCGTTCCACTACCGACGCGGGCAGGGCGAGAGCGCGGTCCACGAACTCCTCGCGGACGCGGGCGAGGGTGCGCTCGCCGAAGCGGTGGCCGACGTAGCGAGCCCAGCGGGCCAGCAGCAGCTGGGCCGCTGCCGCCATCAGGATGGCGAGGGCGAGGTGGTCGACGGTCGTCACGGGGGCGCCGCGTTTGACTTCGTCGATGATGCGGCCCACCAGGTAGGGGCCGGCGAGGCCGGCGAGGGCTGCGAGGGCGTTGAGGGCGAGTACGGCCGTGAAGGCCTTCGCGTCGGCTCGGACGAGGTGGGCGGTGGCTTTGCGGACGTCTTTGGGCGCGGCTACGGGGAGGGCTGGGCGGGTGAGAGCTCGGGACTCGGGGCCGTGTGCCGGGTGCGGGTGCGTCGTGGCTTGCCGCGCCCCGCGGCGGAGCCGCTGATTGATACGGCCCCGCGTCCCTTTGGGACGTTCGCCTTCCGTCACTGGGCAAGCTCCTCGGCGTCTTCGGCCCGTGCCACCAGCGCTCGATATCCCTGCTCGGTGTGCATGAGTTCCTGGTGGGTGCCTGTGGCTGTCACCTTGCCCTCGACCAAGTAGTGGACCGTGTCCGCTCGGTCCAGGACCAGGGGGGACGTCGTCGTCACCAGCGTCGTGCGGCCCCGCCGCGTCGCGTGCAGGCGCTCGGCGACGCGGGCCTCTGTGTGGGCGTCCAGGGCCGAGGTCGGTTCGATGGCCAGCAGGATGTCAGGGTCGGCCAGCAGCGCGCGGACCAGGCGGACGCGTTGGCGTTGGCCGCCGGAGAGGTTGCGGCCCTGGGCGTCGATCGGGGTGTCGAGGCCGTCGGGCAGGCCCCGGACGATGTCCTCGGCGACCGCGGTGCGCACCGCCTCCGCGATCGTCGCCTCGCCCCGGTCCGTGTGGCCGGCGACCAGTTGGCGCAGGGTGTCCGCGAACAGGTCGGCCTCGTGGTCGGCGACCAGGACGCGCTGTCGGAGCTGCGGCAACGCGATCTCGGACAGGGGCACCTCGCCCCAGCTCGCCGAGGACGGGGTGTAGCGGCCCAGGCGGTCGACGACGGCCACGGCGTCGGCGGGCAGCGCCCCGGCCAGCGCGGTCAGGCGCCCCGGCAGCACCCGTACCCCGGACTCGGGGTCGTACAGCACCGCCGGTTCGGCCGGTGCGTCCCGGGTGCCCGTGTCCGGCATCGGCTCAAGCCGAAGGAACCGTACGATCCGTCGCGCCGCCACCACGCCACGGCTGACCTGGTAGCCGCACTCGATGAAGAACGCCACCGGCCCCACCAGCACCGCGACATAGCCGTACACCGACACCAACTCGCCCACGGTGATGTCCCCCTGGGCCGCGAGCCGTGCCGCGAGCCAGGTCACCACGGCCAGGAACAGCGTCGGCAGCCCCACCCCGAGTGCCTGCACCCAGCTGGTCACCGCGCCGACCCGGTACCCCTGCGCCCGCAGCCGCTGCGAGTCACGGTGGAAGGCGTCGGCCACCAGGCCCTTGCCGCCGAGGCCGTTGAGTACGCGCAGCCCGCCCGCGAGGTCGGCGATCCGTGCGGTCAGTACGCCCTGCCGCTCCCGGTACTCCGTCTCCGTCCCCTGGAGCCGCCCCAGCAGCGGTCCGACGAGCACGCCGACCAGCGGCATCCCGAGCAGCACCACGACGGCGATCGGCACCGACACGGACACCAGCAGCCCGGCGATCACCAGATAGGCGACGACCGCCCCGAACCCGGGGCCGACGACGGTCAGGGACTGGCTGATCGTCTGGACGTCGCCCACACCGATCGTGACGACCTCCCCGGCCCCGATCCGGCGGGGCAGCGCGGCACCCAGGCGTACAGCGTGCCCCATCAGCACCTTGACCGTGCGGAAGTTGGCGTCCATCCGCACCCGGGTCATCGTGCGGTGCCGCATGATGCTCAGCCAGGCGTTGAACGCGCCCACCGAGAACAGCGCGCCCGTCCACCCCACCAACGCGCCGTAGTCACCGGCCGTCAACCCGTCGTCGACGGCACGGGACATCAGGTACGGCGTCGCGGCCAGCAGCACCATCCACACACTGGAGATCAGCGCCCCGACGACGGACCGTGTCGCCTGGCGCCTGACCAGCCACCACAGATACCGCCCCCCGCCGCGACAGTCGGGCTCGCCCGGATCCTCGTACGCGTCGATCACTTGTCGTCCCCCTGGAACGTCACGCCAGACTGTCCCGCCACGCCTGGTGAAGATCGGCGAACCTGCCGGTCCCCGCGATGAGTTCGGCCGGTGTGCCGTCCTCGACGATCCGCCCGTGCTCCATGACCAGTACCCGGTCCGCGATCTCGACCGTGGACAGGCGGTGGGCGATGACGACGGCCGTACGCCCGTGCAGGACCGTCGACATCGCGCGCTGCACGGCCCGTTCGCCGGGGATGTCCAGCGAGCTGGTCGCCTCGTCGAGGATCAGCACGGCCGGGTCGGCGAGCAGCGCGCGGGCGAACGCCACGAGTTGGCGCTGGCCCGCGGAGATCCGGCCGCCCCGCTTGCGTACGTCGGTGTCGTAGCCGTCGGGGAGCGAGGTGATGAAGTCGTGCGCGCCGATGGCCTTCGCGGCCTGCTCGATCTCCTCGTGGGTGGCGTCCGGCCGCCCGATGGCGATGTTCTCGGCGACCGTGCCGGAGAACACGAACGCCTCCTGCGTCACCATCACCACCCCGCGCCGCAGTTCGGGCACGGCCAGCTCGCGCAGGTCGACCCCGTCCAGCAGGACCCGGCCCTCGGAGGGGTCGTAGAACCGGGCGAGCAGCTTGGCCAGCGTGGACTTGCCCGCGCCGGTGGAGCCGACGACCGCGACCGTCTGTCCGGCCGGCAGGGTGAGGTCGAAGCGGGGCAGCACCTCGCCGCCGGTGCGGTAGCCGAACCGGACCCCGTCGAAGACGACCTCGCGGCCGGGGTGTTCCGACTCCGGTGCCGGGAGCTGCCGGGGTTGCGACGGCTCGGGGACGGACGGCGTCTGTGCCAGCAGCCCGGCGATCTTCTCCAGGGAGGCCGCCGCCGACTGGTACGAGTTGAGGAACATGCCGAGCCGGTCGATCGGGTCGTACAGCCGCCGCAGATACAGCACGGCCGCCGCCAGCACGCCGAGGGCCAGCGTGCCGCCCGCCACCCGGTAGGCGCCCCACAACACGATCCCCGCGACCGCGGTGTTGGCGACGAGCCGGGAGCCGACGACATAGCGGGCCATCTCGAGCAGCGCGTCGCCGTTATTCCGCTCGTGGCGGGAGTTGAGCACCCGGAAGTCGGCGTCGTTGACGGCCTCACGGCGGAAGGCGCGCACCGGGCGGATGCCGTTCATCGTCTCGACGAACTTCACGATCACGGCGGCGATCGCGGTGGACCGCAGGGTGTACACGCGCGCCGCGCGCCGCCGGTACAGCCGCACGAGGAGGTACAGCGGCACGAAGGAGGCCACGGCGACCGCGCCCAGGCCGAGGTCCAGCCACAGCAGCATGGCCGAGATGTAGACGAAGGACAGGATGACCGTCACGAGTTCCTGGAGGCCCTCCTCGAGCAGCTCGCGCAGGGACTCCACGTCCGTGGTGGAACGGGAGATGAGCCGCCCCGAGGTGTAGCGCTCGTGGAAGTCGACGCTCAGGGCCTGGGCGTGGCGGAAGATACGGCCGCGCAGATCGAGCAGCACGTCCTGGCTGACCCGGGCGGAGAGCAGGATGAACGCGTACTGCAGCACGCCGGAGGCCAGCGCGCACAGCAGATAGCCGACACCGACCGCGATCAGCGGCCCGAGGTCGTCCCGCCGGAACGCCGGTACGGCCGAGTCGATGGCGTACGCCACCAGCAGCGGGCCCGTCTGCACGGCCGCCTGCTGGAGCAGCAGCAGGAGTGTGGTGACGGCGACGCGGGCCTTCATCGGGGCGAGCAGGGAGCGCAGGAGGGCGGCGGTGGCGCCCGGGGGAGTGGGCAGGACGTCGCGGTCGAAGGGGTCGTCCGGCTTGCGGGGTTCCTCGGCCGGCTGGTCCTTGCCCGGTGCGTTGGCGGTGGTCGCCGTCATCGGTCGGCCTCCTCGGTCCCGGCCATCAGGTGGGCGTACTCGGCGTTGCCGCGCAGCAGCTCGTGATGGGTGCCGACGGCGGCGATACGACCCTCGGAGAGCAGGGCGACGCGGTCCGCGAGCAGCACGGTGGAGGGTCTGTGGGCCACGATCAGGGCGGTCGTCTCCGCGAGCACCTCCCGCAGGGCGGCCTCCACGGCGGCCTCGGTGTGCACGTCGAGGGCGGACAGGGGGTCGTCGAGCACGAGGAACCTGGGCCGGCCGACGACCGCCCGCGCGAGCGCGAGGCGCTGGCGCTGGCCGCCGGAGAGGCTGAGGCCCTGTTCGCCCACCTGCGTCTCGGTGCCGTGGGGCAGGGCATGCGCGAAGTCGGCCTGCGCGACGGCCAGCGCCCGCTCCAACTCGGGCTCTCCGGCTCCGTCTCCGGTTCCCATGAGAACGTTGTCCGCGACGCTGGCGGAGAACAGGGTGGGCTCTTCGAAGGCGACCGCGACCAGGGAGCGCAGCTGTTTCCGGGACATGGCGGTGATGTCGTCGCCGTCGAGGGTGATACGGCCGGATGTCACCTCGTGGAGGCGGGGGACGAGGGCCGTCAGGGTCGTCTTGCCGCTGCCTGTCGCGCCGACCAGGGCCATGGATTCGCCGGGGCGGATGTGGAGGTCGATGTCGTGCAGGACGGGCGGGGAGTCCTGGGGGGCGTCGGGATAGCGGAACTGGACGTTGTGGAAGCGAAGTCCGTCGCCCCTGAGGCCCTTTGAGCCGGTGCCCGGCGCCGCGGGCTGGGCCCACCCGTTCCGCCCTGCGGAACGACTGCCCACAGTGGCCGGGGCGGCGGGGGCCGGCTCCTCCGGTACCGCGTCCATCACCTCGAAGTAACGCTCCGTGGCCGTCGCCGCCTCCTGGCTCATCGCCAGCAGGAAGCCGATCGAGTCCACGGGCCAGCGCAGGGCGAGTGCGGTCGACAGGAAGGCGACCAGGGTGCCCGCCGAGAGGCCGCCGTCCGCCACCTGGACGGTGCCCAGCACCAGGGCCGCGCCGATGGCCAGCTCCGGCAGGGTCACGATGACGCCCCAGATCGTCGCCAGCAGCCGGGCCTTGTGGAGCTCAGTGCCGCGCAGTGTCCGTGACAGTTCCCGGAAAGCACGCGCCTGACTGCGGTGCCGGCCGAACCCCTTGATGATCCGGATGCCGAGCACGCTCTCCTCGACGACCGTCGTCAGATCGCCGACCTGGTCCTGCGCGCGGCGCGCCACGGAGGCGTACCGCTTCTCGAAGACCACACAGGTGACCATCACGGGCACGGCCGGGATGAGGATGACCAGCCCCAGCGTCCAGTCCTGGAGCAGCATGATGATCACGCCGACCAGAATCGTCACGCTGTTGACCAGCAGGAACGTCAAGGGGAACGCGAGGAACATCCGCAGCAGCATCAGATCGGTCGTGCCCCGCGACAGCAACTGGCCCGACGCCCACCGGTCGTGGAACGCCACCGGCAGCCGCTGGAGATGCCGGTACAGATCCGCCCGCATCGATGCCTCGACCCCGGCCAGCGGTCGCGCCACCAGCCACCGCCGCAGCCCGAACAGCAACGCCTCCGCGAACCCGAGCAGCAGCAGATACAGCGCCCCGAGCCACACGCCGGCCGGGTCCCGGTCGGCGACGGGACCGTCCACCATCCACTTCAGGACGAGCGGGATGACCAGCGTCAGACAGGAGGCGACGACGGCCACGGCCGCGGCGGTGAACAACCGCACCCGCGCGGGCCGCACATACGGCCACAGCCGCAGCAGCGTCCGTACGGCGGACCGGCCGGACTGGTCGGGCTGGTCGGATTGGTCGCTCTGGTCGGGGCTTTCCTCGGCGGTTGCACGTGTCGTCACCATCAGTTTCGAGCCTACGGATCGCCACTGACACTGCCCACCGAGTTTTGGCCGGTCCGCGCTCGGCCGCTGGACCTACAACCTGCGTGTTCGAGGAGTCGTACGGCGCCATCAACCGATCGGCCGATGCGGCTTCGAGCGTGACGGCCGATGTGCGGGGCCTCCTCCCGCCGGGACCCTGATGCCATGTCCGTCATCGAAGTCACCGATCTGCGCAAGTCGTACGGCGGCCGGACCGTCGTCGACGGAGTCTCGTTCGCCGTGGAGGAGGGCGAGATCTTCGGGATCCTCGGCCCGAACGGCGCCGGCAAGACCACCACCGTCGAGTGCGTCGAGGGCCTGCGCGTCCCCGACGCCGGCCGTGTCCGGGTGACCGGCCTCGATCCCGTCGCCGACCACGACCGGGTCGCCCACGTCCTCGGCGCCCAGCTCCAGGAGGGCCGCCTCCAGGAGAAGCTCACCGTGCGTGAGGCGCTCCAGCTGTACGCCGCCTTCCACCCGAACCCCGCCGACTGGCGCCCGCTCGCCGAACGCCTCGGGCTGGGCGACCGGCTCGGCGCCCGCTTCGGCAAGCTCTCCGGCGGTCAGAAGCAGCGGCTGTTCATCGCGCTCGCCCTCGTCGGCAACCCCCGGATCGTCGTCCTCGACGAGCTGACCACCGGCCTCGATCCGCGGGCCCGCCGGGACACCTGGCAGCTCATCGAGGAGGTGCGGGACAGCGGGGTCACCGTCCTGCTCGTCACCCACTTCATGGAGGAGGCGCAGCGGCTCTGCGACCGGATCGCCGTGATCGACAAGGGGCGGATCGCCGCCCTGGACACCCCGGCCGGGCTGATCCGCCGCTCCGCCGGCGCCACCGTGATCACCTTCACGCCGTCCGCGCCGCTGGACGAGGAGGAGCTCAGCGCGCTTCCCGCCCTCTCCTCCGTCGCGTACAAGGACGGCCGGATCACCCTGGCCGGCGGCGACGAGACGGTCAACGCCGTGATCACGCTGCTGGCACGCCGTCACATCACCGCCCACCAGCTGCGCGTCAGCGACGCCACGCTGGACGACGCGTTCCTGGACCTGACGACGACTGACCTGACGACGACTGACCTGACGAAGACGGACCTCACGGAGACCACGTCATGAACACCGCCGTACTGCGCACCGAGGCCCGCCTGCTCGCCCGCGAACCCGGCAGCCTCTTCTGGATCCTGGTCTTCCCGCCCGTGCTGCTGGCGATCCTGGGCGCCGTCCCGGCGTTCCGCGAGCCGCAGGACGGGCTCGACGGTCTGCGCATCGTCGACACCTACGTGCCCGTGACCGTGCTGGTCGGCATGATCGTCGCCGGTGTGCAGTCGATGCCGGCCGGCCTGACCGGCTACCGGGAGCACGGCATCCTGCGCCGGATGTCCACCACGCCGGTCCGGCCGTCGGCGCTGCTGTCCGCGCAGATGCTGGTCCACGCCGTGGCCGCGGTGCTCTCGGCGCTGCTGGCACTCGCGGTCGGGCGGCTCGCCTACGACGTACGACTGCCGGAGCAGCCGTACGGCTATCTGCTCGCGCTGGTGCTGGCGGTGGTCGTCTCGCTCGCCCTGGGGTCGGTGATCTCGGCGGTGTCCCGGACGGTGAAGATCGCGGGCGCCATAGGGACGGCGGTGTTCTTCCCGATGCTGTTCTGCGCGGGGGTGTGGCTGCCGGTGCAGGCCATGCCCGACGTCATGGCCGACGTGGTCGGCCTCCTGCCGTTCGGCGCCGCCGCGCAGGCCCTGAACGAGGCCATGGTGGGCGACTGGCCCGGCTGGGCCCACCTGGGTGTCATGGCCGGCTGGACGGTGGCGCTGTCGGTGGCCGCCGCACGCTGGTTCCGCTGGGAGTAGGGGGCCGGCCGTGCAGACTGGTGGCATGACCGCGGCGGACACGGACATCGAGCGGCGCTGGGAGCTGATCCGCAGCAAGGGGCCGTACGGGCTGCTCGCGGTCGCCACGCTGCTGTCTGTCGCCACCGCCGAGCTGACGCCGGGCACGACGGAACGGATCGCGGTCGCGGTGCTGGTCGCCGCGGGGCTCGGACTCCAGCTGTGGTGGGGCCGGGCGAGCCGCACCCGTCCGGGACCGTCGAGCGCGGGCACCGTCTACTACACCGTGCGCTGGGGACTCGGCTTCGCCCTCACATGGCTCAATCCGTTCTTCGCGTTCTATGTGGCGACCGGCTACTTCGACGCCGACGAGCTGATGCCCGGCCGGACCCTTCGGTGGATCGGGCCGTTCGCCTGCGCGATCGCCGTCTCGGGCGCGCAGGCCGGGGGACTGCCGTTCCACGAGCCGGTGCAGTGGGCGGTGTTCGCCGGGCTCGTGGTGGTCAACAGCGTCATGCTGACGGTCGTCGGCCACCTCACCACACAGCAGGAGGAACGCTCCCGCAACCGGGCGGCCACCATTGCCGAGCTCGAACGCACCAACACGGCGTTGCAGCAGGCGCTCGACGAGAACGCCGCCCTCCACACCCAACTCCTCCTCCAGGCTCGCGAAGCCGGTGTCGCCGACGAGCGCCGTCGGCTCGCCGCCGAGATCCACGACACCATCGCCCAGGGCCTGACCGGCATCATCGCCCAGCTCCAGGTCGTCGCGAACGCCCCCGACCTGCCGACCGCCCGCACCCACCTGGACCGCGCCTCCGCCCTCGCCCGCCACAGCCTCGGCGAGGCCCGCCGCTCCGTGCACAACCTCGCCCCCGTCGCCCTGGAGCACGACGGACTCCCGCAAGCCCTCAAGGGCACGGTCGCCGAATGGGCCGAACGGACCGGCGTACGCGCCGAGTTCACGGTCACCGGCACCACAGAACAACTCCACGACGAGCTGTCGGCGACCCTGCTGAGGATCGCCCAGGAGGCCCTCTCCAACGCCGCCCGGCACGCCCGCGCGACCCGGGTCGGCGTCACCCTCTCCTTCCTCGGCGACGAGGTCATCCTCGACATTCGCGACGACGGCCGCGGCTTCGACCCGCTCGCCCTCCCCGAGCGCAGCCACACCGGCGGCTTCGGCCTCGCCGGCATGCGCGCCCGCGCCGAACGCATCGCCGGTTCCCTCACCGTCGAGTCCGAGCCGGGACACGGCACGGCCCTGTCGGCTCGCGTACCGTTGGTGCGCCATGACTAGCGACGAGGCGTCAATCTCCCTCCTGATCGTCGACGACCATCCCGTCGTACGGGACGGCCTGCGCGGCATGTTCGAGTCCGCACCCGGCTTCCTGGTCCTCGGCGAGGCGTCGAACGGCGTGGAGGCCCTGGAGCGGGCCGCCACCCTCGACCCCGACGTGATCCTGATGGACCTGCGCATGCCGGGCGGCGGCGGGGTCGAGGCGATCGCCCGTCTCACCCGCACCGGCGCCCGTGCCAAGGTCCTCGTGCTGACCACGTACGACACCGACTCCGACACCCTTCCCGCGATCGAGGCGGGCGCGACGGGCTACATCCTCAAGGACGCCCCGCGCGACGAGCTCTTCACGGCCGTCCGGGCCGCCGCCGAGGGCCGTACGGTCCTCTCCCCGGCCGTCGCCTCCCGCCTCGTCTCCGCCGTCCGCACGCCCCGTACCCCCGGCAACGAACCCCTCTCCGCCCGCGAGCGCGAGGTCCTGGCCCTGGTCGCCAGGGGCACGTCCAACCGCGAGATCGCCCGCGAACTCTTCATCAGCGAGGCGACCGTGAAGACCCACCTCACCCACCTGTACGCCAAGCTGGGCGTCAAGGACCGGGCGGCGGCGGTGGCGACGGCGTACGAGCGGGGGATCCTCGGCTAGCCGGCCGGGTAGGGGAGGAGACCGGAGGCGATCCGCTCCCAGGACGCCTTGAGTTCGGCCAGCAGCTCCGGCTCGTCGGGGGCCCGGTCGGCCTGCTCGCGCAGGTCGGCGCCGAGATCGTAGAGGTGGTCCTTGCCGTCGGCGTCCCGGTAGTACTTCCAGTCGCCGCGCCGCAGCGCCCGGTTGGCCCGCACCCGCCAGAACAGGTCCCGCTCCGGCAGGTCCTCGCCGCGCAGCAGGTAGTCCGCGAGGCTGGTCCCGTCCAGGGGGTGTGCGGGATCGGGCCGCGCGCCGCCGAGTTCCAGCAGGGTCGCCGTCCAGTCGGGGGAGAAGACCGGCTCGTGGCTGACCTGCCGGCCGTCGATACGGGCGGGCCAGCGCAGGATCGACGGAACCCGGATGCCGCCCTCCAGCAGCACGAACTTCTCACCGCTGAGCGGCCAGTTGTAGGAGTAGCGCTCACCGCCGTTGTCGCTGGCGAACAGCACGACGGTGTTCTGCTCCTGTCCCGACCGGCGTAGGGCGTCCAGCACCTCGCCGACCGCCGCGTCGAGGCTCTCCACCATCTGCGTGTACTTCTCGACCGAGCCGCCGTCGTAGTGGTTCAGCGCCCGGCTGACGTCCGCCTGGCTCTTCGCGGCCCGGATCCTCGCCTCGATCTCGGCGCCGGTCTCCTCGTCGTCCTCCGCGAGCCAGGGCCAGTGCGGGGTGGTGAAGTTGAGGTTGAGCAGCCACGGCGTGTCCTCGTGGTCCCGGCTCACGTACTCGACGGCACGCTCGGTCAGTACGGTCGTGTAGTACCGCAGGTCCTTGTACTCGGCGTCGCCCTCGTAGAGGTCGTACGCGCCGAGCTGGCCGAGCTTGGAGTAGTACTCCAGGACGCCGCCGAAGTTGCCGAAGAACTCGTCCCAACCGGACTTGGTGGGGCTGTGGTCCGGCAGCCAGCCGCAGTGCCACTTGCCGATGAGCGCGGTGGCGTAACCCGCCCGCTTCAGCAGGGAGGCCAGGGTGGGGTGGTTCGGGTCCAGCCCTTGCGCCTTGTCGGCGATCGGCTCGGCCAGCCCGCCCGGCGTACGGCCCGGATAGCGCCCGGTGTAGAGGCTGAACCGGGTCGGCGAGCAGGTCGCCGAGCCGGAGTACGCGTTCGTGAACCGCACCCCCTGCCGGGCCAGCCGGTCCAGGTTCGGGGTCCTGATGTGCGGGGCGCCGTACGAGGACAGATCGGCCCAGCCCAGGTCGTCGCCGAGGACGACGAGGAAGTTGGGGCGCTTCCCGGAGGCGGCGGGACGGGCCTTGAAGGGGCGCTCGGCGGGGGCGGCTGCGGCGGCCTCGGCGGCGGTCGTCGTACCGGCGACGGCGGTCACGGCGCCACCGCCGACCAGACCGCCGAAGGCACGGCGGGATATCTCGGGCATGCGCCCCAGTCGATCAGCGCGCCGATCTCATGACCAGGAATCCGCCGCGGATTTCATGACCTTGAAACGCTGCCGCAAGGCCCCGGAACGCACGCTCAGCCAACCCTCAGCAACAGCACCGCCCGCGCCGGGACCGTGATCGCAGCCCCCGCCAGGTGCTCCGTCCCGGGCGCCTCCTCCTGCTCCTCCCGCGAGGTGTCGACGACCACCTCGTACCGCTCCGCCCACGGCGGTCCCGGCAGCACGAAGCTCACCGGCCGGTCCCCGGCGTGCAGCACGGCCAGGAAGCTGTCGTCGAGGATCGGCGCCCCCCGCTCGTCCCGGCCGGGGATGTCCCGCCCGGACAGGTACATGCCCAGCGTGGCGGCGGGCGCGTACCAGTCCCGTTCCGTCATCTCCGAGCCGCGCAGCGTGAACCAGGCCAGATCCCGCAGCCCGTCCGCCGAGTGCGCCCGCCCGGAGAAGAAGGCCCGCCGCCGCAGTACGGGATGCCGGTGCCGCAGCTCGATCAGCCGGGAGGTCAGGTCGAACAACGCCTTCCAGCCCGGGTCCTCCAGCAGCCCCCAGTCCAGCCAGCTGATCTCGTTGTCCTGGCAGTACGCGTTGTTGTTGCCCCGCTGCGTCCGCCCCAGCTCGTCCCCCGCGACCAGCATCGGTACGCCCGTCGACAGCAGCAGGGTCGTCAGCAGGTTCCGCAACTGCCGCCGCCGCAGCGCCCGTACGCGCTCGTCGTCCGTTTCCCCCTCGGCCCCGCAGTTCCAGGACCGGTTGTCGTTCGCCCCGTCCCGGTTGCCCTCCCCGTTCGCCTCGTTGTGCTTGCGTTCGTAGGACACCAGGTCGCGCAGGGTGAAACCGTCGTGCGCGGTCACGAAGTTCACGGACGCGTACGGCCGCCGCCCTCCCCACGCGTACAGGTCGCTCGACCCCGACAGCCGGTACCCCAGATCCCGTACGTCCGGCAGCGCACCGCGCCAGAAGTCCCGTACGGCATTGCGGTAGCGGTCGTTCCACTCCGTCCACAGCGGCGGGAAGGCGCCCACCTGGTAGCCGCCCGAGCCCACGTCCCACGGCTCGGCGATCAGCTTCACCCGCCGCAGCACCGGATCCTGCGCGATGACCGCGAGGAACGGCGACAGCATGTCGACGTCGTGCATGGAGCGGGCCAGCGCCGCCGCCAGGTCGAAGCGGAAGCCGTCCACGCCCATCTCCGTCACCCAGTACCGCAGCGAGTCGGTGATGAGCCGCAGGACGTGCGGCTGGACGACGTGCAGCGTGTTCCCGCAGCCCGTGTAGTCGGCGTAGCGGCGCGCGTCCGACTGCAACCGGTAGTAGCCGCGGTTGTCGATGCCCTTCAGCGACAGTGTCGGGCCCAGCTCGCCCGCCTCCGCCGTGTGGTTGTAGACGACGTCGAGAATGACCTCGATCCCGGCCGCGTGCAGGGCGCGGACCATCCGCCTGAACTCGCCGACCTGCTGACCCGTCGTACCGGAGGCGGCGTAGGCCGCGTGCGGGGCGAAGTAGCCGATGGAGTTGTAGCCCCAGTAGTTGCGCAGGCCCTTGCGCAGCAGATGGTCCTCGTGCGCGAACTGGTGCACGGGCAGCAGCTCGACGGCCGTGACACCCAGCTTGACGAGGTGCTCGATCGCCGCCGGGTGCGCGAGACCGGCGTACGTCCCGCGCAGCTCCTCCGGTATCCCCGGGTGCAGCCGGGTGAAGCCCCGTACATGCACCTCGTAGATCACCGAGTCGGCCCACGGTGTCTTCGGCCGGCGGTCGTCCCGCCACTCGTCGTCCGGGGCGTCGTCATGGACGACGACGCCCTTCGGGACGTACGGCGCCGAGTCCCGGTCGTCGCGCACGGTGTCGGCGACATGCTGCTGGGGCCAGTCGCGGACGTGCCCGTACACCTCGGGCGGCAGACTGAAGTCACCGTCCACCGCGCGGGCGTACGGGTCGAGGAGCAGCTTGGCCGGGTTCCAGCGGCCGCCGGTCCACGGGTCCCAACGGCCGTGCACCCGGTAGCCGTAGCGCTGACCCGGCATCACACCCGGCACGAACCCGTGCCAGATCTCGTGCGTCAGCTCGGTCAGCTTGGCCCGGGTCTCCTTCCCCTCCTCGTCGAACAGACACAGCTCGACGGCCTCCGCGCCCCCCGCCCACAGCGCGAAGTTGGTACCCGCCACCCCGTCCGGGCCGACCCGGAAACGGGCGCCGAGCGGCATGGGCGCGCCCGGCCACACGGGCACGGCAGGGGCTTTGAGCCGCGCGCCGTTCACGACGGCGGCCGGGCGCCCCTCCTCAGCGGCGACCGCCCCGGCCACCGCCTCCTGCTCGGCTGCGCTCGACACCTGTCGGCCTCCCACGGCTCAGGGACCACACGAGTGTGGACGGAGAGCCCCGGCGTCCCGTTCCGCGGCTCCCCATCGCGTCGTCCTCCCACATGTTCTGCCCACACGGTGGCCAAGCGACCCTGGCGAAGTCGGCTACGGTTCGGCAGCGGACGGCTTGTCGCCTCCCAGCCCGCGGAGCCCTCGGTGCTCACGTTTCCCCGGGGCCGCCCCGGTCGTTGGGGTCTTCGTGAGGCACGTACAAGGGCGCGCGCGGCGCGCGGGGGCCGCTTTGGCCGCCGTACTGACATGGGCAGGACTGCTGGCCGGGGCCGCCGGCTGTACTTCGGGCGGCGGTGTCGACCAGATGCTGGGCAAACCCCCGGCGCCCGAGGACGTCATCCGGGTCACGCCCGACGACGGCGCCAAGGGCGCACGCCCGGACGACCGGCTGCTCGTCCGGGTGCTCAGCGGACGCCTGGAGTCGGTGAAGGTCGTCAAGGACCAGGACGCCCAGCAGACCCCGGTCCGCGGGCGCATCTCGAACGACGGCCTGCGCTGGGAGCCCGAGGACCCCAGGCTCGCGCTGGCCGCCAAGTACACGATCGACGCGGTGGCCCTCGACGGCCACGGGCGCCGCAGCGCACGGCACACGACCTTCACCACGTACGTCCCCGACGAGCGGTTCATCGGATACGTCGCCCCGGAGCACCGCTCCACCGTCGGCACCGGAATGATCGTCTCCCTGGAGTTCAACCGCGAGATCGAGAACCGGGCCGCCGTCGAACGCGCCATCCACGTCACGGCCGAGCCCGCCGTGGAGATCCGCCCGCACTGGTTCGGCAAGGCCCGCCTCGACTTCCGCCCCCAGCACTACTGGAAGCCCGGCACCCAGGTCACCGTCGCGCTGCGGCTGAGGGACGTCGAGGGTGCGCCCGGGGTGTACGGCCAGCAGTACAAGACGTTCTCCTTCACCGTCGGCCGCCACCAGGTCTCCGTGGTCGACGCGGCCGACCACACCATGGAGGTCCGGCGCGACGGCGAGCTGCTCACCACCGTGCCGATCACGGCCGGCGCCCCCAAGAACACGACGTACAACGGCAAGATGGTCGTCACCGAGATGCTCGAACTGACCCGCATGAACGGCGCGACGGTCGGCTTCAGAAAGGCCGACGGCAAGAGCGAGTACGACATCCCGGACGTCCCGCACGCCATGCGCCTCACGGACTCCGGCACCTTCCTGCACGGCAACTACTGGGCGGACGCCTCGATCTTCGGACAGAGCAACGTCAGCCACGGCTGCGTGGGGCTCAGGGACGTCAAGGGCGGCGGCTCCGAGACACCCGCGGGCTGGTTCTTCGACCGCAGTCTGATCGGGGACGTCGTCGAGGTCGTCCACAGCAACGACAAAAAGGTCGCTCCCGACAATGGCCTCGGAGGATGGAATATGGGCTGGAAGGAGTGGAAGGCAGGGAGTGCGGTGAAGTAACAGGACAGGGGGGTGAGTTACTCGACCAACCGGCTATCTGCCGATGTTGGAACGGAACGGTGACAATCACGTGGCGCCGACGTGTATGACCTTGTGGTTAATATGCGCCGATGCGCGCGTGAAACGCGTGGGGGCGCGGGCTGACCAGGCCCGGGGAGGGGAGAAGGACTTGAACGTGCGGCCGATATCGGGGGCGTCGGTTGACGCGGTGGACGCCGGCGGCAGGCGTCGGCGCAAGGCCATGGCGGCACTGGCCGGAGCGCTGCTGCTCGCCGTCACCGCGTGCGGTGGGGGCGGTGGATCCGGCTCGGCGGCCGGCGCCGGGAAGGGCGAGGACGCCGGCACGGCGGAGGCCGGGAAGTCCCGGGCCGTCGTGACGATAGCCCCGGGAGACGGCGCCAAGTCCGTCGAGACCAGCGGCGCGCTGAAGGTGACCGCGGCCAAGGGGAAGCTGACGGGCGTCCAGGTCAAGGACGACGAGGGCAACGCGATAGCCGGGAAGATATCCGGCGACGGCGGCACCTGGACCCCGTCCACACACCTCGCGGCCGCCACCAAGTACACGGTGCACGCGGTCGCCAAGGACTCCGACGGGCTGGAGGCCGCCGAGGAGGCCGACTTCACCACCCTGACCCCCGAGAACACCTTCCTCGGCAACTTCACTCCCGAGGACGGCTCCAAGGTCGGTGTCGGGATGCCGTTCTCGATCCGTTTCACCCGGGGCATCACCAGCCCCGAGGACGTCGAGAAGGCCATCACCATCAAGACCGAGCCGGCCGTCGAGGTCGCGGGCCACTGGTTCGGCAACGACCGCCTGGACTTCCGTCCCGAGAAGTACTGGAAGGCCGGCACCAAGGTCACGGTCGACCTCAACCTCGACGGCGTCGAGGGCCGCCCCGGCGTCTACGGCGAGCAGGACAAGAAGCTCACCTTCACCATCGGGCGCAACCAGGTCTCGGTCGTCGACGCGAAGACCAAGAAGATGAAGGTCATGCGGGACGGCAAGGTCATCAAGACCATCCCCGTCACCACCGGCGCGCCCGGGTACGAGACCTGGAACGGCCAGATGGTCATGACGGAGAAGTTCGTGCAGACCCGTATGAACGGCGACACGGTCGGCTACGAGGGCGAGTACGACATCAAGGACGTCCCGCACGCCACCCGCCTGACCGACTCCGGCACCTTCATCCACGGCAACTACTGGGGCGGCAACGCCTTCGGCAACACCAACGCCAGCCACGGCTGCATCGGCCTGCGCGACGTCAAGGGCGCGTGGGACAAGGGCACCCCGGCCGCGTGGTTCTTCAACCACTCGATGATCGGCGACGTGGTGGTCGTGAAGAACTCCGACGACGCGACGGTGGCTCCGGAGAACGGCCTGAACGGCTGGAACATGTCCTGGGAGAAGTGGAAGGCGTAGGGCTCACTTTCGGACGTACGGCCCCGGCGCTCTGCCTCGATGTGAGGTACGGCACCGGGGCCGTAACCGTTGGCCCCCAGACCCCCGGCCGGGTGTGATCGAAGGCACCGAAGCTGTAGCCGTTAGTCAGCGTGCTGTGCCTGCCTGGGGGCGACCCCCAGACCCCCGGCCGGGTGTGATCGAAGGCACCGAAGCGGTAGCCGTTAGTCAGCGTTAACCTGCTGGCATGACCGTGAATCTCGAAGTCGCCGAAGGCGTCGGCACCCTCCGCCTCGACCGCCCGCCGATGAACGCGCTGGACGTCGCCACCCAGGACAGGCTCAAGGAACTCGCCGAGGAGGCGGGCCGGCGTGAGGACGTACGGGCCGTGGTGATCTACGGCGGGGAGAAGGTGTTCGCGGCGGGCGCGGACATCAAGGAGATGCAGGCCATGGACCACACCGCGATGGTCCTGCGCGCGCGGGCCCTGCAGGAGTCGTTCACCGCGGTGGCGCGGATCCCCAAGCCGGTGGTGGCGGCGGTGACGGGCTACGCCCTGGGCGGCGGCTGCGAGTTGGCGCTGTGCGCGGACTACCGGATCGCCGGGGACAACGCCAAGCTGGGCCAGCCGGAGATCCTGCTCGGCCTGATCCCGGGCGCGGGCGGCACCCAGCGGCTGGCCCGCCTGATCGGCCCGTCGAAGGCCAAGGACCTGATCTTCACCGGCCGTATGGTGAAGGCGGAAGAGGCGCGGGAGATGGGCCTGGTGGACCGCGTCGTGGCACCCGACGAGGTCTACGCCGAGGCGCACGCCTGGGCGGCGAAGCTGGCGCAGGGTCCGGCCATCGCCCTGCGTGCGGCGAAGGAGTCGATCGACACGGGCCTGGAGACGGACATCGAGACGGGGCTCGCGGTGGAACGGGGCTGGTTCGCGGGCCTGTTCGCGACCGAGGACCGGGAGCGGGGGATGCGGAGCTTCGTGGAGGAGGGCCCGGGCAAGGCGAAGTTCCTCTGAGGCTGGCGAAGTCTGGCCCGAAACTCCGTAGAACCACTTGCAATTGACAGGACGTCTGATCCGGGGTCCCTCGATGGGGCGGTTTATGGCAGCCTTAAGGCAACCTTAAGCGTGCCTTGTCGAGGGAGCCTGTCGATTGCCCCCAGCGGACCCTTCGTCCCAGGTCGGCCGGGCTGCCGACGGCCCCGAACTGCCCCTGGCATATGTCGAACGAGCCGTACGGAATGAGCGCTTCCGAGGGGTGTATTCCTCGGGAACGGCCACGGAGGGCCCTGTGGGCGGCCATGATGGGGGCATGGCGGGGCTGGAGGGTATCGAACAGCCGCGGGGACACGGCCGTGCTTCTCTTGCGGCGCGCTGGTCGCCGGCGGTCGAGGACGAAGCTGCTGCGAAGGTGCTGGAGCTGTTCGGCAATCCTACGGAGGCCGAGGTTCCGCTCCCGTCCCGCCCGGAGTCCGCAGCGACGGCGCGGCGGCTGGCGCAGGTGGTGGTCCTGCGCCAATGGGGCCTGACCCCCAAGATGACCGAGGACGCGGTCCTACTCGTCTCGGAACTGGTCGGCAACGCCGTCCGCCACACCGGCGCCCGAGTCTTCGGCCTTCGCATGCGGCGCCGCCGCGGCTGGATCCGCATCGAGGTCCGCGACCCGTCCCGCGGTCTGCCCTGTCTCATGCCGGTCCAGGAGATGGACATCAGCGGCCGGGGCCTGTTCCTGGTGGACAAACTCTCCGACCGCTGGGGCGTGGACCTGCTGCCGCGGGGCAAGACGACCTGGTTCGAGATGAGGGTGGCCGACCGCTGACGGTTGCCTCCGGCGGTTGAGCCGAAGTCCACGGCGCGCCACAACTGGGCTCCGCCCCCAGCCCCCCGCCGCGAGGGCTGAGGCCGGCGGGGCGGTCAACGGTCGGTGGGGGCTGGTCGCGCAGTTCCCCGCGCCCCTTTGGGGCGATGCCGGTCCGCCCTCTTCGGTCCGCGCAGGGACTTCACCTCACGACCGCCGACGACCACTCTCTGGGGCCGGTCCGGGCATCTTCAGCCCGTCCGGCGTTTGAGGACGAGGCCCTTCGGGCCGATGGGGGTCGAAGGGGCGGAGCCCCTTCAAGGGATGGGACGGGTAGGGGCGGCGGGGGCGAAGTTCGCTGGGCCGGCGACCCGCGCGAAATGTTTATCGGGCAAATCGCGCAATTTATGACGTAATGCTCATTAAATGGTCGCAGTCGTCGCCCTCCCCAGCCACCCCGGAAGACCTGCCGATGAACCTCATGCACCGCACCCTCCTCGCCGGCGTCGGCCTCGTCGCACTCGCCGCCTGCGGCACCGAGACCGCCAGGGACAAGACCCGCTCCACCGAACCCCGCGGCACCCAGGCCGCCATCCCCGCCCCGGCGAAGAAGGAGACCGTCAAGGGCCTGCCCGGCATGCCCCCCGTCCTCGACCCGAAGGACGTGTACGCCGCCGACCGCCCGGGCAAGCTCTCCCCGGTCGTCAAGGACTTCCCGTCCCGCGTCTACGTCCCCAACACCGAGTCGGACACCGTCTCCGTCATCGACCCGAAGACGTACGAGATCGTCGAGACCATCCCCGTCGGCCGCCAGCCCCAGCACGTCGTCCCGTCCTGGGACCTGAAGACCCTCTGGGTCAACAACAACCGCGGCCACACCCTCACCCCCATCGACCCGAAGACCGGCAAGGCGGGCAAGGAGGTCGAGGTCCACGACCCGTACAACCTCTACTTCACGCCCCACGGCAAGTACGCCGTCGTCATGGCCTCCCTCGACCGCGAACTCGTCTTCCGCGACCCGCACACCATGAAGCGGATCAAGACCGAGCCGGTCACCTGCTTCGGCGTCAACCACGCCGACTTCTCCCTCGACGGCCGGTACTTCATCGTCTCCTGCGAGTTCAGCGGCGAACTGCTGAAGGTCGACACCCAGAAGATGAAGGTCGTCGGGCAGCAGCGGCTCCCGTTCGAGGGCGCCATGCCGCAGGACGTCAAGATCTCGCCCGACGGCAAGCGGTTCTACATCGCCGACATGATGGCCCACGGCATGTGGGTCCTGGACGGGGAGAAGTTCGACGAGCCCACCCTCCTGCCCACCGGCAAGGGCTGCCACGGCCTCTACGTCAGCCGTGACTCCCGCGAGATGTACGTCTCCAACCGCGGTGAAGGCAGCGTCTCCGTCTTCGACTTCACCCAGAACAAGCTCACCAAGAAGTGGCACCTCCCCGACGGCGGCAGCCCCGACATGGGCGGCGTCTCCGCCGACGGCAAGGTGCTGTGGCTGTCCGGGCGGTACGACTCCGAGGTGTACGCCATCGACACCCGCACCGGTGAGCAACTCGCCCGCATCCCTGTCGGCAGCGGCCCGCACGGCCTCGCCGTCTACCCGCAGCCGGGCCGCTACTCGCTGGGGCACACCGGCATCTTCCGCTAGCGGACGGCAAGTTGACCGGTCGGCCCGGTTGACCGGCGGTCAGCGGACACGCCGCCGTACGGGTGAAGATCCAGGGCGCACCACCGCGAGCCCGCAATGGTGCTCCCTATGATCACAACTCGCCTGCGGCGGCGCGCCGCTGCCGCCGTCCTGTCCCTCGCGGCCGTCCTCGCCACGACGGCCGCCACGGCTCCCGCGTCCCCCGCCTCGGCTCCCGCGACCGCCGCCAAGGCCGCCGCCCCGGCTGCCGCTCCCGGTCCGGCCGCCTGTCCCGTCCAGTTCGACGACCGGATCAAGGCGGCCGTCGACCGCCGCGTCGAGGTCGACCGCATCACCCCCGACCCGGCGTGGCGCACCAGCTGCGGCACGCTCTACCGGGCCGACGGCCGCGGCCCGAACATCGTCTTCGAGGAAGGCTTCAAGCCCAAGGACGTCGTGAACGGCCAGTACGACCTGGAGCAGTACGTCCTGGTCAACCAGCCCTCCCCGTACGTCTCCACGACGTACGACCACGACCTGTACAAGAACTGGTGGAAATCGGGCTGGAACTACTACATCGACGCCCCCGGCGGCATCGACGTCAACAAGACCATCGGCGACACCCACAAGTGGGCCGATCAGGTGGAGGTCGCCTTCCCGGGCGGTATCGCGCGGAAGTACATCATCGGCGTCTGCCCGGTGAACAAGACGACCAAGGTCGAGATCATGAGCGGCTGCCAGAGCAACCCGCACTTCGAGGCATGGCACTGAGCAGCAGCTCCGCGCCCACCGGCCGGTAGCCGGCCGCCTGGAACGCCCGCACACTGCGGGCGTTCCCCGGTGCGACCTGCGCCCACAGCGGCTCCGTGACGAGATGCCGGGCCGCGGTCACCAGCAGCCGCCCCAGCCCTCGATGCCGTACGTCCTGCGCCACCTCCACCGACACCTCCAGCCGCCCGGCGACCCCGCGCCCCACCACCAGCACGCCGCCCTCGGCCGCCCACGCGCGCACGTCCTCCCGCCGTCGTCGGGCGTAGACGATCCGGGGATGGCCGGCGTCCTCGATCTCCTTCAACCTCAACGCGGGCGGCGGCTCACCCGGCAGCGGGGAGCCGACCAGGACCGCGTCGATGGTCTCCGCCGTCCGGCCCGTCCGGTCCATCAAGGCGGCCAGGAAGCGCGGGTTCATGGTCGCGGACAGCGCGTCGCAGTCGAGGCCGCGCAGGGTGTCGTACACCCACCCGGGATCCTCGTCGGTGAAGACGACGGAGTGCGCGGTGAAGGAGAGGACGCCTGCGTTCCGGTCGGAGGGCTGGGGGACGACGGTCGTACGGCCGTCCGCGGGCGGGAAGACACCCCGCGCCGCCGCCTCCAGAATGTCCCGCAAGGTCTCCGCCATGGCGGCCCCTCCCCGCGCTCCTTGAGTCTCCACCCACTGGAAGGCCCACACTCCCAGACATGACCGAAGACGGCACCGGACTCCTCACCATCGGCGAGCTGGCCCGGACCACCGGACTGACCGTCCGGACCATTCGCTACTGGTCCGACGAGGGCGTCCTGCACCCGGTGACCCGCTCCTGCGGCGGCTATCGGCTCTACGACGCCGAGTCCGTCGCCCGCCTGGAGCTGATCCGCACCCTGCGCGAACTGGGCCTGGGCCTGGCCGACGTACGGCAGGTGGTCAGTGGCGAGAAGGACGTGGCGTCGGTCGCGGCCGCGCATGTGGCGGCCCTGGACGCGCAGATCCGATCTCTGAAGGTGACCCGGGCGGTGCTGTCGACCGTGGCGAGGCGCGGTTCGAGCGCGGAGGAGACGACCCTGATGAACAGACTGGCACGGCTGTCGGCGGCGGAGCGGCAACGGATCATGGAGGAGTTCGTGGCCGAGACCCTGCACGGCCTCGACACCGTCGACCCCGACATCCAGGACCGGATGCGGCGCACCGCGGTCGATCTGGCGGAGAACCCGACACCCGAGCAGGTCGACGCCTGGGTGGAGCTGGCCGAGATGCTTCAGGACCCGGGCTTTCGGGCGCAGATGCGCCGGGCGGTCGAGTTCAACGCCGCCGACCGGGAGCCGGGGGCACCCCGCGGCCGGTCCGTGTGGTTCGCGCGGCGTCTGGTGGAACTGGCGGGCCCGGTGCGCGAGCGCGGTACCGAACCCGCGGCGCCCGAGGCCGAGGAGGTGCTGCGGGAACTGTTCGGGGACGCCGACCGGGCCGCCGTACTGGAACGGATGACGGCCGGCTTCGACGAGCGGGTCGGCCGTTACCGGGAGCTGCTCGCCGTCGTGAACCGGCAGCCCGGGCCCCCGCACGCCGAGGACTTCGCGTGGGTGGTCGCCGCACTGCGGGCCAGGGTGCACGGTTAATCTGACCTCCGTCAGCAAGACGACAAGGAACGACGAAAAGGGGCGGACCGGTGGCGCACA
This sequence comes from Streptomyces viridochromogenes, assembly GCF_001270495.1. Taxonomy (GTDB): domain Bacteria; phylum Actinomycetota; class Actinomycetes; order Streptomycetales; family Streptomycetaceae; genus Streptomyces; species Streptomyces viridochromogenes_A. Next base: position 31,090 of record NZ_LGUR01000211.1, read on the forward strand.
TCGACATCGAGGAAGCACGCAAGCAGTTCGAGCGCATCGATGCGGACGGGGACGGCGCCATCACCGCCGCCGAGTTCAAGTCCGCCCTGGCTCAGGGCGGCGACTGGAACGTGACCGAGGCGGTCGCCGAGGCGATCATCAAGAGCCGTGACCTGAACGGCGACAAGCTGCTGTCGTTCGACGAGTTCTGGGCGTTCCTGAGCAAGTGACACCCACCGAAGGGGCGCCCGTTCACCGCGGAGGCGGAACGGGCGCCCCTTCGGTATGCCCGTCAGGCGTTCTCGGCCCACTCGCGCAGGGCGGCCTTGCTGGAGAAATCGGCGACGTTCTTGTCGAGCGGGTTGTCGGTGTACTGATGGAAGCGCCACTTCGCCTTGATGCGGGGCTTGCCCGCGGTGACGTAGTCGGCGATCCAGAGGCCGTCACCCGCATAGGACGTGGTGTCGACGTTGAGCCAGTAGTTTCTGTTCGCGTAGAGAATGACCGGATTGTTCGGCCGCTTCTCCTTCACCTTCCGGATGAACAGATCCTTCTCCGCGTTGCTCGCATGCGTCCCCTCGCTCGTCGTCTCCCAGTCGACCGCGAGGATGTCGCCCGCCCGCTCGGGGGCCTTGCTGACGAAGTAGTCCGCCTGGGCGGAGAGGTTGCCGGGCCAGAGGAAGTGGTAGAAGCCGACGACCAGGCCGGCGTCGCGGGCGCGTTTGGTCTGGGCGGCGAGTTTGGGGTTGATGTAGGAGCGGCCCTCTGTCGCCTTGATGAACACGAAGGAGATGCCGTCGGTGTCATAGGACGAGGACTGGTACGCGCTGACATCGATGCCGCGGATCATGGGGGGACTCCCTGAAGTGCTGGTGAGGGGAGAGGAGTTGGGTGGGGTGTATGCCCCAGCCTGGCATGTCTGACGCGTACCTGACGTGAAATTGTCAACATTCGTCGGGAGGGCGAACATGGCGATGGTCCTGGAGAGCGGCGACCGGGCCCAGGACCCCTGGGAGGGCGTGGACGAGGCGGCGCTGTCGCGGGCCGTGCGGGCGCAGGCGGGGCGGTCGGTGGCCGGTGTCGACGACATGGCGTCGTATCTCGCGGACCAGGTGTCGGATGCCGCGCATCGGGAGGTCGTCGGCCCGCTTCTCGACGGGCGGGGAGCGAGTGGGGTCGTCGTGCGGGGCGGCGCCGTGCTTGCCTCCTGGGGCGATCCGGCCCGCGTGGAGATGGCCTTCAGCGCGACGAAGAGCGTGCTGTCGCTGGTGGCGGGTGTCGCGTTCGACGACGGGGCGTTGCGTCTGGACGAGCCGGTGGTGGAGTCGGTGGACCTCCCGGAGTTCGACACCCCTCACGGGCGCGGCATCACGTGGCGGCATCTGCTGGACCAGACCAGCCAGTGGGAGGGCGAGCTGTGGTCCAAGCCGACGTGGGTGGACGCGCAGAGCACCCGTGAGGGCACGGAATCGGCGGGCGGGCCGCCCGGCGCCGGCTGGGCCTACAACGACGTGCGGGTGAACCTGACGGCGCTGGCGCTCACGGTCCTGTTCGGCCGCGCCCTGCCGGAGGTCCTGCGGGAGCGCGTCCTGACGCCGGTCGGCGCCTCGGACGGATGGTCCTGGCACGGCTACGACAGCTCGGTCGTGGAGATCGACGGCACCGAGGTGCCCGTCGTCTCCGGCGGCGCCCACTGGGGCGGTGGCCTGTGGATCAGCGCCCTGGACCTGGCCCGAACCGGCCGGCTGTGTCTGCGGGGCGGGACCTGGGACGGGCGCCAGGTCGTGTCGCGGCGCTGGATCGAGGAGCTGTGGACGCCCTGCCGGGTCAAGCCCGAATACGGCCTGTCCTGGTGGCTCAACGACCGGGGCACGGTGTGGCCCCGCGCCCCGCGCACGGGCCGCTGCGCCCGCGGCAACGGCGGCAACCATCTGCTGTGGGTGGACCCGGCCCGCGATCTGGTCATCGTCTCGCGCTGGGGTGCGGAGGTCGAGCGCCTCCTGGCGGAGGTGTCGGAGGCGGTGCCGACGGCAGCACCGGGACGGCGGCCCGGTGCCCCGCCCGTCAGTACTCGATGATGTCGACCGCCGGCCCGCCCCGCGCCGTCTCCTTGTACTTGACCGACATGTCGGCGGCTTTTGACCACGCATTTGACCTGCGGATTTAGTCTGGCAAGCCCGACTTGCGTCACGGCCAGGGACTTTTCAGGGACTTCTTGTCGACGGTTACCTGCAAGGTATCCGACGACAGGTGACATGCCTGCTTTTGCTTCCATGCAGGCGTTCGATCGCTTCGCTGGCCCGCTTTACTCGTATACGTAGGTCTCGGGTTCGAATCCCGAAGGCGGCTCCACCTGAGACCAGGTCAGATGCGTTCTGAACTGGTCTTTTGTGTTGCAATCCTGATGGTTGGTCAGCTTTGGGCCCGGCTGCTGAGGGAGGGGAGCGCAAGGGGTGCGCATCGGGATGTGCGGGGCCAAGACTCTGACCAGGGCCTTTTGCATCGGTGCTCAGGTCATCGCTCAGGACTTCGTGATACCCGGGTGTGTCGGTGGTGCGGGGGCGGTGACGAGTCAGTGTCGATGAGAAGCCGCCCATCGGATCCTGGTGCGAGCGGCGCGGGGCGGCGGCTGTTCCCCGGTCGTGGAGCCTGGTCGCCGGTCCTGGAGATCCAGAATCCTGTTGGGAGTCCACAAGCTGCACAGGTGTGTTCCGTGTGCTGATGTCCGGCTGAGGCAAGGTTGCGAGGCTCGGGCGACCTGATCGACCTGCTCGCCTCTCACACGGCGAATGACCGCTGAGCGATCGTACGATCGCGTTCACGGGGCCGCGAAGACCAGTACCGTGTTGTGGCCTCCGAAGCCCAGGGAGTGGCTGAGGGCCAGACGGACGGAGCGGGGGCGGGCGGCCGACGCGATGATGTCGATGCCGGCGGTGGTGTCGTCGGGTGCGGTGAAGTTCGCCGTGGGGGGCATGGTCGCGTAGGTGATGGTCAGGACGGTGAGGGCGGCCTCGACGGCGCCGGCGGCTCCCATGGTGTGGCCCAGGGCGCCCTTCGCCGAGGTGACGGAGGGACGTCGGCGGCGGTAGAGGTCCCGGATCACCGTGGCTTCCACGCTGTCGTTGAGCGGGGTGCTGGTGCCATGGGCGTTGATGTGATCGACGTCGTCGGGGGTGGCTCCCGCCTGGGCGAGCGCCGTCATGGTCGCCGCTCGCAGGCCCGCGCCCTCGGGGTGCGGGGCCGTCGCGTGATAGGCGTCGCCGGTGGCGCCGTGGCCCGCGAGGCGGGCCAGTACGTGGGCACCGCGGGCGTCGGCGTGGTGTCCGCGTTCGAGGACAAGGACGCCGCAACCTTCGCCGAGGACGAAACCGTCGCGGTCCTTGTCGAAGGGGCGTGAGGCATGGGCGGGGTCGTGGCTGCGCCGGGACAGGGCGCCCATCTTGGCGAAGGCGGCGGTGCACAGCGGGGTGACCATGGCGTCGGTGCCGCCCGCGATCGCGATGTCGCAGGTTCCGGCCTTCAGGAGCAGGCAGGCCGTGATGAGGGCCGTGGCTCCGGAGGCGCAGGCGGTGGAGGTCTGCAGGGAGGGGCCGGTGACGCCGAGGTCCAGGGCGAGGTGGCCGGCCGTCATGTTGGGGAGGAAGGCGGGCATGGTGAGCGGTGAGACGACGGCTGGGCCGGTGGCGAGGAGCTTGTGGTGCTGCGCTTCGAGGGTGTCGATGCCGCCGGCCGCGGTGCCGATGACCACGGCCACGCGGGCGGGATCCCAGCCGTCAGGGTGCAGGCCGGCATGGTCGAGAGCTTCCCGGGCCGCGGTCAGCAGGAACCGTGTGCCGCGGTCGTAGCGCCACAGGCGGCCGCCCCGGCCGGACGGGAGAGCCGGTACCCGGCAGGACATGGTCACCGGCATCTCGCTCAGGACGGGATCGGGGCGCGCGGTGGCCCTGCCCGCGCACACCGTCTCCCAGGTCGCCGGGGCGCCGGTGCCGCCGGGCGTCACCAGGCCGACGCCGGTGACGGCCACCTCGTCGTTCACTGCACGGCCTCGTGCCCGGCGCCGGGTTCGGTCGTGTCCAGGAGCGCGGTCACCGCGCGGGCCACGTCGGTGACGGTGAGGTCGGCCGATGCGGCGGAGTCGTCCAGCGGGACCTGCCACTCCTCCTGGAGGGTGACGTAGAGCTCCACCACGGCGAGGGAGTCCAGTTCCAGTTCGTCGAGGGTGACGTCCGGGCCGATCTGGCCGGGATCGACCTCGAACTTGTCGCTGAGCAGGGTTACGAGGCGGTCGTAGACGCGGTCCACGGGTGGCTCCTTGTGAGGTCGGGCGTGAGGCCGGGTGTGCACAGTGGCGTGGTGTCCAGGTCGGTGGGCGGTGCTTCGGCACGGGGGACGGCGCTGGGCCAGCGCAGGGCGACGGAGGCCCAGGTGAGACCGCCGCCGAAGGCGGTCAGCAGCGCGCGCTCGCCGGGCGGGACCGCCTGGTGTACGGCGGGGTCCGCCAGGACCAGGGGGATGGAGGCGGCCGCGGTGTTGCCGAGGTCGCGGATGTTGCCGTACCGGTGGGCGGGCGCGATGCCCAGGCGGTCCGCGACCGAGTCCAGGATGCGCTGGTTGGCCTGGTGGCCGACGAACGCCCGTACCGTCTCCGGGAGCCAATGGGCCTGGCTGAGCGCCGAGTTGGCGGATTGGGTCATCCGGCGTACCGCGTGGGCGTAGACCGTCCGGCCCTGCATCCGGAAGTACCGGTCCGCGGGGGCGGCGGGCGGGAGGTGCCGCGGGTGGCGGGAGCCGCCGTGCGGGACGGTGATCAGGTCGTCGCCACCGCCGTCGGTACCGAGGTCGGTGGCGATCACCGCCCCGGGTTCGTCCGTGGTGCCCGCGCGCAGCACCACCGCTCCGGCGCCGTCGCCGAAGATCGGCGCGGTCTCGCGGTCGGTGGGGTCGACGATGGTGGTGTAGGTGTCGGCGCCGATCACCAGGGGCATGGCGCAGGTGCCGGCGCGGACGAACGCCGTCGCCGTGGCCAGCGCGTACAGGAAGCCCGAGCACACGGCGGAGAGGTCGAAGGCCGGGACGGTGCCCAGGCCCAGCCGGTGGGCGACGGCGGGAGCGGTGGCGGGGCACGGGTGGTCGGGTGTGGTGGTGGCGAGCAGCAGCATGTCGGGTCGGTGGTTTCCGGCAGAGGCGAGCGCGGCCCGTCCCGCGCCGACGGCCAGGTCGCCGGTGCTGGTGCCGGGCTCGGCGTGACGGCGGCGGGCGATGCCGGTGCGGTCCCGGATCCAGGTGTCGTCGGTGCGCAGCGCGCCGCGTGCGACGACCGTGTCGTTGTCGACGACCGGGTGCGGGAGGCAGGCTCCGATTCCGGTGACGACCGCGGTTCCCACGACGGCCCGAGTCCCGTCCCTGGTGCCTGCGACGCCCTCGGCCCCCGTGGCGGCCTCCGCTCCCGACCCGCCCGTGGTGGAGCGCGGTGCGCTCGAACTGCCTTGGGATTCGCCGCTGTTCATACGGTGACGAAGGGCGAGGCGGGCTTGGGGTGGCCGGCCAGGCCGCCGTCCGGTACGGCGAGTCCGCCGTCGACGACCAGGGCGTGCCCGGTGACGAACGACGAGGCCGGGGCGGCGAGGAAGAGCGCGGCTCCGACGACCTCGTCCGCGGTGGCCCACCGGCCCATCGGGACGTGGCTGGTGAGCCAGTCCGACAGGGGGCCGGTCTCGCTGGCGAACGCGGTCATGTCGGTGCGGGTCCAGCCGGGGCACAGGGCGTTGACGCGGATGCCCTGCCGGGCCCAGCCGACCGCGAGGCTGCGAGTGAGGGAGAGCTGCGCGGCCTTGGTGGCGGCGTACGCCTCCATCATGGGCGTGCCGACCAGGCCGGCGACGGAGGACATCAGGATGAGGCTGGCGCGGCGTGAGTCGGCCAGATGGGGGTGGGCGGCCCGGCACAGGGCGGCCGTGGCGTTGAGGTTCACGGTGACCACGGTTTCCCAGTCCTGCTGGCGGGCGTGCTGCAGCGGCGCCAGCAGGGGGCTGCCGTCCTCGGCGGTGGGCAGGGTGCCCGCGTTGTGGACGACGACGTCGAGGCCGCCGAGCGCGGCGGCAGCCCGGTCGACCAGGTCGGCCGCCGCGCCGGGTTCGGTCAGGTCCCCGTCGAGGGCCACGGCCTTGTGCCCCCGCTCCTCCACCGCGCGGAGGGTCGCGTCGAGCGCGGGCAGTGTCCGTGCGGTGACCGCCAGGTCGCAGCCCGCGTCGGCCAGGCCCTCGGCGACGGCCTTGCCGATGCCACGGGACGCGCCCGTCACCAGCGCGCGGGCGCCGTCCAGGCGGAACATGTCGATGGCGTTCATTGCGGGGCTCCTTCTGACTCGGACGGACGGTGGGTGGCCGTGGCCACAGAGGTGACGGCGGGTGCGCCGCTCCAGGTGAGGAGCGCGCTGCCCCAGGTCATGCCGGCGCCGAAGACGGCCACCAGGACGCGGTCGCCGGGCCGCAGCGGGTGTGCGGAGACGGCGCGGGCGAGTGCGTAGGGCGCGCTGGCGGCGCCGATGTTGCCGACCTCGTGGCCGACGACCACCAGGCGGTCGGCGGGGATGCCGAGGTCGGCACCCATGCGCCGGAGCAGTACGGGATTGGGCTGATGGGCGACGAAGCAGTCGATGTCCTCGATGCTCAGCCCGCTCCGGCCGAGGGCGTCGGTGATGAGCCGGGGGAAGGTGTCGGTGATGAACCGGCCGATGGTGCGGCCGTCCATCCGGATGCAGTGGGCGCGCTCGCCGAGGGTGGACGCGCTGGCCGGGCTGCGGCTGCCGCCGGCCGGGATCAGGACGCGGTCGGCGAGGGCGCCGTCGGAGCCGAGGCCGAAATGGGTGAACCCCTGGCCACCCGGCACCGGTCCCAGGATCGCGGCGGCGGCCCCGTCGGCGAACAGGACGGCGGTGCCCCGGTCGGTGGGGTCGAGGAACTTCGAGTAGGCCTCGACGCCGACGACGGCCGCGTACCGGATCTCCGGGCTGCCGCGCAGCCAGTCGTGGGCCACCTTGGCTGCGAACAGCCAGCCCGAGCAGGCCGCGCTGACGTCGAGGGCGACGGCGGCACGGGCTCCCACCGCGGTCTGGATGCGGCAGGCGGTCGAGGGTCCCAGTTCGTCGGGTGTGGAGGTGCCGCACACCAGCAGGCCGATGTCGGCCACGTCGACGCCCGCGGCGTCGGCCGCCGCCCGCACCGCGTGTGCCGCGAGGTCCGAGGCGGCCTCGTCGTCGGCGGCCACATGGCGTTTGAGGACTCCGGTACGCTCGATGATCCACTCCGCCGTCACGCCCGCACCGAGCGCCACCTCGGCGTTGGTGCGCACGGTGGGCGGCAGGTGGGTGCCCATACCGAGGACGCCGATACGGCGCTCACCCGTCATGCCGTGCCTCCTCGTGTCCAGGTGAGCGTGGTCCGCAGGGCGGTGTCGCAGTCCGTGGGCGCGAGGTCGGCGGGATGCGCGAACGCCTCGATGAGCAGCGGCAGGTGGGGCCGGACCTCGTCGCAGAGCCGGTCGGCGGCGTCGGACAGGGCCTGGATGTCCGCCGGCCGCAGCGTTTCGAGCGCGAGGAGGGAGCCCGATCGGCGGCGGGCCGCCATGACGCCGTGCAGTGCCGCCAGCGGCCGCAGCGCGCGGGCCAGGTCGCGGTCCTGTGTCCCGGCGAGGGCGCGGACGACGTCCTCGGCGATGAGCGAGTCCGCGTAGACCTCGCCGAGCACACCCGCGTCCTCCAGCAAGGGGTTCCACGCCTCGAAGGGGACGGCGGCCTCGGTGCCGCCCAGCCGCTTCGCCAGGTGCCGGGTCAGGTCGTGCCGATGACGGCGTACGACCATCGGCCACCACCCCGGGGACAGCGGCGAGGGCGAAGTCCCGGCGTCCGTTTTCCTGTCGTCCGCTTTCCGGCCGGCCGCTTCGGCCAGGGCGCTCCCGATGTCGTAGAAGATGAGCTGGCTGTCCCCGCCGGCCGTGTCGAAGGCGTGGTGGAAGCCGTGGTATCCGGCCAGCCGGTTGGCGTCCAGGTGTCCCGAGAGGCCGCAGCGGCGCTGGCACTCGGCGGTGACGCGGGCGGCCAGCCGGACCGCGGCGGCCTTGTACGCGGCCAGCGGACGGCTGACGGCGGTCCACGGACTGAACCCCATCTCCGTGACGCTTCCCTCCGCGGGGGCATTGCGGGACTCCTCCCACAGCGCGCGTGCTCCATGGGCGGCGCAGGACAGGGCGAACGCGTCGGCCAGCGCGCCCAGCACGGCGCGTTGCTGGGTGCGGTACGTGAGCAGGGGGACGCCGGGGGCCAGCCGCCCCTGAGTGCGGCGCCCCTGCGCGTAGGTGACGGCCTGGACGGCGGCCTGCCGGCTGGTGGCTGCGGCGACCGCCGGCATGGCCGCCCACAGCCCCTGGCCGACGCGCAGGGTGCGTTGCAGGCGTCCCGCGGCGGACCCGGCGGGATCGTGGAAGGTGCCGTCGGGCGCGATGCGGGCGCCGTCGGCGAGCCAGTGGGCGTGCGGGAGCCGGGCATGGTGGAAGCGCACCTGGACGTAGTCGAGGGGCAGCGCGCCCAGACCGATGGGCGAGGAGATCTCGACGCCGGGCAGTGCTCCGCCGTCGCCGGTCAGGTCGGCCACGAAGGCGAAGACCCCGTGGTCGGTGCCGCCCGTGACCAGCCGTGCCGGCACCACCGCCGTCTGCGGTACGTCCAGGGTGCCCGCGCTGCCGAACTTGGCGGCCGCCTCGTCCGGGGTGTGCAGGACGAACTCGCCGGTGGACGGGTCGAGTTCGGCCCGGGTGCGGGTCGCGAGGTGGCTGTTGGCCTGCCCTGCCTCGGTGATCAGGTAGACGCCCTTGGCCCGGCCGGACCGCAGGGCCGCCACGCGGGACGTCAAGTCGACCGAATCGCCGCCCAGTTGGACGATGGACCCCAGACAGAGCAGGTGGTGGACGAGTGCCGCCAGGCAGAGGGAGGGGTCGGCGACCGCCGCCCAGGCGTGCGCCGCGGTCAGCCGCGCCGGGTCGTCGAAGAGGTCGTACGGCAGCGGCTCGCCCAACCGCCGTAGACGGTCCAGGAGTTGTCGGCCTCCGCTGCCGGCCGGGGCGTCGGTGGCGAGTGCCTTGTGCAGTTCGGAGAGGAAGGCGGGGTCGCAGGGGCCGTGGACGAGCCGCCGCATCTCGTCGCGGGCGGCCGTGGGCCGGTGTGCGGGGGGCATCGCTGGTCCTCCAGGGGGAGCGTGCGTCACCAGGGGAAGTCGGGTTCGGCGAGCGGGGCGTGGACGGGTGGTGGTGCGGGGCTTGTGGAGAGGACCCTGCGGGCACTGGAGGCCAGGGCGTCGCCCGTGCCCGCTTCGAAGAAGACCTCCGGCCGGTGCGCGGCCGCCTGGCGCAGCGCGGTGGGCACCACGGCCGGCAGCACCAGGCAGTCCGCCAGGCGCCGGGGCAGGTCGTCGTCGGGGCGGTAGCGGCGTCCGGCCACGGCCGAGTAGACGGGTACGCGCGCCGGCGCCAGGGCGTAGGCGCGCACCGACGACGCGAACACCTCGGACTGGGCGGCCAGCGCCGGGTGGTGGGAGGAGAACGGCAGCCGCAGCCGTACGGCGGCCACGTTCGTGTCGTCGGCCACCTTCTCGATCCGGGCCAGGGCCGGCACGGGGCCCGCGATCACCACGGACCGGTCGTCGTTGACCACCGCCACCACGGCGTCCGGCGCCCCGGTGCGGTCCAGCAGCCGGCGGGCGGACTGCTCCGAGCAGCCGAGCAGGGTCAGTCCGCCGGGGCAGGAGGACAGCACGACAGCGAGGTCATGGGCCGCGCGTGCCCCGTCGCCGACGCTGAGGACCCCGGCGGCGGTCAGCGCGGCGATCTCCCCGAAGCTCACCCCGACGACCGCCGTGGGGGCTCCGACGGACGCGCTCAGTGCCCGGTGTACCGCCATCGAGGCACCGAACAGGGCCAGTTGGGAGGAGCCCGTGGCCGCCTGCGCCAACTCGGCTCCGGTGGGCGGCTGTCGCCCCAGCAGCCAGGGACCGAGCGGTCGCATGCCGCGCTCGACCGCGACCTCGTCGACCTGCTCGAAGACCTCGCGAAGGGCCGGGTTCAGGCGGTCGGAACGGGTGGCGCGGGCGGCATGGGCGGCGCGTGCGGCGCGGGCGGCGCGTGCGGCGCGGGTCAGGGCGCCGACGGAGAAGTCTCCCTGGCCCGGGAACAGATGGACGGATCCGTGCCAGGAAGCCGGACGCTTCGGTCCGCGCGAGGGACTTGTGGACATCTCGTCCTTCCGCCCGGTCGGGCAGGTCGTCGGTGCACGAGGGGCGTACGACCGTCACGGGTGCGCCTCCAGTGCGCACTGCTCACGGCCGAGAGGGGCGCCGCACCCTGAGCCTGCCTGGTCGAAAGCGCTTCCACCGCCTATGCGGGAGGCAAACGTGTTGAACACATGCGGACGTTGAACGCAAGTGCACGCGACCGGAAGAGAGGGACAGGGAGAGGAGTGTGCGATCGCCCCGTACGCCGAACCAGGCCCTGCGAATCCTCCTGGCCGAGGCCGGGTGGAGCGGGGCCCAACTCGCGCGCCAAGTCAACTCGCTCGGCACCGAGCGCGGCACCCCGCTGCACTACGACCGCACCACGGTCGCCCACTGGCTGGCCGGCAGTCGCCCCCGACCGCCCGTTCCCGCCCTCGTGGCGGAAGCCCTCTCCCGCCGTCTCGGCAGACCGGTCCTGGTGCAGGACACTGGGCTGCTCGACACCACGCTGCCGGGACACGGCGCCGGGACGCCGCCCGGTGAAGGGAGCGCCGTGGAACGCCTCGACCGGATACTGCGTGACACCGACCGCCGCCGCATCGCCCTCGTCGGCGCCTACTCGCTGGCGGAACTGGTGATTCCGTCCGGTCCGCCGGCCGCCGGAGAAGGCCGGCCCGCCGCTTTGGACCCGCCGAGTTCCGTCGGTCCGGCGCACGTGAGTTCGGCCCGGGAACTGCTCATGGTGTTCTCGCGCGGTGACATGGTGCTCGGAGCCGGATCGGTGTGCGAGCCCCTGCGCCAGTACCTGTCCACCACGCTGCTTCCCTGGCTCCGAGGCGACTTGAAACCCGCCGTCCGGCGTGAGCTGTTCACGGTGGCCGCACAGCTCACCTATCTCTGCGCGTTCGCTCACTTCGACATGAACCACCACGCGGCGGCCCAGCGTCTCTATCTCACGAGCGTCGAACTCGCCCGTGAGGCGGGCGACATCATCGGCTACGCGCTCGCTCTGCGGGGACTCAGCGTGCAGGCCCACGGACTGGGGCACTTCGCCGAGGCCGATCACCTGGCCGAACATGCCGTACGGACCGGCGTGCGGCACGCACCGCCGCACCAACAAGCCTTCCTTCTCGGCCAGTTGGCCGTGACTCAGGCCCGCCGGGGCGACCGCCGGTACACCCGCCACCTCATGGCGGCCGAGCGTTGCCTGGAAAGGTCGGCCGAAGGCGCCTCCGCCATCGGCGCCTTCCACTCCGGCTCACTCGCGCTCCAGCGGGCGACCGTGGCCAAGAGCCAGGGAGAGCACCGTACGGCCGCCCGGGCGCTCGCCCTCTCGCTGCGTGACCGGCCCGCCGGCGAGCGCCGCTCCCGTGCCCTCTGCCTCGCCGAACTGGCCGAGACCCAGCTGGCGTCCGGCCACCTGGAACAGGCGTGCCGCACCTGGCACGAGTTCCTCGACATCTTTCCGGACATACGCAGCGCCCGCGCCGACGACCGCCTTCGCACGCTGATCGCCTCACTCCGCCCGAACGCCGAGAACCCCGCTGCTGCGGCACTCCTCGGACGAGCACGTGGGATGCGCACGCGCGGACGCCGGAGGGGACCGTTGGAGTGACAAACGCGGGCACGGGGAGGGCCCGAGCAGCGCGGACCTGTTGGATGACGTTGCAGACTCGCCCTCCTTCGAACCCCACCAGGAAGATGAACCGAAGCGTCCTCGCGGAAGTGCTCGACTCCACCAGCCTCCATGTCACCCCCGGCAGCCTCATGGTGGCCACATCCTGGCGGCATCCCACGCGCGGCCCGGTTGACTGTCCGGCCCATCGTCTGGTCGCCGCACACGCTCGGCAGTCCGGTCTCGCCGCCGACTCCCGCCCCTTACCGGACGAGGAACTCCGAGACGGCCTCACGACCGCGCCGACGACTGTCTTCACTGTCTCCTACGAGCGCCCCGAAGGCGGACATCGCGGCCTCGCTCTCGCCGCCCGCAGTGACGATCCCCCCGCCCTCTGCTTCGCCCGCCGGCAGATCGACTCCTGGCGAGCCGTGCTGCGTACCCGGCGAGTGCTCTACGTGGCCGCACAGGACCCCCTTGGCCCGCGGCCGTTGAGCGCCTCGGTGCCGCCGCAGGCTCCTGGGGGCTCCCGCGATCGGTGGCGCGTCTGCGGCTGCCCTGCCGCCGCCGCGTGCCCGTCGGCCGAGAACGCGGAACGTGCGCTGCACCGGTTCCTGGAACGGGGGGACGAGGTGGTCGTCGTGGGCACACCGCTCACAGGATCAGGCGCCTGGGTGGGCCGGACCCTCCAGGGGGACCTCAGAGTGGTGAGCACTCCACGACAGGCGGAGACCCTCGCCGTCGCGGACCCTGACCGTCTCGCGTTCGTCGTCGCCCCCGGTGCCCTCGTCTCCGAGGTGGCGGACATCCTCAGGGTGCTGCGCCGTCGCCATCCGCGCCTGCGGGGCCAGCATCCACGCGAGTGGTGCTACACCATGGACGATCTGCACACAGCGGTCGCTGCGGCACTGGCCCAGTCCGACCGGCTCCTGGTCGTCGGCCAGGACACCAGCCCCGTGACCAGAACGGCGATCACCCAGGTGGCCCGCACCGCCCTCCGACTCCGCGCCGTGACGACGCTGGACCGCCTGCGTCCGGACGACGTCGACGCCGCGACGATCACGGTCCTGGATGCGACGGTCGACGGGCGGGCCCTCAGGGAGGTGGGTCGGGCCCTGGACGGCCTGGGACCCGCAAGCCATGTCTGGCGTCAGGTACACACGTTCAAGGAAACCGCACACCCTGCCTACCACCCCCTTTCATCAGGGTGACTGTTCACGGCCTGCTTCCCCTGACGCGAGGCCTTGCGGCCTTGAGCAGACCAGGGTGCGGACCGCTCCGCTAAGGCTGACATTCGCCCGGTGGTGGGCTGTTGTTCCTCGGCCGGGTTGTTGTGTCGCGGTTCGGCGATAGCGTGGCGAGGCAAGCAGTCTGCGGACAGGTTGGGCGGGCGGGTTCATGCGGATGCGGTTCGAAGCCGGGGCTGAGGAGGAGTTCGAGGCGGGGGGCGCGCTGCTGGTCGACCGGCTGGTTCGTTGGGCCGGGGAGCGGGGGCTGCCGGTGGACGGTTTCCTGGCCGAGGCGGCGCTGGAGTACCGGCACCGGGCGACTGTCGACGGCCGGTTGGGGCTGTGGGAGCCGAGGCATGTGGAGGAACTGCTGCTGGTCTGGTTACCGGAGCAGGTCACCGAACTTCCCGGAGAGGAACGCGGCGATGCGCCGGGCACGTTGCGTACGCTGTTGCGTTTTCTGCATGCCGCGCAGTTGGCGGATCCACGCGGTCCCGCACTAGAGGACTCCCTTACCGCGGTCGACGCGGTCGGAAAGGAGTATCCGGCGGCGATGGCGGACCGCACCCGATGGGGTTTGGCGAAGTTCTGGGCGATGACAGCCGCTGAGCAGGGTGTGGACGTCCTGGACGGGGCGGCGTTGCAGCGGTTCGCGGAGCGGGCGCAGCGCGGGGAGGTCGCCTACGATCAGCAGGCCCTCGACGCGGTCATGGAACGGCGGCTGACCGGCCGTGCTCTGGCCGGCGTGGTCCGGGCCGAGCCGCAACTGCCCGTGGTGTTGCCCCCGGACGACGAACTGCGTCGACGGGCTGAGGAGTCTGCGGTCGTGGCGCGGTTGCGCGGGCTCGCCGAGTGGGTGGGGCGCGACGGTCGTGCGGTGACGGCGGCGGGTCGGCTGCGGATCGCCGACGCGCGCGAGCTGGTGGACGTACTGGGCACTGGCGACAAGTGGGAAGGCGTGCGCTCTTCGGCCGACCTGCCGCGGTTGGGGCTGCTGGTGGAGTGGGCGAAGAAGGCGCGGCTGGTCCGGGTGGCCAAGGGACGGCTGTATGCGGTGGCCAAGGCCCGGCCGGTGCTCGCCGACCCGCTTCAGCTGTGGCTGCGTGCCTTCGACGCGTGCTCCGAGCTGCGGCAGGCACTGATCGGGGCGCGCAGCGGGTGGCACGTCGAGTCGATGCTGTTCGATGTCTACGAGGAGGTGCTGGAGGATGTGCTGAACACGCTCTACAGCCTGCCGCACTCGATGCCCTGGCCGCACCTGCGAGACTCCGTGCACCTGGCCTACCGTGCTCGGTTCCAGTTCGACGGCGGGGCGGACCTCCAGCACAGTATGTGGTTCGACCACGCCGACCGGGATCTGCGCACGGTGCTCGACGTGCTGGTGGACCTGGGTGCGATCGAGCGTGACAGGGGTATGGCCGATCCGGTGTTCCTCGACGTCGACCTCTCCGGTGCCGGAGACGAGCTGCCCGCGGACATGCCGCCGGAGCTCGCGGAGCTGCTGGGCATCGCGGGAGCGCCCAAGGACGTGTCGGCGCAGGAGCGCGCCCGCGCCCGGCGTGAGGAGCTGACTGCCGGACCGGTCGAACTCATCCGTCTCACCGAGCTCGGCACCCGGGCCGTACGGCAGCGCCTGCTGGCGGTCGGCCGGGACGCACCGCTGGTCGGTGAACTGGCCCAGGCATCGGCGGCCGGCCTGCTGGGGGTGATCGCCGAGGACTACGACCCGGATGCCGCCCGCGCGGAGTTGGCCGGCTGGATGTCGGCCCGCGGTGAGTGGGATACCGCATTGCGGCAACTCGCTGACGCTGTACGGACCATGGCCTTCCGCACGCGGGCACAGGCGATGCTCGACGTACTTCTGACGGCGTTGCCGGACGGCGAGGGAGAACGGCTGCTGCGCGCGCTGCGCGGCGATGCCCGGCTGGCGCCGCTCGCGCTGAACGCGCTGGCGCACCGTGAACTGCTGTCCCCCGAGGACATGACCGATGCGGAGCGTCTGCTGGTGCTCGCCGAGAGCCTGCTCCAGCTCATGGAGCTGGCGGGTGGAGAGGACGGCGCCGCGGATGCGCTGCGCGCCCAGGGCCCCGAGGCCAGGGACGCGGTCGCCGCCGCGCTGGACTCCGCGCACCCGGACCGGGCGGGGCTCGAAGAACTCAGGCAGCTGGCGGCCCGAACACTGCGCACTCCAGCCGCCCGCCTCGGCCGAGTCCGGAAGCACGGGCGCCGCGTCGGCAAGAGCGGCCGCAAGCGGCGGCGCTGACCAGGGCAGCCCTGCTCATTCCCGCGGGCGGCGTCGGCACACGCACGGAGCCGGGAGGCCCGCGGCGTCGTACGTCCTCAGTGGCGCGCGCTACCGTCGGGGCGTGGCCGAGGAATGGGGCGAGGACGGACTGCGGGCCGTGCGCGGCGCGCTCCACGAACAGGACTGGGCGGCGCTCCTCGCCGCAGTGAGCCGTGGCCCTGTACGTGAGGTGCTGCAACTGGCCGGCGATGGTGTGGCCGGGGCCGCAGCGCAAGGGCTGCCGGGGGCGGCGGAGATGGCGGCCTCTTTTCTCGGCGCACTCCAGGAGCGCGGCTTCCGGGGCGACGAGGAACTGGCAGACCGGTTGCGCACAGTCACGGGACACGCCGTGATCCCTCTCCTGCGCCCGCTGGCAGTCGATCCGGAGATGCTTGCCATGCTGCTGGAGGGAGATCCGGCCGAGTCCGGTGGTCGGCTCGATCTGTCCACCGGAGACTGCTGGCCGACGTTCACCGAGGGCCTGGACGCCGGGTCCGAGGTCGAGGAGGTGGATGATCCCGAGCGATGGGTGCATGTGCCGGCTTTGGGTTCCCGTGCCGGCTGCGGAGACATGGAGCTTTCATCGAAGGGCTCGACGGTGCGGCCCTCGCCGACCGACTGCGGATCGCCGTCGGCGGGCGGGGCGCCTTCCGGCGCTTCAAGGACGTCCTCGCCTGTGACGAGCGTGCCTGGCGCCGGTATCACCGGCTCAGCGATGAGCGGCAGCGTGGCCGGGTCAGGGCCTGGCTGGCCGAGGAGGGCTACTGCCCGCAGCTTCCCGTGCCACGGCGGACCGGATGATCGAAGCCATCGCCCGGGGCGGCGAGGAGTCTGCCGGAGTGGCGGGCGATGGCTTCGGTGGGCGGGGCGCTGTTGACACGGGAGACGGCGTAGTCGAAGGGGGTCTGGTCGGTCTTGGGGTCGCAGGCTTCGACGCGGGTGAGCGAGTTGGTGATGACGCGGATGTCCTCGGAGGCGGCCGGCCATTCGGTGAGTTCGGGGATGCGGCGTACGAGTTTGGACAGGCCCTGGCAGTCCAGGATTCGGATGCCGCCCCCGCGGCGTCCGCCGAGCCTGCCGTGTCGCCGCGTAGGAGCGCCCGCTTGGCATCGACCGCGGCCTGGTCGACGGTCCGTGTTCGGTTTCGGCGTCTTCGATGAGTTCGCGTAGCCGGTCGCTTTCGAGTCGGCGCTGGATGAGGGCTTCGGCATGGGCGGACGTGCCCCGCTTGCCGGTGCGGTCCTTGCTGCGGGGCAGGGGTGATGGACGCGTCCGCCGTGGTCGCGTGGTCGTCGCCGGGCTCCAGCCTGATGCCGGCCCACGGGCTCAATGCCCAGAACGCGAGTGTAGGCCCGCACGTCTGCGAGCAGGGCAAACCTCTGGACAGGAAGTCACTCCGACCTCAAGGAGACGTCATGTCCAACGCGACAGTCCTGACCTTGCAGCCCTCCGAACACCCCTGCCCTGCCTGGTGCGGGCAGGAGGCGCATGCCGAGGCGACAGGGAGTCATGTCAGTGTCCCGGTCCGGTTGCCGGCGCCGGAAGGGATGGCCCTGGGCTTCGAAGTGCCCCTGCTGTTCGTGCAGATCGGGCTGACCCACGACGAGGAGGCACGCGGCGAGTCGCCCCGGCTGTGGCTGTCGGCCGCCGACGGCACCGCCGAGCTGGACAGTGCGGCTCTGGGCGCCCTCCTCGACGCTCTGGAGCACTTCGCGATGCGTCTGCGCGGGCTGAGGCACCGGTACGACACCGTCATCCGCGGTGGCGCCCCTGAAAGCGTCGATCACTACCCGTCCGCCGCCCGTCCTCTCGAACTCGTCGCTCTCTGCCCGCCCTGGTGCCAGTACCGGGACGACGACGGGCACACCCTGGACGGGCTCCTGGTCGATCACTTCCACGCCACGCACGAGCACACCATGGAACTCGACCTCCAGCCCGTCGCCCGCACCAAGGACGAGCCCGACCCCGAAACCCTTGAAGTCGTCATGGAACACATGGCGCACGCCCGGTGGCCGCAGATCGACCTGACCGTTGGCGGCCTGTGGGGCTCGAAGCACGTCGCACTCACGTTGGAGGAAGCCGATGAACTGCGATCCAGGCTGAACGACTTCATCGCACGGGGGCGGGAGTACGCGCAGCCCGAGACGGTCGCGTCGCTGCAGGAGTTGATCGACTACTGCGGGGTGCGGATCCTTGAGAGCGAATTCGACGCGAAGCGCTTCTGGGGGCATGCCGTGAGCGACACGGCGCAGGGCGGACCGGCCTGGGTGACCGTGCCCAGGGACGCGGCTGGAGCCCGACTGGAAGACCTGGTGACGTCCTTGCTGGCCAGCCTCCACGAGAAGGACGCGAAACTGATCGCTCAGACAGGTGCGGAGGTTCGCCAAACGGGCCGAGTGCCGGGCGTGCCTGCGGCGCCGGCCGTGCCGACCGCCGCGTGACGTACAGGTGTCAGGCAAAGGCTGTTCCCCGTGGCGCGCGCCATAGGGAACAGCCATGCGCCAGCCGGGGGACCCTTCAATAAGCTCAGATATAATAAATGCATCTATCCAAGAGAGGGTCCGTGGACAAGCCTGCTGAGATGTTCGACCGGCACTTCGAATGGGCCGAGCTGACCCGGTTCGCCGCCTTGCCCGGCCCTCGGGCCACGCTCGGCGTGGTCTCCGGCCGCCGTCGTCAGGGCAAGACCTTCCTGCTCGACGCGGTCGCCCGTGCCAGCGGCGGCTTCATGTTCACCGCCACCGAGACCACCGAGGCGGACGCCCTGCGCCAGTTCGGCGAGGCGCTGGCCCGGTATCGGGGCCAGCCCACTCCGTTCCGCTTCGCGCACTGGGACGAGGCGGTCACCGAACTCATGCGCATCGCCGGCGGCGGCGACCCCACAGTGGCGGTCATCGACGAGTTCCCTTTCCTTGCCAAGGCGTCTCCGTCCCTGCCCTCGATCATCCAGCGTGTGCTCGACCCTGCGGCCCAGCACACCAACACCCCGGTACGCCTGCTGCTGTGTGGCTCCGCGCTGTCCTTCATGGGCAGGCTGCTGTCCGGGAATGCTCCGCTGCGCGGTCGTGCCGGCCTCGAACTGGTCGTTCCCACCCTGGACTTCCGCCTCGCGGCGGACTTCTGGCAGATCACCGACCCGCGTACCGCGCTGCTGACCAACGCCATCGTCGGCGGCACACCTGCCTACCGCCGTGAGTTCACCCAAGGGGACACTCCGGCCGGGCCGGACGACTTCGACGCCTGGGTGACCCGTGCCGTGCTCAACCCGGCACGCCCGCTCTTCAGGGAGGCCCGGTACCTGCTCGCCGAAGAGCCCGAACTCCACGACACCGCCCTGTACCACTCCGTACTGGCGGCCATCGCCGCGGGCAACCCCGCTCGCGGCGGCATCGCCGACTACCTCGGCCGCAAGTCCACCGACCTTGCCCATCCGCTGAGCGTTCTCCAGGACGTCGGCATGATCACCCATGAGGCGGACGCCTTCCGCCGCAACCGCTCCGCCTACCGCATCGCCGAGCCGCTCGTCACCTTCTACCACGCGGTTATGCGCCCGGCATGGGGCGACCTGGAACGGCCTGGGCGGGCTCCCGCCGTATGGCAGCGTGCCCAGTCCACCTTCCGCAGCAAGGTCGTCGGACCGCACTTCGAGCAGATCTGCCGGGAGTGGGCCCGTTGGCATGCAGAGCCCGACACGCATGGCGGACAGGTCACGCGGGTCGCCAGCGGCACAGTCAACGATCCAGCCGCCAGGACCAGTCACGAAGTCGACGTCGCCGTCCATGGCGAGACCGACAACGGTCGTGAAGCGCTGCTCGGCATCGGCGAGGCGAAGTGGAACGACGTGATGGGGGTCGGCCACCTGGAACGCCTCCGACACATCCGCGCTCTGCTCGCCACGCGCGGCACCGCGACCGAGGCGACCCGGCTGCATTGCTTCAGCGGAGCGGGCTTCACCGACGAACTGCGCCATCTCGCCAAGAACGACCCCACCGTCCAGCTGATCGACCTGACCCGCCTCTACCACGGCGAGTGACTGGTGATCCGCAGTCGCGGACCGGAGCCCAGGGCCGGCATGTCGACCGCCAGGTGGGCTAAAGATCACCGGTGACCCTCAAAGGAACCGATACACCGCAGGGGCTGACACGCGAGCAGTTGCTCGCACTGCCGGCGGCTGTGAACTTGGAGACCGCGAACCGCGCGTTGTCACTCAGTAGGACGACGGGGTACGACATCGCCAGGCGCGGCCAGTATCCGTGCGCGGTCCTCCGCCTGGGGAACGCCTATCGGGTGGTCACTGCCGACCTGCTCAAGCTGCTCCACATCGATGCGCCGGAGCGCGCGGGCGGGGAGACACCGGCGACTGTGACGACCGAGGCGCAGGAGGGCGGCGTCCCTTCCAAGGGCTGCTGTTGTTACCGCGTGGGCCGCTGTGCTTGTCGGCGTGAGCTCGACCATGATCTCGTCCGTGGGCCGGCTGCTGCGGCGGGTCAGGTTGCGCAGGTCGTTGGGGACGCGGTCGGCGGTGGTGTCGCTTGGTGGGGGGCTATCAGGCGAGCACTGCCTCTACCGAGGGGCGGGCGATGGAGAGCGCGCGCAGTTCGCGCGCGATGTGCGGGAGTTCGCTGCCCCCGCCGCGGGCTGCGTTGTACACGGGGATGGTCTCTCCTGGGCTGGTTGGAACCGTTCGATGCCGAGGGTGAAGGTCTTCGAGGCGTACTGCGCCACCACGGTCGGCGGGTAGGAAATCGTGGGGCGGGTGAACCGGGCGGCACGGCGATGTGTACCGCCGCAGGGATGTCGTCGATCAGCTCGTGCAGGGCGGGGCAGACTCACCGCACATGACAGCGCGAGGCGCACACGGCCAGTAGGTCCGCGTGTGCGGTCTCCGAGGCGTCTGTCCGCCGGTACACCCCGCGGGACAGTTCGTCCATCTTTCCTTCCGCGGCCAAGGACGCCAGATCGCGGGGGAGAGCAGGGCCCGACGCGCCTGTGCCGTCGTGAACGTGGGGAAGAGGTCGGCCAGCCGTCGCTCCAGGCGGTCCGCGGACTGGCAGGTAGCGCGAACCACCAGGTCAGACGCCTGTTTTCGTGGGATTTCCTAGGGACTTTTCAGGGACTTTCACGTCAGTCCCAGGGAGCTTCCAGGGACTTTCCGTCGCGTAAGAAGGAAAGGCCCCGACAGCGCTGAAAGACACGAACGCGCTGGTCAGGGCCTGTTCCCTCAGCACTCGATGATGTTCACCGCGAGCCCGCCCCGCGCCGTCTCCTTGTACTTCACCTACAAAGGATCGGCGCTTGACTGTGGCTCTGACATGGAATTTCTCACGATTGATCATGGTTGATCGCGGCCTCATGGACGGTCCGGGGACTTTTCGTTCCGGGCTGGCCTCGGACGTCAGGGCTCCGTGGGAGGAGCGTGGTGGCCGGTCGCCACGGCGGTGGCCAGTTCCACTCGGGACCGTACGCCGATGCGCCGGTAGAGACGGTTCAGACGGGTCGACACACTCGTCTCGCTCACCGCCAGGACCTCGGCCAGTTGGCGGTTCGACAGCCCCTCGGAGACCAGCCGGGCCAGCAGCACCTCGGTCTCTTCGGCGACCGCCGGGTGCCGGGGCACCGGCAGTCCGGCCTCCCGCAGGGCCGCCCTGGTCCGGTGCCGCCACAGCAGCGCGCCCAGCCCACCGAACAGGTCGTACGCCTCGCGCAGCAGCTGTTCGGCAGTGGCGTCGCCGTGCGGTGGCTCCCCGCGTCCGGGCGCCGCGTGTTCGGCCCGGGCGACTGCCAGCAGCGTCCGGGCCAGCTCGAACGGCTGCCCGAGTGAACGGGCCAGGGTGATAGCGGCGCGTGCGTCCGGGACCCCCTTGAAGGGCCGGCGGTGCGGGCCGGGCAGTGCCGTGAGGGTCTCGATGCGGGTGCGCAGATGGGTCAGCCGGTCGCAGTCGCGGCCCCTGCGGGCGACGCGGGACAGCTCGCCCAGACCGGACGCGACCAGGTCGGGCCGCCCCCTCTCGGCCTCGATCAGGGTCAGTCCCGACCACAAGGCCGCCGTGCCCAGCACGAAGCCGCTGCGGGTGGCCTCGGACAGCCCTTGGCGCAGGGTGTCGCGTGCCGCGTCGGTCCGGCCGAGGAACCGGTGGACCGCGGCCTTTTCGGCGGCCAGCAGGTACGACATCGGCAGTCCGGCCGGGTCCGGGAGGTCGAGCACCGTCCCCGCCCGGGAGGGCCAGCCCTGTGCGAGCAGCGCGGTGGCCGCCCTCGCGTGGACCAGGAGGTCGAGTGGTCCGCGCGCGGTCGGCGGGCTGTTGGCCATGAGGGAGCCGGCGGCGGCCAGCGCCTGCTGCCAGGCGCCGGTGAGGAATCGGTGCATCACGGTGTATTTCAGGGGCAGGCAGTCCACGGTCACCCCTTGCTCGGCGAGCAGCTCCGTGACCTTCCGGGAGTCCTCCGCGATCAGCAGATGTTCGCACAGGGATGCCGTGTACTCGAACGTGCGTACGTGGCTGGAGGGACGGTCGGCCGGGGTCCGCAGCAAGTCGTACAGGGGCGTCGGATCGCCCGCGATGAGCCCGACGACCGCCCTGGAGGCGTTCGCGGCCTGCCGCTCGCACTCCTCCGTGAACCGGCGCGTGTCCGCGGCCGTGAGCAGCGTGGGGATGTCAGACCAGCGGCCGAGCAGGGAGGCGGCCAGCACGGCGGGGACCATGAGGCGCTCGCGCGCGTTCGTGACCAGCGCCCAGTACCGCTGCGACAGCCCGGCTGTGTCGCCGCGCGCGGCCAGTTGGGCCACTTCGACGGCCAGCAGTCGCCGCCGGGTGCAGGGGTCCGGCTGTTCGGGCAGGTTCCGCACCAGCGCCCACACGGTCTCGTCGAGGGGCTGGAACTGCTTCATGTGCAGTGTGCGCACCGCGTAGTCGGTCACCGCGGCCGCGCACCGCTGGTCGTCGTCGCAGGCCTCGACGGCGGCCGTCAGCCATCCGGCGGACTGCCTCGGCCGGGAGTCGGACAGCCGCTCGACGATGCCGAACAGGTCGCGGGCGGCCCGTTCCCGGTCGACCAGGCCGCCGGCGTCCACCAGCCGGTCCGCCAGCCAGGCGTCCCGCGCCGGATCGTCGCCCTGCCGGGTGCCGTCCCCGTCCGCCCGGTCCTCCGCCGCCCAGCGGGCCCGCACGGCAACGGCCGACACGACCCGCCGCTCGTACGGCCCCGCCCGGGTCCGCAGGGCGACGCCGACGAGCGGAATCCGAAACCTCCAGCCGACCGGCTCCCGCGCCCCTGCTGCAGAGGACCGAGCGTCGACATCCGGAATCCGCGCCCCGGCGTCGGAGGACTGGGTCTCGGCTTCCGGAATCCGCGTGCCGGCGTCGGAGGACCGGGTCTCGGCTTCCGGAATCCGCGTGTCGGCGTCGGAGGACCGGGTCTCGGCTTCCGGAATCCGCGCCCCGACGTCGGAGGACCGGGTCTCGGCTTCCGGAATCCGCGTGCTGGCCTTCCAGGATCGCGGCCCGACTTCCGGGGACCGAGCCTCGGCCTCCGGGAACCGTGGCCCGACACCTGGTGACCGCGCTCCGTTCTCCGGGTGTCGCGTGCCTTCCGCTGGGGACCGCACCCCGGTCCCCAGGGGTCGGGGCCCGGCCTCTGGGGGCCGCGCGTCGGTGTCCGCGGATCGCGGTCCCGTCACCAGGCCGCATCGCGTCAGGTGGTCCAGCGCCTCCGTGACCGTCTCGCGGGGCAGGTCCGTCGCGGTGGCGATGAGGTCCGGGGTTTGTTCGGCGAGGTCCTCCAGCAGGCTCAGCGCGCGGGCTGTCCGCCAGATCGGGTCGCCGAGTCCGTGCAGGAACGCAGTGAAACGGTCGTTGCCGCGCAGCACGGGCGGCGGCTGGTCCGCCACCAGATGCGCGCGGCCGATCAGCACCCGGATCATGGCCGACCCGGCGGGCGCGACAACCGCCATGACCGCCGCGGGGTTACCTCCGCTGAGCCGGTGCACCTCGTCCACCAGGATGTCGTCCGGTACGGCCCGGAGCCGGTCGGTGAGCAACCGGACCAGGTCGCTCCGGGTGAGCGGGGGGAGCTCGACGACGTAAGTCCCGTCCCATGGAGCGGACCCGGGCCCGACGACGCTCAGGACGAGCCGGACGGACGGCAGCGTCGGCAACAGAGAGCGCAGTAGCGCCAGCGTCTCCGGGTCGGCGTGCTGGGCGTCGTCCACCAGCAGGACGACGGGCCCGTGCGCACGCAGCGCCTGCTCCAGGGCACCGGAACCGTCCCGCGGACACTGGTCGTACGGACTGGTGGTCGCACCGCCCCGGCGGGGTTCGAGGGTGCGGCCGGCCGTGGGGGACGCGGGCGTCGGATCCACGAGCGCCGTCAGCAGCCGGTGCGCGAGCAGCCCCGGCGTCAGCGCCTCGCCGGGCAGACACCGCACGAGGTGCGCGGGGGTGCCGGCGGCCCGCAGCCGACGGCCGAGGGTGGCGAGCACGGTGCTGCGCCCGGCTCCGACCTCACCGTGCAGCAGCACGACGAAGGGGCCGGAGGGGGAGGTGACCGCGTCCCACAGGCGGCGAATCTCGTCGTCCCGCCCGACCGGTTCCCGCGGGGCGGCAGGGCCGGCGGGCTCCTCGCTCGTGCCCGGGTGATCGGCGCAGCGTGCGGTCATGGCCACCCCCTGAAGGTTTTGGTGAGCCGCCTTCCACCCGTGCCGGAAGCATGCCGGACGGACCAGCAGCCTTATTGACCGTTCAAGCAATTATAGATCAACTAGGGCTGTCCGGATGGAAGTTCGATCAAAGCGCATACTCGGAGGTGCCGAGGGTGTCACCCATTCCGAACCGGGAGACCACCGTAGTGGTCGGGCGCGAGGACGAGCTCGACGAGCTCGGCGCCGCACTGCGCGACGCCGGTTCCCGGGGGCGTCTGCTGGCCGTGCACGGCCAGCCCGGGGTCGGCAAGACCACACTGGCCGAGGCCGCGCTGCGCCCGGTCGCGCGCGACGGGCACCTGGTGATCAGACTGCGGCCGGGGCCGCGCGGCACACCCGGGCTGGACTCGCTTGTCGACCAGGTGTGCGCCCTCCTGGCCGAGGAGGGCGGTTCGGGAGCCGCCGTCCGGGCGGCGGCGCTCCGGCGCGGCCGGCACGGGCTCGCCCTGATGCTGCGGACCCTGTCGGCCGTGATACGGGCCGCTGGGCCCCGGCCGCTGGCGGTGCTGTTCGACGACGCCCACCGCCTGGCGGCCCAGGACCGGGGTCCGGTCGCCGCGCTGTTGCTGGGACTGCGGTCGGCCGGTGCGTGCGTCCTGGTGTGCGGGGTGCTGGAGGCGGTGGACCCGAGCCTGGTCAGGGGACTGGCCGGGGTGGCGGACCGGACCCTGGAACTGCCGCCCCTGACCGTCGGGCAGTGCGCCGAGCTGATCAGCAGCCGTCTCGGCGTGCCGCCCGCCGCGGAGCTGGTGGCCGCGGTCCGCCGTGGCCTCGGACCGGACGCCGGGGGAAACCCGGGGGCGGTGATGCGGGCGGTCGATACGCTGCGGGAGCGCGACCGGCTGGTCGTGGTCGACGAACGCGTCTACCTGGCCGACCCGCGCACCCCGATACTGCTGCCCCTGTTCCAGGCACGGCCAAGGGAATGGCTGCCGAGTACGGACGGGCGCGGGTCGGCCGACGACCCCTTCCCCGGCGAGGTGCTGGCCCTGCTGACCCGGCTGACGGGGGTGGGGGAGACCACCGTGGACGACTACCTGAATCTGGCTCCCGAACTGGGCACCACACAGGACCGCCTGGGCCGGCTCCTCGACACCCTGGTGTCCCTGGAACTGGTCGCCGTCGACGACCGGCAGCGGCTCACCTGCACCGTCCCCGCGGCCGCCGAACTCCCGGCCCACCGCACCGAGGACGACGTCGCCCGGCTGCACGTCCGGCTGGTGCTCAACGCGTACCGGCCGCACCGCGCCCGGCCACCTGCCCCGCGCCTCGTCGACCACGCGCTCGCGGCCGGGACCCGGCTTCTCCCTCCCCTGCGGACCGAACTGCTGCTGGCCGCCGTCCGAGAGCAGGACCCGCAGGAGCCGTTACGGACCCTCGGCGCCTGCCGGGCGCTCCTGGACGAGCTCCCCGCCGACGACGCACACCTGCCCCGCATCCTGCACAGCGCTGTCCCCCTCCTGCTCCGCCACGGCCTCCCCGCCGAGCTGCTCGCCCTCGGCACCCGGTTGCTGCCCCGCCTCGCCCCGGGAGCCGTCCTCGCGCAGCTCGCACAGGCCTGGGCCCTGGCCGCCGTACACGATCAGTGGCTCGGTCTGTACACCGTGGACCACGACTCCCCGGCCGCCCGGGTGGCGCGGCGGATGCCGGAGGCCGTGGCACTGGTGACCCTCGCCGCACGCCTGCACTCCGGGACGCACCGACTGCCGTCCGACTGCTTGCCGGTGTTCGCGGGTGGTTCGGCGGAGCTGCCGTCCGCCGACGAGGCCGAGGTGCTGATCCGGGCCCTGAACACGTGGACCGAGGGGGCACGGGGTGCCGCGCGGGCGCCCGGGGTGCCGTACGCGATCCGCGAGGCGCTCGGGCTCGGTGATCTGGCGAGCTGCTGGGCGACCCTGCCCGGAAAGAGGCCCAAGGTGTTCCCGGAGAGTCCGCTGCACGTCCACCAAGCCCTGGTCCGCGAGTACCTCACCGGATCCTGGGACGTCGCCCTGAGCCTGGCGGGCAGCCTCGAGGCGGGCCCGGGGGCCACCGGGCGCGGTCCGCTGTACCTGCACAGTCGTGCCCTCGCCGCCGAGATCTGCCGCCGGCGGGGCGACCTCGGGCGGGCGGCGGCCTGGCTGGACCGGGTCGCGGACGGCGCGGAGCACCTGCCGTTGCTGAGCTGGGCCCGCGCGGGGCTGCTGCACGGCCAGGGCGACACAGCGGGCGCGTGGCGACAGGGAAGGCGGGACTGCGACGCGCTGTGGCGGGCGGGCCGGACCGCGGGGCTTGAGCGGCCGTTGCTGCGGGTGCTCTGCTACGCGTCGCGGGACCCGGAGGGCGTCGCCGACGCCGGTGCCGCGCTGGAACAGTTGGAGGAGCTCGACACGGTCGCCCCGTCCCGGCTGACCCGCGCCGCCTTGCTGCTCGGGCGCGGACTGGCACGGGACGACGTGGACGGTGCCGTCGGCGGGTACAGGCTCCTCGACGCGCATGGGGGCCGGCAGGCGGCCTTCAGCGCCGCGGTGTGGCTGCTGCGGCGGACCGGTGAGCAGCGGTGGCTGCGGGAGGCATGGCGGCAGCACGAGGGCATGGCGTCGCGGCCGGCCCGGAAGACCCTCGTACGCCTCGCCGCCGAGTTCCGCCTCGTGGTGCCCCGGCCCAGCGGGGACCGCCTGCTCCCGAGCCGGCTCGATCTGAGGATCGTCGAGATGGTCGCCGGCGGGTCGACCAACCGGCAGATCGCGACCGCCCTCGCGCGCAGCGAGAAGAGCATCGAGGCGCACCTTGCGAAGATCTTCAGATGCACCGGCCGCCGTTCGCGGGTGGCACTGGCGACGGCCTGGCTGGACGGAGGACTTCCGCGCACCGCGACCGCGCAAGGGCACTGCGCGCCGTGATTCCCGTGCTGTGACTTTTCCCTACAACCTCTTCCGACCTGGGTGCACGGCGTGTGACAGTCCGTGTTCCTGTGCCACCATCAACAGCGTTCGGAAGCGGTCGTTCCGTCACGGAGGAGGCCTTCGTGCGTCTTGTGCGGGTAGCGGTTCACGCGGAGGACCCCCTGAGTTTCCTGGGGCTGACCGGCGCGCTGCAAAAACCCGGAACGAAACTCGTCGACGTCGCTCTGGGCACGGAGGCCGACGTGACCGTCGTCTCCGTACCGCAGGTGGGTGCGGCCACCATGGAGCTCCTGCGGAACCTGGCGAAACCGGCCTGCGGATTCCTGCTCATTTCTGGCGACACCTGGAATGCCGACTACTCGGAGACGGCCGAACTCGGAGTCCGCGCCGTGTTGCGACGGGTCGAATTCACTCAGGAGCGACTGCTCGAGGCCGTGGAGCTCGTGGCGGAGGGGCAGGCGTGCTTTCCGGCAGCTCTGCAGAGCGGACTGCTCGACTATGTGAGCCGGGTGCAGCGGGATGTCCTCGCGCCCCGGGGACTTTCCGCCTCGGGCCTGTCGAAGCGGGAAGCCGACGTCCTGCGGATGGCGGCCGACGGGTACAGCAATGCTGAGATATCGAAGAAATTGCAGTGTTCGGAGCGGACGGTCAAGACTGTCTTCTCCGGCCTGATGAAGCGGCTCCGACTGCGGAACCGGACGCATGTCGCGGCGTACGCCATCCGTGAGGGTCTCATCTGAGTCTCCATCAGGAGCCCGTCATGAGCGCGAAGTTGTCGGCCCCGAGCCAGAACGCTGCGGCCAGCCCGGCGAAGCCGAGGACCGACGCGGCGATCCGCCACGGGGAGACCCCTTCCGACCGGCGGGCGACACCCAGCACGGACAGCGCGGCGACGGCTTGGAGGGCCACGATGCCGAGCGTGCCGAGCCCCAGCATGGTGGTCGTCATCCCCGTGTACGGATCGCGTCCGGCGAGCGCGAACCCGGCGACCGCGACCGCGCTGAGCACCGTCTGCGCGAGCCCCGCCCGGTGCGGGGAGGCGTGCCGGGGGTGCGTCGCGGCCAGCGCGGAAGGCAGCAGTCGGTCGGCGGCCAGGGTCTGTGTGTACCGGTTGGCGGCGCTGTGCAGCGCCAGGGTCGCGGCGAACAGGCTGGTGCAGAGCATGAATTGCATGACCGTTGCAGCGAACGAGCCGAGATAGGAGTCGGCGAGCGTGAAGAAGAGATTACCGAGCTGTCGGCCCGCCTCCTGCCGCACCCGGCCGGCGCCCACCGCGCCGACCGCCACCCAGCTCGTGAACGCGTAGAACGCCGCGACGAGGACCACCGCGACATACGTGGCGCGCACCACGCTGCGGCGCGGATCCCGTGCCTCCCCGCCGTACAGCGCGGCGGACTCGAAGCCGATGAACGAGATGGCGGCGAACATCACCGACACCCCGAAGCCCGCGCCGAACACCTCGTGCGGCGCGAACGACGCCGCCGGGAGCGCGGCGGGGACGCCGTCCCGGACCACGACCGCGATGTCCAGGGCGAGCAGGATCGCCAGCTCACCCGTCATCATCACGGCCACCGTGCGCGCGCCGGCCCCGATGTCCCGGTAGCCGAGCAGACCGACCAGGGCCAGGCCGACCGCCGCACAGGCCCACCACGACACCTGCAGGCCGTGGTCGGCCAGCACCAGTGAGGTGAAGTAGCCGAAGGCCCCGAGCAGTCCGATGGTCGCGAGGTTGTAGGCGCAGACTGCCACGTATCCGCTGACCACCCCCGCCGGGCGGCCGAGCCCCTCGACGGCGGCCGAGTAGAAGCCGCCCCGGCCGCCGGTGCGGCGGGCGACCACTGCGTAACTCGCGGAGAAGCACAGCAGGACGAGCCCGGTCAGCACGAACGCGGCCGGGACCCCGGCGCCGTTGCCGAAGGCGAAGGCGAGCGGCACCGTGCCGGCCATCGCCGACAGCGGGGCGGCCGCCGAGACGACGAGACAGACGATGTGCCGGGTGGACAGGGCAGGCGGACGGGCTGTTGACACCGTATTCAACTGAGCATGATCAAGCATTCTTCTCCCCGGAGCCCAAGGTAATGGAATATATTACCGAAGCCGGGTTTCGTGACCCGACTTCCGTTCCTGCCGCCGAATTGCAGTGGCGACTGTGCCCGCGCCTTCTGATGTCTGCCTGATTGGGCGCTGACCATCGGTCGATCGGGCGGGTTTCAATCGGGAATGCATGTCAATTACCTCCAAGGTAATGAACCCGAAGATTGCCCGATTATCACGGCTGGTCTGCCCACTTGGACGTCAGTTTCGGTTTGAATCAGACAACGTTATGAACGCGATATCGCTGTACTTTGCGCCAAAGGCCGTTCCACTGACCGTCCGCGTCCTGGTTTGTAGGGGTGTGCGACCTCGTACGAGTGTGAGTAATGGCTCATCTCAAGCGTTGGCCAATAATCGACCCCCGCCCCCACCTCCTCTTGCCTTCGGCTTGGTGCTTCGCATTAATTAATGCGTTGACGGTGGTGCGCTTCTCGTGCGTGATCGGAGAACAGTGGTGTTTCAGATAGTGGATTCCGACGAGCGGTCTGCGGCCTCAGGGCACCGCTCACCTGACGGAAACGTGAACCCAACGAAAAGCAAAGAATGCAAAGGGGTCATGAATTTCCGACTCCTCGGCCCACTGGAAATCCGGGCCGGTGATCGGGTCACCACGCTCGCGGGTGCCCGGCAGCGGACCCTGCTCGCGGTCCTGCTCGTCGCCGGCGGACGCCTGCTCCCCGTCGAGCAGCTGTACGGTGAGCTGTGGGGGGAGACACCGCCGCCCACCGTGGGCAACTCCTTACAGGCGCACGTGTACCGGCTACGCCGTACGCTCCAGCGGCTGTCGGATCCGGGCACCGGCCCCCAGCTGGTCACCCGCCCCTCGGGATACGTGCTGGAGCTGAACGGAGCCACGGTCGACACCGGCGCGTTTCAGCAGTCGATCGCGCGTGCCAGGGCCCACCTGCACAGCGACCCGGTCCTCGCCTATGCCCTGTTCGAGGACGCGCTGGCCCTGTGGCAGGGCGACCCGCTGCAGGACGTCGTCCAGGGTCCGATGTGCCGCAGCGTCGCCCTCCAGCTGAAAGAGGAGTTCCTCACCGCAGCGGAGGACCGGCTCTCCCTCGGCATCGACATCGCCGACCCGGTCCGCACCATTGGCGAGCTCAAGCGGATGAGCGTGGCCCACCCCTGGCGCGAGCGGATCACCGAGCTCCTCATGCTCGCCCTGTACCGGGCCGGCCGGCAGGCCGAGGCCCTTGAGACCTACAACAGCGCCCGGCGCAGGCTGGTCGACGAGCTGGGCATCGAACCCTCGGTCCAGCTGCGCCAGCGCCTGCGGGAGATCCTCAACCAGGTGCCCTATGTACGCGGCCACACGACCGCGCACGGATCCCGGATCCCGGGCACGGAGTCCGATCAGGCGGTGGTGGCTCCGCCCGGCAGGATGCGGGCGAAGCCGGCGTAGGGCACCAGCGCCTCGGGCAGCTGCACCGAACCGTCCGGCCGCACATGCTGTTCGAGGATCGCAGCCACGGTCCGGCCGATCGGCAGCGCCGAGCCGTTGAGCGTCACGACGGGTGCCTTCCGGGAGCCCGGGCCACCATGCCGGATCCCGGCTCGCCGCGCCTGGAAGCCACCGCAGTCGGACACCGAGGAGATCTCCCGGAAGGCCCCGCCGCCCGGCAGCCACACCTCCAGGTCGTACGTCATCCGGGCGGAGAACCCGAGGTCGCCGGCCGGTAGCAGCACCACTCGGTACGACAGTTCGAGCGCCCGCAGGCACGCCTCGACGTGGGTCACCATCAACTCCAGCTCGCGCCGTGCGTCGTCCGGCGCGCAGAGGCGGACCAGCTCCACCTTTTCGAACTGGTGCAGCCTGAGGACACCCCGGCTGTCCCGGCCGTAGGAACCGGCCTCGGCCCGGAAGCAAGGGGTATGGGCGGTGACGGCGAGCGGCAGCCGCGCCGCGTCGATCACCTCGCCGGCGAACAGGTTCGTCAGCGGCACCTCGGCGGTCGGAATCAGCATCAGCTCCCGGTCCCCGACCCGGGTGGCGAACAGATCCTCCTCGAACTTGGGCAGCTGCCCGGTGCCCGTCATCGTCTCCCGGGTGACCAGATAAGGCACCGAGTACTCGGTGTAGCCGTGCGTGCCCGTGT
This sequence comes from Streptomyces viridochromogenes, assembly GCF_001270495.1. Lineage (GTDB taxonomy): Bacteria > Actinomycetota > Actinomycetes > Streptomycetales > Streptomycetaceae > Streptomyces > Streptomyces viridochromogenes_A. The sequence continues at coordinate 62,235 of NZ_LGUR01000211.1, forward strand.
GCAGGTCCAGGAAGAAGGCGGCCAGCGCCCTCTCCAGCCGGGCACCCGCACCCCGTGCCACCGAGAACCGGGCGCCGGACAGCTTCGCCGCGCGCTCGGCGTCCAGGATGCCGAGCTCCGCCCCGACCGCCGCGTGGTGACGGGACTCGTCGGCCGGGGCCGGCGGCGGGCCGCACCGGCGGACCTCCACCGCCTCGGCCTCGGTCCGCCCCTCCGGGACCTCGTCCAGCGGGATGTTCGGGACCGCCGTCAGCAGCCCGGTCAGCCGCTCCCGGGCCTCGCGGAACCGGGCCTCGGCCCGCTGCACTCGCTCCCGTAGCAGCCGCGCCGCGGCCCGCCGTTCCGCCGTCGCGGCCTCCCGGCTCTTCGCGGAGCGCTTCAACTCGGCCCGGGCCAGGTCCAGTTCGGCCGCAGTCTCGGTCCGTTCCCGGTGCAGTGACTCCAGCTCCTCCAGCCGCAGCGCGTATCCGCGCCGGGCCAGCCGGGCCACCCCCTTGTCGCCCAGCGTCAGCAGCTCACGGGCATCGTGCATCGTTCACCCCTACCTCTCGGACGTGGAAAGTGCGGCGCCGGCCGGCTCAGGCCGCCGCGATGGCCAGCACGGCGTTCTGTCCGCCGAAACCGAAGGAATTGCTGAGTGCCAGGTCGGCCCGGGTGGCGGTGGCCGCCGTCGCGACCTCGATGTCGAGCCGCGGGTCCAGCGCGGACAGACCGGCGGTCGGTGGCACCACCCCCTGCTCCAGGGCCAGCACCGTCAGCGCCGCCTCCACCGCGCCCGCCGCGCCGAGCAGATGACCGGTCACCCCCTTGGTCGAGGTGACCAACGGGCTCCCCGTCAGCACCCGGCTCAGCATGCGGCCCTCGGCCAGGTCGTTGAGCGGTGTCGACGTGCCGTGCGCGTTCACATGCCCCACGTCCGCCGGGGCGGCGCCGGCGTCCGCGAGCGCCGCGCGCACCGCCGACTCGGCGCCGACACCTTCGGGGTGCGGGCTGGTCATGTGATGGGCGTCCGCGCTCGCGCCGTACCCGACCACCCGCCCCCGGACCCGGGCGGCCCGGGCCCGGGCGTCGGCGGTGCGCTCCAGGACCAGCACCCCGGCCCCCTCGGCGGCGACGAACCCGTCCCGGCCGGCGTCGAAGGGGCGTGAGGCGCTGTCCGGGTCGTCCTCACGCGCGGACAGCGCGCCCATCTGCGCGAACCCCGCCATCACCAGCGGCGTGATCATCGCCTCGCTGCCCCCCGCCAGGACGATGTCGCAGCGGTTCAGGGCCAGCAGGTCCCGGGCGGTGCCGATGGCCGTCGCCCCCGACGCGCACGCGGTCGCCACCACCAGGTTGGGTCCGGTGGCCCCGAGCGCGATCGCGAGCTGCCCGGCCAGCATGTTCGGCAGCTGCATGGGAAGCAGCAGCGGCGAGACCCGCCGCGCCTCCTCGGTGATCAGCACCAGGTGCTGCTCCTCCACGGTGCCGGGACCGCCGTCGGCCGACCCCATGACCACACCCACCCGGGCGCCGTCCCAGGAGGCCGGGTCCAGGCCGGCGTCCGCCACCGCTTCCTGGGCCGCCACCAGCGCGAACTGCACGAACCGGTCCAGCCGCAGGGCCCGCCGGGCGCCGAGCAGGGCGTCGGCGTCGAAGCCCGGCACCCGGCAGGACAGCCGTACCGGGTTGCCCTCCAGCACCGGATCGAGCGCGGCCGTCGGCCGTCCGGCGCACACCGCCGCCCAGTTGTCGGCGGTGCACGTCCCGGCGGGCGTCACGAGACCGACACCGGTGACCGCGATGTCGGCGCCGACGGTCATGCCGCGGTGCTCCGCTCCTCCATCAGCCTCGCCATGTCGCCGACGGTCGCCGCCTCCAGCAACTCGTCGTCGCTGATCGCCAGCCCCAGCTCCTTCTCCAGGACCAGGGAGAGCTCCACGACGGCGAGCGAGTCCAGGTCGATGTCCTCCCGCGTGGCGTCGGGGACGACGCTCTCCGGGGTGACCTTGAGTTTGCTGACCAGCATTTCCTTGAGGGTCTCGAACACGGTGTCTCCTTAGAGTGGGTACAGAGGGTCAGGCGGGTTTGACGTCGGGCCAGACCAGCGCGGTCGCCCCCCAGGCGAGCCCGCCGCCGAACGCGGTCAGCAGCAGCCGGTGACCGGCCGTCAGGGTGCCCTCGGCGGCGGCCTGGGAGAGCAACACCGCCAGTGAGGCGGCCCCGGTGTTACCCACCCGCTCGATGTTGGACAGCCGACGCTCGTGTGGAATGCCCAGGTCGTCGGCGACGGTGGCCAGGATCCGCGCGTTCGCCTGGTGCGCCGCGAACCGGTCCACGTCCTGCGGTCCGGCCCAGCCGGCCGCCTCCGCCGCCTGCCGGGACGAGGCGGTCATCCGGTCCACCGCGTGCCGGTACACCTCGCGCCCCGCCATCCGGAAGAACTCCTCGCCGGGCGCCGGAGTCACCCCCGAGGAGCGCTGCCGGGACCCGCCCGCCGGCACCTCGATCAGCCGGCTCAGCCCGCCGTCGCTGCCCAGGACCACCCGGCCGACCGCACCGGGCTCGGCCGGATCCCCGGCGCGCAGGACGACCGCCCCCGCGCCGTCGGCGAAGATCACCGCGGTGCCGCGGTCGGCCGGGTCGATGATCGTGGTGAACGCGTCGGCAGCGATCAGCAGCACCCGTTCGGCGGTCCCGGAGGCGATCAGCCCGGAGGCGGTGGCGAGCCCGTACAGGAAGCCGCTGCACACCGCCGACACGTCGAACGCGGCGACCGGGCCGAGCCCGAGCCGGCCGGCCACGTCCGGGGCGGTGGCCGGACAGGGCCGGTCGGGCGTGGTGGTGGCCAGGACCACGGCGTCAGCGCCGCAGCCGGCCGAGTCCAGCGCCCGTCGGCCCGCCTCCACCGCGAGGTCGGAGGTGGCGGTGCCGGGGCTGACCATGTGCCGGGTGGCGATCCCGGTGCGGGACCGTATCCACTCGTCGGAGGTGTCGAGGCGGCGGGTCAGGTCCTCGTTGGTCACCACGTCCGGTGGCAGATGACAGCCGAGGCCGGCGATCACCGCGGCCCGGCCGGCCGGTGCACCCCTCACGTGGCGCTCGCTGCGCCGCCCAGCAGCTCCGGCGGCAGCCCCATGTACGCCATGCGGACCTCGGCCATCTGCTCGGTCCACCGTTCCGCCATGTCGTAGCGCTGGTCGGGGGTGGTGTCGAGCATGCGCACGCCGGGCCAGATCTCGTAGTCGCCGATTCTGTCCGCGTGGGCCGCCATGCCTTCCTGGAACAGCTTCTCGCGGTGGATCACGAACTCCCGGTCGGGGACCTCGTCCCACAACCTCACCCCGGCCTGGATGACCTCCACGATCCGGTCCCGGGACTCGGGGTGCGCGGCCAGATGGTCCTTCAGGATCGTGCTCGCCACGGTCAGGTGCCGGATCTCGTCGATCGAGGTGCCCCGGGAGATCTCGCTGGTCGCGGGGGAGAGCGGGCTCCACTTGCGCTCGCTCAGTTCGGCGGCGGGCGCGAGCACGCCCTCGATGACGATGGCGAACACCGCCACGCCGCCCGCGAAGTCCTTGCGGTCCCGGACGATGTCGAGCGTGAAGTCCTCGACCGGCTGGAGGACCCGGCGCCGGTAGTCGGCGGACAGCTCCTCGACGTCCCGCAGCAGGGTGTCGGCCGGCATGCCCAGCTCCACCAGGTGGTTGCGGAACACCCGTGCGTGCCGGGCCTCGTCGAGCAGCTGTGTCGCGTAGAACTCCATCTCCGGGATACCCGGGGCGAGTTCGACGTACGGCGCGAGCAGCCGGGTGGCGATCTCCTCGGAGACGCCCCGGTAGCCGAACTCCAGGATCAGCGCCTCACGCAGCGGTCCGGGCTCCTTGAGGAAGTCCGGTACCTTCGCGTCGACGTGATGCCCCGTCACGCCCCGGTCCCTCAGCGTGCCTTGGGCGACGGACGTGATCCAGTAGGCGAGATCGCACTCCTCGGGCCCGAGGGTGAGTTGCATGGCGCCGTCCAGGAGCCCGGGAGCGGTGTCCCAGTCGGCCTCGCGGGCGACCGTTGCGGCGGTGTCGTCGATGTTCACAGCGTTGCCGTCTCCTTCGGATGGATGATGGGGAAATCGGGTACGCAGGACAGATCCGCGTCTGCTCCGCCCGCCAACAGTTCGCCGTCGTAGCTGAGCAGCGGGAGCCCGGAGAGGCCGGCGTCCGCCCGCACGACCAGGCCGAGCAGCACCTCGTGGTCGCCGACGAGGAAGCTGCCGCGCACCCGGCAGGCGTAGTGCGCCAGCGCGCCGTCGAGCAGGGGCGCGCCCGAGTAGCGGTCGGTTCGCCAGGCGAACCCTTCGAACTGGGCGGCGCCCGCCGGGCGGTCCCGGTCGGCGAACCGCCGGGCCACCGCACGCTGTCCGCCGCTGAGCACGTTGACCGCGAACCTCCCCTCGGCGAGCGCCAGTTGGGCGAGGTCGGAGCCCTCCCGCAGGCTCGCGGTCAGCAGCAGCGGGGTCCGTGACACGGTCGTGAGGGCGGAGACCGTCGTTCCGTGCACCCGCCCGTCGTGACACACCGTCAGCACGGTGACCGGGGCGGCCAGCAGTCCCACCGCCGACGCGGCGGCGGCTTTCATCGGACCGCTTCTTGCGGCACCGGGCGGAGGGCCGTCGGGAGGTGTCCGACGGGGACGGGCTCGCCCTCGTGCGCGGTGTGCCCGGCCGGCTTCGGATGGGCCAGGCCCAGGTCGTCCAGCAGCCGCAGGTAGCCCGGCTGCCGCACCGGCTCGAAGGGCAACGCGAACGACTTCATGAAGTTGCCGAACAGGCCCCGGTCGCCGCACAGATGGAACGGGATCGCCAGCAGCGCCCACTCCGGCCCGATCAGCCAGCACCACAGGCCCACCACCGCGCCCTGGGTGATCAGACTGTGCATCACGTTGTAGACGACGTAGTACGCCTTGTGGATCGGCCGCCCCTTGGCGCGCTTGAAGGCGATCGCGCCCGGGATGTAGCCGATGAGGTCGATGTAGAGGAACAGCCCGACGAAGGGCAGCCACCGGATGTCCCCGAGATGGGCGATGATCAGCCCCGTGGACACCGCGAGGCCGACCAGGTACTCGGCGCGGTGCAGGGAGTAGGTACGGGGGGTCTCGAACGGGTTCGCTTGGTCCATGGCGCTCTGTCTCCTGTCAGGCCGTGGTGGGCACTTCGGCGGACTTGCCGGGCAGGCCGGGCTCCTCGCCGAGCACCTCGCTGTCGGGGAACATCCCGGTCACGGCCCACGCGACCGTCTCCCTGATCACCCGCTCGGCGATCGGGTCGAGGATGCCTTCGAGACTCGGGATGCCGAAGTCGAACTCGGCGGTGAAGCACACGGCTACGTCCGCGCCCCGCTGCGCGAGCCGCCAGGTGCCGTGGAAGGAGTCGAAGTCCCCGTCGGTCTGCTCGAAGCGGATCTCCAGGGCGTCGACGTGGAACTCGTCGCGCTCCGTCCAGCGCAGCAGTCCGCTGCGGAAGTGCAGCTCCCAGCTGGAGGAGCAGTCCGGGGCGGGGTGGGTGGCGTGCACGGTGGTGGACTCCACGTGCGGGGCCAGCTCGGGATAGCGCTCCCAGCGGCCCACGGCGTGGAGGACGTCCGTGGCCCGCTCCGCGCGCACCAGCACCTCAAGAGAAACCTGTCGCACGGTTCGCTACCGCCTTTCCGGCATCGTGGCGGAACCGCTGACCAGGTCGCGGGTCGCCCTGTCGAAGGAGTTGAGCAGATGGTCCACGTCACCGTCGGTCATGATCGCGGGCGGGGTGAAGCGCACCACCGAGCTGCCGTTCATCGAGTGGTTGGCCACCACCCCGTGGTTGAACAGCTCGATCAGCAGCTCGCCGGCCAGCCCCGCCTCGACCAGCTCGATCCCGATCAGCAGCCCGCGTCCGCGTACCTCCACCAGGAGGCCGGGCAGGTTGCGGCGGGCGATCTCGGTGATCCGCGGCAGCAGCCGGGCGCCCAGCTCCATCGAGCGGGTGACCAGCCGTTCCTCCTTGACCGCCCGGATCGCGCCCTGCACGGCGGCCATCAGCAGCGGCTGCCCGGAGAAGGTCCCGGTGTGGATGTAGGGGTCCTTGTCGAACGGGCGGAACGCCTTGCGGGTGGCGACGACCGCGGAGACCGGGGCGATGCCGCCGCCGAGCGCCTTCCCTGCCAGCAGGACGTCCGGGACGACGCCCTCGATGTCGGCTCCCCACCACTCGCCGAGCCGCCCGAACCCGGACTGCACCTCATCCAGGACGAGGAAGCCGTCGTACTCCCGGACGAGCGCCTCGACCTGCCTGAGGAAGCCCGCCGGCGGGATGATCACCCCGCCCTCGCCCTGCACCGGCTCCAGGATCACGCACACCTCGCCCGGGTGCGCGGCCAGTTGCTCGCGCAGGGCCTCGGTGTCGCCGTAGGGGATGTGGGTGAAGTCGGGGAGCAGCGGGCGGAAGGGGTCCTGGTAGACCTTCTTCGCGGTCGCCGACAGGGCGCCCATGGTCTTGCCGTGGTAGCCGCCGAGCATCGCGACCGTGCGCCGCCGGCCGCTCGCGCGCGCCAGTTTGAGCCCGGCCTCGACCGCCTCGGTGCCGGAGAGCGCGAAGTGGACGCGGTCCAGGCCGGTCGGCATCACCGAGACCAGCGCCTCGGCGGCCTGGGCGACGGTGGGCTCCAGCAGGATGCGGGTGGCCACCGGGTGCCGGTGCAGCTGGCGTTCGACGGCCTCGACGACGAGGGGGTGGCGGGCGCCCATGATGAAGACGCCGTAGCCGCCGGCGTTGAGGAAGCGCTCGCCGTCGCTGGTGGTGAGCCAGGCGCCGGAGGACTCGACCTCCATGTGGCTGCCGAAGAGCTCGGCCACGGTGGCCCGGCCCTTGCTCAGATGCGCCCGGTACAGGCCGAGGACGTCCTCCTCGGACACGGTGTCCAGGGGCTGTGCGGTGGTGGTCATGCGGGGACTCCAGTGACGCCGGGACGGGGGACGCGTGCGGTCATGACAGCTCCAGGGCGCCGCCGGCGAACCACTGGAGCAGCGGCTCGGCGGCGGACGCCCGGCCCGGAGGGTGGAAGACCAGCGGCCGTACGGAGTCGGCGAGCCGGGTGTGTTCGCCGCCCCGGACGAAGTCGATGCCGCCCAGCAGGTCCAGGGCCTGGTCGGCCGCCTGGACGAGGGTCTCCTGGGCCGCGTACCGGGCGACGAGAACCTCGGCCACGGCGGCCTCGCCGTCGAGTCCGTCCCGTACGGCCCGGGCGGCGCCCTCCAGCAGGGCGAACGCGGACTCGACGCGGACGGCGAGGGCGGCCCGATCGCCCGAGCTGCCGCGCCCCCGCTCCAGCACGGTGGCGGCAAGAGCGGTCGCGGCGCCCGCGTAGCCCGCGCAGATGAGCAGCTCGAACCAGACGAACCCGGTCGTCTGCAGGTCGTCCAGCAGATGCGGCGCCTCCGGTACGGTCCGCACGACCAGCTCCTGCGGTACGAACACGTCGGTGAGGCGCACCTCCTCGCTCTCCGAGGCGGCCAGCACCTCGTTGCCCCAGAACGGGTGCACCGAGAGGCCGGGGGAGTCGGCGGGCAGCAGGGCCAGCGCCAGCTCCGGGGTGCCGTCGGCACCGGGGACCGCGATGCTGGCGGTGAGCACATCCATGGAACGGGCCAGGCTGCACGGCTTCTTGGCGCCGTTGAGCAGGAAGCCGCCCTCGGTCTCGGTGGCCGTCACCGAGGGGATCAGGATGTTCTGCTGGGTACGGCCCTCGGCCCAGCCGGAGGCGAGCAGCAGCCGCTCCGGGGCGATGCCGTGCAGCACCTTGGTCTGAGCGGGCGTCAGCCGGCTGGCGTCCGTGGCGAGCTCGAACAGCATGGCCACGGTGAAGTGGTGCATCGTGGAGGCTGCGGCGAGCGAGGGCGACACCGCGCCCACGGCCCGCTGCACCCGGACCGCGTCCAGGACGTCGGCGCCCTGTCCGCCGTACTCGACGGGGACCAGCAGACCGGCTCCGCCGTGCTCGCGCAGGCGCGCGACCGCCGGGGAGCCGGTCGCCTCGCGCTCGGCGAAGGACAGGGACTCCAGGGCGGCGAGAAGGCCCGGCTGGTGGCGTTCGCACACCTCTCGGGCGGTGGTGAGGGAGCGCATGGGGGATCTCCTACGGGGGTGTTCGTACCGGGAGGGTCAGGAGCCGAAGACCGCCTCGTGCGGGCTGACGTCCCGCGCGATGCTCACCCCCTGCAGATGCGAGGTCTTGAGCATCGGGTAGTTGGCCTCGCCGAAGGCGCCGCCGGTGAGCCCCGTGCCGCCGTGGCTGGGCAGATAGGGCAGGAAGCCGATGTGCGAGTCGTTGATCTTCAGCAGGCCGCCGTTGCCGATCCGGCGCACGAAGGCGTCGATCACTTCCGGCGACTCTGTCCACAGTGAGTTGCGCAGGCCGTACTCGTTGGAGTTCACGAAGCCGATCACCCGCTCCAGGAGTTCCGCGTCGGTGCCGGGCTCCGGCACCACGATCGGCAGCAGCGGGAAGAACGTCTCGTCGCGCACGACGTCGTACTTGCGGGCCTCGGTCAGACCCTCGACCCGCAGCACCGTCGGCTGGAGGAAGACCCCCGTTTCGGACGGGGTGCCGTCCACCTCGGCGCGGCTGCCGCCGGCCACCAGCTCCGCGCCCCGGTCCAGGGCCTGCTGGAGCAGCGCGAAGAACCGCTCGCTGCGGCGCACCGGCGACAGCAGCACCTCCGGGTCCTCCGGATAGCCGGGCCGGATCGCCGCCGCCCGCCGACCGACCTCGGCGACCAGCTGGTCGGCGATCGCCGGGTGCGCGAGCACGTAGTTGGGCACCATACAGATCTGGCCGGAACCGTAGAACGCCTCCGCGATCGCCTGGGCGGCCCGCACCGGGTCGGCGTCCCGCCAGACCACGATGCCGTCGTTGCCGGCCAGTTCCAGGATCGGCTTCTTGCCGCGCGCCACACACTGCTCCTGGAAGCGCAGTCCCTCCTGGCTGCCGCCGATGTAGAACACGTCGTCGATCAGCGGGTCCTCCAGCCAGCGGTCCAGCGTCTGGCGGGGGTTGCCGCAGATCGCGTTGAGCGTCCCGGGCGGCGCGCCCACCTCGTCGAGGAGCGGCGCGACCACGTCCCGCATCAGCCACATCGTGCTCAGCGCGATGCTGCGCGGCGCCCGCACCACCACCGCGTTGCCGGCCATCACCGCGAGCACGGCCAGGGCGGCGCTGGGCGCGGGCGCGTTCTGCGGCGGGTTGAAGGCGACCACGCCGTCCGGCTGCCGTCGCACGATCAGCCGGCGCGGCCCGTGCTCGAACTCCGTGTGCATCTGCTGCCGGTACCAGCCGAGGCTCTCCTCGCTGTACACCTGCAGCAGACAGCTCAGCTCCCAGCGGGCGAGCTTCACCGGGTGGCCCTCCACCATCAGCATCTCGGTGAACTCGTCCTGCCGGCGCAGGAGTTCCTCACGGAACAGGGTGCCGAGCCGCATCCGGTCGCCGAGCGGGACGGCCGCCCAGCGGGGGGCCGCGGCCGCGGCGGCCGCGGTGGCCCGGTCGATCTCCTCGTCGCCCGCGACCGCGCACCGGCCGGCCACGTACGGATGACTCGCTGTCTCCGACTCCGGATTCCGTTCTAGTTCGCGCTTCAGACTGACGCTCGTGAAAACGTCCTCCAGCAGGGAACGGGCGCTGACCGTGTACACCCAGTGGTCGCTCTCCACGTCCTCTCCGTCAATGTAGAGCTGATAGCTGCGGATTTCCGGCGTGTGCATCGGCCGCTCCATGGATTTACGCCTCCGTATTGCCGTCAAATTCCTTTGTGCAGCCTGTTTTAAAAAGACTGTTCCAGGGTTCTCTGATACGGTCCTGATGCGCGACTGACTCTGATCTGACATGCGCTGACTCTCGGACCGGAACCCCTTTCGGTGGCTAATTGAAGTCTGCTCTACTCTCCTCATGTCAGACACACTTCTGCACGCCATCAAGAACTGGACAGAGGCAGAAAACCCCAGCGCTTTTCTTGCCATGAACGACGACAAGGAGGTCTTCACCCTGCCCGGCACGGAAGGCGTCGTGCTGTACCGGCGGGCCGGGGGGTATCTGGTGCAGTTCGGCGGCCCGTTCGCCCCCGAGGATTCCTACGGCGCCCTCGTGGCCGCCTTCCGCGCGCACGCCCGGGACCAGGGGCTGCGGGTGGTGGGCGTGCAGCTGCAGGCCTACGACGCCGAGCGGTACGTCCGGCACGGGTTCACCGTCAACCAGATCGGCGCCTCCTGGGCCGTAGGCCTGCCCGAATTCAGCCTGCGCGGCACCAGGTTCATGCAGCTGCGCAACAAGATCTCCCGGGCCCTGCGCAACGGACTGAAGGTCGAGGAGGTGGCCGCCGAGGGCCGGCACGACGCCATCGAGCGCATCGACCGGGCCTGGCTGAAGTCGAAGGGCGAGAACGTACGACCCCTGGAGTTCCTCGTCGGCCGGATCGGCGGTCCGGCGCAACAGCACCGCAGGCTCTTCCTCGGCACCATCGACGAGGAACCGGTCGCCTACATCTCCTACTCCCCGGTCTACGGCAGCCGTTCGGGCTGGATGCACGACCTCAGTCGCCGGCTGCCGGACGGCTCACCCGGGCTGATGGAGGCCGTCAACGCGGCGGCGATCGAGATCTTCCGCGGTGAGGGGGCCGAGTGGCTGCACTTCGGCTTCACCCCGTTCACCGGGCTCTCCCCGGACGCCGAACTTCCCGGCCACAGCCCGGCGTTCAGCTGGCTGATGCAGTTCCTGTGGGCCGAGGGCGCGGCGCTGTACCCGGCTCAGACCCAGCTCGCCTACAAGGAGAAGTGGGGACCCGAGTTGTTGATCCCCGAGTACGTGGCCTTCGAGGGGCAGGCCTCGCTGCCGTCCTTCGCGCACATCTTCCGCGCCTGCAACTCGTTCTGAACCGATCCCAGGAGAGACGCATGTCCATCGAGACGACCACTGCGGAGACGACGAAGAGCACGGACGAACTGCGGCACTCCATGGTGGAGTTCCTCATGGCCGTCATCGGCGCCCCGGACGACGAGGAGATCGCCCGCAACGCCGACGAGGTGGTCCGGCTCCTGGACGCCCGGCTGACCGAGGAGCCGCAGGGCTGACAACTGCGCGACGACATCTGCGCGACGTCGTGCACGGCCGTGGCGGCGGGACCCCATGACACCGGGGTCCCGCCGCCACGGCCGTTCGGCTCAGCGCGCGGGGAGCCGGTCCACCGGCCGGCCTGTCGTACGGTCCCCGAGCACCACCACGTCCAGCGCGAGCACCGCCATCGCGCCCGCGATCACCGTGAACAGCAGCCCCGCCCCACCCGAGTCCAGCAGCGGCAGCAGCAGGAACGGCAGGGCCGCGGCGGTCAGCTTGGACAGGGAGTAGGCGATCCCGGAGGCGCCGGCCCGGATCGCCGTCGGATACTGCTCCGCGAGCAGGACGTGAGAGGCGGCGGAAAAGACGTTGCTGAGCAGCGTGTAGCCGAACCCGAAGGCGACCACCCAGCCGACCGAACCCGCGAAGGCGAAACCGAGCCCGGCCGCCGCCATGGCGCACGCCGACCCCGCCACCAGCACCTTCCGCTCGATCCGGTCCATCAGGGGCGCTGCCAGCAGCGAGCCCACCGGGTACCCGAAGAAGGACACCGCGGTATAGCCGAGCCCCGCCACCACGTCGTACCCCTTGGCGGCCAGTACCTGCGGGGCCAGGGTGCCGAAGCCGTAGTAGCCGACCGTGGACAGCAGACAGAAGACCCACATCATCACCGTCCGGCGGCGGTACGGCGCCGAGAACAGCGAGCGGAGCATGCCCCGCTCGGGCGCGGGCGCCTGTTCGACGACGGGCGCGGGGAGCGCAGTGGTGGCGTAGGACGGTCCCGCCTGAGCCTCCAGCTTGGCGGTAATCGCCTCCGCCTCCGCCGTGCGGCCGACCGTCGCGAGCCAGCGCGGGGACTCGAACAGGCCCCTGCGCAGCACCCACACCACCGCCGAGCCCAGCGCGCCGAACAGGAACAGCCAGCGCCAGCCCGCGATGCCCAGCGGGCTGAGCGGCACCAGCCACACCGCGAGCAGGCCGACGGCCGGGACCCCGCAGAATCCGATGGTGTACGTCCAGGCGATGAGCCGGCCGCGGTGCCGGGCGGGCAGGACGTCGGTGAGGTAAGTGTCGGTCAGCGACTGCTCCGCGCCGATGCCGATGCCCGCCACGAAGCGCAACGCCACCAGCCAGGCCACCGAGGGCGCGAACGCGCCGGCCAGCGAGGCGCCCGAGTACAGTGCCAGGTTGACCAGGAAGGCCCGCCGCCGGCCGAACCGGTCGGCGAAGCGGCCCAGCACCACCGCCCCGAGGAACTGGCCGAGGAACGCGGACGCCAGGACCAGCTTGAGCGTGGTGCCGGTGAGGGCGAAGTCCGCCTGGAGCACCTTGGACAGGACACCGGACAGGTTGTTCTCGTACATGTCGAACAGCAGGCCGACGCCGATGACGCCGGTGAGGCGATGATGGGCCGGAAGGACGGGCAGCCGGTCCAGCCGGTCGCCGATGGACATGCGGTGGCCGCCGGGCGCCGGGGCGGGCACCACCTTGGCGGATTCTTCGGACATGGCGGAAGGGGACTCCTCTCGGACGCTGGGGAGCTGGGGAGCTGGGGAGCTGGGGAAGCCCGGGACGCTCGGGGGAATGTCCGGGACGTGACGCGGCCCGGCTCCGGCGGGGAGAGTTGCCGGAGCCGGGCCGGGGGAGCGGTCAGGCTGCCTGGGCCGTGGGGCCGGTGCGGCCGTCGCGCACGGGCGCGCTGACCTCGTGCAGGAAGCTCGCGACCTCCTTGTACGAGGCCCAGAAACCGACCTCGTGGTACGGCATCCCGCGCTCCGCGCAGTAGTCGCGCGTGAGCTCACGGGCCCGGGCGAGGTTCTTCTGCGGCATCGACGGGAACAGGTGGTGCTCGACCTGGTAGTTGAGCCCGCCGTAGAGGAAGTCGATGAGCAGGGACGGCCGGATGTTGCGGGAGGTCAGCACCTGGCGGGCCAGCCAGTCCAGGCTCTCCTCCTCGCCGTCGCGCAGCTCCATGCCCTTGTGGTTCGGGGCGAACATCAGGCCGAAGTACACGCCGAGGGTGGCCTGCTGCACCAGGACGAAGGCGATCGCGAGCAGCGGGGACAGGACCGTGAACACGAGCGTCAGGTAGATCGCCGCGCGCACCAGCAGCAGCACGCCCTCCAGCACGGGGCGGGGCACCTCGCGGCGGGCGATCATCTGCACGGCCGTCTTCTGCATCTTGTACGACTCCAGCACCAGCAGCACGAAGAACAGGACGCTCTGGTAGCGGACGACCAGCCGCTGGCGGCCCGTGCGGCTCGGGTACTGCTTGATGTCGAAAATGACGGTGCGCCGGCCGATGTCCGGGTCCATGTCCAGGTGGTTGGGGTGCGAGTGGTGCCGGTTGTGGTGGTTGACCCACCAGCCGTAGCTGACCCCGTTGACGAGGTTCCCGTGGATGTAGCCGACCACGTCGGCGGGGCGGCGCCTGCGGAACATGGCCTTGTGGCCCGCGTCGTGCCACATGAACGCGCTCTGACCGCCGCTGAGGCCCATCCACACGGCGACGAGCAGTTGGAGCCAGGAGTCGCCGAGAGCGAAGAACGCGACGAGTCCGGCGGCGAACAGCGCAGCGTTCAGCGTCAGCCGGAAGAAGTAGTAGCCGGGGGCCAGATCCAGCAGGCCTTCCGCCTTGACGCGCTGGAGCAGTTCGGCGAAGGTCGCCGACGCTCCCGCGGTCCGTTCGCTCCGATGTCGCGATAAGGCTTCGTCATAAGGAGGATTCATGCTTGGGTCCCCTCGCGCGAGATGGTCCGTCGGGTGGGACGGGTGGAACTCCAGCCTCGGTGAGGCGCCTGACAAGCAACTGACTGTGCTCTGACGAATTCATTCCCGAGTGCGGTCAGGAGCATATCAGCGGGATGTCAGAAAGGTCCGGCAGAGTTGTTCTCGTGAACGGCGCCGGAGAGCGAAAGCGAACCGGAACCGGGATCGATGGAGAGGTGCCCGGAGTGGTTTATCGGGGATCGGGGTTTTCCTCGGTCGGGTGGTTTGCCCGCCTGCGCAGGTTCGAATCCTGCCCTCTCCGCTTGGACCCGCCTGCGCAGGTTCGAATCCTGCCCTCTCCGCTTGGAGAGGTGCCCGGAGTGGTTTATCGGGGGCCGGGGTTTTCCTCGGTCGGGTGGTTTGTCCGCCTGCGCAGGTTCGAATCCTGCCCTCTCCGCTCGCCGTTCTGTCGTGCTGTGTCCGCCCCCGCCGGTATTCGGAATTCGGAGCGTGTCCATGACCGAGGAGTCCGAGGCGCCCGTGCGGAGCGTTCTCGTCGTAGCCAACCCCGCCGCGGGAACCACGAGTGAGCGCCTGACGGCGGACGTCCTCGCCCTGTGCGCCGCCCACGCGGCCCATGTACGCCTGCACCCCACCGCCGGCCGCGGCGATGCCACCTCGGCGGTCCGCGCCGCGCGCGCGGGCACCGGCGGCCATCCTCGGCCCGACCTGGTCGTGGCGGTGGGCGGCGACGGCACCGTCCACGAGGTCGTCGACGGCCTCATCGGTGCCGTCGGCACCGACTCCGGCGCCCGCCCGGCCCTGGTCATCGTGCCGGCCGGCACGGGCAACTCCGGGTACAAGATGCTCTGGGCGGACCGCCCCTGGCAGACCGCCCTGCGGGCGGTGTTCGACGGCCCCGGGCACGGCGCCCGGCTGCACCGGCTGGACCTGGCCCACCTGGCCGAGACCGGTGCCAAGGTGTTCCTCGGCGCCTGCTCCGGCGTCATCGCCGACGCCCTGCGCGTGGCCCGCCACGTCCCCCAGACCGGACGGGACCGCTACACCACGGCGTTCGCCGAGGCGGCCGACGCCTTCGCGCCGTACCCCGGCCGGGTCACCGTCGACGGGACGGTGCTCCACGAGGGCCCCACCGTGCTCGCCAACGTCGGCGGCGGCCGCTTCCGTGGCGGCCGCTACCAGGTGCTGCCGCACTCGGAGCCGGACGACGGACTGCTCGACGTCTGCGTGATCGGCTCACCCGTCGACCCCCACGAGGTCCCGGAACTCACCCGCCGCGCCGCCCACCTCGGCCTGCCCGGCGTCCACTACGGCCGCGGCCGCCGCATCGTCGTCGAGCGGCTCGACGGCGTACCTCTCTGCTTCGAGTACGACGGCAACCTCCAGCCGCCCGAGCTCGGTTGCCTCACCTTCGACGTGCTGCCCGGCGCCCTCCCCGTGTGGGGCGCCGAAACTGCCGTACTCGCCACGACCGCGGTCGAGGAGCGCCGGTGACGCCCCTGCAGGAGCTGTGCGACTGGGCCGCCCGGCTGACCCACGACGACCTCCCGGAGCGGGTCCGCGCGCTGGCCGCCAGTCAGATCCTGTCCCAGGCCGCGTCGATCCGGGCCGGAGCCGCCCATCCACTGGGCGCCCGCATGATCGCCGCGTTCGGCGAACCGCTGCAGCCCGACGCCCGGCAGAGCGCCTGCGTCCTGGCCGGACTCGGCTCGTGGCTGAACCTCGACGACACCGCCTACGCCGGCCACCTCTCCAACTCGACCGTCGCCGTCCCTCTCGCCTTCGCCCACGCCCACGGGCTGACCGGCGCCCGGCTGATCGCGGCCGTGGTCGTCGCCAACGAGTGCGCGGCCCGCATCACCGCCGCCGCCACCCTCGGCCCGCTGCGCGGACAGAGCGCGATCCACACCCACCTGGTGGGCGCCGTCTGCGGCCGGCTGCACGCCGAGGGTGTCACGGACCCCCGGCGGTGGACCGACGCCCTGGGGCTGGCCCTCGCCCTGCCGCACCGGCCGCTGATGCGGGCCTTCCTGGCCAGCGACGCCCGGCTCCTCAACGCCCTCGCACCGGTACGGGCCGCCATGGACGCCTGCGACGCGGCCGCCGCCGGGCTGCACGGCGCTCCCGACCTCCTCGAACACCCCGACGGTTTCCTCGCGGCGCTCGCCGCGGTACCGCTGCCCGACGAGGTCACCGGCGGTCTCGGCCGGCGCTGGCACACCGAGACACTGTCATTCAAGATGCGCCCGGGTGGCCCCGGCATCGACGCGGCCGTGGACTGCGCCATCGAGCTCCACTCCGAACTGCGCGCCACCGTCGGCGCGTTGGACCCGGCGACGGTGGCCGAGGCGCTGGTGGAAGCCTCCCTCTACACCCTCTACGCGGGCCGCCGCGCCGACCGCTACGTCACCGGCCCCGACGCTCCGCTGGGCGCGCTGGTGCTGCACACCCCCTACCCGGTGGCCACCGCCCTGCTCACCGGCGGTCTCACGGTCGCCGACTTCGAGCGCCCTGCGCTGGCGGAGGCGGCCCGCTGGCGGCTCGCGGAGCGGGTACGGCTCGCCCACGACCCCGAGCTCACCCGCGCGCTGTTCGACTCCGCCGCGCCTTTCGGCGCCGCCGTCCGCCGGGCGGGCGCCGCCGCCGAGCCCTGGCTGCTGGAGTTCGGCGGGCCCGAGACCGCCCGGATCGCCCTCGACGCGGCCCGGCCGCCTGAGCCCGACTTCACCGCCGCCACCAAGGCGACCGGCGCCCGGGTCACCGTACGTCTGAACGACGGCCGCGCGTTCACCCGCGAGCGGCTCGTCCCGCTGGGCGCGATGGGTGACCACACCCGGGCCTGCCACGAGAACCTGGTCCGCGAGAAGTTCGTCGGCATCGGCGGCGACGCGGACACCGCGAAGGCCGCCGCCGGACTCGGCACGATGGACGCCGGCCGACTGCGCGACTGGGTGGGCGCGGCCCTCGCCGAGCGCGCCTGAAGCAGTCCGTCCGGACGGAGCCCCGCTCCGGAGCGGACGGCCATGCCTGAAGAGGACGACCACGCCTGAACCGGAACGGTCCGGTGACCACCAAACCGCCGTCGACAAGGTCCACGGCCTTCTGTCTGCTCGGGATCCCGCGGCGTAACGACGTGGTCGAGCGAGCCGGCAGCAACACCGTTGAGCACCCGGCTCGGTGACATCGGCCTCGGTTTCCGGGGCGGCCGGCGCCCGGTTCTCCGCGCACCGCACCGCCCTCGGCAAGGCCCTGCTCGCCTTCGACTTCGCGGCCGCCGAGTAGGTCGTCGCGGCCGGCCTGCGGTCCCGTACGGTGGTTGGCGCCACCGGGCAGGCCGGCGGCCGCGTTCTCCGTGGCCGGCGCGCCACCGCACTTCGACCCGAAACGCGTGCCCTGGTTCTCTGTCGCACGGCTTGCCGGGCCCTGCGCGACCTTCGCGACACCATCCTGTTCGCTTCGGAAACCCGCGTGCGCCGCAGGGTCTTGGCGCAGGACCGGAAGGTCGACTGAGCGTCATGCACCGTTGCTCCGTTTTGACTGCGCGTTTCTCCCCGGTCGGCCGCTCGGCAGATAAAGTTGAACATATGACGACTCAATTACTTGGACCGCTCGGCACCCTCGACGTCGGAATACTCCTCCGGAGGTGGCGGGACAGACGCGGGGTCAGCCAGCTCGAACTGGCCTCGCGAGCCGACAGTTCCGCCCGGCACATCAGCTTCATCGAGACCGGCCGGGCCAAACCCAGCCACACCCTGCTGCTGCGGCTGGCCGAGCAACTGGACGTACCCGTACGGGAACGCAACACCTTGCTGATCGCCGCCGGATTCGCCCCGGTATTCCCTGAAACCCCACTGAACGACCCGGCGATGAGGACCCTCAACGGCGAACTCGAACGGCTGCTGGCCGTGCACGACCCGAACCCGGCTCTCGTGCACGACTATCTGTACAACGTCGTCGGGGCCAACCGCAGTCTGCTCGTCCTCGTCTCGGGCGTCGCCGACCATCTGTTGACCCCACCCATCAACACCATGCGCCTGGCACTGCATCCGGAGGGCATGGCTCCCGCGATCCGCAATCTCGCCCAGTGGCGCGCCCATCTGCTGGACCAGATGGAACGGCAGATCGCGGTGAGCGGCTCGGCCCCGCTGGCCGACCTGTACGAGGAGGTGGCGGCCTATCCGGTGGCCGACAGCGGAACCCCGGAGCCGACCGCCCGTGCCCCGTACGCCCTGCCGCTGCTGATCGAGCGGGAGGGCAGACAGCTGTCGTTCGTCTCGATGCTGACGACCTTCAACACCCCGCTGGACGTGACCGTCTCCGAGCTGGCCATCGAGACCTTTCTTCCCTCGGACCAGGAGACGGCCGCCGCCCTGCGGGACATGCTCGGCGAGATCAGGCCCCCGGGAGCCGGTCCAGAAAGCCGCTGACGGAGCTGATCCGGCCGTCCTCGGCGATGGTGATGACGTCGGAGCCGGCAGCCGGAGAGGAGCCATCTGCCTTCGACACCAGGTCCCAGGAGAAGCGGGCGATGTGGTGGTTGCCGTCCACCGAGCCCTTCATGACGAACTCGAAGCCCGGGAACTGGGCCTGCGCGCCGGAGATTGCGGCGACGATGCCCTCGTGGCGCGCCACGTCGGCCAGCGGGTCGGTGTAGGTGGCGTCTTCGGTGAAGGCGTCGGACACGGCCTTGGCGATCGCCTCGGCCCCGTCGGCGTTCCACGCGGCGAAGTAGCGCTCGGCGGCGATGGCGTAATTCGTCATGGACGTCTCTCCTCGGGTGGTGTGACGAAGCCGCGGTGTCGGCGCGGCCACGCGACCACTGTGCCGGGTGCCAGGGAGCCCGTCGATTACCCCTCAGGTAATCGTCGTCCCCCGTCCGGGGAGGGAACCGGAGCGGCGGTCCGCCACCCCGGCCCGCCTGTGTCAGTGCCGTGTCCGCGCCGGTCGGGCCGGCCTGATCCGATCGGGCGCGCCCGGCCTGGTGGCGGCTCCCGCTCGGGCAGCGGGCTCATGGCCGGAAGACGTCGGCCGCGGACTCCCGGATCATTCCTCTGCCCTCGGCCGCACCCAGGTGGTGCTGGTCGCCCGGGGTCGGCCCGACACCGGATTCTGGGTGCTGTTCCGCTCCTCCTACGTCGGCCACCTCACCGACCGGCTCCTGGACGTCGCGACCGAGTGGCCTGGCCCGGGCCGCAGGGCGGATCGGGCTTTTCCGCCCGGGTGTTCGCCCCGCACGACCAGGCCGCCGTCTCCCCAGGATCTCCGGCGCCTGGAAGGGTGATCTCCATGACTACTGACCTCACCCAACCCCCCAGCCCCGCCGACCTGTTGGCGACCATGCCGTTCGCCGTCCGGCTCGGAATCACCCTCCACGAGGCCACGTGCGCCCAGACCACGGGTTCGCTGCCCTGGTCGCCCGAACTGTGCACGGCCGGGGGCGTTCTGCACGGCGGGGCCCTGATGGCGCTGGCCGACGCGGTCGGCGCCGTCTGTGGCTATCTCAACCTGCCTGCGGGCTCCGGCACTTCCACGGTGGAGTCCAAGACCAACTTCTTCCGGGCGGTGCGCTCCGGCGCCCTGCACGCCACCGCCACGCCGCTCCACGTCGGCGGGACCCTGATCGTGGTGCAGACGGAGTTGCAGGACGACGACGGACGGCCGGTGGGCCAGACCACGCAGACCCAGATCGTGCTGGCCGCCAAGCTGCCCGTCCAGTCCTGACCCCTGACAGGCCGGGAGGGACGGGCCGCGACGCTCGCCGCGGGCCGCCCCTCCCGGCGTGCGTGGATCACTGATGTGGGTCATCCTCGGCGGAGGACGGCACCGGACGGGGGCCCGCGATGGACTCGAAGAGCGGGAGCGCCGACTCGGCCCAGCGTTCGTAGGAACCCGCCGCCGCCGCGGCGATGTCGAACAACGGCTTGCTCGCCCCGGGGCCGATGTACTGGTGCAGTGGCGTACCCGGGCCGAGGACCGCCTCGACGATGCTCTCGGCGGCGACGGCGGGGGAGGGGGCCCCTTGCGAGGACACCTGCCGGAAGTGGTCGACCCACTGGGCGTCCGCCGTGTACGGCTCGGCGTATTCGGGTGACTGCCGGTGCGCGATGTCCGTGCTGAAGACTTCCGGAGCGAGGTGGAGCACCCGGATGCCGAAGTGCCCGACCTCCCACGCGAGGGACTCCGTGATGGCGGAGAGACCGGCCTTGCTCGCGTTGTAGAAGGCGGTCTGCGGCGCGCTCGGTAACCGGCCCCAGATGGACCCGATGTTGGCGATGACGCCGTTGCCACGCGCGCGCATGGCGGGCAGGACCGCCCTCGTGGTGCGTACCGGTCCCATGAGGTTCGTGTCGATGATGCTCTCGGCCTGCTCCAGCGGCAGCGCCTCGATCGGCCCCGTGTGGTGGTTGCCCGCGTTGTTGACCAGGATGTCGACGGCTCCGTGACGATCCTCGATGCTGCGGACCGCCGCGGTCACGGATGCGTTGTCGTTGACGTCCAGCGTGATCACCTCGGCGGTCAGCCCTTCCGCCGCGGCCCGCTCCCTGAGCTCGCCCGCCTTGGCCGTGTTCCGCATGGAGGCATAGGTGGTGACGCCGCGGCGGCTGAGGGTCAGGGCTGTCTCAAGACCGATGCCGGCGCTGGTGCCGGTGACAAGGGCAACGCTCATTCCGTTTTCTCCTGAGGGTCGATACCAGTGGTGAAGCCGCGTCGGCCCGTGCGCCGGGCGGACGACGGGAATGCGACGACAGGCCCTAACCGCTCGCGGACCCCGCCCTCGCGAGATCGTCCCGCACGGCACGGCGCAGGGTCTTGCCGCTGGGGTTGCGCGGCAGGCTGTCGGCGAAGTCGTACGCCGTCGGGATCTTGAAGTCCGCAATGCGCCCTTTGAGGAAGACCATGAGCTCCCGCGCGGTCACCTGCCGGCCCGGGACGGCCACCACACGTGCGTGCACCGACTCGCCCCAGCGGTCGTGCGCGACCCCCACCACCGCCGCGTCGGCCACGGCGGGGTGCTGGGTGAGGGCGTTCTCGATCTCCGTCGGGTAGACGTTCTCCCCGGCGACGATGATCATGTCGTTGACACGGTCGCAGATGTAGAGATAGCCGTCCTCGTCGAGGTAGCCGGCGTCGCCCATGCGGATCCAGCCGTCCACGACGGTCCTGGCCGTGGCCTCGGACAGGCCCCAGTAGTCCAGCATCCGCGCGGGCGTACGGACGCACACCTCGCCGGTCTCGCCCGGCGCGAGCACCTCGCCCCGCCGGTCCACGATCCTGACCTCGATCCCCGGATACGGCCGGCCCGCCGCCTTCAGCCGGGGGCTGCCCAGGACGTGGTCCGCGGGGGGCAGGCACACCGCGAAGTTCCCCGTCTCGCTGCTGCCGTAGATCTGCAGGAAGTCGCAGTCGACCCGCTCCAGGCACTGCCGCAGCAGCGCGTCCGAGATCGGTGAACCGCCGTAGACCACCTTGCGCAGGGAGTCGAGAGCCCCGCGGGCCGCTCGCGGTTCGGCGAGCATCATCTGGAGCATGGCCGGCGCGACGATGGCCGTGGTGATGCCGAGTTCGTCGATCAGGCGCACCGCCTCCGAGCTGATGAACATCGGTACGGACACCATGGTCACGCCCGCGTTGAAGCCCTGCATGGCGTACGACATCCCGCCGATGTGGAAGCCCGGCATGCCGATGAGGCTCCTGTCGTCGGGTTTCCAGTCGAACCAGTCGAGACCGTGCGAGTCCATCGCTTCGGCGACATTGAAGAAACTGCGGTGGGGCAGCACCACACCCTTCGGCAGACCGCTGGTGCCGCTGGTGTAGATCTGTACGACGGGAGCGTCGCTGTCGCCCGACACCGGCAGTTCGCTGTCCGGGCTGCCGGCCTTGCGGGCCGCGAGCGAGTCGGCCTCGCCGTCCGCCGCGTCGACCCGGAGGACCGTCCTGAGCTTCGGCAGGTCACGGCGTATCTTCTCGGCGACGGGCAGGTGCTCCTCGTCGACGAGGAGCAGTTCGGTGCCCGAGTCGCGCAGAATGTGGTCGACCTCCTCGGCGGTCAGCCGCCAGTTGACGGGAACCAGCACGGCACCGGTCTTGGCACAGGCGAAGGCGGTCTCCCACAGGTGTTCCGACTCCTTGCCCAGGTAGGCGACGCGGGAGCCGTCACCGATCCCCGCGGAGCGGAACAGGTGTGCGGTCCGGCTGCTCTCCCGGTGCAGCATGGCGTACGTGACGACGCGGCCCTCGCACAGGACGGCGGGGTGCGCGGGCCGCCGTCGGGCCTGGTGGGCGATGACGGCGTCGAGCGTTCGGGGCTTGTCCTGCGGTGGTGTCGAGTCCATGGGTACCTGCCTTCTCCGTCTCTTCGTGGTCGGGGGCGGCCTCATGCGGCAGCGGACGGGGGTGACGTGAGCAGCCGGTCGAGGTAGTCGGCCAACAGGTCGACCCTGGGCTGGTCGAACGCGATCGACGCGGGCAGGGTGACCCGGAAGGCTGACTCCAGGGCGTTGCGCACCTCCACCGCGTTGAGGGAGTCCAGGCCGAGAGCCGGCAGTTCGGCGTCGGGTTCGAGGTCGTCGGCGTCGTCGAACTGCAGGACGTCGGCGATCCGGACGCGCACGAGCGTGTTGATGCCGCTCAACCGCTCGCGTTCCGGGGCGGCGATCAGCGAGCCGACATCCAGGACCGTACGGCCGGAGGTGTCGTCGTCACGCGTCGTCAGATCGGTGTAGAAGGCGTTGCGGGGCCTGCGGGCGATGAAGCGCTCCCAGTCGCAGTGGCCGACCATGATCTGGGCCCGCTCACCGCCGAGCAGCACGGGCAGCGTGCTCATGGCCTCCGCGGGATCGAGGAAGAGGATGCCCTGGTTCTCCCAGCTCTTGACGAGCGAGGCGCTGAGCCTGCGCTGCGGGTCGTCCGAGCCCCACGGGCCCCAGTTGACGCTCAGCGACGGCATGCCCCGCCCGGCCCGCCGGGCCATCAGATGGTCGAGGAAGGCGTTGCCCGCACAGGAGTTGGTCTGCATGGTGGCCCCCACCAGCGCGGACGCCGACGAGTAGCCGAGGAAGAAGTCCAGCTCGGGCAGGTCCGCCGCGGCCCGGTGCAGGAGCCAGGCACCGTAGACCTTGGTGCGGAATACCGCGTCGATCGTGTCCCACGTCTGGTCGCCGATCGCCGCGTCGGCCACGACCCCGGCCGCGTGGACGATGCCCCCGACCGGGGGGCCGTCCGCCGCGAGCGCCGCCATGGTCCGTTCGACGTCCTCGGCCGAGCCGATGTCACACCGGTACGCCGTCACCTCGACCCCGTCACCGAGGCCGAGCCGGGACAACTCCTCCTGTCCGGCCCCGGTACGGCAGAGCAGCGCCAGGTGACGGGCGCCCATTGCGGCCAGGCGCCGGGCCGTCGTCAGGCCGAGCGTCCCCAGGCCGCCGGCGATCACATACGTACGGTCGGGCCGGACCGTGACCGGCCGCCGCGGGGCCGCCGGCTCCTCCGGGGCGGTGGTGCGCAGCCGCCGCACCCAGCGTTCCCCGTCCCGGTGGGCCAGCTGGAACTCCGGCTCCCGGGCCGCCAGCCACTCCCCGAGCAGGACCTGGTCGTCGCTGTCACCGCCCTGGAGGTCGAGCAGTGTCACCTGGTAACCGGGGCACTCCACGCCGAGCGCCCGCCCGAAACCCCACAGAGTGGCTGCGGCGGTCGCTGCCTCGCCGTCGTCCGGCACGTCGCCCGGGAGCAGTTGGGCCCCCTCGGTGACGAGCCAGAGGCGCTGGTTGCGGCCGAAGCTCTCGCGCCCGAGCGTGGTCACCACGTTGAGCAGAGCCCGGTAGTTCTCCTCGCACTCCGCGCGCAGCCGGTCGACGACCGTGGCCGCGTCCCCGGTGCTTGGGGGAGTCGTACGCCAGAACCAGCACAGGTCGGTGGGGGACTCCGTACGCAGGGCGTCGGCCAGGTCGTCCCCGGGGCGGGAGAAGGCCAGGTGGAGGCCGGTGTCCGCCGCGCGCGCGGAGAGCCGGGGGTGGTGCTCCGCATCGCGGTTCAGCACCAGGACGCGGCGCTGTCCCGGGTCTCCCTTGGGCACCGGTTGCTTGACCCAGTGGGCCTCGTGGTACAGGTGCCGGTCGGCCTCGCGCCTGTCCTCCGGGGTGCGCTCGGCCTTCCACGCCGCCTCGGCGGCCTGCCGCTGCGGTGTGGGAAGCCAGTACGGCTTGCGCTCGAAGGCGTACGTGGGCAGGGGCACCCCACGCCGGGGACGGCCTTGGTGGTGACCGGACCAGGAGACGGGGACGCCGACGGAGTACAACTGGGCCAGCCCCCTGAGGACCTGGTCCGCCTCGTGGTCGTCGCGGTGGGTGCTGCCCACCCACAGATGGTCCGTGCGCTCGGCGCAGTTCCGGGCGAGCGGGGTCAGCGCGGTCGTCGGCCCGATCTCGACGAAGGCGTGACGTCCGCGCCTCTCCACGGCGCGGACGCCGTCCTCGAACCGGACCGGCTCCATCAGATGGCGTGCCCAGTACTCGGGCGTGGCGATCTCGGCGGGCTTCGCCACCCTGCCGGTGACGTTGGAGACCAGAGGCAGCTCCGGCGTACCGAACCGGACGGACGCGAGCACCGCGCGGAAGTCGTCGAGGACCCCCGCGAGCAGCGGCGAGTGGTACGGCACCGACGCCCGCAGCAGCGTGAACCTCACCCCCTTCGCTTTCAGCGTCTCGCCGAGGCGGGCCAGCGCGTCCCGGTCGCCCGAGACCAGGCACTGCGTGGGGCCGTTGACGGCGCCGACCACGAGGTCCGGATACGCGTCGAGGAGCGGGGCCACCTCGTGCGCCGGGGCGCCCACGGCGGCCATCCCGCCGCGGTCCGAGGCCGACTGGCTCAGCCGGCCCCGCTCCGCCACCAGCCGCGCGGCGTCCTCCAGCGGGAAGAGCCCGGCGACCGTCGCCGCGGTCAGCTCGCCGAGGCTGTGGCCGATCAGCACCGAGGGCCGCAGGCCCCACGAGAGCCAGAGCCGGGCCAGGGCGTATTCGAAGCTGAAGACGGCGGGCTGGGCGTAGTCGGCTGCGTCGATCAGCCCGGAGTCGTCGCTTGCGTCGAGCATGAGGTCCCTCAGGGACCGGCCCAGCAGCGGGCGGAAGAGGTCGTCACACGCGTCGAGGGCGGCACGGAAGACCGGGTACCGCTGGTAGAGGGCGGCTCCCATGCCCGGATACTGCGAGCCCATGCCGGTGAAGAGGAAAGCCACCTTCGGTGCGGCCCCGGCGGGTGCCGTCCCGCCCCGCTCCAGCGAGGTGAGGTGCTTGTCCAGGAGGCGGCTCAGATCCCGGTGGTCGCGTACGTGCCCGGCCAGGCGGAACTTGAAGTGCGCGCGCCCGGTGTTGCTGGTCCGGCAGATGTCGGCCACCGGCAGTCCGGGCTGCTCGGCCAGCAGGGTCCGGTAGCGCTCCGCCAGGGCCCGCAGCGACTTGCGGCTCTTCGCGGAGAGCGTGAAGACCCCACCGGAGGGTTCCCGGTCCGCTGGTGCGTGGCTGGACTCCACGGCCGCCCGCGCGGGGGCCTCGCCCAGGACGACGCCGGCGATGGTGCCGGTGACGCCGAAGCCGTTCACCAACGCGCGCCGTGGCGCGGTGCCGGGCCACGGCGCGCTCCGCACCGGGATCGTGACCGGTGCCTGGTCCCAGGCGATGCGCCGGGACGGATTGACGAAGTTGAGATGCGGGAAGATCGTCCCTTCCCTAAGTTGCAGGGCCGTCTTGATGATGCCGCCGACCCCGGCGGCGCCCTCCATGTGGCCGAGGTTCGTCTTGAGGGAGCCGACCGTCAGCGGATCGGCGGGGCTGTGCGACTCGCCGAAGACATCGCTGATCGCACCGAGCTCGGTGGGGTCACCCAGCGCGGTGCCGGTGCCGTGCGCCTCGACGTACTGGATGTCGCCGGGTGTCAGCCCGGCCCGGGCCAGGGCGGTACGGAGCACCGCCTCCTGGGCCGCGCCGTTGGGCGCGGCCAGCCCCGCGCTCTCGCCGTCCTGCCCGACGGCCGAGCCGAGGATCACGGCATGCACGGTGTCGCCGTCCCGTTCCGCGTCACTGAGGCGCTTGAGCACCAGGACGCCACAGCCCTCGGCGCGGGCGTAGCCGTCCGCGCTGTCGTCGAACGTCTTGCACTGCCCGTCGGGGGCGAGCATGTTCCCCGTCTGGAGAATCGTGTGGTTCAGGGCGTTGTGGATGACGTTGACGCCGCCGGACAGGGCCAGGGAGCACTCCTTGGCGCGCAGCGCCTGCACGGCGAGGTGGGCGGAGGCCAGCGATGAGGAGCAGGTCGTGTCGACGGTCAGACACGGGCCGCGCAGACCGAGGAAGTACGACAGCCGGCCCGATACCCCGCTGTGGCTCAGTCCGGGGGCGAGATAGCCGTCCAGATCGGCGGCGGCCAGCTCGACGGACTCGAAGATGTAGTCGAGCGTGGTCACGCCCATGAAGACGCCGGTGTCGCCGTGGCGGAGCGCGGCCGGGTCGATGCCGGCGTGCTCCAGCGCCTCCCACGCCGTCTCCAGCGTGAGGCGCTGGTGCGGGTCGATGTACACGGCTTCCTTGGGCGAGATGTTGAAGAACGCCGCGTCGAACCGGTCGATGGCGTCGAGGAAGCCACCCACCGGGCGCAGCCCGCCCGGCCCGGAGTCCGGGCCCGGCTGCGGGGCGAGGTGCCTGCGCTCGTCCGGAAGCGGGCGGATGCCCGAGTTTCCCTCCCGGAGAAATTCCGCGAATCCGTCGGGATCACGGTTTCCGCCGGGGAAGCGGAGACCCATCCCCACAATGGCGATCGGTTCCTGCTGCTCGCGCCTCAGCTCCCTGATCTGCTCGTCCTTGCGGCGGATATCCTCAAGGGCGGCGCGAAGCTCTGCCCGTACCGAATCGGAGGTTTCTGTCACCGTTCTCTCCAGTCTTCAGACGGTCCAGACCTCGTCCGCCAGATAATTGATCAGCTGCTCTGTGGTGGGACGGCTGAAGAGGACCGCGGTGTCGATCTCGCATCCGAATTCCGCTTCGATGGCCCCTTTGAGCTCGCTCAGCCGGAGCGAAGTGAGGCCGAGATCGAAGAACCCCCGGTCCAGGGGAAAATCATCGTCCTCGGCCATGAGCAGCGCGGCCCTGAACAAGCCGACCACGGTGGTCTCAAGCAGCTCCCTTCGCTCCTGCGGGAGAAGTTCCCTCATATCCACGCGCTGGTCCCGCACCACAAACCCTCCGCACACTCGGAAACCGCCTGCATTCCGTCTTATCAAAACAGGAACTGCTGACGCAGGACTGATGTCGCACTGACGGCGAAGAGAAGCTCATTTCGGAGCCGAGAACCCACGGTTTACAAGCCGCCATTCGATGCTATCTTCGGGGCATGACAGGTGATGACTTCGAGCTTCTCAGCGAACTCGACAAGGTCCTTGACGTCCTGGGATTATCCCGCGAAAAGGCGGTCGACGAACTGACCGTCACCGGCAGCGATCCCATAGTTCCCTCCACGATCAGGATGGGGGCCGCGATAGGTATTTCTCTGTTGTCCTCGGCCGTCGGGGCCGCACAGGTCTGGCAGGACCGCACCGGCCGGAGTCAGCGCCTGGAACTCGACCTGGGCCAGGCACTCCACCAGATCACGCCCTATCTGGGCGGCGGGAACGAGATCAACGGCTACGGCTCCAACATGGGCTCCGTCTTCAGCGGCGAGGGCAATCCGACCCCCGCCGTGTGGGACTACTACCGAACATCCGACGGCCGCTGGTGCATCCCGATCGCCTGCTACCCGAGGTCGCGCGACGAACTGACGGCGCTGCTGGACACGGGGCACACCCAGGAGCACTTCCGCGCCGCGATATCCCGCTGGAACTCCTGGGAGCTGGAGGAGGCGGCCGCGGCCCGGGGGATTCCGCT
Organism: Streptomyces viridochromogenes; assembly: GCF_001270495.1. GTDB lineage: Bacteria > Actinomycetota > Actinomycetes > Streptomycetales > Streptomycetaceae > Streptomyces > Streptomyces viridochromogenes_A. Next base: position 89,983 of record NZ_LGUR01000211.1, read on the forward strand.
CGCGGTCGTCCGTACCCGCGACGAATTCCTCGCCCACCCGCAGGGAAAGGCGGTGCTCGCCGAGCCGCTGGTGACGGTCGAGCGGATCGGCGACGGCCCGCCGAAACCGCTTCCCGCCGGCCCTCAGCCGCTCTCCGGGCTGCGCTGCCTCCAGTTCACCCACATCTTCGCGGGCACCGCGGCGGGCCGTGCCCTGGCGGAACACGGCGCCGACGTCCTCCACGTGTGCGAGCCCAACGCGTTCGAACACGACCTGTGCTGGAACGAGACCGGCGTCGGCCAGCGGTCGGCCCGTCTCGACCTGCGGGAGAAGGACCGGGGCCGGCGGATCTTCGACGAACTCCTCGCCACCGCCGATGTCTTCACCCACAACCACAGGTCGTCGCTGATGGCCCGGCTCGGCCTGTCCCCCGAGGAGTGCGTCGCCCAGTCACCGGGACTGATCCACGTCTCCGTCAAGGCGTACGGCCACACCGGCCCCTGGAGCGACCGCGGTGGCTTCGACCAGCAGGCCCAGGCCCTCACCGGCGTCAATTGGAGCGAACGCAAGGACGGGGTGCCACAGATGCCGCCCGGAAAGATGCTCAACGACTACCTCGCCGCCAACTTCGCGGCGGCGGGTGTGATGAGCGCGCTGCTGCGCCGGGCCAGGGAAGGCGGCAGCTACCAGGTGCGCGTCGCGCTCGCCGGCACCTCCAACTGGGCCTACGAACTCGGCCGGATCAGCCCCGTCGCCCTGGCGGAGGTGGCTCCCGACGCCCTCCCCGCCGCGCCCGAGTGGCTTGTGCACGACACCCCGCTGGGTGAGTTCCGGCACGTCGCCCCGCCGGTCCGGCTCAGCGAGACCCCCAGCGCCTGGCCGGGAGAGGTCATGGTGCCGAGGGGTTCCTCCCAGCCCCGGTGGCGGGCGTCACACACCGCCTGAGCAGTTCCGACGACGCCGGCTCCGGCCGGCCCGAAAGCGAGGAATCAACCATGGCTCGTGTGCCCTATCTGGCGCCGGACGACCTGCCGGAGTCACTGCGTTCCCTGGGCGGGGGACAGATCATCAACCTCTGGCGGGTGCTCGGCCACTCACGGCAGACCGTCGAACCCATGGCACGGTTCGGGGCCGCGCTCTTCGGCAGCGCGGCGGTACTCGACGCCGTCGACCGGGAACTCCTCATCCTTGTCTGCGCACGCGCCAATGAAACCGAGTACTCGTGGGCGCAGCACGTGCCGATCTCGAAGTCCCTCGGCGTCACCGACGACCAGCGGGCGGCACTGCGCCGGGGCGACCTCGACGCCGCCGACTTCACCGCGGCCCAGCGGGCCCTCCTGCGGTTCGCCGCAGCCGTCACCCGCGGTCCGCGGGTCGACGACGCCGTCTACGCCGCGGCGGCGGAGCACTACGACGACGAACAGCTCGTCGAGAGCCTGGCACTGGTGGGTTTCTACTACCTCGTCGCCCGGGTCAGCACCGTGCTCGACCTCGACATCGACGCGCCGGAGGGAGACGAGGTACTCCAGCAGGCGCTGGCCATGCAGGAGACGTGAACGGCCTCTGGGCCGGGCCCAGAACCGCACAGGCGCTCGGCCGGATTTTCCGGGCCGAGCGCCTGCCGTGTGAGGGCCGTTCGTTCGGAGGCTATCCGAAGGTGTTCTCCAGCCAGTGGTCGAGAAGGGACGCGTCCCCGGTGATCTCCACCCCCGGTGCGGTGGCGGGCCTACGGCGCTTGAGCAGCAGCAGGAGCAGGTCGGCGGGGGCGGTGACGGTGACGTCCGCCGTCTCGTGCTCCGGCCCGAGCGCGACGGGCCCGGCGGCGGTACGCGCGACGTGCCACTGCTTGACCACCGTGGAGGCGGGGCCCACGGCCCGGAAGAGGAGCGTCTTCTCCCCGTCGCGCAGCTGCGTGCCCTCGCGCAGGTTGGCGAACCGGGGGTTGAAGAAGCCGGCTGCGGCCGGTGTCGTGGTGGCCTTCATCCAGAAGTTGATGCTGTCCAGGCACAGGCCCGTGTCGAGCTGGGGAGTCACCTCGAGCGCGGCGTCCACGTCCGCGCGGTGTACGGCGATTTCGAGAGCACCCCAGCTGGCCCAGAACCTGCTGTGTGGCTCACCGAAGGGGGTCCACACCGCGGTGTGCGGCCCGGCCTGGCGCAGAACGGTCACGAAACCGTCCGCGGCGTGCTCCAGCCAGGCCGCGCGAACCTGGGGGTCCGCCGGGACGGCACCCGCCTCGGTGAAGTCCCGCGTCAGCGCGTCGATGTAGTGCGGCCAGGTCGCGTCCGGATCGTAGGAGTTGGCGGCCAACTCGGGAAGGAAGGTGTGAGGCAGCGCGAACTCGGTGGAAGCGCGCCTGACCAGAGCCGCCCCCCAGGTCACGGCCTGGTACAGATGGGCGGTCAGCTGGAAGGTGTTCCAGCCGGGGCACGCGGCGACCGGCGTCTCGGGGTCGGCCTCGACGAGCGACTTGGCAAGGAGCCGCGCCTCCGCGGCCATGCCGTCGCACAGCGCTTCGTGATTCAGTTCGTCCGTATGCAGTTCGTCCATGGCGGTGTGCTCTCCTCTCAGGCGGGGTCACCTCGTCGCGGCCAGCCGTCGACGAAGATGCCGGTCGAGGCTGCTGTGGATCGCGGTCGCGTGTTCGAAGAGGTAGAAGTGGCCCCCGGGGAACTCCGTCGACCCCAGGAAGGCCTCCGAGCGGTCCGCCCAGACGGCCATGGCGTCCGGGCCGTCGGGGACCAGGAGGGGGTCGGACGTCCCGGAGTAGGCGGCGACGGGGCACGAGACGGCCGTCTTGTCGTCCCGGTAGTCGGCCGCGACACGGAAGTCCCCCCGCAGGGACGGCATGACGGTGGCGAGCAGCTCCCGGTTGGCCGGTATGCCGTCCGGCATCAGACCGAGTTCCGCCACCCGCGACAGCAGCTGCTCGTCCGTCATCCCGTGCACGTGGTCGAGTTCCCGGGAGGAGCTCAGCTCGGGGGCCCAGCCGGAGACGGCGAGCAGCTGAGGTACTTCGCCGCCGCTCTCCTGCACCGCCACCGTCAGCCGGTAGGCGAGCAGGCCGCCGAAGCTGTGCCCGAACAGGAGGTACGGCCGGCCGTCGAGCTCGGCCTCCAGCGCCTCCTGGAGTTCGTCCAGGAGGGGCGCGAGCCGGGTGAAGGGGGGCTCGCTCAAACGCTCCTGGCGCCCGGGAAGCCGTAGGACACGGACGTCGACGGTGGACGGCAGGGTCTGCGCCCAGGTGCGGTACAGGGGAGCGGTGCCCCCGGCGTGCGGGAAGACGAAGAGTACTGCCTCGGCGTCGAGGGAGGGGTCGGGCGCGGTGAACCAAGAGGCGGGCCCGGGACGAGTGAGCATGGTCATGGAAACTCTCCGGACGACGACGTCAGCGAAGCGCGCGGACCGCGGGCAGCAGCACCTCGGCGATCTCCTTCAACTGCGGCTCCGGATCGAGCGACCCGACGCGGATGACGATGTGCCGGACGCCTTCGCGGACGTATCCGGCCAGCCACTGCGCGCACCTCTCGGAGCTGCCCCAGCCGTAGGCCTGGATCGCGGACATCGTCTCCAGCGAGCGGCCGTAGTAGTGCTCGATGTAGTGCTCCAGCTCCCGCTTGGCCTCCTTCTCGTTCTGGTTCACGGTGATCGTCGCGTAGAACGCGGCCTGCACCGCGCCCGCCGGACGGCCGGCTTCCGCGCGCAGCTCGCCCAGGCGCCGCCACGCGCGCCCGTACGCTTCGGCCGAGGGCAGGAAGGGAAGCCAGCCGTCGTAGTGGCGCGCGGCCCGGGCCAGCACGCGGGGGGTGTCGCTGCCGGCGAGCCACAGCGGCGGACCGCCGGGGCGGAGCGGCCTGGGCAGCCGGTCCAGGTTCCGCACCTGCCAGTGACGCCCGGTGAACTCGCTCGGCGCACCCGGCTCGCCACTGGCCCAGGCCGTGCGCCATACGGCGGTGATCTCGTCGAGCCGGCCGGCCCGCCCGGCGAAGGACGCGCCCACGGCGGCGAACTCCTCCTCGGTCTCCGGCACGGGGAAACCCGAACCGAGACCGAGGACCAGCCGTGCGCCGCAGACGTGATCGAGGCTGGCGATCATGTTGGCCCCGATCAGCGGATGGCGCAGCGCCGGGGTGAGTGCGGCCGTGCCCAGGGTGATCGACCGGGTCACCGAGCCGGCCGCGGAGAGCACGACGAGCGGGTCGAGCCGGGGACGTGCGGTGAGCGAGTCACCGGTCCACAGGGAGTCGAAGCCGAGCTGTTCGGCCTGGCGGGCGAAGTCCAGCAGCGGGGAGGCCGCGAAGTTCCCGACGATCGCCTGCTCCCGCGTGGGCAGCAGAACGCCGAGCTGGACCGGTGACTCGTCGAAGGTGACCATGGTGTGCCTGCCTCGTCTCGGGTTGGTGGCGGGGCGCTGACTCCAGGGGCTCGGGTAGCCGCCGGTGGCCCCCGGCGGATCCAACCAGCGGTGACTGATACGCGACTGACGGCAGTGCTCGGCGGCCAGGCGCTCAGGTGCTCAGCTGCTCAGGAGAGAAAGTCGGCGATGGCGTGGTGGGTGTCTGCGGGCTGTTCCCACTGCGGCATGTGACCGCACTCGGGGATCGTCTTGACGACGCTGCCGGCGATGCGGCGGGCGAACTCCTCCGCATAGACCACGGGGTTGAGGCGGTCCTGTTCGCCCCACAGCAGCAGCGTGGGTGCCGCGATCCGATGCAGCCTTCCGGCCAGCCCGCGGTCCGGGATCGGCCAGATGAACTTGGCGACGCAGCCCGTCGCCCACAGGCTCGCCGACGCAGCGGTGATGGCGGCCTCGGGGTCGTCCGGCGGCGTGACGGCGGCGCGGGCCACGGGGCCTTCGGGGTCGGCGAACAGCAGCCGCGGCAATTCGGTGGGTGCGGCGGCCATCCAGTCCGCCACCGGTGTCTCGTCCAGCCACAGACCGAGCGGGGCGACGAGGACGAGCTTGGCGAACGCCTCCGGGTAGCAGGCGGCGATCTCGGCGGCGAGCATACCGCCGAAGCCGTGGCCGATCGCCGGCGCCCCGGTCAGCTCCAGCGCCCGCAGGGCCTCCTCGCAGGCGAGGACCAGGTCCCACAGTCCGTCGAGTTCACGGACCGCGTAGGGATCCCCCGGGCTGGTTCCCGGCAGTTCCAGGACATGGACGGTGAAGTCCTCGGCGAGTCGGTCCAGGAGCGGGCAGGGAGCCGGCCCGCCCGCCTGGAAGTAGACCAGGCCGGGACCGCTGCCCACGACCCGGAAACCGATCCGCAGCCGCCCTGCACAGACCCGCGCCTCCCGCCGCTCCACGGCGGCCTTCTGCCCGGTCATCGCAAACCTCCCGTGACGGCGCCGGCCGCGGCCCGCAGCGGGCTCAGATCGCCGCCCAGGCGCTCCGGCCACCAGTGATGGGGCGGCGCGTCGTCCCGCCAGATCCCCTTGAGCCGCGGCAGCACCTCCGCCGCGAACAGGTCGATGTTGAACTTGGTCAGTTCCGCGGGCATCGAGCCGAACTGCAGCATCGCGTGGAGGTTGCCGATCCGGTGCCGCTTGATGATGTCGATGAGCTGCTCCGCCACCGTGTCCGGGCTGCCCACGATCGCGCATCCGGTCTCGGCCAGATCCCGGAACGGGGCGGTGCGCATACGGGCGTAGAGCCCCGTGTCACCCGGGTCGCGCAGCAGTGCCTCGACGCCGCGGATGTCGATACCCCCGGGAAGCATCATGCGCTCCATCGGGACGCTTCCCAGACCGCGCTGGAAGAAGTACTCGGCGTGCTCCGCGTAGAGCTTCTCAGCCTTCTCGTCGGTTTCCGCGACGCCGATGAGCTGCATGAACCCGACCTGGTACGGATTGACCGGCTTGCCCAGCGCATCCACCGTGCCCCAGAAGCGCTCGAAGATGCGCGGCGCGGTGGTCCGGGCGCCGAACCAGCCGAAGTAGTTGAAGCCGAAGCCGGATTCGAGGATGAACTCGATGGTGCGCGGGTTCCCGGTGGCGGTGATCCACACCGGAGGGTGCGGATCCTGCATCGGCCTCGGCCACAGGTTGACCATGCGGTGCTGGGAGTGCCGGCCGTTCCATGCGAAGGGTTCCCGGGCCGTCCACGACCGGAGTATGAGCCGCAGGTTCTCGTCGTAGCGCGGTCGCGTCTCCATCGGCGGCACACCGTTGTTGACGTTGGCGTCGTAGCCGAGGCCGATCGGGAAACCGCACACGAGACGGCCCCTGCTCATGCAGTCGAGCACGGCGTGCTCCTCGGCGACCCGTAGCGGTTCCCGGGCCTTCCCCAGGGACCGGCCGAGCGGGTAGATGGCGGTGGAGAGCCCTTCCGCCTCCGTGGCGTGGGCCAGTGCCGCGGCGAGCAGGTCCGGGTTGGGCACCATGTCGTACGAACACTGGCCGTGCTCGGTCACCACCAGCGCGTCGAAGCCGGCCCGTGCGGCGTGCATGAGCTCGCCCATGGCGTCCTGGAACGCGTCCGCCACCTGCTCGGGCCGGGTGAGCGCGTGATAAGGCGTGCTCACCACGGATTCGTAGCGCTCGGCGAAATCCGGAGGCAGATGCCGATAGGGAACCTGTTGGAAATACGTGACCTTCATCGTGACCTTCTTCAGTTTCGGCTGAGTAGGGACCCCGGCCGGCGGAACTCACCGTCCTGGAAGAGCAGTGGTTCTCCGGGACCGGTGGCGCAGGCCATCACCTCTCCCAGGAACAGGACGTGGTCCCCGCCGTCGTACGCGTGGAAGGGGGCGCAGCGGAGCCAGGCGACTGCTCCTTCGAGCCGGGGCGTCCCCTCTTGGTCGGCCCAGGGAATGTCGACTCCGGGACCTGGGCGGCCCGCGAAATGCAGGGCGAGATCCATCTGGTCGGCGCTGAGGACATTGACCGTGAAGTGAGCGTTCCGCAGCTTCTGGCACGAGCGGGAACGGCGGTCGAGGGAGACCAGGAGCAGGGAAGGGTTGAGGGACACCGAGGTGAAGGAACTGACCGTCACGCCGTGGGCGGCCCCGTCGTAGAAGTAGGAAACGACACTGACCCCTGTGCCGAACCGGCCGAAGCAGGCACGGAGCAGCGCGGGATCGACGCACTCGCGAAAGGCGGGCTGTGCCGGACTCGACTGCATGAAGACTCCAGAAGCTCACCAAAGAATGGGTGGATTTCGAGGGGAGACAGGTGGGCATGGATCGGCCGACATACGGGAGAATGAAAGGTTGATCCGGTGCTCTGGAACTGGGGTGAAAGCCTACACGGTGCATTGGCGGGCAGCTAGTGAAATCATCAATTATTTCCATATCAGTGCTCGGTCAGTCGCGCGTCAGTAAACTGAGGTTTAATGCGTTTTCTCGATTCCTAAATCCTGGTCCGGAGGCTTCCTGTCGCCGGTGCGGGTCGGTAATGAATTAGAGCGCTAAGGGGTCTGGGGTGAAAGTGAGACCAGAAACTTCGTCAGGGCTCGGATAAACGAGCTTGTGCATGGTTGGTGAGAACCGCGACCTGTGCAGTGATCATCAGCAACCGGCGGATCACGGGCCTGTCGGCCGTTGCGATCGCTGAACTCGTCACTGAGGTTGGCCCGTTGTGGCACGAACGGCCAGGCTTGCGTCCCGGACGCGGAAGCGGGCCGTGGGCGCCGGTGCGAAGCACCGGCTGGTGTTCGTCGACCGGCTTCTGGCCATGCTCGTGCATCTTCGCCACGGAGCCACTCATGATGTGCCGGCCTGCTGGTTCGCCGTGGACCGCTCCACCATCACCCGGGCCGTCGGCGAGTTGCGGCCTCTGCTCGCCGAACGAGGCTGCACCGTCAGTCCCGGCATGCCGCTCCAGACCCTGGCCGAGGTCGTCGACCACCTCGGTGTGACCGGGACGACCGGAATCGTCGACGGCACGGAGATCCGGGTCCGGCGGCCAGCCGTCGGACGCAAAGACCGGGACAAGTCCATCGGGGGCAAGAGCAAGCAGAACGCAGTCAAGACCATGGTGGTCACGGACGAGGGCGGCCGGGTGCTTTTTCTGCAGCCCGACCAGGCCCGGAAGGTATGCGGACATCACGCCCGCCCGCCAGTCAGGGCTGGTCAAGCTCCTGACCGACGCCGGCAGACCTCCCGTCACCCCCTGCTGCTGCACCGGCACCGGCGGGGCTCTGCTCCTGGACCACATGCCGCAGGACATCGTCGAAGTGCTGGAGGGGGGTGTGAAGCTCACCGGAGGGGGCGGACCCGTGCGCCTGAGGGACTCGTCGCCGCCAAAAGCCCCAGGAGCCCATCTCAGTGGGGCACCCCGGGGACTTCTCGGGGACTTTCACGCCTGTCCCAGGGATCTTCCAGGGACTTTCCGCCGCGTAAGCAGGGAAGGCCCTGACAGCGCTGAAAGAAACGAACGCGCTGGTCAGAGCCTGTTCCCTCAGCACTCGATGATGTTGACCGCCAGCCCGCCCCGCGCCGTCTCCTTGTACTTCACGGACATGTCGGCGCCGGTGTCCTTCATCGTCTTGATGACCTTGTCCAGGGACACCTTGTGCGAGCCGTCCCCCCGCATGGCCATCCGCGCCGCCGTGACCGCCTTCACCGCGGCCATGCCGTTGCGCTCGATGCACGGGATCTGGACGAGGCCGCCGACCGGGTCGCAGGTCAGGCCGAGGTTGTGCTCCATGCCGATCTCGGCCGCGTTCTCGACCTGCTCGGGGGAGCCGCCGAGCACCTCCGCCAGGGCGCCCGCCGCCATGGAGCAGGCCGAGCCGACCTCGCCCTGGCAGCCGACCTCGGCGCCGGAGATGGACGCGTTCTCCTTGAAAAGCATGCCGATCGCGCCGGCGGCCAGCAGGAAGCGGACCACTCCGTCCTCGTCGGCGCCCGGCACGAAGTTGATGTAGTAGTGCAGGACGGCCGGGATGATGCCGGCGGCGCCGTTCGTCGGGGCGGTGACCACCCGGCCACCCGCCGCGTTCTCCTCGTTCACGGCCATCGCGTAGAGCGTGATCCACTCCATGGCGAGCGCCTTCGGGTCGCCCTCGGAGCGCAGCTTGCGGGCCGTGTTCGCCGCCCGGCGGCGGACCTTCAGGCCGCCCGGCAGGATGCCCTCGCGCCCCATTCCGCGTGACACGCACTCCCGCATGACCCGCCATATCTCCAGCAGGCCCGCCCGGATCTCCTCCTCCGTGCGCCAGGCCCGCTCGTTCTCCAGCATCAGCGACGAGATCGACAGGCCGGTCTCGTTCGTCAGGCGCAGCAGCTCGTCGCCCGTGCGGAAGGGGTACTTCAGGACCGTGTCGTCCAGCTTGATGCGGTCCTCACCGACCGCGTCCTCGTCGACGACGAAGCCGCCGCCCACCGAGTAGTAGGTCTTCGACAGCAGCTCCGCCCCGGACGCGTCGAACGCCCAGACCGTCATGCCGTTCGCGTGGTAGGGGAGTGCCTTGCGCCGGTGCAGGACCAGGTCGTCGTCGAAGGAGAACGGGATCTCGCGCTCGCCGAGCAGCCGCAGCAGGCCCGCCTCCTTGATCGCCTCGACCCGCTCGTCCGCCGACTCCACGTCCACCGTGCGCGGCGAGGCGCCCTCCAGGCCGAGCAGCACCGCTTTCGGGGTGCCGTGGCCGTGGCCGGTGGCGCCCAGGGAGCCGTACAGCTCGGCTCGTACGGAGGCGACGGAGTCCAGCAGACCCTCGTTGCGCAGGCGGCGGGCGAACATGCGTGCCGCGCGCATCGGGCCGACCGTATGGGAGCTGGACGGGCCGATGCCGATCGAGAACAGGTCGAAGACCGAGATGGCCACGGGGGGACTCCTCAATACGGGGTGGAACACGGCGTGGGGTGTCCCGCTCACCTACGAGTGTGCGGGACACCCCACAAAAAGGGACTACTTGTTCAGACCGGGGTACAGCGGGTGCTTGTCGGCCAGGGCCTTGACCCGGGCCTTGAGGGCGTCCGCGTCGTAGGTCGGCTTGAGCGTCTCGGCGATGACGTCCGCGACCTCGGCGAAGTCCTCGG
>NZ_LGUR01000212.1 GCF_001270495.1 Streptomyces viridochromogenes
GTCTCGCCCGGTCGCTGCGGCACGGTACGGCGCTCGCCCCGCAGGTCGACGGTGACGGTGCCCGCGACGGGCTCGGGCGGAGTGGCGGGCGGCCTTTTCGGGGGGCCCGGGGGGGACCCGGGGCGCGGCCGGGCGGCCCCGCCGATATGGAACGCGTCGATCCCGGCCCCCACCAGCGTCGGCACATGGTCGAGCCGCAGCCCACCCCCCACCAGAATCCGCTGCTCGTACCCCGGCTCCCCACCCCGCGCCGCCTCCGCGAGCAGCGTGGAGAGCCCGTCATCAACCCCAGCCCCCGACCCGGCCGTGAGATACGTGTCCAGCCCCGGCATCCCGTCCAGCTGTTTCCGCAGCGCATCCCGGTCGGCGGCCCGGTCGATGGCGCGATGGAACGTCCACCGGCACCCGTCCAGCTCACCCACCACCCGCTCGACGGCCCCGATGTCCACCCCTCCCGCAGCGTCGAGGAAGCCGAGCACGAACTCCTCGGCCCCCGCGTCCCGCATCTCCCGGGCCGCCCGCACCACCCGCTCGACGTCCCCGACCGCGAATCCGTCCGCCAGCCTCAGCATCACGCGCAGGTCGATGTCGACGGCGGCCCGGATCCCGGCGAACGTCCCGACCGGCGGGGTGAGCCCGTCGGCCGCCATGTCGGCGACCAGTTCGAGCCGGTCCGCACCCCCGGCCTGGGCGGCGACCGCGTCCTCGACACCGAGGGCGATCACCTCCAGGACTGCACGCTTGCTCATGGGACCCCATTCCTCGGCATTCGACTGGCGACGACCACTGGGCGACTACAGGTCTAGTCCAATCCAGGGTACGCCTGCCCCGTCGAAGATCGGCTCAACCCATGACACCGCCACCGGGCCCACCGGGCCCACCGGTCCCACCGGTCCCACCGGGCCCACCGGTCACCCGAAGATGTTCAGCTCCCCCGCCTCCGCCCCCGCCAGCTCGTACGGCGCCCCCTCCACCGGCCGCCCCGCATACAGCCGTACGAGCGTGGCGGCGTCCCCGATGTAGCGCGCCGGCGGCCGCGGGGCCGTCGGGTCGCCCAGGCGCAGGGGCTCGTCGACGTCGTCCAGGTCGGCGTGCAGGGGCGTGTGGCGCCGTTCCCGGGTGAGCCACGCGAGCAGCCGGAGCGCGTCGGGCAGCCCGGCCCCCGCGTACGCCCCCGGCGCCCCGAACACCTCCCGTACGTCCCCGGCATGCACCCACTCCCCCAACGCGATGCCGTCCAGCACCCCGCCCGCCTTGGCGATCACCGGCCCCGCCTCGGTCATTCCGCGCTCCAGCTCGTCGACGACCTGCGCGGAGGTCCAGTCGGCGCGCTCGGCGATGTCCCGGTCGTTGGACTCGGGCGAGAAGACGCCCTCCTCGAACCGGTTCTCCACCACCCGCATCAACGCGGCCGAACAGTGCGCCAGCACATCCCGCACCGACCACCCCGGACACGCGGCCGTCGGCAGCGCGAAGTCCGCCTCCGGCCTCGACCGCAACAGCGGAACCAGCGCATCCCGCTCGACGGCCAGCAGCCGCCCCGGCAGCTCGGGATCCCGTACGTCGTGCACGTCAGCAGAAGTCATGACGTCCACGCTAGGCGCTCCGCGCGAGCACAGTGAGGAAACCGGGGGGGGGCGGTCGCACCGGTCACGCCCACGCGGCGGAGCTCATGTCGATCCGGCCCCGTGACCCTCACCGGGCGGCGTTACCGCACCGGAAACCCACCCCTACCCGCGAGAATGACGCCATGGCCGATCTCCCCGCCCTGCGCACCCGCTTCGCCCAAGCCCTCAACGCCGCCCGCTCCCCCGCCACCGCCCCCGACCCGGCCCCGTACGCCGACAACCTCCTCACCCGCTGGCAGGAACCGCAGCGCCGCTATCACACGCTCGCCCACCTCACCGCTGTCCTGGACCACGTCGACGAGCTGGCCGAGTACGCCGACGACCCGGACGTCGTACGCCTCGCCGCCTGGTTCCACGACGCGGTCTACCTCCCCGACCGCTCGGAGAACGAGGAGCGCTCCGCCCGCCTCGCCGAACGCGCCCTCCCCGAGGCCGGCGTCCCCGCGGAGCGCACCGCCGAGGTGGCCCGTCTGGTGCGGCTCACCACCACCCACGCCCCGGCCGCCGACGACCACGACGGCCAGGTCCTCTGCGATGCCGACCTCGCGATCCTCGCCGCGCCGCCCTCCGCGTACGCCGCCTACACGGCCGCCGTCCGCGAGGAGTACCACTTCGTCCCGAACGACGCCTTCCGCGAGGGCCGGGCAGCGATTCTGCGCCAACTCCTCGCTCTGCCAAGCCTGTTCAGCACGCCGTACGGGCAGGAGAAATGGGCGGCGACCGCCCGCTACAACCTCTCCGCCGAGCTGGAAATGCTGTCGCTGTGACCTGCCCGCCGTCGTAGCCTGCACGGCATGCGAGACATAAGCGGGGAACGCGTACAACAGGCCGTGGCAAGCTGTGCGGCACTGCTGCGAACGGTGGCGGACCGGGACTGGACGGCCGTCAGGGCCGGACGGGTGGAGTGGGACTGCCACGCCACCGCGTTCCATATCGCCGAAGACCTCATCGCCTACGCCGCCAACCTGGCCGGACGCGCGCAGGACGACTACGTCCCCTTCGAGATCACCCTCGACGACGGCACCGACAACCACGGCCTCATCCACGTCATCGAGACGACCGGCGCCCTCTTCACCGCCACCATCCGCACCACGCCCCCCGAGGTGCGCGCCTTCCACCCGTACCCCTTCCGCAGCGCGAACCGCGAGGGCTTCGCCGCGATGGGGATCGCCGAAGTGCTGCTGCACACGCACGACATCGCCGAGGGGTTCGGGATGGCGTACGAACCGCCCGCCGAGCTCCCCGAGTTCGTCCTCACCCGGATCTTCCCGCACGTCCAGCCCGGCCCCGACCACTGGCGCACCCTGCTCTGGGCCACCGGCCGCGGTGACCTGCCCGGCCGGGCGCCCGTCACGGAGTGGCGCTGGCGCAACAACCTCGTCATCCCCGCCGACCGCCTCACCCTCCAGGGCGTCACCCCCGCTGCCGCCGCCGACCTGAGCGCGGGCGGCGACGGCGGGTTCACCTGGATCGTGGGCGGCCCCTACGAGGGGACGAGGGAGGCGGCGGGAATGGTGCTGAAGGCCCGCGAGGCGGGTGTGCACCGCCCCGAGTTCGGTCTGTTCGTCCTCGTCCGGAAGGAGGACGGCCTCGCGGTCGGCGGCATGGGCTTCCACGGCACCCCCGACGAGGACGGCCGGGCCGAGGTCGGCTACGACCTCGTGGAGGGCGCCCGCGGCCGCGGCTACGCGAGCGAGGCGCTGAGCGCGCTGTCGGAGTGGGCGGTGGCCAGGGACGACGTACAACTCCTCTGTGCCACCGTCAAAGCCGACAACCTCCCGTCGCAGGGCGTGGCCGCGCGCGCCGGGTATGTCCGGGCGGTGCACGAGGAACAGGACATGGACGAGACGCTCCAGCTCTACATCCGCAGCGGCGCCGGCCCCACCCGGCCAACCGAGCACGCCCAAGGGTGACCGACGAGGCGTGACCCACGCCACATCCACCCATGTCACATCCCGCCGAGTCGTTCCGTCATAGCTGTGTAACCAACGACAACGGCAGAGGAGTTCGCCATGGGTGCCCGCTTGAACGTCTTCCAGATCCCGACCGCCGGCAAGGTCATCAAGCACATCACCTCGGCCAGCAAGGTGGTGCACGACTCGTCGCTTCCCGTCATGACCCAGCACCTGGTGACGCTCCGCGCGAGCCAGATCAACGGCTGCGGCTTCTGCACCGACATGCACAGCAAGGATGCCGTCGCCGCCGGCGAGGACTGGCTGCGCCTCAACCTGGTCGCCGCGTGGCGGGAGGCCAACTGCTTCACCGAGGCCGAGCGCGCCGCCCTGGAGCTGACGGAGGAGGGCACCCGGATCGCGGACGGGGCCGGCGGGGTCTCGGACGAGGTCTGGGAGAACGCCGCCAAGCACTACGACGAGGAGCAGCTCGCCGCCCTGGTGTTCCTGATCGGCCTCATCAACGCCTTCAACCGGATGAACGTCATCATCCAGCAGCCCGCCGGGGACTACCAGCCCGGCCAGTTCGCCTAGCCGGAAGCCGCTTCAACCGAGGCCGAGGGGGCGCTAGCCGTTCGCCCGCCCCTTCGGCCTGCGCAACCCCGCTCCCTGCAACAGCCGCACCACCTCACGGCTGCTGACCTCCACCGCCCCGGCCCGCACCACGTCGGCGTACCGGTGGGACGGGATGTCGTAGTGATCCCGCTCGAAGGCCCGCTGCGGCACGCCCAACTTCTCGGCGAACGCGTGCAGTTCGTCGTACGACACGTCACTCACGAGGTGCGACCACATGCGCCCGTGGCCCGGCCAGGTCGGGGGGTCGATATAGATCGCCACGACGTCACGCGTTCCCGTGCCCGGAGGAGGGCGGCGTCCCGCCCGGGCCGGCCGACCCCAGCGCCCCCACCGCCGCGACCTTCACCCCCGTCTGGTGGCACACCCAGTGCGGATCGGGCCCCAGCTCCGGCTCGACCTCCAGCGCATGCGGATCGCCGGAGGCGCACACCGGGCACAACGGCCAGCGCCCGTACCGGTCCAGCAGGGCGTCCTGTACGTCCTGGGCGACCAGCCCGGCCACGTACTCGACCCCGTCCGGCCACTGCTCCACCCACCAGCGCCGCTGTACGACCGACTCCTCGACCAGCGAGACGACGTCCGCCTCGGCGGCCTCGCCCGCGACCAGGTCGGCGAGGACGAGGGCGCGGGCGGTGTGCAGCGCCTGCTCCAGCGGACTGATGGGTTCCATGGACCTATTGTGCGCACTCTTGACCACGCCTCGACATTGAAAATACCTTTCAAGTGTGACCCGTGAAGTGAAGGAAACTTTCGGAGACGGGGGCGCTGCTCCGGCGCCCGCGGCCCTCGCCGCCAAGGTGCGCACGCTCGCCCCGTCGATGACCCGCTCGATGCAGCGCGTCGCCGAAGCGGTCGCGAACGACCCGGCGGGCTGCGCGGCCCTCACGGTCACCGGCCTCGCCGAACTCACCGGCACCAGCGAGGCCACCGTCGTCCGCACCGCCCGCCTCCTCGGCTACCCCGGCTACCGCGACCTGCGCCTCGCCCTCGCCGGCCTCGCCGCCCAGCAGCAGTCGGGCCGGGCCCCCGCCATAACGACCGACATCGCGGTGGACGACCCGATCGCCGACGTCGTCGCCAAGCTGGCCTACGACGAGCAGCAGACCCTCGCCGACACCGCCGCCGGTCTCGACACCGTCCAGCTGGGAGCGGCCGTGTCGGCTGCCGCGGCGGCCCGCCGTATCGACGTGTACGGCGTCGGCGCGAGCGGGCTGGTCGCACAGGATCTGACGCAGAAGCTGCTGCGCATAGGGCTCATAGCCCACGCGCACAGCGATCCGCATCTCGCCGTGACGAACGCGGTGCAGCTGCGGGCGGGCGACGTCGCCATCGCCATCACGCACTCCGGGTCCACCGGTGATGTCATCGAGCCGTTGCGGGTGGCGTTCGAGCGCGGGGCGACCACCGTCGCGATCACGGGGCGTCCGGACGGGCCCGTGACCCAGTACGCCGATCACATACTCACGACGTCGACGGCGCGGGAGAGTGAACTGCGGCCGGCGGCGATGTCGTCCCGTACGAGTCAGCTTCTTGTGGTGGACTGCCTGTTTGTGGGAGTGGCTCAGCGGACGTATGAGACGGCGGCGCCTGCGCTGGCGGCGTCGTACGAAGCCCTCGCACATCGTCACCGTAGATAGACCGCAGGTCCGGCTGTTGTGAGCGTCTGTGGGTCGGATGTGGCTGGTCGCGCCCACGCGGCGGAGCCGCGTGTCGATGCGGCCCCGCGCCCCCAGGGCCTGTTCGTGCACACCGAAGTCGAAGAGAGCCGTCCTCCCATGACCTCCACTTCCGATCCCCGTGATCTCCGCTCCGAGCTGGACTCCCTCACCACCGAAGCCTTCCGTCCCGAGCTCGCCGAGATCGATCAGCTGCCCACCCTCGACATCGCCCGGCTCATGAACGGCGAGGACGCCTCCGTGGCCGCGGCCGTCGCGTCGCGGCTCCCGCAGATCGCCGCCGCCATCGACGCCATCGCGGAGCGGATGGCGCAGGGCGGGCGGCTCGTCTACGCCGGTGCCGGTACGGCCGGTCGGCTGGGCGTGCTCGACGCGTCCGAGTGTCCGCCCACCTTCAACACCGACCCCTCCCAGGTCGTCGGGCTGATCGCGGGTGGCCCGGAGGCGCTGGTCACCTCGGTCGAGGGGGCCGAGGACTCCAGGGAGCTGGCCCGCGCCGATCTCGACGCCCTCGCACTCGACGCCACCGACACGGTGGTCGGCATCTCCGCTTCCGGACGGACGCCGTACGCGATCGGCGCGGTCGAACACGCCCGCGCGCAGGGCGCGTTGACGGTCGGCCTGGCCTGCAACCCGGCCAGTGCCCTCGCGGCGGCCGCCGACCACGGCATCGAGATCGTCGTGGGTCCGGAGCTGCTGACCGGCTCGACCCGGCTGAAGGCCGGCACCGCGCAGAAGCTGGTCCTCAACATGCTCTCGACGATCACGATGATCCGGCTGGGCAAGACGTACGGGAACCTGATGGTCGACGTCCGTGCCTCCAACGACAAGCTGCGGGCCCGCTCCCGCCGTATCGTCGCCCTGGCCACGGGCGCGGACGACGCCGACATCGAGCGGGCGCTGACCGCGGCGGGCGGCGAGGTGAAGACGGCGATCCTGGTCCTGCTGGCAAGCCTGGACGGAGCCACGGCCACCCGTCTCCTGGAGGAGTCGGGCGGTCACCTGCGGGCCGCGCTGGCGTCGGCCACCTGACTGCGCCTCGCCCGGTCAACTCCCCTGTTAGCGTGGCCACATGACGGTACCGACGACCTTCCGCATCGGCGGCGACCTGGAAGTACGGCGGCTCGGATTCGGAGCCATGCGGCTGCGGCCCGACCCCGACGAGAAGGCCCACGCCGCCCATCTCGCGGTCGCCCGGCGAGCCGTCGAACTCGGCGTCACCCTCATCGACACGGCCCACCTCTACGGCTGGGGAGCGAACGAGGACCTCCTCGCCGAGGCCCTGCACCCCTACCCGGACGACCTCGTGATCGCCACGAAGGTCGGCATCCGGCACACCACAGCGGGAGAGGGCTGGCGCCACGCGGGCGCGCCGGCCGACCTCCGCGCTCAGGTCGACGAGGCCCTGCGCCGTCTCCGCCTCGACCGCATCGAGCTGCTCCAGCTGCACCGCCTCGACCCGGGCGTACCGCTGGCCGACCAGCTCGGCGCCCTCCGCGACCTGCGCGACGAGGGCAAGGTGGGCCGGATCGGCCTGTCCGAGGTGACGGCCGCCGAGCTCGCCGAGGCGCAGGCCGTCGTCGAGATCGCGAGCGTCCAGAACCGCTACAACCTCCTCGACCGCGAGTACGAGCCCGTACTGAAGGCGTGCGAGGCGGCGGGCGTCGCGTTCCTGCCGTGGCGGCCGGTGGCGGCGGGGCAGTCGGGGGCGAGGGCCGAGATCGCCGCGGTGGCGAAGGAGGTCGACGCGACGCCGACGCAGGTCGTCCTGGCCTGGCTCCTCGCCCACTCACCGGTGATCGTCCCGATCCCGGGCACGACGAGCATCGCGCACCTGGAGGAGAACCTCGGGGCGAACGCCGTGCACCTCACCCAGGAGCAGTACGAGCGCCTGGGCCACGTCTCCGAGTCGGCCGAGTCGGCCTGACGCGGCGGTCCGCAAGACCGCTCACAGAAACCCCGTAGCGCGCACAACCCTGCCCCGGTCACGTTGGTCTTGCGTGCGTGAACTCTGCGCCGCAACCGGGCGCAGGGCGTTGATCACGGGAGATGCACCATGCCAGCCACCGCCATTCGTCGTACCGTCCTGACCGTTTCCGCGGTCTCCCTCTCGCTTCTGGTCACCGCCTGCGGTGGCGGCGAACAGGGTGGTGAGGACAAGGAGGCGAAGGGCGGCACCAAGTCCGAGAAGCCCGCGGCGAAGACGCTCACCGCCGCCGAGCTGGAGAAGCTCGTCGTCGCCAAGGGCGATGTCCAGGGCCACGAGATCACGAAGCCGGGGAAGGCGGACGTCTTCGAGCCCGGTTCCGTGTCCGTCGATAAGGCCGAGTGCGATGCCGTCGGGCAGGTGCTGTCGGCCCTGCCGGCGGGCAAGCCGGCGGCGACTGTCCAGCGCCTCGTGGTCCAGGAGTCCGAGGCGGCCAAGAAGGGCATGCCCTCGGTGGAGGAGCTCGGGGAGATGACGGAGAAGGAGGCCGAGGAAGCGACGCTCGACTCGCTCGACATCACCAAGACGATGACCTCCCTCTGGTCCTACGAGGCCGACGGCGCCGAGCAGGCCCTCGCCGCGCTGCGGGGGGCCGGCGAGAAGTGCGCCGGGGGCTTCTCCATGACCATCGACGGGGAGAAGCAGCAGGTCACCAAGGTCAGCGAGGAGAAGCTCGCGGCCGGCGAGGACGCCGTCGCCTGGACGGTGGGGACGAAGCAGGACGGCAGCGCCGGCGAGACCAAGGTCGTCGTCTTCCGACAGGGCACCACGCTCGCGGGCTTCTCGTCCTTCAACATCGCCGCGGTCACCCGGGGCGAGGCGTTCGAGCAGCCGACCGCCGTCATCGACGCCCAGGCGGCCAAGCTCGGCTGAACCACGGCCTCCCTCCAAGGACCGGGTGGGAAGGTCTGGGTCTCAACACCCCTTCCCACCCGGCCCGCAGCACCTCCGCGCGGTGCCACCTCCACCGCATCCGGCGGGCAGTCCCACTCACGCCCACCCTCGACGGGCCGAAACTGCACCCTGCCGCCCACGTGCCCCCGTCGTCCCCGTCCGCGACTCCAAGGATCCTCAGGCCCGAAGAACCCCGTACCCGAGCATCGGCATGGTCGGCTTTCGTCAAAGCGGTCAGGATCTGACCTACTTGCCTCCTAGCGTGGCCGTCATGACTGAGACCACGCACAACACCGCCGCTGCCACCACCGCCGACGCCGCCGAGCGCACCGACCTGCTGGAGGCACTCGCCAAGCAGCGTCACTTCCTGCGCTTCACCACCCGCGACCTCACCGACGAGCAGGCCGGGCAGCGGACCACCGTCAGCGAGCTGTGTCTCGGCGGCCTGATCAAGCACGTCACGTCGGTGGAGCGGCACTGGGCCGAGTTCATCCAGCACGGCCCCTCGGCCATGCCCGACTTCACCGCCATGACCGAGAAGGACTGGGCCGAGCGGGCCGACGAGTTCCGGATGCTGCCGGGCGAGACGCTGGCCGGCGTGCTGGCGGCGTACGAGGAAGTGGCCCGCGAGACCGACGAGTTGGTCACCACCCTGCCCGACCTGAACGTCACCCATCCGCTGCCCAAGGCCCCGTGGAACGAGCCCGGGGCTCGGATGTCGGCCCGCAGGGTGCTGATGCACATCGTCGCCGAGACGGCCCAGCACTCCGGCCACGCCGACATCATCCGCGAGGCCCTGGACGGCGCGAAGAGCATGGGCTGAGCGACCGGCACGAAGGGCGGCGGTCTCACTTCTCAGCCACGCCAGACGAGCGTGTACCGCCAGAACATCCGCCGCCGCAGCCGTGCGCCGGGAAGAACGCGCCGGGCCTCACTGGCGATGTCCCCGAACGGGACTTCCGCCGGTCGGGTCACCGCGGTCATGGAGACGGGCCGGACCATCGTGCGCCGTCCCCGGTTCTTGACGAGCCCCATGAGCAGGTTGAGCGGGACGGAGACGAAGCCGAGCAGCTGCTCGACGAACCCCTCGTCACGGGCCAGCCCGACCACCACCAAGGTCCCGCCGGGAGTGAGCTGCCGTCGCAGGCGGGCGAGGGTCTCGCCGAGCGGCAGGTGATGCAGTACGGCGACGCAGGCGATGACGTCGTACGGCCCCTCGGGAATCCCGCCCGGAGCATCGGCGACGATGAAGGTGACGGGAGCGCCGGGCGGGGTCAGCTCCCTCGCCCGCCCGGCGATCCCGGCATCGGAATCGACACCGACAACCCCCTTGTCCGCCCTGGCGGCCAGCAGCCGGACCAGATCCCCCGTGCCGCAACCGACATCCAGCGCGGTCCCGAACCGGCGCGGCAACTGCCGCAGGATCCAACGGTGATAGTGGGCGTTGTGGTCCCAGGGATGGGCGGCATTGAAGTGTTCGAGCGCCTTCAGCAGGCGACGCGACAGGGTCCTCATGGCGTCAGTCCACCAGCCCGGCGCCCCGGCGGGCCGCCCACCGCCCGAAGCTCGCGTTCCGAGCGGAAGGTGCACCGCCCGTTGTCAGTGCTGTCTGCGATGGTGTGGGGACGAGAGAGCGACGGGCTGGTGGGGGCACGGGATGACGGGCAGGGACGCCGACGGCTGGGCGGGCATGGACTATCGGGGCTGGGAGGACCACGCGGAGGTGACGCGGCGTCTCGATGCGGGAGCCGATCCGGAGAGGTGGGGCGTCGGGGGCTCGCGGCCCCTGCACCGGGCGGCGGTGTTCGGCTCGCCCGAGGTCGTCACGGAACTGGCCCGGCGCGTGACGGACGTGGACGCACTGGAGAACGGGGCTACGGCACTGTGGGAGGCGGTGGTGGCGGGCCGTGCTGAGAACGCGCGAGCACTGGCCGCCGCCGGAGCCGACCCCGGGTGGATCGGGTACGGCGGCTGGACGCCGGCGCGGCTGAGCCTCGCCGGGCCGGAGCCCCGCCTGTTCACCCTGCCCGAGGATCAGCCCGGTCTGACGGAGGCAGAGCGCGCGGTGGCGGAGGAAGGCCGCCGGCTCATCGCGGCCCTCGGCGACTTCTACTACGACGGCCTGGGGCTGGCATGCGTGGCCGGGATCGATGCCGAGGAGGCGATACGCCGCCTGGAGGCGACACCGGCCGACGCCGAGCTGATGGCCGATCTGCCGGCGGACCCGTACGACCACGACCCGGACGAGAGCCTGCGGCACATCGGCGTGACGACCGTGCCGGGCGGCTGCGTCGTCACCCAGCCGTGGGGATACGGCCCTTCCATGCCCGGCGTACACACCCGCCTCTCCGCGGGCACCGTCTCCTACGGTCTGTACGCCAACCCCAAGAGCGGCAACCAGGGCAGCATCCACCGCGACGGCGTCTGCGAGGGCTGGGACCTGCACCCGGGCGGCGGCCCGGACACTGAGGACGGTCCGGCGGATGTCCTGTTCTCGTACGTCTACTGCCACCAGGCGGTGGCCTACTCGCTCGCGTACGCCGGTCTGCGCCCGACGGACGCCCGAGCGGTCGTCGGCCCACCGGACCACTGGGTCGAACTGCCGGACCGCGATTACTGGGCGACCTGAACGGCCCGGTTGGAGGCAGCGGACTCCCATGTGCATGCTGAAGGCTGCCCGCAGCACCAGCACCTGACCCGGCCCTCGCAAGCCCCCGGAGCCACCCATGAACCACGCCCAGCTCACCGCCTTGGGCCGAGCCCTCCGCCTCGTGGGCGAACACGGCGAGTCCCTCACCGCCGACACCCCCGACGCGCGGCTCCACGAGATCAGGGCCGACCTCCGCCGTGCCCTCGACCTCCTCGACGAGAGCGTCACCGGCGCCGCCCCCGCCACGCGCTGCCCGGAGCACCCGAACGGCCCGGTCGACGCCGCCGCCCCCGATCTCTGCCTGCTCTGCGAGACCCGTCGCCGAGCGGCCCGGCGCGCCGAGTTCAACGGCGCCGGCCCCGCCGCCCCCTACTCCCCCGAGCACCCGGTCCCCTCCCGCTACGGCGTCCGGGGCGACCGCCCACAGCCCCAGCAGCGCTGGCTGCCGGAGCTGTGGAACGGGCAGGAGTGGCAGCTCTGCGGCACCCCGCGCCGCGACCGCCGCGAGGCCGAGCTCTATCTCGCCGCCGCGCGTCGCGGCCCGCGCCCCGCCATGGCCTACCGGCTCGTGCACGAGTTCACCGACTACGAGGTGCTGCGCGTCTGGGGCACGCCGGTGAAGGTCGACATCGAGCCACTGGGCAACCTGTAGGGACTACTTCACCGCCCCGGCCGGCTCAGCCGCGCCCTCCACCGCCACCGGCTCCTCACCGGCGACGGCGGTCCGCTGCGCGGGGATGAACGACGCCACCACGAACGCCAGCAGCGCCGCCCCGGCACCCACCGCCAGGACCACCTTGAAGGCGTTCTCGGACGGAAGCGCGTATCCGCCGAGATTCGTCGTCATCTGGGCGAGGATCACCCCCGCGACCGCACTCGCCGTGGACGTACCGAGGGAGCGCATCAACGTGTTGAGGCTGTTCGCGGCGGCCGTCTCCGACGCCGGTACGGCGCTCATGATGAGGGCGGGCATCGAGCCGTAGCCGAAGCCGACGCCGGCGCCGATGATGCAGGCCACCAGGATGAAGTGCCAGACCTCGGACATCAGGACGATGTTGAGGCTGTATCCGGCGGCGACGATCAGCACACCCACCATCAGTGTGACCTTCGGCCCCTTGGCCCGGGAGATCGCGGCCGACACCGGAGCCGTCGCCATCATCACGAGTCCGGACGGCGCCATGCACAGACCCGCGATCAGCATGGACTTGCCGAGGCCGTAGCCCGTCTGCGCGGGGAGCTGGAGGAGCTGCGGGATGACCAGGCTCATGGCGAACATCGCGAAGCCGACGGCGATCGAGGCCAGGTTGGTGACCAGCACCTGACGGCGGGCCGTGGTCCGCAGGTCGACCAGCGGTTGCTCCACCCGCAGCTCCCACCAGCCCCACGCCAGCAGGATCACCACGGCCGCCGCGAACAGACCGAGCGTCGTACCGCTGGTCCACCCCCAGTCGCCGCCCTTGGAGATGGCAAGGAGCAGGGAGACCAGGCCGGCCGCCATACCTGTGCCGCCGACGAGGTCGAAGCGGCCGCCCGTGCGCACCTTCGACTCGGGCACGATCAGCAGCACGCACCCCAGCGCCGCGACGCCCATGCCGGCCGACGTCCAGAAGAGCGTGTGCCAGTCGAAGTTGTCCGCGATCAGCGCGGCGGCGGGCAGCCCGAGGGCGCCGCCGATGCCGAGGGAGGCGCTCATGAGGGCGGTGGCGGAGCCGAGGCGTTCGGCGGGGAGTTCGTCGCGCATGATGCTGATGCCGAGCGGGATCACACCGGAGGCCAGGCCCTGGAGCACCCGTCCGACGATCATCGGGACCAGCGCGTCGCTCAGGGCGCAGACCACGGAGCCGCTCACCAGCAGCACGATGCTGACCAGCAGCATCCGCCGCTTGCCGTACATGTCGCCGAGCCGCCCCATCACCGGCGTGGCGACGGCGGCGGCGAGCAGTGTGGCCGTGACCGCCCAGGCCGTGTCCGAGGCGGGTGCGTCGAGCAGTCGGGGCAGCTCGGGGACGATCGGGATGACCAGGGTCTGCATCAGCGAGACGACGATGCCGGCGAAGGCCAGCACCGCCACCACGGCGTTCGGCCTCGGCGGGGCGCCACCCCCGGCCTCGGCGGGAGGGGCAGGGGCGTGGGACATGGCGGGGCCTCCGTCGGCGTACGAGCACAAAGGGGTACGTAATTGACCGAGGCAACCTTAAGTCAGTTGATTGACTTACTCAAGGAGCGCAGCTCACGCCTCCCGCTCCACGAACGACCGCACCCGGTCCTCGTCCAGCTCGTACACCGTCTCGTGCGCCCGGGGGTCCCGCGCATGGAAGGTGTGGAACATCGGCCCCGTAGCCCCGCCCAGCTCCACCAGCGAGGCCGACGCCCCGCGCACCACGCGCTCCGTGCCGGGCGCGGCCGTCAGGTCGACGCGGTTGACCACACCCGGGGTGACCCACACCGGGACGGACTCCAGCAGCCCGAAGAGCTGGAGGTGGTAGTGACCGGTCAGCACGACCCGTACGTCACTCCCCCGGATCGCCGCCGCCAGCTCCCCGGGGTCGCGCAGCCCGAAGTGCGGCTGGGTCGCCGAGATGTCGAGGCTGATCGGCGGATGGTGGAGGGCGAGGACGGTGCCCCGCTCGGCGGGCTCGCTCAACACCCCGCGCAGCCAGCCCAGTTGGGCGACGCCCAACTCGCCGTACACCTTCCCCGGCACCAGTGAGTCCAGGGTGACGAAACGCCATCCGGCAACCGTGCTCACCGCCGCCCGTTCCGCCGCCCCGGACTCCAGGGTCGCGACGGGCTCCGGATGCCCGCTGCCCAGCACCTTGCCGAAGGCGATCCGCTCGTCATGGTTGCCGGTGGTGTAGAAGACGGGGGCGTTCAGCGGGCGGGCGAAGTCGCCCACGAGATCGCGGACCGCCGTATAGGCCTCCACCGCCCCGTCGTCGGCGAGGTCGCCGGTGACGACGACCGCGTCCACGTCCCGCAGGTGGCGGAGATCCGCGAGCATCAGGCGCAGGGAGTCGGTGGCGTTGACGCCCCACTTGTTGGGGGCGTCGGTACGTTCGAGATGGGTGTCCGAGAGGTGCAGTATCCGCATCCCCCGGACAGTAGACGGGAGTTGGCGATCAGGACAGCGACTTCAGCGCCGCCGCGTCGTACGGCTTGAGCTCGTCGAGACGGTCCGCCAGGACCTTCGCCGCCCACTCCGGGTCCTGGAGCAGGGCGCGGCCGACGGCCACCATGTCGAACTCGTCGCGCTCCAGGCGGTCCAGGAGGTCGTCGATGCCCTTGACCTCGGAGCCCTCACCGGCGAGGGCCTTGATGAAGTCACCGTTCAAGCCGACCGAGCCGACCGTGATGACGGACTTGCCGGTGAGCTTCTTCGTCCAGCCGGCCAGGTTGAGGTCGGAGCCGTCGAACTCCGGGATCCAGTAGCGGCGGGTGGAGGCGTGGAAGGCGTCGACACCGGCCGCGGCGAGCGGGGTGAGGATGGCCTCCAGCTCCTCGGGGGTCTCGGCGAGCCGGGCGTCGTAGGCGTCCTGCTTCCACTGCGAGTAGCGGAAGATGACCGGGAAGGAGGCGGAGACCTTCTCGCGTACGGCGGCCACGATCTCCGCGGCGAACTTCGTACGGGCCACCGGGTCGCCGCCGTACGCGTCCGTGCGGCGGTTGGTGCCCGCCCAGAGGAACTGGTCGACGAGGTAGCCGTGGGCGCCGTGGATCTCCACGCCGTCGAAGCCTATGCGCTCGGCGTCCGCGGCGGCCTGCGCGAAGGCGTCGATGACGTCGTCGAGGTCGCTCTGGTTCATCGCCTTGCCGGTGGCCTCCTCGGCGCCGATGCGCAGGCCCGACGGGCCGACCGCCGGGGCCTCGGCGTAGGGCGGCTTGCCCGGCTGGCGGACCATGCCGATGTGCCAGAGCTGCGGCACGATCGTGCCGCCGCCCGCGTGCACCGCCTCGGCGACCTTGGCCCAGCCCGCCAGCTGCTCCTCGCCGTGGAAGCGCGGGACACGGTCGCTCTCCCCGGCCGAGTCGTGCCCGACGTAGGTGCCCTCGGTGACGATCAGGCCGACGCCGGCCGCGGCGCGCCGCGAGTAGTACGACACGACGTCCTCGCCGGGGATGCCGCCCGGGGAGAACATGCGCGTCATCGGCGCCATCGCGATGCGGTTGGGGACCGTCAGGCCGTTGATCACGGTCGGCCGGGACAGGATCTGGGCGGCGCGGGAGGTGGGGGACGTGGTGACGGTCACGCGGGGGCTCCTTGGGAACGGCTTGTATGGACCGGCTGGTATGTGCATGCGCATTGTTGCACCTACTTAAGCAACGTCCTATGCCGTGCCGCACATTCCGCTCCGCCGTGTGCGTTTCGCATTGCGGGCGACTGCGGGCAGTCGTGGGCCGGTCGCGCCCACGCGGCGGCAGCCGCAAATCCGACACAGCCCCGCGCCCCTACAGGTGCGTCCAGTGCACGCCTCAAGGGGCGCGGGGAACTGCGCGAGCAACCACCGAACCACCCGCAGCCACCGTCTCACCGCAACCCGCCCCGATCCCCTCGCACAAACGACCGAGGGCGGCACCCCCTGTCGGAACAGGAAGTACCGCCCTCGGTAAGGACGTTGATCAACCGGAGGCAGAAGCCCCCGAAGTCGATCAGAAGTCCATGTCACCGCCCGGCATGCCGCCACCGGCAGGCGCGGCGGCCTTCTCCGGCTTGTCGGCGATGACGGCCTCGGTGGTGAGGAACAGCGCGGCGATGGACGCGGCGTTCTGCAGCGCGGAACGCGTCACCTTCGCCGGGTCGATGATGCCCTCGGCGATCATGTCGACGTACTCGCCGGTCGCGGCGTTCAGGCCGTGGCCGACCGTGAGGTTGCGGACCTTCTCCACGACGACGCCGCCCTCGAGACCACCGTTGACGGCGATCTGCTTCAGCGGGGCCTCCAGGGCGAGCTTCACGGCGTTGGCGCCGGTCGCCTCGTCACCCTCGAGCTCCAGCTTCTCGAAGACCTGGGAGGCCTGGAGCAGGGCCACGCCACCACCGGCGACGATGCCCTCCTCGACGGCCGCCTTGGCGTTGCGCACGGCGTCCTCGATGCGGTGCTTGCGCTCCTTGAGCTCGACCTCGGTGGCGGCACCGGCCTTGATGACGGCCACGCCGCCCGCGAGCTTCGCCAGGCGCTCCTGGAGCTTCTCGCGGTCGTAGTCCGAGTCGCTGTTCTCGATCTCGGCGCGGATCTGGTTGACCCGGCCCGCGACCTGCTCGGAGGAGCCGGCACCGTCGACGATGGTGGTCTCGTCCTTGGTGATGACGACCTTGCGGGCCTTGCCAAGGAGGTCCAGGGAGGTGTTCTCGAGCTTGAGACCGACCTCCTCGGAGATGACCTCGCCACCGGTGAGGATGGCGATGTCGTTCAGCATCGCCTTACGGCGGTCACCGAAGCCCGGGGCCTTGACGGCGACGGACTTGAAGGTGCCGCGGATCTTGTTGACGACCAGGGTCGACAGGGCCTCGCCCTCGACGTCCTCGGCGATGATCAGCAGCGGCTTGCCCGACTGCATGACCTTCTCCAGGAGCGGGAGCAGGTCCTTGACGGAGCCGATCTTGGAGTTGGCGATCAGGATGTACGGGTCGTCGAGCGACGCCTCCATCCGCTCCATGTCGGTGGCGAAGTACGCCGAGATGTAGCCCTTGTCGAAGCGCATACCCTCGGTGAGCTCCAGCTCCAGACCGAAGGTCTGGGACTCCTCGACGGTGATGACGCCTTCCTTGCCGACCTTGTCCATCGCCTCGGCGATGAGCTCGCCGATCTGGGTGTCGGCGGCGGAGATGGAGGCCGTGGAGGCGATCTGCTCCTTGGTCTCGACATCCTTGGCCTGCTCGAGCAGGGCGGCGGAGACGGCCTCGACGGCCTTCTCGATACCGCGCTTGAGGGCCATCGGGTTGGCGCCGGCGGCTACGTTGCGCAGACCCTCCTTGACCAGGGCCTGGGCGAGAACGGTCGCGGTGGTCGTACCGTCACCGGCGACGTCGTCCGTCTTCTTGGCGACTTCCTTGACCAGCTCGGCGCCGATCTTCTCGTACGGGTCCTCGAGCTCGATCTCCTTGGCGATGGAGACACCATCGTTGGTGATCGTGGGGGCGCCCCACTTCTTCTCGAGGACGACGTTGCGGCCCTTGGGGCCGAGCGTCACCTTCACGGCGTCCGCGAGCTGGTTCATGCCGCGCTCGAGGCCGCGCCGCGCCTCCTCGTCGAACGCGATGATCTTGGCCATGTGAAGTGGTCCCTCCAGGACTGGGGGTGATTCCTTCGGACCGCGCCCGCGCCCGCGACGGACGGCTCACATGCCTTGTGGTTCCTTGCCCCACCCGGCCTGCGGGCCTCACCGACCCGGTCCTTCTTTGTCACTCTCACCTTCAGAGTGCTAACGCAATGATTAGCACTCGACCCATGCGAGTGCAAGCGGCTCTCGGGGATCGGGAGGGGCGCTCAGCCGGGCGCGAACGGGGGCCGGGCGGAGGCTGAGCAGGAGCAAGGCGGAGTTCGGGCCGAAATGAAGGGCCCGGCGAAGATCACGGCGAACGGCACGGCGGACGGCACGGCGAAGGGCCCGCACCCCGGGAGGTGCGGGCCCTTCGAAGAAGAACGTCGCTGCTTTAAGTCGACGCGTGCTTCAGCTGGCCGCCAGCCGGACCATGTCCGCCTGCGGCCCCTTCTGACCCTGCGAGATCTCGAAATCGACTCGCTGGCCCTCTTCCAGGGTGCGGTACCCGTCCATCTGAATCGCGCTGTAGTGGACGAAAACATCCGCACCACCGTCGACCGCGATGAAGCCGTACCCCTTCTCCGCGTTGAACCACTTGACGGTGCCCTGAGCCATGCCTAACTCCCCTATTACTGGCCCTTGCACAGATCCACACTTCGCGGATCCGGGTCAGACCTCACCCCCCATCGGTCGGGGGCGTGCGCCGGAACGCGTCGACCGCGGCTGAATGTATCTGCCCAACTGCCGTCTGCAACAGGTCAATCGGACGAGAAATCCGGGCACGACCGGTCGGGAATGTGGGGACAATTCCTCTGACTTCAGGTCAAGTCGGGCCCGGCAAAGGGAACAAAAGCCGCAAAAAACCCGCGCACTTTGGCTACTTCTTGTCGGGCTCGCGGTGAAAATCAAGGGTTGCCGACCCGTGGACCGGCGGCACGTTCCCCAACTGTACCTCGCTCAACCACACAGAATTGCCCCCTCCGCTTCTCTCACGGAGGGGGCAATTCGATGAACTCTTAGTGACCGGTGTTACCGATGGTAATGTTCGGTCATTCGGTCACCCTGTCAGCCACCGGCGACGGCCGGAATGATGGAGACGCCCGCACCGTCCGGGGTCGCGGTCTCCAGCCCCTGCTCGAAACGCACGTCGTCGTCATTGACGTACACGTTGACGAACCGACGCAGCTTGCCCTGGTCGTCGAGAACCCGGGCGGCGATCCCGGTGTGGTTCTTCTCCAGATCGGCGATGACCTCGCCGAGGGTCCCGCCTTCCGCGGTCACTTCGGCCTGGCCACCCGTGTAGGTGCGCAGGATGGTGGGGATGCGGACGTTGACGCTCACGTTATGACCTCCGGTCAGGTAGACGCCTCAGGGGCGCGGGGCTGTGTCGGATCTGCGGCTACCGCCGCGTGGGCGCGACCAGCCCCACCGGCCCGCCGACGAAATCCATGGGACGGGCCCCTAGGCGAGCCCAGCCTCGCGGAACGAATCCAGGTTGGGACGAATGGTCGCAGTAAGCCCCGTACCGGCCACCGCGTCCAGCGTCTTGAGCCCATCGCCGGTGTTCAGCACGACGGTCGTCAGGGTCGGGTCGAGGAGCCCGTTCTCGATCAGCTTGCGCGTCACACCCACGGTCACCCCACCCGCGGTCTCCGCGAAGATGCCCTCGGTCCTGGCAAGGACCTTGATCGCGTCGACGACCTGCTCGTCGGTCACGTCCTCCACCGCACCGCCGGTACGGCGAGCGATGTCCAGGACGTAGGGACCGTCCGCCGGGTTGCCGATCGCCAGCGACTTGGCGATCGTGTTCGGCTTCTGCGGGCGGACGACATCGTGGCCGGCCTTGAAGGCGACGGACACCGGCGAGCAGCCCTCGGCCTGGGCGCCGAAGATCTTGTACGGCTTGTCCTCGACGAGCCCGAGCTTGATCAGCTCCTGGAGCCCCTTGTCGATCTTCGTGAGCTGCGAGCCGGAGGCGATCGGCACGACCAGCTGGTCCGGCAGCTGCCAGCCGAGCTGCTCGCAGATCTCGTACGCCAGGGTCTTGGAGCCCTCGGCGTAGTAGGGCCGCAGGTTGACGTTGACGAAGCCCCAGCCCTCGCCGGCCGGGTCGCCGATCAGCTCGGAGCAGAAACGGTTCACGTCGTCGTAGTTGCCCTCGATGCCCACGAGCTCCCCGCCGTAGACCGCGGCCATGACGACCTTGCCCTGCTCCAGGTCGTGCGGGATGAACACGCAGGACCGGAAGCCGGCGCGGGCGGCGGCGGCGCCCACCGCGCCGGCGAGGTTGCCGGTGGAGGAGCAGGAGAGGGTGGTGAAGCCGAAGGCGCGGGCGGCCTCCAGGGCCTGGGCGACGACACGGTCCTTGAAGGAGTGCGTCGGGTTGCCGGAGTCGTCCTTGATGAACAGCTTGCCGGTGTCGACGCCCAGCTCACGCGCGAGGTTGTCGGCCTTGACGAGCTGGGTCCAGCCGGGGTTGATGTTCGGCTTGGCGGCCACGTCGGCCGGGACGGGAAGGAGGGGCGCGTAGCGCCAGATGTTCGCGGGGCCCGCTTCGATCCGCTTGCGGAGCTCCTCGGCGCCGTAGGCCGAGAAGTCGTACGCGATCTCCAGCGGGCCGAAACACTCCTCGCAGGCGAAGACCGGGCCGAGCGGGACGCGGTGACCGCATTCCCGGCAGCTCAGTGCCGCGGCGGGACCCAGATCGACGGAGTTCGTGGTGCTTGCAACAGTCTGCGCAGCCATGGAGGCGAGGCCCTTTCTCCTCATCTTCCTCACGACGCATCTCGCCGTGAGACGGATTTGGCACCTTCCCTAGCCGGGAGCCTCGCGTGAACGAGACCGGCTGGAGGGTTGCCGGGGCTTCATCGGGCCGTATCCCTCTGCCCCTCTGGATGAGCGGTATGAAGTTGTAAAAGGCGGGCCGGCCAGGACATGCGATGGTCACCCGCGTTGTTCAAGACTGTAACCGACAACCGGGACAGTTGAGATAGTCGTCCGAACCGCGAGATGGATCACACGGATCACACGGTCACACACTTTAAGGAGCCGCCTACGTGCTGGAAGAAGTCGAGCGCTGGCTGAGCACCCGCTCCTGGTCCGCGACCGATCGCCCGCTCCACCAGATCCTGGCCGCCAAGCAGCGTACGGGTCAGTCGGTCTCCGTCGTGCTGCCCGCGCTCAACGAGGAGGAGACCGTCGGCGACATCGTCGCGGTCATCCGGCACGACCTCATGCAGCAGGTGCCGCTGGTCGACGAGATCGTCGTCGTCGACTCGGGCTCCACCGACCGCACCTCCGAGGTGGCCGCCGCGGCGGGCGCGACCGTGGTGCACCGGGACGCGATCCTGCCGCGCGTCCCGGCCGTGCCCGGCAAGGGCGAGGTGCTGTGGCGCTCCCTGCTCGTCACCGGCGGGGACATCGTCTGCTTCATCGACGCGGACCTGAAGGAGTTCTCCTCCGACTTCGTCTCCGGCATCGTGGGCCCGCTGCTCACCAACCCCGAGGTCGACCTGGTCAAGGGCATGTACGACCGTCCGCTGCGCGGCGCCGCCGGGCAGGGCGGCCGGGTCACCGAACTGATGGCCCGCCCGCTGCTGAACATGCACTGGCCGCAGCTGGCCGGTTTCGTGCAGCCGCTGGGCGGCGAGTACGCGGCCCGCCGCAGCCTGCTGGAACAGCTCCCCTTCCCCGTCGGATACGGCGTCGAGCTGGGCATGCTGGTCGACGCCCTGCACCTGGTGGGCCTGGACGCGCTGGCCCAGGTGGACGTGGGTGTGCGCAAGCACCGGCACCAGGACGGGCAGGCGCTCGGCCGGATGTCCGCCGCGATCTACCGCACGGCCCAGCTGCGGCTGGCCCGGGGCCACCTGATCCGCCCCGCCCTTACCCAGTTCGAGCGGGGCGAGGACGGGTTCGAGCCGCGCACGTACTCCGTGGACACGGAGGAGCGACCGCCGATGGTGGAGATCGCCGAGTACGCGACACGGAAGGTCGCGTAAACGCCCCGCCACTGAGGGGAACCGCACGTTTGAGCGTTTCCGGGCCGGGCTAGGTTGAGGCGTATGGCTTCCACGCACGGCGCTGAGGTGCTGGTCGCGTCCAATCGCGGCCCGGTTTCGTACGAGGTTCGTGAGGACGGGACGCTGCATGCCCGGCGGGGTGGCGGCGGGCTGGTCTCCGGGCTGTCGGCGATCGGGCCGGACGCGGGGGCGGTGTGGGTGTGCGCCGCGCTGAGCGACGCCGACCGGGAGGCGGTGCGCCGCTCGCACGGCGGACGGCGGCTGTCCGTCGAGGCGACCGGCGGCCAGCACGTGCGGATGCTCGACATCGACGCGACCGTCTTCGCCGACGCCTACAACGGCATCGCGAACTCGGTCCTCTGGTTCGTCCACCACATGCTGTACCAGACCCCGCTGGAGCCGGTCTTCGACGCGGAGTTCCGGCGTCAGTGGGCGTCGTACGAGGCCTACAACCGTGCCTTCGCCGAGGCGCTGGCCGAGGAGGCGGCGCCCGGGGCGGCGGTGCTGGTGCAGGACTACCACCTGACGCTGGTGCCGGGGATGCTCCGCGAGCTGCGGCCGGATGTCCGGATCGGCCACTTCTCACACACGCCGTGGGCGCCGCCGGAGTACTTCCGGATGCTGCCCGACGACGTCGCCGGACAGGTGCTGCGCGGAATGCTCGGCGCGGACCGGCTGGGGTTCCTGACGCGGCGGTGGGCGGACGCCTTCGAGGCGTGCTGCGCGGAGTTCGCCGGAGGGCTCGGGGGCACCCGGGTCGGGGTGCACGGGCTGGGGGCGGACGCGGACTTCCTGCGGGCGCGGGCGCATCGGTCCGACGTGGCCGAGCGGATGGCGGCGCTGCGGGACGAGATCGGCCCGGCCGCGGACGGAAGCGCCCGGAAGACGATCGTGCGGGTCGACCGCACCGAGCTGTCCAAGAACATCGTGCGGGGCCTGCTGGCCTACCGGCAGCTGCTCGACGACCACCCCGAGTGGCGGGAGCGGGTGGTGCACGTGGCCTTCGCGTACCCCTCGCGGCAGGATCTCGCGGTGTACCGCGACTACACGGCCGAGGTCCAGCGGCTGGCCGACGAGATCAACTCCGGCTACGGGAGCCCGACTTGGACCCCGGTGGTCCTGCACGTCAAGGACGACTTCGCACGCTCGCTGGCCGCGTACCGGCTGGCCGACGTGGCCCTGGTCAACCCCATCCGGGACGGCATGAACCTCGTCGCCAAGGAGGTCCCGGTCGTCTCCGACGAGGGCTGCGTGCTGGTGCTGTCGCGGGAGGCGGGGGCCTTCGCGGAGCTGGGCGAGGACGCGATCGCCGTGAATCCGTACGACGTGATCGGCACGGCGCGGGCGCTGCACGAGGCGTTGTCCGTGGGGCCGGAGGAGCGGGCGGAACGGTCGAAGCGGCTGGCTGCGGCTGCGACCGCGCTGCCGCCGGCTCAGTGGTTCCTGGACCAGCTGCACGCGCTGACCGGGGAGTCCGGGGCGGCCGGGTAGTCGGGGGCGGCCGGTCAGCCCGCCTGAGCTGCGATCGCCTGCAACAGTCGTACGACCCCCGCCGGGCCGTCGACCACCACGTCCGCCTTCTCCGACAACTCGGTGACCTCCTCGCTGCCGCTGCACACCAGGAGGCCGGGGGTGCCGTCGGAGCGGAGTTCGTCGACGGCGGCGTAGGCGGGGAGGTCGCCGAGGTCGTCGCCGGCGTAGAGGACGGACTCGACGCCGAGGTCGCGGACGTAGTCGAGGAGGGCGACGCCCTTGTCCATGCCGGGTGGCCGGAGTTCGAGGACCATCCGCCCCGGTTCGACGATGAGGCCGTTGCGGGTGGCGAGGTCGGTGAGGGGGGCGCGGAGGGCGTCGAAGGCGCCCTGGGGGTCGGCCGCCCGGCGGGTGTGTACGGCCAGGGCGTGGCCCTTGTCCTCGGTCCAGGTGCCCTGCGCGGCGCCGCTCGCGTCGAGGAGACCCGGCAGTTCGGCGCGGACGGTTGCGATGCCGGGGTGGGGGTCGGGTGCGGTGACCTTTCCGCTGACGGCGTCCCAGCGTTCGGCGCCGTAGTGGCCGAGCACGACGAGGTGCTCCAGGCCCGGGACGTCGGCGAAGCCGCCGTACTTCACGGCGGTCCCGGCCGGGCGGCCGGTGATCACCGCCACGGCGGCCACCTTCGGCGCGAGTGCGGTGAGGGCCGGGAGGGCGTCCGGGTGGGGCCTTGCCTTCTCCGGGTCCGGGACGATGGGGGCGAGGGTGCCGTCGAAGTCCAGTGCGATCAGTGCCCGTGAGGGGTGAGCGAGGAGGGCGGCGAGGCCGGCGCGGCCGGGGTCGGATGTGGGGGTCGGCAGGGTGGTCGGCAAAGGGTCCGTGGAGTTGCCCATGCGGCGAGCCTATCCAGGGCGGGTGCACCCCGGGCCTTCTCTCGCCCCCCGCCGCCCCTACCCGTCCCGTCCCTGGGGGCTGCGCCCCCAGACCCCCGCTGTCGGCCCTGCGGGCCTCGTCCTCAAACGCCGGACGGGCTGAGAATGCCTGGCGAATCCAGCCCCTCCGGCGTTTGAGGAGCGGTCTGGGGGCGGAGCCCCAGAAGGATGGGACGGGTAGGGCGGCGGGGGCGGAAACCACTCGTCACCGGGCGCCGCGCCGCCCCTCCCGCACCCGCCGCAGCCGGTTCACCGTCACCGGGTCGTAGGCCAGCGCCCGCGAGTCGTCCAGCAGGGCGTTGAGCAGCTGGTAGTAGCGGACCGGCGCCAGCCCCAGCTCCTCGCGTATCGCCCGCTCCTTCGCGCCGGGGCCCGGGAACCCCCGGCGTTCCAGAGCGAGAATGGCCCGCTCGCGCTCGGCGAGGGCGGCGAGAGCATCGGGCTCAGGCGGGTCCTGACTCATGCGTCGCACAGTAGCCCCCGCCACTGACAAACCCCCCTGACACCCTCGCCACCTTGTTACCTCGCCACCTCGCCACCTCGCCACCGACGACTACTCCGCGCTCTCCGCCCTCAACGCGGTCGACTGCAGCTGCCCGAGGATCGCCGACGGGCTGCCACCGGAGGCGACCGTCCCCCCGATCCGCTTCTTGACGTCCGCGCTGACCGCCGCCCACGACGTCCGCCCCACCGGGTACAGCTCGGACAGCGAGAGCTGCTCCAGGAAGGGCTTGAGGTCGGCGTCCTGCGGGGCCGCGGTCATCACCGTGGACGCTGAGTTCGTGACCGGCAGCAGGTCGTACCGCCGGGAGAAGTCCAGGACGTTCTGCTTGTCGTAGACGAAGTCGAGGAAGTCGCCCACCTGCTCGGCATGGCCGTTCTGCTTGAAGGCCATCATCCAGTCGGCCACACCCATGGAGAGCTTGGTCGGCTCTTCCCGCCCGGGCATGGGCACCATGCCGAACTTCACGCCCTTCTTCGCGGCCATCTGCATCAGCGAGGGATGGCCGTTGAGCATGCCGACGTCACCGGCCGCGAAGGCGGAGAACGCGTCGGCCCGGTTGAGTTCACCGGGCGCGACCGGGCCGGTGAGCCCCTTGCCGACCAGGTTGTTCTTGAGCCAGTTGAACGTGGCGACGTTCTCTGTGGAGTCGATGCTGTACGTGCCGAGTTCGGCGTCGGTGTAACCGCCCCCGCCGCTGAGCAGCCACTGCATGGTCTCGGCCTGCGCCTCCTCGGCCCCGAGCGGCAGCGCGTACGGGTACTTCACGCCCTCCGCCTTGAGCGCCTCGGCGTCGGCGGCCAACTCCTTCCAGGTGGTGGGCGGAGTGAGGCCGGCCTTCTGGAAGAGGGTCTTGTTGTAGAAGAGCAGGCGCGTGGAGGAGGCGAAGGGGATGCCGAACTGGACCCCGTTCACCTGCCCCGCGTCCGCGAGCTGCGAGACGAAGTCGGCCTGGACGGGGATGGAGAGCAGTTCGTCGGCCTCGTAGAGGAGATCCTTCGCGGCGTAGTCGGCATACGCTCCGATCTGCGCCATGTCCGGCGCCTTCCCGGCGTCGACCATCTCCTTGACCTTGGCGTCGACGTCGTTCCAGGAATAGACCGAGACGTCGACCTGGACACCGGCGTGCTCCTCCTCGTACTCCTTGACGAGCTTGTCCCAGTACTTCTGGGAACTGTTCGCCCCGCTGTCGCCGTAGTCGGCCGCGACCAGCCTCAGCGTCACCTCGTCCGAACCACCGGTCAGCCCGCAGCCGCCCAGAGCGGCCGTCAGGCCCAGCACGGACACTGCCGCGATCGCCCCCGTACGACCCGTACGCCCTGTACGCCCCGTCCGCCCCCTACGCCTACACCGCTGCACGCTGGACCGCCCCACACCCATCATTCGAAACTTTCGAAACGTCATACATATTGCCCCCATAAGGTCTACACCACGTAAGTGGACTAGACCTCTCGCGGGTGCACAAGCCACACTGTTCCCCGTGAGACACGTCATCGCCCTCGATGTGGGCGGCACCGGGATGAAGGCCGCCCTGGCAGGGGCGAGCGGCGACCTCCTCCACCAGGCCCGCCGCCCGACCGGGCGCGAGCGCGGGCCGGACGCGGTCGTCGAGGGCATCCTCGACTTCGCCGCCGAGCTGCGCGCGTACGGCGAACAGCGCTTCGGCGAGCCCGCGGCCGCCGTCGGCGTCGCCGTCCCCGGCATCGTCGACGAGGCGCGGGGCATCGCCGCCTACGCCGCCAACCTGGGCTGGCGTGACGTACCCCTGCGGCAGCTGCTCGCGCAGCGGCTCGGCGGCGCCCCCGTCGCCCTCGGCCACGACGTGCGCACCGGCGGTCTCGCGGAGGGCCGGATCGGCGCGGGCAAGGGAGCCGACCGGTTCCTCTTCGTGCCGCTCGGCACCGGGATCGCCGGTGCCATCGGCATCGACGGCCGGGTGGAGGCGGGCGCGCACGGCTTCGCGGGCGAGATCGGCCACATCGTCGTACGGCCCGGCGGGGCCCCCTGTCCATGCGGGCAGCGCGGCTGCCTGGAGCGGTTCGCGTCGGCGGCGGCGGTGAGCGAGGCGTGGGCCGCCGCCTGCGGGGACCCGGAAGCGGACGCCGCGGACTGCGCGAAGGCCGTCGCGTCCGGTGACCCGAACGCCGTACGGGTGTGGCAGGAGGCCGTGGACGCGCTCGCCGACGGCCTGGTCACCGCGCTCACCCTGCTGGACCCACGGATATTGATCATCGGTGGCGGCCTGGCCGAGGCGGGGGAAACGTTGTTCACACCGCTGCGGGACGCCGTCCGGCGGCGGGTGACTTTCCAGCGGCTGCCGTCCATCGTCCCCGCGGCCCTCGGCGACACGGCCGGCTGCCTCGGCGCCGGGCTCCTGGCCTGGGATCTCCTCGACCACACCGACCGTACGGAGGTAACCCGCTGATGGCCAACGCCCTAGGGGCGCGGGGAACTGCGCGACCAGCCACAACGAACCCGCACCCCGGAACGGACAGAGCGCCCCTGATCCTCTCCGGCGCCAGCGTGGTCATGCCGACAGGGACCCTCAAAGAGGGCCAAGTGATCGTCGACCGCACCCGAATCACCAGTACAGCCCCAGAGAACGCCCACCGCATCGACCTCACCGGCCACTGGCTGGTCCCCGGCTTCGTGGACATCCACAACCACGGCGGCGGTGGAGCCTCGTTCACGTCAGGCACGCCGGACGACGTAGTCACCGGCATCCACACCCACCGCCTCCACGGCACCACCACCCTCGTCGCCTCCACGGTCACCGGCGACATGGACTTCCTGACCCAGCGAGCCGGCCTCCTCTCCGAGCTGGCCGAGCAGGGCGACATCGCCGGCATCCACTTCGAGGGCCCCTTCATCTCCCCGTGCCGCAAGGGCGCGCACTCCGAGGCACTGCTGCGCGACCCGGACCCGGCGGAGGTCCGCAAGCTGATCGACGCGGCGCGCGGGCACGCCGCGATGGTCACCCTCGCCACCGAGCTGCCGGGCGGTCTCGACTCCGTACGCCTCCTCGCCGAACGCGGCGTCGTCGCGGCGATCGGGCACACGGACGCGACCTACGAGCAGACGGTGGAGGCGATCGAGGCGGGCGCGACGGTCGCCACGCACCTGTTCAACGCGATGCCGCCGCTGGGCCACCGGGATCCGGGCCCCATCGCGGCCCTGCTGGAGGACGAGCGGGTGACCGTCGAGCTGATCAACGACGGCACCCATCTGCACCCGGCGGCGCTGGAACTGGCGTTCCGCCACGCGGGGGCCGACCGGGTCGCGTTCATCACGGACGCCATGGACGCGGCCGGCTTCGGCGACGGCCGCTACATGCTCGGCCCGCTGGAGGTGGAAGTCGCCGACGGTGTGGCACGCCTCGTCGAGGGCGGCTCGATCGCGGGGTCCACGCTCACCCTCGACCGCGCCTTCAAGCGAGCCGTGACGATCGACCGGCTGCCGGTCGAGGACGTGGTGGCGGCCCTGTCCGTCAACCCGGCCAAGCTGCTCGGCCGCTACGACCGCATCGGCTCACTGGAGCCCGGCAAGGACGCCGACCTGGTCGTACTGGACGCCGACTTCGACCTCAAGGGCGTGATGCGCCGGGGCGAATGGGTGGTCGATCCCCAACTGGGGTGATCTGTCCCGCTGTTGAGGGCGGCGGTTGTCCTGGGAGACTGGGACGGCCGCCGTCCTTTTGGCATGATCAATGCCTCCGGGCGGAGCGTCCGGCGGACAGACGGCAAACGCGTTCTGAACTGCTCGCGTTCTGAGCTTCTTCGGGGGAGGTCGGCCCAGGTGATCCTCACGGTCACACTGAACACCGCTCTCGACATCACCTATCGTGTCCGGGCCCTGCGCCCGCACGCGTCCCACCGGGTCTCCGAGGTGACCGAACGCCCCGGCGGCAAGGGCCTGAACGTGGCCCGGGTGCTGGCGGCCCTCGGGCACGAGGTGACGGTGACCGGTTTCACCGGCGGCGCGACGGGCCGGGTCGTACGGGAGCAGCTGTCGGCCCTGCCCGGTGTGGTGGACGCGCTGGTCCCGGTGACGGGCGCGACCCGGCGCACGATCGCCGTGGTCGACGAGGCGACCGGCGACACGACCCAGCTCAACGAACCCGGCCCTACGGTCACACCGGCCGAGTGGTCCGCCTTCCAGGAGGCATACGAGGACCTCCTCGCCTCGGCCTCCGCGGTGGCCCTGTGCGGCAGTCTGCCGCCGGGCGTGCCGGTGGGGGCGTACGCCGGTCTCGTACGGGCCGCGAAGGCCGCCGGGGTGCCGGTACTGCTGGACACCAGCGGAGAGGCGCTGCGCCGGGGCGTCGCCGCCCGCCCGGACCTCATCAAGCCCAACGCCGACGAACTGGCCGAGCTCACCGGCTCCCACGAGCCGCTGCGCGCGACGCAGGACGCCCGGCGACGCGGGGCACGTGCGGTGGTCGCCTCCCTCGGCACGGAGGGCCTGCTCGCCGCGACCCCCGAAGGCCGCTGGCGCGCCACCCCACCGACCCGCCTCCACGGCAACCCGACCGGCGCCGGCGACTCGGCGGTCGCGGGCCTGCTGTCGGGGCTCGTGGAGCGGCTGCCGTGGCCGGACCGGCTGGCCCGCGCGGCAGCGCTCAGCGCGGCGAGCGTGCTGGCGCCGGTGGCGGGCGAGTTCGACCGGGGAGCCTACGAGGAGCTGCTGGGGCGGGTGGCGGTGACCGGGGAGGTCACCGCGGCCTGACGACGGCCAGGTCCTGTCGGACAGGTCCTAGGAGTCGACCCAGCCGTTCACCAGCCACATCTGGTCGATGAGGGCGTCGCACTGGTTGCCCTGCTCACAGGACACCTTGATCGTGTTGGTGCCCTTGTTGAGCTGGATCCAGTTGTACGTCTTCGTCCAGCCCTTCTCGTAGTCGCCCTCAGGACCCTTGGCGTAGTTCTTGAGGTTGACCGGCGAGGTGGACGGCGTGCCGTTGACCGTCAGGGTGGCGTTGCCGTCCTTGCCGGGAACGCTGAAGCCGACGTAGACCGTGTACTTGCCGCTCTTCGGGATCCCGTTCACGGACCAAGTCACCGACGAGCCGACCTGGTTGAAGCCGGTGACATAGACGCCGCCGTCCGCCTGGGCGCCCTTGACGTCGGACGCGGTGGTGGCGCCGCCGGCGAGGGCGAGGGCCTTGGCGTCGATCGTCGGCAGGTCGTCCTGGGCCGCCTGGCTGTTGCTGTTCGAGGGGCTGGGCGCGCTGCTCTGCTGGGACTGCGTCGGCGTCGAGCCGGCCTCGCTGCCCTTGTCCCCCGGGTCGTCGTCACCGCCCAGCATCGCGACGCTGATGCCGATCACGACCGCAGCGACGACGGCGATCGCGCCGATCAGCAGGCCCTTGGTGTTGGGGCCGCCGCCACGGCCGCCGGACCCGCTGCCGCCGCTGTACGCCGGCTGCTGCTGAGCCGTCTGCGCCCCGCCGGGGTGCGTCTCCGGCGCCGCGTAGTGCGCGTTCGGCTGGCCGTACGCGCCCTGCTGTTGCGGTATCTGGCCGTAGGGCGACGCCGCCTGCTGCTGGCCGTACTGGCGCTGGCCGACCGCGCGCACCCGGTTGACCGAGCCCGGGTAGCCGTAGCCCCCGCCCCCGGAGGGCGGCTGGGCGCCGTTGGCCTGCCCGTCGGCGTAGAGGTAGCCGAACGGGTCGTCGTCCTCGGGCGTACTGGCGCCGTTGTTGCCGGACGTCATCCCTTGGTACTCCTCACCAGGTGCGGGCGGATGCGATGCGTGGGGTCAGAATGGCGAGCCTACCCGCTCCTGCTGACCCAAACGGGTGACTCGGATCGCATCAGCTCGCTGACCTGGGAGTTACCCGGCGCGTCTGTGCTGTTTGGGACGAGATCGTTTCTCTACGTACATCCGCTCGTCAGCGGACTTCAACACTTCGTCCGCGGTCATCCCGCAGTGTGCCCACCCGATACCGAAGCTGGCGCCGACCCGTACGGCCCGCCCTTCGGCCCGGATCGGCTGGATGATCTCGTTACGCAGACGTACGGCGAGGTCCTGGGCGTCGGCCCGGCCCAGTCCGTCGGCGAGGATCACGAACTCGTCGCCGCCGAGCCGGGCGACGGTGTCGCCGTCACGGACGCCACGCGACAGCCGCCCGGCGACCTCGATGAGCACCGCGTCACCCGCGTTGTGCCCGAACCGGTCGTTGATCGACTTGAAGCCGTCGAGGTCGCAGAAGAGCACCGCGAGCCCCTTGGCGCCGTCGTCCCGCTCGCCCTCGGCCGGGGCCACGGTGTGGACGTGGTGGTCGTAGGCGTCGAACGCCGCCACGGCGGGCCGGAAGTCGAAGCCGTGGCCGTTGGCGTCGTAGGCGGGGTGGCCGTAGGCCGCGTCGAGCGAGTCGACCGACTCCAGAGTGCCGAGGGGGGTCCCGCCCCGCGCGGAGTCGAGAGCCTGGGGGACCGACGAGCGCTGGCACAGCCGGGAGGAGAGGCGGGAGCGCAGCTCGGCGGAGTTCGGCAGGCCGGTGAGCGAGTCGTGGGAGGCGCGGTGGGCGAGCTGGAGCTCGCGGCGCTTGCGGTCCTCGATGTCCTCGACGTGGGTGAGCAGGAAGCGGGGGCCGTCGGCGGCATCGGCGACCACGCTGTTGCGCAGGGACACCCAGACGTACGTCCCGTCGCGCCGCCCGAGCCTGAGCTCCGCCCGTCCGCCCTCCGCCGAGGTCCGCAGCAGGGTGCCGATGTCCTCGGGGTGGACGAGGTCGGAGAAGGCGTAGCGACGCATCGCGGAGGCGGGGCGGCCGAGCAGGCGGCACAGGGCGTCGTTGGTGCGCAGGATCCGGCCGTGCTGGTCGCCGCCCATCTCGGCGATGGCCATGCCGGACGGGGCGTACTCGAAGGCCTGCCTGAAGCTTTCCTCACTCGCGCGCAGGGCCTGCTGCTCGCGTTCGAGCCTGACCAGCGCCCGCTGCATATTCGCGCGTAGACGTGCGTTGCTGATCGCGATGGCGGCCTGGAACGCGTACATCTGGAGCGCCTCGCGCCCCCACGCGCCCGGCAGCCGGCCGTTGCGCGGCCGGTCCACGGACAGGACCCCGATCAGCTCGCCGCACGCGCCGCCCTGGACGCCGGGCGTGTACATCGGCGCGAAGAGGCGGTCCGAGGGGTGCCACTCGTCCTCGAAGCGGGGCGCGGGGCCGTCGGTGTACCACTGCGGGACGTCGTCGTCGTCGAGGATCCAGCCCTCGGTGTGCGGGATGAAGACCAGGTCGCCCCAGTGCCGGCCCATGCTCAGCCGGCGTTCCCAGGAGTCGCGCGAACCGACGCGGCCGGTGATGAGGGCCTCGGCGGCGGGGTTGCCGGAGAAGGCGGCGACGACGAGATCGCCGTCGGGGCGTACGAGGTTGACGCACGCGAGCTCATAGCCGAGGCCGGTGACGACACCGTCGGCGACCGTCTGCAGCGTGTCCGCCAGGCTGCGGGCCGTGTTCATGTCAGCCATGACCTGGTGCAGTTGCCGCAGGGTCGCAAGGCGGACATACGGCTCCGACTCGGTCTCCATGCTCGCCCTCCCCCCGAGACCTCGCAGCGAATCAAGGGTGCTCTTCGGCGTATCTTCCTTGCTCGGTTCACCGCCACTGAATCACAGCGCGCTGCCCACTCGGTACACAGGGTCAACAATTAATGCCCCTTGTGACTCAAGTCACAGGTAAACGTGAACAATTGAGCGGAGTTTCTGCGGTTTTCCTGTGCGTTTACTGAACGCAAACTCTGTGTGCTTGTGGAGATGCCACGAAACCGTTCCGAACAGGCGCACCGGCCCGTCCGTCCGTAGTCCTAGGACCCTTCTCGGGCGAAGGCCCGATGCCGGGTGTGCGGGTCCGACACTAGCGTTTTCGGCGTGCCGAACACTTCCCCGCCCGCGCCGCCCGTGACCGCCCCCCTCCCCGCCGCCCGCGGCGCCTGCGGGCATGCTGAGGGAGTGAGTAATGACGAGTTCCGTGCCGCCATGTCGCGGCTGGCCGCGGGTGTGGTCCTGGTGACCGCGCTGGAGCCGCCGCTGGACCCGGACGACCCGCACGCGCCGGCCGGCGAGGACGTCGGCATGACGGCCACGGCGTTCATGTCGGTGTCCCTGGACCCGCCATTGGTCCTGGTCAGCCTGCGCGAGGGGTCCCGCATGGACGACCTGCTCGCCGAGCAGCCCCTGTGGGCGGTCTCGGTCCTCACCGAGAGCCAGCGCCACATCGCCGGCCGCTTCGCCATGAAGGGCCGGGTCAGCGACCGCCTGCTGTTCGCCGACATCCCGTACGTCCGCGGCAGGGAATCCGGCGCCCCGCTGGTGGGCGGCGCCCTGGCCACCCTGGAGTGCCGCACCGAGCAGCGTGTCACGGCCGGCGACCACACCCTGGTGATCGGCCGCGTCCTGTCGGCGTCGCTGCCGAGCTCGGACGGAGGGCCGCTGACGTATTTCCGGGGGCGATACCGGCAGTTGGGTTGAACACGGCCGCCGAGAAGGGCTCGGGGACCGGGCGAAAATCCGTGGCCGCCGAAGATCACTCGGCATACGGTCCCGGGATGACATCGACTCCCGCACTCCGCCTTGAAAAGATCACACCCGGAAACTTCGAGGCGGCGACCGGCATACGCGTCCGCCCCGAGCAGGAATTCGCGGTCTCCCCGGTGATGCAGTCCCTTGCCGAGGCATACGTGCATCCCGACGGCGTCGCCTGGCCCCGCCTGATCGTCGACGGCGACCGCCCGGTCGGCTTCCTGATGGCCTTTCTCGACATCGACTGGCGCGGCGACGGCACCCTCTTCCGCTCGGGCCTGTGGCGGCTGAACATCGCCGCCGGGGAACAGGGCCGCGGATACGGCCGGTTCGCGGTCGAGTCCGTGGCCGCGGAGATCCGCCGCCGCGGCGGCAAACAGCTCTACGTCACCTGGCATCCCGGCCCGAACGGGCCCGAGGGCTTCTACCTCGGGCTCGGCTTCCGCCCCAACGGCGAGACCAGCGAGGGCGAGACGGTGGGCGTGCTGGAACTGGAGCCGGAGCGGAAGCCGAGGCTGGACTAGGCGGAGCTGGACCAGGCGGAACAGGACCGGGCGGAACAGGACCGGGCGGAGCGGGACGGGCGGAGCGGGACCGGGCGGGCGACTAGGCCGGCCTGACGTCGAGCCGGGACAGCCGCTGGGGATCGGTCACGATGTCGATCACGGCGATCCGATCCCGTACGAACGCAAACTTCAAAGCCCGTTCCACCCGCCCCCCGACGAGCACCAACACCGCCGTGGCACCGTCGACGAGCCCGGGTCGCGCGACCGCGGCGAGCGACCCGTAG
Organism: Streptomyces viridochromogenes; assembly: GCF_001270495.1. Classification (GTDB taxonomy): domain Bacteria; phylum Actinomycetota; class Actinomycetes; order Streptomycetales; family Streptomycetaceae; genus Streptomyces; species Streptomyces viridochromogenes_A. The sequence continues at coordinate 33,864 of NZ_LGUR01000212.1, forward strand.
GTCGCCGCACCCCGCGCCACCGCCGCCGCACCCGTGGCCACCCCGGCCTCGGTGCGCGCGATGACGTCCGGGTCCAGGACGTCGAGCAGCCCCTCGAAGTCCCCGTCCCGAGCGGCGGCGAGAAAGGCGTCCACGACCTCCCGCTGCCTGCGCGGCCTCGTCCGGCCGGCCCCGGGCACCTCGGCGCCCCGCACCCGACGCCGGGCACGACTGGCCAGCTGCCGCGCGGCGGTCGGCGTACGGTCCACGACGGCCCCGACCTCCTCGTACGGCACTCCGAACAGATCGTGCAGCACGAACGCCAGCCGCTCGGCGGGCGTCAGGGTGTCCAGTACGACGAGCAGGGCGACGCCCACGGAGTCGGCGAGGAGGGCGTCCTGCTCTGGGTCGGTGCCGTCCGCGGACACGGATCCGCGGGCGGACCCGGGGACGGATGTGGAGGCGGCGGGACGGGGCATGGTGGCGTCGAGGGACTCCTCCGCGCGGGACTTGCGCGACCGGAGCATGTCCAGGCAGACCCGGCCGACGACCGTCGTCAGCCAGCCGCCGAGGTTGTCGACCCGGGTCGTATCGGCCCGGCTCACCCGGAACCACGCCTCCTGCACCGCGTCGTCGGCCTCGGCGGCCGAACCGAGCATGCGGTGGGCGACGGCGCGCAGGTGGGCGCGGTGCGCCTCGAAGCGCTGGGCAAGGAATTCGGATTCGGTGTCGCTCATTCGTCGTCACAGCCTCTCGACACGGGCCCGTGGTGATGCGGTCGGTGACTTGACGGATCACGGAGCGGCGATGTGACAGACAGACACCCACCGCGCGCACGGCCCCTGCCCACGGAGCAACCGCGGGCAGGGGCCGGAATGCGATGGGACCGGAATGCGGGGGGACCGGAGCGGACTGGGGCGTTGCCGCGCGCGGACGGTCAGTTCGGGCAGCCCGGTACGGCTCCCACGGGGCGGCAGTTGTTCGGGACGTTGAAGAGGACAGCGCTGGAGGCGAGGGAGACCTGCGAGCCGGACCCTTCGTAGATGCCGCCGCCCTGGAGCGGGCCGAACGCGGTGTTGCCGGTCACCGCGCTGAACCGCACGGTCGCCACTCCCGGCGACGTGGATCCGCCCGAGGGGCGTCCGGCGGCGACGACCGCCCCCGTCCTCAAGGCGGCCCTACCAGCGAAAACCGGAGTCACGGCACCGCGCCAAGCGGGCTGCTCCAACCAGTCACCGGATCCACCCGTCCGGCCCTCCGAGCACGCCGGGCAACTCCCCCGGCCCGGCCCGAGGGATGCCTAGGCCCAGCCCCGCCCGGACCGCCCCCGCTTGGTCTCCGAGCGCTGCTTCTTCACCCGCAGGCGGCGCTCGTTGATCCCCCGGGGAATGCGGGTCGGCTTGCGCGGCTTGGGAGGCGGCGCCGTCGCCTCGGCCAGGAGCGCCGCGAGGCGTACGGCGGCGGTCTCGCGGTTGCGCCACTGGGAGCGGTGCTCGGAGGAGCGGACGGTGATGACGCCGTCGACGAGGCGGGACGCCAGCCGCTGGAGGGCCCGCTGCTTCCACACGTCGGGCAGCGCCGCGGTGCTCGCGAGGTCGAAGCGCAGCTCCACCTGCGAGTCACTGGTGTTCACGTGCTGGCCGCCCGGGCCGCTCGACCGCGAGAAACGCCACATGAGCTCGGCCTCGGGCAGGGAGACGGAGCCGCGGATGACGTAGGGACCAGACATGTCCTCCATGTTCCCTGTCCTGTCCGGTCCACGTCACGCGAATATCGCCGTGTGTGGCCTACGAGTGCTCTTTGGCAAAGAAAGTAAAGACACCTGGAACCTGAGGTACCCCTCTCCACGTTCATACGGGTAGCTGTAGCTTCTAGCCGTACCGCAACGAGGGAAGGGACTCCCAACAATGGCTGTAAGCCTGTCCAAGGGTGGCAACGTCTCGCTCACCAAGGAGGCTCCGGGCCTGACCGCCGTCACCGTGGGCCTCGGCTGGGACGTCCGCACCACCACCGGCACGGACTTCGACCTCGACGCCTCGGCGATCGCGGTCAACCCCACGGGCAAGGTCTACTCGGACGCCCACTTCGTCTTCTTCAACAACAAGCAGACCCCGGACAGCACCATCGTCCACACCGGTGACAACCGCACCGGCGAGGGCGCGGGCGACGACGAGGCGATCAACGTCAACCTCGCCGGCCTCCCGGCCGACGTCGACAAGATCGTCTTCCCGGTCTCGATCTACGACGCGGAGAACCGCTCGCAGAACTTCGGCCAGGTCCGCAACGCCTACATCCGGATCGTCAACCAGGCCGGCGGCGCCGAGATCGCCCGCTACGACCTCTCCGAGGACGCGGCCACCGAGACCGCCATGGTCTTCGGCGAGCTCTACCGCAACGGCGCCGAGTGGAAGTTCCGCGCGGTCGGCCAGGGCTACGCCTCGGGCCTCGTGGGCATCGCGCAGGACTTCGGCGTGAACGTCTGACGGACGCCGCGCTGCCCTGCGTGCAGGGCATGCAAGGCATTCAGGTCATGCCCTGCACCGGAACCCCTGGCTTCGGCCGGGGGTTCCGGCGTTCCAGCCTTCCGGGGCCCTGCGTTCCGGGGGCCCGGGCCCCTCGGTCGAGGGCTTCGATTAGGTTGCCCCACATGATCCTTGAGCCCCTCCCTCTCACCTCCGACCACGACCTCCCGGCCCCGCTCCTCACCGAACTCACCGCGCTCTACGCCTCCAACCGCGACTTCCACGCACTCAGCGGCGACTTCCCGGACCCGGACGACGTCCGCCCGGAGCAGGTGGCCGCGGCACTGGCCGAGGAGTTGCAGGTCCCCGGGGCGGAGGTGCTGCTCGCGCGCAGCGCCGGACAGCTGGTCGGGGTCGTGATCACGCTGACCCGGCACCCGGACCCGTCCGACCCGGACCCGTGGATCGGGCTCCTGATGGTGGACGCGGGCGCGCAACGCCAAGGGCACGGAGGCCGGTTGGCCTCGCTCGTCGAGGACCGCTTCCGCGCGGCGGACCGCACCGCCGTACGCCTCGCCGTCCTCGACAACAACCCCGCGGCCCTCGCCTTCTGGACGGCCCTCGGCTACGAGACCATCGCCTACGGGCGGGACCGCCAGCTCGACCGCCCCTGCACGGTCCTGCGCAAGCCGCTCATCACGCCGCCGACCACGCCACCGGCCTCCCCACCTGGCGCCGAGGGCGCCTGAACGAGCCCGCCGGCACCGCGACCCGGCCGACCGCACCCGGCAGGAACGCCAGCACTGACACCGGCACCGGCGCCCCCGCGGTCAGGGAGCTACGCGGCGATGTTCCCGAGCCTGCTCGTCCTCGGACTCGCCTTCTGCCTGGCGTGCGGCCCGCTGACCATCACAGCGACGGACGGGGCCGCCAGAGGAGGAGCAGGGCCTCGCGGGCGGTCTCCTCCACACGGCTGCACGGCCTTCCAGTTCGGTGCCGCCCTCGGCCTCACCGCCGCGACCGCCGTCAGTACGGCCGCCACCCACGCCGCCGCCCCCGCCGCGCTGCTCGACGGCTACCGGGCGGGCCAGGTCGTCCCGTTCGTCGCGGCCGCCCTCGACGCCCTCATCAGCGCCTTCGGCCTGCGCAGACGGACCGGCGGCACCCGGCACGACGGCACACGACTCGACGGCACCCGGCCCGACCCGACGGAAGCCGCCCCCGAGGCGGTCGACATCCCCCGGGCGGTCGACATCCCAGGCACCCCCGCCTCCCGTTGACCGCCGTCAGGGCCGGTCCGGTTTCCCCTCGCCGTACAGCCAGTCCGCCCAGATCCCGTCGAAGTCCTCGTCCGGCGCCCTCTCCTCGACGTACCCCGTGAAGTCGGCGGTGGACGCGTTGCCGTGCCGGTGCTCGGCCGCCCAGCCCTGGACGATGTCGTAGAAGATGTCGTCGCCGACCGCCTGGCGGATCTTGTGGAGGACCATCGCGCCGCGCTGGTAGACGGGGTCGTCGGAGATGTGCGCGGCGCTCGTGGGCTTGGCGGGCGGGAAGGACCAGAGGTCCTTGTGGTGCTCCTCGCCGTGGTCGTACAGGGCGTCGAAGGTCTCCTGCGCGCTGTCGCCGCCGTCGTCCTCCCGCCACAGCCACTCCGCGTAGGTCGCGAAGCCCTCGTTCAGCCACATGTCCCGCCAGCTCTTCGGCGTCACGGAGTTGCCGAACCACTGGTGGGCGAGTTCATGGACGAGCAGTGCGGTGCCGGGGGCGCCGGGGAAGACGGGCCGGTTCTGGGTCTCCAGGGCGTATCCGGCGGCATCGGGACGGTCGATGATCGCGCCCGTGGAGGAGAAGGGATACGGACCGAAGTTGGTTTCGGCCCAGTCGATGATCCCGGGGATCTCGGCGAGCACCTTCCGGCCGGCCGCGGCCTGGTCCGGCGTCACGGCGACGTACACGGGCAGGCCGCTCCCGGTGGTGGAGCGCTTGATGTCGTAGTCGCCGATGGCGAGCGTGGCCAGGTAACTGGCCATGGGCTCGGCGGTGTGCCAGCGGAAGGTCGTACGGCCGTCCCGGGTCGACCGGTCGAGCAACTCGCCGTTGGAGACGGCCTCCAGTTCCTCCGGCACGGTCACGTCGATGTCGTACGACGCCTTGTCGGAGGGGTGGTTGTCGGCGGGGAACCACGCCATGGATCCGACGGGTTCCCCGAGCGCGAGTGCCCCGTCCTCGGTCGGCAGCCAGCCCTCCTCGGAACCGTCGGCGTCGGTGATCGTCACCGGGGAGCCGGAGTAGCGGACGGTGACGCGGAACGTCTCGCCGTCGTCGAGGTCGTCGCGGGGGCGGACGGTCAGCTCCTGCCCGGAGCGGTTCCAGCGGGCCCGCTCGCCCTCGACCGTGACGCTCTCGACGTCCAGCCCTTTGAGATCGAGGTCGAAGGCGGAGAGCTCCTGGGTGGCCCGGGCGGTGAGCGTGGCGGTACCGGTGAGGTGTTCCTCGTCGGGGTCGTAGCCGAGGTCGAGGTCGTAGTGGGTGACGTCGTAGCCGCCGTTGCCGGCCTTGGGGAAGTACGGGTCGCGCGCGCCGGCCCCACCGGGGGTGCCCTGGACGCCGCCACTGCACGCGGTGAGGACGAGCAGGGCGCAGGCGACAGTCAGGGCAACAGGCGCGAAACGGGACACGCCCGTGATCCTATGAGGTCGGGCGTGACACCATCACCCCCGTGCTCGACATCGGCTACGCCCTCTCCACCCGCTTCCCGGACCCCCCGCAGACGGACTACCGGCGCGCGGACGTCCGCGCCCTGCGCCACGACCTGTTCTGCGGCGACGTCTACCTCGCCGACACCAAAGCGGACCGGGAGTTGTCCACAGCCTGGGGATGGGTGCCCGTGCTCGACTTCGCGTGGGCCCTGTGCGACATCGCCGAGCGGCTCGACCAGGACCCGGCCGGCTCCCGCGCCTCCCGCCCCCAGCACGCGGAACTGGACTTCACCGAGTCCACGGACCGCATGCTCTTCGAGCGCCGCTTCGGCTGGGTGGACGTCGAGGCGGACTGGATGCCGGCGGAGGAGGCCCCGCTGACCTTCTCGCACACCGAACTGCGCCGTGAGGCCCGTGACTTCCTTCACGACCTGATCGCCGACCTGATCGACCTGCACGAGGATCTGGGCGAGAACCCGGCGATCTGGACGCTCCAGGCGCGCTATCCCCGGGTGGCCTGAGCACAACGGCGGCCTTCCCGACCGGGACCGGGTCGGAACCGGGTCGGAAAGGCCGCCGTCACACAGAACTCGGCACGGAACCCGCCGCACGGAACCCGCCGCACAGAGCTCCGAGCCACCCGCTGTCTCAGCCGGCGATCGGGCCCAGCTTGATGTCGGAGACCGTGAGGCTGACGGACTTCGCGGAGATGTCGGTCAGGACGGGCAGACCGTTGGGGCCCTGCTCGAAGTTGGCGGTGAGGCCCTCCACGGAGCCGCCGACGGAGAGGCCACCCGCGACGCCGTCGAGGTCGGCGTCGGCTATCTCACGGGTCTCGATGGGAGAGATGTTGCTCATGCTGAGGAGCGTCCTTCTTCTCTGGTGGGATGGGTCGCCGAATGCGTGGCGCACTGCGACGGAGGCGGCCCGCCGGACGACTCCGACGACCCCCGCCATGCCGGGATCGAAGCACGCTCGCGCGGCACGTGAAGGAGCGAACGCCCACCTCTCTACGAGCCGTTCACAGCATTGGCCGAACCCGTCCCTCAACCCCGCCGACGTTCCACAGTCCTCCCCTCAATCCTCCACGCGGATCCCGAGCTGGGCCGCCAACACCGGTGCCAGATCCAGTAGTTGACCAGAACTGATCACCGCTCCCGACAGTCGGTCCACCCCTCGCGCGATGTCCAGTTCGGCCGCCCCCCGCAGGTCCACGTCCGCCAGCGTCACCCCGGTGAGGTCCGCCCCCTTCACCGCGCAGTCCACGAACTCCACCCGCTCCAGCCGGGCGCCCCCGAAGTCCGGCTCGACCAGGACGCAGCCCTCGAAGACGACGTCTCTGAGCCTGGCCTTGCGCAGGTTCAGGTAGTCGATCTTGCCGCCTCGGATCACGACCCGTTCCAGCGCCGCCCCGTGCAGCTGCACCCCGCCCAGCCGGGCGTCGACCAGCTCCACATCACGCAGGGTCGACTCGGCGAGATCGGTGCCGACACCCCGTAGCCCCGTGAGAACCGAGTCGAGGACCCGGGCGTGGCGCAGTCTCGTCTCGTCCAGCGCACACCCCGTCAGCGCGCAGTCCATGAAGCGGGCGCCCCCGCCGTCCTGCCCGGTGAGGTCCTCCTCCCGGAACTCCAGCCCGTCATAGTCCCCGTCCGGCTCCAACTCCCCCTTCCGGAACGGCTCCAGCGGCGGCAGCCGCACCTCGGGCCGCCGCGCCGCCTTCACGCCGCCCCGGCCCGGACCGCCGCCGCCCTCACCCATCGCTCTCCTCGCCATGCCCCCATGCTGCACCCCACCACTGACAACTCCCCCGACCTGCGACGACACGGCCCGACACCCTCGATGTCACATTCCGGGTGCCCAGAACCGTCGTACTCACAGAGCAGGACAGACAGGCGACCCCGAGCACGAGGGAGACCCCCAGCCATGCACCGCATCACCGTCATCGGCGGCGGCTTCGCCGGACTCACCGCGGCCATCACCGCCGCCGAGGCGGGCGCCAAGGTCACCGTGTACGAAGCCCACCACACCCTCGGCGGATGGGCGCGGACCGCCGAGGGGCCGTACCGGACGAACGAGGGACCGCACGCCCTGTACAGCGGCGGCCCGCACTGGGCCTGGCTCAAGCAGCGGGACCTCATCGGACCGCTCGCGCCGATCCCGCCCCTGGAGGCCGCCCGGCTCCGGCTGCGGCACCGGGGCGTACTGCGCCGTACCCCGCCCTTCGCCATGCTCAAGCTGCTGCGGCGGGGCCTCCCGCAGGCGCCCGTGGACGTCGACTTCCAGACCTGGGCCACCGGCATCGCGGGCGAGGAAGGCGCCCGAGCCGCCGCGCACTACTCCGCGGTCGCCCTGTTCCACCACGACCCCGGAGCCCTGTCCGCCGCGTTCGTGTGGGAGCGGCTGCGCCGGGCGACCAAGCTGCCGCCGGAGGCGCACTATCCGCAGGGAGGCTGGGCGACCATGATCGACCGGATGGCGGCCCGCGCCTGGAACCTCGGGGTCCGGATGGAGACCCTCTCCCGTGTCGACAGCCTCGACGACCTGGACGGCCTCCAGAGCCCGGCGACCGACGCGCCCGTCATCGTCGCCACCTCCCTCGACGCCGCCCGCCGGCTCCTCAAGGACGACTCCCTGACCTGGACGAGCGGCCGTACGGCGCTCATCGACCTCGCCGTGCGGACCCGGCGCGGGGACGCCTTCGCGGTCTCCGACCTCGACGAGACCGGCTGGCTGGAGCGGTTCACCGCACAGGACCGGTCCCTCGCGCCCGCCGGTGAACAGCTGATCCAGGGCCAGTTCCCGATCGCCCCGCACGAGACCAGGGCCGACGGCATCGCCCGTGCCGAACAGCTTCTCGACCTCGGCTTCCCCGGCTGGCGCGAACGCGTCACCTGGCGGCGGGAGTCGGTGGCGAGCGGCCGTACCGGCGCCGTCGACCTGCCCGGCACCAGCTGGCGCGACCGCCCGGCCGTCGACCGCGGCGACGGGATCTACCTGGCGGGCGACCAGGTCGCCGCCCCGGGCGTCCTGTCCGAGGTCTCCTTCAACAGCGCACTCACGGCCGTGTCCCTGGCCCTCGGACGGCACGCCCTTGACCTCAAGAGAGCTTGAGGTTGCAGCATCGATCAGCCGCCTCCGATCGCATCCGGTCGCGTCCGGTCGCCTCGGCGACAGGGCGGGCGGCGCACTGACGACCCGAGTTCGCACCCGAGTTCACAGCGATGGGGGACCCCGATGCACGCCATCCGCCTGCACGCCTTCGGCCCGGCCGAGAACCTCGCCTACGAGGAGACCGACGACCCCACCCCCGGCCCCGGCCAAGTCCGTATCGCCGTGAAGGCGGCCGGGGTCCACCTCCTCGACACGGCCCTGCGCGAGGGCTTCCAGGGCCCCGCGCCACAGCCGACCGCGCTGCCCACGATCCCCGGCCGCGAGGTCGCCGGAGTCGTCGAGTCCGTCGGCGAGGACGTCGCCGGGCTCTGGCTCGGCAAGCACGTAGTGGCCCACCTCGGCTTCGCGCCGGGCGGGTACGCCGAGCTGGCCGTCACCGACGTCGACCGCGCCCACGAGATCCCCGCCAACCTCGACTTCGCCGAGGCCGTCGCCATGATCGGCACGGGCCGTACGACCATGGGGATCCTCCAGTTCGCCGAGCTCGGCCCGGACGCGGTGGCCGTGATCCCGGCGGCGGCGGGCGGCATCGGCACGCTGCTCGTGCAGTACGCCAAGAACGCCGGGGCCGTCGTCATCGGGCTCGCGGGCGGTCCGGAGAAGGCCGCACGCGTACAGGCGAACGGCGCCGATCTCTCCGTCGACTACCAGGACCCCGCCTGGCCCGAGAAGGTCCGCGCCTTCCTCGGCGGACGGCCCGCCACCGTCGTCTTCGACGGCGTCGGCGGCGACGTGGCCCGCGAGTCCGTCGCCCTGCTCGGTCCGGGCGGCCGGCACGTCGTCTTCGGCTGGTCCGGCGCGGGCCTGCACGACGGCGAGCCCTACCTCGTCGACGGCGTCTCCGAGCAGGTCCTCGGCCCCGTGATGATGCAGAAGGCCGGCGGCCCCAACCCCGTACGGACCCTCGAACTGCGCGCCCTCGCCGAGGCCGCCGCGGGCCGCCTCACCCCCGCCGTGCAGCGCTTCCCACTCGCGGAGGCCGCGGCCGCCCACCGGGCCCTGGAAACGCGCGCGACCACCGGAAAGGTGGTACTGGAGCCATGAGCAGCCGCAAGCCCCGGCCCGGGCCGCCGACCCTCCCCGCCGCCGGTGGGGCCTGGTGATCATCGCTCACCTGGCCCCGCAGGGCTCCGGACTCACCTCCGCAGCCATCAACACCTCGCAGCAGGTGGGCGGTTCGATCGGTACGGCGGCCTGAGAGACGGGAGGAGGGGCCCCACCGGACCGCGGAGCCCCTCCCCCACCCCTTCACGAAGGCCGCCCGGCCCTCGCGGTGACGATCAGCCGGCGACCGCCTTCGTCGCCTTGCTCAGCACCGACCCGTCCTGGTGACCCGTACGGCGCGCGATCACCTTCACGGTGATCTTCTTTCCCTTCTGCGCCGACTTCAGCACCAGCGACGACTTGGTGGCCCCGCTGATCGCCTTGCCGTTCGCGTACCACTGGTACGCGTACGACGTCGCCGCCGGACTCCAGGTCCCCGTGGACGTCTTCAGCGTCTTGCCGACCTTCACCGTCCCGCTGATCACCGGCAGCCTGGTCGCCTTGGGCGCGGCCCCCTTGGCCACGGTCACCGCCGCCGAGGTCGCCGAGCCGCCGACCCAGCCGGACCTGGCCGCGGTGACGGTCACGGTGAGCTTCTTGCCGACCATCGAGGCGGGGACGGTGTACGTCGACGCCGTCGCCCCGCTGATCGCCGTACCGTTCGCCTTCCACTGGTACTTGTACGACGACGGCGTCGCCGACCAGCTCCCGGGCGTGGCCGTGACCTTGGCGCCGGTCTTGGCCGTGCCGGTCACCCGGGGAGCGGCCGTGCTCTCCAGCCTGGGCTGCGGGGTCACGGTGAACGAGCCGCGCGGGAACTCCCAGCCGCGGGTGAGCACGCTGATGTTCCAGGTGCCGGTGGCCGCGCCGGTCAGGTCGAGCGTCGCGGTCACCGTCCGGTTGTCGGCGGAGACCGAGTCGGCCGCCGCCGTGATCGTCTTCCCGGCCTGGCCGATCCGGACGGTGACGTCCGGGCCGAGGGCGGTGCCGGTGACCGTGAGCTTCACCTTGCCGCCCGCGGCCCCGGTGTCGGGGCTGACGGCGGTGACAGCCGTCTCCTCCGTGCCGCACGGCGCGGACGTGCAGGTCAGCTCGGCGCTGTAGGCCGTGCTCGGCGCCTTCTCGGGCAGGCCCAGCAGGAACACCGTCGGCGTGCTCTGCGAGGACGAGCCGAGCGCGTCGCAGTCGTAGCCCTCCGGGATGTAGTGCGTGCAGCCGTTGGCCCAGGTCGACGTGTTGTACAGCACCGGGACCGCGGTGGCGGCGGCGCCGGCGGTGTCCTTGATGTCGGTCTCGAAGCGGTCGAACCCGGCGGTCGGCAGCGCCGCGCACACCGCGGTGTGCGACTCGTCCAGCGTGCCGGTGATCGGGCCGTACCCGTACGCCACGGACGGCACCTTGACGCACTCCGGCGCCGGCCCGTCGGCGGTGGCGATCCGCAGGGCGTCCAGTCGGTACTCGGGCGAGGCCTTGAGGTTGGCCGGGGTCTGCACGAGGACCTGGTGGGTGGTGGACCCGGTGACCGCGCAGGAGGTGTTGCGGAAGGAGCACTCCACACGGCCGTCCCCGGCGACGACCGAGGAGTTGGCGGTGCCGAGGGCGTCCCGCACGTTGACGTGTACGACGTCGGTGTCCGCGGCGGTGGTCACCTGGCGGCAGTCGAGGGTGCCGGGGGCGCCGTACGCGCTCTTCACGGAGGGGCCGCCGACCTTCGCGGCCGCGGTCTTCACGCAGCCCGCCGAGGAGGCGCTCGCGGTGACGTCCCGCCGGGTCAGGGTGTAGGTGGCGGCCTCGTCGCGGCCGGTCACCAGCACGGTGTGGGCCTTGCCCGGGGTCAGGGAGCAGATCGTCCAGCCGTTGGTGGTGCCCCCGCGCTGGCAGATCCGCTTGCCGTCGGAGTCCAGCACCGAGAACTGGGCGGAGGCGGTCCCGGAGGTGGCGGCCAGCTGGAAGACCTCGGCGTCGGTGTGCGCGTCCGCCGGGATGCCCAGGCAGTGCGAGAAGACACCGCCGCCGGTGGTCAGGGTGGCCTTGGCGCCGTCCGCGGCGAAGCTGCCGGCGGGCAGGACGGGGCAGCCCTGGGCGACGTCGGTGCGGTGGAAGGCGACCGCGTAGGGGCCGGTCGCCGAGTCCCCGCCGTCCTCGGTGTGGACCAGTGCCCGGTAGGGGGCCTCACCGGTGAGCGCGCAGTCCCCGCCCCGCAGCCTCTCCTCGTCGCACTGCGGCGTGCCGACGCGGTCCAGGACCTCCACCTCGGGGGTCAGCCCGGCCGACGAGAGCGAGGTGAGCGCGGCGATCCGGGCGCCCTGCGGGGCGTCCAGCGTCAGGCAGTCGTACTGCCCGACCGTGCTCAACTCGCCCTTGTGCAGCCCGGCCCCGGTCGCCACGCAACCGGCGTCGGAGGCCCGGTCGAGGACGACCAGCCCGGCGCGGCTGTCCCGGAACGGGTACGTGCCGTCGAGGACGGCCGTGTAGGTTCCCGGCGTCTTGATCCGGCACGGGTCGGCCTCGTACCGGCACACGCTCAGCCCGGCCGCGTCGTACACCCGGGCCACCCCGACCTGCCGGTCCTCGCTCACCGAGTGCACGGTGTACGGTCCCGCCGCACCGGCCGTGAAGGTGAAGCACGGGTTGGCGGTGGGGTGCTGTCCGTCCAGCGGGCCGTAGTCGCGGACCGGGGCGACGGCGCAGCCCTGCGGGTCGCTGAGCCGGCGCACCTTCACCGCGAACTCGGCGGGGAAGCCGCTCTCCGCGCGCGAGACGGTGGAGATCACCCGGTAGGGGCCGTCCCCGGGCAGGACGCAGCTGTCCTCGTCGTTCTCCGGGAACCGCTCGCAGATCCGCCTGCCGGTCGCGTCGGTGATCCAGGCGAGGGAGTCGCCGTACACCTTCGTGCCGTACGTCAGCCGGACCCGGTCGCCGCGCGTGCCCTCGAAGGGCTGGCAGTCGACCTCCACGCGGCTCACGGTCCTACGGGTGACGTCCGGCTGGTCCCAGTTCGTGCCGACGGATTCCGCGCAGCCCTCGACCGAGCCGAGCGGGACGAAGGTGACGGAGGTGGCCTTGTCCTGCCAGTCGGTGTTGAGCACCTTCAGCGTGTAGGTGCCGGCCGCGGGCACCGCGCACATGCCGTGCGTGGCGTACCCGTCGCCGTAGCAGTCCACCTCGCTGCCGTCGGCGGCGAGCAGCTGCCTGGTCATGGTGTTGCCGCTGTCGTCCAGGGCCGGGGCCAGATACAGGCCCGGCGTCCCGACGGTGACGGTGTAGCAGACGCTCGACTCGGGTGCGACGGTCGCCTTGCCGACGGCGTCCCCGGGGTCACCGAACGGGGCGAGCGCGAGCGGCGCGCACCCCTCGTCGGCGGCGACGGCGGGGCTCGCCCCGGTCATGGTCAGCAGTGCGGCGAGCAGCGAGACGAGAGCGGCGAAGACGGCCGGGAACACGGCTGCCCGCCCCGGTCTCGCAGACGGACAGGAGTCGTCGTCGGACACGGAATCCCCCCTGGATCAGTGGTCGTTGTGGCGATAGTCGCACAGGGGTGTGGCAACGCTCTCGTGAGTATCCAGGGGTGGATGCGGGCGAAAGTTTCGTCAGTTCCGCCCGGCCACCCGGTCGGCGATCCGTGCCAGCCTCGCGGACTCGGCGCTGTTGGTGAGGTGCTCCCGCCGGTCCGCCGCCCGGTAGGTGGCGTACAGCCCGTGCACCCCGAGCCACCGGAAGGGCTCCGGCTCCCACTTGCGCACCTTGTGTCCGACCCACGGCAGGTCGGTCAGCTCGGTCCGCCCGCCCTGCCCCGAGTCCTGCTGCACCAGGTCCCGCAGGGTCCGTGCCGCGAGGTTCGCGGTGGCCACCCCCGATCCGACGTAGCCGCCCGCCCAGCCGAGCCCCGAGGACCGGTCCAGCGTGACGGTCGCGCACCAGTCGCGCGGCACCCCCAGCACCCCCGACCACGCGTGCTCGATCCGCACCCCGGCCAGCGCCGGGAAGAACCCGACGAGGATCTCCCGCAGCGCCTCGATCGTCTCGGGCTGCGTCCTGCCGTCGTTGTCCGTCCGCGACCCGAAGCGGTACGGCACGCCGCGCCCGCCCAGCGCGATCCGCCCGTCGGCCGTGCGCTGCGCGTACATGTAGGCGTGCGCCATGTCGCCGAGCGTCTCCAGCCCCGCCCAGCCCACCGAATCCCACTGCTCTTCCGTGAGCGGCTCGGTGGCGATCATCGAGGAGTTCATGGGCAGCCAGGTCCGCTTCTGCCCCTTGAGGCTCGCCGTGAAGCCCTCGGTGCAGCGCAGGACATAGGGCGCGCGGACGGTGCCGTACGGGGTGACGGCGTGCTTGGGCCGGATATCCGTGACCGGCGTCAGCTCGTGGATCGTCACGCCCAGCGCCTCGACGGCCGCCGCGAGCCCCTTGACCAGTTTCACCGGGTGCAGGCGCGCGCCGTGCGGCGTCCAGCTCGAACCGACCGCGTCGGCCACCCGGACGCGCTCGGCGGTCTCGCGGGCGCCGTACAGCTCGCGGTCCTTCTCGCCGTAGGACAGCTCGTGCGCGTGGAAGTCCTTCAGCCGAGCCAACTGGGCGGGCGTACGGGCGACTTCGAGCACCCCGCCCTTGTGGACGTCGGCATCGATGCCCTCTTCCCCGGCGGCCCGAACGACCTCGTCGACCGTGTCGTTCATGGCCCGCTGGAGCCGTACGGCCGCCTCCTGGCCGTGCAGCTTGGCGTACCGGTCGCGGCCCGCGATGCCGTTGTACAGCCAGCCGCCGTTGCGCCCCGAAGCGCCGTAGCCGCAGAACTTCTGCTCCAGGACGGTGATCCGGAGGAAGGGGACCGCCTTCTTCAGGTAGTACGCGGTCCACAGTCCCGTGTATCCGCCGCCCACGATCACCACGTCCGCGGAGGTGTCCCCCGCGAGCGGCTCGCGGACCGCGGGGAGGCCGTCGTCCGCGTACCAGAAGGAGATGGCGCCGTTCACGGCACCGCTGACCGAGCTGCTCATGGGGAGGACGTTAATTCGGGTGAGCCGATTCCCACACGCCCGTAGGGTCACAAGGTGATCGAGATTCCGGACGGTCTGGCGGCGGCGCAGGAGGAGTTCAACGGCGAGGAGGGGCGGGCGTTCATCGCCCGGCTCCCGGACCTGGCCGAGGAGTTCCTGGGCCGCTGGGAGCTACGGCTCGACGGCCGCCCCATGCACGGAGTCGCCGCCCTGGTCCTCCCCGTGATCCGCCGGGACGGCACCCCGGCCGTCCTGAAGCTGCAACTCCTCGACGAGGAGAGCGCGGGCGAACCGGTGGCCCTGCGCGCGTGGGACGGCGACGGAGCGGTACGCCTCCTGACCCACGACGGGACCACCGGCACCATGCTCCTCGAACGCCTCGACTCGTCCCGCATGCTCGCGCACCACCCGGATGTCCACGAGTCCGTCCTGGTCATCGCCGGCCTGCTGGCCCACCTCACCTCCTTCCCCGCGCCGGCCGGACTGCGCCGCCTCGGCGACATCGCCGAGGACATGCTGGAGCAGACGCCGCAGGCCCTGAAACACATCCCGGACCCGGAGGCCCGCCGGATCGTCGCCGACTGCGCGGCCGCCGTACGGGAGGTCGTCGACGAGCCCGGCGACCGCCTGCTGCACTGGGACCTCCACGACGAGAACGTCCTCGCCTGCGAGCGCGCCCCCTGGCTCGTCATCGACCCCAAGCCCCTCGCCGGCGACCCCGGCTTCGAGCTGTGGCCCGCCCTCGCCAACCGCTTCGACGCAGGCGACATCCGCTGGCGCTTCGACGCCATGACCGACGTACTCGGCCTGGACCGGGCACACGCGCGCGCGTGGACATACGGCCGACTCCTGCAGAACTGCCTCTGGGACATCGAGGACGGCCGCCCGCTGGAGGAGCGCCAGCTGGAAATCGCGCGGCGGCTGCGCGACCACCGCGGTTGTCGGTGACCTGAGCACCAGCGGGCCCCGGCGTGAATGTCCTCAACCGGCAACAGTGTGAAGGCAGTTCGCATGAGCCCTCACAGAACGGGCACGGCTCACCGGCATGAGCCCCACGCATATGCGCACCCCGCACTCCCCCGCCTGCGAGCCCGACTTCGTCCCCGGCCTCGAACTCTCGCGCCGCTTCTACACCGACGCCGTACGCCCCCTGCTGGAGGAGGCCGCCCCCGGCGTGCCCCACTCCGCGTCCCGCATCGGCAGCGGCTCCGAGGTCCTCGGCTACGACACCCCCCGCTCCGCCGACCACGCGTGGGGCCCGCGCCTCCAGGTCTTCCTCCACCGCCACGACGTGCCCCGCCACGCCGCCCGCATCAGACACATACTCGCCGAGCACCTCCCGAAGACCTTCCTCGGCCACCCGACCGACCGCCGGGTCGAAGTGACCGGCACCTCCAGCTGGTTCACCGACACCCTCGGCTTCGACCCGGCCCAGGGCATCACCCCGGCCGACTGGCTGGCCCTGCCCACCCAGCTGCTCGCCGAGGTCACCTCGGGTGCCGTCTTCCACGACGGCCTGCACACCCTCACCCCGTTACGCCGGGCGCTGCGCTGGTACCCCCACGACGTCTGGCTGTACGTCCTGGCCTGCCAGTGGCAGCGCATCGCGCAGGAGGAGGCATTCGTGGGCCGCTGCGGCGAGGTCGGCGACGAACTGGGCTCCGCCGTCAACGCCGCCCGCCTGGCCCGCGACCTGATGCGACTGTGCCTGCTGATGGACCGCCGCTACCCGCCGTACGGCAAATGGCTCGGCAGCACCTTCGCCCGTACCGCCGCCGGCCCCCGCCTCTCCCCCGTGCTCACGGCCGCGCTGGCCGCCACCGACTGGCACACCCGCGAGCGCCACCTGGTC
Organism: Streptomyces viridochromogenes; assembly: GCF_001270495.1. Lineage (GTDB taxonomy): Bacteria > Actinomycetota > Actinomycetes > Streptomycetales > Streptomycetaceae > Streptomyces > Streptomyces viridochromogenes_A. Next base: position 50,071 of record NZ_LGUR01000212.1, read on the forward strand.
CACGCCTACGAGATCGTCGCGCACCAGCACAACCAGTTGCGCCTGACCGACCGCGTCGATCCCGCCACGCGCGCGTACCGCTCCGGACCCTTCCAGGTCCTGCGCGCCGACCGCTTCACCGCGGCCCTGACCGCCCGCATCACCGACCCGTCCCTCAAGGATGTGCCGCCCGTCGGCGCGGTGGACCAGTTCATCGACAGTACGGACGTCCTGTCCCGCCCGGAGTCGTCCCGCGCCCTGAGCCACGACGTACGAAAGCCCTAGACGTACGAAAGCCCTAGCCGACCCGCGCGGCAGCCGTGCCGGACGTCGTGCCGGACACCGCGAGCGCCTCCAGCTCCCGGGCGACCGCCGCCCCGAGCATCTCGGCATCACCGGCACGCGCGTGGCTGACCACCGTGAGCGTGTAGGCGTCGGCGGTGTGGACGAGGCAGAGGTTCGCCGTACCGGGCGGGGAGAGCTGCGGCAGGGGGATGACCCGCGCCAGGGGACGGCCGTGCAGCCGGCTGGGGTTGTCCCGCCACTTGAAAGCGGTGCACAGGCTGGTGGTGAGCTCGGGACGGGCCAGCCGCCGGGCCATCACCCCGGCCAGCCACGGCACCGCCCGTGCGGCACCCTGCAGTGCGGGAAGGATCGCGCGGTGGGCGTCACAGCGCCGGTCGAACCCGGCGACCTGGTCCTGGCATGCCTCCAGGCGCGCCACGGGGGACTCGACGTCGACGGGCAGCGGCATCCGCAACACGGTGACGCCGTTGCCGAGTTGCTGCGCGGTGCGGCGGGTCCGCAGGTCGACCGGCACCGTGGCGTAGAACGGGGCCGATCCCGTCGCCCAGGCCCGCAGCGGCCCGTGGCAGACGCGCAGGGCACCGGCGTACGTACTCAGCAGAAGCTCGTTGAGGGTCGCTCCCCGCCCGCCGGCCGGCTGGCGGCGGGCCGTACGCATCACCTGCGGGTCGAGCTCCACCAGCGCCACCGACGGCCGCACCTCGCCGGGGGAAGCCGTGGGAAGGGGCCGGCCGAGGGCCCCGATGCGGCGCAGTTCCCTGCCCACGGTGGCGGCGCTGACGCGCGGACGCTGCCGTACGGTCGCGGTCGGGTCCACCGCGGCCGGCCCGCGCGGCGGTGGCGGTGCGGCGTCGTCCATCAGCAGCCGGAAGACGGTCTCCAGTGATCTGCCGTCCAGCAGTGCGTGATGGGCGAACAGCACCAGGGCGTGCCGCGCGACCAGCAGCCGCCACAGCGGCCGTTCGGCCGGCAGCCGGTGACTGACACCGTCGGTGAGCAGGGACTCCAGGTCCTGGTCCGTGGCGGTGACGTGCGGGACGGGATCGAACGGCCGGGCGGTGAGCCACCGGTGGCCGGACAGCGCCGCCGGCCCGGCGGGCGGCTGGAGGACCAGGCTCATCCGCTCCAGCCCGCCCCACCGGTCACGCACCCGGGCCCGCACCCGCTCCAGGTCGAACGGCTCGCCGGGAAACACCCCGGCGATGCCGATCGTCCCCGGCAGTCCGTTGCGGAGATGCCCTTCGTCGATGGCCGTCAGCCTCATGCGCCACAGCCGTGGGGCGAGTCGAACACGATGCACGCGTTGTGGCCGCCGAAGGCGAAGCTGTTGCTGATCACCGGCCCGTCCGGGATCTTGCGCGGCTCACCGACGACCATGTCCAGCTCACATCGGGGATCCAGCCGCGTGAGATGGGCGGTCGGCGGCGCGAGCCCCTCCCGCACGGACCAGGCGGTGATCACGGCCTCCAGCGCTCCCGCCAGCCCCAGCCCGTGCCCGGTCACGGCCTTGGGCGCGGTGACCGGCACCGCACGAGGGCCGAACACAGCGCTGATGGCCTGCGCTTCCGCGAGGTCGTTCAGCTCGGTGCCGGTGCCGTGCGCGTTGACATGGGTGACGGCGTCGGCGGTCGTGCCGGCGTCGGCGAGCGCCTGCTCCATGCACGCCCGGGCCCCCGCGCCGTCGGGATGCGGAGCCGTCAGGTGGTGGGCGTCGGAGGTCCGTCCGTATCCGGTCAGCGTGGCGTAGACGCGGGCGCCCCGCGCGCGGGCGAGGTCCAGTCGTTCCAGCACCAGGAACGCCGCACCTTCGGCGAGGACGAACCCCCGCCGCTCGACGTCGAACGGCCGTGACGCGGAGGCGGGATCCTCGCACTCGGTGACCATCGCCCCGGCCCGCCCGAAGGCGAGCGCGGTCGTCGGCGTCAGGGGGCTGTCATGACCTCCCGCCACCACCACGTCCGCGCACCCCGCCCGGATCATCTGCATCGCCTCACCCACGGCATGCGTGCCGGAGGCACAGGCGGTGGAGACCGTCAGGCTGGGCCCGGCGATCCCGAGCCCGGCGCTGATCCAGTACGCGCCCGCGTTGTGCATCAGCCGGGGCGCGTAGAGCACGTCGGGCTGCCCGATGCCGTTCTCCTGGCTGATCACCCCGCCGTACCCGGTGCCGGTGACCACCGCCCGCCGACCGGGATCGACGTGCAGTCCCCCGGCGTCCGCCACGGCGTCCACGGCCGCGCACACGGCGAGCTGCACCGACCGGTCCGTCCGGCGTACCTCCTTGGGCGCCAGATAGCCGGCGGGGTCGAAGGCGGTCATCGCGGACGCGGGATACACGACCGTGCCCTCGTCGTCGAAGGCATGCAGCGACGTCGCGGAACGGCGTCGCACGAGACTCTCCCAGAGCGCCGCCGGACTCGCCCCGGCCGCGCTGCGAACTCCCAGGCCGGTGACGGCGACAGCGGGTCGGCCGGTCATCGGGCGAGGGTGCTGTGGGCGCCGGGGGTACGCAGCCGCACGATGAGGTCGGCCACATCACCCACGGTGGACACGCCGGCCTTGTCGGTCCCGCGCAAGGAGACCCCGAACAACTCCTCGGAGGCCGCTTCCAGTTCGGTGATGTCCAGACTGTCGGCTCCCAGGTCGGCGACCAGCCGAGCCTGCGGGACCACCGCCTCCGGCGGCACCGACATCACCCGCGCGCACAGCGGGCGCAGCGCTTCCCATACGTCGCCGTGTTCCGCTTCCATGCAACTGCCTCCATCTCCTGGTGCCGTCAGGGCACTGACGGCGTCGTCATCCGGGCCCATGTCTCGAACTCCGTGACGACCGCGTCGGCAAACCGTGCCGCGTCGTTCGGGCGCAGGTGGCACACCACGGTGAGCGTGAACGCGTCCCCTGCCTGTGCCAGGGCGAAGCTGACCGTGCCCGGGTGCTGCAGGGGCGGCAGCCCGACCGTGCGCACGAGCCGACGGCCCTGAAAGGTGCTGGATCCGCCGGGCCACTTCATGGCCGTGGTCGCGGTCGCCGCGAAGCAGGAGTGGCGACCGCGGTCGGCCAGGAACCTGGTGACCCAGGGGCCCGTCCGGCGAACCGCTTCTGCGGCGGGGAACAGCACGCCGGCGTGGGCGGCGGCCCGCTCGGGGACGGTGGCCATCGCGTCCTGACACGCCCGCAGCCGCGCCACGGGACCGTCCACGTCGACGGGCAACGGCACCCGAACGACCGTGAGGGTGTTCCCGAGTTCTCCCGTGGTCGCCCCGGTGCGCAGGTCGCACGGTACGGCCGTGTACGCGGGCTCGTCCCGCTGCCGCCATTGCCGCACCGGCCCGTACCGGGCCCGCACCGCCCCGGCCACGGCGCCCACCAGCAGCTCGTTCAGCGTCGCACCACGGCCGTCGGCGGGCTGCCGGCGTGCGGAGCGGACCGTGTGCGCGGGCAGTTCGCTCACCACGACCGAGGAGCACGGCTCCCCGGGCGGCCGCATCGGAAGGGCCTGTCCCGCGGCTGCCATCGTCATGAGCTCCCTGCCCGCCGCCCGCAGCCCGGTCCGCGGCAGCGGTACCGACCGCACCGACTCCCTCGCCGTCGCCGGGCCGTCCATCAGCGAGCGCATCAGCGTCGCCAGGGAACGCCCGTCCAGCAGCGCGTGCTGGGCCACGAGTGCCAAGGCGAAATCACCGCCGTGCGCGGCGTCCGGGAGCACGGAGAGCCGCCAGGGCGGCAGCCCGCCGGGGAGCGGCCGGTCCACGCTCTGCGTCCACAGGTCGTCCAACTTGGTCCGCGCCACGCCGACATGCGCGACGGGATCGAACGGACCCGGGACGACCCACCGCATCCGCCCGCGCCGCCCGAAGAGCCCCCGCCGCGCCGTCCCGCCGCTGCCCGTGGGGCCGTCGAGCACGCAGTTCATCCGCTCCAGGCCCGCCCACCGCTCGGCGACACGCGCCCGCACCTGCTCCACGTCGGGTTGCTCGCCGGAGAGGACCACCGCCAGGCCGATCACTCCAGGACACCCGTTGAGCAGCAGCATCTCGTCGGCATAGGACAGTCTCATGCGGTCTCTCCGGCTCGCAGTCCAAACGCCCGCCCCGTGATGGAGCGGGCGTTGAACCGAACACTTCCTACGGTCTACTTGAGCGCTCCGCTGTTGCAGCCCATGTCCGAGCCGAGGTGGCTGGGCTGCGCGCCCGGGGAGCCCTCGCCGTTGAGCGCGTTGCCCAGGGCACCGTTGACGAGTCCGAGGCTGCCGAGGACGTCGATGTTCATGTCGTGCGAGCGGCACTCGATGCCCTGCGTGATGTCGACGTCGTGGGCCATCGCCTCGCCGTGGGCGACGGCGGTGCCGACGCCGAACGAGCCGACACTGCCGAGGACGGCGCCCACGAGGGCGACCTTCTGAAGCTTGCGCATTTCTTCTCCGTTGGTCGAGCGGACGTGCTGTGCAGCAGATCGAGTCAGAACGTTGGTTACGAGCGGTCAGGGCCGGTCAGGGCCCTCAGCCGAGCCGGGGCAGACCCAGCTGGCCCACGGGCGGCGCCGCGACCTGTCCCAGGCCCAGTCCGGGCACCTGCGGCGCGCTGGCCGGCGAGATCAGCGGGTTGATGAGCGGGTTCACCTCGGGGTTCACCTGCGGGTTCACCTGCGGAGCGACCCGCGGCGCGGGCTCCGGGTTGAAGACCTGCGGAGCGGAGACCTGCGGAGCGACCTGCGGCATCACCTGCGGCGCGGCCTGCGGGGTGACCTGCGGCACGACCTGCGGGGCGGTGGCCTGGGGCGCGGCCGCCGGCGCGGAGTGCGGCGCGCCGGATGCCTCGGCGTAGCCGCCCGACGACGCCGAGGCGGAGGCGTAACCGGACTCCTGCCGCGGGGCGGGCGCCGGGGGCGCGTAGTGCGGCGCAGGCGCCGGTGCCGGTGCCGGTGCCGGCTGCGGACGCGTGGCGTGCGCGCTGCCCGTCGAACGGGCCGCCGCGGTGACCTGCGGCGGCGGCGCGTACTGGGGAGCGGGCGCCGGAGCGTACTGGGGAGCCGCGTACTGCGGAGGGGGCGCCGGAGCGTACTGAGGTGCCGCGTACTGCGGAGGGGGCGCCGGAGCGTACTGGGGAGCCGCGTACTGGGGAGGAGGAGGCGCCGGAGCGTACTGAGGTGCCGGATATTCGGGAGCGGGAGCCGGTGCGGCACCGCTGTACCCGACGGGATAGTCGGCGGCCTCGCTGACGCCGGCGCCGATGGCGGTCAGACCGCCGGCCGCTGCTACGACGAGCGCGGCCTTGTGAAGCTTGCGCATGGAACCCTCGGCCCTTCATTACCTGTACAGGGAAATCCGTTTTATTCAGTGCAGTCTTGCGTGCGCTCAGTCTGATATTCGTACTGCGCCCTTACAGGGGTAATGCCTGAGCTGTCATGTGGACTTCACGCCGGAGCAGGCAGCGGATCCCGTTGCCTCTCTCTGATTCCAGATCGCTGCCCTCTCTCCGCTGGCAACGACATTTCTCCGGACAGGTCACGGGATCCGAATTTTCGTCACTCAATTGCCATAGATCGGATAAAAGGCTCTGATGAACACCCTCTGGCAAATGAGTGACGGAATCCGGGCCCACGTGACCGTAATCGCACTTGTCTCGTTCCCCCCAGGGTCAGAGCGATGGTGTATCGCAGCCGCATTTCCATACGTTCCATGCACAGGTCAATGAAGGGCCGAGGTTCCATGCGCAAGCTTCATCAGGTCGCGCTCGTCGTAGCAGCAGCCAGTGGTCTGTCGGCCATCGGTGCCGGACCCAGCGTCGCCGACGCGCCCGTCGGGTACGGCGGCACCGCGTCGCCCCCTGTCGGCCAGCCGGACGTCCAGGCCACCTCGTGGGGCGGTTCGCAGGCCACCGCGCAGTCCTCCAACTTGCCGACCACGCACCGGCAGGCGGCCCCGGCCCCCCAGCGGGGCGCCGAAGTCACCCCGCAGCTGAACCCCCAACTGAGCCCGAAGATCAGCCCGCAGATCAACCAGCAGCCGGCCGCGGAGCCGTCCGGCCCGATCGAGCAGGCCAACCTGTTCCGCCCGTACCAGGAGTGCAGCCCGCAGTCCCTGGTCAACGCGGCTGTCCCGGTCGCCGTACTCGCCGCCTCCGAGACTCGCGGCATCGACTGCGACCAGGCCAACAGCCAGGCGAACTCCCTCGCCCACGCCCGTTACACGCGCTAGAAAACACGCCCCGAGGAGATCCGAACCTCATCTCCCTCGCGGCGACCCGCTGGTCACAGCACTCAACGGGCGGCCGTGACCAGCACCTTCACATCACACCTCGGTACGCGATGCGGCTTTTGGGTGCTTTCAGTACGCGCATGCGAACTCCGGCGTGCCTCCGGGACATATCGGGATACTTCGTATTAACCTTCCGTAACTGTACGAAGTCGATCTCCTACAGATCGCACCCACCTCACTCCACCGGAGATGACATGCACAAGGTTCGCAAGGCTGCCGTCCTGGTCGTCGCCATCGGCACCGTCGGACTCCTGGGCGCCGGGACGGCCACCGCCGACGGCCACGGCGGCAAGGACGGCGGCAAGTTCAGCGTCCTGCAGAGCTCCAACTGCAAGTCGCACGACCTGAACGTCGACGTCCTCGGCCAGGTCGGCGTCCTCAACGGCCTGCTGGGCAGCGCGCTCAACGGCGAGGGCGACCCGGGCGCGCAGGACACCCACCTGGGCTCCTCGATGGGCTGCAACAACAGCGCCTTCTAAGGCACTGACGGCCGCATAGCCGGCCGAAGCGGGAGCCAATCCCGGTACCGAGCCTCAGGCCCGGTACCGGGATTCCTTTTTGTGTCGCGTTTTTGCGTCGGACTTTCTCGCACGGCACCGAATTTCCCGGCCATCGGCCAAGATGGTGAGACTTTCCCGAATTCGGCGCGCCGCCGTTTGCTCCGGAATATTTCCTATTAGCCTCCGTAACTGTACGAAGCCGATCTGAAATGGATCGCACCAACTCCACTCCACCGGAGATGAACATGCACAAGCTCCGCAAGGCCGCCGTCCTGGTCGCCGCTCTCGGGAGCGTCGGACTCCTGAGCGCCGGCGTCGCCCACGCCGACGGAGGCGGCTGGGGCCAGAAGGGCACGAACGTCGACGTTCTACAGAGCAGCAACTGCAAGTCGCACGACGCCAACGTCAGCGTCCTCGGCCAGGTCGGCATCGCCAACGGCCTGGGCGGCAACCTGCTGAACGGCGAAGGCAACGCGGGCGCGCAGGACACCGGGCTCGGCTCGGAGATGGGCTGCAGCAACAGCGCCTTCGGCAAGTGACGTAAGCCACGTCCTTCCCGGTGCCCCGGCCTCAGGCCGGGGCACCGGGCTTTTGTCTGCCGCCTTCTGCCTTCCGCGCCCAGCCCAACCCGGCCCAGCCCAACGCAGCCCGGCCCCGGAAAGCAGGCCCCGGAAAGCACGTCTGGTAACCGAAAACCAAAATGCCGGACCAGGATCACTCCCGGTCCGGCATCGGCCGCTCACGCGCCTCAGAAGTCGAATTTGGGGATCTTGATGCCCTTGGGCAGCTTCGCCGTGTTGTTGCACTCCACGACCGGCCCGGACTTCACGGACCCGCCGTTCAGCATGTGGCGCTCGGGCATCGCGACGCGCGGCCGCTCGACCGTCGAGCAGTCCTGCTTCTGCTTGAGGACGTATCCGTTGCGCTTGTCCTTGTGAACGACCTCGCTCTTCTTGACGCAGACGATGTCACCCTCGGCGGTGAGCGTGCAGGCTCCCTTGGGATCGTCGGCATACGCCGGCGCGGCACCGCCGTAGATCACGGCGAGAGCTCCCAGGAGCCCCGAGACGGTTGCGATCTTCTGTCGACCGATCATGTACGGCGTTCCTTTGCAAAGGTCGAATACGACGGAACTGCTGCAGCCCGGCCGCGCACCCTGACGGGTCTGCCGCGCGGCCGGGCTGCATTTGCTAAGGGTGTTGTCCAGCACACCGTTGAAAACAGCTCGATCCGATCCAGGAGCTGGGCGTTCAGATCGCGCGATATGCATAACGGTGTTCCGACGGAAGTCGATGCGCCTGTCGTGACGCTCCGAGGCGATGGCCTAGGGGGCCAACTGCCGCTCGGAGTACGGGGCCACCCGCCCCGCGGTCATCACGACGACAATCACAGTGCCCTGAAACCCGCGCATCGCACCCCCGGCGTTTTTCTTACTGGCCCGCGTACGTCGGAGCGGCGTACGTCGGAGCGGCGTACTCGCCGTAGCCGTACTCCGGCGCGGCGGCCTTGGGAGCGGCCTCGGGTGCGGCCGGAGCAGCCTGCGGAGCCGCAACCGGAGCAGCGTGCGCCTTGTCGGTCGGAGCACCCCACGTGGCAACGGCGTTGGCCGTCGAGGTGGCAACCGCGGAGACAACCTGACCGTCGAAGTCGTCGCCCTCGTGAGCGAAAGCAGTGCCGGCACCGACACCGAAGGCGGACAGACCTGCGACGGCCGCGGCTACGACCGCAACGCGCTGAAACCTGCGCATAGTTAGACCCTTTCTTCCCGGGCACGACGCCCTGGCTGACTACTTAATGTGAGCATATACAGGCAAACCGTAGCAATTTGGGATCTTTGACCCTTCTCTGTGTCGTGTCGGCTTATAAGGAAACGACGTTGCCCCGATGTCGGGTCACGGGTGACGGGACGCGGTCACCCGTTTGCCGATCCGATGCCGACCCGGTGCCGATCCGGCGGTCGCGGACGCGAAACAGCGGATGGCCGGACCAGGTCAACCCGGTCCGGCCATCCGCTGTTTGAGGCTCAGCCCAGGATGCGGGCGAGCAGCGGGCTGGTGTCGCTCGTGTCGGTGCTGTTGTCGGGCGCCGCAGGCGTCAGGTCGGAGCAGGTGATGTGGGGGCCGATCCGCGTCTGCCCGTTGGCCAGCAGGCCGGGCGTGGGCAGCGTCAACGGCTTCGCCGGCTGGCAGTTCATCGACCGGCGGACGGTGAACCCGTCACCCTCGGGTGTCTGCCCCTGGAACTGCTGCGTGCAGACGATGTTGCCCTGGCCGTCGAGCCCGCAGACTCCCGGGCCCGCGGCGTGAGCCTGGCCGGCGCCGAAACAGGTCGTCGCGAGGCCACCGAGAAGCCCGGCGAAGGCCGCGATCTTCTTTCCGTTGAACATGTGTTGCGTCTCCTTTTGCGGGGGGTCGCCCGGGCGCAATACACCGCGAAACCGGCTGCGCCGGGCCCTGGGGGTGTCGGAGAGACAGGCCCTGCGCCCGGCGCATGTCCGGGACGTTCGGAGCCTTTTCGCTTACGAAGTGAAGGACCGACCTGAGGGTGTCTGATCCACGAGGGACCAACCGCTCATCGGTGCGCCGGAGTTCAGGACGGCAGCGAACGCATACGGGCCGAGGGAGCGGTCCTGCGCTCCGGGCAGCCGCACATGAACGGGCCCCCTCGGGGGTGACCCCGAAGGGGCCCGCGGAAGGCGTCGCGCACGACTATGCCGCCGACCTCAGCCAGTGAAGGCGTTGTTGAACTGGCCGCAAGTGGTGTCGAAGGTCTCGGAGAGACCGAGCACGGCGATCGGGATGTCGGCCTCGCCGACCGTCTGCGGGCTGCACTCCTGGTACGGGCGGTACAGGTCGGACACGGTCGGCCCGCTCTCGTACGCGACACCGGTACCGGCACCGATGGCGGACAGGCTGCCGGCCGCCGCCGCGACGATCATGACCTGGTGAAGCTTGCGCATGGAACCCTCGGATTTCATTACATTTACATTGAGGCTGATTGCCTACTGTGACGGGACGAACACTAGCAGTAGCAATGCTATTCCATACCGGCACATGTCCCGTGTCCCAACGGGGACATGAGGGCATACGAGGGTGTTGTCGAAGCCCGCGAAGTTGCCCGGCGGGCGAATGAAAAGAAGGAATGAAAAACGAACTGCGGGGCGGTGTCATCGACACCGCCCCGCCTGTTTGAGCCCCCTGTCGGATTCGAACCGACGACCTGCTGTTTACAAGACAGCCGCTCTGGACCAGCTGAGCTAAGGAGGCCTGCACGCGCTGTCACGCACGCGCCCGTGCAGTGTACCCAGGTTCCGAGTGCGCCCTGTCGAAAATTTCCGCGAAGTTCACATGCCTCCAGGTACTGACATCCAGGCGAACGCCAGGTACCGTCCAGATCCAGTCCGCACATGTGGACTAAACCAACCACCTTCCTACAACGGATCGTCCGGCACGTTCCTGCCGGTAGAAGGGGGCCCATTCACCATGGCCACTGTCTCGTTCGACAAGGCGACCCGGATCTACCCGGGTTCCGAGAAGCCCGCCGTAGACGCGCTCGACATCGAGATCGAGGACGGAGAGTTCCTCGTTCTGGTCGGCCCGTCCGGCTGCGGCAAGTCCACCTCGCTCCGGATGCTCGCGGGGCTCGAGGACGTGAACGCCGGCGCCATCCGCATCGGTGACCGCGACGTCACGCACCTGCCGCCGAAGGACCGGGACATCGCCATGGTGTTCCAGAACTACGCGCTGTACCCGCACATGACCGTCGCCGACAACATGGGCTTCGCGCTCAAGATCGCCGGCGTGCCGAAGGCGGAGATCAAGCAGAAGGTCGAGGACGCGGCGAAGATCCTCGACCTCACCGACTACCTGGGCCGCAAGCCGAAGGCGCTCTCCGGTGGTCAGCGTCAGCGTGTCGCCATGGGTCGCGCCATCGTGCGTGAGCCGCAGGTCTTCCTCATGGACGAGCCGCTGTCCAACCTGGACGCCAAGCTCCGTGTGTCGACCCGTACGCAGATCGCGTCGCTGCAGCGCCGCCTCGGCATCACCACCGTCTACGTCACCCACGACCAGGTCGAGGCCATGACCATGGGTGACCGCGTTGCGGTCCTCAAGGACGGTCTGCTCCAGCAGGTCGACACCCCGCGCAACATGTACGACCGCCCGGCCAACCTCTTCGTCGCCGGCTTCATCGGCTCCCCGGCCATGAACCTGGTCGAGGTCCCGATCACCGACGGCGGTGTGAAGTTCGGCAACTCCGTCGTCCCGGTCGACCGTGACGCGCTCTCCGCCGCCACCGACAAGACCGTCACCGTCGGTGTCCGCCCCGAGCACTTCGACGTGGCCGGCTCGGAGTCGGAGCAGGGCCTCGCCGTCACCGTCAACGTGGTGGAGGAGCTCGGCGCCGACGCCTACGTCTACGGCACCGCCAAGGTCGGCAGCGACGACTCCAAGGACCTCGTCGTCCGCGTCAGCGGCCGCGACGTCCCGGAGAAGGGCAGCACGCTGCACATCGTCCCGCGCTCGGGCGAGACCCACGTGTTCTCGACCTCCACGGGCGAGCGCCTCTCCGACTGAGGCAAACACAGGCAGTACAACCCCGGGTAATTCACCCAGGTTGACGAAGAGGGCCCCGCAGATGTCTGCGGGGCCCTCTTCGTTGTCGACAAATACCCCGGCATACCGACCATTTCGAGCGCCGTGCGTCAACGTGCCGCCTGAAAAAGGAGGCCCGTCCGTCCCTCGAACCGGTGACTAAATGTCGCCATATCAGCACCGAACGCTACCCTCACTCGCGTGAAGCACTCCACCACCCAACAGACACGACACGGCCACCGGGGCCCCGCCCGCCAACTCGGCCGCACTCTCGCCCTCGTACTGCCCGTCTTCCTGGTGCTCTCCGGGACGCTCGCGGTCACCCGGGTCAACTGGTCGGGCGACCCCTCGGACTCGGTACTGACCGCGACCGACGTCTCCAGCACGGGTGACGGGAAGAACGCCGCCGCGCGCGCCCCACAGCACGTGCTGCGCGACCAGCTCCTGACCGAGTTGCAGGAGAAGGACCCGGGCGTCGCCCTCACCCACCTCCAGCAGGCCGTCGACGAGCGCCCGTCGCTGGCCCGGCACTGCTCATCCATCGCCCGCGCCCTGGGCCGCGCCGCGGTCCGCGTGTACGGCCCGACGCGCGCGCAGTCGTATGCCCGGCCCGTCTGTGACACCGCGTTCGCGTCGGGTGTGGCAGCGGCACACAGCTAGCGGATGATCTCAGGCGATTCACGAACGGTTGTCGGCCCGATGCCGCGAGCGGGGCGCCGCGTACAGTTCGGTCATGACTGATCCGAACGCCGCGTCCCGCCCCGTTCAAGCCGTCGTCCTGGCCGGGGGCCAGGGTTCCCGACTCCGTCCGTACACCGACGATCGGCCCAAGCCGATGGTCGAGATCCCCGGCACGGGGACGCCGATCATCGGCCACCAGCTCGCCTGGCTCGCCGAGGAGGGTGTGACGGACGTCGTGGTCAGCTGCGGCCATCTCGCCGAGGTGCTTCAGGACTGGCTGAAGTCGGCCGAGCTGCCGGTCCGCGTCACGACCGTCGTCGAGGCGGAGCCGCTCGGACGGGGCGGCGGCCTGAAGTACGCGGCCGCGCATCTTCCGCACCCGGATCAGCCCTGGTACGCCACCAACGGGGACATCTGGACCCGTTTCTCGCTGCGCGACATGGCCGACTTCCACACCGAACGCGACGCGGTCGCCACGCTCGCCCTAGCCCGGCCACGCATTCCGTGGGGTGCGGTGAAGACGGACGGCTTCGGGCACATCACCGACTTCATCGAGGCCCCGCCGTCGACCTTCGAGATCAACGCGGGTGTCTACGTCTTCTCGCCCGCCTTCGCCGACCTCCTCCCGGCCCGGGGCGACCACGAACGCACCACGTTCCCCCACCTGGCCCGCGAACGCCGCCTGGCCGGATTCCCCCTCCCCCAGGGCGCCTACTGGCGGGCCATCGACACAGCGAAGGACCTGACGGAGGCGGCAAAGGAACTGGCGGCACTGGGCCGCTAGCCACCAGCCGCTCCGCGGGGCGCGCCGGGGATGCATCTTTCAGCCCCCGTAGGAGGCTCGGCCCCACGCGCCCACCCCTCAGCGCCGGCCCGTGCATCTCCAGCCCGTCCGGCGTTTGAGGACGAGGCCGCAGGCCGATGGGGGTCCAGGAGGCGGAGCCTCCTCGCGGGGTCGAAGGGGCGGAGCCCCTTCAAGGGATGGGACGGGTAGGGGCGGCGGGGGCGAGGAAGTCGATGGGCCCCGGACGGGATCGTGTCCGGGGCCCATCGGCGTCAGCGTGATCGTGTCGGGCAGGCGCGGGGCGTCAGCCCAGCAGACCGCCCACCAGACCCGGTTCGTCGGGCGACGAACCGCCCGTCGAGCCCCCACCGGAGGACGGCCCCCCGGAGGTCGGACCGGTGCTGGTGCTGGGCACCTCGTCGGCCGGTGTGGACTGCTGGGGCGGAGCCTGCCCCCCCGTACCCTGCGTCTGGCTGGGCGTACCGGCACCGGCGTTGCCCGTGTCGCTCGTCGCCCCCGGCGTGGTCGCCGCACCGGACGGCGTGGCCGCCCCCGACGTAGCACCCTGGGTGGGCGAGTTGGAGGCCGACGGCGTCCGCTTGTGCCGCTGGCCGGGCTCCTGCGGGAGCGGAGAACCGGGCAGTTCGTTGCGGGGAGCCTCGCCGGGGCCGGGGACCACGACACGGTCGGCGTCGCGGACCGCACCGCCGAGCAGCGAGCCGATCAGCAGGGTCAGGCCGGCGACGATCACCGTGACCAGGGCGCCGCGCCGCAGGACGTACTGGCGCAGCTCCCAGATGTCGGAGCGCGGACCGAGGCGGCGCCAGGCCATGCCCGCGAGCCGGCCGTCGATGGAGTAGACGGGGGCGCCGGCGATGATCAGCGGGGACCACGCGGCGAGGTAGATGATGTCGGGGGCGTCGTAGACCGGGACGCTCTTCCAGCTGACGGTGAGCAGGAGCGCGGCGGACAGTAGGGCGCCGACGACGGCCGCGACCCGCTGCCAGCAGCCCAGGACCGTGAGCACGCCCACGATGACCTGGAAGAAGGCGATGACCAGGCCGGAGCCGACCGGGTGCGCTAGGGCGAACTGCCGGAGGGGCTCGGCCACTTCCCAGGGGTGCAGGGTGTTGAGCCACGTCACCATCGAGCCGCGCTTGCCGCCGTCGAAGTAGACGGGGTCGCAGAGCTTGCCCATCCCGGCGTAGATGGAGATGAAGCCGAGGAAGACGCGGAGGGGGAGGAGGACGACGCCGAGGTTCATCCGGCGGCCGGGGTAGTAGGCGTGCCGCGCGGGGTCGTCGCCGGACCGTCGCAGGGGTGGGTCGGTCTCGTCCGGGCCGACCGGGCCCTCCCTGAACTCCTCGTCGTCGTAGGTGAGTTCCTCGTCGTATGCGCTCTCTACGGTGCGCATGTTCGGGAGCAGGCGGGTCTCGAGCGATTCGTCGTGCGTGCGCTGGGCACCCACGATCGGCGTCTCGACGGTCTGCTCCAGCACATCGTCGTAGCCGTCGTCGTAGCCGCCGCCGACGTCGACGCGCGGGATGACCTGGGTGGCTCCTCCGAGACCGGGCATCGGTTCGTCGCCGTGGCGGACGCTGCCGTCCCGCACGGCCTGGAGCAGCCGGTGGGCGCCCGTGTCGTCGGGCGCGGACGTACCGTTCCAGACGGCGACCCGGCGGCGGGCGCCGGGGGCCGCTCCCGCTCTGCCGGGCGCGGCCGTGACGGGGATGCGGGCGGTGTCCTCGGTGGCGCTCAGGTGCCGTGTGATCCGCGGGGATTTGCTCCGCCCGGTCGACGCGCCCAACAGCACGCGGAAGCTCGCGTGGTTGACGATGATCTGCGCCGGATCACTCGGCACCTTCACCATGCTCAGCGCGGGAGCGTCGTCGTATCCCGACGAGCGGTCCCCCGTGGGTGTGCGGGGTGTTCTGGTGTCCACACTCAACTAACCGAGTGACGTGACGTTAGGACACTGCCTTGACCGGCCGGATCTGTCCGGACTCCGTCAAAGATGCGCAGGTCGCACCACTGTCACCAGAATTAACCCGCACGGGTGACGCCACGGATGTCTGTTCAGACGCGTCGGCGAGCCGCCTCGTAGAGGACGATCCCCGCCGCCACACCGGCGTTGAGCGACTCGGCGCCGCCCGGCATCGGGATGCGTACGCGGAAGTCGCACGTCTCACCGACCAGGCGGGACAGGCCCTTGCCCTCGCTGCCCACGACGATGACGACCGGGCCGTCCAGGGCCGCCAACTCGCCGAGTTCGGCCTCGCCGTCGGCGGCGAGGCCGACGACCACGATGCCCGCCTTCTTGTACGCCTCCAGGGCGCGGGTCAGGTTGGTGGCGCGGGCGACCGGGGTGCGGGCCGCCGTGCCGGCGGACGTCTTCCAGGCGCCGGCCGTCATACCCGCCGCGCGCCGTTCCGGTACGACGACGCCGTGGCCGCCGAAGGCGGAGACCGAGCGGACGACGGCACCGAGGTTGCGCGGGTCGGTCACACCGTCGAGGGCGACGATGAGCGGGTCCTCGCCGTCGTCGTAGGCGGCGCTGGCCAGGTCCTCGGGGTGGGCGTACTCGTACGGCGGGACCTGGAGGACCAGGCCCTGGTGGTTGAGGCCGTTCGTCATACGGTCCAGCTCGGGGCGCGGCGCCTCCATGAGGTTGATGCCGCCGCGCTCGGCGGCGAGCTGGAGGGCCTCGCGCACCCGCTCGTCGTTGTCGATGAACTGCTGGACGTAGAGGGTCGACGCCGGGACGCCCTCGCGCAGGGCCTCGACCACCGGGTTACGGCCGACCACCAGCTCGGACGTGCCCTTGCCGCCGCGGCCGCGTGGCGCGGGACGGCGTACCGTCTGCTTCGCCTTGGCGTTGGCGACGCGGTTCTTCTTGTGCCCCTTGCGCATCTCGGCGGGCGGGGTCGGGCCCTTGCCTTCCAGACCCTTGCGCCGCTGGCCGCCACTGCCGACCTGCGCGCCCTTCTTGCCGGACATGCGGCGGTTGTTCGCGGCCATGACCTACCTGTCTGTCGTGAAGCGTTCGTGTGTACGTCTATGCAGTGTGCCGCCCGGAGGGCCGGGCGGCACAATCGATCTTCCGAAGGACCGGCTCGGTCAGCGTGGGCCGAGGGTCCAGCGCGGGCCCTGCGGGCCGTCCTCGATGACGAGGCCCGACTGGTTGAGCTGGTCGCGGATGGCGTCCGCGGTGGCCCAGTCCTTGCGGGAGCGGGCCGCCTCGCGCTGGTCGAGGACCATACGGACCAGGGTGTCGACGACGCCGTGCAGGTCTTCGCCGCGGTCGGTCTCGCCGGCCCAGTGCGCATCGAGCGGGTCCAGGCCGAGGACGCCGAGCATGGCACGCACCTCGGCGAGGCGGGCCACGGCGGCTTCCTTGTCGTCGGCGGCGAGGGCGGAGTTGCCCTGGCGGACCGTGGTGTGCACCACGGCCAGCGCCTGCGGGACGCCCAGGTCGTCGTCCATCGCCTCGGCGAAGGCGAGCGGCACCTCGGCGGACGGCTCGACGACGCCCGCCTTCTCCACGACCCGCTGCACGAAGCCCTCGATGCGCGCGAACGCGGACTCGGCCTCGCGCAGGGCCTCCTCGCTGTACTCGATCGTGGAGCGGTAGTGCGGGGTGCCGAGGTAGTAGCGCAGGACGATGGGCCGCCACTGCTTCACCATCTCGCTCACGAGGACGGAGTTGCCGAGCGACTTGGACATCTTCTCGCCGCTCATGGTGACCCAGGCGTTGTGCACCCAGTACCGGGCGAAGTCGTCGCCGTACGCCTTGGCCTGGGCGATCTCGTTCTCGTGGTGCGGGAAGATCAGGTCGAGGCCGCCGCCGTGGATGTCGAAGGCGGAGCCCAGGTACTTGTGGGCCATCGCCGAGCACTCCAGGTGCCAGCCCGGGCGGCCCCGGCCCCACGGCGTCTCCCAGTCGGGCTCGCCGGGCTTGGCGGCCTTCCACATCGCGAAGTCGCGCGGGTCCCGCTTGCCGGTGATGCCCTCCTCGGCGGGCTGCCGCATCTCGTCGAGGTCCTGGCGGGACAGCTCCAGGTAGGAGGGCCACGAACGGACGTCGAAGTAGACGCTGCCCTCCGCCTCGTAGGCGTGTCCGCGCTCGATGAGGCCGCGCATCATCTCGACCATCTCGGTGACATGGCCGGTGGCGCGGGGCTCGTACGTGGGCGGGAGGCAGCCGAGGGCGGTGTAGCCGTCGGTGAAGGCGCGCTCGTTCTCGTAGCCGATGGACCACCAGGGGCGGCCTTGGTCGGCCGCCTTCCAGATGATCTTGTCGTCGATGTCCGTGACGTTCCGGATGAACGTCACCTCATAGCCGCGGTACGCGAACCAGCGGCGCATGATGTCGAAGTTGAGCCCCGAGCGGATGTGCCCGATGTGCGGAGCGGCCTGCACGGTGGCGCCACAGAGGTAGATCGAGACACAGCCCGGCTGGAGCGGGGTGAAGTCACGGATCTTCCGGGCGCTGGTGTCGTACAGGCGAATCGTCACGACACCTAGGGTAGTGGGCCGCTGGGGGTGCGGGGAGCAGTGCCCTGTTTGTCGGGTGCGGCTCGGTCCGGCTGGTCGCGCCCACGCGGCGAAGCCGCATGTCGCAACGGCCCCGCGGCCCTTGGTCGGCACACCCGCCTCAGTGGCTACGCACCACCAGTGCCGTCGCCACCGCCATCAGTCCCTCGTCCCGGCCCGGGAAACCCAGGCCGTCCGTCGTCGCGCCCGATACCGACACCGGTGCGCCCGCCGCCTCCGACAGGATCTTCTGCGCCTCGTCCCGCCGCTTGCCGATCTTCGGGCGGGGGCCGACGACCTGGACCGCGATGTTGCCGATGCGGAAGCCCGCCTCGCGTACGATCCGGGCCGCCTCGCCGAGGAGTACGACACCCGGGGCGCCCGACCACTCGGGGCGCGCGGTGCCGAAGTGCTGTCCCAGGTCGCCGAGGCCGGCCGCCGAGAACAGGGCGTTGCAGGCGGCGTGCGCGACGACGTCCGCGTCGGAGTGGCCGGCGAGACCGGGCCCTTCGCCCTCCCACTTCAGGCCCGCGCACCACAGCTCGCGGCCCTCCTCGAAGGCGTGGATGTCGGTGCCGATGCCCACCTGGGGCAGCGGAATCCCGGCGTTCTCCGTCCCCGGTGCCTCAGAAGCCATCGTTCAGCCTCCGGCGCGCCAGGACCGCCTCCGCCAGGACCAGGTCCAGCGGGCGGGTGACCTTGAACGCCTCCTCGTGACCGGGCACGACCACGACCGTCAGCCCGAGCTGCTCGACCATGCTCGCGTCGTCGGTGACGTCGTCGGTCACCGTCTCGTGGGCACGGATCAGCGTGGCGCGGTCGAAACCCTGGGGGGTCTGTACGGCGCGGAGGCGGGCGCGCCGCGGGGTGGCCACCACCGGTTCGGGCTCGCCCGTCACGGTGGCCGGCTCGACCTCCTTGACCGTGTCCGCGAGCGGCAGCGCGGGCACCACGGCCGACGCCCCGTCCCGTACGGCCTCGATCACGCCGTCGACCGTGTCCACCGGGACCAGTGGGCGCGCCGCGTCGTGCACCAGCACGATGTCGTAGTCGGGCGGCAGTGCGTCGAGGCCGAGCTTCACGGACTCCTGGCGGGTCTCGCCGCCGGGGACCACCAGGAAGTCGGTGCGCTCGGGCAGGGCGTGCGCGTCGAGCAGGCTCTTGACCTCGGCGGTGCCGTCGGGCGGGGCCACGACGACCACGAGGGAGACGGCGCGGGACGCGGCCATGGCGCGGACGGCGTGGATGAGCATGGGCGTGCCGTTCAGCGCGCGAAGCGCTTTGGGGGCGCCCGGACCGAGGCGTACGCCCTTTCCGGCGGCCGGAATCACGACGGCGGTACGGGTCTCCACGGGAACGGCCGCGGGGGAAGGACGCGAAACGTCAGACATCGGTTCCTGTCAGGTTTGTGTGCTCTGCCTACGTGGGTATGGCCTCAGCGTGCCGGGTGGGACGTCTTGACCGAACCCTTCCGTGACAACGGTCGAGACAGCTGCCCGGACCCGGCACATCAAGTATCGGGGGCGCCCCCGAGATAAGACGTACGGTGTCTGTGCGCAAACATGCCGCAGCGCCCGGCGACAGAAATTACGTCATCGGGCACCGCGGCACTTCTTTTAAGACAACACCGCTAAGACAACCCAGCACTGTGCTGAACTGAACTGAGGTGGACCAACCGCGTCAGGACGCGAGAACCTCGTCGAGCAGAGCCTCGGCCTTGTCCTCGTTGGTGTTCTCCGCGAGGGCGAGCTCGCTCACCAGAATCTGGCGGGCCTTGGCGAGCATGCGCTTCTCACCGGCGGAGAGTCCACGCTCGCGCTCTCGACGCCACAGGTCACGCACGACTTCCGCGACCTTGATGACATCGCCGGAGGCGAGCTTCTCCAGATTTGCCTTGTAACGACGCGACCAGTTCGTGGGCTCCTCGGCGTACGGCGCGCGCAGCACCTCGAAGACCCGGTCCAGCCCGTCCTGACCGACCACATCACGCACGCCGACGAACTCCGCATTGTCCGCTGGCACACGTACCGTCAGGTCACCCTGGGCGACCTTCAGCACCAAGTAGGTCTTGTCCACGCCTTTGATCTGGCGAGTTTCGATGGCCTCGATCAGCGCGGCCCCGTGATGGGGATAGACCACGGTGTCGCCAACCTTGAACGTCATGTGACAGGTACCCCTTCCGTGGCTATCCAGGGTAACACGGAAACTGCGGGTTCTGAATGGCGTTTTCGCAGGTCAGGGCATATCTCGGGGCTTGACAACTCCAACACGAACGTGCTTCGCGGGCTGAGCGGAAGAAGGTATTCGCAGGTCGGAGCGGCTCTGCGGGCGAGGTGAAACGTGCACGTTACGCGCATCCAGAGGCACCTCCGAGTGGCTGAATGTACACATATGTCCGGTTCCAAGTGTGCGACTTCCGCTACTCCGTTCGGCGCCCCGAGACGGATCCCGGACGAATCCGGAATTGATCACAGGCAGGTCGGCGGCACACTAGGTGATCAATTTCGGGAAGGTCGCGCATTCCTTCACGGAAATTTTGCGCCGGGATGTGCGAGACGGCTTATGTGAATGGCTGACGAGCCTCGTCAATGTGACTCCTGGGTCACCTGGGGGTGAAGGGACGGGGGGTGGAAGAGGTACTTCGGCGGCACTTGGGCGCTGAGGGGAGGGTCGGGTGCGGTCGCGCGGGAACGGCTCGGTAACCTAAGGCCGCTGACAGACACTTAGGGCGGCTTTACGCGCCCGCCCCGTTCGAGTCAAGGAGTTGCCGCCGCCGTGAGCAGCAGCCTTCGACGCGGCGCCCTCGCCGCGGCCGCCATCGCGTTCTCCATCACGTCGCTCGGTGCGTGCGCCGCCGGCAACAACAGTCAGACACTGGAGATCAAGCCGGACAACGCGGCCACCACGGTCGGCGACATCAAGATCCAGAACGCCGTCGTCATCACCCAGCCCGACCTGGAGTCGACCGGCCCGGCCGCCATCGCCGCGACCCTGTTCAACTCCGGCAGCACCGCGCAGACCCTGGACTCGATCAAGGTCGACGGCACCGCCAAGAGCGCCGCGCTCAAGCCCGCCAAGGGCGGCAGCCTGACCATCCCGGCCGGCGGCTCGCTGATCATCGGCGGCAAGGACAACGCCTCCGCCACGCTGCCCAGCAGCCGTGAGGCCATCCAGGACGGCAACGCGCAGAAGATCACCTTCACCTTCAGCAAGACCGGTGACGTGAGCCTGCGCGCCTTCGTCGTGCCCGCCGAGCACTACTTCGAGAGCTGGGGTCCGAGCCAGGTCCCGGCGGCGCCCGACGCGTCGCCCTCCCCGAGCGGTTCGCCGACCGGCACCCCGGCCGGCGGCACCGAGGCCACCCCGGGCGGCACGGCCTCCGCCGGCGAGACGCCGGGCGCCGGTACCGAGGCCGGTGCCGGCGCGGGCGCGGCCACCCCGTCCGACGGCGCGTCGCACTCGGCGGCCGGTCACTGAACGGTCGTACGGCGCCCCCGCAGCCGTAGAAAAGGGCGGGGCCCCGGAAGATCCGGGGCCCCGCCCTTTGTCGTACGACCTACGACCGCGGTTTACGGCTCGAACTTGTACCCCAGACCACGCACCGTCACCAGATACCTGGGCGCGCCCGGGTCCGGCTCGATCTTGGCGCGCAGGCGCTTGACGTGGACGTCCAGGGTCTTGGTGTCACCGACGTAGTCGGCGCCCCAGACTCGGTCGATGAGCTGCATGCGGGTGAGGACGCGGCCGGCGTTGCGCAGGAGCATCTCCAGGAGGTCGAACTCCTTCAGGGGGAGGTCGACCTTGGAGCCGGAGACCGTGACGACGTGGCGGTCCACGTCCATACGGACCGGGCCGGCCTCCAGGGCGGCCGGGGTCACCTCCTCCGGCTCGCCGCGGCGGCGCAGGACGGCCCGGATACGGGCGACCAGCTCGCGCGAGGAGAACGGCTTGGTGACGTAGTCATCGGCTCCTATTTCCAGGCCGACCACCTTGTCGATCTCGCTGTCCTTGGCGGTGACCATGATCACCGGGACGTTGGAGCGGCCGCGCAGTTGACGGCAGACCTCGGTGCCCGGCAGGCCGGGCAGCATCAGGTCGAGGAGGACGAGGTCGGCGCCGTTGCGCTCGAACTCGTCGAGTCCGTCGGGCCCGGTGGTCGCGACGGCGACCTCGAAGCCCTCTTTGCGGAGCATGTACGACAGGGCGTCGGAGAAGGACTCCTCGTCCTCGACGACGAGCACACGGGTCACGGAAGGACCTCCGGGGCGGAAAGCGTTTCGTACGCGGTTGAGTCAGGGGGTGAGTCGGGGGATCTGCGGGGATGCGATCCGGCGGTCTGTCCGGCCTCGTCGTCGAGGTCGGGGTGCTGCTGTGCGCGGTCTCGGGCCGCACCGGCCTCCGGCAGCCGCAGGGTGAAGGTGGAGCCCTGTCCCTCGGAGCTCCACACCGTGACCTCCCCGCCGTGCGAGGCGGCCACGTGCTTGACGATCGCGAGACCGAGGCCGGTGCCACCGGTGGCACGGGAACGGGCCGGGTCGACGCGGTAGAAGCGCTCGAAGATGCGCTCCTTGTCCTTGTCCGAGATGCCGATGCCCTGGTCGGTCACGGCGATCTCGATGAGGTCTCCGCCCGGGGCGCTGATCCGGCGGGCGGCGATGCCGACGCGGGTGCGGGCGGGCGAGTAGTTGACGGCGTTCTCGACGAGGTTGCCGAGCGCGGCGGCCAGCTGGCCGCGGTTGCCCCAGATGCTGAGGGCCTCGCCGGCCTCGCCCGCCCGTCGCCCGCCACCGCTCTGATCGGGCCCTTCGGGCGTCCACACATTCGAGGCCATGGTGATCTGCTTCGTGCCGGCGGCGTGCCGGCAGCGGTCCATGGCCTCGGCGACGAGCTCGTCGACGCGGACGGGCTCGGCGTCCTCCAGCGGGTCGTCGTTCTGCACCCGGGAGAGGTCGATGAGCTCCTGCACCAGGCTGGTCAGCCGGGTCGCCTCGATCTGCATCCGTCCGGCGAACCGCTCCACGGCCTCCGGATCGTCGGAGGCGTCCATGACGGCCTCGGAGAGGAGGGAGAGCGCGCCGACCGGCGTCTTCAGCTCATGGCTCACGTTGGCGACGAAGTCACGCCGCACCGCCTCTATGCGCCGGGCCTCGGTGAGGTCCTCGACGAGGAGGAGGACGAGGCGGGAGCCCAGGGGCGCGACGCGCGCGGACACGGCGAGGGCATCGCCGCGTCCGGTACCGCGCCGGGGCAGGTCCAGCTCGACCTGCCGTATCTCCCCGTCCCGTCTGGTGTCCCGGGCCATCTGGAGCATGGGTTCGACGGAGAGCTTGCCACCGCGCACCAGACCGAGAGCGTACGCCGCCGAGCTGGCCTTGACGACGGCGTCCCCCTCGTCGAGGACGACGGCGGAGGAGCGCAGCACCGACAGGACCGTGTCCACGCCGGGCGGCAGGACCGGGTCGGTGTGCAGGGAGGTTCGGGTGGGCCGCTTCAGGTCGCGTTCGCTCCAGCGGAACGCCAGCATGGCGATGACGCCGGTAAGCACCCCGGCGATCGCTGCCGCTGCGGCGACCGCCGCGTTCACGTCCATGCACCCAGGTTAGGCATGACGCAGGCAGTGGCCACAGCCGTCGGAGTGCGAGCTCGAACACTCGTCGCCCAGAGTTCACCTTGGAGCCAGTGGTGGTTCATTTGGGGTGGCGGAAACGGACGCGTAGAGCCCGAATAGTGGACCCGTGGGGTTCGCACAGGCGGTTTAGCGTGGGATCACACTGGCGGTTTCATGACAGTCCTACTGCCGTTTTCAAGACGGTCTTACTGTCGGAGGTACGGACGGTAAGACTTCCGGTTCGAT
The DNA here is from genome assembly GCF_001270495.1 of Streptomyces viridochromogenes. Taxonomy (GTDB): domain Bacteria; phylum Actinomycetota; class Actinomycetes; order Streptomycetales; family Streptomycetaceae; genus Streptomyces; species Streptomyces viridochromogenes_A. The sequence continues at coordinate 73,556 of NZ_LGUR01000212.1, forward strand.
GGCAAGACTGTCGGTTCGAGGACTCCGACGACTTCGACAACTCAGACGACAGTCTCCTGACCCCGGAACCCCCGAGGCAGACGTAAGAGAGGGACCCTGATGCGGGACGCGTACCACGAGGAACTGGACTCGATCGGCGACGGTCTGGTGGAGATGGCCCGGCTGGTCGGGTCGGCGATCGGGCGCGCCACCGCGGCGATCCTCGACTCCGACCTCAAGCTGGCCGAAAGCGTGATCGAGGCCGACCAGAAGGTCGACGACCTCCAGCACGACCTGGAGGCCCGCGCCATAGCCCTGCTGGCGCGCCAGCAGCCGGTGGCGACGGACCTCCGTATCGTCGTCACGTCGCTGCGCATGTCGGCGGACCTGGAGCGCTCGGGCGACCTGGCCCAGCACGTGGCCAAGCTCACGCGGCTGCGCTACCCGGAGCGGGCGATCCCGCAGGACCTGCACGCCACCATCCTGGAGATGGGGCAGCTGGCGCAGCGCCTGATGGCGAAGGCGGCCGAGGTCATCGTCACCAAGGACGTCGACCTCGCGCTCCAGCTGGAGCAGGACGACGACGCGATGGACCTCCTCCACCGCACCCTCTTCCAGCACCTGATGGACGAGCGCTGGAAGCACGGCATCGAGACGGCGGTCGACGTGACGCTGCTCGGCCGTTACTACGAGCGGTACGCCGACCATGCGGTGTCCGTGGCCAAGCGTGTGGTGTACCTGGTGACGGGTGAGCACGCGGATGAGCTGCAGACGGACATCCAGCCGGAGATCCAGTCGGCGGCGGGGGTGGACGGGGCGTAAGGCGGGGCCGTGGGCAGGTCCGCGGGTGGGCCCGTAGGGCCCGTGGGCGGGCTTGCGGGGTGCTGTTCGGGGCGTGCGCAAGCCTCTGTGCGCCGTTGATGCGCCCAGCGGGCCGGGCATGGAATGGGCACAGGCACCAGCCTTGAGGAGGATCCATGGCCGAATCCCCCAGCACCCGCAACCCCCGAAGCGCCCGCGGCACTCTCGGCACGACACCCGACCCCACCCAGGAACGCCCGTCCGAGCAGCCCGCCGACGTCAGGAGCCTCCCGCTCTTCGGCGCCTGCGGCTGCGGCTCGGGGTGCGGGTGCGGGTGCCAGTCGGGGAATCCTTGCCAGTGCGGGTGAGGACGTAGGACTCGTACGGCGGTGAGGGCCCCGGTGCGGTGGATGCGCCGGGGCCCTTTGCTGTGCTCGGTCTGTTCCCGGTTTCAGCGTGCGCCTCGTGCTCGTTGCTGGTTGCTCGTTGCTCGTCCTGACGTACGGGCGCAGCATGGAAGGGAGAGCAGATGCGAGCGCACTCCTGGAAACGGAAGGAGGTGCGAGGCATGGCTCAGTTCATGGACGTACACCACGACATGAAGGGCATCACGGCCGACCAACTCAGGGAGGCCCACAACGCGGACCTCGCTATAGAGGGCGACGAGCGCGTGCACTTCCAGCGGGCGTGGGCCGATCCCGAGTCCGGCCTCGTCTACTGCCTCTCCGAGGCACCCTCGGCCGAAGCGGTTCAGCGCATCCACGAACGCGCCGGCCACAAGGCCGACGAGATCCACGCGGTTCCGCTGTCGGTCTGAGAGTCAGGGCGAGGGCGTAGAGGAGGAGACGGCCCCCGGTCCACGGCCCCCGGTCCACGGACGACGTGGCCGGGGGCCGGCGTGTGACCACGGAGGGCTCCGCCCCGGGGGTGGCCCCGGCCCTCGACAGGCGATCTACGGGAAACGGACTTACGGTCGAGCGGTGGGCGCTGCACCGGTCGAGGTGCCCCATGCCCCACGGTGCCGACGCCGTCGACTTCCCCACGTCGACTGTCCGCACGTCGACTTCCCTCACGACCTCATAGGAGACGCCCTGCCATGGCCACAGCATCTGAAACCCCGGTACTGGACACTCTCGCCGCCATGACGGTCGACTCGGTCGAGCGGTGCGGGCTGGTCCCGGAAACCTTCATGCTCACCCGTATCGCGGCCCTCGCCGCTTCGGACGCCCCGCCGATCTCCTACGTCGCCCACATCGACCCTGCCATCCAGGCCGGGCTGACTGCCGAGCAGGTGCAGGATGTTCTGGTTGCCATCGCGCCTGTGGTGGGTACGGCACGTGTCATGACGGCGGCCGGGAACATCGCCAAGGCCCTCGGCATGACGATCGCGGTGGCGGAGGCGG
>NZ_LGUR01000213.1 GCF_001270495.1 Streptomyces viridochromogenes
ATGCCGGGCTGGGCGCCGAGGATCAGCCGGAAGCCCATGCGGACCATTTCCTGGTCGTCCGCGATCAGTACGCGGATCACCGTGTCGTTCACGCCGGTGGTCCTGCCATGGCGGCCGGCATCGGGAAGTCGGCGGTCACCCGCCAGCCGCCGTCGTCGGTGGGGGCGGCGGTCAGCGTGCCCTCCACCGCTTCTACGCGTTCGCGCAGGCCGACCAGGCCGAAGCCGCCACGTCCGCCGACCGGGCCGGGGTGGCGTGCGGCCGGTGCCGTGTTGTGCACCTCTACCCGCAGCCGGGGCCCGTCCACGTCGACCCGTACGGCCACCACGGCGCCGTGCGCGTGGCGGCGCACGTTGGTCAGGGCCTCCTGCACGACTCGGTGCACGGAGGTCTCCACCTCGGGGGCGAGACGCGCCTCGCGGGCCGCCGCGGCGACGTGCAGCTGGACGTCGGCTTCGTCTTCCGAGAACGCCGAGACCAGCCGGGCGAGTTCCGCCCACACCTCGCCGGGCCGGATGCCCTCGTGGCAGTCCTCGCGCAGGACCCGCACCAGGCGGCGCATCGAGTCCAGCGTCTCCGAACCGGACCGGGTGATGTTCTCCAGCAGTGGTCCGACCTGTTCCGGCGCGGTGTGCTGGAGGGCCAGCGCGGCATTGGCCTGGACGATCATGCCGGTGACGTGGTGGGCGACGAAGTCGTGCAGGTCGCGGGCCCGCTGCTCCTCCAGCAGCCGCGCGCGCAGGCCCCAGGCGAGAGCTGTGCCGGCGCCCAGCGTCATCAGCAGGCACCAGTTGACGGCGGTCTGGCTGTCGGTCTGGATGTCCCTCGGCAGCCAGCGCAGCGGGATCGCGATGGCCGCCACGGCCAGTGCGGCCGACACGGCTGCCGCGGTCCTCGGGTGCGGCACCTCCCACACTGCACGGGAAAGCAGCACCAGCAGAGCGACGCTCTCCAGCAGTCCCCAGGTACCGGCACCGTCCGGGCCCGCGACTGTGCCGATCCCGATAGTGAGGGCCAGTGAGCCGCCGGCGACGAGTACGGCACGTACCTGCGTCTTGGGCCCACGGCCGGGCCACAACAGCGCCGCTGTGGGTCTCCCCGGCGCTCGGCGCCCTGCTCGACCGGCTGCCCGCCGACCGCCACCCGGTCCCCGGCACACCCACCGGAACCCTGGGCCGCGAGGCACTGGCCCACCCCGGTGAACTCGTCGCGGTGATCGGAGACCGCCCCGGCGACCCGGCGGTCACCGCCGAGCGCGCGCCCGACCCGCGCCGGGCCGGCACCGGCGCGCCGCTGACGGACGGCACGGGCAGGATGTACGAGTCCCTGGCCCGGGTCGCCACCATCCTCGTCATCGTTCCGCTGCTAGTGCTGGCGGCCTCCGCCGCGCGCCTGTCGGTCTCCCGCCGCGACCAGCGCCTCGCCGCGCTGCGCCTGATCGGCGCCACGCCGGGCCGCGTCGCCGCAATGACGGCCGCCGAGGCACTGCTCACCGGAACGGCCGGGGCGCTGCTCGGGGCCGTGGGGTACGCGGTGCTGCTGCCGGCGGCGGCGAGTCTGCCGCTCGCAGGAGGCGCCTGGTACCCGGCCGACCTGTGGATCGGCGCGCTGCCACTGCTGGCGGTCATGGCCGGGGTGGTCGCGCTGGTCGTCATCAGCGCGCTCGCCGGGCTCCGTCAGGTGGTCGTCGGCCCACTGGGCGTGGCCCGCCGCTCCCGCAGCCGCGGCTTCGTGGCCGTCGTCGCCGGATACGGCTGGATCAGCAAGGAGTACGGCAGCGACGACGCCGTGGCGCTGTCCGCGTTCGCCGCGGTCTTCCTGGCGCTGGCCGTGATCGGGCCGTGGGTGGTCCGGTTGCTCGGCAGGATCGTCACCGCCCTGGCCAAGCGGCCGGCGACACTGCTGGCCGGTCGCCGGCTGCTGGACGATCCCAAGGCTGCCTGGCGGATCGTCTCCGGACTCACCCTGGCCGGTTTCGTCGCCGGGTTCTTCGCCCTGCTCACCATGGACAGCACTTCCCCGTGGGGAGGACGGCCCGACCAGCTCGCCATCGCCGCCCCGGCGAACAAGGTGACCCAGATGCGGACGCAGGCCGAACAGCGCCTGCACGCCGCCGGGGTGAGCGCCGTGGTCGGAGTGGACGACGGCTTCGTGGCCACGGCTCCCTACGACAGCCGCCAGGTCACCGCCACCGTCTCCGGCGGCCCGGCCGAACTGGACCGCGCCCGCACCGCGCTGACCGGCCTGACGCCGGACCAGTACCCGCTCACCACCATCGACGTGAACTGGTCCGAGACACAGTTCACCCAGGACTTCACCACCATCACCCGAGTGGTGCTCGTGGTGACCTTCACGGTCGCCATCACCTCGGCCGGGATCACCGCGGCCGCCAACGTCCTGGACCGCCGCCGCACCTACGCCCTGCTGCACCTGGCCGGAACCCCACTGCGCGTCAACCGCGAGACGCTCATCCCGGTCACCGTGCTGGCAGGCGGCGCTCTCGCGACCGGACTGCTGTGCGGGGGATCGATGATGCTGGCCGGCGGCGACTCCTCGTTCGACGCACGCGGCCTGACCGTCCTCGCGGTGTGCTGCGCCGCCGGCGTCGGCGGAATCCTGGCGGCCGGCGCACTGAGCCGCCCCCTGCTGCGGGCCGTCACCGGGCAGGCAGGGGCACGGGGAGAGTGAACGCTGCGGGGCTGAGCCCGACGGCCGGGCCCAGCCCCTGCGGCACACGGAGCCGGCGTACGGCCGCGCCAGGCATCCGGGCTTGGCAGTGATCTGCTCGATGCGCAAGCGGGCTGAGGGCCCGCCTCTGAAACGCAGCAACGGCTTCCCAAGGAAACAAGCCCCAGGCCGTCGGCCTGGGGCTTCAAGAAGAGCGGGTGACGAGAATCGAACTCGTGGGCACGGGCCACACGTCCTGCCCGGCCTCACCACGGTCAAGGATGCCGGAGCTGCAAGGGTGGTCGACGGTGCTGAGGGCTCCGGTTGATCCCCGGGGCGGAACCCTCAGCACCGTTGCGATGCAGTCCACCAGCCACTCATGCAGAATCGCAGAATTCAGCAATTGGTCAGATGCTGAGTTGGCTGGTCAAGACCCGCAAGGAGGGTTCGAACGTGTACTACTCGCTGACCAGTCCGCGGGTCGCGGAGCTGCTGCGGGTCGCACGGACCATCCTGTCCGGCGTTCTCGCCGGGCAGGCCGACCTGCTGGCCGACCTGCAGGCCGCGCAGGGTGAGCAAAAGCCGCCGTCGTAGGGCCGACCCTCAAACATCGGCTGTCTCCCGGGAGTTGGACAGCTGGATGGCCATCCGGGGGAGCAGAGGCCACCCGTGAGCACCCTTGACCGATAGACCCCCGCAGGTCGGCACGCACCCGCGCGTCTTCGCCACGTTCACCGCGCCGAGCTTCGGCCCGGCCCACAGTCGTCCCTCCAGCGGGCGGCCCTGCCGATGCCGGGTCCGGCACGACGACACAGACCCTGCCCTCGGCACCCCTCGATCCGGACACGTACGACTACGAAGCGGCCGTGCTCTGGAATGCTCACGCCGGTGCCTGTGGCGCCGCTTCTCCATCTACCTCCGCCGTGAGGTCGCCAAGCGCGCCGGCCTCACCCGACGGGCCTCGAAATGGCGTCGTGCCGAGCGGCAGCGGGTCTGCCGGACGGCTTCCGCTTCTACGACCTTCGTCACACTGGTCACACCGGTCAGCACTTCGACGACGAGCGGCAGTGTGAGCCGGCGGCCGGGCTCGACGAGATGGTGCGCGCCGAGCGCGCGAAGAGCCCCAAGGACAACTCCGCGCACCACAAGGAGGAAGCCGCGGCACCTCTACGACGGCCGCGACGGGGAGGACCTGGCTGCCTGGCTCCGCGATCACCTCGAGGTGACGGTCATGTGCCGGGACCGTTCCAGCGGATACGGGGAGGGCGCCGGGTCGGGGTGCCACAGGCCGAACAGGTCGCGGATCGCTGTCACCACCTTCTTCGTGCGGTATCCGTTGTGGCCGTTGCCGCCCGAACGCGAGCCCCGCCCGCCGCCGCGCTCGGCCTCGGCGGCGGCCAGATACTCATCCAACTCGCTCTCCAGGGCGGCCTGCATCAGGTGCTGCTTGATCGCGGGCAGCGGACCGTCCTCACCGACCAGCCTCAGCCCGCCGCCGCGGACCCTGTCCTGGGCTGGCAGCGTCAGCGCGTCCAGCAGGTCCAGGCTCAGCCCGTCCACGGACTCCTGCGTTCTCCTCAGGCCGCGCCGTCCGCGGCCGCCCCGTCGACGGCAAGCGACACGCCGCCCACCGTCTCAAGAGAGTGAGTCTTCTGGATCGTCATCAGGTGTCCTTTCTGGTGAAGTACCCACCTGATTCATGACACTCCCCTGGACTATGGAGACCGACGTGTCTCCTGACGGACGCGGCCGGGAGGCGGCGATGAGGCCGAAGCGGCGACCGCACAGGACCCATATCGCTTTTCCATACGAGGCACAGGGACGTGCCCGAATTTTCGTGCTTTACCTGGAGTTGAACAACCGGCAGGTCACGGCGGCCGTCTTCGTCGGCGCCCGGCAGGATGCGGGACGCGCTCCACATACTGCCGCGTACCGCGCTTGCCGAACGCGGGGAGTTGTCAACCCATGGTGCAGGCTACGGACCAGCTCCGTGCGCAGTACGAAAGACGGGGGCCAACGTGACCAGGGTGATCGCGGAGGGCGGGAATCTGCCCGCCGTCTTCACGAGTTTCGTGGGCAGGCGGCATGAGACCGCTGAGATCCGCCGCCTTCTGGATATGCGGCGGTTTGTGACGCTCACGGGCATGGGCGGTGTGGGTAAGACACGGCTGGCGCTGCAGGTGGCCGCCGCGTCCCGGGAGGCGTTCGCGGACGGGGTGTGGCTGGTGGACCTCGCCTCGGTGCACGACCCGTCGGCGGTAGCGGTCGCGGCGGCGAGCGCACTGCGGGTGCCGGATCTCGGGGTTCTGCCCCTCATGGACCAACTCGCGGGCTATCTCGCGGGGCGGCGGGTGCTGCTGGTGCTGGACAACTGCGAGCACCTGATCGAGGCGTGCGCCGAACTGGCCGACACCCTCCTGTCGACCGCTCCGGAGCTGCGCATCCTCGCCACGAGCCGCCACACCTTGGGAGTCACGGGCGAGCACGTCTTCGCCCTTGCGCCCCTTCCGCAGGACGAGGCGGTTGAACTGCTGCGGGACCGGGCGACCGCCGTCCAGCCGAAGTTCCACGTCACCGAGACCGCCCATGCCCAGATCGCGTGTCTGTGCGCCGATCTGGACGGTCTTCCGCTGGCGATCGAGCTGGCCGCGTCCCGGCTGCGCACGCTCACCGTCGGACAGCTGACGGACCGGCTGGAGAACCGCTTCTCGCTGCTCACCTGCGGCAGCCGGACGGCACCGACCCATCAACGCACCCTGCGCGGGGTGATCGACTGGAGCTACGAGCTGTGCGCCCCGGCCGAGCGGCTGCTGTGGAACCGCCTGACCGTCTTCGCCGGCGGGTTCACCCTGGAGGCCGCCGAGGGCGTCTGCTCCGGGGACGGAATCGCGGAGGCAGAGGTGCTGGATCTCCTCGACCGGCTCATCACCCAGTCCGTCGTACTGAGGTGCGAGGTCGATGGTCTGCCTCGTTACCGGCTGTTGGAGACCATCCGGGAGTACGGCCGCGAGCGGCTCGCGGACTCCGGCGAGCAGGACGAACTGCGTCGACGGCACCGCGACTTCTTCCTCGCCCTGGCCCACGGAATCGACCGGAACTGGTACGGCCCCGGCCAGTTGGAGAACATGGCCCGGCTGCGCGTCGAGCACACCAACCTGCTGGCCGCTCTGGAGTACGACGGTGAGCCCCGGCCCCGGCTGGCGCTGGTCGCGGCCCTGTGCTGGCACTGGTGCGTCGGCGGCTTCCTCAGCGAGGGGCGCCGCCAGTTCGAGCGGGCGCTCGCCGCCGTGCCCGACCCCAGCCCGGAGCGCGCCCGTGCGCTTCTCGCCGCCACCTGGGTAGCGCAGACGCAGGGTGACCTGGCGACAGCCGACCGCTGGCTGGACGAGGCCGACGCGCTGGCCGAGCGGCTGGGCGACCCGTGGGTGCGGATCCAGGTGGAGGGCCTGCGCGGGGTGTCCGCGCACTATCGGGGGCGACCGGAGGAGGGCGTCCGTCGGTACGAGGAGGCCCTGGCCGCCATGACCGCGCTGGGCGACGAGCGCGAGGCGACCTCCTGGCTGATCGCGCTGGCAGGTGCCCGGGCGTACGGCGGGGGCCCTCATGCGGCGGAGACGGGCAGACAGTACAACGCCGCCGCCCAGGCGAGCGGGGAGCGGTGGGGTCGCGCTCAGGTTCTGATGGCCCTGGGGCACGACGCCTGGGCCCGCGGTGACCGTGAGTCGACCGAGGCCCTGGTCAGGTCCGCGCTGGAAAGCATGCGTGGCTTCAGTGATCACGCGATGGTCGGGAGGATGGTGGAACTGCTCGCCTGGACCACCGCCGAAGACCGCGCTCACGAGCGGGCCGCCCGGCTGCTCGGCGTGGCGGAGGCCCTGTGGCGCGACGCCGGCAGCTCGATCTGTGCGTTCGGACCACAGATGGCTGAACAGCACGCGCGTTGCGAGCGAGCTGTCGTCGGGGCGCTGGGGGAGGCGTCGTACAGGAAGGCGTTCGCCGAAGGCGGCATGCACCACACTCCCAGCCGGGCCGTCGACTTCGTCCTGGCCGCCGATTCCGACGTCGTCACCGAATGCGACGTCGATACCGAGGTCGGCGGTGATTCCGATGTCAGGGAACCGGCATCGGGTGGGATGCGGCGACGGCACGCGCCTGCCACGGCACACATCGAGCCGGTGTCGCCCGACGAGGGATGCCGCGTGTACGACGTGCTGCTTGTCGACGACGACCCGACGGTCAGGGAGAGCATCCGGCTCATCCTTGAGCAGAGCGGCCACCGGGTGCGTACCGCCGCCGACGGCGTGACCGGGCTCAGCCTGTTCCGTCAGCAGACTCCGGACGTGGCCGTGCTCGCGGGCCGGTTGCCCGGCTTGGACGGGGTGAGCCTGGCCGGGCGGATTCGCGAGGAGTCCGTGGTGCCCGTTCTGCTCTTGTCGGACCGTGACGACCCGGAGGATGTGGTGACGTGCCTGGACGCGGGAGCCGACGACTGCCTGGCCAAGCCCTTCGACGGATCGGTGCTGGCCGCCCGCGTCCGTGCCCTACTGCGTCGAACCGTCGCCGCAGACCAGTGGCCCGACACCCGTGCGGTCCGGTTCGGGGACCTGGTGTACTCCCCCATGTCGCTGGAGGTGCACAAGGGTGGGGAACCCGTCCACTTGACCACGACCGAGATGAAGCTGTTCCGGGAGTTCGCGGCTTCGCCCGGCATCGTCCTCACCCGCGACCTTCTGCTGGAGCGGGTCTGGGGCTACGCGTGGTCCGGCGACACGCACGTCGTGGACGTCCAGGTGATGCGGCTGCGTACCAAGATCGGCCGCGACCGCATCGAAACGGTCCGCGGCTTCGGCTACAAGCTACTTGCCTGAGCCGGGGGTTCGGCCGTCACCACCCTGCTGCCGCCATGCGCCGCCCAGTTGGGACAGGCGGTCGGACGTATCGTCAGGGAGGAGCACCAGACGTGCTTCGTCCCCGCCGTCACCGGCGACGTCGTCGAGGACGAACACGAGGGCGGCCAGGGCGCTCTACGGCTCGTCGGCGAGAAGGCCGCCGCCCTCCCGGACGACGACAGTCGGCGGCGCGGTTGCCTCGCCGGCCGAGCTGACCGCCCCGGGGTCCGCCCTCGACACGGCGTCTTGGAAGCAGTCGCGGAAGGCGTCCCAGTTGCGCCCGAAGTAGTCCGGGAACCCGAGCACGGCGGCCCGTTCGGTGAACAGGTCCTGGCCGGTACGGCAACGGCAGACACGCACCTCCGCGCCCGCCGGAACGTCAGCCGCCGCCTCGGCCGGCGGGCGGAGCACGCCGTTGTGCCGATCAATGCGGTCCTCTCACTCTCGGTTGTCGGGGCGGTGCGGCAGAAGGCCGCCTGTCCGCCGCACCACCCGGTTGTCGGCGGTCCCTGGGCCTGAGGTTCCCCCGAGACGTGGGGAGAGGTGACAGCGGAGTGACACGACAACCGCGTCCCGCCGGGCACTGCTCCGCGGGACGCCGTTCCCGTGGGGGAGCTACGGCCGGCCTACATACCGGAAGCTGGAGTAGTGGTCGATCGAGACGAACACGTCACCGGTTTGCACCGCCCGCACGATGCGGAAGTTGCCGGTGGCGATACCGGAGCGTTCCGGGTTGCTCGGGTACACGGAGCCGTAGTACTCCTGGAACGTCCCCGCGTAACCCCGCGCGCGGGCGTCGGGCCCGTGGTGGTGCAGGAAGTTCCGCAGAGCGCTGCCATGGTCGTAGTACTGGCCGCCCGACTCGATCCAGCCATGATGGTGGGTGCCCCAGCTGTCATGGTAGTTCTCGACCTCGAAGGCGGCGCCGCGCGGGGCGACGTTGTGGAAGTTGGGCCAGCTGATCTGCCGCCAGTAGTTCAGCGCCGCCTGAACGCCCCGGGGAATCGCCTGCGGGTGCGCAGGGGTGCCGGCGACGCTGGGTGTCGCCGAGCAGGACGCCGCGGGCAGGCTGGCGCAGCTGGGGCCTGAGGCGGCATGCGCTGTCGCCGACATGCCGAGCCCGCCGATGGTGAGGCTGAGCAGTACGGCCGGAACGGCGAGCTTGTGCAGGCGGCGGCTCTTCGGGCGGGTGCGGGTGGGACGCTCGGCGTGTGCGGTGCGTGACATCTCGGTGGAAGACAACACGTCTCCTTGACTTGTTTCGGTGTTTCGCCCGGGGGCTGTTCGCCCCGGTGCCACCAAGGAACCGGACGTCCATGGCAATGGCCTCTCAGTCGGCTCACAGTTGTTTGACAGACGGAAATGACACCCGACCGTGAGAAAGCCCCCATCCCGGCAGCGGGGGACAAGAGATTTCGGCGGGGACCGGTCGGCATGGCAGTGGCCCCGGGCCGGACCGGTTGCGTGGACGGCTGCTCCACCACCGAGTGGTGGCTCGCGGGAGCGTCATGACCAGGTGGTACCGCGCGACGGGGTGGAGAGCGCTAGATGTATTGGCCCGCAGGGTTGTTCAAGCGGGTTGTGGGTGGCTGGCCGCCCAGTGCGGCATCAGGGCTTGATCAAGTTCCGTAGGTGTCCGGATCGTTGGTGATGCCCAGGATGGGGAGTGCTCGTTGGGGATCGTCGCGGATCGCCCGGGTGGTCTTGGCGATGTTGTCGGCTCCGAGGGTTTTCAGCACGCCGATGGCGAGGGGTTGCCGGGGGCGCGGTTGGAAGCGTCGTCGGCTCGCGTACGACCCCGGCGCTTGCTGCCGCCGCCCGTACCCGCGCCACATCAAAGCGGCGCTGCCTCGACTGTGACGGTAGCGGCAGGAAGTGAGCACCGGATGGCTTACATGATCGACCGCTACCCGTCTGAGGAATCACCGCGTCTCGGTGCGATGACCTTGCACCCTGTCGCTGAGTCTGTGCCGCTGGCTCGGCGCCGGTTCCGCAAGTTCATCGCCCCGTACAACCCGGCCTGCTCCGTCGACGACTGTGCGCTGATGATCTCGGAGCTGGTGACCAACGCCATCGCTTACGGCCGGTCGGACGATCCTTGGCTGGTCCGGGTTGAGTGGTTCCGTGAGGGGACCTCGCTCCGGGTCGACGTGCACAACCCCGGCTTTCCGGCGAACGTGCGGCTGAGGCATCCCGACGCCAACGACTCCCACGGGCGTGGACTGCTCCTGGTCGACTCGCTGGCCGAGTCGTGGCACGCCGCACCGAGCCGCTTCGGCGGAACCGTCGTCTCCTTCGTGGTGGCCGATGCCTGGCCCGGAAGGTAAGAGTTCGCTCCGCTTCTACTTCGACGATCGCAGGTTCGCTGGTCTGGTTGACCAGTTGACTTGACCGATCCCGACAGGCGGCGTTCATGGCGTATGAAGTGGAGCCACCGAAGTACGTGCGCCTCGCACAGACGATCCAGCGTCGCATCGAGGACGGCACCTACCCGCGTGGCACTCGGGTGCCCAGCGAGAACCAGTTGGTGCAGTCCTTCGGGAAGTCCCGCCCCACGGTCGTGCGGGCGCTGGAACTGCTGAAGCGTGACGGTTGGCTGGAGTCCCGACAGGGGTACGGCACGATCGTCCGGGACCGGCCGGAAGTGGTGGGGCAGAAGGACAGGCGGGGGCGAGAGGCGCTGGAGCGCGATGAGTCCCAGGCGTCGGGACGCCTCGTGGAAGTCGCTGAAGTCGTTGTCCCGGCGCGGGTCGCCTCAGCGCTCGACTTGCCGAAGAAGGCCAAAATTCTCATGGGTCGCTTCCTCGTTGAGGAGGAGGGCGAAGCAGTTGAGCTGGTCTCGTCGTACTTCCCCGCCGGCCTGGTGGAGGGCACTGAGCTGGCGAGCACTGAAGGCCTGGCCAGCAGTGTGCGCGAGCACCTGGAAGCGAAGAAGAAGATCCGCTTCGACCATGTCACAGAACGGGTCTCAGCTCGGCTCCCTGAGACAGGTGAAGCCGGACTCTCGGGCCTGCCGGACGGCGTGCCCGTGCTGAGCGTCCTGGTCATCGCGTGCGACGCGTCAGGGCAGGCGTTGCAGGTCTCTGAGGTGCTGCTTCCTGTAAAACGGCCCAGGTCTCTGACCTGGGCCTTCTTCATGGAGCGGGTGACGAGAATCGAACTCGCGCTCTCAGCTTGGGAAGCGATGGCGCTTGCGTGACGGTATGGCTTCTGACCTGCATGGATCCGGTCGCGGTGGGGCGGTACAACGGCTTGGTCGCACCGCCGTTGACCGTGGTTGTCCGCTCTTACGGGCACGCGGAGGGCACGGCGCCGCGGCGAGCGGGAAAGCAGCCTGCGGGCGGCCCTCGTTTCGCTCGGGCTGCCTTGACCCGAACACGTCCCGGGTGCGCCGTTGCGACTGCATACGTGTGGCCCTGGTCGTCGAGTTCGGGCCGGCACGCAGATCGTCTCAGCGGGTCGTGGAGAGGGCTCTGCGCAGGAATTCCGTGAGGCTGCAAGGGGAGGTGATCATGCCAAAGCCGAGGGCTCGTAACCCCGTTGCGGGGCTACGAGCACGGTAATGGGGAGGGGATCCGGTGGCGGGCTCTTGAGGGACCCGCCACCGGATCAGGGCCGGGCTACTCGATGTCTCCGTGGATTTCGAAGTCGTCGATCTCGCCGTCGAGGTGAGGGTCGGCGTACTGGGACTTGCCGAGGTAGTTGCCGGTGGTGCGGCCCAGGTCGTGCGGTGACACGGTCATGGCGGTGTTCTGGCCGAGCTGGGTGCCGTTGGCGTAGAGGGTTCCGGTGGTGGTTTCGTTGCCGTTGTCCTTGAAGGTCAGCTTGAGCGTCACCCATTTCCCGGTCGGCAGGGTGTAGTCGGTGGTGATCTCGGATTCGTTGCTGCCACCGGTGGTGGTGATGCCGACGCCGACGGAGCCGTGCTCGGCCTTCGGGGTGAGGCGGAGGTACTTCTGGGTGCTGGAGCCGATGTCGAGCAGCGAAGTCCAGTCGGTGAGGCGGTTCACCTTGGCCCGCATGCTGATGGTGAGGTCGGTGCCGCCGGCCAGGATGTCGTCGGGCAGTTGGGCGTAGGTGCCGTTGCCGCCGTCGAGCTTGAGCACGGTGTCGCCGCCGTCGGTGCCGGTGACGGCGTTGCCCTTGAGTGTGAGGGTGTTCTTGTTGCCGGACAGGTCGGCGACCGTGCCGTCGGAGGAGGAATCGAAGGAGTATTTCACCCAGTTCGCCGGCATGGGTGGCACTTTGTCCACAACCACCCGGACCGTGTCGTGCCTGCTGAACTCGCCGTCGCTGACGGTCAGCCGGAACGCGTAGGTGCCGGGCTTGTCCTCGGTGACGGTCGGGTGGAGGCCGGAGGCGTCGCTGAAGCGCACGGTCGAACCCGCGGGCTTGCTGTCGACGGACCAGGTGGTGGTAAGGGTGCCGTTGGGCGAGCCCAGGCCGTCGTCGGAGGCGGTTCCGCTGAGCTGGATCGTGTCCACGCCGTGACGGATGCCGGTCTGGTCGCCGCCTGCGTCCACCGTCGGTGCGGTGTTCGCGTCCGGGGTGGTGGGCACCAGGTGCACCTTGTAGGCGGTCCCGGCGGGGGCGTCGTAGACGATCGAGGTGGGTGCCTTCAGGTTCGACGCGTCGGCGGGCGCCGTGTAGACGTTCACCTTCCGCTGGGTCCTGCCGTCGACCTTGACGGCGTAGGTGCCCTGCGCCAGGCCCGTCACCTGGAGGGAGGCGCTGTGGGCCGCGCCGCTCACGTTCTTGAAGGTGAGATCGACGTCGCTGCCCGCCGAGTTGACGTCGGCAGCGGTGTACCGGTCGTTGTCCAGGGACACCGACAGCCGCTGGGTGACCAGGTTGAGCCGGCGACCCAGTCCGTCCCTGGGGATCACGTGGGTGGAGTGGGGCCCGGAAGTGACCGTGGCGCCGTAGCCGACCGTGCCGAAGACCGGGTCGTCGGTGACGACGTCCGCGCTCAGCGTCTGGAGCGCTCCCCACAGGCCGAGGTCGGACTCACCGGTCATGCCGCGCCAGCCGTTGAGCAACTGGACGTCGGGGCCGCCGCCGACGCCCGAGGTACCGAGGTTGCCCTTCTCTGACTGGTAGGTCCACGCAGAAGCGCCGATGTTGTCGGGGTGGTTGCTGATCTGGCCGGAGTTGACGGTCGAGAAGGCGGCCGTCTTGGCTGCGTAGTTGAGCCGTTGCAGTACGGCGCGGTCGGCGGAGGAGACGGCGTGGGAGCCGCTCTCCAGAGCGGACGTGTGGTTGATGTAGTCGTCCATCGTGTAGCCGGCGAGGGCGACGGTGTACTGGAACTGCCACCAGTTCTCACCGGTGTTGGTGGTGGGGTTGGCGTACCAGTACCAGACCGGCATCTGGCCGCGGGTGGCCCGGGTCTTGAGGACGATGTCGCGCATCATCCGCAGCGCGTTGTCCCGGTCGCTGTCGACGTTCTGCCGGGCCAGGGTGTAGACGGCCTCTTCACCGGTGTTGTCGTAGCTGTACTCGGAGCCGTAGGGGTACTTCTGCGCCGAGAAGTTGGCGTACTTGGTCGCCATCTTCGCTTCGACATCGTTCGCGTAGTCGTCCATGCCCTCCGCGCGCAGGGCGCTGATCAGGGCCGGAGTGGTCAGCTCGCCCATCAGGCCGGTGTCCCAGTTGTAGTAGACCGGGCCGTCGTAGAGCTCCTTGAAGATGTGGTAGGCGGTGCTGAGGTACCAGTCCGCGCTGTGTGCGTAGGTGATCAGACCGGGGTTCTGCTTCGCGATCCGGTACATCCCGAAGTAGGTGTTGTAGACGTGCGGATAGGCGTAACCGCGGTAGGCGGGCGAGGTGTTCTGGCTGCCGGGGTGGCCCTGCTCCCAGAAGTCGTAGACGAGGTAGCTGGGGTTCTTCTGGTGGGCGGTGTTGCCCAGCAGGTGCTCCCAGACGGCCTTCTCCAGGTAGTCGTCGAGGGACTTGACCTGGGTGGCGTCGGGGCGTGCGACCAGTTTCGCGGAGAGGAACTGGGCGTGAGTCAGTCCCCAGTCGTCGCCGAGGCCCCAGTAGCCGTCGTACGCGTCACGGCGTCCGGCCGGCGGCTTGGAGCCGGTGGGCACGGAGCCGTCCTTGGCGTTCATCAGCCAGTCGTCGAACGTCTTGTAGCGGATGTCGTCGGTGGTGATGCCGTCCGAGGCGTTCCACTGCGTCTTGTCGACCATGAACTTGGCGTGTGAGTCCACCAGGTCGGAGATCTTGCCGATGACGTCGAACTGGAGGACCGACGTCCTGGGGCGTCCGCCGCTGTCGGTGTAGTGGACCGTCAGCTGGTTGTTGCCTATCTGCGACGGGCCGAAGCGGACCTTGTAGATGCGGTACTGCCCGTTGGTCCGGGAGAAGGTGACGCGGGGGTCGGTCGGTGAGCTGTTCTTGGAGTCGTTCTCGCTCTTCGCGACGATGCTCTTGATGGCCCCCTTGACGCGCAGGGCGACCTGGGCGGTCTGGTCGTACGGGACGACCAAGCCGGGCACGACGGTGGTGTCGAGCAGGCCCTGTCTGTAGAGGCTGTCCTTGACGTCCTGGTCGGAGTTCACCTTGCCTATGTGGAAGGCGTACGTCTTGCTGGCACCCCGGGCCAGGGAGAGGCTGGTCGAGGGCAGATACCCACGGTTGGTCTTCTGGATCGCCTTCGAGTGCACGTAGTAGACGTTGAGGCCCTTGACGTTGGATCCCTCGTTGTTCTGGTTCCAGGCCCAGGGGGTGTCGCCGACCTCCTCGGTGCGCCAGCGGTCCTGGTACTCGAAGCCGGAGCCCGTGGTGGTGTCCGGGGTGAACAGCAGGGACGGACCCTGGCCGCTGGGCCGCCCTATAGTGACGTAGGAGCTGTTCTTGCCGACGTAGGAGTGGCTGAGGACGCGGGTCTCGTAGATCTCGTCACCGCCCTTCCACAGCTCGTTGTCGGGCAGCGGGACGCCCCAGTCGCCGATCACCAGCCGCTGGCCCGAGGTGTTGGTGACCTTCTGCTTCCAGGTGAGGGAGCCGTCCGCCGCGAGGCTGTAGGTCTCGGTGAAGGTGAACTTCTTGATGGCGTTCGAGTCGGTCGAGGGCTTGTAGGTGACGGTGATGGTCTTCCCGTCGGCCGACTGGGCGACCGTGCGGGAGTCCGCGGAGGAGGTGGTCCACGCGGACTTCCACGGATTGCTGCCGACGCCCTGCTTGCTGACGGTTCCGGCGCCGGTGGCGTAGGAGAACATGACGTTCCCCAGCCACTGGCGGTACTTGGGGTTGGGTTCCTTGCCCTGGTCGGGAGCTACGTCGGGGTTCATGACGTACTCGGTGTCGAAGGTGTCCCCGGCGACCTTGAGGGACTGGATGCTGCCGTCGGAGGCGAAGCCCACGTGCAGCTGGCGGGAGGAGAGGGTGTAGGGGTAGGTGGTAGCGGCATGTGCCTTGCTCGGTGGAACGATGGTGAAGGACACCACCGCGAGTACCGCCGCCGGCGCGGCGATGGCCAACCGTGGTTTCGACAGGGAAACCATGACGACCTCTCAAGTTGTGGGGGGTGCCGGCTGGGGTGGCCGGTCAGGCCACACTTTATGGATCCGACGGAACTGACCTTCACGCAGGGCCGGAAGGTGGCCGGGGGCGGCGTACTTCGCTCATCGGTTTCGGTACCACCCGGGCTCCCGCCGGCACCGGTGATGCTGTCGAGCTCGGTGAGGATGCGCAGCGCCTGGCGGGTCTAATCGTGCGTGCCGCAGCCGCCGCCAGGGTGTGAGCCCGGCACCTGTGCGGTCGCCGCCGGGCCGGTGGCCGGCACGATGGCCGCCACCAGGGCCGCGAGGCCGACATGCCTGCCGGTCCCAGAAGTCGGTGAGAAGGTTGGCATGCCACTTCACGGTAGGCACGGGCGGTTCCGTGATCACCGGCAGACATGTGCTTCGGAGCTGAGGCCAGCCCAAGCAGAGAGCCGGGAGCAGTCCCCCGGGACGGTCGGGGCCTTCCGCTGGTACGGGCGAGCCGGCACGGCGGTCACCGCCGCGCTGATCTATCAGCACGCCGACGGCAACGGCAACGCGAGGTCGCGGCCGGCTCTGTCGACTTGGTGCGCACCCCGCCCACGGATCTGGACAACAAACGACCCCCGGGTCTCTGACCTGAGGGTTCGTGGTGGAGCGGGTGACGAGAATCGAACTCGCGCTCTCAGCTTGGGAAGCGACGGCGCTTGGGCGGCTGGACGACGCTGACCTGCGCGGATTCATCGTGTCAACACCGCTGCGTGGCCCCGTGGTTGTCCGCTCTTGCGGGCACGCTCTGGGCACGGGCACCAGCGGCGATCGAGTCATATGTGCGCGCGGCGCTTCGCACCGATCAGTCGGCATCGTCTGCCGGGCTGACCTGGAGTGTCCGTTGCGACTGCAGATCCGACACTAAGACGTGGCCGCGTCAATGTTGGTGACGTATTCTTCTATGTACATCACCAACATCGTGCGGGAGGTGCCACATGTCTGTGACCCAGATCGACATCGATGACGACGCGCTGGAGCGCGCCATGGCCTTGGCCAGGGTCAGGACCAAGAAGGAGGCGGTCAATCTCGCTCTGCACTTCTACGCCGAGCAGCAGGAGCGTGCGGCGCGCATCAGCCGTCATTTCGAGCGGGCGCGTGAGTGGGGTGCCGTCGAGGACGCCGAGCGCCTGCACCAGGCGGAGAAGAACAGCCGGTGATCTACTTGCTCGACACGTCCGGCCTGGTCCGGCTGCTCCGCGATTCAAAACTGCAATCGGCCTGGTACGACGCGATCGACGCCGGGGCCATCGCATCCTGCTATGTGCAACGCACCGAGTTTCTTCACAGCGCCCGGACTGGACGGGAGTACGACGAGATCGTGGAGATGTTCACCGATCTCTACCCCGACGTGTCGGTGCCGAGGAACGCGGGGCGCTGGATCGGCGGGGTGCAACACCGTATGGCCCTGGCCGGGGAGCATCGCAGTGCCTCGGCGGTGGACCTCATGATCGCTGCCACCGCGGCCCACCACGGCTTGGCCGTCCTCCACGACGACGCCGACTACCGTGCCATCGCCCGGCACGCGTCCGACCTGACCGAGCACAACATCCACGACGTCTCCTGAGGCGCTTTGTCCAACCGACAGGTTCTGTATGGGGACGTCCTACGAACACGCGGCCTTCGTTCGGCGGCGCGCTCTGATGCTGGACATGGCTTCCGCCACTCCTTTCTCGAACGTCCGTCCTACGTCGGCGAGACGCTCGAAACGCGGGATGCGTGCGAGGTCGCATCGCACCGTCACGGCTGTGGGGCCCTCGACGACAGTGCCGTCGTCGCCGCGCCAGCGGCCTGCCGGGAGGGCGACTCTCCGCTCGGTGGCGCCCTGCGTGGTCACCGGTGCCACGATGAGGTCCGGGCCGAGGAAGAACTGATCGGTGACGTTCTCCAGTCCGCTCGCGTGGTAGGCCATCGGGCGCACGATCGGCTCACCGGTCCGGGCGGCCTCGTCCACGAGGCCGAGGATGAGCGGCAGGAGAGACGCGCGGACCGCCAGCGCCGCGTGCACCGCGGCGAGATGGACGTCGTCGAGAACGCGAGAGGGCCTGACGGAGAACTGCATCATCGGACTCAGCGCCGCGATCTGGGCGTACCGGACGAAGAATTCCTGGTCCGTCGCCCCCTGCTCGCCCATCGCCACGATCTCACCCCCGCCGATCATGTCTGGGCAGGTGAAGGGGTAGCCGATCATGCCCTGCGCGAGCATCTCGGGGATGAGCGACTCGATCCCGGCCGTACCCCACAGGGGCGGCTTGTCCTGCAGCCGCTGCCCGAGCGGCTGACCGCCCATCCGCCAGCACGCCCGGTACTCGTTGAACGGGTACCGCAGTCCCACCCGCGACCATGCCTCGCACAGGTCGACAGGTTCGGCCGGCGTGGCCGTGAGGTCGTCGGCGCGGTAGTCCCGTATGTCACCGGCGTCGAACTTGAAGCCGTCGACGCCGGTCTCGGCCGTGAGGGTGTCGAGGTGGCCCGTCAGCCAGGCGGTGGCGGCGGGGTCGGTGACGTCGAGGAGGGCACTGAACCCGTTCCACCACCGGCGGATCGCGGTGTCGTCGTTCCGGTCGCGGATCAGCAGTCCCTTGCCTTCGAGTTCCCGGAAGGCGGCGGAGTCCGGGCTGACGAACGGGACGACCCACACCATGACCGAGAAGCCCCAGTCGTGCAGCCGGCGGATCATCGCCGCCGGGTCGGGGAAGCGGGCACCGTCGAATCGCCAGGTGCCGTAGCCGGGCGACCAGCAGTCGTCGATCATCAGGACACCGGGCGGCATCCCGGCGGCCAGGAGATCGGCGGCGAACCGCAGGACCGCCTCCTGCGTGGGCGTGTAGGGGAACTCGATCCACGTGTTGTACTGCGGCCCGGTGAACAGTTCCCGCGCGGGTGCTCGCCCCGACGGGCGGAAGAAGCGGCGCGCGGCCCTCTGGTACGCCTCCCGCAGGGTGGCGCCGGCCTGGCAGACGCGGACCTTTCGTCCCGTCACCCGCAGCAAGCCGCCCTCTCGGCCTTCGAACGCGAAGGTGAAGGGCCGGTCCGACCAGATCACCCGCCCGTGCGTCGATACCAGGAGCGGGCTGCTCTGATTCGACGGCGCGGAGTCACCGGACTCATGCCGTAGGGCTGCACCGAGATCGCGTACGAATGGTTGCTCGCCAAAAGGCATCAGCAGGCCGTCCTCCGCGGCACCGCCCCACCAGCGCTCGCCTGCCTCGAGGATCAGCTCCACTTCGTCGTCCACGGTCAGTTCCTCGAGACCGTCCACGGGCGGAGCAGGCACAGGGTGGGAGGACATCATCACGACCTTCAGCGGGAAGAGGGCAGGCGAACAACAGCAGGCAGCCACACGAAAGAGCGATACGTATCGCGCGATACGTATCGAACGTAGAGCAGGCATCGAGACAACGGCAACATCCCTGCGGTGCCGGAGCCGCGACAAGGGCCGCCACACTCCGGGGCGAGGGTCGGCTAGCGTGTCGACACATGGCACGAGATGAGCGGTCGCCGGACCGGCGCAACGGTCGGTCCGCGCCCACGAGCAGGGACGTTGCCGCGCTGGCGGGTGTCGCGCAGAGCACGGTGTCCGCGGTCATGAGCGGCAAGCGCGCCGTATCCGCCGAGACACGTGCTCGCGTGGAGCGGGCGATGCGCGAACTGCGCTACCAGCCCAACGCCGGCGCCCGGACGCTGCGTACGGCGAAGACGAATGTGATCGCACTGATCGTGCACCTCGGCCCCAAGGCCGACGCGGCGGAATCGGTCCCCTACATCGACACGATCATCGAGGAGGCACGTCGGCACGACTACGAGGTGGTCCTGAGCACCGTGCGGGAAGGCCCGGACGGCGTTACCCGCCTGGCCGGCCGCTCGATCTGCGACGCCTTCGTCATCATGGACATCCAGCCGGACGACGACAGGGTTCCGGCGGCACACGAGCTGGACCTGCCCGTGGTTCTCGTCGGCCGCCCGAAGGATCCACAGGGCCTCGACGTGGTCGACTTCAACACCCGGCGCTCCGCCGAGCTGCTGGTGGACGAGCTCGCCATCACCGGACACCGGCACATCGCGGTGCTGGGAGAACCCGCGGATGAGCAGGAGCGTTTCCAGTTCGTGCTCGACTTCTACGACGCCGCCGCAGACCGGGCCGCCCTCCACGGAATCGAGCTGACCATCGTCCCGCGCCCGTTCGACGGCTGGGACGGCATCGCTGCCTGCGCGGATCAGCTCCTCACCCACCGTGACGACCGGCTGGGCCTGATCACGCGCACCCCGCACGTCACCGAGTGGCTGGTCCGGCTGCTGCACGACCGCCAGCTCACCCCCGGCCAGGACGTCTCGCTCGCCGGCTTCTGCACGGACGACACCGCACTGTCGTACGCGCGCCCCGTCACGAACGTCTCGCCCAGGCCGCGGGCCGTCTCGAGCCTGGCGATGAGGTTGCTCTTCGAGCGGCTCGAGGGCGCGGACGGTCCGCCATGCCTGGAGCTCGTCCAGCCCGAAGGACTGGTGCGACGTGCCACGACTGCACTGTTCATCGAGGGGGGCTGACGCGGTCGCGCCGGTGCACGGGCGCCCTGCCGGGTCTCGATACGGCGAAGAACGCGGCTTCCTCCGTCCCCGCCATCGTGATCGACGACATCGACCGGGCCAGAGCCGCGGCCACCGCCCATCTGGCCTTCTACGGCTCGATCCCGTCCCACCGCCGCATCCCGGCATGCAGGGCGCACACCGCGCCGTCGACCTGGCATTGATCGGCGACGAGGCGACGGTGGCAACCCCGTGCGGTGGACCCGATGGTACGTGCTGTCGGGTGCTGGTGACCCGGTACGGTCGCTTATCAACCGGTCAGCGGGGTGGGGCGTGGCCCAGCGCCGCTGCCTTGCCTCGCCGATCACACAAAATCCAACGTGTTTCGACAGAAACATTGACGATCCCTCGTCCCAGTTCTACTTTCTGCTCAACTCACCGAACCGCGGTCGGCATATCGGACGGTGGTGGATGCCGAGGGGGCGTGTCCTTCACGGATCCTGACTCGCCGGCCGCTCTCCTCCCACACGCCTCACCTGGAGAGCAGATGAGCGCAAGACCCACTCCTCTCCCGGACTCACCGACAGCTCGGAGTGCCCTTCCGGTCCGTCAGCCCCCCGACCCGCTCCCTGCTGCACCACAGCTACGAACTGAGGCTGGGCGCCGACGTCGGCACGAGCGCGTTCCCCCAGGACGCCCCGTTCCGCCGGACGGCGGGCCTGGCCGCATCCCCCAGTCCCGTAACATCCCGATCCGCTACACCAGGTACGCGAACCAGGTCCTGTGCATCGTCCGGTCTCCACCTGCATCGAGCTGCATCGAGCTGTATCGAGCGCGTGGACGCCGCCTTGTCCGACGTCTGCTGACGCGCCGGGACTGACCACAGCGCCCGTGCGCCACCGACCGCCGTCACGGCCCTTCGCTGCCCCGGGCCGTTCTTGAGGTCGGTTTCCGTTCCACCTCCCCTCTGGAGAGCCGCATGTCGCACACCCCTGCCCGAAGATGGGTCAGACGGGTCACCGCCCAGGTGATCGCCGCCGCACTCGCCGTCGCCGGTCTGGCGAGCCTCGACCGGCACGAGGCGTCTGTTCCCCTGGCCGCCGAACCGGCCGCCGTGAGCACCAGTCAGATCGGCGTCGCGCCGCCGCCGATGGGCTGGGCGTCCTGGAACACCTTCTTCAGCAGCATCGACCACAACGTGATCAAGCAGCAGGCCGACGCCCTGGTCTCCTCCGGCATGGCGGCGGCCGGCTACAAGTACGTGAACCTGGACGACGGTTGGTGGCAGGGCCAGCGGGACGCGAACGGCAACATCGTCGTCGACGAGAACCTGTGGCCCGGCGGCATGAAGGCGATCGCCGACTACATCCACAGCAAGGGCCTGAAGGCCGGCATCTACACCGACGCGGGCAAGCAGGGCTGCGGCTACTACTTCCCCACCACCCGCCCCGCGGCGCCCAACACCGGTATGGAGGGCCATTACCAGCAGGACCTGGAGACGTTCCAGCGCTGGGGCTTCGACTACGTCAAGCTCGACTTCTGCGGCGGTCGGGTGGAGGGCCTGGACCAGGAGACCACGTACAAGGCGATCTCCGCCGCGAACGAGGCCGCCTCCGCGGTCACCGGCCGCAAGCTGGTGCTGTCCTTCTGCGAGTGGGGCACCGGACGGCCCTGGAACTGGGCCACCGGCTACGGCGACCTGTGGCGCACCAGTGACGACGTCCTCTTCTTCAAGCAGACGCCGGACCTGAACAAGATGTACCGCAACTTCGACCAGGCGCTGCAGCCTGCTGCCCAGCACACCGGGTACTACAACGACCCGGACATGATGATGGTCGGCCTGAACGGCATGACCGCCGCCCGCAACCGGCTGCACATGAGCCTGTGGTCGATGGCCGGCGCCCCGCTGCTGGCCGGCAACAACATCGCCACGATGAGCGCGGAGACCCGCGACATCCTCACCAACCCCGAGGTCCTCGCGATCGACCAGGACCCGCGCGGGCTGCAGGGCGTCGAGGTCGCCGAGGACACCCGTAACCTTCAGGTGTACGGCAAGGGGCTCTCCGGCACCGGCAAGCGCGCGGTGCTGCTGCTCAACCGCACCGGTTCCGCCGCGAACATCACCGTCCGCTGGGCCGACCTCGGCCTGACGACCGCGTCCGCCACCGTGCGCAACGCCTGGACCCGCAGTGACGTCGGCTCGTTCGCCACGAGCTACACCACCTCCGTCCCCGCGAACGACGCCGTGCTCCTGACCGTCTCGGGAACCGAGGCCGCCGGCTCCACCTACGAGGACACCACTACCGCGACCACGCCGACGTTCAGCAACGTGACCGCCTCCTCGGCCGGCACGAAGCTGGTGGACATCACCTACGCCAACGGCGGCAGCACCGCCCGTAAGGCCACCATCCAGGTGAACGGCCAGTACACCTACCGCGTGGCCTTCCCGCCGACCGGCTCGGCCACCACCTACCGCACCGTGTCCGTGCTCGCCCACCTGGCCAAGGGCGCGAACACCGTGAAGTTCGCCGCGGTCCCCGGCAGCACAGCCCCCGACATCGACGCCCTGCGCGTCCAGGGCATCCCCGGCACCGACGGCACCGCCCTCGTCAGCGCCGCCTCGGGCCGCTGCGTGGACATCGACAAGAACACCTACGTCAACGGCACCCAGGCCCAGATCTGGGACTGTTCCGGCGGACGCAACGAGACCTTCACCCACACCTCGCGCGGTGAACTCGTCGTCTACGGCAACAAGTGCCTCGACGCCGACAACGGCGGCACCACGAACGGCACGAAGGTCATCATCTGGGACTGCACCAACGGCACCAACCAGAAGTGGACCGTCAACTCCAACGGCACGATCACCAACAACCTGTCCGGCCTGTGCCTGGATGTCTCGGGGGCGGCGACCGCCAACGGCACCAAGCTCATCCTCTGGACCTGCACCGGAGGGGCCAACCAGAGGTGGACCCGCACCTGAGACCCCCGGCAGAGTCCTGACCACCCGCCCACCCGCCCATCCGGCGCCGGACCAGGACCGACTGCCCACCGGAGGGACCGACACGGCACAGCACTGGTCGCGGTGGGCGGAGTCTGACTCCGCCCACCGCGGCGCCCAGCCGGCGCCCCTCCGGGAGGAGTGTCCCAGGCATGCCCGGCCGGGGCGCGCGGTCCCCGGCCGGGTCCCTGACCGACTCCCCGGCCACACGCCCTCCCTCGCCGCCGGACACGCGTGCGGCAGCACCGCTCGCCAAGCGGGCACCCCAGCGGGGCGGTCTGCTCACACCTGGCACCTCGCGCTCCCACCCCCGCCTCGCACCCGTACGTGCCGAAGCATCGGCGCGGAAAGCCCCGTCCCAGGAGGACCGACCCTTGCCCGACATCCTGCGTCTGCCCGACAGACACCTCAGACGGTTGGCGGCCGTCACTGCCCTGTTCCTCGCGCTCGCCATGCTCTACGGGCCGTTCCCGTCCACCGCGCACGCGGCCATCCCCGCCACCTCGATCACGGTGGACGGCACGAGCGGCGGCCGGACCTTCGACGGCGTCGGCGCGATCAGCGGCGGCGGCGGCAACACGCGCCTGCTGTACGACTACCCGGCCACCCAGCGGGGCCAGGTCCTGGACTACCTGTTCAAGCCGGGCTACGGCGCGAACCTGCAGATCCTCAAGGTGGAGATGGGCGGTGACACCAACTCCACCGACGGCGCCGAGGCCAGCCACCAGCACACCAAGGGCACCATCAACTGCGACGCCGGCTACGAGTGGTGGCTGATGGAGCAGGCCAAGGCCCGCAACCCGGGCATCAAGGTCCTCGGGATGCCCTGGGGCGCGCCCGGCTGGATCGGGGGCGGCAACTTCTACTCCCAGGACATGATCGACTACTACCTGTCCTGGCTGGACTGCGCCAAGCAGCACGGTGTGACGGTCGACTACGTCGGCGGCTGGAACGAGAAGGACTACAACGCCACCTGGTACGTGAACCTGAAGTCGGCCCTTCAGGCGAACGGCTACTCCTCGGTCAAGCTGGTCGGCGGCGACCACTTCGGCGCCAACGCCTGGAAGATCGCCACCGACATGAAGAACAACAGCGCCCTGTACAACGCTGTTGACATCGCCGGCGGCCACTACACGTGCGGTGGCATCTCCGAGATGACGTCCTGCTCGTCCACCTCCGACGCCCAGACGCTCGGCAAGCCGATCTGGGCCAGTGAGAACGGCTCGCAGGACTCCGAGATCGGTGCCGCCCCGGTGGCCCGCGCCCTCAACCGCGGCTACATCGACGCCAAGACCACCGCCTACATCAACTGGCCGATCGTCGCGTCCATCTACCAGAACCTCGACTTCGAGACCGTCGGCCTGATCAACGCCAACCAGCCCTGGTCCGGCCACTACCGCGTGGGCCGCACCGCCTGGGTCATCGCGCAGACGACCCAGTTCACCGCCCCCGGCTGGAAGTACCTCGACACCGCCACCGGCTACCTCGCGGGCAACCGCGTCAACGGCAGCTACGTCAGCTACGCCGCGCCCGACAAGAGCGCCTGGAGCACCGTCCTGGAGACGACACAGGCCAGCGAGGCGCAGACGGTCAACCTCAAGGTGGCGGGCGGACTTCCCGGCGGCACCCTGCGGGTGTGGTCCACCGACCTGTCGCAGCCCGGCAGGGACACGCCGAGCATGGTGCGCGGCTCCGACCTGACGGCGACCAACGGGACGTACACGCTCACCGCGCAGCCCGGCCGGGTCTACACGGTGACCACCACCAGCGGGCAGGCCCCCGGCACCGTCACCTCCCCCCAGCGCAGCCAGCTCGCGCTGCCGTACTCGGACACCTTCGCCGGCTACGGCGCCGGACGCGAGGCCAAGTACTTCGCCACCATGAACGGCGCGTTCGAGTCGGCCTCCTGCGCCGGCGGCCGCACCGGGCAGTGCCTGCGCCAGATGGCACAGGTCCAGCCGATCAAGTGGACCCATGAGAACAGCACCCAGCCCTACACGATCATGGGTGAGCTGGGCTGGAGCAACTACACGGTCAGTGCGGACGTGCTGCTGGAGAAGAGCGGCAGCGCCGCCGAGATCCTCGGCCGGGTCGGCACCCAGGGCCGCAACAACGGCGGTCTGAACGCCTATCACCTGCGCCTGTCCGACACCGGCGCCTGGTCGGTGCTGAAGACGAGCTGGACCACGAACAACACCTGGATCTGGACCACCCTGGCCAGCGGCACCGTGTCCGCCCCGGGAACGAACACCTGGCACAAGCTGTCCCTCGGCTTCCAGGGCTCCACGATCACCGCCAGGATCGACGGCACCACGGTCGGCACGGTCACCGACACCAGCTTCAGCGGCGGCCTGGCCGGCCTCGGCACCGCCGGGTACTACCCCGTGCAGTACTCCAACCTGTCCATCACCCCCGGAACGGTCCCCGACCTCTCCGGCACGTACAAGATCGTCAGCGTCCGGAGCGGCAAGGCCCTCGACGCCTCCGACGGCGGTACCGCCAACGGCACGCCGATCATCCAGTGGGCCGACAGCGGCGGTACCAACCAGCAGTGGAGGCTGGCCCGCAACAGCGCCGGCTACTACAGCATCACCGGTGTCGCCAGCGGCAAGGCACTGGACATCCCCTACGCCACCACGACGCCCAACACCCAGTTCCACCTGTGGACCCCCACCGGCCAGCCGAACCAGCAGTGGCAGATCGCCCCGTCCGACAACGGCAACTTCACCATCGAGTCACGCTCGAACGCCTACAACGTCGCCGTCGACGCGAACTCCACCGCCGACGGCGCGGCCATCATCCAGTGGCCCACCACCGGCGGCACCAACCAGCAGTGGAAGCTGGTGAAGATCGCCTGACCCTGACCCTGACCCTGACGCAGTGAGCCCCATGGCGGGGCAGGCCGTGCCCCGGCCTGCTCCGCCGTGTTGGCATGCGGTCTTCCAACGGGCCTGCGGACGGGGCGGACGCCGGGCCGCTTCCCGTGGGGGGCATCAGACCCGCATGCCGGGACGTGGCTGACGGTCGTTCTCAGTATCGCCGAGTGCCCCTCTGAAGCCACGTCAGGTGAGCCACAGATCAACTTCGTGACTGCCGTGCGGCGGTCGGCTGCTGAGGACGTACATCCTTTGGTGTACACGGCTTTGGCCGGATGGCGGACGGTTGACCATCCCGCCCTGACGAGTCTGGTGCCCCGCCGGTGCCGAGGGGGTGCCGGCAACCGAGCAACTGGAGAGCACCGCATGGCCCAGCCGTCCAAGCCCCGCAGAAGGTCCCGTCTCGCCCAGGCGGCCGTCGTCCTCGGCAGCGTCACCGCGCTGACCGCCGGACTGGCGGGCAGTGCCGACGCCGCTGTCCTGAACCCGCTGGGGTGGAACGCCAGCACCTTCCAGAACAAGTACATGCCGCGCTTCGACTACGACTCCGACAGCTGCTTCCCGGCGGCGGCCGTCGACGCGAGCGGAAGGCTCAACGGCGGCCTCAACCCGTCCGGCTCGCTCACCGGCATGTGCCGCAGCAACCACCTCGGCAAGGCCAACACCTACGCGCAGTCCAAGTGCCAGCACGGCTGGTGCGCGTACGTCTACGCGCTGTACTTCGAGAAGGACCAGTGCGACCCCACGAGCATCACCGAGTGCGGGCACCGCCACGACTGGGAGTCCGTCGTGGTCTTCCAGAAGCAGGGCGAGGAGCGGCCCCGCTACCTCGCCGCCTCACGGCACGGCGGCTACAGCACCCACCCGATCAACGAGGTGCCGATGGACGGCAACCACGTCAAGATCGTCTACCACAAGGACGGACCCAGCACGCACGCCTTCCGCTTCGCCAAGTGGGGCGAGAGGCCGGTGGCCTGGGGCACCGGCAAGTGGGACACGCCCGCCCTGGTCACCATGGAGAACATGGCCAAGACGCCGCGCGACGCCCTCTGGAACTCCAAGTGGGGCCTGGCCAACTTCCCGCTGACCAACAACCTCGTCCGCAACATCAACAAGGCCCGGCCCGCCGCCGTCCCCGCATTCTCCTGACGCACCGCCCCACCCAGAACCGCCCCCGGCGAGGACGACCCCCTGTCCCGCCGGGGGCTCTCCGTGCGCCCGTCGACCGTCTGTCCGCTGACCTGAAGCTGCCGCAGCCGCTGGTGGACGTTCTCCAGGCTTGCCCCGCCCACGCCCTGGTACCCGGCTGCGCAACTCCGCGAGGAGGGAGCCCAGTTCGCGGACGAGCGACACCAGAGCCAAGGGGGCAGGGCCAAGGGGTTGTGAACTGCTGGCGGCCGGCTGTGCATCGGCGTGTTCAGGTGCGCATGAGTGAGTGTCCGGGCTGCGGAAGGTGCGGCCTCGTGCGCGAGAACAAAAGTTCCTTGGTCGAATGTGTGACCTCTGCGCGTGGGGGTCGTTGAACGCGCTGAGGGATGGGTCGACCGGCGCGTGACCGGGGGGTGAGGGGATTGAGCGGGCTGCGGAAGGTCGGAGCGCCGTTCGTGGTGCCCGGCCCTTGCGGGATCGCGGTTCGTGACCGGCTCAAGCACCTGACCGGCGAGGACGAACGCGTGCTGCGCCTGGTGGGTGACCATCTGGGCACGCTGGCCTCGCGGGACCTGAAGGCGCGTTGCGTGGCCGGCTCGGAGCACGACGCCGAGCTGTGGGCCGAGCGCAAGCGGGCCCTGACGCCGGGGTCGTCCTCCCGCTGGGCGGGCAGCATCACGAAGGCCTCCCATGATCAGTGGGCGCTGGCCCGGCGCGGTCAGCTCGCGCACATCCAGACTCTTCAGGCGGGGGTGCGCACGATCGAGCACCGGTTGTCCCTGCCGGTCGGCCAGGCGGGCAGCAGGCGAGCTCCGGGCGGATACCGCAGCAAGCGGGAGTGGTTCGCCAAGACGCGCCGCCTGCACGTGCTGACCGACCGGCTCGATGCGGCGCGGGCGGACTGGGAAGCCGGACGCGTGGGCGTGGTGCGCGGTGGGAAGCGGCTGCTGAACACCCGCCACCACCTGCGGGCCGCCGGGCTCACAAAGGAGCAGTGGCGCGCCCGGTGGCGGGCCGGGCGCCGGTTCCTTGCAGCCGACGGCGAGTCGGTTAAGCGGTTCGGCAACGAGACGATCCGCGTCACGCCCGACGGCGAGGTCTCGGTCAAGCTCCCCGCGCCGTTGGCGTATCTGGCGAACGCCCCGCACGGCCGGTATGTGCTCGCCGCGACGGTGGCGTTCGCGCATCGGGGCGAGCAGTGGGCCGACCGCATCCAGACCAACCGGGCCGTCGCCTACCGCATCCACGAAGACACGATCCGGGGCCGCTGGTACCTCACCGCGTCCTGGACGATCCCCCCGGTCAAGACCGTGCCCCTGACCACGGCCCGCACGAACGGGCTGATCGGTGTCGACACCAACGCCGACCACCTGGCCGCCTGGCGCCTGGACACCCACGGCAACCCCGTCGGCCAGCCCCTCCGCTTCGACTACGACCTGTCCGGCACCGCCGCCCATCGCGACGCCCAGATCCGCCACGCCCTGATCCGCCTGCTGCACTTCGCCAAACGCCACGGCCTTGCGATCGCGGTCGAGGACCTCGACTTCACCGCGGACAAGACCCGCGAGAAGCACGGCCGCCGCAAGACGTTCCGCAAGCTGATCTCCGGCATGCCCACCGCCCGGCTGCGGGCCCGGTTGGTGTCGATGGCGGCCGAACTCGGCATCACCATCGTCGCCGTCGACCCCGCCTACACCAGCCGCTGGGGTGCCCAGCACTGGCAGAAACCCCTTACCAGCACACACCGCAAACCCACCCGCCACGACGCGGCCGCCGTGGCGATCGGCAGGCGCGCCCTGGGGCACCCGATCCGGCGTCGGACGGCACCGCCCCCTGCTCACCGGAGTGATGAGCAGGGGCATCGGACCGTCCAGGCCGGCTCGGCGGCCCCGGGGCGTGAGGAACCCCGCCCCCGCATTCCCGGACCACGGACACGATTCGTGCGCACTGGATACGGAGCGAAAGCGGGCAACCAGGACACCCAACACCGTTCGGGATGTCCGGCTGAGCATGAGCCCTGGCAGCAGGACTCACTCCCGCTCAGTCTCTAGGAACGGTTCGGGCCGTGGTAGCCGCCGATCGAGACCCGCATGCCGTGATGTGGCTGACGGTGGTTCTCAGTGTCGCCGAGTGCCCCTCTGAAGCCACGTCCGTGAGCCACGGATCGACTTCGTGGCTGCCGTGCGGCGGTCGGCTGCTGAGGACGTACATCCTTTGGTGTACGCGGCTTTGGCCGGATGGCGGACGGTTGACCGGCCCGCTGTGACGAGTCTGGTGCCCTGCCGGTGCCGAGGTGGTGCCGGGATTCGTGAGGGGACAGATCAGGATGATCGTCGCGCAGGGGTTGACCAGGCGGTACGGGCAGGTGACAGCCGTCGACGACGTGTCGTTCACGGTGGAACCGGGTGTGGTGACCGGGTTCCTGGGGCCGAACGGTGCGGGCAAGTCGACCACGATGCGGCTCATGCTGGGCCTCGACCATGGAGAGGGCCGCACCACGTTCGACGGCCGCACCTACGCGGAGTTGGAGCACCCGACACAGACGGTCGGTGTGCTGCTGGACGCGGGGGCCGTCCACCCCGGTCGGACGGCGCGGGCGCATCTGCGGATGATCGCCGCGGGAGCGGGTCTGCCGCGCCGACGGGTGGACGAGGTGCTGGAGATGGTCGGCCTGGGGTCGGCCGCCAACCGGCGGGCCGGGGGTTTCTCGCTCGGGATGCGGCAGCGGCTCGGGCTTGCCGCCGCCCTGCTCGGCGACCCGGCGGCGATCATGCTGGACGAGCCCGCGAACGGACTGGACCCCGAGGGCATCCGGTGGCTGCGGGATCTGCTGAAGGTGTTCGCCGGGGAGGGCCGGGCGGTGCTGGTCTCCTCCCATCTGCTCAACGAGATGGCGGTGCTCGCCGACTCCCTGATCGTGCTGGGCGGGGGCAGGCTGATCGCCGCCGAGTCGGCCGACGACTTCATCGCCCGTCACTCCCGCAAGGAGGTGATCACCCGCGCCGACCGGCCCGAGGAGTTGCTGCGGACGCTGTGGGCGGCCGGGTTCGAGGCGTCGCAGGGGCAGGACGGCCGGATCACCGTGGTGAAGGCCACCACCGACGACGTGGCCGCCGCGGCCAGGAGCGCGGGGGTGACCCTGCTCGAACTCTCCGCCGTGCGGGCGGACCTGGAGGAGGCGTTCTTCAAGGCCACCTCCGACGTGACCGCCTACAAGGCGCACGCACCGCAGGGCAGCAACTGACCGCCACCGACTTCGAAGAGAGAACCGTCATGCTCAACGCGCTTCGCTACGAACTGATCCGGATCCGGACCCTCCGCTCCACCTGGATACTCCTGGCCGCCGGTGCGGCCGTGCAGTTCCTCGTGGCCTACATGGCGGCCGGCCACAGCGACCAGACTCGGCTCTGGCGTTTCGTCGGCTCGTTCAACACGACGCTGCCCCTGGTCCTGCTGTTCCCGATGGCGATCGTGGTGGGTGCGTTCGGTCACGAGTACCGCTACCGGACCATCACGACCACGATCCTGACGCTGAGGTCCCGCCCGGTGGTGATGGCGTCGAAGGCCGTGATCTCCGCTCTCCTCGCCGCCGTCACCGGCGTTCTGCTGGTGGGGGTGACACTGCTGGCCCAGGTGCTGCGGGGTGGCGCGCCGGACGACTGGGCGCGCATCGGGCAGGTGCTGGCCGCGGTGGTCGTCTACGGGGTGCTGAGTTTTCTCGTCGGGCTCGGCCTCGCGGCGCTGACCCGCAACGCGACCGTGGCCATGATCGTGATGCTCGCCGTGCCGACCGTGGTGGAGGGCCTCCTGTCGAACGTGCTGAAGCTGAAAGAGTGGTGGATGGCGCCGTTCTTCTCCGCCGCGTCGCTGGTGGACGCCTTCAAGTGGCAGTCGCCGCTGCCCCTGACGGCGCTGGCCGCGCTGGTCGTCGTCGGTGCGGGTACGGTGCTGGCGCGGCGGGACGTGTGATGCCGTCCGCCGGACAGCCCGGGGGCGCCGCGATCGCGGCGAGCCGCGGCGACGGGACCCCCCGCCCCTGGTGGGGCGGGGACTCCCTGATGGTGTGGCTCGGGGACGGGGCAGTGGGGGCGGTCGTGGCGGCCCTCGGCGTGGCGATGGCCCGCGGCTCGGGGTTCGGGCTGCTGTCCGGCGGACGGACCGTGGTGCCTCTCGCCGTGGCGTGTGTGATCGTCCTGCGCCGCCGCCTGCCCCTCACCGCGGCGTCGGCCGGGCTGCTGGGCTGGGTGCTCGTGGGCACCCTGTGCGCGGTGCCGGTGGCCTGCTGGACGGTGGCGAGGCGGTACGGGTCCTCCGCCGTGACCTGGGTGACCGCCGTCGTCAGCGGCGTGGTGGTGGTCGCGCCGTGGAGCACCTGGCCCTTGGGGCTCGGCCTGCCGGTCATGGCGGGCGTCGCGGTCACCGCGGTCGGTGCCCCGGTGGTGCTCGGACTGTGGCTGCGGCAACGCTCGCAGCTCCTCGCCTCGCTGCGCGAGCGTGCCGAGCAGGCCGAGCGCGAGCGGAGGCTGCTGGCCGCGCGGGCGGTCTGCGAGGAACGCGCCCGTATCGCACGGGAGTTGAACGACGTGGTGGCCCACCGGATCAGTCAGATGACCCTGCTTGCGGGCGCCTTGGAGATGACCTCCGGCGACGCCGCCGCACTAGAGGCCGCGACCGCGATACGGACCGCCGGAGCGACGGCGCTGAAGGAGCTGCGCAAGCTCGTCGGCGTGCTCGGCAAGGGGGACGAGGACGTGCCGCTGCACCCTGTACCGACCGTTCAGGGGGTACGCCGACTGGTCGAGGACGCGTCCCGCTCCGGCCGCCGGATACGCGTCGGCCTGCCCGGCGAACTGCCCGAGCTGCCCGGCACGACCGAGCGCGCCCTGTACCGGCTGGTGGAGGAGTCCCTGGCCAACGCGGCGAGGCACGCGCCCGGCGCCGAAGTGGACGTGACCCTCGGGGTGTCGGACGAGCAGGTCACCGTCTCGGTACGCAGCTCACCCGCAGCGTGCCCGTCGGCGGCCGCGGCCGGAACCGGATTCGGACTACTGGGGCTGCGCGAGCGAGTGAAGCTCGCGGGTGGCAGGATGACCGCCGGCCCCCGCCCCGGGGGAGGCTTCCTGGTCACCGCGAGCCTGCCGAGGTACCCGTCATGATCCGAGTCGTACTGCTGGACGACGAGCCGCTGGTACGTGCCGGGCTGCGGATGATCCTGCAGAGCACCGGGACCGCCGAAATTGTCGCGGAGGACGCGGACGGCACCCGCGCGGTCGAGCTCGTGCAGGCCCACCGGCCCGACGTGCTGCTGACCGACATCCGCATGCCCGTCGTGGACGGCCTGGAAGTCACCCGCCGGGTACGCGCGCTGGCCTCTCCGCCCGAGGTGTTGGTGCTGACCACCTTCGACCTGGAGGAGTACGTGTACCTGGCCCTGCAGGCGGGTGCCGCGGGGTTCCTGCTCAAGGACGCCCCGCCGGACGAGATCGCCCGGGCCGTCGAGGTCGTGGCCAAGGGCGAGGCGATCCTCGCCCCGGCCGTCACCAAACGGCTGCTGACCCGGTTCGCCACCGGAGCAGGCAGCAAAGTGTCCGAGGCCAAGGGGAAGTTGTCCCGGCTCACCGGCCGGGAACGCGAGGTCGCCGCCGCTGTGGCCACCGGAGCCGCCAACGCGGAGATCGCCCGCACGCTCCACATGAGCGAGGCCACCGTGAAGGTCCACATCAGCCGGATCATCACCAAGCTGGACCTGGAGAACCGCACCCAGATCGCCATCCTCGTCCACCAGGCGGGCGAAGCCTGACCCGCAACGGGCAGGCGCGGCCGGTGTCTCCCGGCTGCCACGGGACATCTCTCCTCCTCACCTCTTCCTTCCCCTCTCCCTTTCCTCCCTCCTTCGGCCGGAGACCTCCGGCACGATCAATGACGTACAAGGGGCCGGCACAGTGGTGCACCTGGTTCTGTTCACTCCCGCAGGCGTCTTCTTCCTGATCTTCGCCTGCGGCTTCGCGTACGACCGAAGACTCATACGCAACGGCGTCTACCTGTTCTTCGCGCTCCTCTTCCTGTTCGTGGGGCTGGTGGGGGAAGTGCTGCAGGTGTCGGTGAGGGCGGCCGGGGCCCTGTTCGCTGTCCCCTTCCTCCTCCTGCCCCCGATGATGCTCGTGCTCGCCGTCTTCCTGATCGTCAACGGGGTGACGATGCTGCGCCGTGAGGGCAGGAGCCTGGCGAACCTGCTGTCGCTGGCGGCAGGCGTCGGCATCATCCTGTTCCTCGGGCTACAGGTGCTGGCCGACGACACCGGCTGGAAGCCGCTGGAGTTGGTGATGGCCCCGGTGACGGGCGTCCTCAGCTATGTCTCGTTTCTCTTCACGTGCTTCCTGCTCTACTCCTTCGTCTACGGCAGGATCGGGCACCGGGGTCGCCACGCCGTCGACTTCGTCGTCGTCCTCGGTTCCGGGCTGGTCGGAGGCTCGCGTGTCCCCCCGCTGCTGGCCGCCCGGCTGGAGCGGGGACGTACCGCCTTCGACGCCGAACGGGCCAAGGGCCGAGATCCGATGCTGCTGACGTCCGGCGGCCAGGGGCCGGACGAGGACCTCCCCGAAGCGCACGCGATGGCCGACTACCTCATCGCGGCCGGCGTACCGGCCGACCGGATCCTCATCGAGGACAAGTCCCGCACCACCCAGGAGAACCTGCGGTTCAGCAAGGCGCTGATGCAGGACCGCAAAGCCGACTACCGGGCCCTGGTGGTGACCAACAACTTCCATGTCATGCGCGCCGCGCAGATCGCGCGCAAGGAGAAGGTCATGGCACAGGTCATCGGCTCTCCGACGGCCCGGTACTTCTGGCCCAGCGCGACGATCCGTGAATTCGTGGCCGTCTTCCTGTCCCATCGGGTGCTGAATCTCGGCATCTGCGCGCTGCTGGCCGTCATCGGCGTGGTGCTCGCCCTGTGAACCCGTCCTCCGTTTACGGACGCGTCGGCCGAGCACAGGTGACATCCAGTGCCAGGTCGATGCGCCCTCCGCGGGCCGCACGACGCAGCTGCGGGCAGAAACCACGGACGCTGCTTGACCTGCATGGATACCCGCACGATCGCCACATGGTGATCCAGGCCGTCACCCCTCGGACACGGTCGGGCATAATGCGCGCCGTCCGGCCGACGGCCGGGTCCGGCCGCCACCGCTCCGGCGGACCTGCCCACCGTGCACCGAGGTGACGTGTGATGACGCAGCCCCCTGCCGATGACCTCGCCGCCCGCCCCATCCGCGGGCGCGGCGTCCTGAGAGCCACCGTGGTCGCCATGCTGGTGTTCGCGGCCTACTGGGAGCAGGAACAGGTCTGGCACTACCACGTCAGCCTGTGGTGGGACCTGCTCGTGCTGCCGGTCTGCCTGGTCGCCCTCGCATGGCCGGTCGCCAAGCGGCCGGCCTGGTTCACCGCCGAACTGCGCACCGCCGTGCCCGCCGGCCTCGCCTTGATCACGTGGGTCCTGATGGTGATCGATGTCGCGCAGGGAGACGATCTGCCCTTCACAGTGCCCGGCGCCCTGTCGGGTCTGCAACTGATCGCGGTCCGCGACTGCCGTCCCCGGTGGGTGGTCGGGTGCTCCCTCCTCGTCGGCGTCGCGCTCCTCGTCGGGGGCGGCCCCGTCGGCGTCTTCGCAGGCGCTGGCATGGCGGCACTCGGAGGCTATCTGCGCGCCCTGGCCAAACGCCGCCGTGCCGCCGTCGCCGCGACCCAGCGCGCCGAGCGCCTGGCGATGGCGGCGGACCTGCACGACTTCGTGGCCCACCACGTCACCGGCATCCTGATGCAGGCCCGCATGGCACAGATGATCCGCACCACCGATCCGGCGCAGTTGGAGATGCTCCTGGAGGGTGTCGTGCACGGCGCCACGGAAGCGCTCGCCTCCATGCGCCGCACCGTCGGGTTCCTGCGCGACAGCCTTGAGGAGACGGCCGAGGGAAAGGCGGCCGCCGATCGCCGCGTGGGCACGCTGGCATCCCTTCCGGAACTCGTCGAGGGCTTCGGCGGGCCGATAGGCCCGCAAGCGGTGCTCCACCGCGACGAGTCGGTTCCCGACGATCTTCCCTACGACGTCCAGGTCGCCGCCTACCGCGTCGTGCAGGAGGCCCTCACCAACATCCGCCGCCACGCCGCCGACGCCACCGAGGTCGCCGTCCGCCTCACCTACGGCAGCCAGGCCCTTGAGGTGACCGTGGTCGACGACGGGAAGGGCGGTACGGCGCTGCCTGCCGCGGCCCGTGGCGGCGGCTTCGGACTGGTCGGCCTCACCGAACGCGTCACCGCGCTCGGCGGCGAACTGCGCACCGGGCCACGCCCCGACCGAGGCTGGCAGGTCACCGCCGTACTCCCGGCCACAGCGGGCAATCCAGCACTTGAGGCCGACCCCGGCGCCGGCGGTGCGGGCACCGCCGGCGTCCGCATCGCTTACGGCTGATCCGAGCCCCTGTGCCCGCACCGTGACGGACGGCTGCGACGAGGTCCGCGAGTACGGTGCGCGGTGAGCGCGAGGGCTGCTCGGCGAGTGCCCTTCGCGCCCGCTCTCGGTGTCAGGCGACGCCTGGCCGGCGTCGGGAGTCCTTACGGCCGATGACGAACCAGCACAGGGAACCGAGGAAGGGGGCCGCGAAGGCGAAAGCGATCCAGACCAGCTTCATCCCCCCGGCAAGGCGGGACCTGAGGATGCTGACCAGTGCGCTGATGAACAACACAATGGCGGCAAAGCCACAGAGAATGAACGCAAAAGTCACCGCCGCGCCGGCCACTTCTTCGCTGGTGGCGGCAAGGGTCATGTGGTGTACAAGCTGCGTCTGCATCCTGTGTTCCTCTCAAGGTGGGGATGATCGGATTTCACCGATCAGGTGCAGCGATAGTGGCTGCTGCGGGAGGCTGACGGCGTCCTACTTTTGATCTTGCCGAGGTAATCCAGAAGTGGTACACAGACGGCCTGCTGCCCCATGAGGAGCGCCCACACGTCACCAAGGCAGCGTCAAGTCCGCGGTGCAGGGCCGCAATGCAGGGGTCAGTCCTCGCCCGCGTAGGTCTCGTTACTCTCGTGTTCCTCGACGGACAGCCGGTCCACGCACACCGCGATCGCCAGGACCAGCGGCACATCGGCGCCCTCCGCGCCCTGCGGAAGATGACCGTCTGCCGGTGATACGGGGGACCTCGGCGGTATACCGGGTGACGGGTGCGGCACGGTAGGGGCGCAGGTTCTGGGGCCGCCCGGGCGGGACGGCGGCACAACCTCGCCCGGTGGCGCCGTCGACGCGGTCGAAGAACGTGTATCCGTCGCCGGTGGTCCCGCTTCTGGACCACTGGTACTTGATCGAGTCCGGCGGTCGTTCCCGGAAGGGTCAAGCGTTGTCGTCTGCCTCCCGAGCCTTCCTCACCCTGCGGTCGAACGCCCGGTTCAGCAGAGGCATCAGCACACTGCCGAACCGTGCCAGCGCCCAAGTGCCGATGTCCGGGCAGATCAGGAAGCGCCGTCGGTCGATGCCGACCATGATCGCCTCGGCGACCCGCTCGGCCGGGATAGGTGCGATGGTGCCGCCGATCGCCCGGGTCTCGGGCGGCTTCCACCGGTTCTCCTCAGCCAGTTGCGGGGTGTCCACGTCCGGCGGGAACACCACCCCCACGTGCAGACCGCGCGGTGTGAGCTCCGCCCGCAGCGACTCCATCAGTCCCCGTACGGCGAACTTCGCCGGTCCGTAGGCGCTGTAGCCGTAGATCCCGATGAGGCCGGCCGCGGACGACACCGCGACCACGCTGCCCTGTCCACGCTCCACCATGCCGGGGACGACGGCCCGCAGTGCGTGGAGCGTGCCGAAGTAGTCGACGTCGATCATCTGCCGGAACACATCGTCCTGCAGTTCCAGGAAGTGCCCGGGGCGGGCCAGCCCGGCCGAGGCGACCAGCACGTCACAGGGCCGTCCCTGCTCCTGCTCCAGTTCGGCCACGGCACGGGTGACGGCCGCCCGGTCGGCGACGTCAGCCACCCTGGCCGCGGCCCCCACCTCCTTGGCCGCCGCCTCCAGCCGCTCCTTTCCCCGCGCTATCAGCGACACCTTCGCCCCGCGGCCCGCGAGCAGCCGGGCCGTGGCCAGCCCGATGCCGCTCGACCCGCCGGTCACGATCGCATGAGCCGAGCCGAGCTCCAGAGAACCGCCGCTTGCTGTGGTCGCCTTCATGGGATGCACCTCTCCGCCGCGCGCCGTCACTGTTGGTCCGCCAAGTCCTGGTGTGCTCGCCCTACCAGATCCACGAAGCCCCGGGGACAGCGCAGCGGAAAAAGGTGACCGCCGCGGACGCGGGTGAGCCGTGCCAGTGCTCCCGCCCGGCGCAGGGCGTCGAGGAAGGCGCGCTCCCCGGCGGAAGAGGCCGGACCATCGAGGCCACGATCAGACGATTGCTGATCGCCTACGAGCACTGCGGCTCTCTCATCCAGGCACGCCGCGCGCGGTCACGGCCTTGAGCTCGTCAAGCGATTCCCGCATCACCTGGGAGATTTCGCGTTCCTCGGAGGCCGAGAGCCAGAGCTGGAAGCCGACCTTGAAGACGGCGATCCCCGCCTCGGCGGTCAGGGTCGCGGACGGCTCGGCGACGCCGCGTCGGCGCAGGGCGTCGGCGATCGCGGCTGACATCGAGGCGTACTTGGTCAGTTCGCGCTCCTGGAGTTCCGCGTTCGCCGCGATGACGGCCTGGCGCTGCCGGTACTCGCGGCGGTCGGCGAACGCCTGGGCGACCGCCTCAAGTCCCGCCGCTACGGCGTCGATAGGCGCCATGGACTGCGGTGCCTCGGCTACCGCGGTCACGAACTGCTCCTGCAGCACGCCGGATTTACCGAACATCACCTCGCACTTGTCGGCGTAGTGCCGGAAGTACGTCCGCTCGGTGAGGCCCGCCCGCTTGGCGATCTCCGCCACCGTGGTCTGTTCGTAGCCGCGCTCACCGAACAGCTCCAACGCCGCTTGCGCCAGGCGACCGCATGCGTTCGGCTCCCATCTGCCCATGCCTGGATCCTACGCGATGACAGTGACTGACATCAGGTGTTAGAGTCCGATGACAGTGACTGACATCAGTGGTCAGGGGTCCTCTCTCATGCGCATCTTCGTGACCGGTGCGTCCGGCTGGAGCCCGGCAACGCGCACGGTCGTCAGCCGGACCGCCATGCCCGGTTGCGGGCCCGCCGTTTCATCACTTCACCAGCACATTCCCACCGATTGAGGCCCAGTAATGACGAGCGCGTCGCTCACCAGGACAAGGGAGAACACATGCGCGTCGGAGTAGCCATGCCCCAGTTCGCGCCGACAGAGAATCTCAAGAACGTCGCTGACCGCGCCGCCGAACTCGGCCGGGAAGCCGAACAACTGGGGATCGGCTCAGTCTGGTTCAACCAGCCGGCGACGCACGATGCCATCGTGCTCGCAGCAGTCGTGGGCCGCGAGGTCCCCCGCATCTCCGTGGGCACCGCCGTCGTACCCATGCATCCGCGACACCCGCAGATCCTCGCATCCGCGGCCAAGACAGCCCAGGCGGCCACCCACGGCCGCTTCCAACTCGGCATCGGCCTCGGAGCGCCGGACCTGCTCACACACGCCTACGGCCTGCCCTACCCGCCGCCGATCGCTCACCTGCGCGAGTACCTCAGCGCTCTCCGGCCACTGCTCGCCGGTGAGGTCACCCCCTACGAGGGCAGCACCCTGACATCGCGCCCGGTCGGACCCACAAAGGTACTCGGTGCCGAACCGGAGATCCCGCTCATCGTGGGCGCCATGGGCTCCCAGGCCCTGCGCGTTGCAGGCGAGTTGGCAGACGGAACGATGCCCTTCCTGGCCGGGCCTCGGACCCTGGAGGAACACATCGTTCCCCGGATAACCGAAGCAGCCACGCGTGCCGGCCGCCCCACTCCACGGGTGAACGCCTCCGTCCCCGCCATCGTGACCGACGACATCGACCAGGCCAGGGCCGCAGCCACCGCCCATCTGGCCTTCTATGACTCGATCCCGTCCTACCGCCGCATCCGCGACATGGAGGGTGCACACCGCGCCGTCGACCTGGCACTGATCGGCGACGAGGCGACGGTCGCAGCCGGACTGCGCCGCTACATGGAGGCCGGCGCCACCGAGATCACCGTCGCCTACACCGACATCGCGCGCGAAGAAGACCGCCTGCGCACCTGGCAGCTCGCCGGCGAGCTGACGCGCTCAGCCTGACCTCGGCAGCGGCATGGCGACCCGTTCCAGTGGCGTTGCCGGCCTCGATCCGGGGCCTGGAGGTCCTCCGGGTGGGCGCCCGGCTTCGATTTAGGGCGCGCAGAGGGCACGCCACCCCCAAATTGGACTAGACAACCAATAAGCCCCAGGTCGCTGACCTGGGGCTTCATCATGGAGCGGGTGACGAGAATCGAACTCGCGCTCTCAGCTTGGGAAGCGACGGCGCTTGGGCGGCCGGATGGCTTCTGACGTGGGTATA
Organism: Streptomyces viridochromogenes; assembly: GCF_001270495.1. Taxonomy (GTDB): domain Bacteria; phylum Actinomycetota; class Actinomycetes; order Streptomycetales; family Streptomycetaceae; genus Streptomyces; species Streptomyces viridochromogenes_A. The sequence continues at coordinate 39,143 of NZ_LGUR01000213.1, forward strand.
TGTAACCCGGTGTGGCAGGCGAGGGCGCATGATGGCACCCCTGTTGACCGCGGTTGACCGGCCTTACGGGCACGCCGTGGGCACGCCGTCCGATCGGATTCGCCTGGAGCCTCTCTCGTCGGTTGAGGAGTTGCGGAGCACTGAAAAGCGAGGGCTGGGCGGAGGTGTGCCATTGCAGGAGCACACAGAGGAGCTTGCATGCGCGCTCACCTTGCTCCGTCGACCTCAAAAGAAGCGTTCCACGCACTCGCCCGCAGCTACGGGGCACTCGGGAAGTAGGACCGCGAACGACTGCCGCCTCAAGCGGCCGCATCGACCGAGCGGAAGATACGGTCGAGATGGTCGTCCAAGACCGCGGCGGCGGACTCGGGACTGCGCTGACCGACGAGGATGCTGGTGCCGAGCCCCGCGGACATCGCGAGCAGGCCGGCCGCCGTCAACTGCGAGTCCACACCGGGCTGTAGCAGATCCGCGGCCTGCGCCTGCCGGAGGATGTCGGTCAGGGCACGTTCGGCTGCGTCGGGGTCCTTGATGAAGGGCTGGGCCGCGAGGGTCCGGTCGGTCACGGCCAGAACGGCGTACGAGGTGTAGAGGTGGTGGAAGATACGGCTCTCCTCGTCGGTCGGCAACGCCGTCATCAGCAGCGCCTCGACCATCGCGCGCGGCCCCGGCCCGTCCCCGGCAGCTCGGATGCGGGCGGCGAGCCGCTCCCCGAACTTCCCGGTCAGGTGCTCCAGTCCGAAGAGCAGCAACTTCTCCTTGGTCTCGAAGTAGTACTGCACCAGCCGCAGTGACACGCCTGCCTCGGCTGCCACATCGCGCATCCCCACGGCATGCAGCCCGCGTCGCCCGGCGACCCGGACGAGCGCCTCAGCGATCTCGGTGCGCCGTTCCGCATGGTCCACCCGCTTTGGCATCGGCTGGTTCTCCGCTCATCGTCCGCTGGGCCCGCGCCGGGCCCTTTCATGGTACAGCCGTATCAACATCGTGATACGTTCGTACCACGAAACCGAGACCCTCCGGAGGTGGCCGTGTCCGAGACCACTGCCCGTAACCAGGCCGACGTCGGCCGCTATGTGAGCGACACCTGGCGCGACCGCTACTTCGCCGCCTGCGACGCCGTCTACGCGCTGGGCGCACCCGCCCTGGCGGAGCAGGACGTGGAAACCGCGTTCGGTACCACCCACGTGTACCGCTACGGGCCCGCAGACCCCGCGGCCCAGTCCCGCACCCCGGTCGTCCTGGTGCACGGAGCGGGCTCCTGTTCCGCCATGTGGTACCCGAACACCCCTGACCTCAGCGCCGACCGCCCCGTCTACGCCATCGACACCCCCGGCGACCCCGGACGCAGCGTGCAGCGCGAGCCGATCCACCAGCCCGAACGGGCCGCACAGTGGCTGGACGAGACGCTCGCCGGGCTCGGGCTCGAACGAGTCCACCTCGTCGGCATCTCCTACGGAGGCTGGCTCGCCCTGAACCAGGCGCACCGCAGGCCCGAACGCCTCGCTTCGGTCACCCTGCTCGACCCGGGCGGCCTGGAGAAGGTGGGGCTGCGCTTCTTCGTCTGGCTCTTCGCCGGCCTCTTCGCGAGCTTCGCACCCCAAAAGCTGCGCCCGCGACTGGCGGCCTGGCTGGAACAACCGGTCCTGGTCATGCCCGAACTGCGCACGATGATCAGGACCGCCGTCCGCGCCTACCGCATCCGTCGCCCGGCACCGCTTCCCCTGTCCGAGGCGGAACTGTCCACCATCCGTACGCCGCTCTATCTGGTGCTCGGCAAGCGCAGCCTCCTGCTGCACCCCGAGCGGCAGATAGAGCGCGTTCCGAGCCTGATACCGGGTGCCCGTGCCGAGATCATCACCGGTACCGGGCACGGACCGCAGATCGACCACGCGCAGGAAATGAACCGCAGGATGCTGAACTTCATGGCCTCCGTCGACTGACAACCGCCGAGCCGACGGACAATCCGGACAGCCGGGGCGGGCGGCATGGAAGCCATCAGAAACCGAACCCAGGGCGCATGCGGTCATGCCGAGGGTGCAAGGATCCCGCCTGCCGCTCTGACGGGAGAGCCCGGTACGAAGTCCCCTCCGTCACGCAGGACTTGGGCGTACGCGGCCTCTGGCGCTTCCGGGACCTCGCCAAGGTTTACCAGGGGAACGGCAGGCTGGGTGCTCGCAGGTGCGGAGGCCGTGCTGAACGCAGCGAATCCGCAGGTCAGCGGCGTCCGGCGGCGCCGGGGCGGTGATGCCGTCATGTGGGCGGAGAACTCGTGCCCTTTGCGTGCCCGATCTTCGTACGCCTGGCAGGCCCGAACTGGCGGCGAATGGCCGATGACGCACAAGCCCCAGGCCGCTGACCTGGGGCTTTGAAGAGAGCGGGTGACGAGATGGCCGTGTGGATCGGATCGCACCGCTGTTGGCCGTGGTTTTCCATCCTTACGGGCACGCGGAGGGCACGGAATCTCGGAAGGGTGGCAGGTCGGGGCCGCTGAGGGGACACCTGCGCACGGTCAGCCCGGTGCGGAGATCAGCTGTTGAAGGGGCGTTGCGGCTGCGTAGCACCCACGAGCCTCTGGCGCCGGGTTCCTCCGTCATCCGGCCAGAGTCTCGTGGTGCATTTTGCCGCCCGCTATGCCATTTTCAATGGCATACTCGGGGTGTGACTGGCGACGACGTTGACTTCCCGCCGGGCGACGGCCCCACCAGCGGTATCTCCGTCACCCTGACTGCCGGAACTCTGCAGGCGATCCGTGAGCGGGTCGGCAAGCGGGGTGTCTCGGCCTACCTGGAGAAGGCGGCCCAGCGGCAGATCGAGCGGGACAATCTGGACGAGCTGATCGCGGACTTTGACAAGGTGCACGGTCCGGCCGACCCCGAGGCCGTGGCGGCCAAGCGTGCCCGGCTGACCGGTGGCGCTTCCAATGCCGGGGCGGCCGCGTGAGCGGTGCCCTGGTACTGGACAGCGAGGGCCTGGCGAAGGCCGTGCAGCGTGATCGGGAGATCCACGAGTGGCTGACGGCGGCTCGTGACGCGGACCTGCCCGTGATCACCTCCGCGGCGGTGCTGGTCGAGGTGATCCACCCGAGGATCAACGACGCCGCACTGAAGTGGACTCTGTCCCGCCTGAGTGTCGAGCCGGTGACCCAGGCCGTCGCGCAATCCGCTGCCGCGTTGCTCCGTGCAGCGGGACTGCACGGACACAAGTACGCCATTGACGCCATGCTGTGCGCGACCGCCCTGCAGCATCCCGGCCGGGTGACGATCCTGACTTCCGACGTAGAAGACGTCGGGCTGCTCACTGCCGAGCATCCACGCGTGAGCGCAGAGAAGGTCTGAACCCAGGGTGTCCCAGGAGACCTCTCATGCTCAGGCGCCGTCGGCGGAGGGCTCCGGGACCCGCCAGATGATCGTCACCTGTTCGTCTAGTGGTACGGAGGGGCCCAGGACCCGCACTTGCTCGACGAGGTAGTAAATGACGAGCCGATGGCTCTCGTACGAAAGGTCATCCCAGGTATCGGGAGATGCTGTGATCGCCTCTCGGAGAACGGCGGCATCCGATTCAAGCTCCTGGACGTTGGCCAGCACCTCCGGTACGACGGACTCGGTCTCTCGCAGCACATTGATCGAACGGGCGAGGAGGCTTGGCTCCTTCGCCAGCCGGCGGACGATGGCCCGGGACAGGTAGTCGTGCAGGACGTCGGCCTCGATCTCGGCGTGCTCGGTCTCCTCGTCCTCGCCCTCGTCCCCGTCCCCGTCCGAGTGCTGGTCAAAGTGATATCCGTACGGCGAGGAACCGTCGTCGGACGTCGTGAAATCTCCTTTGAGCGAGTCGAGGAGCAGACGAAGGAAGTTCTCCGGACCTATGACCGACATCATCTTCACACCGTTCTCAATCCAGCTCTCCTCCGAGACGAACGGTTCGTGGGGAACGGCGAGACGCGGGTCGATCTCGATCGCGCTGAAGGGATTGCCGATAACCCCCAGCACGAAGTCGGGGATCTCTTCCTTGGGCACCTCGTACGCACCGTCGGCTACCTCGTACGCGTCTTCTTCCGGAGCAGCGTCGCTGGTTTGAGTTCCCACTCCTGCGGTTGAGCCCCTGCCACCGTGCGCGGTGCTCCACAGCGTGAACATCCGTGCTGCTTCGGCATCTGCGTCTCTGGACGGAGTGCAGAGCCCGGCCAGAGCCATGGTGATTGCCTTGACGGTGTGCCATCGAGGGCTCGCCCGGCCGTTCAGCACCGTCCTGACACTCTCGCGACTCACGGTCGTGTCATAGGGACCGTTCTCTATGAGCTTGCTGATGCGCCGTTGGCTGGGTTCGCCGGCGTCCAGATGGAGCTCCCTGAGGGCATCGAGAAGTGCCTGTCCAGCCTGCGTGGGCGGCTCGATAGTCGTGATGGCCGTTCTCCCCCCCCCCTGCCGGTTGCCAACTTCTGCCAATGAACGGCAAGTCTGGCCATGCGCACATCCTGGCGCAGTGGCAAATTCTGCCAAGTTTTGCCTCAGCTCCGGCAGAGATCGACTACGGCCCTCGGCGCCCAGTGAGGATCGAGAAATACCGCGCGTACCTGGCGCGCAACGACCGATGACGTAACGATCAATGGGAGGGTCTGGTGCCCGACATCACGACATTGGGGCCTGCCGGAACGCTGACTGCTGCGGTCGCAGCGCTGGCGGTAGCCGCTGCTTGCCGCTGGTTCGCCTTCGTTCTGTGCCTGGTGGTCCTGGCTGCTTCAAGCGATGCTGCCCGCCGGCAAGACGTGCTTACCTATGCCTCCCTTCTTTGCCGCGGAGACGGCGCACGGGGTAGGACGCCGCGGCCCCGAAGCCCTCGGACCTGATCAGGACGCTCTCACCGGTCCTGAGTGCCGTACCAGGGATACATCAGTGTCGGCTGCCCTGAGGCAGAGCAGTCCTAATCCATAGGCGCGTCCGCGGCCAATACCGGACAAGACTGCTCTCTGCAATGCGATGGGGTCAGTGATCAGAGCCAGACCTTCGAGGCGGGTTGCCTGGAGAAAGGTCGGGCTTCTTGCTTGGCGCCTCGCAATGACAGGACCCAACGAACGGCTGCGGACTTCGACAGTCGCCAGCCCGGCTCGGGAGGCTTGGCGTTCCCACCAGGCGATCACTTCAGCAGTCTGTAAGCCCACGCGCTTGCCGCGTTGCCCTGTCCTCACTGTCGCCTTGGTGGCATTCGCATCCAGGAGAAACGTCACCTGCTGCCCCTCGAAGCCTGTCTCCGACCAAGAGACCCGCTCAATTGCCACTGCGTGGGCGTAGTCGGCAGTTAGGGCGCGGAGAAATACGGTCCCACTGGTCTGAACACGCAGGATCGCGTCACCACGGTCCCCATCCAATCGGTAGAGCACGCGTCCGGTGTCCGGTGAGACATGCCCCGCAGCGTTCGGACACAGGGAGCGGACAGTTTGATGGAGGTGAAGGACATCGCCGAGGTCACGCTGCACTTGTGGGTTGCAAGGATTGAGGTGCAACACGATCTGCTGGGCGCTGTGGGGTGGCTGCCGCGTCTGCTGAACGGAGCCCTCCGCCTTGGCCCGGTGCCACAACTCGTGAAGACTGCTGGAGATCGCATCCAAAGTCTGCTCCTGTGAACCACCCATGGGGCGACGAGCAAGAGCCAGCAGGGCAAGACACCCTGTCACCGCCATGAACTGGTCATACTGCGGTAGCCGATCCCGGGCGAACAGGTTGTGCACGGTGGAATGTCCCAAGCCAACTGCGCGGGCCATCTCACGGGCTGAGGGAAACGCCGCGTCCCGGTGCAACTCATGCAGCGCCGCGTTGAGGTCCCGCATCCGCCCTGCTGGCAGGTCTGGTCGCTTCAGCTCACCGGCACGGCCCATGGCTTGCTCCCCTTCATGAGTCGGACGTGTCCCCGTGTCGCCCCGCAGCTTCTGCCGGTGCTGTGGGCTCGCTCCGCGGCTGGCCGTGCCGCAGCCGAGTGCGCTGCCATAATTTTCTCGCTTGCCGGGCTGACCAGAGGACGAATGCCGCAATAATGCTGGCTGCTGTGTTCTCCAAGATGTTCACGGAGCGAGCCTTCCTCCGCTCTCCCTGGCTGTGGACAGCTGTGGACACCGAGTTGCCGCGATAGTGGCGGGCTGAGCGCCTCCGCACCACCAAAGCCAAGGCGACCGTCGCCAAGGCATATCGCCTCCTCGAGGGCATCCCTGAGGCCGTCCGTCGATGACGACCCATGCCGAATCAAGGGAGCGGGCACGGAGTCAGCCGCCGAACGCCGATTTGCCGCCGTCGGTTCAGGTCGACGCTCTTGCCGACGCCACCGGGATGCGCCGGCGGCCTGCCTCATGCTCTACCTCGGCACGTACGGCCCGATGCCGGTCGGAGGGACTGGTCGGCCTTTGTCACAGCGACGTCGATCTCGACAACCTCGTGATCCGCGTCCGCGTCGCGGAGCCGGAGCGGACCCAACGGCAAGCGGGCCCCTGGCGAGACCAAGGCCGACACGGGTGTCGCACCGTCGTCCTCCTCCCAGCATTTCCTCCACAAGGAGGTGAAGCGGCACCTCGCCTGGTACGCCGTGAAGGGGCCCGATGGACTGCTCTTCGTCGGCGAGAAGGGCGTTGCTTTCCGGCGCACATCCTTCGGTCGGAAGTGGCGTCGTGCGTGCACCACTGCGGGCCTCTCGGATGGCTTCCGCTCATACGACCTTCGTCACACCGGATACACGCTCTCAACCCGCTCGGGAGCAACACTCAAGGACACGATGGTCCGCGCCGGACAGTCCTCCGAGAAGGCGGCGCTGATCTACCAGCACTCCGACGAGGAGCGGCAACGTGGAGTGGCCGCCGGCCCCGACGACCTGGTCCGCGCCGAGCGTGCGAAGCACCACAAGGACGACCCCGACCGCCCCGCGCACCACAACGAGGAGGCCGCCGAGAGCTAATGGTGCGGTTGTGGTGCGCGACCGGCGCACCGGTCTAGGCAACAAAGAACCCCCGGGCCTCTGACCTGGGGGTTTCATATGGAGCGGGTGACGAGAATCGAACTCGCGCTCTCAGCTTGGGAAGCTGATGTTCTACCATTAAACTACACCCGCGTAAGACGCCCGTTCCGTGATCATCCGGAGCCGGTGTCCGATCGCCTGGTCACTGTACCTCATCACCGGCTCCCGGCGCTGACGCCGTGGGGCTTGAGGGTGTTTCAGGGGGCGGATGTGGCTGTGGGGTACCGGAGTTGGGGCGTACGGTGGAGGGGTGGGAGAGGGTCAGGGCGGGGTCGGAGTGCCGCCTGGAGGGCCGTCCCTTTGATCCCGTAATGTGGCCTCTCGTCGTCAGGCAGGCAGTAGCCAGACGCGGCTCTTGGGGAAGGGACTCTAGGACTTGATGGAGCGCACCGTCGTCCGTTGTGCCGATGGGCACGTGTTCAGCACCGCTTCGTTCCCGATGCAGCAGGCCGAGCGACTCGGCCCGGGCCGGCTCCTCCGGTGTCCCCGGTGCGCCCGGCTCCGCAGTGTGGTGCCGGTGACGTTGGAGAAGCGGTAGCAGCAGCGGTCGGTAGCAGTAGCGGCGAGCAGCGGCACGGTAGCTGGCGGTAGCCGCAGTCACAGCAGTATTGGCAAGTAGTAGCAAGTGCAGCGCCTGGCGCGCGGTGGCCGTGATTGTGGTCGTTCCGCGCGCCTTGCGTATCCTCGGGGCGTGCTTCTCTCAGACAAGGACATCCGGGCCGAGATCGACGCCGGGCGGGTACGGATCGATCCCTACGACGAATCCATGGTGCAGCCCTCGAGCATCGATGTGCGGCTGGACCGTTACTTCCGGGTGTTCGAGAACCACCGGTATCCGCACATCGACCCCTCGGTCGAGCAGGCGGATCTCACGCGGCTCGTGGAGCCCGAGGGCGATGAGCCGTTCATCCTGCACCCCGGGGAGTTCGTGCTGGCCTCCACGTACGAGGTCATCACGCTTCCCGATGATCTTGCCTCGCGGCTTGAGGGGAAGTCCTCGCTCGGGCGGCTCGGGCTCGTCACCCACTCCACCGCCGGGTTCATCGACCCCGGGTTCAGCGGGCACGTGACGCTTGAGCTGTCCAACCTCGCCACGCTTCCGATCAAGCTCTGGCCCGGCATGAAGATCGGGCAGCTGTGCATGTTCCGGCTCAGCTCGCCCGCCGAGTTCCCGTACGGGAGCGAGCGGTACGGGTCCCGGTACCAGGGGCAGCGCGGGCCCACCGCCTCGCGGTCCTTCAAGAACTTCCATCGGACCCAGGTGTGAGCGAGACGTGAGCGGAGGCGTGAGCGAAGGGATGAGTGGCGGGATGGGTGACGGCGCAGGCGTGCGGGAGAACCTGACCTACGAGCGGTTCGGCGTCGCCGTCCGGGAGCTCGCGCAGAGCATCGCCGACGACGGGTTCCAGCCGGACATCGTGCTCAGCATCGCCCGCGGCGGGGTGTTCGTCGCCGGGGGGCTCGCTTACGCGCTCGACTGCAAGAACCTCCACCTCGTGAACGTCGAGTTCTATACGGGCGTGGGGACCACCCTCGACATGCCCGTCATGCTGGCTCCCGTTCCCAACGCGATCGACTTCACCGACAAGAAGGTGCTGATCGCCGACGACGTCGCCGACACCGGCAAGACGCTGAAGCTCGTCCATGACTTCTGCGTCGAGCATGTCGCCGAGGTGCGGTCCGCCGTCGTCTATGAGAAGTCCCACTCCCTCGTGAAGTGCGAGTACGTGTGGAAGCGCACCGATGAGTGGATCAACTTCCCCTGGAGTGTGTTGCCTCCGGTCCATAAGGCCGGGGACGCTGCCAAGCCGAACAAGGAAGCTGTCTGAGCCCGGGCTGAGTTCAGCCGAGTTGAGCTGAAAGCGGTTGGTTGATCAGCGGTTGGTCAGTCAGTCCTGAACGGGCGGTAGCGCACGTTAACCGCGGCGGTACGGTCGTCGCCGTTGAGCAGCTCGAGCCGTACGGGGGAGCCGCCCGGGTTGTCGAACAGGCGGATTCCGTCGCCGAGGAGTACCGGCGCGATGTGCAGGTCGATCTCGTCGATCAGTCCGCGTTCGAGGAGCTGTCGGCCGATCGTGGGGGAGAAGACCTCCAGGTTCTTGCCGGCGGCGGCCTCCAGGCCGATGCGTACGGCCTCTGCCACGTCGCAGGTCAGGAACGTCACGCCCGCGGCGGGCTGTGCGTCGTCGGGGTGGTGGGTGAGGACGAACACGGGCCCCTGCCATGCGCCGCCGTAGATGGCGCCCGCATCCGGGTAGGCGTCCCAGCCGTCCCGGCCGCCGAGTACCGCGCCGGTGGTCTGGGCGTATTCGTCGGCCAGGCCGGAGCGGTGCGAGACGCCCGTCATCATCCAGTCCATCGTGTGGTTCGGGCCCGCCACGAAGCCGTCGAGCGACATCGTGAAGTGCCAGAGCACCTTGCCTGCGGCGGTTTGCGGTTCCATGTCGGTCGTCGCGTCAGTCATCGCGTCAGTCGTCGCGTCGGGCATCGCGTCGGTCCTCTCCGGGCGGGTGGCGGCGGCCTCGGCGACCGCCGCAGCTGTGGACCCGGCTCGCTTGCGGAACTCATCGCCGCCGTGCCGACCCCGCACCGGAGCGCCCCCGTGGCTTGGCCTCGGGGGCGCTCCGGTGGGCGTTCTGCCGGCTACTGCCGCCAGGCCCGGTGCAGGCGGTCCAGCCCGCTCTGGTTGTTCAGTCGCAGGCTGAGGTCGGTGCCCGTGCCCTGGAGGGTGGTGAGGGAGTAGGTGTCGCCGTTGCGCAGGCCGGGCCAGTAGACGGAGCCCAGGCCCAGTTCACGGATGGTGTCGGTCGCGGCCTGTATGTAGGCGACCTCGTGGGAGCCGTTGACCGGGCCGTTGTAGTCCAGGCCGGTGGTCATGGACGCGCCGAACTCGTCGAGGATCGTGCGCGAGGCGCAGTCGCCGATGCGCGCCTTGAAGTCCGCCTTCCACTGGTCGACGCTGGTCCAGTCGGTGTGCCAGAAGCCGTAGTTGTGCAGGGCGAGCCGGGTGCCCTTGAGGCGCGGGTCGGCGCACACCGGCTTGACGTCCTCGCTGTACTTGTACCCTCCGATCAGCATCCGGTCGCGGGGCACGTTGCGGTGGGTGGTCACCCACTTCGCGGCGATGTCGGTCCACTCCTGGGCGGTGTAGCCGAACGGCTCGTTCATCGGCTCGAAGTACACCTTGGAGTCGCGGGCGTAGGCGGAGGTGATCCGCGCCCACATCTGGTCCCAGGCGGCCTGGTCGTCGATCTTGCCGTCCTTGGCGTTGTCGGCCTCCCAGTAGCCCAGGATGACCTTGAACCCCTTGGCGGTGGCGGCGTCGATCGCTCCCTTGTACGACTTCCAGAAGGGGCCGTTGACGGAGGTGGGGTTGACCGGCAGCCGGACGGTGTTGGCGCCCAGCTTGGCGAACCCGTCGATGATCGCCTTGGACTTGGCGTAGGTGGTGGCGTAACCGTCCGTGGTGGACAGGCCCGAGGGGACGACCGCGTCATCGGCGTAGTTGTCGCGCGGGTCGGCCCAGTTGACCCCGCGGAAGTCGCTGACGGGCGGGACGGCCGCCTTGGCCGAGGCGGCTGAGGGGGCCGAGGCGGATGCGGGGGAGGCGAGCGCGCCCCCGAATGCCGTGGCGCAGGCCAGCAATGCGGCGAAGCAAGCTGTCCCGCGGTGGTTCTTTCGTGGCACGGCGTCCCCTTCTGAGCAGTTGCGTGCGAAAACCTCGCGGACGCAGACCGGCGGGCTCGATGGTTCCCGCAAACTAGAAGACGATCCGAACACAGGTCAACACATCTGCACACAAAGTTTCATCGCCGGAACCGCAAAGGGAGCGGTGCACGGCGACCACGTGAGGCGACAGCGCAAACGAAGGGCCCCCGGCGCAAACGAAGGGCCCCCGGCGCGAACGCCGGGGGCCCTTCACCTGCCGTATCTAGAACGTGCCGAGCTTCACGATCGACAGCAGAGCGATCAGCTGGATCGCGCTCGCGCCCAGTGCCTTCGGCCACGGCAGGTCGTGGGACTTGGACACCATCAGGGTGAGGAGGGCGCCCGCTGCCACCCAGGTCGCCCAGCCGAGCGCCTGGACGAACGTCGCGTCGCCGCCGGCGAACATCGCGAAGACCAGGCGGGGGGCGTCCGTGAGGGACATGACCAGCATGGAGAGGCCGACCGTGGGCTGCCAGGCGCCGTCGCCGCCCAGCTGGCGGGCCAGGGTGTGGGTGACCACGCCCAGGACGAAGGCCGACAGGACCATCGCCACGGCGGTCGTCAGGACGATCGGGACCGCGTTGGAGAGGGTCGCGTTGATCGCGTCGTTCCGGGCGCCGTCGAAGCCGAAGACCGCGAGCAGGCCGTAGAGGAAGGTCACGACGAGGGCGGGGCCCCACATCGTGTAGTCCCGCATCTGGAGGAACGTCTGGCCGGGGGAGAGGACGATGCCCCGCAGTAGGGCCTTCCAGTGCAGGCGGGGGCCGACCGGGGCGGCCGGTGCCGCGCCCGCCTGGTAGGTCTCGCCCTGGGTGTAGGGGTCCTCGCCGACCGAGAACGCCTGGGTGTGGCCCGGGTTGTTCGCCGCGTACGGGTCCGGCGCGCCGCCGGGGCCGTGCGGGTAGCCGCCGTCGCCGAAGTACTCCGGCTCGCCGTGACCGCCCTGACCGCCCTGGCCACCGTGAGGCCGGTGACCGCCGGGGCCGTAACCGCCGTGTCCACCGCCGCCGTTCGCCTGCGGCCAGCCGCCTCCGCCGCCGCCCGAGCCGCCGTACGGCTGCTGCGACGGCGGGGGATAGCCGTACGACGGCCCCTGGGGTGCCTGCTGCCCGTACGGAGGTTGTTGGGGGCGCGTTTGCGGGGTGCCGTTGTTCCGGCTGCCCCGTCCGATCCTGAATCCAGCCACGTCTTCGAACGTACCTGGTCCCGGAGATTCGCGTGCCGGGCCCTGCGGTCAGGGCCCGGCTTTGCGGCCGAGCTGTGACATCCCCTAAGGGAAGCCCCCAGCTCGGGTCAGGGATTCGCTCGGGGGAACCCAGGAGCTGAGAGCCGCTGGTCAGGCCGTGTTCTGGGTGATCAGCGTGCGCGTCGAGGTCTTGAGCCCGCTGGAGCCGCCGTAGACCGTCACTGTGCGATCACCGAGCCGAAGTAGTTGGTCGCCTTCAGGGAGACGGCGGCGGCCGTGATGCCCTGGGCGCCCGTGGTGGTCAGTCCGGTGGAGGCGCCGCGCAGGGTCCATACGCCTCCGGGGCCGTTCTCGCCGTCGACACCGACGATCAGGTCGGCCTTGCCGTCCTTGGTCACGTCGGTGAGGGCGACCGCGGAGCCGAAGCGGTCCCAGGCCTCGGCGGTGCCGGGCACACCGGCGGTGTTCTGGGAGTACGACTTCGCGCCCGAGGTCCGCAGTCCGGACGCCGAGCCGAACAGCACGGTGACCGAGCCGGCCTCCACGACCCCGTCGAGGTCCTCGCCGGGCGCGGCGACGGCGACGTCGGCGAACTTGTCGCCGTTGATGTCGCCGGTGCTCAGGAACATGCCGAAGCCGTCGCCGGCCTCGCCCGAGCCGGGCACGTTCGCGCTGTCCTGGTGGATGACCGTCGGCGTCTGCGCGGGGTCGGGGCCGTTCGGGCCGCCGTACCAGACGGTGATCTGGCCGCCCTTGTGGCCGCCGGGCTTGTCGCGGCCGGGGTCCGAGGAGTCGCCGAGGACGAGGTCGCCGTAGCCGTCGCCGTTGAAGTCGCCGACGGAACCCGACATGCCGTCCGCGTTCGGCAACTCGGTGAGCTGGTGGTCGCCGCCGGCCCAGGTGTAGTAGAAGATCTGGCCGCCGGAGTCGCCGTCCACAGCGAACGGATAGACGCGCTCGGCCGCGCCGTCGCCGCTGAGGTCGCCCGCGAACACGTCGTAGGTGCTGCCGAGTTCCCCCACGCCGTGGTGGCTGAGGGGGCCGCCGGTACGGGTGAACGGGCCCAGGTAGAGGTGGGTGTCGCTCTGGCCCGTGAGCGTGACGTCCAGGTCGCCGTCGCCGTCGAAGTCACCGGTCGCGACGCCGCGCGAGAAGCCGCCCCACTCGGAGAGCCCGGACGGCTGCGGCAGCCCCTTGCCGCCGGACAGGCCGGTCCCGGAGCCCCACAGGACGGTGCCGGAGCCGACGCCGTCCCGGTCGCCGATGCTCTCGCCCGAGGACCCGACGACGAGGTCGGAGTAGCCGTCGCGGTCCAGGTCGGCGGCGGCGAGGGAGGACCCGAACAGGTCGTTCGCCTCGGCGGTGCCGGGCACGCCGGCGGAGTTCTGGGTGATCACGGCCTTGCGGGTGGCGGACACACCGGACGAGGAGCCGTACAGCACGACGACCGCCCCCGCGCAGGACGCGGTACCGACGTCGGTGCACATGGCGCTGACGGCCACGTCGCGGTAGCCGTCGCCGTTGAAGTCGCCGGCCAGGCCGGAGGGGGCGGCGGACGCGCTCGTGGCCGGGAGGGCGGTGAGCAGGCCGGTGGTGAGGGTGGCGGCGAGGAGGAGGGGGCGCTTGCGCAAGGTGGTGCTCCTGGGAAGGAAGAGGGCCGGGCCCGCGGGGGAACGGGCCCGGCCGTTCAGGGGTACGGCGGCGGACCGCCTGTCGGTGCCGTACGTCCGTACGTCCGTACGTCCGTACGTCCGGATGTCCTGGCTGGGTCCCGCGGCCTCAGTCCGCGAAGACGGCGCCGAACGCGGGGGACCCGGTCGTCGAGAGTCCCGAGGTGCTCGGGGCGACGGCGCGCGAGCCGGACGTGGTGATCTTCGTGCCGTTGGAGGGCAGGTAGGTCAGACCGCCGTTGCCCGCGTTCTCGTACGAGCCGATGACCAGGTCCGCCTTGCCGTCACCGGTGACGTCGTCGAGCTTGACGTCGGCGCCGAAGAGGTCGTTCTTCTCGTCGTTGCCGGGGACGCCCGCGGTGCTCTGGGCGAGGCCCTGGACACCGGAGACGGTGTCGATGCCGTTCGCGGAGCCGTACAGGACGGTGACCTGGCCGGTGTTGGCGGCGCCGTCGATGTCCTCGTTCGGGGAGGCGACGACGAGGTCCTGGTAACCGTCGCCGTTGATGTCACCGAGGTCCAGCTCCCAGCCGAAGCCGTCGCCCTTCTCCGCGGTGCCGGGGACGTTGCCGCTGTTCTGGGTGATGCCGGCGGTGGTGGCGGGACCGGAGGTGGAGCCGTACGTGATGTTCACCTTGCCACCGTTGGCGGCGTCCGGGACGGGCGTGCCGTCCTCGGTCGTGCTGTCCCAGCCGGCGCCGCTGACGATGTCGCCGTAGCCGTCGCCGTTGATGTCGCCGATGGCGGTGATGATGCCGGGCTTGAGGGCCTCGGCGTCGCCGGCGCTCAGGCCGCCGGCGGTGCCGGGCACGTAGTAGTTGGTGTTCCAGCCGTAGTCGGTCCGGGTCTCGTACCCGTCGACGATCAGGTCGGTCCGCTTGTCGCCGTTGACGTCACCGGCGGTGAGGCTCATCGGGCCGTACGGGTAGTCGTTGGAGCCGTTCTGGATGGGCGGCTTGATGGTGTAGCGCCCGCCGGGAGTACCGGTCGAGTCGAAGCCGCCCTTGAAGACGTGGATGGTGTTGGACGAGTTGCCGACGGCCAGGTCGGCCTTGCCGTCGCCGTCGAAGTCGCCTGCCGCCAGGTCCTTGCCCCAGTAGTCGTGCGAGGACGGGGCCGGGTCCGCGATGGTGACGCCCTTGCCGGTGAGGCCGCTCGCCGAGCCCCACAGGACGGCGACGCCGCCGCCGTTGGTGTCGGTGCCGACCTTCTCCCACGGGGAGGAGACGGCGAGGTCGTCGTAGCCGTCGCCGTTGAAGTCGGCGTACGCGGACTCGGCGCCGAAGCCGTCGCCCGCCTCGGCGGTGCCGGGGTTGCCGGTGGTGTTCTGGCTGATGGTGGTGCGCTTAGCGGACGACACGCCGGTGGCGGTGCCGTAGAGCACGACGATCTGGCCGGCGCTCTGGCGTCCGCTCACGTAGGCGCCGTGCGCCGAGGCCACGACGTCCCCGGTCCCGTCGCCGTTGAAGTCGGCGTACGGGACCTGGACGGAGTCGGCGGCGGTGGCCGACGTGGCCGTGGCGAGGGTGAGCAGTCCGCCCGTCAGCGCGGTCGCGGTGGCCGTCGCGAGGGCGAGTCGTGCCGGGCGGCGCAGGTGGTGCTTGTGCATGCGGTTCTCCTGCTGCATGCGGGGGATGCCTGGCCGGCATCCGCAGTTGGTGGGGTGCGACCTCGGGTGTTCTCCGGGAGTTGTCCTCGGGTTCACCCGTGGGGTCGGCGATCAGGAGACCCACGATGGGACGGAAGGGTTGCACGTGAGTTCGGGAAATCTTTGAGGCCCCTGAACCGGAGGCCGGCCGGAACGGCCTCCGGTTCGTCACGGGGGGAGCGGGTGGAGCGGGTGGAACTGGCGGATCAGTCCGCCATCTGGCTGCCGAACAGCGGCGTGCCGGACGCCGACACCTTGGCGGCGGTCAGGCCGATGCCCCGCCCGGACGTGCTGATCTTCGAGCCGTCGGAGGCGAAGGCCACGACATAGCCGTCGCTGTTGTTCTCGCCCGGCAGGCCGACCGCCAGGTCCGCCTTGCCGTCGCCGGTTGCGTCGGTGAGCAGCAGTTCGCCGCCGAAGCCGTCGTTCTTCTCGTTGTCGCCGGGCACGCCGGTCGTGTCCTGGGCCAGGGACTGGGCGGCGCCGCCCTGGAAGCCGGACGTCGAGCCGTAGAGGACGGAGACCATGCCGGCGTCGGCGATGCCGTTCAAGTCCTCGCCGGGCGAGCCGATGGCGAGATCGTCGTAGCCGTCGCCGTTGATGTCCCCGAGGGAGAGCTCCCAGCCGAAGGCGTCCCCTGTCTCGCTGGTGCCGGGGATGCCGGAGCTGTTCTGCTCCAAGGTCCCCGTGCCGCCGTTCGGACCGGTCGACGTGCCCCAGACGACCTGCACGGCACCGCCCTTGGCGGCCCCGGCGCTGTCCGAGGAGGCGTCCCAGTGGTTGCCGATGACGATGTCGCCGTAGCCGTCGTTGTCGATGTCGCCGATGTCGGAGATGATCCCGGCGGGCAGCTTGTGGGCGCCGGATGCGGTCACGCCGCTGGAGGAGCCGGGCAGGTAGTAGTTGGCGTTGAAGTAGTAGTCGCCGCTCGTCTCGCCCTCGTAGCCGTCGACGAGCAGGTCGGTGCGGCCGTCGCTGTTCACATCGCCCGGCGTGAGGTTGAAGATGTCGTTGCCCTTCACCTTCAGGACCGGTGTGGTGACCTTGTAGTGGCCGCCGGTGGAGCCGGACTTGGTGAAGCCGCCGCGGTAGATGTCGATCGTGTTCTGGTCCGAGCCGATGGCGAGGTCGTCACGGCCGTCGCCGTTGTAGTCGCCGGCGGCGAGCGGGGCGCCGAAGGAGTCGTGGCTGCCGGCGGCGGGGTCGGAGACCGTGGTGCCGCCCGAGAGGCCGGCGGAGCCGCCCCACAGGATGACCGCGGTGCCGCCGTCGGTGTCCGAGCCGACGTCCTCGCCGGGCGCGCCCACGGCGAGGTCGGCGTAACCGTCGCCGTTGAAGTCGCCGGCCGTGGTGTGCGAACCGAAGCCGTCGCCCGCCTCGGCGCCGCCCGGGACGCCCGTGCTGTTCTGGGAGAGCGTCTGGATCTTGGCGGCGCCCGCGCCGGTCGGGGAGCCGTACAGCACGGTCACCGAGCCGGCCGCCGTGTGGCCGCCCACGTAGGCGCGCGGCGCGGAGACCGCCACGTCCTGGAACCCGTCGCCGTTGAAGTCGCCCTCCAGGCCGGAGGCGGCCGCCGCGGGACCGGCGGCGACGACGAGCAGACCGCCCGTGAGTGCGCCGGCGGCCGCGGTCGCCAAGGCTGTACGGAGGCTTTTGCGCATGCGGTTCTCCTGCTGAGTACGGATGACCACCCCCGTTGGCCCGGTCTTCCGCCGGGCTCAAACGGGGGTGATGGGTGGTGCAGGAGACCTCTGAGGTGAGCGGATGGTTGTACGTCGAACAGTCGGACAAGGAATTGTTGAGGCGGCAGGGCCGGACGGCATGGCCGGCCCCGGCAGAGGCGCCGCCCGGACGGCAGGCCCGACTCGCCGCACTCGTACGGCCGCTGGGGCCGGACAGGTCCTAGGCTCGCCCGCGCCCTGTCGCGGACGCGAAGCCCAGCCACGTATGCCGGTTGCCCCACCAGCACCAGCCCACCTTCGGCGCGTTGCGCCGCTCGCGGCCGTCGCGTCCCGTGCCGTTGCTGATCCAGATCGCCGGGGTGCGGGCGTCCAGCGTGCCGTTCGCCTTGCGCAACCGGGAGCCGATCGTCATGAAGCAGCGGTTGCGTTCGAGAGCCGCCGGCTGCTGGAGCACCCAGTGGATGCCCTCGGTGAGCAGCAGGGGCGTGCGGTCCTCCTTGGTCAGGGCCGGCAGCGCCTCTTCGGGGCTCCAGTTGGCCATGTGGTCGCCGCGGTCGACGCCGGTGACGACGTAGAGGGGCGCGTCGGGCAGTGGGACGGCGTCCGGGGTGAAGTCGTCGACGTCGGGCATGTCGACGACGACGAAGCCGGGCTTGTCGTCGCGACGGAGCAAGGGGGCGAGGGCGGACGCGGGGACGCGGTCCGGGTGGACGGCGAGCAGGGCGTTGCCGTGCCCACTCGCACGGTCCCCGCTCGAACGGTCCCCGCTCTCCCCGGCCCCGCTCCCACCCTCGGCGCCTTGCGCGAACGCGCGCAGTTCGTCGGCCGGTATCCCCGCAAGCTCGTGCACCCCGAGTGAGATCAGGTGCTCGGCCTGGGCGGTGAGCGGCGGGAGCGGGGGCAGGGGGGCGGCGTTGGACGACGTATCGGACAAGACACTCCTAGGCTCGCGGGGCGGTTGACCTGAGGGCAACGAGAGGGCCCTGCCGGAACGTTCCCCTCCGGGCCGACCCGGCGAGCGCGCTTCGACGGGCCCCGACCAGCCGGGCCAGTTCGTGTGGATTCCGTGACCTCGCCCCGGTCCCTTTACCGTTTCATGGCATGATCTGGGCCATTCGGCCGAGGATCACCGGCCGGAATTCGCCGATGCGCGACCGCGAAGCGTGAACGGGGAGGATCCATGGCGGGGCACTTCAAAACCGATATTGATCAGCTCGCTGCCTTCACCAAGGACCTGAACAGCGCCCACGACTCCCTTGAGCAGGTGCGAACGGCTCTCCAGCACGTGCGGTCCGACCAGATCGGGACGCCGGAGCTGGACGAGGCGTGCGACGCGTTCCAGGAGCGCTGGAAGTACGGCAACGAGCAGATCAAGGAGCGCATCGGCAAGCTCACCGAGGGGCTCCAGAAGAACACGGACAACTACCGCGAAGTGGAGACCTCCCTGGAGGAGAGCTTCAAGCGGGCCGCGGCTGCGGGGAAGTGACCGATCGCGATGGCACAGAACCCCTACGTCCACCTCGGCTGGAACCCCGTGCCGGGCGAGCCCGGCGAGGTCGAGAAGCTCCGCACCCAGCTCGTCAACTCGGCGAGCGCGCTGCAGACGGCATACCAGAAGATCGACAAGCTGCTCGGCGAGTCCAGCTTCTGGGAGGGCGACGCGGCCGTGGGCTTCCGTGAGGCCCTCGACGGTGACCTGCCGAAGTACATGAAGGACGCGCACACCTCGCTGACCAAGGCCGCCGGCCACCTCGGCGCCTGGCACGGCGGGCTGACCGGACGCCGGGAACTCGCGCACAAGTACGACGTCGAAGCGGCGGACCACAAGGGCGACCTCAAGACGGCCAACTCGCGGCACGAGACGGCCAAGCAGGATCCCGACCTGAAGCTCGCGGGGCAGACCTTCGAGGAAGGGCCCGAGCTCCAGTCCGCGCAGGCCCGCCTGAACGCGGCGCAGACCCGGCTGAACGACGCCGTCACCGCCGTCAACAACGCGCAGGGCGCTCTCGACGACGTGATCCGCAAGGCGCGGGAGCTGGAGGGAACGCACGAGGACCAGGCCCGGGACCTCGCGAAGAAGCTGACGGACGCCACGAAGGACCTGGCGCCCGAGGAGCCGGGGTGGCTGAGCAAGGCGCTCAGCTGGATCGGGGACAACCTCACGAACATCCTGAGCGTGCTGGCGGCGGTGGCGGGGCTGCTGGCGCTGCTGTGCACGGGGCCGTTCGGGATCGCGATGCTGCTCGCCGCCGGTGCGCTGAGCCTGGCGACGATGGGCTCCCGGCTCGCCGATCCCAAGGTGCGGGCCTCGCTCGCGGACGGGTTCACCAAGGGCGAGTTCGACGCGGACTTCTGGGAGAACTCGGTGGGGCTCGTCGGTGACGCGCTGGGCGCGGTGCCGGGAGTGGGCGCCGTGAGCCGCGGCCTCAACGGCGCCGTCCAGTCGACGAGGTTCGCGTCCGAAGCCGTCACCGCCGGGCAGTTCCTCGGCCGGTTCGCCGACGACACCGTCACGGCCGCCGGCCGGATCGCGGCCGCGGGCTCCTTCAACCCCGTCGGAGACCTGGTGGCGCACGCGGCGGGGGGCAGCCAGGCCGTCAGAGCGGGCATGGACTTCGTCTCGCCGGTCGCGGGGGTGGTCACCGCCGGCTACGGACTGGCCGCCGAGAACATCGACGCCTTGAAGAGCGACGCCGGCAAGAACAGCGCCACCGGGGTCGACGCGGTCCGCGCGGGTCTGTTCGACGGCCCCGGTGCCCTCGCCATCGTCGGCGACGTAGCGAGGGTGCTGCGATGACACAGGAAGCCGCCGAGCAGCCGCCGCTGCGTCTGGTCATCGACGACTCGGCCAGAGACCCGAGCTCGAAGATCTGGTATGCGCTGCCGGCCGGGTACCTCAACGTCCCCATCGACGCCCTCGACCCCGAACCGGGCTCGGAGCAGGAGACGTATCTCCAGCAGGCGATGGAGCTGGTCCTCGGCCTGGCCCCCGAGGACCAGCGCGACCGGTACACGGGCGCTCTGCGCGACGTCAGGTTCATGGCCGCCCGGATGCGGAGCGAGGGTGTCATCGCCTGCTCGCTCGGCATGCACTACGCGGACAACGGCACCTCCGCCATGTCCGTGTTCACGGTGGCGCTCAAGGACATCGACTGGGCCCCGGCCAAGATCACGGCGGTGCGCGCGGTCGCACTGCGCGAAAGCACCGAGAACGTCGAGCTGTTGACGCTGCCGGGCGGTCGTCCGGCGTCGATCTCCGACACCCTGATCACCACGCCCGACCTGGCGGGCGTACCCGGCCAGGACCTCTACCAGTGCACCCTCTACATCCCGGCTCCCTCGGGTACGCAGCTGGGCGTCCTGACGCTGAGCAGTACGGCCGTGGGGTCCCGGAAGCACTACCGCGACATGATGGCGGGCATCGCGCACACGGTGTCCTTCCACGACCCGATGCCGGAGATCGAGCGCGCCGCACGAGGTGACGGGCCCGACGGCACGGGTGGCATCGCGGGCGACATCGCCTCCGACTTCGGCTGACCCGGGACGGACACATGACCATGAACCTTGACAAGCAGGGCTTCGACGGCCCGGTGGCGTGGGACACACCGGGCACCCGAAGCGCTCTCCACCGCTGGACGGCGTGGAACCTGGCCAAGTCGCTGGGCTGGGTGGCGCTGTGGGTGGGGGCGCTGTACCTCACGCTCTTGCTGCCCGTGGCGGCGGTGGTTGTCATGGTGTTCGTTCTGCTCGGGATCACGGTCATGGCGAGCCAGGCCCTCGGCCGACTCGCCAAGGGGGTGCGGATGCGGCGCATCCTCGCTGTCTACCCCTGGCGTCAGCAGCCGGGGGCCGTCCGGATCAACAAGGGCAAAGCGGTCTTCGTGCTGCCCGACCCCGACCGGCCCGAGAACACGGTGTCGCTCAAACTGGCCGCCGGGCTGTTCCGGTCCTGGAGCCACGAGGCCCTCAAGGACTACGACGAGGAACTCTGGTACGCGGGCGACCCCCGCTTCGCCTGCGTGGTCGCCAAGCCCGGCCTGCGTGGCCTGAGCTGCCTGGCCCAGCCCACCGCCTACAGCTACCGCACTTCCCCCCGCCGGAAGGGCCTCAGCCCCGAGGCACGCCGCCGCGCCCGGGCCATCGGAGCACGCGTCGCCGACTGAGTGACGCGGGTGTCTCCGGCCGGGCCCGCCCCGCACGCCTACTGGGCGAGGAACTCCGAGGTGGAGAACCGCACCGACGGCTCCGCCGCCACCAGCCCCTTCTTCGCGCCCGGATACACGGCCACCGTGTCCTTCGTCTCGCCGGCATACGTCCGAACCACCAGGTCCGCCCGCCCGTCCCCGTCGAAGTCGCCGGCCGTCACGACACGCGTGGTGCCCCGCGCGGGTGGCCGCACCGTCACCATGCCCGCCGTCGCCGGTCCTGCCGTACGGCCCCGGAGGATGCGCAACTGCGTGCCGCTGGTGACGAGTTCGCTCAGCCCGTCGCCGTCGAAGTCGGCGGCGTCGAGCACCGAGCCGGGGGTGGCGAGGGCCCCGCGCGCGGTGGCTGTCGGGAGGTCGTAGCGCAGGGACGTTCCGCCCATGGTGCCGATCGCCGCGTCGAGGGCCGACCTGCCCTTGCCGAAGGCGCCGAGGGCCACGTCGATGCCGGCGGGGAGGGCGGCTCCCGTGCGGGTGGGGCCGGCCGGGCCGCCGAGCACGACTGCCGACTTGCCGGTGCCTTGCGCCGTACGGACCACCAGGTCGTCGTATCCGTCGCCGTTGACGTCGGCCGCCGGGCCCGTGGGGGCGTTGCCGGGGGCCTGGATCGGGGCGGGAGCCGTGCGCGGGCTGCCCTTGCGGGTGAACGGGCCCCGCAGGAAGCTCAGTTGACCGCCCGAGGCGTGGACCACCAGGTCCTGCGCGTCGTCGCCGTCGAAGTCGCCGCACACCGGCTGGTCGGGCCAGTCGTTGCCGACGCGGGCGCGGTCCGGGATCGCGAGCTTGACCGCCTTGCCGGTGAGGCCGCCCGGGGAGCCGTAGAGGATCTGCAACGGCACCGGCGGCTGCCCCTGGCCGTCGAAGGGCGGGTCGGTGGAGACGACCAGGTCGGTGAAGCCGTCGCCGTCCAGGTCGCAGGTCGCCTCCGCGTCGAAGACGGCCGGGAGCTGGCCCTCGGTCGGGGCCGCCTGCCGTCGCGGGCTGAGCAACTGCCGTGCGCCCGGGGTCAGTCCGCGCTCGCCGCCGTAGACGATGCCGATACCCGCGTCGTCGGCGTGCGCCTGGGCCTTCACCAGGTCGTTGAGGACCAGGTCGCGGTGGCCGTCGCCGTTGAAGTCGGCCGGGGTCTTGCTGCCCTTGCCGTGCGGGACGGGGAGTTGGGCCGGGGCGTCGGCCACCCGGACGGGGGTGTGCCGGTCAGGGTCGGCGTCGTCGTGCGGGGTGGGGCCACAGGCGGCGACCGCCAGGGCGATGACTCCGAGGGTGCCGGTCATGGCCGCCGTACACTTCCCGCTTCTTCGCGCGCGCACCGCTCACCTCATCAGCACCAGAGTCAACAACTGGGCAATGATGCACGCGTTCGAGTGGGGGTGACAGACCTGTGCGGGGGATCGGCCGGGACGCGCCGACGCCGAACCGTACATTTGGTTTCATTCGATACCGTATCGAATGACTGGACGGCGGTAATCTGGCCTCATGACCGCCGATGTTCCGCACGGAACCACCGCCTCGCGAGCGACCGACGGCCCCGGGGACGCCTCGCCCTTCGCGCTCGGCCTGCTGCTGCGCCGGGCGCACTGGCGGGCGCAGACGGTGATGACGGAGGCGCTGCGGCCGCTCGGCATCGAGCTGCGGCACTTCTCCGTGCTGATCGTGCTGGTCAACCGCGGACCCACGGTGCAGCGCGACCTCGCGGCGGCGACCGGCACGGACAAGGCCGGGATCATGCGGGTCGTGGACGACCTGGAGCGCAAGGGGCTCGCCGTGCGCAAGGCCGTGCCGGGGGACCGGCGGGTGCGGGCGGTGGAGATCACGCCGCAGGGGATCGAGCTCTTCGACGCGGCCCATGTGGCGGCGGAGCCGTCGGCCGGGAGTCTGGTCGCGGAACTGGGGCCCGGTGAGCCCGAACGACTGATGGAGCTGCTGACCCGGTTCGCGCATCCCCGGGAGGGATGACCGGAGGGGTGAGGACGCCGTGCGACGTCCGGGGGTGAAGGCGTCGTACGGCGTCCGGTCCGGGGGTCATGCGGCGAGGCGCTCCGCGAGTTCCTTGGCCTTGGCCGCCGCCTCCTCGAAGGCGCGCTTGCGCGAGGCCTCGTAGAGGGGGACCAGCTCCGACATGGCCGGGTTGCGGGGGGCCAGGGTGAGCTCCGGGACGATGAAGTCGAGGTCCAGGCCGAGGGTGCGCTCCAGCACGGCCTCCAGGTAGTTCTGCACGTACTCGAAGCCCTCGCGCGGGGTGCCCGGCGCGTAGGAGCCACCGCGGCTGGCGACGACGATGACCGGAGTGCCCTGCGCCGAGGGGTTCTCGCCGGCGGTGCGGCCGAGCAGGAGCACGTTGTCCACCCAGGCCTTGAGGGTCGAGGGGATCGAGAAGTTGTGCATGGGGGCGCCGATGACGACGGCGTCGGCCCGCTCCAGTTCCTCGATGAGCTCCTCGCGCGCGGCGAACGCGGCCGACTGCTCCGGGGTGCGCTCGGACGGGGCGGCGTAACCGGCGGACCACGCGACGGCGGTGATGTGCGGGACGGGGTCGGCGGCGAGGTCGCGGTGGATCACCGTGCCCTCCGGGTGCTGCTCCTCCCACGCCTTGCGGAAGGCGGCCGCGACCGAGCGGGACGAGGACGCCTCACCGGGGAGCACGGACGAGTCGATGTGCAGCAGCGTGGCCATGGGCTTTCTCCAAGGGGTGATGGCTTGTACTCAACCATAGTTAAGCACGAGACAGTATTGAATGATACCGTCGCGAATACAACGACGATGGGCGCACAGGCAAACGAAAACGGGAGGCTGACGACCTTGGATGTCTTCGAAGCGGTCACGAGCCGGCGGGCGGTACGTGGATTCACCGACCGGCCCGTCCCGAAGGAGGTGCTGGAGCGCGTCCTGTCCACCGCGGCCTGGGCGCCCTCGGGATCGAACCTCCAGCCGTGGCAC
This sequence comes from Streptomyces viridochromogenes, assembly GCF_001270495.1. Lineage (GTDB taxonomy): Bacteria > Actinomycetota > Actinomycetes > Streptomycetales > Streptomycetaceae > Streptomyces > Streptomyces viridochromogenes_A. The sequence continues at coordinate 63,175 of NZ_LGUR01000213.1, forward strand.
GTCTACCTACTGACCGGCGGCCCGCTGGCCGCGCTGAAGAAGTGCGCCGGTGAGCGCCTGGCCGCGGGCGACCCCTGGGACGAGCCGGAGTACGAGCAGTACCCGCCCGAGCTCAAGTCCCCCTACCGCGAACGCCGTTCCGCCTTCGGCGAGCAGCGCTACGGCGCTCTCGGCATCCCGCGTGAGGACGTCGAGGCGCGCCAGCGCGCCGCTTCCGGGAACTGGGAGTGTTTCGGCGCGCCGGCCGCCCTGTTCTGCTACATCGACCGCGACCTCGGGCCGGCCCAGTGGTCCGACCTCGGCATGTATCTGCAGACGGTCATGCTGCTGCTCCGGGCAGAGGGGCTGCACAGTTGCACACAGATGGCGTGGGCCAAGTACCACCGCTCCGTCGCGGAGATCCTCTCGCCCCCGGACGAGCTCATCCTCTTCTGCGGCATGTCGATCGGGTTCGAGGACGCCGCGGTGGACCACGTCCGCACGGGCCGCGCGCCGCTCGGCGAGACGGTCACGTTCGTCGACGGCGACTGACCCCGTGCGGCTGCGCTCTCGCCGCGCGAACACCGCGGCCCATATGTCACATTTCAGGCATGCGGCCTTCATCTGCAGGCACGACATGGACGAAAGGCATCTCATGAAGTTCGCGGTCATCGGCGGCACCGGCCTGATCGGCTCGCAGGTCGTCCGGAACCTGAACGCCGCCGGCCACGAGGCGGTACCGCACTCGCTGTCCACCGGCGTCGACGTCATCACCGGCCAAGGGCTGGACGAGGCGGTGGCGGGATCCGACGTCGTCGTCAACCTCACGAACTCGCCGACCTTCGACGAAGCCTCCGCGGCCTTCTTCCGGACCTCGATGGACAATCTGCTGGCCGCGGCCCACAAGGCCGGCGTCGGCCACTTCGTCGTCCTGTCGATCGTCGGCGTGGACCAGGTGCCCGAGCTGGACTACTACCGGGCCAAGGCCCTCCAGGAGGAGATCCTCGCGGCCGGGCCGGTCCCCTACTCCATCGTGCGGGCCACGCAGTTCATGGAGTTCATGGACGCCGTCATGTCCTGGACCGCCGACGGCGACACCGTCCGGCTGCCCGCCACGCCGATCCAGCCGATCGCCGCCCAGGACGTCGCCGCCGCGGTGGCGGAGGTCGCCGCGGGCAGCCCGCTCAACGGCATCCGCGACATCGGCGGCCCCGAGATCTTCCCCCTCGACGAACTGGGCCGGATCACCCTCTCCCACAAGGGCGACAGCCGTACGGTCGTCACCGACCCCGGCGCCGGCATGTTCGCCGTCGTCAAGGGCGACGTCCTCACCGACAAGGAAGCCCGGCTCGCCCCGACGCGCTACGCCGACTGGCTCTCCTGACGCGGTCGGCCCGCCGCGCTGCCGCCGCCGCGCACCATGAACACGTCCACGGGATCCTCCGTCTCGACCGTGAACCCGTGCCGCTCGTACAGCCGCCGGGCGGCGCTGCCCTGAAGCACGTTCAACCGGACGGGGACGCCGGCCCGGTCGCACCGCGCGAGCAGTTCGCGCAGTACGTCCGAGCCGATGCCCCGGCCCTGAAGGTGCGGGGCGAGGTAGAAGTGCTCCAGCCACCGGGTGTCCCCGTCCGGGCGCAGCGCCACGCAGCCGGCGAACGTGCCGCCCGCCTCGATCACCCAGGTGTGGGCCGGGTCGTACCCGTCCCGCAGTCGCTGCCGCACCCGGTTCTCGTCGTACCGCCCGAGCCGTTCCAGATCCGCCCGCAGCACCACGGCCCGCACCTCGGCGATCGCCTCGACGTCCGACGCCGATGCCGCCCGAAGACTCCAGTCCACCATGATCGCCACGGTATCGGGCGGCCGACGGACAGCTTCCGCCCGGCTGCCATCACGTCGATCAGGTGTGGCAAGGGGGCGGCTTGGAAACAGCACTGGAGGCAGGAGGAAGAGGGTCACCGGGGGTAGGGGAGGGTCGTTTGGAGCGGCAGCAGCGTCGGCGCCGGGATCCGGCGGCCTCGCAGGCGGCCCCCGCCCGCCGGATGTGGCCCCTCTACGCCGCCGGCTTCACCACCGCCTTCGGCGCGCACGGCATCGCCGCCAACCTCGGCGGCCACTCCGACGACGCGGTGACCTCCCTGCTCGTCCTGGGCGGCCTGCTCGCCCTGTACGACGGTGCCGAGGTCGTCCTCAAGCCGCTCTTCGGGACGCTCGCCGACCGGATCGGTGCGCGTCCGGTGCTGCTCGGCGGTCTCGTCGCGTTCGCGGTCGCCTCCGCCGCCTACGCCGTCGCCGACAGCCCCGGCTGGCTCTGGGCCGCCCGTCTCGGTCAGGGCGCCGCGGCCTCCGCGTTCTCGCCGTCCGCCTCGGCGCTGGTCGCCCGGCTCAACCCGGCGGCCAAGCACGGGCGGGCATTCGGCGGTTACGGCTTCTACAAGTCCATCGGCTACACCCTCGGCCCGCTCCTCGGCGGCGTCCTGGTGTGGGCCGGCGGCCTGCGGCTGCTGTTCACCGTGCTGGCGGTGCTCGGTGTGGCGGTCGCGCTCTGGGCCGCGCTCGCCGTCCCGCGCGTACCGCCCCTGCCCAAGCGGCGGCAGACGGTGCTGGACCTGGCCCGGCGCCTGGCCGACCCGGCCTTCCTCCGTCCCACGGCCGCCCTGGCCGCCGCGACCGCCGCCCTCTCCGTCGGCGTCGGCTTCCTGCCGGTCTCCGGCGCCGCCGCCGGGCTCGGCACGGTCGCGACCGGCGCGGCGGTCTCGGTGCTGGCGGCCTGCGCGGCCGTCGTCCAGCCGAAGGCCGGGCGGGCCCTGGACGAGGGCCGCCTCACCGCCCGCACCGGCCTGACCGCCGGGCTGCTGATCACGGCGGCGGGCCTGGCCTGCGCGATGCTGCCCGGCCTGGCCGGCGTCCTCCTGGCCGCCGCCCTGATCGGTGTCGGCACCGGCCTGATCACCCCGCTGGGCTTCGCCTCGCTGGCCGCCTCCACCCCCGCCGAACGGCTCGGCCAGACCATGGGCTCCGCCGAACTGGGCCGCGAACTCGGCGACGCGGGCGGGCCCCTGCTGGTCGCCGCCGTCGCCTCCCTGGCCACCCTCACCTACGGCTACGGGGCCCTCGCCCTCCTCCTCGCCGCCGGTCCCGCGCTGGCCCTCTCCCGTGCCCTCGCCGCCCGGCGGCCGATGACCTCGCGCACCGGGGACCGGTAATCGTAAGTCCCTCGATAACACCGCGTCATACATATTCTGAATTTCGGCGGCCGGGCCCTGTCATTGGATATTCCAGATAATCACCGTTGACTCATATTCCCCCGAATGCCAGATGTCCTGCCCCGCGTGGCGCTCGTTAGGTGGGCGTGACTTGGCAGGAAAAACATGCAGCTGAGGCTCCGCTCCGCTCGCGTCAGACAGCTGATCAGATCACTGCGGATAGCATCACGCACTGCTCTGATCTGCTTGAGGACTTTCTGAAAACCATCAGTCGGATGGAGCGAGAATATCTCCGGGCGGCGCTGGAAGGGGAAAAGTTCTAGCAATGAGGGCCGACTATGACGCGGTAGACGAACAGGCTCATTACACGCAGCAGCTCGATATGCAGAACCTCTGGCAGGTTCCGGATCAGGTGATGTCGCCGGAGGGCTGGGACCTGGACCAGGAGCTGGCACAGATGCTGGGTGCCACGCACGCTCCGGATCCCGTTCCGCCCCGGCAGGACAAGGACAGGCAGCCACTGCCCCGCCCGGTCCACCGAAAGCGCCCGCAGCCCGGCGCGCACACGCTCACCCGCAACCCGCGGTTCCTCACTGTCTCGGTCTTGGTCACACTCATCACCCTGTGCGCGGTGACGATGCTCACCTGGTCCATCTCGTATTCGTACGATCAGCTGCGTTCCATCGCGCTGCTCGTGGTGTCGCCGAAGCTGGCCCATTGGTGGCCCCTGACGGTCTACGGGCCGTGGCTGCTGGCCGGGCTGTCCATTCTGCGGGCATCCGTTCAGCGCCGGACCGCTCGCCGGTCCTGGGCCGTCATGCTGATCTCCTCCGGGACCGCGGTGGCGCTGTGCATCGGCCAGTCGGCGCATTCCCTGCTGGCGATGGTCGTCGTCGGAATTCCCCCGATCACCGCCCTGGTCTGCTTCCGTGAACTCGTCGGCCAGTTCTCGTCGCGGCCCGGCCCCCGGCACGCCGCCGACGCGATCAACGGATCCAAGCAGCCGAAGTCGTAGGCCGCCCGGGGGCGTTCCGGACGGAATGCCCGGCCGGCCGGCCGACGGGTCAGGACTGGTACGGCTGCTGCGGCTGCCCGTACGACTGCTGACCGCCGTGCCCGCCGGAGGCGGCCTGCGCCTGCAACTGCTCCGCCTGCTCCCCGGTCACCTTCTGTTCCGCGCCGCAGAAGGTGCACTGCGTCACGTACTTGGTCGAGACGGGGAACAACGGCACGAAGAACAGGGTGAACTTCGTGACGCGCTTGCGCAGGGTGTGCGCGGAGGGGTTGCCGCACTGGCCGCACACCAGCGTCAGTATCGCGAGCTGGTAGAGGTAGCCCTTGGTGCCGAAGATGATCACGTCGGAGGTCCTTTCCGATCAGTTCCTGCCTACAGCCTGCCGTAACACGGCGCCCCCTGTCCCATACGGAACAGGGGGCGCCGTAGCGTTGTCCGGCCCGGCTACTTCACGGGCTCGGGCTCCGGCTCGCTCTCCGTCGCCGCCGTGTCCTCGGGGTCCACCGGCGTCTTGACCGACTCCAGCAGCAGCTGGGCGACGTCGACGACCTGGATGGACTCCTTGGCCTTGCCTTCGTTCTTCTTGCCGTTGACCGAGTCGGTCAGCATGACGAGGCAGAACGGGCAGGCGGTGGAGACGATGTCCGGGTTGGTCGAGAGGGCCTCGTCGACACGCTCGTTGTTGATGCGCTTGCCGATCCGCTCCTCCATCCACATCCGCGCGCCACCGGCGCCACAGCAGAAGCCGCGCTCCTTGTGGCGGTGCATCTCCTCGTTCCGCAGGCCCGGGACGCTGGCGATGATCTCGCGCGGCGGCGTGTAGATCTTGTTGTGGCGGCCCAGGTAGCAGGGGTCGTGGTAGGTGATGATGCCCTCGACCGGGGTGACCGGGACCAGCTTGCCCTCGTCCACCAGGTGCTGGAGCAGCTGGGTGTGGTGGATGACCTCGTAGTCGCCGCCGATCTGCGGGTACTCGTTGCCGATCGTGTTGAGGCAGTGCGGGCAGGTGGCGACGATCTTCTTCGCCGACTTCGGCTTCTTCGACTCGGGCGTGACGTTGCCCTCGTCGTCCATCTCCTCGCCGAACGCCATGTTCAGCGCGGCGACGTTCTCCATGCCGAGCTCCTGGAAGAGGGGCTCGTTGCCGAGGCGGCGGGCGGAGTCACCGGTGCACTTCTCGTCGCCGCCCATGATGGCGAACTTGACGCCCGCCATGTGCAGCAGCTCGGCGAATGCCTTGGTGGTCTTCTTGGCCCGGTCCTCCAGAGCGCCGGCGCAGCCGACCCAGTAGAGGTACTCGACCTCGGTGAGGTCCTCGATGTCCTTGCCGACGACCGGCACCTCGAAGTCGACTTCCTTCAGCCACTCCAGGCGCTGCTTCTTCGCCAGGCCCCAGGGGTTGCCCTTCTTCTCCAGGTTCTTGAGCATCGTGCCCGCCTCGGACGGGAACGCGGACTCGATCATCACCTGGTAGCGGCGCATGTCGACGATGTGGTCGATGTGCTCGATGTCCACCGGGCACTGCTCGACGCAGGCGCCGCAGGTGGTGCAGGACCACAGGACGTCCGGGTCGATGACGCCGTTCTCCTCGGCGGTGCCGATGAGGGGGCGCTCGGCCTCCGCGAGAGCCGCGGCCGGAACGTCCTTCAGCTGCTCCTCGGACGCCTTCTCCTCGCCCTCCATGCTCTTGCCGCCACCGGCCAGCAGGTACGGCGCCTTGGCGTGCGCGTGGTCGCGCAGCGACATGATCAGCAGCTTCGGGGAGAGCGGCTTGCCCGTGTTCCAGGCGGGGCACTGCGACTGGCAGCGGCCGCACTCGGTGCAGGTGGAGAAGTCCAGGAGGCCCTTCCAGGAGAACTGCTCGACCTGCGAGACACCGAAGACGTCGTCCTCGCCGGGGTCGGTGAAGTCGATCGGCTTGCCGCCGGAGGTCATCGGCAGCAGCGCGCCCAGCGAGGTCTCACCGTCGGCGTTGCGCTTGAACCAGATGTTCGGGAACGCCAGGAAGCGGTGCCAGGCCACACCCATGTCGGTCTTCAGGGCGACCGTGATCATCCAGATGAAGGAGGTCGCGATCTTCACGCCGGCGAAGAGGTAGGTGAGGTTCTGGAGCGTGGAGAGGTCGAGGCCCTCCAGCGCCGACACCACCGGGTACGAGATGAAGAACGAGGCCTCGTAGCCGTCCACGTGGTGCTGGGCGCCCTCCAGCGCGTGCAGCATGAAGATGCAGACGCCGACGATGAGGATGACGCTCTCGACGAAGTACGCCTGGCCGGTGTTGGACCCCGCGAAACGGGACTTGCGGCCCGGCTTGCCCGGCCGGTTCAGCTGGCGGATCACGATCAGGGTGAGGATGCCGAGCACCGTCATCGTGCCGAGGAACTCGACGAAGACGTTGTACGGCGCCCAGTCGCCGATGACCGGCAGCAGCCAGTCGGCCTGGAACAGCTGGCCGACGGCGTTGACGATCGTCAGCAGCAGCGAGAAGAAGCCCACCGCCACGAACCAGTGCGCGACACCGACGATGCCCCAGCGGTTCATCCGGGTGTGGCCGAGGAACTCCCGGGCCACGGTGACGGTGCGCTGGACGGGCTCGTCGGTACGGGTACCGGCGGGCACGTTCTGACCGAGCCGCATGAAGGTGTAGATCTGCAGGAGGGCGCGGGCGAACAGGGCCACGCCGACCACGATCAGAACCAGCGACACGATGATCGCGGCGAGTTGCATTTCGGGGCTCCTCGGGCCTGCGAGGTGTGGTTCGAGGGGGTCCTCGACATTACTAAGCGGTAACTTATGTAGTCCGTCTGAGACTACCCCCATCATCCGTCGCACTGTAGCCAGGGGCGGAGTGATGTGAGTCGCTGAGGGTTGCCTTAAGAAGCGATCGAGATCCGATCGTGTTATTCATCCCGAAATGGTATATACGGCACTAACCTATCCCCGTGCTTTACGGGATCGCCGCCGCCACGACCGCCCTCCTCCTCGCCGCCTTCCTCGCGGCGCTGCTCCGCCTGCCCGCCCTGCGCTTCGGCATCCTCGACCGCCGGCGGCAGCGGCCGCTGCCCCTGCTCGGCGGGGTGGCGGTGGCGCTGGTGACCTGTCTGGTGGCCGCGGCCGGGGAGTGGACGCGGTTCGCCCCGCTGGGCTCGGAGATGGGGCGGCTGCTGATCGCCGCGGGCGCCGTGGCCGTGCTCGGACTGGTCGCCGACCTGCGGCGGGTGAAGGCGCGGTTCCTGGTCGGCGGTACGGCCGTGGCGGCGGCCTGTGTGGTGCCGTACGACGACACGGGCTTCCTGCTGGGGGTGCCGGCCGTCGGCTGGATCGTCCTCGTCGCCGTCGGCTTCAAGGCGCTCGACCACGCGGACGCGCTGGTCGGCACCGTCGGGGTCGTCACCGCCTTCGGTGTCGGCGTCTGTGCGGCGGCCGAGGTGATGGACGAACTCGCCGTACTGCTGAGCGTGCTGGCCGCCGCGCTGACCGGCTTCCTCATGCAGAACTGGCACCCCGCGCGGATCGGGCTCGGGGCCTGCGGATCGCTGTTCGTCGGGTTCGTGCTGGCGTCGTCGGCCGTGATGACCCGCGCCGGGCACGACCCGGTGTCGAGCGTGGGCGTGCTCGGCTCGCTCACCGCCCTCGCCACCGCCGACCTGGTCCTCGTGGCGCTGTCCCGCCGGCTGGCCGGACGGCCGCTGCTGCGGCGCGGGCCCGACCATGTCGCCCATCGCCTGCGCCGGCTCGGCCTCACCCCGCAGGGCGTGACCGTCCTGCTCGGGGCCGGGGCCTTCGCCACGGTGCTCGTCGGTGTCCTCGTGCACCTGGGATGGGCCGCGCGGTCCGGGGTGTTGTGGGTGGGGGGCAGTGTCCTCGTCGCGGTGTTCGCGCTGCTGCACATCAAGCCCTACGGTCCTCGGCGTCAACCCTCTTTCCCCGTGGGGGGTGCTGTTCGCCCGCCCGCCCAGGTTTCATCGTCGCAGGTCAGTGGCCGGTTGCGTGTAAGGAACGGATAAGAGTTGAGTGGGGTCGACTCAGCTCTGTTGACCGAGTGGGAGCCGTCATGCACACTTGAGTCCGTTCCACTCAAGTCAGCTGGAGGAATTCACCATGGCACGTGCGGTCGGCATCGACCTGGGCACGACTAACTCTGTCGTCAGCGTTCTTGAAGGCGGCGAGCCCACCGTCATCACCAACGCCGAGGGCGCCAGGACCACGCCTTCCGTCGTCGCCTTCGCCAAGAACGGTGAGGTGCTCGTCGGCGAGGTGGCCAAGCGTCAGGCGGTCACGAACGTCGACCGGACCATCCGGTCCGTGAAGCGTCACATGGGCACCGACTGGAAGATGGAGCTCGACGGGAAGCCCTTCAACCCGCAGCAGATCTCCGCCTTCATCCTGCAGAAGCTGAAGCGCGACGCCGAGTCGTACCTGGGCGAGAAGGTCACGGACGCGGTCATCACCGTGCCCGCCTACTTCAACGACTCCGAGCGCCAGGCGACGAAGGAGGCCGGCGAGATCGCCGGTCTGAACGTCCTGCGCATCGTCAACGAGCCCACCGCGGCCGCGCTCGCGTACGGCCTCGACAAGGATGACCAGACGATCCTCGTCTTCGACCTCGGTGGCGGCACCTTCGACGTGTCCCTCCTGGAGATCGGCGACGGCGTCGTCGAGGTGAAGGCCACCAACGGTGACAACCACCTCGGTGGTGACGACTGGGACCAGCGCGTCGTCGACTACCTGGTGCAGCAGTTCAAGTCCGGTCACGGCGTGGACCTCGCCAAGGACAAGATGGCCCTCCAGCGCCTCCGCGAGGCTGCCGAGAAGGCCAAGATCGAGCTGTCCTCGTCCACCGAGACCTCGATCAACCTGCCCTACATCACCGCCTCCGCCGAGGGCCCGCTGCACCTGGACGAGAAGCTCACCCGGGCTCAGTTCCAGCAGCTGACGGCCGACCTGCTGGAGCGCTGCAAGACCCCGTTCTTCAACGTCATGAAGGACGCCGGCGTCTCCATCAACGAGATCGACCACGTCGTCCTCGTCGGTGGCTCCACCCGTATGCCCGCCGTCGCCGAGCTCGTCCGCGAGCTGACCGGCGGCAAGGACGCCAACAAGGGCGTCAACCCGGACGAGGTCGTCGCCATCGGCGCCGCCCTGCAGGCCGGTGTCCTCAAGGGTGAGGTCAAGGACGTCCTGCTTCTCGACGTCACCCCGCTGTCCCTCGGTATCGAGACCAAGGGCGGCATCATGACCAAGCTCATCGAGCGGAACACGACGATCCCGACCAAGCGGTCCGAGATCTTCACCACCGCCGAGGACAACCAGCCGTCCGTGCAGATCCAGGTCTACCAGGGCGAGCGCGAGATCGCGGCGTACAACAAGAAGCTCGGGATGTTCGAGCTGACCGGTCTGCCGCCGGCCCCGCGCGGTGTCCCGCAGATCGAGGTCGCCTTCGACATCGACGCCAACGGCATCATGCACGTCACGGCCAAGGACCTCGGCACCGGCAAGGAGCAGAAGATGACCGTCACCGGCGGCTCCTCGCTGCCGAAGGACGAGGTCAACCGGATGCGCGAAGAGGCCGAGAAGTACGCGGAGGAGGACCACGCCCGCCGCGAGGCCGCCGAGTCCCGCAACCAGGGCGAGCAGCTCGTCTACCAGACGGAGAAGTTCCTCAAGGACAACGAGGACAAGGTCCCCGGCGAGGTCAAGACCGAGGTCGAGGCCGCCGTCGAGGAGCTGAAGACCGCGCTCAAGGGCGAGGACACCGCCGAGATCCGCACGGCCACCGAGAAGGTCGCCGCCGTCTCCCAGAAGGTCGGCCAGGCCATGTACGCCGACGCTCAGGGCGCGCAGGCCGCGGGCGGCCCGGAGGGCGCTGCCCCCGGCGGCAAGGCCGCCGAGGACGACGTCGTGGACGCCGAGATCGTGGACGACGAGCGTAAGGACGGTGTCGCGTAATGACGGAGGAGACCCCGGGCTTCGAGGAGAAGCCCGACGTCCCCTCCGGCGCGACCCCCGACGGCGCCGAGTCGAAGGCTGCCCCCCAGGAGGGGGCGGCCCCGACCGGGGACGGAGCAGCAGACGCGGGCCTGGTGGCCCAGCTGGACCAGGTGCGTACGGCGCTCGGTGAGCGCACGGCGGACCTCCAGCGGCTCCAGGCCGAGTACCAGAACTACCGCCGCCGCGTCGAGCGTGACCGGATCGCGGTCAAGGAGATCGCCATCGCGAACCTCCTGACCGAGCTCCTGCCCGTGCTCGACGACGTCGGCCGGGCGCGGGAGCACGGCGAACTCGTCGGCGGATTCAAGTCCGTCGCGGAGTCGGTCGAGACCGTGGCGGCGAAGATGGGCCTCCAGCAGTTCGGCAAGGAGGGCGAGCCCTTCGACCCGACCATCCACGAGGCGCTGATGCACTCGTACGCGCCGGACGTCACCGAGACGACCTGCGTCGCGATCCTCCAGCCGGGGTATCGCATCGGCGAGCGCACCATCCGCCCCGCGCGGGTGGCCGTCGCCGAGCCCCAGCCGGGCGCGCAGTCCGTCAAGGCCGACGAGGCGACCGAGGCGGCCGACGACAAGGAGAGCGGTGGCCCGGACGAGGGCTGACGTTGAGTTGACGAGGGACTACGGGAAGGGGGTACGTCGAGGATGAGCACCAAGGACTTCATCGAGAAGGACTTCTACAAGGTCCTCGGCGTCCCCAAGGACGCCACCGAGGCCGAGATCAAGAAGGCGTACCGGAAGCTCGCCCGCGAGAACCACCCGGACGCCAACAAGGGCAACGCCAAGGCGGAGGAGCGCTTCAAGGAGATCTCCGAGGCGAACGACGTCCTGGGCGACCCCAAGAAGCGCAAGGAGTACGACGAGGCGCGCGCTCTCTTCGGCAACGGCGGCTTCCGCCCGGGGCCGGGGGGCGCGGGTGGCGGTTCCTTCAACTTCGACCTGGGCGACCTCTTCGGAGGCGGCGCCCAGGGCGGGCAAGGGGGAGCCGGCGGCTTCGGCGGCGGACTCGGTGACGTCTTCGGGGGCCTGTTCAACCGCGGGGGCACGGGGACGACCCGTACCCAGCCCCGGCGCGGCCAGGACATCGACACCGAGGTCAACCTCAGCTTCACCGAGGCGATCGAGGGTGCGACGGTCCCGCTGCGGATGTCCTCCCAGTCACCCTGCAAGGCCTGTGCCGGTACCGGCGACAAGAACGGCACACCGCGTGTGTGCCCGACCTGCGTCGGCACCGGCCAGGTGGCGCGGGGCTCCGGTGGCGGTTTCTCCCTCACCGACCCCTGCCCCGACTGCAAGGGGCGCGGCCTGATGGCCGAGCACCCCTGCATGGAGTGCAAGGGCAGCGGCCGCGCGAAGTCGTCCCGGACCATGCAGGTCCGCATCCCGGCCGGGGTGTCGGACGGCCAGCGCATCCGCCTGCGCGGCAAGGGGGCGCCCGGTGAGCGCGGCGGCCCGGCCGGCGACCTGTACGTCACCGTGCACGTCGACGCGCACCCGGTGTTCGGCCGCAAGGAGGACAACCTCACGGTGACCGTCCCCGTGACCTTCACGGAGGCGGCCCTCGGCGGCGAGGTCAGGGTCCCCACCCTGGGCGGACCGCCGGTCACCCTGAAACTGCCGCCCGGCACGCCCAACGGCCGCACCATGCGGGCGCGGGGCAAGGGCGCGGTCCGCAAGGACGGCACCCGCGGCGACCTCCTGGTCACCGTCGAGGTGAGTGTTCCGAAGGACCTGACGGGGAAGGCTCGTGACGCACTGGAGGCGTATCGCGAGGCGACCGCGGGCGAGGACCCGCGGGCGGAGCTGTTCCAGGCCGCGAAGGGAGCATGAGTCAGATGGACGGTCGTCGACGCAACCCGTATGAACTGACCGAGGAGACCCCGGTCTACGTCATCTCGGTGGCGGCCCAGCTGTCCGGCCTGCACCCGCAGACCCTGCGCCAGTACGACCGTCTGGGCCTGGTCTCCCCGGACCGCACCGCCGGCCGGGGCCGGCGCTACTCGGCCCGCGACATCGAACTGCTGCGCACCGTCCAGCAGTTGTCGCAGGACGAGGGCATCAACCTGGCAGGCATCAAGCGCATCATCGAACTGGAGAACCAGGTCGCCGCGCTCCAGTCCAGGGTGGCCGAGCTGACGGCCGCCGTGGAAGGGGCCGCGGCGGCGATGCAGCAGCGCGAGGCGGCGGTGCACGCGTCGTACCGCCGGGATCTGGTGCCGTATCAGGAAGTGCAGCAGACCAGCGCGTTGGTGGTGTGGCGGCCGAAGCGGCAGCAGGCATCCGACTGACGGCATGTCATGTGGGCCTCGGGCCCGCAGGTTCACCGGATTGTTCCGATCCGTCTGAACCTGCGGGCCCGAGGTCTTTTGACCTCAAGTTCGGTTGAGGTCCTAGCGTCACCCGCATGATTCTCGTGACCGGGGCAACCGGAAACATAGGAAGCGCCCTCCTGGAGGAACTCCAGGCGATCGGCGTCGGGCCGTTGAGAGGGCTCACCCGGGACCCTGCGGGGGCGGTCTTCCCGGCAGGAGTCGAAGCCGTCGAGGGTGACCTCGCTCGGACGGCATCACTGAAACCCGCGCTGGAGGGGGCGCGTTCGCTGTTCCTCGTGTCGGGCGTGGGGGCGGACGCCGAGATCCTTGAAGCCGCCCGGACGGCCGGGGTCGACCATGTGGTGCTGGTGTCGTCCATCACCGTGGAGACCCACCCGCACCTGGGCCCGGCCGCGGAGAACCTGGCCGTCGAGCGGCTGCTCAAGGACAGCGGCATGGCGTGGACGATCCTTCGGCCGACGCAGTTCGCCTCGAACGCCCTGTGGTGGGCGGGGGCGATCCGTGACCACGGAGCCGTCCGGGTGCCCTACGCGGACATCGGCCTGCCCACGATCCACCCCGCGGACATCGCAGCGGTGGCCCGGGTGGCGCTGACCGAGGCCGGTCATCGAGGGCGGACGTACGCGCTGACCGGTCCGGAGCGGATCACCGCCCGGCAGCAGGTCGAGACCCTCGCGGAAGTGCTGGGCCGGGAAGTGGCACTCGTCGAGATCGGCCGGGCGCAGGCCCACCGTGACATGGCCGCCTTCCTGGGCGACGAGACCGCGGACGCGGTGCTCGATGTGACGGGCGGCGCCGTCAACGCCGAACTGCTCATGGTGCGCGACACGGTTTCCCGCCTCACCGGCGCCCCGGCCAGGACGTTCCGGCGGTGGGTGTCGGAACACGCCGCCGCCTTCGGCCCGCGAACCGAGTCGGGGCCGAGGCGGGACGGAGCCGGGGCTGAGGCGGGTCGCGTCAGCGGTTGACCATGAACTCCACCGTGGAACTCTGCTCGCCCGTGCGCCCGTAGGCGTCCACCGCGAACACCGTGGCCATGCAGGGGCCGTTGTACGGCGGCGTCCACTCGATGCTGCCCGTCGTGGACAGGCGGGTACCGCTGTCTCCGCAGGCGCCGGAGATCTCCCAGGAGTAGCCCTTCAGCCGGCGCCCTTCGTCACCCGCTCCGGGCTTGGCCGCGATCTGAATGGGGAACCGGGTCCCGCCGGCGGAGACGAGCGTCAGCTGCGGTGCGGCCGGGCCGGTCGCCGTGGCCGGGGTCAGCCGGTCCGCGGTGACTCCCCCGGACGGCACCGACTCCGCGCCCGTGCTGTCGACGGCGACGACGTAGTAGTACGCCTTGCCCTGCGGGGCCGAGGTGTCGTCGTACGACGTCCCCGACGCACCGGCACTCCCGACGGGCACCCAGCCGCCGACGGCCTCGGTACGCCGATAGACACGGAACCCGGTGACATCGCCTTCCGCCGCGGTCCAGGTGAGACGGGTGTGCTGGTCGGCGGGCGCGCCCTGCACCGAGGTCGGGGCGGGGAGGCCGGACGCCACGGGTCGGGTGACCGTCACCGCGTCGGAGACGGGAGCGATATTGCCGGCGGTGTCGATGGCCTGCACCTTGTAGGCGTACGCCGCTCCCGGGTCGGCCGTGGTGTCCGTCCACGAGGTGCCCCAGACAGCCTGCGGACCGTCCGGATCGGTCTGCCCCACCGGTGCGCCCCACACCTCGTAGTGGTCGACGTCCTTCGCCGAAGGGGCCTGCCACGTCAGCGAGTTGCCCGCGGTGGTCCCGAGCGCCCCCAGACCCGTGACCTTCTCCGGCGCGGTCCGGTCGACGGTTGTGACGGCCTGGTCCGCCGTACCGGTCGACTCGTTGCCGGCTTTGTCGTAGGCGCGGATCTCGTAGTAGTAGGTCGCGCCGGTGACCGGAAGGGTGTTGTCGGTGTAGGTGGTGGAGGCGGTGGCGGTGGTCGTCGCGAGGGGCGTGCCGGGGAACGCGGCTCCCTTGAGGCGGCGGTAGACCCGGTATCCCGCGAGGTCC
>NZ_LGUR01000214.1 GCF_001270495.1 Streptomyces viridochromogenes
TGACGCCCGCGCCCTGTTCGACTCGCTCTACAAGCGCGCTGAGGCCGGTGAACTGGTCCTGCCGGGCGACCCGCCGCAGACGGTCACCCCCGAGGACCTCCAGACCGCCGCCCTGAGCTACATGTACGACCCGGCCAACTGGTTCGAGTTCGCCCAGGCCCTCGCCGACCTGGACGCCGCCGACCCGGCGGCGGCACGGTCCCTGCGGAAGTTCGGGGAGCCGACGGAGTACCCGGTCTACTCGGTGATGTGCCAGGACTACGACTTCGACGTCCCCTCCTACGGCACCCTCGCCCGCTTCGAACGCGAACTCAACCGCCGTGCCCCCGTCACCCGCTACAGCACGCTCGGCTGGACGGTGCAGACCGGCTGTCAGAGCTGGCCGAGCGACGTGTCCAATCCGCAGCGCCGGCTCCGTGTCGACGGCACCCCGCCGATCCTGCTGACGAACAGCCGCTTCGACCCGGCGACCCCGCATTCCTGGGGCTCCAACGCGGCCCGCCAGATCGGCCGTGAGGCCGTGTTCCTCACCTACGACGGTGTCGGCCACGGCGACTACTGGCTGAGCCCG
>NZ_LGUR01000215.1 GCF_001270495.1 Streptomyces viridochromogenes
CCACTGCCCCGCGGTCTGGCCGGCCGGACCCTCCGCCCAGCGGCAGTCGCCGAGCGGCGGTCTCGTCAACCCGCTGCCCGAACTACTGGGCACGGGGACCTACCGGTGACCGCGTGACGCGCCCTCCTCGGGCCGGGTCCTGAACGACGGGGCGCGGTCCCGGCCGGTGCCGGTCGGGACCGCGCATCACCTTCGTCGTACGGGAACCGGGAGCGGGCGGGCGCCGCGAGGCCGTCGACGGCCCGGCGCCGCCGAGCGCAGGAGGCGGAGCAGGCGGATGTGGCGCGGAACGCGGTGCCGGACGGTCTTCTCGACCGCCTCGCACTGCGACCACGCGGCGTCGGCGGCCGCGCTGTCAGGTGTGCGGCCCGCGTACTCGACCTCGTTGACCAGGGTGGCCAGGGCCGGCAGGCGCCCGCCCACGGGGCCGCCCACGTGCTGCGCGCCGAAGGCGGCGATCTCCTGTGCCGTGTGCGCTCCCGTGGCGGGCAGGCCGATCTCCGTGAGGCGTTCGACGATCTGCTGCCAGGCCCCGAGGACCCTGCGCCGCACGTCCGGGTCGTTGCGGCGTCTGCCGCGCCGGTGGTGCGGCAGCCACAGCGCGTACAGCACATAGGCCGTGGCGAGCAGGAGCAGCGCGAGCGGAACGGTGAGCCACGGGGGTGGCAGCACGGAGCCGGTCGCGCCCCCGGCGGCGGGGGCCGTCTCGTCCGGCGTACGCGGCGGCGTCGGCGGCCGCGCCGGTTCGGCGGACTCCCCCTGCGCCCGCTGACGTTCCCCGGGCCTCTCCACGGCCACGGCGGAGGAGCCGCCCGGCTCGGCCTCGCCGGGTGTCGGGTGGAACGGCACCCAGCCGACATCGGTGAACCTCACCTCCGGCCAGGCCAGCACGTCCCGTCCCCGTACCTGCCAGGTGCCGGGGCCGGTCCGCGTGCCCGGGCGGAACCCGACGGCCACCCGGGTGGGCAGGCCCAGGGTGCGCGCCAGTACCGCGAACGAGGCGGCGAACTGCTCGGACGTGCCGCGTCCGCCGTCCGCCAGGAAGAACTCCAGACTCCGGTAGGTGTGTCCGGGCAGCGCCCCGGCGTCGAGCCGGTAGGTCGCGCGCAGCCAGTCCGCCAGCCGCACGGCCCGCTGGTACGGGTGGGTGGCGCCCCGGGTCACCCGTTCGGCGATCTTCGCGAAGGACCGTACGGAGGCAATCGGCTGCCCGGCCGCGTCGAGGTCCGGGAGGTCCACCCGTGCGGGGTCGTGGGCGGCGGTCGCGAACCGCAGCCGCTCGGCGTCGTACACGGGGAGGTGGGAGGTCGCGGTGTAGGTGAAGCCGCGGGGGACCGCTTCTCCGGTGGAGAGCACCCCGCTGTCCGGGTCGACCGAGAGGGAGGTGCCTTCGGGCGCGCTCACAGCCGAGGGGCGGTCGGCGGCGGGCAGCCAGATGCCGGGCAACGACCTTACGGTGAACCGCTGTTCGAGCCTCTTGGTGCCGTCCGGGGCGGCGTCCTTCTCCGCCGGGACGCGGCCACCGGTGCGGGTCAGCCCGGCGCCGCTGGTCCAGGTCGTCCCGTCGTACCGGTCGAGGACCGCGAGCCGGTAGTTCCTGGGGGCCGCGCCCGAGGTCCGTACGGTGAAGACCTCCTCGTCGCCGTTGCGCATCCAGGCCGCGACCTGGTCCAGCGGGCTCGTCGACTCCGGCCGTACGGTCGGCGGGGTGACCGTCTTCCGCAGGTCGTAGGGGGTGCCCAGACCGGGAAGGTGCGGGCCGAGCAACGCCGCGACGAGGCCGAGCGCGACCACGGCCGGCAGCCGAAGCGCCATGGCGCGCAACGGAAGCCGGGCCCGGGAACGGACCAGCGCCAACAGCGCGGCGGCCCCGGCCAGCGCGCCCGCGGCCGGGTACGAGGATCCCGGGCCGTCCACGCCGAGCACCAGCGGGAAGCCGAAGGCGAGGACCGCGGGGAGGGCCGGGAGCAGCGGGGCGCGGGTGCGCAGGGCGAGTTCGGCGCAGACGGCGGTGGTCGTCCAGACCACGGCGTGCGGCAGCACCAGCAGCTCGGGCTCGCCGGGCGCGGGCGGGATGGTGGACAGCAGCGCGTGCGGGGCGTCGAGCAGCGCGGACCACGCGGCGCGCAGCGCGGGCCCGCCGGGCAGCCCGTCGCTCACCTCGTGGAAGAGCGTCGCGCTGACGACGACGGCCCAGGCGACGGCGGTCAGCAGCGCGGACGGCCACAGTGGCAGGGTGGGGTGGCCCTCGCGGCCCTGCCGGGCGGGGTGGCGGCCGAGCAGCCCCGACAGCACCGCGGACAGGACGACCGGGGTGAGGAGGGCCACCGCCAGCACCGGAAGCAGGTCGGACGGACGGAAGACCGGGGCGAATCCGTACCCGACGGCGGCGGACAGCGCGGCCACCGGCAGCAGCGACCACAGCCGTCGGGCCCGGTCCGGATCCGGTACGTGGCCTTGGCCGGACGGAGAGGCAGCGGGGGCGGTGCGGACGGGGGCGGTGACGCTCAACGCACGGCCTCCCAGCGCCAGCCGGCGAGCAGTTCGTCCAGCGACGCGACGCGCGTCTGCGGTACGTCGGCACCGGGGCCGGACATCTCGTGCGCGGCTGCTGCTTGGGCTGCGGCCGTGCCCGTGGCCCGGGCGCCGACGCGCAGCATGGTCACGCGGTCGAAGTGGCGCCGTACCCGGTCGACGGCGCTCAGCCCCCGGGTGTCGCCGGTGCCGGTGACGACGACCAGCGTCCCGCCCCCGCGGTGGGCCTCCAGGCCGTCGAAGGCGGCGGCCACGGACGCCAGGTCCGAGCGGCGCACGACGGCCAAGGCGTCCAGCAGCGCCTCGCCGTCGCCGCCCGAGCCGTCGGTGTGCAGGAGCGGTCCCGCCTCGCCGGCCAGGTGCACGGGGAAGTGGGAGCGGGCGGCCGCGTACGCGACGGAGGCCGCGCAGTCCACGGCCAGCTCGAAGTCGTCCTCCGAGGCGTAGGCACGCCGCCGGGTGTCGAGCACGAGCGTGGTGTGCGGGAGCGACACATCGACCATCTGGCGGACCATCAGCGTGCCGGTGCGGGCCGTCGACCGCCAATGGACCCGTCGCAGGTCGTCGCCGAGCACGTACTCGCGCAGCGCGTGGAAGGTCAGCGAACCGTCGTCCGCGGCGTCGGAGGCCGGCCCCTCAACATGGTGCGCCTGCCCGGACGGCAGCACGGGCAGCGGACAGATCCGGGGCCGTACGAGCAGCGTGTCCGAAGCGCCGTACGGGCGCATGCGCCGGGCGAGCCCGAGCGGATCGGTGCGTTCCAGCCGCAGTGGTCCCACCGGCACGCGGCCGCGGTGTGCGGTGGGCAGCGCGTACCGCAGTTCGTGCGCGTCGCCCGGCCGCAACGCCGGTACGTCGACGGGGATGTCCCGGTCGCCGCACCGGTCCACGGCACGCAGGCCCCGCCGGGTGCGTCCCCCGGTGTTGGTCAGGGTGACCACGCCCTCGGCGGGATCACCCCGGCTCACCCTGCTCGGCGCGATCCGCCGCTGGGCGCCCAGTACGGGGGCGGGCAGCGCCCACAGGACGGCGACCGCGACGGCGAGCAGACAGGTCACGCCGAGCGCCGCCGCCTCGCCGTAGCCGAGCGTGTAGCCGACGGTGGTCAGTGCGGCGCCCCCGGCCAGCGTGCCCCACCCGGTGGCCGACAACATCAGAGGCGTGCCCCGTTGTTCAGCTCCACCGTGGCCAGCACTTCGTCGATCACGTCCGTGCCCGTACGGCCGCTCAGCTCGGCCTCCGGGGTGAGGATCAGCCGGTGCGCGAGCACGGGCCCGGCCAGCGCCTTGACGTCCTCGGGGAACGCGTACGGCCGGGACTGCGAGGCCGCCCGCACCCGGACCGCGCGCAGCAGGGCGACGGAGCCGCGCGGCGAGGCACCGAGGCGTACGTCGGGAAGCGCACGGGTCGCCGCCACCACCCGCACCAGGTAGTCGTACAACGCGTCGGCCACCTGCACCTCGGCGGCGGCCTTCACGAACTCGGCGATCTCCCGGGCGGTGGCGACGGGGGTCAGCGACTCGGGGGTGGTGTCGGTGCCCGACCCGGCTCCGGTGAGGACCGCGACCTCGGAGGCGTGATCGGGGTAGCCGACGGTGATGCGCATCAGGAAACGGTCGAGCTGCGCCTCGGGCAGCGGGTAAGTGCCGCCCATGTCCACCGAGTTCTGGGTGGCGAGCACCATGAACGGGCGGGGCACCGGGTGAGTGGTGCCGTCGGCGGTGACCCGGCGCTCCTCCATCACCTCCAGCAGCGCGGACTGCGTCTTGGGCGAGGCACGGTTGATCTCGTCGCCGAGCACGATGTTGGCGAAGACCGGGCCGGGGAGGAACTCGAAGGCGCCGGTGTTCTGCCGGTAGACGGTGACGCCGGTGATGTCGGAGGGCAGCAGGTCCGGGGTGAACTGCACCCGCGCGAAGTCGGCCTCGATGGAGGAGGCCAGACAGCGCGCGAGGGTGGTCTTGCCGGTGCCGGGCACGTCCTCGATGAGTAGATGGCCTTCGGCGAACAGGCAGGTCAGGGCCAGTTCGATGGTGTCGCGCTTGCCTTTGACGATGCGCTCGACGTTGTCGGCGAGGGCGTGGAAGCACTGGGCCAGGCGCGCCGTGCCGTCGGTGGGGGGTGAGGTCATTCGCAGTCCCAGACGTCGAGGTTGGAGCGGGAGTTCACGAAGAGGTCGGAGGTGTATCCGGTGATGTCCCTGTCGATGTCAGGGTGATGGAAGGTGTGGTAGGCCCAGATATCGGTCTTCTCACCGGTGGGCTCGTACGTCTTTTCCTGGCCCTTCACCTTGCAGTGGACGGTGGTGACCTGGGTGAGATGACCGCCTGGGTTACCGGGGATCTCGCCTGGCCGGCCGCCCACATCGGTGGTGGGTAGCGCCCGGATACCGACGGGGGTGTCGTTGGCGGTGTTGTTCACGATCTTCATCTGCTGGGAGGGCGGGGTCAGGTCCATCTGCCCGGACGCCGACGCGCCCGATCCTGCGGCGTTGCTCGCCATCACCGCCACCGCGTACTTGAAGCTGTTCCGCAGACGCGTGTACGTGTGACTGGGCTCGGTGGTCTCCGCCGTTCCGCCGGGCCCGTTGATCGTGTACTTCACCGAGCCGCTCACACCCTGCGGCGGCTGCCATTTCACCGTGCCGCCGTGGCCGCCCGGGGTCGGGGTGAAGGTGAGATCCCGCGGTGCCCCCGGCGCGACGCAAGGGCGTGCGAACGCCGACGGCGCCGACTCCTTGTCCGGCTTCCCCCCGCCGTACTCCGCGACCACGGTGAAGCTGTACTGCTCCTCGCACGAGCCGCCCTCGACCTCGAAGGCGAACGGGCCGTCAGGCCCGATCCCGCCCGGGGTGACGGTCTGGTCCGGCGCCGCGCCCTTGAGGACATAGCGCTTCGGGGTCGCCCCCAACGCCTTGGCGAAGGTGATGCGGATGGCGCCCGACCGCGACTCCGCCTGCGGTGATCCAGGGGCCCCGGGCTCGGGCTCGGGTTTCGGATCCGGTTTGGGATCCGGGTCCGGCTGCGTCGACGGGGGCCCGGCCGTCTCTCGGGGAGCACCCCCGGAGGGGACGCCCGGGGCGGGGGAGCCCGGTACCGGAACCGTCCCGCCCGTCGGGACGCCGTCCTCGACCGGCTCGTCCCCCGGCTTCCGCGCGGACGGCGCGTCCGTGCCGTACTTACCGATGTGCCTGACCTCGCCGTCGGCGTCGATCACCGCCGCGGCGGCGCCGTCCGGGTCGTTCACCCACAACAGCCCGTCGCGTACGAAGAGTTCGAGCTCGCCCGCCCCGTCGGTGACCCGCACCGGTGGGGTGAACGCGGAGAGGGAGGTGTCGTAAGCCAGCAGCCTGCCGGTGGACTCGTCGGGTATGTAGACCCGCTTGCCGAGCAGTTGGGGTGCGGCCGGCTTGTGCCCTGCCGTCGGCACCCGGACGCGCAGGGTGTGACCGCTGCGGACGTTCACCACCACCAGATCCCCGCTGCCGGTGGCCAGCACCGGCACCGCGGAGCCGTCGGTGCCCGCCGGCACCAGGACGCCGGCCGGGTCCGCCCCGGCGATCGCGTCACCGAGGTCGAACGTGCTCTGCACGCCCGTGGCCGTCAGCACCTTCATCGCGGCGCCGGTCCGGTCGGTCACCACGGGGCGGCCGGCGGCCACGGTCAGCGTCAGATCGTGGCCCGCCTCGGCCACCTTGACCGCCGTACCCCTCCGGCCCGCGACGAACGGCACCACGGTGCCGCTGCCGGGCAGCGGCACCCACAGCGTGCCGTCCCCGTCCACCACGGCGGCCCCCGGCTGTCCGCCCAGTTCCACGGGCGGGCTCTTGGGCGTCGTCAGCGCGGGGTCGATCCGCTGGACGGTGCCCCTCGCGGGGTCGACGACATACGCGTACGCGCCGCCGGAGACCAGTTGCAGCCCGGCCGCGCCGTAGTCCGCGGACTGTGCGGCGGTCAGCTGGGCGGCGTCGATCCGGACGACCCGGCCGGTCCGCTCGTCCAGCACGAGAGTGGTGTCGCCGTCCTGCGCGACCGAGACCGGGTGGCCCGCCGTCCCGCCCGGCAGTACGGCCCTGCCGTCCACGGCACCGGTGAGGCCGTGCGCGTGCACGACCTCGCCCTTCTCTCCGGCGGCCAGCCAGGCGCCGATGTCGGCGAGCCGGGGCCGGGCGGCGGACGCGCCGGCTCCGACGGCGAGCGAGGTACCGACGAGTGCGCCGGCCGCGCAGACCGCGACGTACGCGGTGACGCGGTTGCCGGTCGGCCGCAGTGTCGTCCTGGCAGCCGTGAGCAGTGCCGCCGCGTAACGCCGTCGGAAGTCCGACATCACTCGCCCCCCTTGAGACGCACAACTGCTCCGAGGTTCAGGTTAGTTGGCGACCACAAGGGTGTCAGCGAGGAGGCGGGGCCGACCAGGCGGCTCGCCGGAGCGCCTGCTGCCTGAGCTGCCACACTCCCTCCAGCCGCGACAGCGTCGTTTCGGGCTGCTGCCGCAGGAAGGCCGCCCGCCTCGCCGCGAGCGTGGCGCGCAGCCCGCTCTCGCCGTCGCAGCGCCGGTCCGCCGTGGCGGCCGCGCGCTGCTCGCGGTCGAGGGAGGCGGCGTCCGTTCCCCGGTCGGCCTGGTGCTGGAGCGACTGGATCAGGGCCGTAGGGCTCTGCGCCCGGTGCCCCTGCCCGGCCATGCAGCGCTGCCATCGGCCGAGCGCCGCCTTGTAGTGCCGGTCGTGGGCCAGGTAGCCGGCGAAGAGCAGGTTCACGTCCTGTGGCACGAGGATGTCCTCGAACGCGGCGCGCACACTGCCGTAGAGCCGTTCCTGTGTCCGGGCCGAGCAGCCGCCGGTGGCGTGGGCCCCTTTGTCGCCACTGGGCAGCGTCAGGGCGGCCTGTTGATCGGGCCGTCCGCTGAGGGCGGTGACGTAGCGGGCCCGTTCGGCGGGGGGAAGGGACTGCACGTACCGGTCCTGCGCGGGTGCGTCCTGTGGTCCCTCGCCCGCCGTCGGGAGCACCCCGTAGCCCGCTGGTGATCCGGTTCCGAGCACGTCGGCCGTGGTGATCCCGGCCGACGGCTCAGGGCCGGCGCGCGTGATCAGGTAGCGCAGGCCCAGCTTGCGCATGCACCGCTGGTCCAGCGCCTGTTGGGCGTTGAAGAGCCGCCAACGCCGGCGCAGCGCGGTGGCATCGCTGGTGAGGACGGCCGCCGCGCGCTGAAGTGTCCGCGCCGAGGGCGCCGGGGGTGCCGAGGGCACCGCGGGGCCCGGCGGGGAAGCCGGGCCCGCGGCGCATCCGGCGACGCAGATCAGGACTGCGGCCCACGCGAACACGGAGAGAGCAATTGCCGTCCTACGGGCGGTCATCGGTCGCGAAGGGTGGTTCATGATCAGCCTGCCAGTCGTCCGATCGCCGGGTGGGGAGGGTCAGGTGCAGGCCATCCACTTGTTGCTGCTGACCTTGTCGTTGATGTTCGTCGAGGTGCCGTCCCAGTACACGCGGGTGAAGGTGCTGCCCTTCCAGCCCTTCGGGAGGCACTTCGAACCGCCCTTGTGGTTCACGTCCTCGTAGACGCGGACGCCCAGGCCGCTCGTGCCGTTGTTGTAGCCCGAGGAGGCGCAGTCGCTCCAGTTGCCCGTCTTCGTGCACTTGGGCTGGGAGTAGGGCGTCCAACTGTTGTTGCTGTGCTCGAACGTGCCCATGGGGCCGCCGTAGTCCGCGTCGACCCAGACGCAGAGGTGGGCGCCCGGGCAGTCGTTCACGCCCATCGGCGACACAGCGGCCGAGTCGCCCTGGGCGGCGGCCCGCGGCGCGGAGTACCACTCGGGGTTCGCCTGCGCGGTGCCGGTCAGGCCGGTCAGGCTCAGGGCTGTGAGCCCCACGGTCGCCAGCGCGGTGGCGATCTTGCTCCTCATGAATGTTTCCCCTTGGTCGTGTTGACGTGCTGGTCGTGGCTGCGGGCGGTGGCGAGGGAGGCCCACGGCTGTCTGCCTGGAGCCCCTGGCCCGTTGCCCGAGCCAGGCCGACGCTGGCAGCGCGCTCCGGCGCCTGGCAACGCATCGCGGCCCGGTGGGATGCTGGGACGCCGAAGCGCGTGGTGACCTCGCATTTCGGTGGGCCCGCTGGGACACCGATGGGACAGAGGGACGGCGCGGTACGACGGTGGGCGCCGACAGGGAAGGCCGCATGGGATCGCAGCCCGTGGAGTTCGAGGAGTTCGCGGCCTGTCTGCGGGCGCTCAAGGAACGGGCGGACCTCAGTTACGGGGCGCTGGCCCGGAAGACCCGGATCAGCAGCTCCAGCCTGCACCGGTACTGCTCCGGCTCGTACGTCCCCCAGGACTACGGATCGGCACACCGCTTCGCCACGGCCTGCGGGGCGTCGCCGGAGGAACTGCGCCGATTACACCGGCTCTGGGCGTTGGCGGACGCGGCCCGGGAGCCCGAGCGGAGCGGGGATGACGCGGGCTCGGGGGAGGACCCAGCTCCGGGTAAGGACCCGGCTCCGGGGGAGGACCAGGCCCAGGGAGAGGCCCCGGCCCCGGACCCGGAGGCTGGACCCGACCCCCGTCCGCCATGGCACCGCAGGGGGAAGTCCACGGCTCTCGTCGTGATCGCGCTCGTACTGGCGCTGGCGGCCACGGCATGGGGAATCGCGGCAGTGACCGGGACCGGAACCGGAACCGGCACAGGCGGCGACGAAGAGGGCCTGCTGTTCTCGGCGGAGTGTGACGAGCCGGTGAGTCTGGGGCAGCGCGGCGCGTGCGTACGGGAGGTGCAGCGGCTCCTGGCCCGGACCGGGGCCGAGCTGGACGTCGACGGCGATTTCGGCCCGCAGACGCTGCGCCGGGTGACCGCCTTCCAGGTGCTGTCGCGCATCGACGCCGACGGAGTGGTCGGCGAGGAGACGAAGAAGGCGCTCTACGCGACGAGGATCCAGCTGGACACCTGGTCGCCCGGGAAGGTGCGGGAACGGGTCCGCGAGGTGTTCCGCGAAGTGCCCGACCGCGCGGTCGCCTTCGCCGACTGCCAGTCGTTCCTCGATCCGTTCCACATCGTGCCGAACCCCGACGGCACACGGAAGTGGGGCGTTTTCCAGATCTCCGACGCCACGCTGCGCGAACTCGGCGGCACACCCCGCGACGCGATGGACCCGGAGTGGAACATTCAGGCCGCCCACCGCTTGTGGAGCCGCACGAAGAACTTCGACGCCTGGCCGCGCTGCGACCGCTCGTCCTCCCCCGACGCCGTCGACCCGGCCCTGGTGGAGCCGGTCGACGACCGGCCGGCGAAACCGGCACAGGACGCCCCCACGTCCCCGCCGTCCGCGACCACCGTCTGCCCGGCGCCGGGACAGCGGTTCAAGACGCCCTACGACGACCGCGTGTACCTGGTCGGCCCCGGCAGCCGTCTCTACTACGTCCCCGACGCGACCATCTACTTCAACCTCTGGGACGACTGGACCGGCGTCGCCGTCGTCAGCGGCAGCGTCTTCGCGGACTGCGCCTGGGACGAGGCCCGCGAGCTGGCCAACGCCTTCCTGGCCAGGACGAGCGACAGCTCGCGGGCCTACCTCTGGGACGCCTGGTACGGCTACCGCCCGATCACGAACCGGGCCGTCTTCGACAAGTACGGCTTCTCCGAGACGAAGATCCAGACCCGGCCCTCCCTGTCCCCCGTCAGCGACGGCACACGGTGGCAGTGAGGGAAGCCCCGGTTCCTGCCGCGCTCAGCCGGGAATGTTGGGCTCGTACTCGTTCCGCCCCCACTCGGACGAGCCCAGCGGATACTCGTACGTGGGCCGTCCCACGTTCCCGCTGGTCCGGAAGGGCTGGCCGCGGTCGTCGAGGCGTACGGTGCCGTGCTGGTCACCGCTGGACCACTCCAGCTCCAGGTACCAGCTCACGTTGTGCGCCCGCGCGTCCGCGAAGACGTAGAAGACCTCGGGATCGGACTCGCTCACCTTGTACGGGAAGTCGCGCTGACCGGCCTTGGGGGAGAGCGCGGGTCGCCCGGCGTCGAGGTCCACCTTGAATGCCGTGGTGTCCACGCCGCCACCGCATCCGACGCCCATCGCGAAGTCGTTCCAGGCGAGCGGAGCGCTCTTCTCCACGACCCGCACATGCAGTTCCTCCAGGACGACCGTGGCCTTCCCGGTGCCCTGCACGGTCAGCGCGAGCATCTGCTGCCCGGCGGCGACCCCGCCGAGCGCGGTGGCCCATCCGCGCGCGTCCTGCTCACTCGGCGGCGGAGGCATCCGCTCGGGATCCCGGTTGACCAGGTAGTGCTGGCTGCACGGGCCTTCCCACTTGTACGGGTTCACGGCGACGTTGGGCGCACTGGCCCCGTTCTGGGATCCGCCGCCCTGGGCCGCCCCGGCCCCACTGCTCCGGGAGGCGGAGGCGGGAGCCGTGGGAGTGCCGCTGCGTGAGGCGGACGGCGAGGCCGACTTGCCCTTCGCGTCGGGCGACTTGGAGGAGCCGGGGCTCGCGTCGGCGGAGCCGGCGGACCGGGAGGCAGCCCCCACGGACTCCTTCCCGCCCTGGTCGTCGTCCCCCTCGCCGGGCGCGAGATTCACCACGAGCGCGGCCGACACGAGGACGGCGGCCACCGCGGCCCCGGCGAGAACGGCGGTACGCCGCCGAGCCCAGGGAACCCCCGCCAAGGTCCGCCGCCCACTGTCGGAACCGGCCTGGCCCGCTGTTCCCTCGCCCGCTGCTGTTTCGTTCCCCGCCGCCTCGGCCGCCACCTCATCCGCCGCCGCGGCCCCGCCCGCCTTCTGCCTGCGCCGGTCATCCGCGAGCACCCACCGCCGGTGCAGTTCCACCAGTTCCTCGGGCGTCGCCTTGCACACCCGGGCGAACCGTTCCACGGGCGCGTAGTCCGTCGGTACGGCGTCCCCGTTGACGTACCGGTGAAGCGTGGACGCACTCGTGTGCAGCCGCTTCCCGAGCACCCCGTAACTGAGCCCGGACCGCTCCTTCAACTGCCCCAGCAGCTCCGCGAACTCGTCCCCCGCCACCGTTCCTCCCTCTCCCCGCGTCCCGGACCCCCGTTCCAGGGGTAACGCATTCCCCCAGGTCAGAGCTATCGCAGGCGTTCCAGCGTCCCGGATGCCCCGGCAGTCGTGGCGGTCGGGACGGAGCACCGCACAAGCTTGAGCCATCCAAGCACGCCGCTCCCGGCACGCCGCTTCCGGCACCCGGTCGAGCGGCCCATGCCAACACCCGTACCGCACAAGGGGGATCACATGTCCGCTCACACCCACCGCACCCGCATGCTCTTCGCTACCGCCCTCACGGCCGCCACGCTGATGTTGACGGCATGCAACAACGGAGAGGGCGTCAAGGACGAGGGGGCAGCGGCGGGATCGGAGTCCACGGCCTCCACCTCGCCCTCGCCCAGGGCGAGTGGAGGAACCTCCACCGGGAAGGGCGGAACCGACTCGGCGGGCTCGGGCGCCGCAGGCTCGACCGGCGGCACGGCAGGTTCGGACGGCGCAACGGCATCGACGGGCGGGTCGGGTTCCACGGGATCGTCGGGTTCCACGGGCTCCCAGGACCCGGGGCCCACCAGGACCCCTTGCTCCCCCGCCTCCACCAGGACGACCGCCACGGAGGTCTCCCGGCCCCTGAACCACCTTCTCCTCACCGTCACCAACACCGGCTCGAAGAACTGCAACCTCGTCGGCTATCCGGCGGTCCGGTTCGGCGAGGCCCAGTCCGTCCCGCCGGCCTTCGAGGACTCCAAGCCGCAGGCGGTCGTCACGCTGGCCCCCGGTGAGTCGGGCTATGCGAGCGTCCTTCTCTCGGCCGCCGACGGCAGCGGCTCCAACGGCTACACGGCCAAGTCCCTTGAGGTCTACCTCGACCAGAGTGCGAGCGCCGCCGCCCGCCCGTCCCTCCCCGCGAAGGGCGTGTACGTCGACGACTCGATCCAGGTCTCCTACTGGCAGTCGACCATGGCCGACGCCCTGGCCTGGTGAGCCGGTAGGCGGTAAGACACCGGCAGCATCCTGCCGACAGCAAGC
Organism: Streptomyces viridochromogenes; assembly: GCF_001270495.1. GTDB lineage: Bacteria > Actinomycetota > Actinomycetes > Streptomycetales > Streptomycetaceae > Streptomyces > Streptomyces viridochromogenes_A. Next base: position 12,552 of record NZ_LGUR01000215.1, read on the forward strand.
AGGCCCAGGTCTCCGACCTGGGCCTTCCTGCGAACTCCCGCGAACGCCGGCGATCTTCCGCGCTCAGCGCAGCGCGCTCTTCTGCTGCCACTCGGTCCACGACAGGTTCCACGCGCCGAAGCCGTTCCCGGGTGCGACCACGCCCTTGGTGTCCTTGCCGGTGATCTCGAACGGGTCGCCCGGCCGTACCTGCCCGTAGAACCAGGCCGCGTTCGCGTCGCTCATCCCTATGCATCCGGAACTGTGGTTGGCGTTGCCGAAGTAGCGGGCGTTCCACGGGGCGGCGTGCGCGTACATGCCCGACCAGGTCAGCCGCATCGAGTAGTCGACCATCTTGTCGTAGGCGTCGCCGAGGCCCACCGTCTCGGAGTTCATGTTGATCGTGCCCTCCTTGGCCATGAGGACGGCCGTTCCGCGCCAGGAGCGCTTGTCACCGCCGGGCGTGCCGCCGGAGACCGGTATGCGCCGGACGGTCTCGCCGTCGCGTACGAGGGTGAGTTGGTGGCGGTCGAGGTCGACCTTGGCGATCTGCCGGGCGCCGATGGTGAAGGTGGTCTTGTAGTCGCGTACGAACCAGCCGCCGTCCGCGCCCGAGTCGGTGCCGTTCAGTTCGGCGTTCAGCGTGACCTTGGTTCCGGGCTTCCAGTACGCCTTGGGCCGCCAGTCCACCCGGTCGCGGCCGGACCAGTCGCGTAGCCAGCCCCAGGAGCCCTCGGTGTCGTTCGAGGTGGTGATCTTGAGCTGCTTCTCGACCTCGGCCCGGTTCCTGACCGGATGGTCGAAGACCAGGGAGATCGGCTGGGCGACGCCGACGGTGGCGCCGGCGCCCGGTCGCCAGTCGACCTTGTTGACCTTGTCCGCCTCGGCTGTGGTGAAGGCGGCCTCGGTGCTCTTGGCGGTGCCGCCCTCGGACCGGGTCGCCGCCGTCACCTTGTACGCCGCGCCGGGTACGGCCTTGCGGTCGGAGAGCCACGACCGGCCGTCGGCGGCGACCTCGCCGGCGAGCCGCCGGCCCTCGCTGTCGGTGACGGTCACCGAGGTGAGCCTGCCGCCCGAGGCCGTGACCTTCACGGGCTCGCCCGCCGGGGCCTTCTCTCCGCTGGGCGTGACGGTGACCGTGACCGGGCGGTCGGCGGCGCCCGAAGTGACTTCGCCGTCCGGGGTGTTCGGGGAGCCGTTCGACGAACAGGCGGCGAGCGGTGCCAGCAGGGCGGCCACAACAGCGGCCCGGGCATGGGTGAGAACACGTATGCGTGACAACGGGGCCTCCGCAAGGGGCGTAAAGGTGGTGGATGTCGTGACTGTAGAGCCGGAAAACCCGAGGTCAGCCGCTATAGGGCAAGGTGACGGCGTCTGGTGCGGAACGGTCATGGTCCGGTCACATTCGCCGGACGGAGCGGTCATGGGCCGCTGTGAACCTCCTTTGTGTCCCCGCGACAGGCCCGGGGAGAAGGAGAGGTCCAGACTGTGTCAGCGCTGCTCGTGCCGCCCAGCCGTGTGCCCCGGGCACGGAACGGGGACGTGGTCCTGCGAACCATCCCCGCGGAGACCTACCGCGCCTTCCTCGCGTCCCACGCCGGCGCGGCGCTCGGCGCCGGTTTTCTGCAACTCCCCTCCTGGGCCGACGTCAAGGAGGGCTGGCGCGCTCAACTGCTCGGCTGGGGAGCGGATCCGGAGGCAGGCGAACTGACGGGCGTGGCCCTGGTGCTGCTGCGGCAGTTCCCCGGCACCCGCAGGTACTTCGCCTACCTTCCCGAAGGGCCCGTCGCCGACTGGAGCGACCCGGACGTCGACGGCTGGCTCGGTCCCCTCCTGGAACACCTGCGCCGCGCGGGCGCCTTCGCCGTGCGCATCGGCCCGTCGCCCGCCTACCGGCGCTGGGACGCCGCCCTGCTCAAGCCGCTCACCGGTCCGGGCCGCCGCCTGGGTGACGTCCTCGCCAGCGAGGTCGACCCGCTCGGCGCCGCCGTCGCCGAGCGGCTGCGGGCCCGGGGCTGGCGCCGCTGCGGAGGTGACGGCACCGGCGAGGACGGGGACGCCCAGCCCCGGCACGTCTTCCATGTGCCGCTCGCCGGACGCACCACCGAGGACCTGTGGTCCGGGCTCAACCAGGAGTGGCGGCGCAATGTCCGCCGGGCCCAGAAGGAGGGCGTGGAAGTGGTGGTGGGCAGTGCGGCCGAACTCCCGGATTTCTACCGGCTGTTGGGCATCACCGAGCGCCGTGACGGGTTCCGGCTCGGCCGCTCGCTCGCCTACTACGAGCGTCAGTACGCGGCGCTCAACGCCGAGGATCCGGGCCGGATGAAGCTCTACCTCGCCCGGCACCGAGGAGAGATACTCGCCGCCCACACCATGATCACCGTGGGCCGCCGGGCCTGGTACCAGACCGGCGCCTCGGCCGACCACCGCCGCGAGGTCCGCCCCTCCAACGCCCTCCAGTGGCGGATGCTCCAGGACGCCCACGCCCTCGGCGCCGACGTCTACGACATGCGCGGGGTACCCTCCACTCTCGATCCTGGGGAACGTGCGTACGGACTGCTGCGGTGGAAGCTCGGCACCGGAGGGCAGGTCGTCGAGACGTTGGGGGAATGGGAGAGACCCTTGGGCGGCAGCGCCAACCACACGCTTTACCGCGCCTTCCAGGCGTACCTGAACCGCCGATGAAGCAGACGCAGAAGCAGACGCAGACGACCAAGGCGGCCTCTCCGGCCTCCTCCGCGGCACGCGGCAGCGCCGTCATGGCCGCCGGATCCGTCGTCTCCCGGGCCACCGGTTTCGCCCGCTCCGCCGTGGTCGCGGCGGCGCTGGGCACCATCGGGCCGGTCCCCGACGGCTACGCGGTCGGCAACGCCCTGCCCACCATCGTCTACGTCCTGCTCCTCGGCGGCGCGCTCAACGCCGTCTTCGTGCCCGAGCTGGTCAAGGCCGCCAAGGAGCACGACGACGGCGGTGCCGCGTACACCGACCGGCTCGTCACCGTCTGCGTCGCCGCCCTGCTGGCGATCACCGCGACCGCGGTGTGGGCGGCCCCCGCGATCGTCGACGTGTACACCGACTACACCGGCGACCAGGCGGCCATGACCACCGCGCTCGCCCGCTACTGCCTGCCCCAGATCTTCTTCCTCGGGCTCTTCACGCTGCTCGGGCAGGTGCTCAACGCGAGCGGCCGGTTCGGCGCGATGATGTGGGCGCCGGTCCTCAACAACCTCGTCGTCATGGCCGTGTTCGGCCTGTACCTGGCGCTGGCCATGGGCGGCGGGGACACCCTCACCGCGACCGAGACCGCCGTGCTCGGCTGGGGCACGACCGCCGGTATCGCCGCCCAGGCACTCGCCCTCGTCCCCGCGCTGCGCGCGGCCCGCTTCCGCTGGCGGCCCCGCTTCGACTGGCGCGGCAGCGGACTGACCCGCCCCCTGCGCGCGGCCGGCTGGCTGGTGCTGCTGGTCCTGGCCAACCAGGCCGCCTACTGGGTCACCACCCGGCTCGCCACCACCGCGGGCCTCGACGGCGGCCCCGGATACGGCGCGTACAACAACGCCTATGCCCTGTGGGTCGTACCGCACGGCATCATCACCGTCTCCGTGGTGACCGCGCTGATGCCCCGGATGAGTGCGGCCGCCGCCGACGGGGACACCGCCACCCTGCGGCGCGACGTCTCCCACGCCCTGCGCACCTGCGCGTCCGCCGTCGTCCCCGCCGCCTGCATGCTGCTCGCCCTCGCCCAGCCGGTGATGGCCCTCGTCTTCGGACACGGCAGGACCAGCGCCGCCGACACGGCCGCCATGGCCGGGATCCTGATGGCCTTCGCGCCGGGACTGATCGCCCTGTCGGGCCAGTACGTCCTGTCCCGCGCCTTCTACGCGCTCTCCGACACCCGTACGCCGTTCCTGCTCAACCTCGTGATCGTCGCCCTCAACGCGGGCCTGTCCGTGGCCGCCGCGCAGCTGCTGCCGGCGCGCTGGGCCGTGACGGGCATCGCGGCGGCGTACTCGCTGGCGCTGTGCGTGGGCTGGGCGGTGACCGGGCGGGTGCTGAGCCGCCGGCTCGCCGTCGCACGACCCCTGCGCTCGTCCGCCGTCGGCGCCCACGCACGGCTGCTGCTGGCCGCCGTCCCCGCCACCGCGCTCGGCCACCTCGCGGTCCTGGGAACCGCACCGGCGGGCGCGGTGGTCTCCACCGTTGCCGGCGTGGCCGTCGTCGTCCTCACCTTCGCCCTGCTCGCCCGTCCGCTGCGGCTGGCCGAACTGGACGCGCTGCTCGCCGGTCTGCGCCGGCGCCTGGCCCGGACCCGGACCTGACCACCACCGAGGGAGAACCGCCGATGTCCCGCGTGCTCCTCATCGAGGACGACCCTGCCGTACGCGAGGGGGTCGAACTCGGTCTGCGCCGCCGCGGCCACGAGGTACGGGCGGCCGCGACCGGCGAGGCCGGTCTCGCCGCCATGACCGAGTTCCGCCCCGATCTGCTGCTGCTGGACCTGATGCTGCCCGGCATGAACGGCGTACAGGTCTGCCGCCGGGTCCGCGAGCGCAGCCAGCTGCCGATCATCATGCTCACCGCGCGCGGCGACGACTTCGACGTGGTCATCGGCCTGGAGGCCGGTGCCGACGACTACATCGTCAAGCCCGCCCGCACCGAGGTGATCGAGGCCCGGATCCGTGCCGTACTGCGCCGCCTCGACGACGGCGGCGCGGGCCGGCAGGCCATCGAGGTCTACGGCGAACTCACCGTCGACCGGGTCGGACTGACCGTCACCAAGGCGGGCCGGCCGCTCGCGCTCGCCCCTTCGGAGCTCAAGCTCCTGCTGCACCTCTGCGCCGCCCCTGAGCAGGTGTTCAGCAGGCAGCAACTCCTTGAGCACGTCTGGGATCACAGCTACCACGCCGACGCCCGACTGGTCGACGCCTGCGTCGCACGGCTGCGCGGCAAGATCGAGGACGAGGCCGGCAGCCCCCGCTACGTCCAGACCCTGCGGGGCTTCGGCTACCGCTTCGGGCCGCTGTGACCACCGGCCCCCGGCGGTCGCGGTTCAGGGCGTTCGGGCTGCGGACGCGGCTGCTGCTCGCCTTCCTGCTGGTCGCCGGTGTCAGCGCCGGCACGACGGCCGCGCTGACCTACCGTGAGGCCCGCAACGCGGTGCTGCAGACCGCCCAGGACACGGCGGTCACGTCGTTCCGCGACCAGGTCCAGCAGACGGGCTTCGGGCTGCCCTTGCAGGGAGGGGAGGACCTGGAGTTCGTCCTGCGGGACATCGCCCGCAAGGGCAAGCCGCACCCCTGGGTGGTGTTCGCCGAATACGGTTCGGTGCGCGCCTCCTCGGGCGAGAACCCCGTCTCCACCGTCATCACACCCGAACTGCGCCGCGCCGCGCGGGCCAACCCCCACGGCAGCTTCGAGCGGGTCGTCAAGGACGGCGTGCCCTACCTGACCATCGCCATGCCCATGGTCTTCAAGGCGAGCCCGGACAGCCTGCTGCCCAGCGGACTCGTCCTCTACGCCGTCATGCGGATGACCGACGAGCAGCTCAACGTCGACGCCCTCCTCATGGCCGCCCGGGACGGCGCCCTGCCCGGCCTGGCCGTCGCGCTGATACCGGGCCTGATCGCCGCACGCAGCGTGCTGCGGCCGGTGCGGGAACTGCGCCAAGCCGCGCAGAGCATGGGCAGCGGCCGGCTCGACACCCGGATTCCGGTGCGCGGCAGCGACGAACTGGCGGACCTGGCACGCACCTTCAACGAGTCCGCGGGCCAACTCGAACAGTCCGTACGGGAACTGCGCGAGGCCGAGGCCCGCGCCCGCCGCTTCGCCTCCGACGTCTCCCACGAGCTGCGCACCCCGCTGGCCGGAATGCTCGCCGTCACCGAGGTCCTCGACGAGGACGCCGATCACCTGGACGCCGACACCGCACGGGCGGTCCGGCTGGTCAGCGCCGAGACCGGAAAGCTCGCCGTGCTGGTCGAGGACCTGATGGAGATCTCCCGCTTCGACGCCCGCGCGGCCGAGCTGAACGCCGACGAGGTCGACGTGGCCGAGGCCATCCGCAAGACCCTCCACAACCGGCACTGGAGCGACGACCGGGTCCGCACCGAACTCCCCGACGGCATCCGGGCCCGGCTCGACCCGCGCCGCTTCGACCTGGTGATCGCCAACCTCGTGGGCAACGCCCTGCGGCACGGCAGCGCACCCGTCACGGTGAGCCTGCGCGCCGAGACCCGCTCCGCCTCCCCGCCCGTGCTGATCACCGAGGTCAGGGACAGCGGCCCCGGCATCCGCCCCGAATCGCTCCCGCACATCTTCGACCGCTTCTACAAGGCCGACGCGGCCCGCACCCGCTCGGCGGGCAGCGGCCTGGGACTGGCGATCACCCTGGAGAACGTGAAGCTGCACAACGGAACGATCCGCGCGGGGAACCTGCCCGGGGGCGGCGCCGTCTTCACCGTGGAGATACCGCGTCACGCGGAGGAGGCCGGCGGATGAGGCGTGCGCGGACGCGCCGAGGTGCGGCGGCCGTCGTCGGTGCCGTCGCCTTCGCGGCGGCCGTACCGCTGCTCGGTGGCTGCGGTATCCAGGAGACCGACCCCATCGAGGCGGGCGGTCCCGCCAGCTTCCAGGCCTTCCTCAACCGCGACCACGACATGCTGCTCTTCTTCCGTTCCCCCGACGGAGGGCTGAGCCCCGTGATCCGCACGACCGAGCCCGCGGCCGGGTTCGGTGAGGGATCCGGCGCGTCGGGCTCCGGGGAGCAGGACCTCCCCGAAACGGACGGTCCGGTGCCGACGGAGAAGGTCGTCGCGGCGCTGCTCAACGGTCCGGGCGAGGACGACCGCGCCGCCGGCCTGAGCACCTCCCTGCCCGCCGCCCGCCCCGGCCGGGCCGTAGAGGTCGAGCGCTCCCCGGACGGCACGGTCACGGCCCGCCTGCCCCTCGCCCTGGAGGGACTGGACAGGACGGCTCTGCGCCAGCTGACCTGCACGATCGCCTACAGCCAGGACGCCGACGGCCAGGTCGTCGTGGAACTGACGGGACTGGACGGCACATCGAGGTCCGGCACCTGTGGACTCGCCCTCGGGGAACGATGAGTTTCTGAAGCGTGCCGGGTCTACAGGTGTGACGGTCGGCGAAGCCCATCCGGAGGAGACCGCCAGTCCGTACCGAACCGATCGCCCGCACGCGAGGAGAACGCCATGACCGCCACCTACACCTTCGACGTCTTTTCCAGCCTCGACGGCTACGGCGCCGCCGGTGGCGACTGGACCGGCTACTGGGGCAAGCAGGGCCCCGAGCTGCTCGACCACCGCCTTGCCCTGTACGACGCGGAGCAGCGGATGGTCTTCGGGGCCAACACGTATCGGGCGTTCGCGCGGATGCTCGCGTCGAGCACCGAGGAGTCCGACGTACGTGACCCCTGGGTCACCCGGATGAGGAGCCTGCCGGCGACGGTGGTGTCGACGACCCTGGAAGGCCCCCTCGACTGGCCGGACGCGACCGTCATGAGCGGTGACGCCGTCGACGTCGTCGCCCGGCTCAAGGAGGAGTCCGAGGTGCCGTTGCGCTCGCACGGCAGCCTGTCGATGAACCGGGCGCTGATGGCCGCCGGGCTGGTCGACCGCCTCCAGGTGACGCTCTTCCCCGTCATCACCGGACAGACCGGGCTGGACCCGATCTTCCGGAGTGCGGCCGACTTCGACCTGGAGCTGGTCGAGAGCCGGACACTCGACGGTCGCATCCAGGAGCTCGTCTACCGCCCCACGCTCCATTGACGTGTATCGCGGGCGTATGACGTGTATCGCGGGCGTATCGAAAACCGCTTACGCCGCCGCAACGGTCCTCGGTCTCCCATAGGGGCATGGACAACAGCGCATCCCCGTCAGCACCGCCCCGCCGCACCCGCAGGATCGCGCTCCTCGGCCTGGCGCTTCTCGGCCTGGCGGGCGCCGTGTTCGTCGTGCGGGGGCCGCTCCTGATGGCCGCTCCGATGTGCGTGTCCGGGCAGTGGCAGGGCTGCTTCGGTACGTTCAACGGGGTCGTGCTCATGACGTTGGTCGCGCTGCCGTTGGCCGCGCTGGTGGCGTGGGCTCTGGCGCGCCGTCGGCGTCGTGCCGGCGTCACATCGGCGTGGCGGATGTCGCTGGCCGAGGTGGGCATGGTCCACGGGACGGTGCCGTTCCTGTGGATGACCATGATGCCGGGCGCGGCGCCCGGCACCGCCCCCGCCCGGGTGAGCCTGGTACCGCTGCGGGACCTGGTCACGATGGGGCCGCTCGGCATCGTCGGCAACCTGCTGGTCTTCGCGGCGCTGGGGTTCTTCGCCCCGATGCGGTGCGCGGCGCTGGCGTCCGTGCCGCGGATCCTGGCGCTCGGGGCGGGCTGCTCGGTCCTGGTCGAGACCGCACAGTACGTCCTGCGGCTCGACCGGGTGTCCTCCGTGGACGACGTACTGGTCAACGCCGTGGGCGCCGTGCTGGCCGCGCTGGCGTCGCGCCGCTGGTGGCGCACCACGGCAAAAGCGCCGTCCGACCGGCCGCGCCCCGCGCTGGCCTCGGCGGGCTGAGCGGTGTGTCCGGTGGGCGGGCGCCTTGCAGACGTCGGCGATATGCCGTGCTGCTTAGGCTTCAGGCATGCGCGTACTGATCGTGGAGGACGAGCCCTACCTGGCCGAAGCCGTCCGTGACGGGCTGCGGCTGGAGGCGATCGCCGCCGACATCGCGGGCGACGGCGACTCGGCCCTGGAACTGCTCAGCGTCAACTCCTACGACCTCGCCGTCCTCGACCGCGACATCCCCGGCCCCTCCGGCGACGAGGTCGCCCGGCGCATCGTGGCCTCCGGCAGTGGCATCCCGATCCTCATGCTCACCGCCGCCGACCGGATCGACGACAAGGCGTCCGGGTTCGGGCTCGGCGCCGACGACTACCTCACGAAACCGTTCGAGCTGCGGGAACTCGTCCTGCGGCTGAGGGCGCTCGACCGCAGACGCGCGTACGCCCGGCCCCCGGTGCGTGAGATCGCGGGCCTGCGCCTCGACCCCTTCCGCCGGGAGGTCTTCCGCGACGGACGTTATGTCGCGCTCACCCGCAAACAGTTCGCCGTGCTCGAAGTCCTGGTCGCCGCCGAAGGCGGGGTCGTCAGCACCGAGGAACTGCTGGAACGGGCCTGGGACGAGAACGCCGACCCCTTCACCAACGCCGTCCGCATCACCGTCTCCGCGTTGCGCAAACGGCTCGGCGAACCATGGGTCATCGCCACGGTGCCGGGCGTCGGCTACCGCATCGACAACGGCCCCGACGCCACCCGCCCCGGCCGTACGCATGCGTAGACGCCCAGGGCTCAGCGCCCGACTGAAACTCACCCTCAGCTACGCCGGGTTCCTCGCTGTCGCGGGTGCGCTGCTGCTGGCGGTGGTGTGGGTGTTCCTGCTGCGTTACGTACCCGACAACTCCCAGGGCCTGCTCGGCATCTCACCCAACCGCTACCTCCTGGTACGCACCTTCGCCCCGGCCGCGGCCCTGGCGATGGCCTTCCTGCTCGTGTTCGGCCTCGTCGGGGGATGGATCCTCGCCGGACGGATGCTCGCACCGCTCACCCGGATCACCGCCGCGGCACGGCTGGCCGGGAACGGATCGCTGTCCCACCGGATCCGCATGGAAGGCCGCCGGGACGAATTCCGTGAACTCGCCGACGCGTTCGACACCATGCTCGAAGAGCTCGACTCGCACGTCGCCGAGCAGCGGAGGTTCGCCGCGAACGCCTCCCACGAACTGCGCACCCCGCTGGCCATCTCGCAGACGCTGCTCGACGTCGCCCGCAGGGACCCCACACGGAACCGAGACGAACTCCTCGAACGCCTCCAGGCCGTCAACGCGCGCGCGATCGACCTCACCGAGGCCCTTCTGCTGCTCAGCCGCAGCGAGCGCGGGAACTTCACCCGCGAGAGCGTCGACCTCTCCCTCGTCGCCGAGGAGGCCGCCGAAACCCTGCTCCCCCTCGCCGAGCAGCGCGGGATCACGCTCGACGTCACCGGTGGGGCGACACCGACCAGCGGCTCCGCGGGACTCCTGCTGCGGATGGTGACGAACCTCGTCCAGAACGCCATCGTCCACAACCTTCCCGCAGGCGGCACCGTGACCGTCCGCACCGAAGCGCGGGGCGACGTGACCGTGGTGCGGGTCGAGAACACGGGCCATCCGCTCCCGCCGGAACTGGTGCCGACCCTCACCGAACCCTTCCAGCGCGGAACGGAACGCGTACGCACCGACGAGCACGCCGGCGTCGGTCTCGGCCTCGCCATCGTGCACAGCATCGTCCGCGCCCACGACGGAACCCTCGACCTCGCCCCCTGCCCCACCGGCGGCCTCCTCGCCACGGTCCGGCTTCCCTGCACGCCCTAGGTGTGCTGTCCGGGGATCAGCGCACCGGGAAGCCGAAGGAGTAGCCCTGATCCTTGAGCCGGGGCAGGAGCAGGCGCAGGGCTTCGACGGTCTGGGAGCGGTCGCCTCCCGCGTCGTGGAAGAGGAGCGTCGGCCCGTTCGGCAGTTCCCGCTCGACGGTGGCGACGATGGCGTTCGTGCCCGGCCGCTCGAAGTCCTTGGTGTCCACGTTCCAGCCCAGCGGGCGCATGCCCCGGGAGGCGGCGAGCGTGCGACTGTAGGGGGTGAACGCCCCGCCGGGCGCCCGGTAGTACATCGGCCGTACGCCCCCGGACGCCTTGGTGATCATCCGCTCGGCGTCGAGGATCTGCTGGGACTGGTAGGCCCGGGACTGCTTGTCCATGGTGGTGTCGTGCGACACCGAGTGGTCGCACAGCCGGTGCCCGGCCGCGACCACCTTCTTCACGAGGTCCGGGTGGGCCTGGGCCTGCGTCCCCACCATGCAGAACGTGGCCTTCACCCCGTACTCCCGCAGTACGTCCAGCACTTGCGGGGTCCACACGGGGTCGGGCCCGTCGTCGATGGTGATGTTGACGCCGCGCGCCCCCGTGTCCGACGCGTGCACGATGCTCACCTCGACCGGCTTGACGGCACCGCCCGGTGTGGCCGACGCGGTCGCCTTCGGTGCCGAGCCGCCCACGGCACCGGCCTGCGCGGTCCACATCGCGGCACCCGCGGCGAGCACCGTCACCCCGAGCGCCGCCCCGACCACCTTGCCGTACCAGCCCCGACCGCCGCCGTGCCGTGCCATGTCCGCCCCGCCTTCGCGCAGTTCCGCACCGATCCCCGGTCGCCTCGCGACCACCTGGCAGGACGAGGGACGGCGGTCACCGGATGCGTCCGTTACCGATCACGGACAATCCCGGGGGAGTTCGCGGACAACTCGGCGAGCATCGGCCGGGTCCTAAACCAGTTCGGGTCGCGCTTCCGGCTGCCGCGCCGGTGCGCCCTTAGGTTCCCAGAGTTTGGTGACGCGTACATAGCCGTAGATCACTGAGGTCATCGCCAGAACGAGAAGTGGTCCGAAAACCCGCGGATGTGCGGCCATTTCCATCGGCGCATAGCGATAACTCACCAAAAGCGAGGCGAAGACGAATGTGCCGTAGGCGACCAGCTGGATTCCTGTCCGATCCCAGCCGCGTTCGTGCGAGCGCAGTGCTGCCTCGATCGTGAGCGCGAAGACGACGCCGGCCAGGAGATCCACGCCGTAGTGGTAGCCGAATCCGAGTGTCGCGGCGAGCGTGGCGATCAGCCAGAACGTGCCCGCGTATCGCAGAAGCCGTGGGCCCTTGCGGGTGTGGATGAAGATCGCGGTGGCCCACGCCGTGTGCAGGCTGGGCATGCAGTTGCGGGGGGTGATCCCGTCGTACGGCATCGGGTGCGGGGTACTGATCGGCGGTGGTGTGTGAGGCCACAGGTCGGCCAGCGCCCACTGCACGCCGCCGGTTCCGGAGGCGCCCGGGCCGTAGGCGAAGACCGGGCCGACCACCGGGAAGATCATGTAGAAGGCCGGTCCGAGGAGGCCGATGACCAGGAAGGTGTGCACCAGGTGTTGGCGCGGGAAGCGGCGCTCGGCCGCCACGTTGCGCAGCTGGTACACCGCGACGACGACCGCCGCCACCGCGAGCTGAGCGTAGACGTAGCCGATGACATGGGTGCCGATCGGGCCGGTGGCCGTGAGGATCCGGCCTGCCAGCCATGACGGGTTGCCCAGTGCCTGGTCGGCGGTTGCCACGTAGGGGTCGAGCACCGTCGGGCGGGTCTTCGAGGTGATGAGCAGCCAGGTGTCGCCGATCCTACGGCCGGCCACGAGGAGCAGGCCCAGCCCGACGCCCTTCAGCAGCAGGACACGCTCGCGGCCGGTGCGGCGCGTGACAGCGATGACCGCGCACCCCAGCATCACCCACAACGCGCCGCTGCCGAGGAAGTAGCCGTCGGGCACCTTGGCGTCGACCGCCCACCGTCCCAGTGCGAAGACGCTGTCGATGCCGATCGCGACACCGACCGCGATGAACCGTTGCCGCCAGGTGAGCACCACCATCATCAACGCCATACCGGCGTACAACGGTCCCGGCTTGGGGGCGAACACCAGGTCTTTCGCCTGTGTGGTCAACGGCCCCGGTGCGCCGCAGCGACGCGCGACGATCTCCAGCGTGATGAGGAAGCCGAGTGCCACCACGCCCGCCGTGGCCCACAGCATCGCCTGTGGTTGACGCCATCCGGCGGGCGCCGTTCCTTCGTCTCTTCGCGCGAACAACCGCGACGGTTTAGGTATCAATTGCCTGGCCGATTTGCTATTTGGTCAACCAGGCCACTTTTCACGCTGGACGGCATGGTCTTCTGGTGTAGGGCGGAGGGTGGTCGTCGAGAGCGTCGTGGTCGTTGTGGTCATCGTTAGGTCGAACATGTTATCGGATCTAACCCCGGGGGCGGCTGATCCAGGTGACGAATGTGACCTTGGCCGTACCGCACGTGGCGGTAGAGGTGTGGTCCCTGTACACGAACGGGCCTTCGGCCACCCACGTCCGGCCGTCGCTCGCCCGGCAGTTCACCATGGCCTTATGGCGCATCACCGCCGACGTCCCTCCGGTGCAGCGCACCTTCCCGTAGTGCTTCCCGCCGGATGAATGGGTGGATTTGGTGCATGTGTAGGGCCGGGCATCCGCCGCGTGAGACGCCTGGGCGGCGCCGAGTGCGGCGACGACGGCCATCGCCAAAGAGGCTCCCGCGGTGACGTATTTCTTCATTTCCCCTCCAGTAAGAAATCCAGGGCCTTCAGAATTCAAGAACCCCCGCGCCTGGACATCAACATGCGTTGGTGACGCGATAATTGGCGATCCCATTCCGCAGCAGTCGCTCTCGGCGGGCCGGCCGTACTCTCCCCGTTCGGAGCGAAAGGCCGGTGGTCAGTGCGGCCCGCGCTCTCAACCATCATTGATCATGGTTGTGACCGTGTCAGCCGGAAGACGCGTAAAGAAACCTTTACCGACCTTGAGGCAACCAGGAGGCAATCCAGGGTTTCTGACGTCTCGCGTTCCCCGAACGATTGGAGACACGAGATGAACCCTCATGCAGCGGTGTCGGTCCGACAGTCCCGCTGGGTTCCGGCTGCCGCCCTCCTCCTGGCCATGACGACCTCCTGCACCGGTTCCGCGTCGGGGAACGGCGCTGCCGCGGCCTTCAAGCCCGGCGCGGCCGGGGTGGGTGACCGGCTGTTTCCCGCACTCGGCAACGGCGGCTACGACGTGGCGCATTACGGACTGACCCTGGATTACGTGCCCGAGACCAACCGGCTGAAGGGCACAGCCGTCATCACGGCGCGCGCCACCCAGGACCTGAGCCGCTTCAACCTCGACCTGTCAGGGCTGCGCGTACGCCGGGCCACCGTGCAGGGCGCGACGGCCCGATACACGCGGGAGAAGGACGAGTTGCAGGTGACACCGGCGAAACCGGTCGAGGAAGGCGACACGTTCCGGACAGTCGTCACCTACGACGGCACCCCCCGCACGATCGAGGACGACGACGGAAGCCTGGAGGGCTGGATCGAGACCGACGACGGCTCGACCGCCCTCGGCCAGCCCGCCGGTTCCATGACCTGGTTCCCGGGCAACCACCACCCCTCGGACAAGGCCACGTACGACATCACGGTCACCGTGCCCAAGGACGCGGACGGCGACCCGTACGACGTGGTCAGCAACGGCGAGCTGACCACCGAAGAGGACAACGGGGAGACAGTGACCCGGCACTGGCGCACCGAAGAGCCCATGGCCGGCTACCTCGCCCAACTCGCCGTCGGCTACTTCGAGGTCCACAAGGGCCGGACCGACGACGACCTGCCCGTCTACGTCGCCGTCGACCCAGACGAGTCCGAGAACGCCGCGGACGTGAAGGAGCTGGTCCCCGAGATCGTCGGCTGGGCGAGCGACCGCTTCGGCCCCTACCCCTTCTCCTCCACAGGCGCCGTCGTCGACCACGTGCCCGAGCTCGGCTACGCCCTGGAGACCCAGACCAAGCCCTACTTCGATGAGGCACCGGACGAGACGCTGCTCGTGCACGAACTGGCCCACCAGTGGTTCGGCAATTCCGTCACCCCGCGCCAGTGGAAGGACATCTGGCTCAGCGAGGGCATGGCCACCTACGCGGAGTGGCTCTGGGAGGAGGAGCGGGGCGGCAGGAAAACCGACGAGATCTTCGAGGACTTCTACGACGGCAAGGATTCCGAGAGCGAGGGCATCTGGGCCTTCCCGCCGGCCGATCCTCCCAGCGCGGCACGCGTCTCCGACCCGCCCGTCTACGGACGCGGCGCCATGGTCGTGCACAAGGTGCGTGAGGCCGTCGGCGACGGGACCTTCTTCGACATCCTCCGCACCTGGACCCGGCAGCACCGGCACGGCAACGCCGACACCGGACAGTTCATCGCGCTGTGCGAGGGCAAGTCCGGGAAGGACCTGACGAACCTCTTCGACGTCTGGCTCTTCGACAAGAAGAAGCCGTAGGCCGTAGAAGGGCTCTTCCGCCGAGGGAAGAGCCCTTCTCCTGTCCGCTCCTGTCCTGCCCGGTCCTGTCCGGATGAAGGACGGCCCTACGCGGGCGGGTACACCAGCGTGATCTCGCGGTTCAGGCCGGTCTCGTCGGCGTCCGGGTACATGGAGACCTCACCGTCGGACCACCGCACCAGGAAGTCGTCGGGGTGGCGGTTCTCCGTGTAGTCGCCGGCGCCCAGGATGGTGGCGTGGGTCCAGAGCCGGTTGGGCTTCTTGACCTGGATCTCGCCGTGGAAGCCGTTCTGGTCGAGGTCCTTGTAGAGGGTCAGTTCGCCGTCCGTCCAGCGCACCATGAGGTCGTGCTGGTCGTTGCCGGTGAAGTCGCCCGACGTGAGCGTCGCGGCGTGCTTCCAGGTGCCGTTGGGCGCGGCGAGCTTCTTCTCGCCGTGGAAGCCGTCGCGGTTGACGTCGGTGTACAGGGTGACTTCACCGTCGCTCCAGCGGACCAGGAGGTCGTCGGTCCACTTGTTGTTGCTCGTGTAGCGGCCACCGGTGATGGAAACGGCGTGCTTCCACAGGGCGTTGGGCTTCTGCAACTGGACCTCGCCGTGAAAGCCCCTCTCGTCGACGTCGGGATAGAGCGTCAGCTCGCCGTCGGTCCAGCGGACGATCAGGTCGTCCGTGTCGGCACCGGAGAAGTCGCCCGCCGCGATGGTCTCGGCGTGCTTCCAGGTGCCGTTGGGCCCGGTGAGACGAAACTCCTTGTCGAAGTTGTCGCCGTCCTCACCGGCTCCGCGGTACAGGGTCACCTCGCCGTCGGACCAGCGCACGATCAGGTCGGAGTAGTCCCACGATCCGGGATTGCCGTCGGTGAAGTAGCCCCCGGCCATGACCTCGGCGTGCTTCCAGGTCTCGGCCTTGCCCAGGACGCCACGGCCGGCCGGCTGACGGTTGTTGACCGCGTCGTCGTAGAGCGCCTTGGCGTCGGCGTCGAGATAGGAGCTGTAGGAGATGTCGTCCTTGTCACCGCCGGTCTTCCAGCCGCCGATGACTCCGATGAGGCCCCAGCCGCCGCCTCGCTTGACGAGGAACGGCCCGCCGGACGCGCCGCCGGAGTACTTGTCGCACGCGATACGCAGGAAACTGCCCGGGATCTTCGGGTCGGTGCTGTTGTAGCGGACGGTCTTGTCCGTGCAGTCCAGCGGGCGCTTCTGGTTGGCCGGGTAGCCGATGAGGCGGACCGGGTCGTGGGCGTACCCGGCATTGATCATCAACTCGGCCCCGCCGACGACGTCCTCGACGTTCTTGCCGCCGCGCGGCTCGATCTGCAGGAAGTTGAAGTCGAGGTCGGCCGCTGCGTCCGGGCCCTTGGCCAGGTACCGCTTGTCGACGTAGATCCGCCCGGGCTTGACGGTGAAGGCGCCGTGCGGCTTCCTGCCGTCGTCGTACTGCGGGACGAACGTGAGGTTCTTGCGCGCGTCCTGGTCGTCGAAGCAGTGACCGGCGCTCATCACGATGTTCTTGCCGGGGCTCTTGACGACCGTGCCACCACAGAAGCGGCCGGTGTCGGTGCCGTCGTTCCAGAAGAAGGTGCCGACGACGGGCAGCCCTTCGAACGGCTTGCTGGGGGAGCGGGGCGTCCTGGCCGGAGAGGGAAACCGCTTGGCCTCCTGCTCCTGGACGGGCTTCGCGGCCCGCATACGCTCCGGAGTCCAGTAGCTGTCGGCGTCGGCCGGTGTGAATCCGCGAGCATCGTCGTCCCCGCCCGCCGGCACGGGGGCCGACGGAAGGGAAGGCTGTTCCGCCGGGGAGCCCGGGGTGGCATTCGTCGGGCTGGCGGTACCCGGGGTGGCGGTACCTGGGGTGGCGGTGCTTGGGCTGGCGGTGCCCGGGATGGCATTCGTCGGGCTGGCGGTGCCCGGGCTGGCATTGCCCGGAGTGGCGGCCCCCAGGGTGGGATTCCCCGAGGGAGATGGAGCGCTCGGGTCTGCGTACGCCGGAAAGCCCGGCAGCAGAACGAGTGCCGCGGCCCCCGCCGCAGCACTCAGCGCTCTGCGCAACTTCATGGTCAATCCCCCAGATTTATTGAGACGCGCGTCACGCCGCCTGGCGTGAGTGCGTCAAGGTCGGCCATGATCGTATGACCACTTCATGCGGGGGACAGCGCATATGATCCAGTTCACACGCTCGTCCGCGTACAGCGGGCTTGCCGCAATTGCCGTGCCGCTGCTCCTGCTTGGGCACGCCGGGGCGGCTTACGCCGCTCCACTCCCGTTCCCTGGACGGGGATACGTCTCCGTCAGCGGTCCGGCAGAACCCGGCGAGGCGGTGGAACTCACGGTCAAGGAACGCCCTGGCAATCCCCACCCCACGGCGGTGGAGGTCTCCAGCCCGGCGCTGACCGACGACACCACCCTGGGCGACACCAAGAGCGCCTGGGTGGGCGCGGGCCGGATCAGAGAGAACGTGAAGCCCGGCACGTATCCCGTGACGTTCACGCTGCGCCACAAGGACGCCGACTGCGTGACGGAAGAGGACCGCGACTATCTCTGCGACTACCCCGCGATCGTCCTACACGGAAAGGTAAAGGTCTCGGCCCCGGACAAGCCCCCGGCCTCAAACGACGGCCCGCGCTTCGGCGGCGGCTTGGCACTCGGCATCGCGTCGGGTGCCGCGGCGACCCTGACAGCGGGCGGGGTACTGCTGCGCCTGCGGCGCCGGAGGGCTCTGGATGAGGCGTCGCGAAGCCAGTGAGTCGCGGACGGCATCTTCCTCGAACCAGCTCGGCGATGCGCTGGCGGACGAGCATCGCCAAGAGTCTCGCCCTGGCCCTGGTCTTCAGCCGGTGACAGAGAATCAGCCGGCCGCGCACAGTCCCGCCTGGGGCAGGCTGATGCCGGCCGACGAAGTCGACCGACGAGTGGGTCTTTCGTGGCTCTCCGGACTCGGCTTCAACCGTGCGGCACCAGTTGAACTGCTCTTCAAGCTCCTGGACGTCGGTGTTACTGACTTCCTCTACCGCGAAGACCTGCCGAACGGCGTCATGGACGCCGCGGCCGTCCACCGAATACGGAATGTCCGCGCCCATGTTGCGGAAATCGGCCGCCTCTCTCCGGCCCAATGGGGGCGGCTTCTTGCCGCCTCGCCCGAGCCGGACCTGCGTGAGCAACTGACGGAGCGCGCCGAGGAACTTCTGGCAGCCCAGCGGCTTTCACGCGGCGGCCGTGGCGTCGGGCCTGCACCCCGCCCCGACGCCGCGCCGCCCGCGACACCCGTCGAGATCGCCGCGATGGCCTCTGAGGTCCCCGACATCGACCCGCGCGGCTCGACGACGGCACTGTGGTGGATCGGCGCACTGCACGCGAACGCCGCGGCCATGCGTCAACTCGCGAGTTCCCCCAAGCTGCTGGTCCGCCGCAGCGTTGCGAGGGCACCGAGGCTGCCCTCGGACGTCGTGGAACTCCTCGCCCGCGACGAGGACCGCGTCGTGCGCCTCTTCCTGGCCGAGTCCTGCGACGACGCCCCGCCCGAGATGCTCCTTGAGGTCGCGGGATGGTGGGACGCGAGCTACTCGTTCCCCGGCCGGCCGCGCAACCATCCCAACTTCCCCCGTGAGGGCCTGCTGCGGTTCGCGGCAGACCCGAACCCCCGCCTGCGTGCTCTCGCACTCGACGACCCGGCCTCCACCGCCGCACACGTCGAGCGGGCCAGCCACGATCCCCACGAGATCGTCCGCAGGTCCGCGGCCCAGGACCCTCGGCTCGCACCCGAGGCCGCGGTCCGATTGGCCACCGACCCCGACAACGGCGTGCGCTGGCGTGCGGTACCGCACCCTGCCGTCCCGCCGGCCGAGTTGGTGACACTCCTGCTCGACCTGCGCAGCGCGGAGATCGCCGTCCGCAATCCCACCATCCCCGTCCCCGTCATGCACCGCATGGCCGAGGTCGCCGCCCCATGGCTCGCTGCTCCACGCCGCTCACCACGGGGGCAGAGTTAGGGCGGATCGAAAGCATGAGAACGGCCGTTGGGCGGCCGCATGGCTGCTGACGTGCGTGGACATGGTGAGTTGGCGCCGATGCGCGGGTCTGGTTGCACCGCCCGGTGGTGATGAGTCCGGTGGCCGCTGCCGCCCCATCCATCCGCTCGGCGTCGCCGCGCACCAGGCGGCTGGAGAGCCAGCGCTCGGCGCCGGCTCTCCAGACGTCGTGGCGGGCAGTGTGCAGAAGCTGCGCGGGCTGCTGGAGGACGTACTGGAAGTGGCCCGCCCGGACTCTCATGCGGCGGCGGTGTCCCGGCCGGCGTCACGCACATCGGCGGACCGGCTCAGCTCGGCTTCCGCTCCTGTGAGCCGTCCGCGCCGTACAGCTGTGCCGAGGCGTCCACATGGGCCAGCCTCCGCAGCGCGCTGAACACCGCCTCACCCAGTACGGTCCCGATCACCACGGTCTCCGTCATGCTCTCGACCGCCACCCGCCGGTCCACGTAACGGAGGTCGGCGCGGGCGACCTGCTCGGCTGCGTCGGCGTAGTCGTCGAGCACCTCGACGAACGCCCCGTGGCCCAGTCGGCCCATGGCGGCCAGGGCCTTGGACAGGTCGATGGCGGCGGGGTTCGACTCGTGCGTCCGCCAGCCGCGCCGGGAGACGAGGTCGGCGACGACGGCCCGGGCGGTCGCCGACTCGGCGTCGTCGTGCTCGACGTCATCCCTGCCGAGGCGGTCCGCGGCCGCGCCGAGCACTTTGTGCAGCGGGCGTTCCGGGTCGTCGACGGCCGCCAGTACGTCCGCGATTTCGGCGACCTTCATGCCGCCCACATCGAGCAGGGCTCGGATGAGCCGCAGCCGACGCTCGTGCGCCTCGCCGTAGGTCGCCTGGTTCGGGCTGGTCAGCTCGCCCGGAGGCAGCAGGCCCTCACGGACGTAGTACTTGATCGTCGGCACCGGCACTCCGGTGTTGCGGCTCAACTCTCCAATGCGCACTGCCGGTTCACTCCGCTCCTTGGCCTTCGTCCTCAGGCCGGGCCGGCCCTTGCCGACCCGGCCTCCATCATAGATAGTGGCGCTATCGGATAGCGGATAGTGCCGCTATCTGTTTCTAGGGGGTACCCATGTCTTCTTCACGTCCGTCTTCCTGGCCCGCCTCGTTATGGTCGCCGTCGGCGCCATGGCGGTCGTCGGGATCATGGCGGTCATGGCACCGGCCGCTGGTGCTGTTCGCGGCGGCGATGGTGCTGATGGCGGTCGTGTCCGCGGTGGGACTCGCCGTCGACGACCGTGTCCTGACGGGGGCGCCGATCTGGTTCAAGCCGTTCAAGTTCGCGGTCTCGTTCGTGGCGTACTGCCTCTCCCTTGCCTGGATGCTGTCGCTCCTCCCGGGCCGACGACGCGTGGGCTGGTGGGCGGGGACGGTCGTCGCGCTGGCGAGCCTCGTCGAGATGGTGATCATCACAGGGCAGGTGGTGCGCGGGAAACGCAGCCACTTCAACCACGAGACGCCCTTCGACGAGGCGCTGTTCAACGCCATGGCCGTCACGGTCGTCATCCTGTGGCTCGGCACGCTCGCCGTCGCCGTGCTGCTGCTCCGCGCCCGAATCGCCGACCGCGCGTCCGCCTGGGCGATGCGCTCCGGCATCGTCCTGGCGCTGGCCGGGGCCGGCGTCGGCTTCCTGATGACCCAACCCGCGCCGGGGCAGCGGCGTGGCGTCTCCAAGGTGGTCGGCGCGCACAGCGTGGGCGTGCCGGACGGCGGTGCGTCGATGCCGCTGACCGGCTGGTCGACGACGGGCGGCGATCTACGGATCCCGCACTTCGTCGGTATGCACGCGCTGCAACTCCTGCCGCTGCTGGTCATGGTGCTGACCGCCCTCGGGCCGCGCTTCGCCCGCCTTGCCGACGCCCGGATACGGCTGCGTCTGGTGCTGCTCGCCTCGGGAACGTACGCCGCCGCCTTCACCCTGCTTCTCTGGCAGGCGCTGCGGGGTCAGCCGCTGATCCACCCGGACGGCGCGACGCTGGGGGCGGCCGGACTGATCCTGGCGGCCGGTGCTCTCGGGGCGTGCGGCTCCCTGAGGGCTCCGACTCCCGCTGAGGCGGAGGGCGCGGAGGGCGCGCAGGACGCGGAAGGCGCCCCCGCTGCGAAGGACCTCGTGGCATGACCGGACTCCTCTTCGAGCTCTCCTTCTGGCTCGCCGCACCCGTGTGGCTGCTCATGATCTTCGCGCCGGGGTGGGGTCCGACCGCCCGCATCGCCGGGTCGCCGTGGACCGTGGTGCCTGTCCTGCTCGTCTATCTCGCACTGGCGGTCCCGGTGTTCCCCGAGCTCTGGAGCGCGGTCCGCAGCCCGGATCTCGACACCTTCCGCGATCTGACGGCCCTCGCGGACGGCGCGGGGGCCGTCTGGGCACAGGTCATCGCCTGGGATCTGCTGATCGGGCAGTGGATGTACCGGGAGGCCAGGCGCCTGCGGATCTCCGCCCTGCTGATGGGGCCGCTGCTGGTCCTCACGATCCTGCTGTCACCGTTCGCACTGCTGGTGTTCCTGGGGCTGCGCGCTGCCGTGTCATGGCGTGCGAACCGCGCAGACCTCGCGACTACCGGGGTCGGCGGCGGCACGTAATCGGTGCCATGTAGTCGGCGCTCGGGATCCGTGGGCGCCGGCTCAGGCCCAGGTCGCCCCTACCGGGTGACCATCAGAACACCCGTACGGTGAACTGAAGCCTCCAGATGGCTCATTCGTTCGAGTTGAAACCCTCGAACGAGGTACGCGCAGTCAATTCTGCGATGCGTGATCAAGAACCTCAGGCGAGTCGCGTTCGCGGCCGCCCTCCTTCTCGCGCCCCTCGTGACACCCACCCCGGCCCACGCCCATCACCGGCCGGCCGAGACGTACACGCTGCCGATGGCGGCCTCGGTCCACCTCCTCCCGCTCGCCGCAGAGGTGCGGGACGGCTACCAGCGCACGAGCTTCAAGCACTGGAACGCCGGCCAGAACCCCACCGACGGCTGCAACACCCGAGCGGAGGTGCTGCTCGCCGAAGCGGTCGAACGGCCTCAGGTCCTCCCCGGTTGCAAGCTCTCCGGCGGGCGCTGGTGGTCGTACTACGACGCCCGGTGGCTCACCGCGGCCTCCGCCCTGGACGTGGACCACATGGTGCCGCTCGCTGAGGCATGGGACTCCGGAGCATCGCAATGGAGTGCCGAGCGGCGTGAGGCGTACGCCAACGACCTGGCTGTCACCCCGTCCCTCGTCGCCGTCTCGGCGGCCTCGAACCGCAGCAAGGCCGACCAGGATCCCGCAGAATGGCTCCCGCCGGCCGTCGAGGTCACGTGCCGGTACACCGCGGAGTGGATCGCCACCAAGCTCCGCTGGGGCCTGACCGCCGACGCCGCCGAAATCGCATCACTCACCCAACACGCGGAAGCGTGCCCCGGCACGACCGTGACCTACGAACCCGCGCCGTAGAACTGTGGTGCCGCACCGGCAACGGGGCGGCACCACCAACTGGGCCTCACCCAGGGAGGCTCGAGTTCTGAGCTGGTGGAGTTCCGGCATGCCGGGCGCGTCGGCGGTATCGGACCAGAGCCAGGCCCCGGGCGGTGATGACCGCGGTGGAGGCGAGGCCCCCGGCTGCCGCGCATACGACGAGGGCCGGCCGGGCGTACGTGGTCTGAGCCAGGGTTCCGGAGCGGTTCATCAACAGGCCGAGCAGCGAGGAGAGTTGGGTAGTCCCGATGCCGCGGTGCCGAGGAACGCGGGGCGTTGGATCAGCGCGGTGCGGCACCGTATGGCCCAGGCTGGGGAGCATCGCGGCGCCTCGGCGGTGGACCTCGTCATCGCCGCCACCGCCGCCCACCACGGCCTGGCTGTCCTCCACGGCGATGCCGACTACCGTGCCATCGCGCGGCACGCATCCGACCCGCTTGGGCGCAGCGTCCACGACATCGCCTGACGTGCGTTCCCCACCCCGTCCACAGGTTGTGGACGGGAAGTCGCGAACGCGGGGGAGGCGTCCTGGTCTCTCCTCTCCCTCCGACGGCCGACCGCCCGCACGCTCACGTGCGGGCCGACGGGTCAGTTCGGCTGCCGTGGGGCGTGGTAGCGCTCGGCGAGCCGGGCCAGGGCGACGGCGCCGAGCAGGAGCCCGAAGTCGCGCAGGGCGATGTCGTAGTGACCGGGGATGGTCAGCAGGTTGACGATGATGCCGGCGAGCCAGCCGGCTACGAGCCAGCCCCCGAACCGCGGGGCCACGGCAACGGTGATGCCGGCGACGATCTCGATGGCGCCGACGGCGTACATGGCGGCCTGGGCGCTGCCCGGAACCACGTCGTTGATCCACGGCGCGAGGTAGGTCGGCCAGTCCACGAGCAGATTGGCGAACTTGTCCAGGCCGAACAGGATCGGGGCGACGGTGAACCCCGTCCGCAGGATCCAGAACGCCTGGTAGGCCGGGTCGGCAGCCAGGCCGCGCCGGGGTGTGACCGGCGCGCTGGTGGTGGACGACATGGCACCCTCCTTCTATCGACAACTTTCACTATCGATAGAAGCGCACCCTGGCTCTTTAGTCAATGGCCGTTGGTTTTACACTGGTGTCCGTGGACCCCTCGAAGGAAGCACCCGGCGGTGACGTCTCCGCTGTCGCGGCTCTGGACGAGCCGACGCGTCGGCGGCTGTACGAGCACGTGGTGCGCCAGTGCGATCCGGTCGGCCGGGACGACGCGGCCGAGGCCCTCGGGCTGGCGCGGCAGACGGCTGCCTTCCACTTGGACCGGCTGGCCGATCAGGGGCTGCTGGACGTGGTGTACGAGCGGCGCAGCGGACGCAGCGGCCCGGGCGCGGGCCGGCCCGCGAAGCTGTACCGGCGCTCAGGCAGGGAGGTCAGTGTCAGCCTGCCCGAGCGGCGCTACGAACTGGCGGGGCGGCTGCTGGCGCAGGCGGTGGAGGAGTCCGATGCGACAGGCGAACCGGTCCGCACCGTGCTGCACCGCAAGGCGGAGGAACTGGGCGAGCAGCTGGGCGAGCGGGCAGCCGCCGGTGTGACCGACCTGCTGGAGCGGCACGGCTTCGAGCCGCGTCGCGAAGGCGACGCGATCGTGCTGGGCAACTGCCCCTTCCATGTGCTGGCGCGAGAGCACACTGAGACGGTGTGCGGGATGAACCTGCATCTGCTGCGCGGGGTGCTCAAGGCGCTGGACGAAGGCGGATTCGAGGCGTGCCTGGCGCCGGCACCAGGCCGGTGCTGCGTCCGTCTGCGGCCGGCTGCCTGACCGGCGCCCGGGGAGGGCGTGCCCGCCTGCGGATCGGCTCGCGGTGAGTGAGCCTGTCGTCCGCGGCGGCGCCTCCGGCAGCAAGGTGATCAAGGACGTCAGGTCGGGTTCGGGATGGCCGGTGCCGCGGGCGAGGCCCAGCGGTTGGCCGTGCTGCGGCGGGCGAATCTGGTCAAGGCCCGTCCCTCGTTGAGCCGTGCGCCGCGGCCGGCAGGTCAACTCCAGTGACGGCGGCGGCGGTTCCGTTGGCCCCTCAGGCCCCCGAGGTCTACTCCACGTACAAACGTCTTGATCACGGTCGTCGGTGAGATGTAGCTAGACAGGGCCGCCCGGCAGCGGAACCCGCAGATCGAAGCAATCGTATTCGTGTCAGATTATTGACGCCCGTCTTTCGAGTGGCACATACTCCCCGGCATCGGTGACCTACCGGACAAGAGCCGTACAGGATGGTGGTGGCGATGACGCCAGGAGACGTCCGTTCCAGTAAGTCCAGGGCATCCAGAAGCCGCAGTGAGCTCACGGTCTTGGGGCTGTGCTTCGCGGTGATCATGTTCGACGGATATGACCTGATCGTTTACGGGGCCACGGTGCCGGCCCTGATCAAGTACGAGCCCTGGGGTCTGACGCCGACCGAGGCCGGGGTGATCGGCAGTTACGCCCTCGTCGGGATGCTGATCGGCGCGCTGGTCGCGGGCGTGGCGACCGACGCCGTCGGCAGGCGCAAGGTGCTGCTGATCAGCGTGAGCTGGTTCTCGCTGGCCATGGCGGCCTGCGCGATGGCGCCGAGCGCCGAACTCTTCGGGCTGTTCCGCCTGCTCGGCGGGCTCGGCCTCGGCGGTGTGATGCCCACCGCGATCGCCCTGACCGCCGAGTACTCGGCGGCCCACCGGCGGAGCCTGAACAACGCGTTGATGTTCGCGGGCTACCCGGTCGGCGGCATCCTCGCCGCCACGCTGGCGCTGGCGCTCATGCCGGAGTTCGGGTTCCGGATCATGTACTGGATCGGCGCCGTCCCGCTCGTGGTCGTCGTCCCCCTGCTCTGGCGCCACCTGCCGGAATCGCTGAGCTACCTCGTCGCCAAGGGGCGCGGGGAGGAAGCCGCGCGACTGGCCGCGGGGCTGGACACGCCCCTGCCGGAGGCACAGCCCTCCGTGACCGGGCAGGTCGCGAAGAGCCCGGTCACCGTCCTGCTCGGCCGGCGCCACATCGGGCCCGCCATGCTCTTCGCGATCACCAGCTTCTTCGGTCTGCTGCTGGTCTACGGACTCAACACCTGGCTGCCCCAGATCATGAAGTCGGCGGGCTATCCGCTGTCGAGCTCGCTGCTGTTCCTGGTGATGATGAACGTCGGCGCCGCGGTCGGGTCCATCCTGGTGGCGCCGGTCGGCGACAGGCTGGGCATGAAGCCGGTGACCGCGGTCACGTTCGTCGCGGCCGCCCTGTCGATCTACCTGTTGAGCTCGCCCACGGCCTCTTGGGTGATGTACGCGCTGGTGGCCGTCGCCGGGTTCGGCACCATCGGCACGCAGATCATGGTCAACGCGTACGTCGCCATGCACTTCCCGCCCGAGGTCCGCGCGACCGCGCTGGGCTGGACCCTGGGTATCGGACGGCTCGGCGCGGTCGTCGGACCGACCTTCGGCGGCTTTCTGCTCGCCTCCGACCTGGCCATGGAGTGGAACTTCTACGCCTTCGCCATCCCGGCGGCCGTCGGGGCGCTCATGGTCCTCCTGCTCCCCAAGGGCGTCGGCGCCGCCTCCCCCTCGCCGGACGCGGTGGCCGTCCGAGCCTGAGCGGCCGGGAGCGCGGTGGCCCACCCACCGGACCTGTGTGAACGCGCGAACCGCCCCGGCTGCGTCCGACGCGGCCGGGGCGGTCCGTGTGTGCAGAGGTTCGGTGGCGCGTCGCTCACACCTTGAGCAGCGCGGTGGTCAGTTCGTCGGGCCGGGTGAACATGGCCTCGTGGGTGCCGGCGTACTCGATGACGGGTGTGCCGGGACCGAGGCGCTGCGGGAAGCGGGGTGTCCAGCCGTACTCGCCGGGCGGGAGGGCGAGGTCCTCGCTGCCCACGACGTAGGAGGCGGGGACGCCGAGCGCGGCCGGGTCGACGGGGGTGACGGTCTCGGTGAAGTAGCGCAGGGGCTGCGGCACCAGCAGGCCGTGGACCAGGCGCTGGACGCTCTCGTCGGCGTCCTGCATGAAGGCCGCCGTGAAGACCTCGTAGGGGAAGACGATGCTGTCGTTGCCGGAGGCGGCGGCGAGCTGCCGGAACATCTCCGCGTAGTGCGGCGGGACCTCGTCCATCAGGGACCGCCCCTCCGCCGGGACGAACGCGCTCCAGTAGACGAGCCTCCGCAGCCGGGGCGCCAGCCGCGGTGCCGCGGCGGTGAGCGGGTAGCCGCCCCAGCTGTGCCCCACCAGGGTGACGTCCCGCAGATCGTGCCGTTCCACGAGGTCGACCACGAAGTCGCCGACGTCCGCCAGGCTGTGCTGCCGGGGGTCGTCGCCGTCGGCGAGGCCGGGCAGGTCCGGAGCCAGGACCCGGTGACCGGCGGCGCGCAGCCGCTCGGCCACCAGACGCCAGGTCCAGCCGCTGTGACAGGCACCGGATATGAGGACGAAAGTCTCGGCCATGCCGTCTCCTTCGACGCGAGGTGCGACGTGAAATGTGCCGTCACTGGGACGGCCGTCGGGTGTGTGAAATATCGGTCGCCCGTGAGACGATCGTCAAGTGGTTGACACGTATTGGTGTACAGGGGCGGGGGCCCGGCGGGGCCCCGGGAGGTGTTCGTGAAACCGAGGTCACTTGTCTTCGACCTGTTCGGCGACTATCTGCGCTACCGGGGCGGCGAGGCCCGGCTGCGCGGCCTGGTCGCGCTGATGGACTGCTTCGCCGTCCCCGAGAGCACGGTGCGGGTGGTCGCCGCCCGGATGCGCAAGGAGGGCTGGCTCGATGCCCGCCGAGAGGGCAGGGAGACCGTCTACGCCCTCACCGACGCCTCCTGGCGGCTCCTCGACGAGGGCCGGGAGCGGATCTTCGCGCGGGCGCCCGGGCCGTGGGACGGGCAGTGGCACATGGTCATCTACTCGGTCCCCGAGGCCGACCGGGCGCTGCGCGAGCAGCTGCGCAAGAGGCTGTCCTGGCTGGGCTTCGGCATGCTGTCGGCGTCGGTGTGGATCAGTCCGCACGACCGGATCGCCGAGGTCAGGGCGAGCTTCGAGGATCAGCCCGCGGTGCGGATCGACGCGCTGCACGCCCGGTCCGAGGGTGCCGCGGCCGACCGGGACATGGCGGCCCGGTCCTGGGACCTGGTGGGCCTGAACAAGGAGTACGGCGAACTGCTCGACCGCTACCGGCCCCGCCTCGCCGACTATCGGGCCGGGGTGCCGTGCGGCCGGGACGCGCTGGTCGAGCGCATGCGCCTGATCCACGACTACCGCCTGCTGCCGTTCAGGGACCCCGACCTGCCGCCCGAGCTGCTTCCCGGGGACTGGGCCGGCCGCCGCCTCCATGAGGTGTTCCTGGAGGCCCACGGATTGCTGCGGGCGGAGGCGGAGGGCTACGTCGACGAGGTGATCGGCGCGGCCGGCGGCTGACCCGGCGTCCTCGGCGAAGAAATGCGTTTCAAAATCTAGACGCTCGTTGTTTCAGTGTCGTACGTTGGGCTCAGGTCATCCCGAAGGAGTGAGTCCGCCCGTGACGATCACCGAAGAGCGCGCCGCGCTGGAGAGGCTCTACGCCGACTTCGAGGCCGCGCACCTGACGCCCCTGTGGACCCAGCGCGAGGGTCTGATGACGCAAGCGCCGCGGCCGGACGCCGTGCCGGCCCTGTGGCGCTGGTCGGTGCTCCACCCGCTCGCCGAGCGCAGCGGCGACCTGGTCCCGGTCGGCCGGGGCGGCGAGCGCCGCGCCATCGCGCTCGCCAACCCGGGCCTGCCCGGCACCGCGTACGCCACCCCCACCCTGTGGGCCGCGATCCAGTACCTCGGCCCCGGTGAGGAGGCCCCGGCCCACCGGCACACCCAGACCGCGTTCCGCTTCGTGGTGGAGGGCGAGGGTGTGTGGACCAACGTGGAGGGCGACCCGGTGGCGATGCGCCGGGGCGATCTGCTGCTCACCCCCGGCATGCACTTCCACGAGCACCACAACACCACCGACCGGCCGATGGCCTGGATCGACGGCCTGGACATCCCGCTGGTACGCCAACTGGACGCCGGATTCTTCGAGTTCGGCCCGGATCGGCTGGCCACCCGCGCCACCCCGGCCGCCTCCCGCAACGAACGCCTGTGGGGCCACCCGGGCCTGCGCCCCGTCGGCGCCCCCGCCACCCCTTCCTCCCCGCTGATGGCGTACCGCTGGGAGCACACCGACGCGGCCCTCACCGCCCAGCTGGAGCTGGAGGACGAGGGCTACCCGGGCGTGGTGGAGCCCGGCCACGCGGTCGTACGGTTCACCGACCCGGCCACCGCCCGGGACGCGCTGTCCACCATCCGTACCGAGATGCACCGGCTGCGCCCCGGCACCAGTACCGCGACCACCCGCGTGGTCGGCTCCGCCGTCTGGCAGGTGTTCGACGGCACCGGCACGGTCCAGGTCGGCGACGAGCGGTACGACGTCGCCAAGGGGGACCTGTTCGCGGTGCCGTCCTGGGCCCCGCTCACTCTCAGCTCCGAAGACGGCCTGGACGCCTTCCGCTTCTCCGACGACCCCGTCTACGAGGCGATCGGCCTGGCCCGCACCCACCGAGAGGAGCCCTCCGCATGAGGCTCGCCACCATCCGTACGCCCGAGGGCACCCGCGCCGTCCGTATCGAGGGCGACGCCGCCGTGGAGCTCGGCCACCCGGATGTGGGTGCGCTGCTGAGCCGCCCCGGGTGGCGGGCCGAGGCCGCGACCGCCGACGGCCGTCACCACGACCTGACCGGTCTCGACTACGCGCCGCCCGTCCCCTCCCCCGAGAAGATCGTGTGCGTCGGGCTCAACTACCGCAACCACATCCTGGAGATGGGCCGCGAACTGCCCGAACACCCCACGCTCTTCGCCAAGTTCGCCCGCGCCCAGGTCGGCGCCTACGACCCGGTGGTCCTGCCCGCCGGATCCGACGCGGTGGACTGGGAGGCCGAACTCGGCGTGTACGTCGGCGCCGAGGTCCGGCACGCCACGCCCGAGCAGGCCCGCGCCGCGATCGCCGGCTACACGGTGGTCAACGACGTCACCGGCCGCGACTTCCAGTACCGCTCACCGCAGTGGCTCCAGGGCAAGACCTTCGAGGCGAGCACACCGGTCGGCCCCTGGCTGGTGGTCGCCGAGCCGGACGACGCCCCCCTGTCGGCCGAGCTGACCTGCACCGTCGACGGCCAGCTGATGCAGAAGGCCGACACCGGGGACCTGGTGTTCGACCCGGCGGCCCTGGTCGCGTACATCTCGCGGATCATCACCCTCGTCCCCGGCGACCTGATCGCCACCGGCACTCCCGGCGGCGTCGGCCACGCCCGCAAGCCCCCGCGCTACCTGACCGAGGGCAGCGAGCTGGTGACCGCCGTCGAGGGCGTCGGCGAGTGCCGCAACACCCTGGTGAGGGGCTGACCATGCGCATCGCTGTCGTAGGCGGAGGCCCCGGCGGGCTCTTCTTCGCCGCCCTGTTCCGGCAGGCCGCCCCGGCTGCCGAGGTGACGGTCTTCGAACGCAACCGGGCCGACGACGCGTTCGGCTTCGGCGTGGTGTTCTCCGACCGCACGCTCGCCGGCATCCACGAGGCCGACCCCGTGCTCCGTGAGGCGCTCGACGCGCACGGCCGTCACTGGGACGACATCGAGGTCCGGCTGAAGGGCGAGCGCATCCGCTGCGGCGGCAACGGCATGGCCGCGATCGCCCGCCGTACGTTGCTGGCCCTGCTCCAGGAGCGGGCCCGCGACCTGGGCGCGGACCTCCGCTTCGAGACCGAGGCGGGACTGGACGACCTGGCCGGCTACGACCTCGTGGTCGCCGCCGACGGCACGTCGTCGCGGATCCGCGACGCCCTGGCGGAGCGCCTGGAGCCGACGGTCGAGACGGCGACGGCCAAGTTCATCTGGTTCGGCACGGATTACATGTTCGACGGGCTCACCTTCGTCCACGAACGCGGCCCGCACGGCGTCTTCGCCGTGCACGGCTACCCGATCAGCGCGGACGTGAGCACGTTCATCGTCGAGACCGACGAGGCGTCCTGGCGGGCGGCGGGCCTCGACGCGTTCGACACGACCCGGCCGCCCGGCCCCAGCGACCTGGCGACGAAGGCGTACCTGGAGGAGCTTTTCGCCGACCAGATCGACGGCCACCGGCTCCTCGTCAACAACTCCCGCTGGGGCAACTTCCGCACCCGGCGCACCCGCCGCTGGTACGTCACCGAGCCCCGCCCGGTCGCCCTGCTCGGCGACGCCGCGCACACCGCGCACTTCTCCGTGGGCTCCGGCACGAAGATGGCCATGGAGGACGCCATCGCGCTGTCCGCCGCCCTCGCCAAGCACACCACCGACCTTCCGGCCGCCCTCGCCGCCTACGAATCCGCCGCCCGCCCCTCGGTCGAGGCGATCCAGAACGCGGCCCGGCCCAGCCTGGGCTGGTGGGAGCACTTCGGCGAATACCACGACGCCTTCGAGCCCTGGCAGTTCGCCTACCACTTCCTGTCCCGCAGCATCACGGACGGCCGGCTGGCACGGCGGGCCCCGGACTTCGTGCGCGCCAGTCACGACCGGTGGCAGGCACGCCACGGCGGTGCCGAACCCCTGGACACCCCGTTCGACCTCGGCACATGGCGGCTGCCCGGCCGGGTCATGCTGGTCGATCCCGACGGCACCACCGCGGTGGGCGGCACCGGAGACCCGCTGCCCCTGCGGGCGTCCGCGCCCGACACGCCGGGGCCCTGGGGCGCCCGGATCACCGCCCCGGACGACGAGCCCGGACTCGCCGCCGGGTACGCGCGGCTCGCCGCCCTCGCCGCCGCCGGACCACTGCTGGTCGCCGTGCACGGCGGTACGGCCCACACCCGCGCGCTGCTCACCGAGCGGGCCCGCCTGCACCACGGACTGCCCGCACTCCTCGTGGACGACACGCCGGACCGCGACCGCGCGGTCACCGCCGTACTGTCCGGCCGGACCGATCTGGTCGGCGCGAGCGCAGACACCGTCGCGGCCTGGGAGATGTCCTCATGACGGGCGGCGTGCTGGAGGCGCTGTTCGCTCCACGCGGCATCGCCGTCGTCGGAGCCTCCACCGACCCGGCGAAGCTGGGCGCCGCGCTGGCCCGCTCGGTGGCCGGGTTCCCCGGACACCTGGGGCTGGTCAACGCCCGCCGCCCGGACCCCTCCGCCGGGGTGTACGCCTCGGTCGCCGAGGCCGCCGAGCACGGACCCGTCGACCTGGCGCTGGTCTGCGTCCCCGCCGCGGGGTGCGCGGACGCCGTCGCCGAGGCCGCCAAGGCCGGGGCGCGGGCCGCCGTGGTCTACGGGGGCGGATTCGCCGAGGCCGGACCGGACGGCGAGCGCTACCAGCGCGAACTCGCCGACGTGGCCGAGCGCACCGGCATCCGGCTGCTCGGCCCGAACACCTCCGGCTTCCTCGCGCCCGGCCAGGGCCTCACCGCCAGCTTCGTCCCCGGCGCCGCCGACGTGCCGGCCGGCCGGATCGCCGTCGTGGCCGCCAGCGGCGGTGTCAACCACGCCCTGGCGTTCCTGCTCAGCGAGGCCGGCCACGGCGTGAGTCTCGCGGTGGGGCTGGGCAACGGCGTCGACGTCACGGCCGCCGACGTCCTGGAGCACCTGGCCGGCGACCCGCACACCACCGCCGTAGCCCTGCACATCGAGTCCGTCGCGGACGGACGCCGACTGACCGACGCGGTCGCACGGCTCGCCGCCACCCGCCCCGTCGTCGCACTCGTCGTCGGCCGCCACGACGTCGGCGCCTTCGCCGCCTCCCACACCGGCGCCCTCGCCACCTCCTGGCGCACCACCCGCGCGGCCCTCGCCCAGGCCGGAGCCGTACTGGTAGACGACGAACGCGAACTGGTCGACGCGGTGGGCGCGTTGTCGCTGGTACGGCTTCCCGCGGCCGCCGACCCGGGGGTGGGCGTGGTGACGGCACAGGCCGGTCCCGGCCTGCTCCTCCTGGACGACCTGCGCGGCCGCCGGGCCGCCGTGCCCGAGCTGACCGCGGACACCCGGCGGGCGCTGGCCGAGGTCCTGCCGCCGCTGACGTACCAGGCCAACCCGGTCGACACCGGTCGCCCCGGCCCCGGCTTCGCCACCGTCCTGGAAGCGGTGGCGGCCGACCCGGCCGTGGACGTGATCGCCGGCTACGCGCTCCACGAACCGGCCGCCTTCGACCTGGTCGGGGCAGTGGACACGGCCAGGCACGGGGTGCCGCTGGTTCTCGGGGTCGGCGGCGCGGGCGACGACGTACGGCGGGTGCGCCGCGCCCTGCTGGAGCGGGGCGTGCCGGTGGCCGGTGACCCGCGGGGGCTCGCCGCCATGACCGGCGCGCTGCTGGCCGACGCCCGCGCCCGCAGCCGTACGACGGCGGCCCCCGCAGCGCCGGCGCGCGTGGACGTCGGCGCCGGCCCCTGGGACGAGGACCAGGCCAAGACGCTCCTCGGCGCGCTCGGTGTGCCGACCATGCCCCGCCGGGCCTGCGCCGACCGCGCCGAGGCCCACCGGGCGCTGGCCGAACTGCCCGGCCCGGTGGCGGTCAAGCTGCTGGACGCGGCCGTGCTGCACAAGACCGAGATCGGCGGCGTCCGGCTCGGGGTGCGCACCCCGGACGAGCTGGACGCGGCCCTCGACGCGATCGAGGCGGCCGGAGCCTCTCCCACGCGGCGGCGACCGCATGTTCCACGCAGCCTGGTCGAGTCGATGGCCCCGGCCGGCGTGGACCTCGTCGTCGGTGCCCGTCGCGACCCCGTGTTCGGCCCGGTCGTCCTGGTCGGCCTCGGCGGCACCACCGCCGAAGCGCTGGCGGACGTCAGCATCCGGCTCGCCCCGCTGAGCGTGTCCGAGGCCGCCGCCATGCCCGCCGAGCTGGCCGCCCGTGCCCTCCTCGACGGCTGGCGCGGCGGGCCCGTACTGGACCCCGCCGCCCTCGGCGAGGTGACGGCGGCCCTCGGCGACCTGCTCGCCGCCCACCCCGAACTCGCCGAGATCGAAATCAACCCCCTGCGGATCACCGCTCAGGGCCTCGTGGCGCTGGATGCTGTGTGCACAGCCGCAGAAGCTGCTGCTCCCGGAGGTGGTGACTGATGGCCGCACCCATCAGTGAGGGCACGGTCCCCTGGCCGAAGCCCGATGCCGACCGCTACACGGCGGCCGGATACTGGACCGGCCGACCGCTGGGCGACCTGCTGCGCGAGACGGCCGACCGCACGCCCGACACGACCGCACTCGTCGACGGCGACCTGCGCCTGACCTATGCCGAACTCGCCGACCGCGCGGACGCGTTGGCGGTACGGCTGCTCGACCTCGGGCTCGGCCCCGGCGACCGGATGGTGGTCCAGCTGCCCAACGGCTGGGAGTTCACCGTCCTGACCTGGGCCTGCCTGCGCGCCGGGATCGTGCCGGTGATGGCGCTGCCCGCGCACCGCCGCCTGGAGCTGGCCTACCTGGCCGCGCACGCCGAGGCCGCCGCCATCGCCGTACCCGACCGGCTGCGCGACTTCGACCACCAGGCGCTCGCCCACGAACTCGGCAAGGAGCTACCGGGTCCCTGGCACGTCCTGGTCGCCGGGGACGACATCGACCCCGCGGGCCTGGACCTGCGCACCCTGTGCGCCCCCGGCGAGGACCCGGCGGCCGACCGGGCACGCCTGGACGCCGCCGCCCCCGGCAGCCGTGACGTCGCGGTTTTCCTGCTCTCCGGCGGCACCACCGGCCTGCCCAAGCTGATCGCCCGTACCCACGACGACTACGCCTACAACGCCCGCGCGAGTGCCGAGGTCAGCGGCGTCGACGCCACCGCCGTCTACCTGGTGAGCCTGCCCGCCGGGCACAACTTCCCGCTGGCCTGCCCCGGCATCCTGGGCACCCTGCTGGCCGGCGGCCGGGTGGTGATGCTGCCCAGCCCGGAACCGGCCCGCGTCTTCGCCACCGTCGCCGCCGAGGAGGTCACCCACACCGCTGTCGTGCCCGCGGTCGCCGGACGCTGGCTGGAACACGCCGAACAGCACGGGGCAGGGCAGATGGGCAGCCTGCGCGTGCTCCAGGTCGGCGGATCCCGGCTCGCCGACGAACTGGCCCGCCGGGTGCGCCCGGTGCTCGGTACGACGCTCCAGCAGGTGTTCGGCATGGCCGAGGGCCTGCTCAACTACACCCTCCTGGACGACCCCGAGGACGTCATCTGCACCACCCAGGGCCGCCCCATGTGCCCCGACGACGAGGTACGGCTGGTCGACGAACTCGACCGGGACGTCCCCGACGGCGAGCCCGGCTCCCTGCTCACCCGCGGCCCCTACACCCCGCGCGGCTACTACCGGGCGCCCGAGCACAACAAGCGGGCGTTCACCGAGGACGGCTGGTACCGCAGCGGCGACATCTGCCGCCGTACGCCCGAGGGCAACCTCGTCGTCGAGGGCCGGGACAAGGACATGATCAACCGCGGTGGGGAGAAGGTCTCCGCGGAGGAGGTCGAGAACCTCGTCTACGAGCTGGCCGACGTCAGCCAGGTGGCGGCCGTCGCCATGCCCGACCCGGCGCTGGGCGAGCGCGTCTGCCTCTACGTCGTAGCCGCACCGGGGCACCCCGCTCCGACCCTGGACGCGATCCGCGCCGCCATGGAGGAGGCCGGGGTGGCCCGCTTCAAGCTGCCCGAACACCTGGTGTGCGTCCAGGAGTTGGCCGCCACCAAGGTCGGCAAGATCGACAAGAAGGCGCTGCGCGCCGACATCGCGGAGCGTATCGGGAGCGGCACTTCATGACCGACCGACATGACCTGACCGCCACCCTGCCCTGGATGCGCGAGGGCACAGCCCTGCTGCTGGGCGTGGCCGACCGCCTCACCGAAACCGACCTGCGCGCCCCCAGCGACCTCCCCGGCTGGACCCGCGCGCATGTCATCGGCCACGTCGCCCGCAACGCCGAGGCCCTCGTCCGCCTGGCCACCTGGGCACGCACCGGCGTCGCCACCCCGATGTACGCCGACCGCGAGCAGCGCGCCACCGAGATCGAGTCCTCGGCGGCCCTCCCGCCCGACGTACTACGGGAGCAGCTGAAGTCCACGGCGGCGGAGCTGGACGACGCCCTGGCCGCCCTCGGCTCCGCCACCTGGCGGACCGAGGTCAAGAGCGCCCTGGGGCGCACCATTCCCGCAGCCGAGATCCCCTGGATGCGAGTGCGCGAGGTATGGCTGCACGCGGTCGACCTGGCAGCGGGAACCACCTTCTCCGACCTCCCCGCCCTCCTGATCGACACCCTCCTCGACGACGTCACCACCACCCTCTCCACCCGCCCCGGCTGCCCACCGGTCCGCCTCACCCCGACCGACCGGGCCCGCACCTGGCAGTTCGGTCCGCCCACGGCACAGGCCCCGGACGTGATCCGGGCACCGGCCACGGAACTGCTGGCCTGGACGACCGGCCGCGCGACCCGCACCGAGCCGGTGACCCTGCCGGCCTGGCTGTGACGGGCCCGTCACCCGAAGGGTCCGGAACCGAACTCGGGCGCGCCCCCCGTCCGCCGAGGGGCGGGCGTAGCCTCGAAGGCGCCGAGGGCTTCCCGTGTGCCGGCTCATGTGCCGAGTGCCGTTCTCGGCGAACGACGATGCCGGGCCGGACCGCGTCCGGGCCCGGGGCAGGGTTCGCCTCATGACCGCGCACATGCCGGACCGCCCGGCGACCGCCCGCCCCGGGACGCCTCCCGGGATACCGTGCCCGTCGCGGCGCCGGCAGGGGCCGTCGCCCGAGCGGGGCGAGTTCGTCCGGCCGCTGACCCGGCGCCAGGTCGACGACCGGATGTGGGAACTCGGTGAGCTGTACGCCCACACCTGGTCGAGCGAGCCCGGCGAGCCGGGGATCTCGGACCGGTCGGACCGGGCCGGGTCCGCCGCCTTCCGGCGGCGGCTCGCGGGTCACATGCGCCGGCCGGGGTTCGAACTGCTCGTCGCGGAGGCCGTCCGCCCCTCGGGCGCCACCGACCTCACGGCCTGTGCATACGGCTTCCCCGTGCGTGGCATCGGCCCGTGGTGGCAGGGCCTCGACGGGTATCTCCCGGAGAACCTGGTCCGCGTCGCCGCCTCGGGAAAGCTCTTCGCGGTCGCCGACGTCGTCGTGGAGAGCCGGGTACGCACCCATGACCTGACCCGCGAGTGGAACCTCGCCCGGCGCCTGCAGAGGCGGCTGCTCGGCGACCACGTCGGCGCGCTCGGCATCACCCTGGTCGACCGCTGTGACGTGGACACGTACCGGGCACTGCTGGCCTGGGGCTGGCGCTGCCTCCCGGCCGAGGACCGCGGGACGTTCCGCTTCGCTCCGCGCCGCCTGCTGGTGCTCCGCTGAAGACGCGCCCGTATCCGGTGCGGGCCTCCGCCAGGCGTGGCACCTTGTGGCCTGATGAGCGGCTCCCCCGGCACGTGGGCTGAACCGGAGAAGCCTGGGCTGGGTCAGTCCCCAGGGGAACGCTGCTGAACCGGTCCTGCACACCAAGTCCCCTGCCTGGCCGAGCGCACACGTCAGGGGCGCGGTTCTGTCAGAACTTTCTGCCGCCGGACGCCCCCGGGTCGGTGGAGTGGGCCTGGCCCGTGTGGGTGTCGACCAGGATCTGCACGGCCTGCTTGGGGTTGTCGGCGCGCACGGCTTCGGCCATCGCGGCCCGCGCCGCCTCGGGAGGCGTGTCCGGCGGTACCACGAGCAGGGAGAAGTAGTCCTGGTCTCCCCGGGTCACGAGCGCGGTGCCGTCCCCCGTGGAGAAGGCGTCGATGTGCACGACACGGTCGTCGACGGTCATCCGCGTCGGCATCTCGTCCCAGGCCCCGGAGTCCAGGCCGATCCGGGTGACCGGCCCGAGGCGCTCGGTCAGTGCGCTGATCAGGCCGGGCAGTTCGGTGGCGAGCTGCCTCGAACGGGGCCACCACGCACCGTCGAGTATGCCCTGGCGGTCGTGGGTGGTGGTGAGCCGCAGGAGAGCCGTTCCGGGGCGCACCGACTCGTGTATGCCGTCCGCCAGGAGCCCTTCGGGATGCGGGGTAGGGGAGTCCGGCATCGCGCTCACCTGCCTTTCCTGGTGGGGCGGCCCGTCGGCTTGCCGGTGCCCGGCGGTGGCCGAGCGGCTGCCCCGAGGAGAGCGTCCTGCGTCCTCGCTCTCCTCGTGTCCAAGCTACTCCTGCCGCTCTCGGGAGAGGTCGTCCCCCGCCGCGGTCATGACCGGCCCGGCCTCCTCGGCGGTGGTGTGGGGCGGCACGACCGGCAGGTCCCAGCGGCCGACGCCGTAGGAGTAGAGCCGGATCGTGTGCGGGTCGAACCCGGACGCGAACCACGCGGCCGTCACCGTGTGACCGGCGGCGGGCAGCTCGCACGGCGCCTCCGGCCAGGTGCCGCGGCGCACGGCGAAACCGGGCGACTGCCCGCGCAGCGCGTCGAACGCGTCGGTGAGTACGGGCAGTTCGGTCATCAGATCGTGGGAACGGGGCCACCGGGCACCGCACACGGGGCCGGGCGGAGAGGTCGGCGGGCGCAGGGCGAGCCGGGCGGGCAAGGGCGGGGAGGAGTGTTCCTGCTCGGGGGCCGCACGTTCATCGGCGCGCGATGCCATGTCGCGGTCCTGTCCCCGGGCCGCCGTGCGACGGACCGGTGCCGTGGTGCGCCAGGAACGACGCCAACGGGGCGCGGGCGTACGGGGAACTCCCGGTGTCCGCCACGCCACTCCGCCCCGGTGTTCCCGGACCGGTCCACGGACGGGCGTCCGCGGCACGGCGGAAAGCGGGCCCATGCTGACGATGCGCCGCCGCAGGACAGTTGGGCCCTGGCTCCCCTCGCCCTCCGGGTCAGCCCGGCTCGTCCGTGTGGGCTCGTTGCGCCTGGGAACGACTGCTGGTCAGCCAGGACGATGCCGATGCCGATGGCGGCGCGACGGAAGGGTGCGCGGTGTCGACCGTCAGGTGGAGCAGGGTGCCGCGGCCGTCCGCGCCCGCGGGATAGCTGCGCGGTTCGTCGCAGCGGAAGCCCTGGCGCAGGAGCTGTGCCACCCGCTGGGCGATGTCGGGGTTCGCCGCGATGATGCGGACCTCGGCGAACTCGCCCACGGGTGGGTCCTCGTCCGCGTACGGGGAGGCGGCCGGTACTTCGGGTGCGTCCCGGCTCTCGGCGTCGTGGACGGGTGGGTGCATCGAGCGCATGGAGCCACCTCCGTGGTCTCGGCGAGGCCGCGCCGTAGCGGTGGTCGCGTGGAAGACGGCGGGAGTCGCCCACGGTTCTCCGTCCGAAGGGCGGACCGACGGGAGGAAACCTCCGAGCCCGGCGTGACCTGCTCCGGGTACGTCCACCCTACGCCGCTGCCCCCCCGGCTCCCTTCGGGCCGCGAGTGAATGCGCTCGGTCACCGGGCCGGCAGACGCACGGCGAGCAGAGCCACGTCGTCGGTGCTGCCGGGCGGCATACGGGCGAGCAGTTGCTCGCACAGCGTGTCCAGCGGTGCCTGGGCGAGCGTGAGGGCGTGGCGGCGCAGCCGGTCCAGGCCGGTGTCCAGGTCGCTGCCGGGGATCTCGATCAGGCCGTCGGTGTAGAGCAGCAGGGTCGAACCCGGCGGCAGGGACTGCGCGGCGTTCGGCCGGCGTGTGCCGGTGCCCTGGGGGGCGCCGAGGAGCAGTCCCTGTCCGGCTTCGAGATAGCGCGCGTGTCCGCCGGGGGTCAGAAGGAGGGGCGGCGGATGTCCGGCGCTGGTCCACCGCAGGGTCCACGGTCCGGTGTGCGGGTGGCCTTCGACCCGGGCGAGGACGAGGGTGGCCATGGGCACGGTGGTGATGGCGGGCATGGCGTCGTCGAGGCGGTCGACGACGGCGCCGGGCGGTCCGGGGTCGTCCCAGGCCAGTGCGCGCAGAATGCCGTGCAACTGGGCCATGCCGGCCGCCGCGGTCAGGTCGTGGCCCACGACGTCACCGATGACCAGGGCGAGCGTGCCGTCCTTCAGTTCGAACGCGTCGTACCAGTCGCCGCCCACCTGGGAGCCGGCCGGGGCGGGCTGGTAG
Organism: Streptomyces viridochromogenes; assembly: GCF_001270495.1. Taxonomy (GTDB): domain Bacteria; phylum Actinomycetota; class Actinomycetes; order Streptomycetales; family Streptomycetaceae; genus Streptomyces; species Streptomyces viridochromogenes_A. Next base: position 51,918 of record NZ_LGUR01000215.1, read on the forward strand.
CGGGCGGCCAGCCGCATGCGGCCGGGCTGGGGCAGGGGAGCCAGCAGGTTGCGCTGCATGGCTTCGGCGACGGCACGCTGGCGGCCGAATCGCCGTGCGTTGTCGATGACCAGACCGACCCTGCGGCCGATGTCGCTCACCACCCCCAGGTCCTCGGCGTCGAAGGGGTGTGTCGGGTCGGTGCGCGCCAGCGTCAGGGCGCCGGTGAGCTGCTGCTTGGCGCCCAGCGGCACCGTGATGGCGGACGTCGCGCCGACCGTCCGCAGGAAGTCGCTGTGGACGGCGGCCACGGGAGAGCCGGGTGGGGCGGCCGTCTCCGCCTCGGTCCTACCGTTCTGCAGTACGGGATCGCCTCCGTTCAGCACCTGGACCAGAGGTGAGGGATCTTCCTCTCCGGTCTCGGGGAGACGCTCGCGCCCGCCCTCCAGCCCGGCGGCCCGGCCCGCGGGACCGGTCACCGCCACCCGGTGGACCTGCCCGGAACCGGTCCTGAGGTCCACCGCAGCCCAGTCGGCCAGGCGAGGAACCAGCAGGCGGCCCAGCAGGGCAAGGGCCTCGTCGGTGTCCAGGGTCTGCCCCAGTACGTCGGTGATCTCCGCCACCAGCGTCAGCCGCTCGGTGAGGTCCTCCAGAGCACTCGTGTAGGCCGCACGTTCCCGTCGGGCGCCGCGGTCGTCCGTGATGTCGGTGAACAGCACCGCCATGCCCTTGAAGGTGTCGCCGTCCGTCAGGGGAGAAGCGGACCAGGAGATCGTGACCAGGCTCCCGGCACCGTGCAGATAACTGTCGCCCTCCCCGTGCGCCGCGGCCCTCTCGGCCAGGGCATGGAGCAGCGGGCACCGCTCCCGCGGGAGCGCGCCGCCGTTCGTGTCCCGGTGCATCAGCTCGTGCGCGTCCTTCCCGCGCATGGCGGCGGCGGCTCGGCCCAGCAGCCGTTCGGCGGCCGGATTGACGGCGAGGATCCGTCCGGCCGGGTCCACCACCATCAGGGCCGTGCTCAACTGCTCGACGACCTGCCGCCAGAAACCCGCCTCGGCCGTCGGCCGCGACCGCTCCTCACCTCCGGCGCCGGACACCGCATCCTCCACCATGTCGCCCTCCAGTCATGGCGGCCTCCCACCGATGGTCCCCTGAGCGGAACCGGCTCGCATGGCCGGCAGCACGGCCTCCGATCCGGTCGCCGGGGACTTCCGTCCCTGAACGGATCACGCCGTGCTCCTGTCCGTCAGGGAGGCCGCTGCCTTCCATGCCCTCGTACAGGGTCTTCACGATCGGTTCGCGGTAGGTCTTCCGCTCGTGCGGTGCCGCCATGGTCGCCGCCACTCGTGCCGGGCCACGACCCCGTCGCCCCAGGCAAGGAGCAGGCCGCAGGTCACCGACAGGATCCCGATGTCCGTCGGGCCACTCCCCTCCTCACATCCACACACTCGCGGCGGCCAGAAGCCGCGACGAACCGACTTTCACCACACGGCCGTTGACGAAACCCGCCGAAGGAGCCGAGCGTCCGATCCGTTGGGCCTTTCCGAGGAGTACGCTGGAATTACCGAGGATATTTCGCGCACCGGCTCCAGGCTCGTGTCGTTTTCGGCGATTGAATACGCCGGGCCGGTTGCGGCCGGTCCGGGGCAGGGTTCGCGTCATGACTGCGACCGTTTCCCTCCCACCGGCAGCCGAAGCCGATGACCGCTCGTTCGACCGTTCGGTCTCCTCGACCTCTCTCCGTCTGTCGCGGGCTCCCGCCGGTCCCGCACCGGTCCTGCTGGACGGAGCATGGTGGCCCCGCTCCCGCGATCTCGCGGCCGAACTCCCCTCCCTGGCCGCCGTACTGGATCCGTTGTGGGGGCGGATCACCCGGGTCACGGTGAACCCCACTCACTGGCCCGTCGTACCCCGCAAGGTGCCCGTCGCCGGGCACACGGTGAAGGTCGGCGCCGGGCGGACGGTGGACTGCCGGGGTCCCGGCGCCGGCACCGGCGCCCGGTCCGTGGCCCGGTCGCCGGACGGCGTGCAGCAGCTCACTGGGCCCCCATGACGCGCCGGTGCAGTCCGCCGTCGAACTCGGACGGCTCGGCGCTCCGGTTGCTCCGGTCGTCCAGATCGATGCGGACCGTGTGCAGGATCCCGGTGAACTCGTTGTCGAGGACCGGGTAGTCGTCGGTCACCGGTGTACTCAGGTCCACGCCTACGTCGAGCGTCTCGTCGAAGGAGAAGTAGTACGGAATGGTCCGCTCGACCCGTCCGGTCGCGTGCCTCTCACCGTCCACCAGGAGCACGGCGGTCCCGCCCTTGCCGAGCCCTCCGCCGTCGTAGTCGAAGTCGAGCCGGACCTCGTGCCGTCCCGGTGCCAGGGGCTCGTCGCCGCGCACGGTGTACAGGCTCATGCCGAAGTAGTTGTAGGCGTAGGCCGGCCTGCCCCCGGTGAAGTACAGGGTCCAGCCGCCGAACCGGCCGCCCTGCGCGATGATCACGCCCTCGGCGGCTTCCTCCGGCAGGTCGACGTCCGCGGTGATGCTGTGCGAGCGGTTCTTGACGTTGAGGGTGCACTCCTCGGTGAACCGCCGCATGCCCGCGCGGTAGGTGATGGAGTTCCGGTCGCCGAGCAGATCGATACGGCCGGCCATGACCGGGTTCTCCCGCTCGGTGACCCGGTCGTCCAGGGGGAAGACCTGGTACTTCGCCGCCTCGATCAGGAACAGGTCCTGCAACTGGCGCAACCTCTCGGGGTGTTGGGCGGCGAGGTCGCGGGCCTGGCTCCAGTCGTGGTCGATGTCGTAGAGCTCCCAGACGTCGTCAGCGAACCTCCGGTCCCCCTCCGGCACCATCTCCCAGGGGATGCCGTGCCGGGTGACCGCCATCCAGCCGCCGTGGTAGATGCCCCGGTTGCCGCACATCTCGAAGTACTGGGTACGGCGATGCTCGGGCGCCTGGGCGTCGGCGAGCGTCCGCCGCATGCTCGCCCCCTCGATGGGCTGCTGTGGCACCCCGTCCACGCTGAACGGCGCCGGTACTCCCACGCAGTCCAGGATCGTCGGCAGTACGTCGATCACGTGCGAGAACTGGTGACGCAGCCCGCCGCGCTCGGAAACCCCCCGCGGCCAGTGCAGGATCATGCCGTCCCGGGTGCCGCCGAAGTGCGAGGCCACCTGCTTGGTCCACTGGTAGGGAGTGTTCAGCGCCAGCGCCCAGCCCGCCGGGGCGATGGGGTAGCTGAGCGGGCCGCCGATCTCGTCGAGGTGGTCGATCATCTCGTCCGGGTCGTCCACGATGCCGTGCCCGAGCCGGTGCTCGACGATCGTCCCCTCGATGCCGCCCTCGCCCGAGGCTCCGTTGTCACCGAGGATGTAGAGGAAGAGCGTGTTGTCCAGCTCGCCGAGTTCCTCCAACGTCGTCCACCGCGGCCCGGGTCTCGGTGCCCGGCGGTGTCACGATCAGGTCCAGTGCGACCAGTTCACGCGACGTGATGGTGTCGCCCGCCGGGTGCGGGTGGTCCGCGGGCAGCACGACGTGCATCTCCTGCTCCGGCAGGTCGATACCGCGCAGGTCCGCCGTGGTCACCGAGGCGTCCACCAGACCGAGTTCGCACTGCCCGGCCGCGACCATCTGCGCCACGGCAGGTCCCTGCTCCGGGTCGACCACACGCACGGAGACCTTCGGATGAGCGCGATGGAAGCGCCCCAGCATGCCGGCCAAGGGGTCGACCGAAAGGGTCGTCTGCGAAACGATGTCGAGTCGGCCGACGCTGAGCCCGAGGACTTCCCGGACCAGGGAACTGGCCGTGGACAGGTCGCGCAGGACCTGCTGGGCCGGCCGGACCAGCGCCTCACCGGCCGCGGTGAGGGCGAGGCCGTGCGGGAGCCGGTGAAACAGCCTTCCGCCGAATTCGCGCTCCAGGGACCGGATCGCATGCGACAGCGAGGGCTGGGCGACATGGAGCGCAAGGGCCGCGGCGGTGAATCCGCCGTGCTCGACGACGGCTATGAAGTATTCCAGCTGACGTCGTTCCATCGGGTCTCCGCGCATCCCAGGGACACCGCACGCCCGGTCGGGCGAGTGGCAGGAACAGTGTCCACCGGCCCAGCCGCGTCGGTGAGCCTTGCCCGCCATCACCCCGTGGCTGTCCGAGGTCGATCATCCGTACCGCTTGTCCGGTGTGGATGCCGTCCGGCATGGGGCATCAGGTGCAGTGGGCGTCAAGACCGCCGTCGACCGCGGAGGCGCCGCCGCCCGCCGCCGGGAGGCTGACCCGCGGGGCGCGACGTGTCAGCTGGCACCGGGAAGGGAGTCGCCGGGTGTTTCGCGCTCGGCACGGCGCCGGTACTCGGCGTTGATGCGCTGAGCTTCCTCGAGCTGGTCCTCAAGGATGACGATGCGGCAGGCAGCCTCGATCGGGGTCCCCCGGTCGACGAGCTCGCGGGCGCGCGCCGCGATCCGCAGCTGGTAGCGGGAGTACCGGCGGTGTCCGCCCTCCGAACGGAGCGGAGTGATCAGACGAGCCTCACCGATGGCTCGGAGGAAAGCCGGGGTGGCGCCGAGCATCTCGGCGGCCCGCCCCATGGTGTATGCGGGGTAGTCGTCATCGTCCAGACGATCACTGAGGGGGATATCTGCTGTCATGTCACCTCGTTGCGCAACGCGTCGAGGGGCCCTGATGCCATACGGCACCAGGGCCCCGAAGGAAATTCAACACCATCTGTCGGCCCTAATGCTGTGCCGACCTTCTGTTTCCGCTACCAGCCCTGCAGAAAGGGGGGTGCGGGGATCGCGGCTGCGTGACCGGGGACCACCTTCCAATCCGGGGTCTTGCGGTACCCGGCCGGGTGCTTCCCGGGCCGGGCGATCCTGATGGCGTCTGCGTCCTCCGTCCTTCCTCTGAACCAACCGCTGATGAACTGGTACTGCGGTACTGCTGTCGGCGGCCCCTCGACCTGCGGGCCGCCCAGTGTGGCCCTCAGCCCCGTCACCGTTCTGCGAACACTTGGCTTCGGAACTCCAGGGCCGCACTGGCCTGCGAACTTCATGTACTGCAACCCGCCAGTTCGTGTCTGCCGGGTCTTGTTTGACCGGTGTCAACGAGAAAAAGGCTAACCGTGCCAGAGCTCAATGTCTACTCTGGCAAGAGTAGATTTAAGCTGTCTGGGGGAGTACATAGCCTGTGACCTGCAGCAGTGGGTGACGAAGCCGGCCGGCGGTCCAGTCGCGGAGAACGGACGGCGGGACAGCCGTGAGGGCCCCGCCGACACGTGTCGGCGGGGCCCTCACGGGGATCCTGATGGCGGTTTGCCGCCCGTCCTCAGACGTCCAGGGCGGCAGCGCCCAGCAGTGCCGACGCCGTCTGGAACGGAGTGGGGACACGCACGGGCGCGGCGTCGGGGCCGGCATGGCAGGTGAAGCCGAGCCGCGTCATGGCCCGGATGACTTCGCCGCCGGTGAAGTCGCGGCGGTCCTGTCGGGTGATGACCTGGCCCACCTGCTTGACGGGGTAGCGGCGGCGGCCGATGGTCACGGACTCACCCGTGACGATCTCGGGAGTGACGCCCTTCATCGAGGCCAGCACTCCGCTCTTGGTCAGGTCGAACGGATACCGGGCGATGACACAGCGCATGATGCCCTCACAGAGAGAAGGAGAACAGGTTGATCGGGGTGAGGCGGATCAGTGGGCGAGGGCGAGGACGCCCGGGGCCCGGCCTTGTACCCCGACGGCGAGGGGCCGACGGACGGGCGAGGTGAACGGTCCGTCGAGGACGTCCCGTAGACGGAGCCGGTCCGTGTACGTGGAACTGCCGCGGTGAACGGCGAGTTCGGCCCTGGTGATCGAGCCCGTGCACTGGTCGTCCCCGTCGCACAGAAGGAGGTACTCGACACGGGCACTGGCCATGACGGACAGGGCGACCTCGACGGTCATGTCGTCCTGGACCCGGGGCCCGGCCGCGTCCATGTCGTCGACTGCCCTCATGGGGGAGGGATTCGTCCGCTGCCGCTGTGTCCGAACCGGTGTCAAAGCTGCCTCCTCGGGGATGGGTGAGCTGCTGATCGATGCCTCTAGGCGGCCGGGTCGAAGGCGGGCCGCTGCGCCCTGCGCCGCCCCGGTCGTCCGGTGGCGCGCCCCTGGGCGGGGCGCTCCCGGCGGCCTCGGGACGCGGAAGCCGCGGAAGACACGGCGCGGCGGGGGCGTTCCGCGACGGGCGCGGTGATGACGACGGGAGTTCCGGAAGGGGCCTGGGCCCCGGTGATGCGGCTCAGTTCCTCCTCACCCGAACGGACCGGGGTGATCCGGGGGGTGATGGCGGCCGAAGCCATCAGTCGGCTCATGCCGCGGCGCTGGCCGGGGGTGACTAGGGTGACGACGCTGCCGGACTCGCCGGCGCGGGCGGTACGGCCGCCGCGGTGCAGGTAGTCCTTGTGGTCGGTGGGCGGATCGACGTTGACGACCAGGTCGAGATGGTCGACGTGGATGCCGCGGGCCGCGACGTTCGTCGCCACCAGTACCGTCACATGTCCGGTCTTGAACTGGGCGAGGGTCCGGGTGCGCTGGGGCTGGGACTTGCCGCCGTGCAGGGCCGCGGCGCGGACGCCGCTGTTCAGCAGGTGCTTGGTGAGCTTGTCCACGGCGTGCTTGGTGTCCAGGAACATGATCACCCGGCCGTCTCGTGCCGCGATCTCGGTGGTCGTCCGGTCCTTGTCCGCCTCGTGCACGTGGAGTACGTGGTGCTCCATCGTGGTGACCGCTCCCGCGGAGGGGTCGACGGAGTGGACCACCGGGTCGGTCAGGTAGCGGCGGACGAGCAGGTCGACGTTGCGGTCCAGGGTGGCGGAGAAGAGCATCCGCTGCCCTTCGGGGCGCACCTGGTCGAGCAGGGCGGTGACCTGCGGCATGAAGCCCATGTCGGCCATCTGGTCGGCCTCGTCGAGGACGGTGATGGCGACGTCGTCCAGCCGGCAGTCGCCACGGCCGATGAGGTCCTTGAGCCGCCCCGGCGTCGCGACGACGACCTCTGCCCCGGCCCGCAGTGCCCCGGCCTGCCTGCCGATGGACATCCCGCCGACCACGGTCGCCAGCCGCAGCCGCACGGAGCGGGCGTACGGGGTGAGCGCGTCGGTCACCTGCTGGGCCAGCTCGCGGGTGGGGACGAGGACCAGGGCAAGCGGCTGCCGTGACTCCGCGCGCCGGCCCGCTGTACGGGCCAGCATCGCGAGACCGAAGGCGAGGGTCTTGCCCGACCCGGTACGGCCGCGGCCGAGCACGTCACGTCCGGCGAGGGAGTTCGGCAGGGTCGCTCCCTGGATGGGGAACGGTACGGTGACGCCCTCGTGCCCGAGCGCGGCCAGCAACGGCGCCGGCAGGGCGAGGTCGGCGAAGGACTCGACGGCCGGCAGCGCGGGCGTGACCGTCTTCGGCAGCGCGAACTCGCCCTGGGGTGCGGCCTGTCGACGTCCGTAGCCCTGGGAACGCCGCGGCGCTCCCGAGCGCTGGGCGGCAGAACCCCGGGAGCGGTCGTAGGTACGGGTCGTGCGTGCGGTGGATGCGCGGTTCAAGCGGAACCTTCCTCGATGTGGGTACGTAGGCGCGTAGCAAGGAATTTCCGCAGCAAATGAACGGCGCAGGGAATCGCGAGAACGAGCCGGAGATGATGGGCGCCGAATCGGATCGACGGGGGACGCGTCACCGTTCGGTGCTGCGGTGGTGTCTTCCCGTCACGCGCCCTGAAATGCAGCGAGCTGGGGCCCGCACCCCAAGGTGCGGGCCCCAGCTGCGAAGTATGCGTTGCTGCCGGTGTCAGGCGGGAACGATGTTCTCGGCCGTCGGGCCCTTCTGGCCCTGCGCGATGTCGAACGACACCTTCTGGCCTTCCTGCAGCTCGCGGAAGCCCTGGGCGGCGATGTTCGAGTAGTGGGCGAAGACGTCGGGGCCGCCGCCGTCCTGCTCGATGAAGCCGAAGCCCTTTTCCGCGTTGAACCACTTCACGGTGCCAGTAGTCATGTCATTTCTCCTTCGGAGACGATTCCCGGAATTCGCCCAGTGCGGATTCCGCGTCGCCGTGCTGATTAGCCCGTCGGAAAATGAACCTTCTGGCAACCACACCTGCAACTGACATCGACATTAGCATGAAGCGACCGGCTCTGCGCGTTCGATAATTCCGCTGGGGTCGGCGGTCCAGGAATACTTGCCGTGTGCCGCGCCTATTTCTCCCTTCACGGATACAGATAATGATCCGCGCGGATGCGGTGTTCCCTGCCGCGCCTCCCTCGTGACCTCTCCTAGTCGACGTGTGCGGCGGTCCAGGTGATGTGCGGGGGCTCGACGCGTGCGCACAGGGGTCCGCCCTGCGCGTCGGTCAGGCCGAGGTGTCCGACCAGCAGTCCGTCGCGTGCGGCGGCGGCGAGTACGTCGGCGGGGATGACGTCGAGCATGAGCTTGGCGCGGCGGAACATCGTGAAGGTGCCCGCCTCGTCGACCCTGCCCCATGACAGGTAGACGAACCGTCGGCCCAGACGGTCCTGCACGTAGGGGCCTTTGATCTCGGTGCCGGTCGGTGAGGAACTCGTGGTGCACTCCAGGGTCCATGTCGCCGACGGTGCGTCGCCGGGGTGTGGCTCGAGGAGTTCGGCCGGACGGTCGCGGCGTTGCACGGCGACGTGGATGTTGGCGTAGGCGGGCACTTTGCCGTCGACGGAGGCGGGGCGGGTGAGGCCGGGCAGGTCGACGGCGTCGATGCGTATGCGCATAGCGGCCATCATCCCGCCATCGTCCGGGCGGAGGGCCGCCGACCTCGAACCGGGGTGGGCCGTGGTGATCAGAGCGGCGCCGCGGCGTAGCTTGCCCGAGGCTTGGGGGCGTCTGAGCACTCGTGCCTACCGCGCGCCGGCCTTCGAGTGCGCGAAGCAACGCTGTCCGCCGCACGAAGGTCTACGCGGCGAACTCCGGGGCGACGTGGAGCTGACGGCATCGTGACCTTCCCCGACCGCAACCTTGGCGCCCGTTGGCGGGTCTTGATCGTGCAAGTGTCCTCGCTTTCCACTTCCGTGGAGGAACCAAGTGGGCAGACGTGCCCTCATTCGTGGCGGTATCGCCGCCGCCACCTCGCTCACCCTGGCCGTCGGCCTGGGACCGCTGGCCCTCGACGCGCACGCGGACGCGGCCACCGAGATGGTCATCCCGGCGTCGACGTCCCTGACGCCCGCGACCGATCTGTTCAGCGCGGGCCCGTCGGGGTTCCTGCGCCGCGAACCCGGGCGCGGCCATGTGTGGACCACCTATACCGGTGAGGACACTGTGGTGGACGCCTCGGCCACCGAGGTCCGGGGCATGCCGGAGTTCGGCGCCGGATCGGACGTCGTCGCCCGCTACGACGACAGCACGCGGACCGTGAAGCTGCGGGACATGGCGGCCGGGGGGACGTCGACGACGATCCCGCTCCCGGACGGCCACACCTACCAGGGGACGCTCGGGCGGACCGTCGTCACGACCGGCTGGACGGACAGCAGGCTGATGTGGCACCTGCTCGAACTCCAGGACGACGGCACGGTGGGCGACCGCGCGGTGCCGGGTGTCCCGGACGGCGTCTCCTCCAACCCCTCCGTATGGAGCGGCGACTCGCCCGTGGCCGACGCCCACGGCATGGTCGTCCAGTACTGGATCGACGGCAAGCTCCGCAGCGGCTGGCTCGACGCCGACAAGGGCACGCTGACCGAGCTGCCGTACAACCCGACCATCACCACCAGCGGGCGCGTGGTCCTCACCTCCACCCACCTGGTGTCGTGGGACGGCAACAACACCGTCTCCGTCTACTCCCGCGACGACCTGACCAAGGCCGTCCGCACCGTGCCGCTGGAGAACGACTACGCGACCCACCTGCTGGGCATGGTCGGCGACCGGATCCTGGTCTCCCGCTACGACTCCGCTCTCGGCGCCAAGGACGGCACCCTGCCCGTCTGGCGGGTCGACGCGCTCGCCCCCGACGGCTCGACGACCGGGACCGTGCTGGCCCGCTCGCAGAGCCTCTCCTACGCCGTCCCCACCCCCGACGGCGGTCTCCTGGTGCCCGGCAGCGGCCCCGACACCGCCGACTGGGGAGTGAACCTGGTCCGAGCGGGCGCCGACGGCAACCCCGTGGTGCGGAAGGTCGCCGCTTCCGTGCTGGGCCCGTCGGCCGACCCTGTGCGGGCGCTCACCCTGGACAACGGACGGCTCACCGTGACGGAGCACGACCGCGACACAGGCCGTACGCACCTGTACAGCCGGACGATCGGCACGGCCGGCGACACCCTCACCGTCGGCTCCCGCACCGACCACGGTGTCAGCACCGACCCCTGGCCCCACCTCGTGGGCACCGGGGACGGCCGTACGGTGATCTGGAACGAGTGGTCCACGCAGGGCGACCACGTCCCCCGGGTTCTCCGGCCGACGGGCACGCTGCCCGGCACGGCGATCGACTCCCGGCGCAAGTACGTCCGCGTGTGGGACGCCAAGGGCCGGTACGCCGCGATGGCCACCGAGTACACCGCAGCGGCCGGGTCCGAGACGCGGGTGGTCGACCTCGACACCGGCGGCACGGCGCTCACCTCGGCGCAGCACGGCCGGACGATGTGGGGCACCACCCTGTGGGTGCGCGGCGATGACGGCGTCGCGACGCCGGTCGACGTACGCACCGGCACCAAGGGCGAGTCGGTGTCCTTCGGCTCGAAGTGCATGCTGGAGGACCTGGAGGCGGTCGGGCGCTGGCTGCTGTGGACGTGCGCGGGCTCGGGCCTGAACGAGAGCCAGGGCGTCTACGACACCGTCGCGAGGACCACCCTGACGCTCACGCAGGGCACCTGGCAGACCGCGAAACTCGGCGACGGCTTCGTCGCCATGGACGTGGACGGCGAGCTGAGGGTGACCGACGTCCGCGGCGGCACCCCCGTGACGCACACGGTGGGCACCCTCTCGGCCGGGCAGCCCTGGGACGTCGACCCGTACACCGGCCTGATCGCCTATGTCGACGCCAAGCAGAACACCCACCTGGTGCCCAGCGGCGTCCCCGTCTCGGCACTGTCCCAGCTCGACTCCTCCGTCGCGGGCTCGGTGGACGTCAAGGGCGGTGCCGCGCTCTGGAGCCCCAGGTGGTGGCTGTCGAAGCCGACCGCTTCCTGGACGCTCGCGCTCAAGAACAAGGCCACTGGTACGACGGTGCGCACGCTGTCCGGCGGTACGGCACAGGGCGTGCTCGCGCCGTCGTGGAACGGCAAGGACACGGCCGGCAGGCTCGTCGCCAACGGCGCCTACACCTGGACGCTCACCGCCACCCCGGCCGACGGCCAGGGCGCGGCCCTCACCAGGACCGGCACGCTCAAGGTCACCGGCGCGACCCCGGTCCGACGGGACTTCGCCACCGCGGACGGCTTCGGCGAGGTGCTCACCCTCAACGGCTCCGGCGGACTGACGTACCAGTACGGCACCGGCACCGGCACCCTGACTGCCAAGAAGACGGGCTCCGGCTGGCCGACGAGCGCGAAGTTCGTGCCGTACGGCGACCTCAACGGCGACCGGTGCAACGACGTCCTCGTGCGCTACGGCAGCGGTGCGCTGCGTGCCTACCGGCCCGCCTGCGGGGCGGCGGTGACCCCGTCGACGGCGTACACCTCGCTGGGCACCAGCGGCTGGACCCAGTACGACGTGCTGACCTCGCCCGGGGACGTCAGTGGTGACGGCCGCGCGGACCTGATCGCCCGTCAGACCTCCACCGGGGACGTCTACCTGTACAAGGCGACGAGCACGGGCAAGCTGTCGGCGCGGACGAAGATCGCCTCCAGGTGGACCGGCTACAAGAAGATCGTGGGTGCCGGCGACCTCAACGGCGACGGCCACGGCGACCTGCTGGCGCAGGACAAGTCGAACGAGCTGTGGCGCTACGACGGCACCGCGACGGGCAAGTTCAAGAGCCGGGTGAAGGTCTTCAACGACTGGGGGGCCTCGTACAACGTCGTCGTCGGGGTGGGCGACATCACCGGCGACGGCAAGGCCGATGTCGTATCCCGCGACTCCGCCGGAAACCTCTACCGCAACAACGGCAACGGCAAGGGTTCCTTCGGCGGCCGCACCAAACTCGCCACCGGCTGGCAGAGCTACAAGGGCGTGTTCTGACGCACGCCACACGCCCCCTTTCCCCGCCGGGGGAAAGGGGGCGCACACCCGCGAAGGCGCGGGCTTCTGCTGGGACTTTCAGCAGCCTTCCAGAACTAGAACAGGCCCTTGTAGCCCTGCCAGCCCGTGGCGATCTGCGTGCGCGAGGTGAAGGAGCCGTTCCCCCTGCCGTTGTTGCGGTAGAGGTTTCCGGAGGTGTCGCGGACGACCAGGTCCCCCCTGCCGTCACCGGTGATGTCGCCGACGCCCACCATCGCGTTGTACGTCCTGCCCCAGGACGTGAAGACGGTGACCCGCTCCTTGAACTGACCCGCGCCCGTGCCGTCGTAGCGGAAGAGCGTGCCGTCGCTGCGGCGGGCGAGCAGGTCACCGAAGCCGTCGCCGCCCAGGTCGCCGGCGCCGGTGATGTGGGTGTACGTCCACGCCGAGCGGATCTTCACCCGGCTCTTGAAGCCACCGGAGCCGTTGTCGGCGAACAGGTAGATGTCGCCCGTCGAGGCCTGCCGCGCGATCAGGTCCGTACGGCCGTCGCCGGTGATGTCGCCCGGCGCGGTCAGCACGTTGTACTGCTGCCAGCCGGTGCCCAGTGCCGTGTAGCTGCCGCTGGGGCTGTAGCCGCCGCCGGCGCACTTGCCCGTGTAGCGGCGCAGGGTGCCGTCGGGCATACGGACCAGGAGGTCGTTGCAGCGGTCCTTGGTGAGGTCGCCGAACGGGACGGCGACCGTGCCCGTGGGCCAGCCGGAGCCGGACGCCTTGCTGCCGAAGGCGCCCTTGCCGTCGCCGTAGTGGGTGGTGAGGTAGCCGGAGGAGGTGAGCGTCGTCAGGTCGCCCGCGCCGCCGTTGAGGTCGTGGTACGGGCGGGTGCCGCCGGTCAGGGTGAAGGTGCCGGTGGCGGAGAGCGCCGGGCCCTGCCCGTCGGCCGGCGTGCCGGTCAGCCGCCAGGTGTAGGTGCCGTCGGTGGCGTACCGCGTGTCGCTGACCTTGCCGTCCCAGGTGGTGGCGAGCGAGGCGTCGCGGCGGGTCGGGGTCAGCGTGCGCACCACGCGCCCGGCCTTGTCGCGGATCTCGGCCTTGGCCCCGGTGACCGGCTTGGACAGCAGCCAGGAGGCGCTCCAGGTCCGGTCCATCGAGTTGGCGGAGACGTCCACGGACCACTCGACGCGCGACTGGATCTTCTTCACGGGGGACGTCGGCACGCCGCTGTCCGCGACCCGGACCTGTCCGCCGCCGACCGCATAGGCGAACGTCCCGCCGTAGGGGTCCGCACTGACCGGGTCCTTGGCGCCGGGGTCGGCGGGCAGCTCCTCGACGGTGCGCGGCTCGGCCACGGTCCCGGTGTGGAAGTCGGTGACCTCGACACGGCGGGTCGCGCTGTCGTACGAGACCACGTACCCGTCGCCCAGCTTGCCGGGCCGCGGCAGGGTCATCCGGGTCCCGGTCACGGCGTCGTACACGCCGACGGGGTCCGTCTCGAACGTCGACGAGCACTCCCAGTACACCCAACGCCCCACCGCCTGCAGGTCCTTGGCGGCGCAGGCGGAGACGGTGGCCGTGCCCGACGCGGTGGGCAGGCCCGTGCCCTCGAGGTTGCCTGCGCCGTCCACGGTCCACAGCGCGGTGCCCCAGACGGCGGCACCGGTCATGCCTTCGAGGACGCGGTACGAGGGATCGTCCTGGTCGACCAGGTACTTGTCCTCCTCCGCGCCGGGCCGCCCGTAGACCACGTACCGGCCGGACGCCGACAGCACCCTGCTGCCGTCGCCCCAGGGGCCGTACGGGGCGCCGGTCAGCTTCGTCAGGTCGGTGACCTTGCCGTCCGCGTCGGCGGACTCCAGCACATCGTTCCCGGCGTTGTCGGCCAGGACCACGGAGCGGCCGTCACCGGTGCCGACCGGCCGGACATCCGCGTACCGCTTGAACTGGGCCGCGTCCGATCCGTCCGGCTCGGCCACCGCGCGCCATGTCCCCGTCGACGACGTGGTGCCGACGGTGATGCCGCCGCGCTGCGCCACCGCGGGCAGCGCACGGCTGTCGGGCTCGGCGGTGGTGAGCCGCCCGGCGGCCAGGGACAGGGACGCGACCGTGCCCGCCTTCGCCGGCACGCCGTGCACGGCCGTGACCGCGGGCGCCCCGTCGGCGCCCGGCGCGACCTTGCGCACCGCCCAGTCCGCGGCGCCCGTGCCGCCGGTCACCACAGCCCCGCCCCCGGGGGCCTGCACGATCCGGGACTGGGCGTGCGGCAGCACGGTGCTGCGCTCGCCGCCGTCCAACGGGTAGGCGTACAGCGGGTTTCCGAGCCGTACGCGGATGTCGGACTCGGGGACCCAGACGGGCTTGCGGGTGAGCAGGACGTGGTCGCCGGACAGGCCGATCACCGGCTTGCCCTTGGTCTCCTCGGTGTCCCCGAACGCGGACATGCCGACCTTGACGTAGACCGGCTCCTTGGCGACGTCCGAGCGGTCCCAGACGCGGACGCCGTACATGTCGTCGTTGTAGAAGGCGATGCGGTCGGGCGAGAACACCGCCATGGAGTCGCCGTCCACGCTGACGCCGCCCAGCGACGCGGTGATCTGCGCGCTCTCCAGGTCGAGCAGGCCCAGGGACGAGCCGCGCCCCTCGACGAAGTAGTGCACGGCCAGTGTCCTGGCGTCGCCGCCCTGGACGGTGTGGCCGGCGATGGCACCCGCGTCCAGCCCGGCCACCGGGGTGTCGGTGGTGCCCGAGCCGTCGGCGCGCAGGATGTGCAGCTCGCCGCGCTCGGCGCCGGCGGCCCAGACGCCGGTCAGCACGGCGGTGCCGTACGTGCCGAGGTACTTCTGCCCCTCGGGCACGGTGATCTCGGTCGAGGTCCCGGCCTTGAGGTCCTTCAGGGTGACGGTGCGGGCGGCTTCGTCGTAGATGCCGACGGTGTTGGATCCGGCGCCGGTCACGGCCCCGGCCTCGGCCTGCGCCTGGCTGCCGAGATCGACCGGGTCCCCGTCGGTGGGCACCCAGCGGTAGCGGCCGAGACCGGTGCCGGAGCCGTCGGGCTCCGTCCGCTCCAGCTGTCCGTCGGGGCCCGCGGCGTACAGCGCGTTGCCGCGCGGCAGATAGCGGTCGGGCGCGTCGACGGTGACCGGGGCCGCCTCGGCCTGCGCTCCTTGGAGCAGGAACGGGACGGCGCCACCGGCGACCGCGAGCGCGGTGGCGGTGGCGATGCCCGTGCGTATGAACCTGCGTCGTCTACGGCCCGGCGAGTGTCGCCCTGTCACGCATGCCTCCAACTGGCGGGTGGTGGGGAGGCAACTCGACGCGGACACACACGGACACGCGCAGGCAGCGCACATCGACGTGACGCTATGCAGGGCCCCCTGCCTACACAGCGCAGCTCCATGCTCAAACGTCACAGGACGCTTCCCGCCTCCCTGTAAGCCCATTTCGCCTGCTGGAGGCTTGGAAGCTTGGAGGCATGGCGGGCCTGGCGGCAGTGCCTGAGCCATGGCAGCAGTGACGAGGGGTATGAGCGTGGTTCCGCGTGCGGCACGCCACCGGCACTCGGTGAAGCGTCGCGTCATCGCCGGGCCGCCGCGCTGAACGTGGCCCCGGCGGCCGCCTACGACACCGACGCGATCCTCACCCTCGGCCGACGCGACTTCCGCGCCGTGCGACCTCTGAGCCGCCACAAGAGTTCGGGCTCGCCGCAGCCCGGGAGCAGCCGGGCCGCGGCGAGTAAGTGACCTGCGGGAGGGCTCAGCTCCCGGTGAGGGAGATGGCCAGGTCCGTGATGTTCAGGGGGAACTTGGGCCTGTCGGACACGAGCGTGGCCTCGCCGGTGAAGAGGTTGATGCTGTAGAGGGAGGGCCTGTCGGCGCCGGAGGCGGTGAGAGAGGCGAAGGCGGCGTTGCTGACCGTCTTGCCGTCCGACAGGGTGCTGAAGATGTCCATGCCGGCGTTGATCTGCGCGTCGATGCCGAGGCTGCCGGTCGGCGCCAGCGTGCCGTTGTTGGCCGGGGACTGGATGACGACCTGGTCGCCGGCCGTGTTGATGTCGAACAGCGTGGTCCCGGTGGCCCCGTTGAGGTCGTTGTTCGTGTAGGCGGCGGCGGAGACGCCCTTGGTCGTGCCCTCGATCGGCGGGGTGGTGAGGTTCAGGTCCTGGATGGTCGTGTGGTCGTTGAGGTTGTGCCGCAGGTTCTGGCCGTTGTCGCTGATCACGCGCAGCCGGTCGGCGGCCGGGTTGAAGTCGACGCCGAAGTTCGTGCCGTGCAGCGTGTACTGGAGCTGGGACACCTTGGTGATCACGACGTCCGCGGTGGCCGGCGGGGTCTTGATCGTGTAGATGCCGCCCTTGTTGCCGACGCCGTACATCAGGCCGTTCTGCACCCGGAAGTCGATGCCGATCAGAGCCGTGTCGCCGCTGAGCCCGATGACGTCCCTGACCCAGTCGAGCACGTTCGGCCGGTCGGTGGTGAACGTGGCCATCTGGGTGCCGTCACCTGTGATCCCGAACGCGCGCAGGCTGGGAGTGGCGGCGGGAGCGGCCGAGCCACTGCCCGGCGCGCTCAGCATGAGCGTTGTCGACGTGGCCATGACCGCTACCGCCGCCGCGATTCTCTTTCTCGTTCCTGCTTTCATCGGTGTTTCCCTCCCGTTTGGACAAGCACCATTGAGTGGCGCGCAGATGAGAGATTCCCGTACCGATTCCCGCGCTGATCCGGAGTGGTGGCCGGAATGATTGCTGTGGTGTTCCCCCACGGGCTGGTACGCGGTTCCCATTAAGGCCAGTTCACAGTGTCTCCACAAGTGGAACAGGTGATGGGAATGCCCCGATCCAGGGATTTTGCGCACTGTGACAAAGTGCCCCAGACGCGGCCGTCTCCGATGTGCGCAGAGTGATAAATGCCGTCCGGATTTCCCCTGTCGGCTGCTTCGACCGGAATGGCATGCTCGCGCCCATGGGGAGCTTCTTCGCCGAGTTGGCCCGGCAGGCGTCGGCCAACGCGCGCAGGGAGGTCGAGGCGTACGCGCGCGAGATTCCGGAGTTCGGATTCCTGGACACGAACTCCCGGGCGCGGGCCGAGACACTGGAGTACGCGTTGTGGTTGCGGCGCCGTACGGTCGAACTGTCCCCGGACAACAGCGAATTGAGCGACGACGACCTCGGCTACATCGCGGCGATCGGCGAGTCGCGGGCCGCAGCGGGGATGTCGCTGGATGCACGGCAGCGGGTCCTGCGACTGCACACCTCACTCATGCTGCGCGAGATCAACGAAGCGACCGAAGCTCAGCGCGGCGTCGGCGTCGACGAACTCATGCGGATGATGAGCTGGTTCGCCCCGCAGGGAGAACGCGGTATCCGTGCCTACAGTCAGGGATTCGTGACGGCTCTGCGACACCGTCTGCCGTACGTCGAGCAGGCCGCCCTGCTGGCCAGGTCGTTGCTGAACGGAGACCCCATATCGGCGGAACTTGCTTCGGCACTGGGAATGGAACTTCCCGAGCGCTGCGCAGTGACGGTGATCCGGGTGCCGGACCGTCCCGTCGGCGATCACGACCTGGAAAGCGAGATCGAGACGCTGGTGAAAACCCACCACGCGCCGATCACGTGGTGCCCGGGCGGTGGAAGCAGGAGCGGTGAGCTGATTGCCCTGATTCCCTTGCGTCCCCCCACGCCCCAGGCGTCTTTGGGGCCCAGTACAGCCGAGACCGTACAGCCGCACTCCGTACCCGACCTTGCACCCGACCTCTTGCCCGACCCCGTATCCGATC
Source organism: Streptomyces viridochromogenes (assembly GCF_001270495.1). Taxonomy (GTDB): domain Bacteria; phylum Actinomycetota; class Actinomycetes; order Streptomycetales; family Streptomycetaceae; genus Streptomyces; species Streptomyces viridochromogenes_A. The sequence continues at coordinate 69,787 of NZ_LGUR01000215.1, forward strand.
TCGTACGGGACTTCGCCCAGGCTCTCGGTCGCCCCTGCGCCGCCGGCACCGCCACCTCACCGCTGTCCGAGGTTGCCGACGCCCTCGACCTGGCCCGGCGGATCAGCAGGGCGGCGCCGCTGCGACGCGCGTCCGCTCGGCTGCGGCCGCACACCGTGTCGGACGTGTTCGTCGAACTCGCCGTCGCAGACGCGCCGTTCGTCGACGAATGGCTCCACGCCGTGGGCCGGAGCCTGCAGCCCGGTCCGGACCTTCTTGTCACGCTTGACGCGTACTATCGCCACGACATGCACCGCGGCGCCACGGCGGCAGCCCTCAACGTCCACCCCCGCACCCTGGACTATCGCCTCCGCCGGGTGCGGGAGCTCACCGGCATCGATCCCGGCTCGACGCGCGGCGTGCGCATTTTCAGCTCGGTCGTCACGCGGCGCCTGTCGGAAGCGTGGCACTGAACCGGGCGGTCATCCGGAGCCGAGATGCGTGCCGAGACGGGCAGTTGGAGGGTATGTGGTCCTCGTTGGCGCGTCGGCCGCCGTCGGGTGGCGACGCTCCGGGCTTATGCAGAAGCACTCGGTGGCCGGCTGCGGGGTGCCCGCTGCGAGGTCCAACCGACCAACCGCGTTGGCGAGGGCGCCCCGTTCGTGACCATCCGGCCCGAGACGGCCCAGGGGCAGGGGCAGAGCCGTGAGTCGACGACTCCGACGCTCACATCCCGGATCGGTCACCGAGGCATTGAGTCGCCTCTCAGTGACTGATAATCATTTTCCTTGCTCATCAAGGGCGTTGGACTCATGCTGTGGTCCGTCTGTGAACTTCTGATTCATGGAGGAACATCCGTGCCGTCCAACCCCCCACCGATCTTACCGATCTCACCGATCCCACCGGCTCCCCGTGCGAAGACCCGCGGAAGACTG
>NZ_LGUR01000216.1 GCF_001270495.1 Streptomyces viridochromogenes
TGCTCAAGGACGCCCCGCCCAGCCTGCTGATCGAGGCGGTACGGGCCGCCGCCCGCGGCGACGCGCTGGTCTCCCCCGCCGTCACCGTCCGGCTGCTGAAGGAACTCTCCTCCACGCGGCCCGAGCCGGATGCCGCCTGCCCGCTGACCGAACGTGAGCTGGACGTGGCCCGGCTGGTCGCGGTGGGCCGCACCAACCAGGAGATCTGCGACCAGCTGGTGCTGTCCCTGTCCACCGTCAAGACGCACCTGGCCAACATCCAGCAGAAGATCGACGCCCGCAACCGGGTCGAGATCGCCGCCTGGGCCTGGGAGTCCGGCATGGTCCGGGAGCGATAGGGGCGGTTCCACAGCCGCTGTGCCGGAACTGTTCACGGTGGCGCCGACCGCCTTGTTGACCCGGTAGGCGACGAAGACGCGTGGATCGCTAGTCCGCGGTGATTTCACTCGCGCCGGTGGCATAGCCGACGGCCGCGTCGAGGAGCTGTCCGACGACGTCGGCCTCCTCCGGGCTGCGCGGCGCGTAGACCATGAGATACGTCAGGGGCTCGCCGTACATCCCGGCCAGTGGGTGCCGCTCGGCCCACCCGGCCTCCAGCGCGGTGACGGCGTCCGACGGGCTGAGGATCATGTGCATCGAGCCGTCTCCCGGATGGATGTGGGCCACCTCTCCCTTGGACAGTCGTGTGGCAGCCGGTGCCTTGTCCAGATCCAGCAGGGTGATCGCGTCGTTGTGCCGTTCGAAGGCGCTGAGGCGGTAGCCGAGGACTCCGGGGGATCCGGCGGCGCGTGCGTCGAAGCGGTCGAGTACGGCGACCCGGGCGCGCAGCGAGCCGGGCTGGTCGAGCTGGCGGTGGGGCACGGGGTAGCGGCCGATGCGGGGCCGTTCCCCGTCGCGGTGGGGGAGCTGCGTCAGCCATCGCCCGTCTCCGGCCTCTCCGATGAAGGGGAGGTGGACAGCGGGGTCCTTCGTCTCGCGCATTCTGGTCCGCAGGTAGGTGACCTGCAGCCAGCCCTTGGCGCCGTGCGGGATGCCTCCTTGGCCCAGGGCGCGCCAGCGCTCGTAGTCCCGGACGGTGGCGACCGCGGCGGCGAACGTCGCCCCGGCGAGGCCCCATCGGACAAGGTCTGCTGTTGTCATGCTGCTTCCTTCGCGGGTGCGGCGACCATCCGCTGGCGGATCCGGCCGATGCCTTCGATGGTGGTGACGACCGTGTCCCCGGCCGCGAGGAACCGCGGCGGCGTACGGCACAGACCCACGCCGCCCGGTGTGCCGGTGAGAATGACGTCACCCGCGTTGAGGCGGACGACCGCGGACAGCCGCGCGATCAGCGTCGGGATCGGGAAGATCAGCTCCCGGGTGCTGGCCCGCTGCACGATCTCGTCGTTGACCGTGCAGGTGAGCGCAAGGCCGTTGGCGTCGTCGAACTCGTCCAGGGTGACCACCCAGGGGCCCAGCGGGGAGAACCCCGGGTAGGACTTGCCGAGGCCGAACTGGGGAGCGGGACCGGACATCTGCAGGATCCGTTCGGACAGATCCTGTGCGACGGTCAGTCCGGCGACATGGTCCCAGGCCTGGTCCTCGCCGATACGGAAGGCGGTCCTGCCGATGACGACCGCGAGTTCCGCCTCCCAGTCCACGTTCCCGTCGGGCAGCTCCACGCTGCTGTAGGGGCCGGTGATCGACGAGGGGAACTTGGTGAACACCGGCGGCAGCCCCTCGGGCGCGGCGACGCCCGCCTCGTCCACGTGCTCGTGGTAGTTGAGACCTACGGCGATCACCTGCCCGGGTGCCGGCACCGGCGAGCGCAGCCGCTCAGGTTCGAACGGCACGGCGTCCTCGAGCGGTGCGGTGGCCGCCCATCGCCGGAACTCGTCCCACTGTTCATAGATGTCCTGAGGCGACGGGCCGAAGCGGCCGGCACTGGCCTTCTCGACGTCGAGGGCCGTGCCGTCGACGGCCAGGACCAGCCGTCCGTCAAGGTTCGCGAGGCGCATGTACAACTCCTGTCTCACCCCTCGGTGGGCGGCCGGCTGCCGAGGGAACATGTGTGGGTGACCGGGCGTCCGTTCCGTGCTCGGGCGCCCTGCTCAGGCGGCGCCGAGTGTCCCGCTCAGAAAGCCGAGCGTGGTCTCGTGGGCCGCCGCCGCGTCGAAGGCCGGGTCGATGTGACCGGCACCGGGGAGGACGACCAGGTCCGCCTGCGCGCCCTGCTCCCGCAACGCGCGGTGCAGCCGGCGGCTCTGTGCGATGCCCACCCGCCGGTCGGCGTCCCCGTGTGCGATGAGGAACGGAGGGCTGTCCGGGCGGGCGTACCGGGACAATCGGGCGCGGTCGGTCTCAGCCGGGTGGTCGGAGGGTACGAAGCCGAGAAAGCGCGCGGCTGACGAGCCCGGGGCGTTCGCCACCTCGACGACGTCGTCGGGCGCGTCGTCGTCCAGGCGCAGATAGTCGTTGGGCGCGCAGTGGTCGATCACCGCCGCCAGCCTGCAGGGGGTGTCCGCGTGGGGCCCGAGTCGCCCCACGAGCCACGCGTCGTCGGCTCCCAGCGCGACGGCTCCGATGAGATAGCCGCCCGCGCTGGAACCGAATCCGACGACACGGTCCGCGTCCAGCGCGTATGTGCCGGCGTTCGCACGGACCCAGCGGACGGCGGCGGCCACGTCGTGCACGGGACCGGGGAAGCGGCACTCCCCGGAGAGGCGGTAGGAGACGGAGGCGACGGCGTAGCCCGCGTCCAGCAGGAACCGCCACGGGCCCATCGCCTTGCTCCCGGTGAAGAACCCGCCACCGTGGGCGTACACCACCACCGGGCGCGCGACGCTCCTGCCGTCGTCGGGCAGGTGCAGGTCGAGTACGAGGGGCCGGAAACCGGGTACCACCGCGTACGGCACGTCCAGGTAACTGCGCACTCCTGCGAACGGGACACCCGGCGCCGGGCGGAGCAGCTCCGGCCAGGGGCCCGGGTGCCCGCCCGGCTCCGCCGTGACCGCGGACGGGAGGCTGTCCTCGGGGTGCATCAGGCGGGTGTCTCGGCGGTGACGGTCAGGACCGCGCGGGCGAGGGTGTGGCCGGCCATGGTGAAACCGAGGTAGGCGGGGGTGCCGTCGGCCGGGACGCCGATGTGGTCCACGTCGAGGGCGTGTACCACGACGAAGTAGCGGTGCGGGCCGTGTCCGGGCGGAGGGGCGGCGCCGACGAAGCGGGCGAGGCGGGCGTCGCCCGGCAGTTGGTAGGCGCCCTCGGGCAGGGCCGAGCCGGTGTCGTCGCCGGCGCCCTCGGGCAGGTGGGTGACGGTGGCGGGGATGTCGGCCACGGCCCAGTGCCAGAATCCCGAGCCGGTCGGGGCGTCCGGGTCGTAGACGGTGACGGCGTAGCTCTTGGTGCCCTCGGGGGCGCCGCTCCAGGACAGCTGCGGGGAGATGTCCTTGCCGCCGGGGACACCGACGATGCCGGACATCTGTGCGGCGGGCCAGGTGCCGCCGTCGTCCACGGTGGTGCTGGTGACGGTGAAGCCCGGGACGTCGGGGAGCTTGGCGAAGGGGTCGTTGGCGCTCATGGCTTCGTTCCTTTCCTGGGTGGTGGGTCGGGTGTCTCCCGGGCCGCCGCCGATCGCTCGGCGCGGCAGCCCGGCGACACGGGTGGGCCGCGTCAGCGCCGGGCGGTGGCCGTGATGCGCCCGTAGCCGATGGTGTGGCTGCTCAGCGTGAAGGCGGCCACGGCCGGTGTGCCGGTAGCCGGCAGGCCCAGGCTCGGGGTGTCCAGGGCGTAGACGGTGATCCGGTAACGGTGGGCGATGTCCCCGGCCGGCGGGCACGGGCCCGCGTAGCCGGCCCGGCCGCCGTCGTTGGTGCCGGATGTCGCACCGGCCGGGAGGGTGCGGTCCAGGGTGGTGGTGTTCGCCGGGATGTCCCAGGCCATCCAGTGCCAGAAGCCGCTGCCGGTGGTCGCGTCCAGGTCCTGCATGGACACCGCGAAGCTGCGGGCGGTCTTCGGCGCACCCTTCCACCGCAGACGTATCGGCTGGTTGCCGCCGGTGCAGCCGAAGCCGTTCCCCCAGGAGACATCGGGGATGCGGCCGCCGTTGCGCACGTCCGGGCTGGAGAGCCCGAACCGGGTGGCGGTCACCGGAATTCCGCCGCGGATCTCGGTGTGGCCGTAGTTGTCGTGGTGCGAGCCGGGTGTGCTGCCGTAGCCGTCATGGAGCGAGGCGGGAGCGGGGCCGGTGCCGGCTCCGGCGGCTGCCGTCGTGCCGAGCACCGCCACGAGGGCGGCAGCGGTCAGTGTGGCGAACGTGCGAAGGGACTTTCTCACTGGGTTCTCCAGGGTGACCTGTGGGGGTGATCTGGGGGAACAGGGGCGACGCGGGCGTCCGCCGCAACGGGCGCAACCACTCTCGCCTCATCGACGATAACAGAGATAATCGATTATTGGCTCTCCTGTCTATACTGAGCGCATGGTGCAGACGTCCGACCACCCCACCGCCTCGGGGAAGCGCATGCTTTCCGAGCAGGTCTACGACCGCCTGCGGGAAGCGATCCTGCGGGGCGGGTTCGAGCCCGGCGAGGCGCTGAAGCCCCAGGAACTGGCCGGCCGGTACGGGGTGAGCCTGGCGGTGGTGCGCGAGGCGCTGGTGCGCGTGGTGGGCGAGGGCCTCGCCGAGCGGCTACCCAACCGGGGCTTCGCCGTCCCCGCCTTCTCCGACCACCGTTGGCAGGAGATCGCCGAGGCCCGCCGCACGATCGAACCCGTCGTACTGAGGCTGGCGATCGAGCGCGGGGACCTCGACTGGGAGGCGCGCGTGCGCGCGGCCCACCACCGCCTCGCACGCACCCCGCTGTACGCGCCGGAAGAGGGCGAATACCTCAGCAGCGCATGGTCCCAGGCCCACCGCGCCTTCCACCGCACCCTGCTGGAAGGATGCGGCAACCCCGTGCTGCTGGACACCTTCGACCGGATGTGGACCGCCAGCGAGCTGGGCCGCCGTTGGTCGGCCCATCGCACACCCGGTCGTGACGTCGCCGACGAACACCGTCAGCTGGAGGAGGCGACCCTGGCCCGCGACGCCGACACCGCCGTTGACGTACTGACCCGACACCTGACCCTGACCGCCACCGTCCTGACCGGGCCCAAGACCGACTCCCCCTAGGTTCTGTCTCTTTGGTCATCTGCGGGCCCAGATGAGGATGGCGGCGAGGTGGAGTGCGGCCTGGTAGGCGATGGCGAGTTTGTCGGTGCGCATCGCCAGGCCGCGCCACTGCTTCAGGCGGTTGATGCACCGCTCGACGGTGTTTCGCTGCTTGTAGGCATCGGCGTCGAAGCTCGGTGGCCGGCCGCCACGCGGGCCGCGTCGGAGCCTGTTGCGGGTCTGGTCCACAGGTTGCGGGAAGCTGACGCTCCTGGTCCACACCCACGCGCCGCGGCCCCGCATGCTGATCTTCGGCGCCGTCGACTTCGCCGCCGCCCTCAGCCGGGCCGGCCGCTTCCTCGGCTACCACGTCACCGTCTGCGACGCCCGCCCCGTGTTCGCCACCCCGGAGCGCTTCCCGCACGCCGACGGGGTCGTCGCCGACTGGCCCCACCGCTACCTGGAGGCCACGGAAGTCGACGCCCGTACCGCGGTCTGCGTCCTCACCCACGACGCCAAGTTCGACATCCCCCTGCTGCGCCTGGCCCTCGGTCTCCCCGTCGGCTACATCGGCGCGATGGGCTCCCGCCGCACCCACGAACACCGCCTGGACCGCCTGCGCGAGGCCGGCGTGCCCGATGAGCACCTCGCACGCCTGCACTCACCCATCGGACTCGACCTCGGCGGCCACACCCCCGAAGAGACCGCGATCTCCATCACCGCCGAGATCATCGCCCACCTCAACAACGGCACCGGTCTGCCCCTGTCCCGCGTTCCCGGCGCCATCCACGGTTCCACCCCGGTGGCCCGGACGTCGTCACCCGCCGCGCTCGTGGCCGCATGACAGCGCGCTCCGAGTCGCCGCGCGCTCGCTGACGAGCCACAAGAATCCGATACGCGCTGAGGAGAGGCCCCACGTGCTCATCGACACCCACGGCCGGGTGGCCACCGACCTCAGGGCGAATCACCCGGTGCGCGCCCTCGCCGCGGTGCACCGGGTCGGTGAACTCACCGTGGGAGACATGGCGGTTGTGGTCGCCGTCGCGTGTCCACACCGGGGAGATGCCTTCGCGGCATGCAGGCAACTGATCGACGACCTCAAGCGCGAGGCGCCCATCTGGAAACACCAGAAGTTCTCGGATGGGACAGAGGAATGGGTCGGCGCGTAGCGCCGTCGTTGGGGGGGGTGGTGGTCGGGCGACGGGTGGGCGGGTCGGCGCGTGATGCCGTCACAGGCCCGGGCGGGACCCACGTCTCAGCGCAGCGGCTCCGTCTCCCAACTGGCCAGCATCCGCAGGGCTTCCTCCGAGCGGGAGCCCGGCTCGGCGTGGTAAGTGACCATGCGCATGGGGGCGCCCCCGGGCAGCGCTATGGGTTCGTGGACGAGGTCGAACTCTCCCACCAGCGGGTGCCGCATCCGCACGGACTCGCCGACGCTCCCGCAGCTCACCTCGTGCCGTGCCCAGAACCGCCGGAACTCCTCACTCTTCTGCGACAACTCCTCGATCAGGGCAGACAGATAGAGATCCCCGGGGCTTCTTCCGGCGTTCATGCGCAGAACGCCGGCGATTCTCAGCGCCGTGCGGTCGGGGTCGGCAAACCGGTCGCGTGCCTCGGGCGAGAGGAATATCAGCCGGGCCAGGTTGCGCTCCTCGATCGGCAGTCGGCCCCAGTCCCCGAAGACGACGGAGGCGAGCCGGTTCCACCCCAGGATGTCCAGGCGCCGGCTGACGACGTAGGCGGGCACGCCGAGCGTGTCGAGCAGGTGCTGGACGCTGGGCCGCAGTCGCTGCGGCGGCGGCACGGCCTTGGTCGCACTCTGCCGGTCGGACTGGGCCAGCCGGATCAGATGCTCGCGCTCCTCCTCGTTCAGGCGCAGGGCACGCGCGACGGCGTCCAGCACCTCGGCCGACATGGTCTCGCCGTTCCCCTGCTCCAGGCGCGCGTAGTACGCGTACGACACCCCCGCCAGCTGTGCCAGCTCCTCGCGTCGCAACCCGGGAACCCGCCGCCGCCCGTGCGAGAGCAGGCCAACGTCCTCCGGTCTGATCCGGGCCCGGCGAGAACGCAGGAACTCCCTCAGCTCGGTACGCCGGTCGAGTCCGGACGTCGCTTGGTCACCGGGCGCCACATGTGAAGACATCTCTGTCCTCCAGTTTCCGACCTGCCTCGCTGATGTGGGGCAGCGTACGCGGCCCACTGCCGGAGCACTGCTGGTGCTTCGCGCACTCGGCGAGCACCAGGTCGTCGAGTCCGGCGACCACCTCGCTCTGCCGTCGACACCCTTCAGGGAAGCGGGTGTTCCGTTCGGCGTGTGCGCCGGCCGGAGCGTCCGAAGCTCACCCGGTCGCGAGGTCTTGGAGCACGTCGCGCTCCAGGGCCGCGGAGGCCGTGACGACGCCGCCCATGATGGCGCCGCTGACGCCGGCTGACGCCACATCCTGCCCGGTGAGGAGGAGACCGGAGACGTGGGTGTGGGCGCCGAGGCCGCGCAGTGCGAACCGCTGCGGGGTGTGGGCGAGAGACATGAAGTCGCCCCTCTCCCTGCCGAGGAAGTGGTTGAAGCTGAGCGGCGTCGCCAGCTCGGTGTGGTCGATGCGGCCCTCCAGTTGGGGGCAGAAGCGGAAGACCTGGCCCAGTAGTTCCTCGGTCAGCCTGTCCTTGAGGCGCTCGTAGTCGGCGCCCCGGCGCATCCACGCGCTCCCCGCGTACGGCTCGAACAACGACCAGGTGGTCAGCCCCGCGATGTCGATGGTGGTGCGTCCCGGGTACCGGCTCTCCCACGACGGGTCCTTCACGGACGGGAAGGTGAGGAAGTACGTCGGCATGGCGCGGTGCTCGGGGTCGGCCTCGAACGCGGATATGTCGCCGTCGATGTCGGGTCCGGCGTGGGCCCAGATGTTGGCCGGATCCAGGTCGAGCCGGTCGCCGGATTCCCGGATCCCGATGTTGAGCATGACGTACGTCTGTGACGGGCCGACGGCACGCAGGGAGTCGACGAGCCGGGCGGCGGGAGTCCGGTCCGGCAGCAGCCGGGTCAGGGTGTTGAGCGCACCGGCGTCGCTGATGACCAACGGCGCCTGGAAACTCCTTCCGTCGGCCATGAGGACGCCGCGGGCCGAGCCCTTGTCGTCCAGCATGACCCTCTCGACCTCCGCGGAGATCAGGACGGCGCCCCCGGCTCCGGTGATGACATCGGTCGCCGTCTCCGCCAGTCGTGCGGAGCCTCCGACGGGGAAGTTCGCGCCGTCGATGTAGTGACGGATCAGCATGGCGTGCATGCCGAACGAGGCGCGGCCGGGGGCGAGGGAGTAGTCGCCGTAGTGGCCGCTGAGCACCGCGCGCAGCTCCGCGTCGTCGGTGAGGTCGGTGAGCACCTCGGTGACCGTCCGGTCCGCGTACGAGCGGAAGGGGGCGGCCAGGTCGTCGTACAGGGTGTCTCCCACTGCGTGCGGGAGGCTGCGGTGGGCGAGGTAGGGGCGGGCCGCGCGGTTCGCGGCGTGGACCATGTCGACGTACTGGTCGATGGCCCCGGACTCGTGGGGGAAGTACTCCTTCATCCGGTCCTTGAACCGCTGCACACCGGACCGGTACTCGTACTCCCGGTCCCCGATGAAGATGCGGTTGTACACGTCCGGCATGGGAGCCCACTCCAGCTTGCCGCCGCTGATGTGGTCGAAGATCCGGCGCAGGCCGCTGGTGGGCCGGTGGACGTCGCCCATGTAGTGGAGCCCGGCGTCCCATTCGTATCCGGCGCGCCGGAACGTCTGGGTGGCGCCGCCCGCCGTCGAGTGCTTCTCCAGCACGAGGACCCGTTGTCCGGCCCGGGCCAGGAAGGCGGCTGTGGTCAGCCCGCCGATCCCCGATCCGATGACGATCGCGTCCCATGCCTGGCCGGCCGTACTGCGGTGGTAACTCTCACCGATGCTCACGCGGTGCCCCTTTCATCTGACTTCGGAAAACAGTAGTCAGATTACGGAGGCGGATAGACTCGGGCAACACACAGGGAGAGGAACACGTGAGCGACGCAGCCGAAGCAGCGCCTGGGGGCCACCTGGAGCGGTGGCAGCGGGACGCGTGGGACATCGAGCCCGACTCGATCAATCTCGCCCTGCGGTCCCTGAGCCCGCGGACCACGGGCGTGATCATCAGGGAGGCCTTCTACGGCACACGCCGCTTCGACGACTTCGAGCGCCATTGCGGCATCAGCCCGAGCGTGCTGTCCGCCCGCCTGAGGGACCTCGTCGCCGACGGCATCCTGGAGAAGACCCGCTATCGAGCTCCCGGTGCGCGCGGGCGCGACGAGTACCGACTCACCGACAAAGGCCGCGGCCTGCTGCCCATCCTGATCGCCCTGAACGACTGGGCCGAGCGCTGGATCGTCCCGCCCGGCGCCTCCACGCTCTCCTTGCTCCACCAGGACTGCGGCAGCGCGGTCCGGACGGTGGTGACCTGCGCCTCCGGCCACGAAATCACCGCGCCCGCCGAGGTCTCCGCGGCCCCGGGCCCCGGGGCGAGGCCCGCGTCCGCGTCCGATTGACCGGCGCACGGCGGTGGACAGCGGGGGCGCTGCACCGCGACCGGGACGTCGAGTGCACCGCCGCCGCCACCGGCCAGGCACTCCAGTGGTACGGCCCCGAAGTCGGCAAGTGAGCCAGGACCGAGCGCCCCTCCGTTCCGAGGAAGCGGGGCAGTCGATCCCCGGAGAGGGCCGCACTGCGTCGGAAGGCTGCACATTCGCGAAGCGTCCCCGAGCTGATCATCCGACACAGCCGAGCCAAGCGCAGAAGCTCGCCCGTACAGGCGCTCTGCCCGCGCTTCTTCGAAGTCGTGCCCACGGCGTGCCCGTAAGAGCGGACAACCACGGTCACCAGCGGTGCGATCAGGCCCGCGCAACGGCGTCCGCACAACGAATCCATGCAGGTCACAAGCCATGTGGCCACCGAAGCACCGTCGCTTCCCAAGCTGAGAGCGCGAGTTCGATTCTCGTCACCCGCTCCATTTTGAAACCCCAGGTCGGCGACCTGGGGTTTGTTTGTTGTCCAGATCATGCTGGAGCGGACGCAGGCGACGCTCGGCAACGCGACCTCCTGCGCCGTATCCGACCTGCCCTGCCCGCAGGCCCTAGTCGTTCCTCGTGAAGGTGCCGAGACCGGTCGTGTCGAGGTTCTCGACCCGGACCTTGTCGGCGCGTCCGCCGGGCCCGACGGTGAAGGTCACGCCGGACAGGCCGACGGCCATTTCGCCGGTGGTGCGGTAGCTGAAGGTGTCACCGTCGTAGTGGCGCAAGGTGAACCGTTGCTTCTTGGGCCCAAGTTGCATGGTGAGTTCGTCCCCCTGGGCGCTGACGGTCATCGGGCCGTAGTAATCATTGGCGTACGTTCCGGTGTAGGCGCTGTTCGCCTTGGCGGGTGCGGGCGAGGCCGGAGGCTTGCTGTAGTCGACCGGCGACTGTTCCCCGTGCAGGGACTGCTTGAAGATCGGCCCGAGGAACGTCAGCCAGTCGACGGTCGGCCCGCCCGTCTGCGCGGTGTCGAGGAACGTGGAGGCGATCGCCTCGGGCACGCCGATGGGCTCGCCGTTGGTCAGGACGACGATGCCGAGCTTCTCCGAGGGCAACAACGCGACGTTGGTGGCCGCCCCCAGCGCGAAGCCGCCGGAGTGGCCGAGCTTCAGCCTGCCCTGGTCGTCGTAGCTCACGTTCCAGCCGAGCCCGTAGAACCCGGACCTGCCCGCGGGCGCGTGCGGCGGCTCGGAGACCATGCGCGGCAGGTGGGTCTGCTCCAGCGCGTCGGCGTCGACGACTTGCCGCCCCTCGAAGGTGCCGTTGCCCAGTTGCAGGCGCAGCCACTTCGTCATGTCCTGGGCCGTGGAGCTGGCCCCGCCCGCCGGGCTCTGGGCGTCCGCGTCACGCACATGCTCGGCACGCCAGGTGTCCCCGGTCTTCACATGCAAGGCGGCCTTGTTGTCCGCCTTCTCGTAGTCGGCGTAGGAAGAGCTGGTGGAGTCCATGCCGAGTGGCTGGTACAGCTTCTCGGCGGACAGCTGCTCCCAGCTGGTCCCCGCTGCTCGCGCGGCAGCGACGCCGGCTTCGGTCAGACCGAAGTTGGTGTACGCGTAGTGGGCACGGAAGGGGGCCGCCGGTTCGTAGCGGAGGTGGTCCAGGATGTACGAGCGGTCGTAGCCGAGGTCCTCCAGGAGGTCTCCGGCGTGGTCGGGCAGTCCGCTGCGATGCGAGAACAGGTCGGCCAGCGTGACACGGCGGGTGACCCACGGATCCTTCAGGGCGAAGCCGGAGCTGTGGTCGACGACCGGGTCGTCCCAGCCGACGGTCTTCTCGCCCACGGCCGCGGCGACCACGGTGGACGCAAGGGGCTTGGAGACCGAGGCGAGCTGGAAGACGGTGTCCGCTCCGACCTCGCCCTTCGTGCCCGCCTTCCGCACGCCGAACCCCTTCACATACAGCACCTCGTCGTCGTGGACCACGCCCACGGCGACACCGGGCACGCCGGTGCGGCGCATGGCATCCCGTACGACGTCGTCCAGCTTGCCCACCGCGGTCTCAACCTCGGCCCGGGTGAGCTGTGGCGGTGGCTGGGCGGGTGGGACGGTGGGCAGCGGCGACGTCGTGACGGCAGCACGCCCGGCGACGGTGGTGTCGGCATCGGGCCCGGTACAGCCGACGGCCAGTGCCGCTGCCAGGCCCAGTGCCGCGGCGGAGCGAAGGGAGCGGGGGCCTGCACTGTCGAGTCGGGACATGTCTTCCATGGAAATCCCGCCGCCGGCACCTGTCGCGCCTTGGCGGGCCGTTCGGGGGGTCCGGCACTTCGGGGGGTCCGGCACAACGCCGTCACGCTCGCCTGTTCAGGCCCAAGGCCGAGTCCCTGTGCACGGTGCCTTGCCCATAGCGTGCCCAAGAGAGCGGACAACCACGGTCAACAGCGGTGGGATCCGACACCACTTTCATCCCAGAGGGAAGGCATCTGCGCAGGTCAGAGCCATAGAGCCCACCCAAGCTCCGTCGCTTCCCAAGCTGAGAGCGCGAGTTCGATTCTCGTCACCCGCTCTTCTTGAAGCCCCAGGTCAGCGGCCTGGGGCTTCTGCATTGGCGAGGCTGCTTGGGGAGTGTGCAGCCCGTCAAGCGCAGGAAGATTGGGCACGCGGAGAGCACGAACGTCGAACGGCAGCCGCACATACAACGCTTCCGGCGTCAGAACATAACGTTGACCTGCGGATTCATCGTTCGCGTCGCGATCTCCCCGCATCAGGAGACCTCAGCCTGTCGTTCCCTCGGCAAGTCCGAAGGGGTGTCGCGTACCCAGGGGAGGCGACGGCTGCCGAAGTCCCTTTCGGCAGTGGGGACTTCGAACCGGCAGCCCTCGTCACAGCGGCAGGTCGTCGGGCAGGACCCGGAACGCCTTGTGCCGGCCCAAGGGACATACGGCCCGGAAGTCCCGGCGGTCGAGGGCGAGGATGGCGTCGGTGTCATAGTCCGCGGCCAGCGCCACGTTCACCGCGTCCGCAAGGTCCAGGGCGCGGTAGCGGACGCGGATGGACTGGGCCGCGCCCAGGTGGTCTTCTGTGATCTCCGGCAGGACGACCCGGCCCCGGTCCATTCAGCGGTGAAGGTCGTCGAACGCGCTGGCGGCCGCCTCTCGCGCGAGCTGACGCGTGGCCACATGATCGAGTTCCGCCAGCAGGAGGGGGACATGACCAGCAGGCCGGCCGCCATGATCGTCTCGTTCGCCGCTCCGTGCTCCGGGTGCGTCGAGTCGAGAGCTGCCAGGAGACCGGACGTGTCCGCGATGACGATGATCACTCGGAAGTTCCGGAGTCCGTGTCGCGGCGGACCGCGTCGGCGACCGCGTCACGGACCTCGGCCTTGGACGGCGTACGACCCGCCCCCTCGAAGGTCCGCGAGAACAACGGCTCGTCACAGACGCGGTTCGCCATGGGCGCGAGATGGATCCCCTGGCGGATGATCTCGGCCTCGCCTGCCCCCCCCCCGGCGCTTGCCCCCCCCTGAATCCGCGCAGGTCAGCAGCGCTGCAATCACCCAGCGCCGGGCGGCCATCGCCCTCCGGAACCGGTTCGTGCAGTGAAGGGTTCCGCCGGCAGGGCGCCGAGATTTCCTCAGTGGATGTGGGATCCGCCGTTGACGTCGTAGGTCGCACCGGTGAGGTAGCCCGACTCGGGACGGGCCAGGAAGGCGATGACGTCGGCCACGTCCTCGACCCCGCCGATGCGGCGTACCGGAACCTCCGCGATCATGGCTGCCCTGCGCTCCTCGTCGAGTTTCCCCTGCGTGATGTCGGTGTCGATCAGGCCAGGGGCGACGGAGTTGACCGTGACCCCGGACGGGCCGACTTCGCGGGCGAGGGCCCGGGCGAAGCCCAGGAGGGCGGCCTTGGCCGCCGAGTAGGCCACTCCCCCGAAAACTCCGCCCCCGCGCTCGGCCGAGACGGACGACAGGAAGACGATGCGGCCGAAGCCGCGCTCGGCCATCCCGGGAGCCACGCGGTGGGTGACCAGGAAGCTCCCGCGGACGTTGACCTCGAAGATCCGGTCCCATTCCGTGGGCGTGACGTCGAGGAAGCGGGTCGGGGAGGTGATCCCCGCGTTGTTGACGAGAGCGCCGATCGGCGGGAGTGCCGCTTCGGTCTCCCCGATCGCGGCGTCGACCGCGTCGGCGTCGGTGACGTCCGCCGCGAGCGCGAGGGCTTGTACCCCGTGCCGGGCGGTGACCTCCCTGGCGGTGTCCTCGGCCGCCTCCTTGTCCAGGTCGAGGACGGCTATGTGATAGCCGTCGGCGGCCAGGGCGTGCGCGGTGGCGCGTCCGATGCCTCGCAGGGAGCCTGCGCCGGTGACGACGGCGGTGCGAGGGGTGTGGTCGGGGACCATGGAGTTCTCCTGAGGAGTGGGGGGTGGGGTGGGCCTGGGTGTCGGGCACGGGGCTCAGAGTTCTCGGCGGACGCGCTCCTTGATCGCCGCGACGGAGAGGCCGTAACGGTCGTGGAGGGTGGGCAGTGCGCCCGCGGCGAGGAAGGCGTCGGGCAGTCCGATCGGGATGATGCGTGCCGTCTGCCGCGCGAAGGCCAGGCAGGAAGCCACGGACTCGGCGAGACCTCCGACGACGCTGTGGTTCTCCAGGGTCACCACGAGGCGTCCCCCGGCGGTCTCCCGTAGCACCGTCTCGCGGTCGAACGGCTTGATCGTCGGCACGTGGAGCACGGCGACGTCCACGTGGTCGCCTTCGAGTTCCCTGGCCGCGGTCAGGGCTCGTACCGTCATCAGGCCGGTGGAGACGAACAGCACGTCATGTCCACCGCGCAGCAGCGCCGCCTTTCCGACCTCGAACCGGTAGTCGTACTCGTCCAGGACGGTGGGTACGGCTCCGCGCAGCAGCCGCATGTAGGTCGGGCCGGGGTGGGCGGCCAGTGCCGGGACGGCCTGTTCGATGTCGACGGAGTCCGCGGGGTCCACGATCGTCAGACCGGGCATGCCGCGCAGGATGGCCAGGTCCTCGGTCGCCTGGTGGCTGGGGCCGTAGCCGGTGGTCAGGCCGGGAAGGGCGCCGACGACGTTGACGTTCAGCTGCGGCTCGGCGATGTCGAGGCAGAGGAAGTCGTAGGCGCGGCGGGTGGCGAAGACGGAGTAGGTGGAGGCGAACGGGGTCAGGCCCACCTCGGCCAGGCCCGCTGCCGCGCCCAGCATCACCTGTTCCGCCATGCCCATCTGGAAGAAGCGGTCGGGGTGGGCCTCGCGGAAGACGTGCATGTCGGTGTACTTGGCCAGGTCCGCGGAGAGTCCGACCACGTCGGGGCGTTCGTCGGCGAGCCGGGCCAGCGCGTGTCCGAAGGGGGCCTTGGTGGTGCGCTGGCCCTCTTCGGCGATCGAGGCGATCATGGCGGAGGTGGTGAGCTTGCGCTGCGGGGCCCCGGTCGGCGTGGCCGCGGCCTGAGTCGACGCTGAGGTGTTCATCGAACGGGTCCCTCTCCCTGGCTGATTGCACGGTCCGAGCCGGATCCCTCTAGGTGACGCTGCGTCAATTCATCGCGGGCCAGTTGCCATTCGTGTTCCTCGACGCGCATGAAGTGCGCCTTCTCCCGCGTCTCCAGCATCGGTACGCCGCACCCGATCCGGGTGTCGCAGATGAGCACGGCCGGTGATCCGCGGTGCCCGCGCAGGCTGTCGAAGGCCGCGAGAAGCGCGTCGATGTCGTTGCCGTCCACGCGGATCGCGTGCCAGCCGAACGCCTCCCACTTGGCCGTCACCGGCTCGGTGCGCAGCACGCCCCGGGTCGGGCCGTCCGCCTGGAGGGCGTTGACGTCGACGACGGCGGTGACGTTGTCCAGGCCGTGGTGAGCGCAGGCGAGCGCCGCCTCCCAGGTGGAGCCCTCGTCCAGTTCACCGTCGGAGAGCAGGTTGTACACGTGCGCGTCGCTGCCCTGGTGGCGCAGGCCGAGTGCCATGCCGGTGGCCACGCCCAGGCCGTGTCCCAGGGAGCCTCCGGAGATCTCCATGCCGGGTGTGTAGGAAGCCATGCCCGACATGGGCAGGCGCGAGTCGTCGCTTCCGTAGGTGGCGAGTTCGTCGACGTCCAGCACACCGGCCTCGGCGAGCGCCGCGTACAGGGCGATGGCGTAGTGGCCGATCGACAGCAGGAACCGGTCGCGCTGCGGCCAGTCGGGTTCGCCGGGACGGTGGTTGAGGACGTCCTTGTAGACGACGGCCAGGATGTCGGCCACGCCCAGCGCCTGTCCGATGTAGCCCTGGCCCTGGGTCTCCCCCATGTCCAGTGCGTGCATACGGATGCGGTAGGCGGAGTCCTTCAGGGCGGCGGCGCGGCGGGTGAACGACATCCGTGCTTCGGGCGCCTGAGTGGACATCACGTTGATCCTCATCTCTTGATCAGTGGGCGGCGGGCAGGGCGGGTTCGGCGGAGGTGGTCGCGGCCAGGCCGGCTTCGCGGCGCTCCTTCACACCCCACGTCTCACGCGTCAGCAACGCCGCCACGAGGCCGAGCAGCCCGTAGAAACTGAAAAGAACCGCGGGCCCGGTCCACCCGGTGGCGGAATAGAGCGCGGTGGCGATCAGGGGAGTGAACCCGGAGACCACCGCGGAGAGTTGGTAGGCCAGGGAGGTTCCGGCGGTTCGGGTCTTGGTCGCGAACAACTCGCAGAACCAGGCCCCCTGGACACCGGCCAGCGAGTTCTGGCAGACGGCGTAACTGATCACGAAGGCGATCAGGATGAGGGCCGCGGCTTCGGTGTTGACGAGCAGGAAGAGCGGGATGCCCCATGCGGCGCTCACCGCACAGCCCAGCAGGTAGACCGGGCGGCGACCGACCTGGTCCGACAGACGGCCCCAGAGCGTCGTGGCGGCGATGCCGATGGCGGCGGCGGTCACCAGGGCGGTGAGGCTGGTGGTACCCGAGACGTCGGGGGCGTCGCCGTCGTCCAGGTAGGACAGGACGAAGGTGACCGAGACGGCGTACCCCGCGGTCTCCGTGATCCGCAGGCAGAAGGCTCGCAGCACGTTGCGCCAGTCCTCCCGGATCACCACCAGCAGCGGGTTCTTGACCACCTCCCCGGACTCCTTGAGCGCCTCGAACTGGGGCGACTCGTCGATCTTCAACCGGATGAAGATGCCGACGGCGATCAGGACCGCGCTGAGCAGGAACGGCACGCGCCAGGCCCAGTTGTCGTCCAGGGTGTGCCGGCTGAGCAGGAAGGCGAGGTTGGCGAGGAGCAGCCCCACCGGGAAGCCGGCCTGCGTGATGCCCGTGTACAGGCCACGCCGTCGCCACGGGGCATGCTCGAAGGTCATCAGGATGGCGCCGCCCCACTCGGCGCCGAAGGCGAGCCCCTGGATGACGCGGACGACCACCAGCAGGATGGGCGCCCAGATCCCGACCATCTGGTAGGTGGGCAGGCAGCCGATCAGCACGGTTGCGATGCCCATCAGCAGCAGGGATCCGACCAGTACGGGTTTGCGTCCGACGCGGTCTCCGAGATGACCGGCGACGATGCCGCCCAGCGGCCGTGCGGCGAAGCCGATCCCCAGGGTCGCGAAGGACAGCAGGGTGGCTGACAGCGGGTCGGAGTCCGGGAAGAACACGTCCCCGAAATAGAGGGCGGCGGCAGTTCCGAAGCCGATGAAGTCATACGTCTCGATGGTCGCGCCCACGCCGCACCCGACGGCGACTCTCAGGCGTTCGGGCGACCCGTGCGCCGCCTGCTGCGACGCCTTGGACTCAGCCATGCCGATCCTCCTTGATCGTGGGCGGGCCAGCCGTCCCGGGCTGCCCTGGCTGTCGACTGTTAACAGTCGAGAGTCGATGCTGAGCCCGCCGGTAAGACGTGTCAACCCCCACCGCGGGGATCGGTGCAGAATCTGCCGACTGTCAACAGATGACCGATGGTCGGGCTAAAATGACCGCTCGTGGAGTCAAAGAAGGGTTCGACCGTGGCCGGTCAGGCGCTGTCCAGTCTCACCCGCTCGAAGACGCTCCGGGAGCGCGCGCTCGTGGCCCTGCGGACGGCCATCACCACCGGCCAGTACCGCCCCGGCGACCACCTCGGAGAAGTCGAGATCGCCGAGCACCTGTCGGTGAGCCGCGGCACGGTACGGGAGGCCCTGCGCCACCTCCAGCAGGAGGGACTCGTCACCGCGGGAGCCCGCGGCATGCTGCGCGTGTCCCAGCTGACGCCGACCGAGGTGCGGGAACTCTTCCAGGTCCGGGAGGCGTTGGAGGGGCTCGCGGTGGCGCAGATCATCGCGTCACCGCGCAGGCAGGAAGCGGCCAGAGCCCTGCGTCAGGCCTTGGAAAAGCTCCACGACGCCTTCGAGTCGGACGCGGACCTGGCGGCGAAGGTCGAAGCCGATCTCGGCTTCCACCTCCTGCTGTGCGAGCTGTCCGGCAACTCCATGCTGGTCAGGACGTGGCGTCACCTGGAAGGTCCCATCCGGGTGACCGTGATAAGTGCCGGCAAGGAGCAAAGCCGCCTTCCCATGTCCGCCGCCCGGCACGAGCCGATCGTCGACGCCATCGAACGCGACGACGAAGCCGGCGCGCTGGAGGTGCTGCGGGGGCACATGGCTCTCGCCAGTTGCCAGTTGGCCAACCCCGACGATCAAACCTGAGCAGGAGGACGCCCGGGACAGGCCGGCTCACCAACATGCGCGGGGGTCCACGTGTGAGCCTCGGATCCGGCATGTGCAGTCGCGACGGACACTCCGGATCAGGCAGGGAGACGACGCGTTCCGCTCGGCGCAGGCATCGCGCGCGCGTGACCCGGCCGCTGGTGGCGCCCGTGCCCACAACGTGCCCGTAAGAGCGGACATCCACGGTCGACAGCGGTGCGATCCGACCCTCACGAGCAGTCCAAGGAGTGGAAATCCACGCAGGTCACGGCCGTAGAGCCGGCCCAGGCTCCGTCGCTTCCCCAGCTGAGAGCGCGAGTTCGATTCTCGTCACCCGCTCCACGATTAGGGCCCAGGTCAGAGACCCGGGCCTTTTTGCTGTCCGTGGTGATCAGCGGTCGCGTGCCAGATTCGTGCCCCCGCTCCGAGGACTGGCCGGCGCGGGCCATGAGGCTCTGATCTTGGCGCCGGTGTCGGCGGCGAGGTGTTGCCGGTGTGCCGGGCGGGCATAGTGACAGGCCCCCTAAGGGCTGCGGCCGTAGTACTGGCGGACGAGAAGCTGGACCGTGCGGCGCGCGCGACGCGGATCAACGAGCCTCGCCTCGCAGGATGAAAACCGGCCGACTGACCGAGCATGCCGGTGGCGAGGAGGGGTTTGCGGCCGATCCGGTCGGCGAGGTGGCCGGTGGGGCCTGTCCGCTGCCTCCACGAGATCGGGTAGAGGCCCTGTGGAAGGAAACCAGCGTCAGCACCTTGGCCGAGAGATACGGGGCCAGGTCGCGTTCCGCGAAGTAGCGCCGATCCGCGTCTGGCGGGTTGTGCTCAGGCGGGCCGGGTGGGGGCCCGTAGTTCGATCTTGTATCCGCCCTGTGGGGAAGGCTCGGCGGTGAGGGTGCCGTTGAGCAGTTCGGCGCGTTCTCTCAGGCTGATCAGACCGTGCCGGGCGCTGGGCAGGGCGACGGACGGGCGGGTGGCGGCGGTGTTGGTGACGGTGACGCCGAAGTGCTGCGCGTCGTGCCACAGGCGCACCTCCACGCGGGCGCCCGGGGCGTGCTTGCGGACGTTCGTGAGGGCTTCTTGGACCGTGCGGTAGACGGTGCGTTGGGCGGTTGTGCTGATGCTGGGCGGGAGGTCCCCGTTCAGGGTGGTCTCGATGCCGCTGTTGGCGATCAGCTGCTGGAGGTCGGCGAGGGTGGGCTGGGGGGTGAGTTCGGTTTCCTTGCCGCTGGAGGCGCGCAGCAGGGTGACCATGTGGCGGAGTTCGTCGAGGGTGTTCACGCTCAGGGTGCGGATGGTGCGGGCGGCGTCGCGGGCGTCGGGGTCCTTGGCGGCGACCTGCAGGGCTCCGGCCTGTACGGCGATGAGGCTGACCTGGTGGGAGACGACGTCGTGCATCTCGCGGGCCAGTTGGGCGCGTTCGCGGGCCAGGACGGTCTGGGCGTACAGGGCGCGTTCGTGTTCGCGGGCCACTTCGACCTCGACGAGCTGGCGGGCCACGTCGTGTCTGGCCTGCACGAGCTGGCCGAACAGGATCGGGGCGAAGGCCGTGGCCAGCGTGTAGACGAACTGGATGAGCGTCCAGGTCCGGTCACCGGGAAACGTGTCGCCGGAAAACGTGTCGGACAGGGGCCAGGCGAGGGTGCCCACCGCCGCGTTCAGCAGGGCGCAGCCGGCCAGCAGCGGGCGGTTGCGGGTGCGCGTGGCCAGCGTGTACAGGGCGGCGATCGGCGCGACCGCCACGTCCATGAACAGGGTCATGGGCAGGGTCAACAGGAAGACGGTCAGTGGAAAGCGCCTGCGCAGGAGCAGTCCGGCGCAGCCGAGGGCGGCGCAGGCCCATATGAACGGTGTCGCCTCGCCGTAGAGGTTGATCCAGGCGTCGAGGGTTGGCGCCGTCGTCGCCGAGCAGTCCGGCCCGCTCCGCGAGGAGCGCCGCCTGGACGCGGCTGGAGACCCGGAGCTTGGTCAGGATCGAGCTGACGTGGTCCTTGACCGTGCCCGCGCTCAGATGGATGCGGGTGCCGATGTCGGCGTTGGACAGTCCTTCCGCGATCAGGACCAGCACGTCACGTTCGCGGTCGGTGAGCAGGTCCACGCGCGCCACGTCCTCCGCGACCCGGGGCGCGTCCGCCCCAGGATGGCCGCGCAGCAGAGCCCGCGAGGCTTTCGGGGACATCACCACCCCGCCCGCGGCCAGGGTGCGTACGAGGTGGGCGAGTTGTTCGGGCTCGGTGTCCTTGAGCAGGAAGCCCGCGGCTCCCGAGCGCAGCGCGGTCAGGATGTACTCGTCGGTGTCGAAGGTGGTCAGCATGGCCACCGTCGGCGGCTCGGGCAGCGTCTGGATCTCCCTCAGGACGGTCAGGCCGTCCACGTCCGGCATGCGGATGTCGAGGAGCACGACGTCCGGATGCTCGCGCCGGATCGCGTCGGCGGCCTGCGCTCCTTCCGCGGTCGCCACGACCTGGATGCCGTCGGACGCGTTCAGGATCAGCTCGAACCCGGACCGCACCAGCGCCTCGTCGTCCACCACCACTACCCGGATCACCGGCGTTCCGCCTCACACTCGTCTGCTCTGTCCAGCTTCTCGGCGACCCGTACACCCCCGCAGCGGGGCGTCCACGTTCCCGCACGGTGATCGCCTGCTGTCGACAGTAAGTCCGGCACGGCGCGCGACGGTGCGGCCGCTGTGGACTCCCGCCACCCGGCAGGCCGGTTCCAGCCGGTCGGGGGGAGCGCTCCGGCCCGTCGGCGGGCGGGTGGGCGAGGCTCGGCGGATGGTGTCCGTGGTTGTCGTCCGGTGGGATCGGTCCGTGGGCCCGCCCGAGTCTGCGGGCCGCAGTCGATTTCCGTACCGTCAGAGGATCACCCAGCCATGCCCCGCCTGTACCTGCGTCAGCCTGTCCGTGCTCTGCACCGCTGCGCGGCGCAGCCCCATGTGCTGTTCGGGGGCGTGTACGGGGCGGTGCTGGCCAGCTCCATGGTGGCCGCCCTGACGGAGCAGGGTGAGACGGCGCCCGCCGACCGGTTCAGCAGCGCCCAGTGGCTCCTGATCACGGCCGCCGCATCGGCCTTGGCGCACGGTTACGCACATCTGATCGCCCTGCGCGGCGACCGGACCCATCACGGTGTGCGCGCCGCGGTACGGCTGTTGCTGTCCGAGTGGCCGTTGGTGATGGCGACATCGCCGACAGTGGTCCTGCTGCTGGGCTCGGGCTGGGGGTGGTGGCCCTCGGCGGGCATCGAGTACGTGGCCTTCGCCGTGAACGTGGTGCTGCTGTTCGCCTGGGGCCTGGTCGCGGCCCGCGCCGCCGGTCGCACGTGGGGCTCCGCTTTGAAGATCGGCACGGTGGACGCGTTGCTCGGGCTTGCGGTCGTGGTGGCCAACGCCGTCATCAAATAGGGCAGTTGGCTGTCCGGGCCCGCCGGCCGGCCGACGCGGCGCTGTTCCGCCGGTCGGCGGGGTGGTCCCGGCCGGTCGGCGGGGGCGTCACCGAAGCCTGCCGGATGGTCCGCCTCCTGACGGCACCGAAGGATTCCGCGTATGACGCAGATACCGCCGCCGCAGGAGACATCGGCCCCGCAGGAGAACTCGCCTCCACGGCCCCGAACCTCGTCCGAGTCCGCCGTGCGGGCCTCGCCCGGCCCCTCGATGGGACGCCTGGTGGGGTTGGATCTGGCCCGCGCGCTGGCGGTGTTCGGCATGTACATCGTGCACATCGCGCCGATGCCGTCGGCCGGGGACAACGTCGGCAGCTGGGTGTACTTCCTGGCCGAGGGGCGCTCGTCGGCCCTGTTCGCCACCCTCGCCGGGTTCTCGCTGATGCTGATCGCCGGCCGCCGTGAGCCGAAGACCGGCCTGGCGGGCCGGCAGGCGAAGGCCAGGATCGCGATCCGCGCCGTGATCCTGCTGGCGCTGGGCACCGTGCTGGCGATGGAGTACGGGGACATCATCATCCTCGCCTACTACGGCGTCTACTTCCTCCTCGCGCTGCTCCTGGTGCGACTGAGCGCCAAGACGCTGGCGATCATCGCGGCGGGGATCGCGCTCGTCATGCCGCAGCTGGCGTTCGTTTTGAAGATGTGGCTGAGCGACTCCGTCCAGCAGAGCATCAACGCCTACGACCCGCTCGAGAAGCTCAGCACCGTGGGAGTACTCGATCTGCTGCTCACGGGCCTCTACCCGACGATCACGTGGCTGGCGTTCGTGATCGCCGGCATGGCGCTGGCCCGCCTCGACCTGACCGCCGCCTCCGTCCAGCGGCGCCTGGCCGCGCTCGGTGCCGGCCTCACCGTAGGCGCCTACGGGCTGGCCATGCTGCTGGGGGGCACGAGCGCGGTGTTGAGCTTCAGGGGAGGCGGAGGGCCGTCCAGCGGCTCCGGAGCGGGGTCCATGGGCAGCGGCCCCGGGGCAGGGTCCATGGGCAGCGGGTCCGGCGGGCCCGTGCAGTCGGCCTCGGACCTGCTGGGCGCCGTGTCGCACACCGGCACCACCTTCGACACCATCGGCTGCCTGGGTGTCGCGATCCTCGTGATCGTGGGCGCGACGGTGGCGATCGACCGCCTGCCGCGACTGCGCCGCCTGGCGAAACCGGTCATCGCCGTGGGCACGATGTCCCTGACGGCCTACGTCGGCCACTTCCTCGCACAGTCCGCGTGGCCCGCTTCCGGCGCCGGCACCACGAAGTCCTGGGTACCCGTGATCACGTACGTCCTGGGGGCGATCGTGTTCGCCGCGATCTGGTCCCGCTTCTTCCGCCGCGGGCCCCTGGAGTACCTGCTCAACGCCGCCACCAAGCCCGCCAAGTACATTCGGTGAGGTCCGGTCGGGGTGGCTCGGCTTCATGCCCCATCCCGGCCTGGACACGGCGGCCGCCGGTGTGGCTGAGAGCTCCAAGTTCAAAAGGCGCCCGGCATCGGACGCGGTGAGCTCCACAAGTGAACGACCCAGGCGAACGTGACCCGGCCATCGGGATACCCGCCAACTCCCGTCCGTGTGCGGCCGGGGGCTGCCCTGTGGGTGTCAGGCCGCGGCCTCCGAGGGCGTCGGTTCCTGACGGAGGATCTCCAGTGCTCGGTGGAGGGTGCTCTTCGCGGTGCCCTGAGCGATGCCGAGGGCCCGAGCGGCCTCCTTGGTGCTGAAGCCCTCCCAGCCTTCCGCTTTTGTGCGCGCCGCCACTCCGTCCTCAGGTTGATGCCCGGCAAGGTCGCCTGGATGCCCAGCAGGGCGTCGCGGCGCAAGCGTGCGCACTCCCCGAAATCCTCGTGTGCTGCGAGCCGTTGGCCGGTGTGCCTGGTGCCCGGGGCGCCGAGTGGTGCGGGGATCGTGCGCGCGTGCTGAGCCATGGCGCTCTATGGCCTGGAGGAGGTCTGCGAAGGTGGTGCAGGTCGCCGGTTCACCGATGACCGTCATGATCCACGCGACGGCTGCGCGGGTCGCCTCCGCCATGATCAGCGCCGTGGGAGCACGCGGCGGGAAAGGCGTGCCGGGGCG
The DNA here is from genome assembly GCF_001270495.1 of Streptomyces viridochromogenes. Classification (GTDB taxonomy): domain Bacteria; phylum Actinomycetota; class Actinomycetes; order Streptomycetales; family Streptomycetaceae; genus Streptomyces; species Streptomyces viridochromogenes_A. Next base: position 23,766 of record NZ_LGUR01000216.1, read on the forward strand.
CGGAGTGGGCTGCCGGCCGATGCCCATGGGCATCAGGTTGAGCGGGGTGGGCCGTCCGGACTGCTCAGCGGGGCCTGCTCGCCCTTGGCCATGAGCACGGGCATGGGGACTCCCGGGTGGGGGGACGGACTGGGCGGGCAGCGAACCGCCGCAGCCGGTTGCCCCTGCCGCACGGCGCGGGCAACCGGTGGACGAGGGCCGGCGGCCGGCGGCCGACGCCACCGGCGAGCCCCACAGGTCACGCCCGTCTCACCCGTGGGGGCGTCCCGTCGAGGTCAGGAGCTGCGTCGCCGCGAGCTGCGCGTACAGCTCGTCCTCGGCCACCAGCTCCTCATGAGTGCCGACCGCGCGGACCGTGCCCGCGTCCATGACGACGATGCGGTCGGCGTCCATGACCGTCGACAGGCGGTGCGCCACCACCAGCACGGTCGTCTCGCGTGCTGTCTCGGCGATGACGTCCCTCAGTGCCAGCTCGTTGACGGCGTCGAGCTGCGAGGTCGCCTCGTCCAGGAGCAGCAGCCGGGGCCCGCGCAGCAGCGCGCGGGCGATCGCGACGCGCTGGCGCTCGCCGCCGGACAGTTTCGTGCCGCGGTGCCCGACCGGGGTGTCCAGGCCGTGCGGGAGACGCTCGACGAGGGCGTCGAGCCTGGTCCGGGCGAGGACCTCGCGTATGTCGTCGTCGGTCGCGCCGGGCGCGGCGAAGACCAGGTTCTCCCGCAGCGTGCCGGCCAGCACCGGCGCGTCCTGCTCGACGTACCCGATGACGGACCGCAGCTCGGACAGCGGCCACTTGGTCACGTCCTTGCCGTCGACCAGGACACGGCCGCCGGTCGCTTCGTAGAACCGCTCGACGAGCGCGAAGACCGTCGACTTGCCCGCGCCCGAGGGGCCGACGAACGCCGTCATCCCGCCACCCGGCACCTCGAAGTCCACCCGCTGGTGGATGTCCGGCAGCCGGGGCCCGTACCGGAAGGACACCTCCTCGAAGCGAACCGACGCCGGACGCGGCCGCACCGCCGGGGCCGCCGCGGGCCGCACCGACCGGTGCCGGTCCTGCTTCTCTGTCGCCAGGTCGTCCACCTGCGCGATACGGGCGATCGCGGCCGCGCCCTCCTGGTAGTGGGACGCTGCCTCGACCAGCTTGTACACCGGCTCCATCAGGTAGAAGAGGTACAGCAGGAACGCGATCAGCGTGGACACGGGCATGTCCCCGGACGCCACCCGCGCCCCGCCGACGGCGAGCACCGCGAGGAACGCCAGCTCGACGGCGAGGTTGTCCGCCGAGCCCAGCACGGCCTCCCACTTCGCGCTGCGCACGCCGTGGCGCCACGCCCTGCGTGCCGCCGCCTCGACGCGAGCGGTCTCCCGCTCCTCGGCGCCGGACGCCTTCACCGTACGGAACGCGCCGAAGACCCGCTCCAGGCCCGTGGACATCTCCCCGACGGCCGCCTGCGCACGCTCGGCGGCCTGCCCGATCTTCGGCAGCACCAGCACGGCACCCACACCGACGACCGCGACCACGCCGAGCGTGACGCCCAGCAGGACGGCATCGAGGAACGCCATCACCACGACCGCCGCGACCAGCGTCACCGCCCCCGTCGCCGCGGAGACCACCGCCTGGGTGCTGACCGCCCGCAACAGCGTGGTGTCGGAGGTCACCCTCGACATCAGATCGCCCGGCTGCATCCGGTCCACCTCCGCGAGGCGCAGCCTCAGCAACCGTCCGATGAGGCTGCGGCGGGCGGCGAGCACCACCGACTCCGCCGTCCGTTCCAGCACATAGGCACCGAACGCCTCGGCCACCATGCTCAGCAGAACCAGAACGGTCATCGCCAGCAGGACGGTGCCGATCGTGCCACCGGACGAGAGCCGGTCGACCAGCGTCTTCGTCGCCAGCGGCTGCAGCAGCCCGCCGGCGGCCCCGGCCAGCGCGCACAGCAGACCGAGTGCGACGGCCCACCGGTGCGGACGGACGTACCCGTACAGCGCCTTGAGCGTCTCGCGGGCGCGCAGGGACTCGGCACCCGTCGCCTCCGGGGCGGATGCGGTGTTCACAGGATTCCTTTCCTATGTGTTCGGCCGCGCACCGCGTCAGCGGTTGCGGGCATCGGCCCGCCGGGAGCCTTGGGGCGCGGAGATCAGGCGTACGACGGCCAAAGAGAGGCCGCCCGTCAGCAACGCCTGCCAAAGAGATCTGCGATCGCAGGCTCAGTGGACCAGTGAGGCCGCCCGCGAGGCGAAGAGGTGCACCCCTGCTTCGTAGAACTCAGGACGGACGACGAACAGGACACCGGCGCCCGCCATCAGCGTCAGGCAGAGAAGTTCCAGCAACCGGCCTCTGCCAGGCTCGACGGCGGTCTCGGGCTCCTTGTCACGAACGTGCTGTGTCATGCCTTCAGCCTGGACGCCCGGCCGCTCGCCGCACATCCGGCGACTGTCGGGCCCTCCCCCGCCGAGTGGCTGGAGAAGACCGGCCTGGGGTAGGAGGGGCACATCAACCCTGCATGGCGACGACCCGTGAGTCCGGCTCGTCGGTCCCCGGGCAGCCGGGGCCACCGGCAGCCGACGGGGGCGGGCCGGTCAGGGACCGGGCGATGACCGCCGAGCCGCCGCCGTGGAGCAGAACGCTGCCGAGCACCACCAGGGTCATGGCGTACAGGGCGGTGTCGGCGTACCGCCCGTCCGGCAGAGCGTTGAACGCGAGCAGGCCGAACACGATGGAGGTGGTGCCGCGTGGTCCGAGCGCGCCGACCATGAGCCGTTCCCGCCAGGTGAACGTCGAGCCGAGGAAGGCGAGCATGATCGGAAGGATGCGCACGACGGTGAGCGCGGCGACGCAGAGCACGACGGTGGGCCAGTGGACGCCCTCCCCCACGGCGAGCACCACGGCGTTGCCGAAGAAGAACCACATGCACATCGTCATCATCGAGTTGGTGTCCTCGATGAGCTGGAAGTCCGAGGCGTGGGGAGCCGAAGCGCCCCGTCGGCGGACCGGTGCCTGCCTGATGTAGCGGAAGGCGATCCCGCACACGAACGAGGCCACGAAACCGTTGCCGTCCATCGCCGTGGCCACGGTGTAGGCGAGCAGCGGTGTGACCAGCACGACGATCCGCCGGGACTGCTCCGTCATCCACTCCGCGCGGTCGGCCAGATTGATCAGCCACGCCACCAGCGCCCCCACCACGAAGCCGGCCACGAGGGCCTTCAGCGCGTACGGCACGGCCGTGCCGAGGGCCTGCATGGGCGTGCGGGTGACGGAGTTGGTGCCGACGAGGATCAGTGCGAACAGGAAGAGGGGCGACACGATGCCGTCGTTGTAGCCGCTCTCCACGTTGAGCACGCTGCGCACCCTCGAAGGGATACGCCGGTCGCGGACCAGCGTCTCGGCCGGAGCGAAGTCGGTCGGGACGACGATGCACGCGATGAGCAGCAGCCGCGCCACCGGCAGCCCGGGCAGCAGCAGCGTTCCCAGCAGCACCATCGTGAGCAGGCTCAGCGGCAGGGCGACCAGCAGGGCCCGCGCGGCGGAGCCGGGGTCGTTGCCGAACAGCCGCCCGCCCGGCAGCTCGGTGGCGTCGACGAACAGCAGGACGGCCAGGATGACCTCGGCCACATGCTGGGCGACCTCGGAGTTCAGGGTGACGGCGATATGGCTGTGGGTGAACACCCCCGTGATCACGCCCGCGAGCACCAGCACCAGAGGAGCCCGCACATGCCGTTGCTCCAGCCGACCGGCGACCAGCGACCACCCGGCCACCACCGTGGTGATCACAATCAGGACAAAGATCATGTGAATCCGCTTCAGAACTCGGAACCGTCGCCCTGCTGATCCCAGCGCACCGTTCACCGCGAGTCACTCCGCCGATCAGCGGGATCCGCCCCGCCGAACAGGCCGGCGTCGGCCCGGGCGGAGCGCCGTCAGAGGCGCCGGGCCCCGCGCAGCCCCTGGGCGTAGTAGCCGTCGCCGTCGAGCCGTGAGGTGCCGCCCTTGTCACCCATGGTGGGGCCGCCCGCGTTCTTCCGGCTGGAGATGAAGCGCGGGTGGTCGGCGGTGTCCAGGCCGAGGTAGACACCGATGTGGCCGATCCGTTTGCCGGGCAGCTCCCGTGTTCTGAAGAAGACCAGGTCGCCGGGGTGGAGCTGCTGGATGACGGCGGGGCGGCGGTCGGTGAGGGGAATGACGGGTACGCCGAGCCGCCCGTGGGCCAACGGGATGCTCCGTGGGAGGAGTTGTGGTGGGCGCCGGGCGATGTGAGGGCGTCGCTCGGGTCGGCGGGGTCGGCGGCGTCGAGGTGGTCGGGTGCGAGTGCCGCGAGCCGCTCCAGGAAGAGTTCGCCCTGGCCGTGGATGTTGCCGATGGCGACGAGCGAGGAGTCCGGCCCCAGGTGAGCCAGCAGCTCCGTGGTGAGCCGGTCGGGGTCGCGGCGGTCGCCGCCGAGATCGACGACGTTCCCGGTCCAGTGGGCGGGTATGGCGTCGGCGGCCGACTTGGCGGGGTGGCCGATCAGGAACACCGTCTCCGGGTCGAGCTGGGGGATGAGCGCGCCCATCTGCCCGTTGCGCTCCACACGGTCGGGACGGCAGTTGATGACGACGTGCAACGGGCGGTGGATCGCGCCCAGTTCGAGCAGCTGCTTGATGTTCATCAGCGTCGACTCCGGGTCGTTGGCGGCGAAGACGTTCGCGAATCGCAGCCGCTTTCCGTCCGGGGTGCGATACCGCTCGACGGAAAGCACACCCGGGTCCGGCGGCGCCTCGTACATTCCCTTCAGCGCGGTCGCGCGGTCGACGCCGAGCAGTTCGGCGACCGCGAGTGCGATGGCGACGTTCTCCTTGAAGGTGAACCAGCTGAAGCCGCGCAGTTCCTCGTCGGTGACGGTTTCCGGGTCGGCGTAGATCAGCTCGCAGTTCCGGGCGTCGGCCTCCTCCTGAAGGATGTGGAAGCGCTCCTTCTCGGCGGTGACACAGACGCCGCCCTCCGGCAGGGACCGGCACAGGGAGCGGGCCACGTCGTCCAGCGTCGGGCCCATCTCGGCGAGATGGTCCTCGCGGACGTTGCAGAGCACGCCGATGGTGGAGCGGATCAGCTTGGACTGGTTGATCTCCTGGAGTGCCGGCATGACGGCCATGCACTCCATGACCAGGACATCGGGCCGGTAGCCGGCGGCCCGCCGGACGATGCCGATCTGCTCCACGACGTTGGCGATGCCGAACCGGCTGTTTCCCCCCCGCCGATCGGCGGGGGTGCGGCAGTCGTAGAGGCCGAAGTTGCCCCTGGTGCGCCAGCCGTAGGCCCCGGAGCGGATGCGCTCGCAGTGGGACTTCACCCACGTCGTGGCGGGGGTGGTGGGTCGCAGGTGGGTGAGCAGCACGTAGCGGAGTTGGTGGGTGGCGATCAGGTTGCCGAGCTGCGGGGCCCTGGGGAAGGGGGTCTTCCCGGTGAACCCGCCCATGACGAGCACGGGTTGGGACTGAGCGCGCAGCAGACGTTCCGCGGGGTAGGCGGCCTGGGTCGCGAGCAGGTACTTCTCACCCTTGCGGTGGGCGATGAGGTAGTCCAGCAGCGCGGCGTCGCGGGCGCTGGGCCGGCCGAGCTCGGCCCGGCGCAGGGCGCGCGGGTCGTGGAGGGCTCCGTGGTGGAACTCGCCGACCGGACCGGCCGTCGGGGACGTGGAGGCGCCCGCGTAGCGCGGGTCGAGGGACGAGACGGCCCAGCCGGCGGGTACGAGCAGGGTGGCCGCGATGCCGGCGGCCAGGGAGCCCTGGACCAGTCTCTGGGAGGCGCGTGACCCGCCGGACCACAGGCCGATCGTCCCGCACACCGCGAAGATCACGGCGAACGCCGGCAACCGGGAGACGAACCAGGTCGGCTCGTCGAGTACGAGCGCCCAGGCCACCGTCAGCACGATCGCCGACGGCAGCCACAGCCGTCGCCGGCCGCCCGCCTCGTAAGCGGACCGAAAGAGCGCGAGCCCGCCTCCGGCCAGCGCGGCGATCGCCGGTGCGAGCACGGCCGTGTAGTAGACGTGATTGCCGTTGGAACGCTGAACACCACGGCATGGATGACGAGCCAGCCGCCCCAGAGGAGGAAACCCGCACGCAGCGGGTCGGTCCGCGGCTCACGGGCTCGCCAGATGAGGGCCGTGACGACGGCGAGCACGGCGAGCGGCAGGAACCAGGCGATCTGCGGGCCGACGGTGTGGTTGAAGAGCATCCCCCATCCGGTGTTCCCGGTCATACGACTGGCGGCGGTGGCCGGGACGGCGCCGAACGCGGTGGCGTCGTCGCTGAAGCGGCTCAGGCCGTTGTAGCCGAAGACCAGGCTGAAGGGGTTGTTGTTCGACGTAGCGTCGATGTACGGGCGGCTGTCCGCGGGAGTCATCCACGCGATCAGCACCCACTACTGGTGAAGAGGCAGTGTTCTGGCTGTGCACTATTCGCCCGTAGCGGTACTCAGGCTCGGAACTCGAAACGCAGAGCGTCGATGGCATGCCACCAGCCGCTGATTGGCTCTCGACCGGGAACGGCGCGCCCGGGAAACTGCGGACTTCTGATGCCGTGCTTGAAGGAGTTGTGATGCAGGTAGCCGTGGTCACCTTCGACGGGTTCAACGAGCTCGACAGCTTCATAGCTTCCGCGCTGATCAACCGGTGCCGTAAGGAAGGCTTGGAAGCCTTCATCACGACACCGACGCCGGCGGTCAAGTCCATGAACGGCGTCGAGGTGACCGGGCAGCGACCGATGGAGTTCGTGACCGAAGCCGACGTCGTGCTGATCGGCAGCGGAGTGAATACGCGAGAAGTGGTCGCCGACGACCGGCTGATCTCCCGGCTGCCGCTCGACCCTTCGCGACAGCTGATCGGTGCGCAGTGCTCCGGAGCGCTGGTGCTCGCCAGGCTCGGGTTGCTCAAGGGCATGCCGGCTTGCACAGACATGAAGAGCCGGCCGTACGTCGAAGCCTGTGACGTCACCGTGCTGGACGCGCCGTTCCATGCCGAGGGGAATATCGCTACGGCGGGCGGCTGCCTGGCGTCTCAGTATCTCGCCACCTGGGTGATCACCCGGGTACTCGGGAAGGACGCCGCGCGCGCCGTCATCGACTACGTGGCTCCGGTCGGCGAGAATCAGGAAACCGTCGAGCGCGCCATGCATGTCGTCCACGCGGGCGTGGTTGCACTGCGCTGACGCCTGGCAATCAGCATTTCGGGGCCGCTTGCAATCACGACGACGGCTCTTGAGCGCATTGAGGGCGCGGCGTTGTCTGAGGTACTCGTGAGCCGTGGACGCGGCGAAACAAGCGGACGGCCAGGACCTGCTGTCCCCTCTGGTTGGCCGTCAGCTTGACTTCCTCTGCGTTGTTTCGGCGAAGGCCAGGCCTTGCAGGGCGAGTCGTTGCGTTTCGTATCGACCTTCGGTGGTGGCCTCCACGTCGAACCCGTGCGTGACCTGCGGTGGGTAGCCGATGAGTTCGAGCGCCCGGCTGGGCAGCGCCTGCTGGGACGCCTCTTCCGACTCCCACAACAGAACGGCTCCCCACCGGTTGGTGTCCGGATCGGAGAGCCACATCTTGAAGCGAAGCCCAGGCACTTCGGAGAACGCGGCGACGGATTCCTCACGCAGGTACTCACGCATGGACTCGATGGTCTGTCCGGAGGCGGACAGGTCCCACCAAACGATGTCGGCACGCATGGCGCTCCTTCCTTTCGAGTACGAAAATCCGGCTGTCGGTCGGCCACGGGCCCGCGGTTACGGCGCGATGCAGGTGACGAGGTCACAGGCGGTCCAGGCGCTGTGGAGGGTGGGGCGGCCAGGGCCCGAGAGCAGGCAACTCCTCCGCCGCCACCGGTGACACCACGGGCGTACGTCCGGCCAGCCAGGCCGCCAGGTCGCGCACGCCTCCGACAACCACCGTGCCCGGCGGCCCGTCGCCGACGGACCACTGGCGGCCCACGTCCTCGGCACGGACGCGTGTGCCTGCCGGAAGGCGGCTGAGGAGGAAGCCGATGGTGTGTGCGGCCATGTCCTCGGGCCAGTCGTCCGGCCGCACGCCGAGTTCCAGATCGACCATGTGGATCCATGCCTCGCGCCAGCGTGCGAAGACGGTTGCGGCAAGGTTCGCGTTGCGGAACGTTACCGGACGGCTCCAGTCCACGTCGGTGGCCAGTGCCCAGGATGTCTCCAGCCCGGCCGTGTGCGCGGCGAGTTGCGCGCGGTGCTCGGCTGCGCTGCGCCCAGCCGTCGCCTCGATGATCGCGTTGCGCTCATCGACCCCGCCGTCGTAGCCCGCTACGAGTTCACCGCGCAGGGCATGTTCCGCGAGACGGGCGAACATTCTCGCGTTGTCGGTGAGATGCGCGAGGACGTGGCCGCGTGACCAGCCCGGAAGGGCGGATGCCTCGGCGACCTGCTGGTCGTTCAGTCCGGCCACGAGCCTTTCCAGCGTCCGGTGGGCTTCGATCACAGCTGCGACAGGAGGTTGCATGACCCTCCGTCCTACAGGGCCGGGGTCTGGTTGAGGACTGCCGGGGTCTGGGCAGCGAGTTCCTTGAGTGGTTCACCGCTCAGCCGGCATACCGTCCACTCGTTCAGCAGCTCCACGCCGAGCGACTTGTAGAACTCGATCGTCGGTTCGTTCCAGGCCAGGACCCACCACTCGAAGCGCTCGTAGCCGTTCTGCTGACAAATCGCGGCCAGGGAGGCGAGGAGAGCCTTGCCGTGTCCTCCACCTCGGGCGTGCGACCGTACGTAGAGGTCCTCCAGGTGCATGCCGCGCGTGCCGGTCCAGGTCGAGAAGCGGGGGAACCACAGGGCATAGCCCACGGCCTGCCCCGTCTCGTCGTCCTCAGCGATCAGTGCGAAAGCAGCGGGATGTTCTCCGAACAGCGCGTCGCGGAGCTGCTCCTCGGTCGCTCGGGCCTGCTCAGCAGCCCGTTCGTACTCAGCGAGTTCGCGGATCATCGCGCGGATCTCCGCGATGTCGTCCACAGTGGCGGCCCGGATCATGCCGGAGATCATCGGCCACCGTACCGAGCCGTGTCCATCCGATTCCGCGCCTTCTCCCCGGCGTGAACCCGACCGTGGTCTTCGCCTCGACGGCCCAGCTGCGGAACACGTCCGCAGCTGGGCCGACAAGAGCCTTGTGGCGCATCAACACGCTTGGCGATGCTGCCTCGATGATGACTTCCGTCGTTGCGTTCGTCGGTGCGGCTCTCCTGATCGCCGTGGTCCCAGGGCCAAGCACGGTCGTGATCCTGCGCCGAGCGGTGGTGAACGGCCGGAGGACCGGCATGGCCACGGTCATGGGTAACGAGTGCGGGGTACTGCTATGGGGCCTCGCCGCGGCCTTCGGTCTCTCCGCCCTGCTGCTGGCCTCGCAGGTCGCCTACGACGTCATCCGGATTGCCGGCGCCGCGGTGCTGGTGTGGATGGGAGCGCGTGCCTTGTGGCAGGCGAGGCGAGCTAGCCAGCCGGATCAGGCACCAGCGGAAATAGCCGCGGTGTCGCTTCGGCGGGCGTACTGGCAGGGCCTCGTCACCAACTTCGCCAATCCGAAGGCCGGCGTGTTCGCCGTGTCCTTCCTGCCGCAGTTCGTGCCGCATGGAGCTCCTGTTCTTCCAACGCTGCTCGCCTTCTCGGTGACCTGGGCCGTGGTCGACTTGATCTGGTACCTACCGTTGGTCTGGCTGGCCGGACGTGTCGGAGGAGTGCTTCAACGGCAGTCCGTTCGGCGCCGGATGGAACAGGTCTCCGGGGCGCTCTTGGGATTCATCTCGGCGCCGAAGCCGGCGCGTACGGTCACGGGTGCGAACGCGGGAAATGGAACTGGCCAGTTCCATTGACGTTCCCCTGACCGACATCTATCTTCTGCTCGAACTTGCGAACAACGTTCGATTTTTCGAACCATGGCCGTCAAAGGAGACAGCCCGTGTTGCGCATCCGTCTCCGGCACACTTCTGAGTCGGCTCCTCCGCCGGCCGTCTCCGCCGCCTTCGTCACCCGGCCCGCCACCGCAGGCCCTCCGGTCGCTGCCAGGCTCACGCGGAAACCCAGGTTCGGCGGTCGCTGACCGTCATGACGCGGCGTCCCACGTCGCGCGGGAACCAGCCCTGCCCCGACGGTACGGAGGCCGGGCCTCACCCTCGACCTCACCACCACCTGATCAGTGCAACTCCACAAAGACAGGAACCAATATGCCCGCGGTTCTCTCCAGGCTGGCGGCGATATTCGTCGCCGCCTGCGTGCTCTTCACCGCCCAGGTCGTGACCACACCTCAACGGGCCGCCGCCGCCGATCCGGGTTACCTGATGACGCACTTCATCGGGGAGGGGTCGACCGGTCAGCAGATGTACTTCTCGTACAGCGCGGACGGTCTGAACTGGACCGACCTCAACGGTGGGGGGATGACCCTGCGCTCCACCGTGGGCACGCGAGGGGTGCGTGACCCCGCTCTGGTCCGCTCGCCCGACGGCAGCAAGTACTGGATCATCGCGACCGACCTGTGCATCGGCTGCGGGCAGTCGTGGGGCGACTCCACGTCCAACGGCAGCCGCAACCTCGTGGTCTGGGAGTCGACGGACCTGGTCACCTGGTCCGCGCCGTGGCTGCTGAACGTCGCCGGCGCGATCCCCGACGGGCGCAACGCGTGGGCGCCGGAAGCGATCTGGGACCCCGCCACCAACGACTACGTCCTGTACTGGGCGACCAACGCGACCCTCAACGGCGTACTGAAGCACCGCATCTACTACGCCCGCACCAGCGACTTCCGCTCCATCACCACCCCGCAGATCTACATCGACCGCCCCGGCACCCAGGGCATCATCGACACCCAGATCGTCGAGGTCCCGTCCGGCGTGGGCAACTACCGCTACGTACGGGCTTCCGGTGACGGCCAGATCACGATCGAGGGCAGCAACTCGATCCTCGGCACCTGGACCAGCCTCGGCAACCTCTCCGGCATCGGCCTCACCGGCTCCCAGGTCGAGGGCCCGATGTGGATGAAGTTCCGTGACCGCAACGAGTGGACGCTCTACCTCGACCAGTACGCGGCCGGAAAGGGATACATGCCGGTCACGACGACGAACCCGTCCGCCACCGGCACCTACAAGCTCCCGACGTCCGGAACCTACTCCCTGGGCGGCACCAAGAAGCGCCACGGCTCGATCCTGAACCTGACGGCCGCCGAGGACGCCCGCATCAAGGCGCGCTGGGCCAACGTCCCCGGCAAGCGGCTGCAGTCCTTCAACTTCCAGGACCGCTACGTCCGGCACGCCAACTTCGATGTGCGCATCGACCAGAACGTCACCAACGACGACGCCAAGTTCCGGACGCGACCCGGCCTGGCCGGCTCCGGCACCGTCTCCTTCGAGTCGGTCAACTTCCCCGGGTACTACCTGCGCAGCGACGGCTCCGACTTCCAACTCGTCTACAACGACGGCACCACCCAGTTCGCCGAGGACGCCACCTTCCGGCAGGTCGCCGGACTCGCCGACTCGACCTGGTCGTCGTTCCAGTCGTACAACCACCCCGACCGGTACATCCGCCACTACGCGTTCCAGCTGAAGCTCGAAACGATCACCACCGCGACGGGACGCAGCGACGCCACCTTCCGTCTGACGAGCTGACCCGACCGGGATGCCGGCGCCCTCGGGCGACGCCCCCCGCTGCCGCCCGCCCGTGATCGGGAAAGGCGCCGGCATCCCACCCGCGAGCGCAACGCGACACCAGATGTATCCCGGCGGGACGCGGCGCCTCGGCCGAGGCGCCGCGTCCCGCTCCTCAGGCATGTCTTCTTCAGGGATGTGAACCATGCACAGCGTGAGACCTCAGGGCCTCCGGAGATTCCGGCCGGGCGTTCCGGCCCGGGCGGGGGCCACCGTGGCCGTCGCCTCACTCCTCATGGGCCTTGCCGGCCCGGCGGCCCCCGCCCAGGCGGCGGAGATCACCGACGGCCTGGCTCTCTGGTACAAACTCGACGCCACCTCTGGCACCGTGGCGGTGGACTCCTCGGGCAACGGCAGGAACGGTACCGTCAACGGCACCGCGGGCTGGTCGGGCAACGGACAGGGGCTGACGTTCAACGGATCGGACACCTACGTCAAGGTGCCGGACAACATCATGAGCGGCATGAACTCGATCACCGTCTCGATGGACGTGCAGATCGACGCCACCCAGGCCACGCCGTACTTCCTCTACGGCTTCGGCAACACCGCGAGCAGCGGCGCCGGCAACGGGTACCTGTTCACCACCGGCAATTCGTTCAGGACCGCGATCGCCTCCGGGAACTCGTCCACCGAACAGAACACCCGGACCTCCGCCGCGCTGCAGCGCTCGGTCTGGAAGCACGTCACCTATACCCAGACCGGCACCACGGGCGTCCTCTACGAGGACGGCGTGGAGAAGGCCCGCAACACGTCGGTCACCCTCACCCCCGGTTCCATCGGGTCCGGCATCACCACGGCCAACCACATAGGCAAGTCGGTGTACGCCAGTGACAAGCTCTTCAAGGGCAAGATCCGTGACTTCCGCGTCTACGACCGCGCGCTGTCCCCCGGCGAGGTTCTCGATGTCAGCGGGAACACCACCGGCATCGGCGCGGCCACCCACCCCGACCTGAAGATCGACGCCATCGTCGACGACGCGACCAGCAAAATCACCCTCCCACTGACCGAGGGCACCGACCTCACCACGCTCGCCCCGCGGTTCACCATCGCCCAGGGCGCGACCATCAGCCCGGCCTCCGGCACCCCGCGCGACTTCACCAGCCCCGTGACGTACGAGGTCACCGGCTCAGGCGGCGAGAAGCGTACCTGGACGGTCTCGGCGCTGGTCATGAGGAGTCCGGTCCTGCCGGGACTCACCGCCGATCCGAACATCGTCCGGTTCGGCGACACCTTCTACCTGTACCCGACCACCGACGGCTTCGCGGGATGGAGCGGCACGAAGTTCAAGGCGTACTCCTCCAAGGACCTGGTCCACTGGACGGACCACGGCGTCATCCTGGACCTCGGACCCGACGTCAGCTGGGCCGACGCCCGGGCCTGGGCCCCGACGGCGACCGAGAAGAACGGCAAGTACTACTTCTACTACTCCGCCGACACGAACATCGGCGTCGCGGTCTCCGACTCGCCCACCGGCCCCTTCACCGACCCTCTGGGCAAGCCGCTGATCGCCCGCGGCGCCTTCAGCGGCCAGATGATCGACCCGGCGGTCTTCACCGACGATGACGGGAAAAGGTACCTCTACTGGGGCAACGGCCGGGCGTACGTCGTCCCGCTCAACGACGACATGGTCTCCTTCGACGCCTCCAAGGTCACCGACATCACCCCCAGCGGCTACAACGAGGGCACCTTCGTCATCAAGCGCAAGGGCACCTACTACTTCATGTGGTCGGAGAACGACACCCGGGACGAGAACTACCGCGTCGCCTACGCCACCGGCTCCTCACCCACCGGGCCCTGGACCAAGCGAGGTGTGATCCTCGAAAAGGACCTCACGCTCGGCATCAAGGGCCCGGGCCACCACTCCGTCGTCCAAGTGCCGGGCACCGACGACTGGTACATCGCCTACCACCGCTTCGCCATCCCCGGCGGTGACGGCACCCACCGCGAAACCACCATCGACAAGCTGGAGTTCGATTCGGGTGACCTGATCAAGAAGGTCGCGCCCACCTTGAGCAGCATCGACCCGGTCTCCGTCGGCACCGTCCTGCCGATGCATACCAACCGCTCGCTCCAGTCGGTCAACTTCCCCGGCCGCTACGCCGCCGTCCGCTCCGACAGCCTCGCCTACCTCGACCCGGTCACCTCCTCCAGCACCCCGACGGTCAAGCAGAGCGCCACCTTCACCATCGTCCCCGGCCTGGCCGACCCCACCTGCTACTCGTTCCGCGACTCGTCCGGCCGCTACCTGCGCCACATGGACTTCCGGGTCCGCGCCGACGCGAGCAACGGCACGGCCGTCTTCACCAAGGACGCCACCTTCTGCGCCCGGCCGGGCTCGGTCACCGGCTCGGTCAGCCTGGAGTCGTACAACTACCCCGGCCGCTACCTCCGCCACTACAACTACGAGCTGCGCATCGACACCTTCCAGGACACCGCCACGTTCCGCGCCGACAGTTCCTTCAAGGCGGTCAACCCCTGGGCCTGACCGGCCCTCCGACTCGACAAAAGGGCGGCGCCCCGGCTGGGGTGCCGCCCCGTCGTTCTGCCCGGTCGGGCAGGTGGAGGCCGCGACGGGATTCGAACCCGTGTAACTCGCTTCGCAGGTCTGTCGGTGCTGGTCAGGGCGTGATCCAGATGCGGTCACCCCTCCCCGCCCCGAGTTGTTCGGCCTCCCTCGTGTGCTCTTGCAATGGCGCCCTTCCCCCGCGGAGGGGCGCTGGCTCACCGGCCGCGCAGCCCTGGCGGCGTGGCCCACCGGTGGGACCTGCGACCCCGCCCATGGTCACGCTCCGGGGTGCAGCCCGAGCCAGCCCGTCGTGGGGTCGCCCTTGACCTCGCCGAAGTACAGGGCGAACGTCTGCTTCCAGCGCTCCACTTCGGCACGGTCGGCCATGAAGCGGGGGAAGCCGTCGAGGTGGGCGTTCGGGTACTCCCAGATCGGCTTCAGCCCGCCCGCGGGAGTGACGTCGGTCCGTACCGACCAGCCGAAGCGGGCTGCTTGCTGCCGTTCGGCGAACAGTATCCAGTTGATGTAGAGCTTGGCCGCGGTCGTGCTGGATCACCGTCTCGGTGACCTGGGGCTGACGGGACAGCGTGGACGCCTGCCGGATTGGAGACGGGATCGCGAAGCTGGACCGGTGCAACTGACCGAGCGGGGTGTAAGGCGCCTCGGCTCAGACCTTCTCCGGACTCACGCGTGGATGCTCGGCAGTGAGCAGCCTGATGTCTTCCACGTCGGAAGTCAGGATCGTCAGCCGGCCGGGATGCCGCAGGGCGGTCGCGTCACAGCATGGCGTGAGCGCCTGCTTCAGCTGCGGAAATTCGATGGACCGGCCTGGATGGACCATGCAACGGTCCTGGCATGCCGAGCGAGATCGAGTTGCCAGATTCCTTCGGGTCCTTTACGTCGTTTGAGTCCTTCGACGGGACCGCCATCAGCTGCCGACAGCTCGGCTCTGGGCCACCGGTCGTCATGGTCCACGGCTCCGGCGGTGGGCTGCACTCCTGGCAGCCAGTGGCCGAACGACTCGCCGACCGGTTCGAGCTCTGGCTGCCTGCCCGTCGCGGGTACGCCCCGAGCGGGCCGGGCCGATCGCCGAAGCGCTTTGCCGACGAGGTGGAGGATCTTGGGGCGCTCATCGCCGAAATCGGCCGTCCCGTGCACCTGGTCGGCATGTCCTATGGCGCCACCGTCGCCCTGCACGCCGCGGCAGCCGGACTGCCGGTTCGCTCGCTGGTGCTGTGGGAGCCGCCGCTGTATGCAGCGGGCGAAGAACTAGCGCCCGTGCTGGGCGAATTCGAGGAGCTGATCGCAGACGGTGACCGGCGGCGGGCCGATCGGCTGCTGGCTGAGAAGGTGGCCCGCGTCCCGGCCGCGCTGCTGGAATCGATGGATGCGGGCGAGCCCGCCGCCGACGAACCCGCCGACGCGACCGGGTGGTGCCGTGACCTCGAGTCGATGGCCGCCGACTCGGTGGATGTGGAGCGCTGGTCCGCTGTCACCGTCCCTACGCTGCTGATGCGGGGCGCCGACACCTGGCAGCCGATGCCTGCAACTCTCGACCGGCTTGCGACCGCACTCCCCCACGTCACATTCACGACGTTCCCCGACCAGATGCACTTCGCGCCGTCGGTTGTCCCCGAAGCCGTGGCGGGAGAGATCGCTCGCTTCTTGCCGCGTTCCTGAAGCCGTCCAAGAGATGTCGGGCCCGAGCTGTCGCCTCACGGCCTGAGCCACAGACGGATAGAGGCGACGGTGACAGTGCCGTGGAAGACATAGGCGCGTTTGTCGAACCTCGTAGCTACCGACCGAAGGGTCTTGAGAGCATTGATCGTCCGCTCGACTTCGTTCCTCCTCTTGTAGATCGCCTTGTCGAAACCGGTGGCGCGACCTCCCTTGCTGCCGCGACGTTGCCGGTTGACCCGCTGGTTCTTCGGCTCAGGGATGGTGCGCTTGATCTGCCGCCGGCGCAGGTAGCGACGGTTGGCGCGGGACGAGTACGCCTTATCGCCACCGGGATGTTCAGGCCGGGTGCGAGGATGTCCGCCGCCGAGCCGGCCGATTCGGATGCGCTCCATGACGGGGATGAGCTGCGGGGCGTCGCCCCACCGGCCAGGAGTGATCAGCAGGGCCAGAGGGCGGGGTCCGCCCTCTCCCACGAGGTGGATCTTGCTGGTGAAGCCGCCCCGGGAGCGTCCGAGTCCCTCTTCGAGGACTGGCCCTTTTTGAGGAAGCCGGTCTCGTCCACGGTCAAGACACCGTCCTCGGCACCGAGGCGTTCGGCGGCGTAGGCGCGCACCTCGTCGCGGACCTCATCGGCGTCCTGTAGAGACGCTCGGGTGTGCGAGACCGGTCAACCGTCGTCAGCCGAGGGCGTCGAGCAACTCGCGCTCGCGCTGCGCGCTGAGGCCTGCGCGCCTTTCCCGGTCCAGCCCCTGCTCGCGTTCCCAGCGCAGCGTGTCGGCCAGCATCTCCGCCGGGGGCCGGTGACGCAGCCCCGCGGCGCACGCCGCGGACCCGTCCCGGGCCGACCACCCTTCCCAGCCCGGCTCAACCAGCCACATCGCCAGCGATTCGGACCCCATGTACTGGGCCACGCCGTTGGCGAGCAGCCACGCCGATTCGGCGGTGACCACAGGACCGGTGTGCCCGCCGGCGGCGCGGGACAACTCGATCCACTCTTCGAACGGAACGACCGGGCCGACAGCGTTGTACGTGCCGGTGGTTCCCGTCTCCGCGGAGTCGAGGAGCCAGGAGGTGAGGTCCCTCGCGTCGACCACCTGGGTGGGCATGGCCGGTGTGTCGGGGACCAGCATCGGCCCACGCGGATCGCGGGCGGCGCGGGCGACCCAGTAGCCGGAGCGGCCGCTGTGATCGCCCGGGCCGCCGATGAGCCCGGCTCGTGCGATGAGGAGGCGGTCGCCCACAGCGGCCGTCGACGCCTGCTCGCAGGCGACCTTCGCCTCGCCGTACAACTCGCGGCCGACCTCGCTCCGGTCGGTCGGGGCGAGCAGGGCCGCGGACTCGTCCGCCCCCAGCGTGGCGTGGGAGGCGTAGGCGTTACCGGACGAGACATACACCCAGTGCCCGGCCTTGCCGCCCAGCACGTCGAGCGCTCCACGAACGAAGCCCGGCTGCCATGACACCTCGACGACGGCGTCCCATACCCGGTCGAGCAGGGGCTCGTACGCCGACGGGCCGCGCCGGTCGGCGGCGACCAGTGTCGCTCCGTCCGCGACTTCTCCGCTCTCGCCACGCGCGAGGCAGGTCACCCGATGGCCGCGTTCGATCGCCTGCCGCGACAACTCCCGAGCCACCCATGCCGTTCCGCCCGGAACCAGGATCTCCATATCGACACACAAGCACCGGGATCACCGGCAGGCCAGGCAGATTCGCTGACAGCAGATGGTCAGCCGTCAGATCGATCTCAACCCTCGGGCAATCACGTCGACCCGCCGAGGCGTCCAAACGCCCGATCACGAAGTTGCACTGCAGCCCGGCGCAACCACGCCTGTGCGGAGACGGGTTCGTGCGGGTGCGGTTGCCTGTCGTCAGGAGGTGTCCAGCTGCCAGATGATGCTCCGAAGATCTGAGCCGCGGACCAGCTGGATCCTCCAGGGTTCGATACGGATTACGTGGTACTCGGGGTCTTCGGGTCCGCCCCGCCAGTACTGGACCGGGTCGTAACCCACTCCTGGCGGGCTGCCCTTGATGTTGTGGTGGAGCTCGTCGACAACGCGATCATCGAATCCCCTGGACGACCTCCGGATCGCCGAGCAGTTGCCCAGCTCGGCATCCGCGACGGCGACAAGCGCCCCCACCGTCCGCGGCTACGGGTGGAGGCCGGCCTCACCGACGACGCGGATACCCGTCTCATCCCCCGGGCGGACGGAGAGCCGGCCCGCGATCCGGATGTCGACCGAGGTGTCGTGGCCCTCGACGGCCACGGTGACCATGGCGTCGTGGCCGTAGTAACAGACATCGGTCACCGTGCCTCTGACCGCGCCCTCGGAGTGCGCGTCGGTGAGGCGGAGTTGTTCCGGACGGAGCAGGACCGTGCCGGCGCGCAGGCCGTCGGGTGGGGTGGCCAGGGGTACGGCGCCCAGAGCGGTGCGGGCTACTGTGCCGTCGCTGTCGACGGTGCCGGGGAGCAGGACGGCGTCGCCGACGAAGTCGGCGATCCAGGGGTCGGCGGGGTGGCGGTAGAGGTTCTGCGGGGTGTCGCACTGCGCGACCCTGCCGTCCCGTACGACGGCGACGAGGTCGGCGGTGGACAGGGCCTCCTGCTGGTCGTGTGTGACGAGGATCGCCGTGGCGCCGGTGGCGTGCAGAGCCGCCCGGACGTCCGACCGCACTCCCGCCCGCAGCGCGCTGTCGAGCGCGTTGAACGGCTCGTCCAGGAGCACGAGTTGCGGGCTCGGGGCGAGCGCACGGGCCAGGGCGATGCGCTGTTGCTGGCCGCCGGACAGCTCGTGCGGCATGCGATCGCCGTATCCGTCCAGGCCGACCAGTTCCAGCATGTCCTGGGTGCGGCGCCGCCGTTCGGTCCGTTCGACGCGGGTCAGTCCGAAGGCGACGTTGCGGGCCACGCTCAAGTGTGGGAAGAGGGCGCCTTCCTGGGGCACGATGCCGACGCGGCGGCGCTCGGGCGAGACGTGGACGCCGGGCCCGCTCAGCAGCCTGCCGTCGAGCCGGACGGTGCCCGCCTCGGCGTGCAGGAATCCGGCGACGATCCGCAGCATGGTGGTCTTGCCGCAGCCGGAAGGGCCGAGAACGGCGGCCAACGCGCCTGATGGAACGGCGAGTTCGAGGCCGCGCAGGACGGGTTCGCCAGCTCCGTAGGACTTGGTGAGCCCTTCGACGTGCAGTTCGTTCATGTCCGGTGCCTGCCTAGGAGGTACGAGGGGACGGCGGCCAGCAGGATCAGCACGGCGGCGTAGGGGGCGGCGGCCGCGAAGGATCCGGCTCCGGTCTCGGTCCACAACCGGGTGGCGAGGGTGTCCATGCCGGTGGGGCGCAGCAGGAGGGTCGCCGGGAGTTCCTTCATGCAGACCACGAAGGTGAGCGCGGCCCCGGCGGCCACACCGGGCGCGGCCAGTGGCACGGTGACCTCACGCAGTACCTGCCAGGGCCGCCGCCCGAGCGAGCGGGCCACCTCCTCCAGGACGGGCGGCGCCTGGAGCACGGCCGCGCGGGTGGCGGCCACCGCGACCGGCAGGAACAGCACGGCGTACGCACCGACCAGCAGCGGGAGTCGCTGGTACAGCGGGTACGCGTAACGCACGGCGAAGAACACCAGGGCGAGCGCGACCGTGATGCCGGGCAGTGCGTGCCCGGCGTACGCCGCCTGCTCCAGCAGACGGGCGCCGCGGCCGCGATACCGGGCCGCGATCACCCCGACCGGCAGGGCGAGGACCGTGGTGAGGCCCGCGCCCGCCGCCGCGACCCCGAAGGTGGCCCAGGCCGTCTGCGCCAGTCCGCCCAGCTCCCAGCCGGCCGAGCTGCCGACGGCCAGCCAGTAGCCGAGGGTGCCGAGCGGGAAGGCGACGGCAACGGCCACCACCGCCCCGCACCACATCAGGGCGAGCGGTCGCAGGCGGCGGAGGCGGACCGGAACCGCCGGGCGGGCGGTGCCCGTGCCGGTCCTGGCGTGCCCGGCCCGGCCACGGGCGCGGGCCTCGGCGGCGACGAGCGCAATCGTCATGACCACCAGCACCACGCTGAGAGCGGCGGCGGGCGTGCGGTCGAAGGAGGCGCGGTAGGAGGTGTGGATGGCCCGGGTGAAGGTGTCGTAGCGCATCAGCGAGACCGCGCCGAAGTCGGAGAGCACGTACAGCGCGACGAGCAGCGCCCCGCCCGCGGCCGCCGGCCGCAGCTGCGGCAGCGTGACCCTGACGAACGTCCGCAGTGGCCCGTGCCCGAGGGATCGCGCGGCCTCCTCCTGTGCCGGGTCGATGCCCCGCAGCGCGGCGGCGACCGGCAGATGGACGTACGGGAAGCTGACCAGCGTCAGGGCGAGCGCGGCGCCCCCGAACCCGGCGAGGTCCGGCTCGGCCGACAGCCAGGCGAAGGCGGCCACGTAACTCGGCACGGCCAGCGGCAGCGTGACCAGCACCGACCAGGCGCGGGCTCCGGGCAGTGTGGTGCGCACGGTCAGCCAGGCCAGCGAGACACCCAGCACCAGACAGGCCGCCACGACCACGGCGGTCAGCCCGAGGCTGCGGCCGAGCAGGTCGAGCGTCCGCTCGTCGGCGACGACGTCCCAGGCGAAGGCCGGGCCGCGTTCCAGGGCGCGGACGGCGAGGTAGCAGAGCGGCAGCAGGGCGAAGAGGGCGGCGACGCAGGCGGGGACGAGCAGGACCAAGGGCGGCCTGCGCCACGGCGACCGGAGCGCGCGCGCTACGCGGGCGGGTACGCCCTCGCGCCCGGCCGGGGCGGCGGCTCCGGTCGGGCGCGAGGGGGACGGCGGTGTGCGCACGGCCGGTCAGACCAGTCCGACGTCCTGGAGCATGGCCAGCGTCTCCTGGAGGGACTCCAGCTTGCCGAGGTCGATGTCGGGGGACTGAAGCGACTCGAACGCCGGCAGGCCCTTGACGGTGCTGGTGACCCCGGCGGCCAGCGGGTACTCCTTCGTCTTGTCCGCGAAGTAGGTCTGCGCCTCCTTCGACAGCAGGTAGTCCACGGCCTTCTGGGCGACCTCGCTCTGCCCGCCGTCCTTGAGGATGCCGGCGCCGGCGACGTTGATCAGCGCGCCGGGGTCCTTGCCGGGCAGGAAGTGCAGCTTGGCGTCGACCTTGTCCTCGCCCTTCTCGGCGACCCGCTCGTACCAGTAGTAGTGGTTGACCAGACCGAGGGAGACCTCGCCGGACTCGACGGCGTCCAGCGTGGCGAGGTTGTGGGCGTAGGTCTTGGCACCGTTCGCCTTCAGGTCCTGAAGCCACTTACGGGTGACGTCGTCGCCCTTCAGGACCCGCATGCCGGTGACGAACGCCTGGAAGGAGGCGTTGGTCGGCGCGAAACCGACCTTGCCCTTCCACTGCGGCTCGACGACGTCGAAGACGCTGTCCGGGACGTCGTCCGCACCGACCTTGTCCGGGTTGTACGCGATCACGCGGACCCGCCCCGAGAGACCGACCCAGTCGCCGCCGGAGCCGCGGTACGCCTCGTCGACCTCGTCGAGGGTGCCCTGGGGCAGCTTCTGCAGCATGCCTTCCTTGGACAAGGCGCCCAGCGCGCCGGCGTCCTGGGAGAAGAACAGCCCGGCCTTGGTGCGGTCGCCCTCCTCCAGGATCTGCGCGGCGAGCTCCGCGCTGTCGCCGTAGCGCACCTCGACCTCGGCACCGACGGCCTTCTCCAACTTGTCCAGAAGTGGCTTGACCAGCTTCTCGTTGCGGCCGGAGTAGATGACGAGGGAGGAGTCGGCGCCCTCGTCCCCGCTGCCCTCGTCGGAGCCGCACGCGGCGACGGCGGGGAGCAGCAGCGCGGCCGCGACCAGCGCGGTCATCCGGCGAACCGAGGGGCGTCGCATGGTGGGTGCCTTTCTGCAGGGCTCGCCTTGACGCCGCCGGTCACGTCGGTGGAAGCGAGCGGCGACGTCATTCTGTGGGTTTTCGGTGGCTTGATTGTGACCCCGCTATGAATAAGGTAAAGCTTACCTAAACGTCAAGGGTCCGTGTTAAGCGGACGTTGCTGCGGAAAGGGCACGCCCCGTGCTGCACCCCTCCGGGTCCCTCCCGGCTCCGTCCCGCCGTCTCCCGTCCCTTCCGGCCCCCCGCGCGATGGGCTCACTCCGGCCGTCCGCCTTCCCGGACTCGCCTCCGGAGCCGCGAGTGCGGCCGAACGGCGTGCCGTTCGCGCGCGGACTGGCGGCGCACGGCGACCGCGTCGCGCTCATCACGCCGGAGGGAGAGCTGTCGTACCGCGAACTGGCCGAGCGGGTCGCCGTCACCGCCGAGCGCCTCGGGCCCGTACGGCGGCTGGTGCTGGTGGCCGGGGCCAATCGGGCCGACGCGCTCATCACGCATCTGGCCGCCCTGTCCGCCGGTCACCCCGTCCTGCTGGTCCCCGGCGACAGCGAGAGCACGCTCCGCTCCCTGACGCAGGCGTACGCCCCGGACCTCGTGGCCCGCCAGGAGGCCGACGGGACGTGGGCCCTCGACGAGCGGCACCGCGACAGCGTCCACACCCTCCACCCGGACCTCGCCCTGCTGCTGAGCACCTCTGGCTCGACCGGCTCGCCCAAGCTGGTGCGGCTCTCCCACGAGAACCTTCAGGCCAACGCCGAGTCCATAGCCGCGTACCTCGGCCTCGACGACACCGACCGGGCGGCCACCACGCTGCCCATGCACTACTGCTACGGCCTGTCCGTCATCCACAGCCACCTGCTGCGCGGCGCGGGACTGATCCTCACCGAGCGGTCGGTGTCCGAGCCTGCCTTCTGGGAGGAGTTCCGAGCCGCCCGCGGCACTTCGCTGGCAGGAGTGCCGTACACCTTCGACCTGCTCGACCGGGTCGGCTTCGAGCGGATGGACCTGCCGTATCTGCGCCGCGTCACTCAGGCCGGGGGCCGGCTGGCGCCCGATCGGGTCAGCCGGTACGCCGAGTTGGGGCGCCGCTCGGGCTGGCAACTGTTCGTGATGTACGGCCAGACCGAGGCCACGGCCCGCATGGCCTTTCTCCCGCCGCAGCTCGCCGCCGAGCGACCCGAGGCCGTCGGTGTGCCGATACCCGGCGGCTCCTTCCGGCTGCAGCCGGTCGACGGTCATGGTCCGGACGTCGGTGAACTGGTGTACTCGGGGCCGAATGTGATGCTCGGTTACGCCGATGGCCCGGCCGACCTCGCCCTCGGCCGGACCGTGGAGGAACTGCGCACCGGGGATCTCGCCCGGCGCGCCACCGACGGGCTGTACGAGATCGTGGGCCGCCGCAGCCGGTTCGCGAAGATCCTCGGGCTGAGGATCGACCCGCAGCGCGTCGAGTCCCTGTTGAAGGAGCACGGGGTCACCGCCTACTGCGCGGGAGACGGGGAATCGCTCGCGGTGGCCGCGCTCGCAGACGCCGGTGAGCAGGGACGGATCCGGCAGCTGGTCGCGCGGGACTGCGGGCTCCCGGCCCGCGCGATACGGGTCCGGGCCCTCGACCGACTCCCCCACCTGGCCACGGGCAAGCCCGACTACGAGGCCGTACGGCGTCTGACACGCCCCGCAGAGGAGGCGGCGCCCGACCCCGGTGAGGATCTCCGACGCCTCTACGCGGAGATCCTCGACCGCGCCGACGTCACCGAGGACAGCAGCTTCGTCAGCCTGGGCGGTGACTCACTGTGCTACGTCGAGGTATCCCTGCGCCTGGAGGAGGCCCTGGGCCATCTGCCCACCGACTGGCACACGATGACGATCCGCCGGCTCCGGCCCCTGGCCGCGCCCGTGCCCCAGAGGGCGGAAGAACCCCGCGGCCAGGAGCCACGGCCGGTCACCCGGCCACCGTCCCCGGGACTCCGGCGCGCGCTACGATCCTGGACGACCCCGCAGTCCTGGAGGACCCGCCGGACTCTGGAGACCGGCATCGCCCTGCGCGCCGTCGGGATCGTCCTCATCGTCGGCTCGCACGTCCAGGTCTTCGACATCAAGGGCTTCGCCCACATCCTCCTCTGCGTCGCGGGCTACAACTTCGCCCGCTTCCAGCTGACCGACGCGGGACGCCGCGAGCGCGTACAGCGCCTGGGGCGCAGCATCGCCCGCATCGCCGTGCCGAGCATGGTGTGGATCACCGGCGCGGTGCTCCTGACCGACTTCTACGACCCGGCCAACGCCGTGCTGCTCAACAGCCTGCTCGACCAGGGGAACGATCGCTTCGACTGGGCCTACTGGTTCGTGGAGGCCCTGGTCTACTTCCTCGTGGCCCTCGCCGCCCTCATGGCCGTACCGGTGCTGGACCGGCTGGAGAGGCGGTACGCGTTCGGCGTGCCGCTGGCGCTCACGGCCGTCGGCCTGGTCGGCCGCTACGACCTGCTGGGCCTCGCGTCCGCCCGCCCGCAGCTGAGCCCCACAGTGGTCTTCTGGCTGTTCGCACTGGGGTGGGCGGCCGCACGGGCGGGCACCGTGCGGCAACGGGCACTGCTGATGGGGGTGCTGCTGCTCACGGTGCCCGGCCTGTTCCAGGACCAGCCCCTGCGCACGACCATCGTGATCGCCGGACTGGTGCTGCTGATCTGGGTACCGGCCCTGCCCAGCCTCGGCCCGCTCAACGCGCTCGCGGGCGTCCTGGCGAGCAGCTCCCTCTACATCTACTTGACGCACTACCAGGTCTACCCCTACCTCCAGGAGGACTTCCCCCTCACCGCCCTGTTCGCCTCCCTCGTGGTCGGCGTCGGCTACGCGGCGGTCGTGACCCGGGTGACGCGGACGGTCCGGTGGCTGTAGCCGTGCCCCCGCGCCACGTGATGTCCTCGGCCGGACGAGCGTTCCCTCCGAGAGGGCGGGCACGCCGGGTGTTCGCTCAGCAATGAGAACGCCGAGGCGGGACCGAGCCCGGCAACCCGGGAGTTGTCAGCCATCCCTCCTCTCATCAGGGAAAACAAACTCAGCACCGCTGGTACGAACAACTTCTCCGGCGAACATCACAGTCGGAAAGGGTTCTCGCCCGAGGAGGACGAAAAGTACCGTGTGCTGCTGATCAGCATGTTCTTCCTGTATGTGAAAGAGGCTTCGCCATGGGGCGCCCCGAACTACCGGTCGACCCGGCGGCCGGTCCCGTGCAGCGACTCGCCCACGATCTTCGGGAGCTGCGCCGCTCGGCGGGTGGCGTGTCGTACCGGGCCATGGCGAAGAAGACCAGCTTCTCGGTGACGACCCTGGCGAAAGCGGCGAGCGGCGAGCGGCTGCCGTCGTTGGCCGTGCTCCGGGCGTACGTCCAGGCATGCGGCGCCGACCCCGGTCCGTGGGAGGCACGGTGGGCGGAGGCCGAGGCGCTGGCCGAGGAGGAGCAGCAGGAGGATGCCGACGCCGCACCGCCCTACCGTGGCCTCACGCGCTTCGAGCCAGACGACCGTGAGCTGTTCTTCGGCCGGGACCGCCTGATCGACGAGCTGAGCGAGCTGGCGTGCGGGTCCCCGTTCGCCGTGGTGTTCGGGGCGTCCGGCAGCGGCAAGTCCTCCCTGCTGCGAGCCGGTCTGATTCCCCTGCTGCGGGAGAAGATCGCGCAGCAGGGGCGTGAGGCGGTGCTTCGGATCCTCACTCCGGGAGCCCGGCCCGCCACCACCTACGGACATCTGCTGAAGCCGACGGCCGACGATCCGGAGAGCTGGGTGGTGGTGGATCAGTTCGAGGAGGTCTTCACCCTCTGCCACGAACGCGCCGAGCGGGACCGCTTCCTCGACCTTCTGCTCGCCGCGCGCGACCCGGGAAGCCGACTGCGCGTGCTCATAGCCGTACGGTCCGACTTCTACGCACGGTGCGCCGAGCACCCGCGACTGGCGGAGGCGCTGCACGCCAGTGGGCTCCTGGTCGGGCCCATGACCGCGGACGAGCTGCGCGAGGCGGTGATCCGACCTGCGCAGGCGGCCGGGCTCATCGTGGAGCGGACACTGACCGCACGGATCGTCGAGGACGTGCTCGACGAGCCCGGCGGACTGCCGATGCTGTCCCACGCCCTGTTGGAGACCTGGCGGCGGCGCAAGGGGCGGATGCTGACCCTGGCCGCGTACGAAGCGGCCGGTGGGGTACGCGGCGCGATCGCGGCCAGCGCCGAGGAGGCGTACGGAGAGCTCTCACCGGCGCAGGCGCACGCCGCCCGGCACCTGCTCCTGCGGATGGTCGAGCCCGGCCAGGGCAACGCCGACACGCGCCGCCCGCTGAGCTGGGAGGAAATGGCCGGGTGGGAGGACCCCGGGGTGCGAGCCGTCGCCGGGCGGCTGACCCGGGCCCGGCTGCTGACCACCGACGACGACGGAGTGCAGCTCGCCCACGAGGCACTCATCAACAGCTGGCCGCGGCTGCGCGAGTGGATCGACGCGGACCGGGAGCGGCTGCGCCACCACCGGCAGCTGACCGACGCCGCCCGCACCTGGCTGGAGCACGACCGCGACCCGGGCACGCTCTACCGGGGCACCCGCCTGGCGCGGGCCGAGGAGCTGTTCGCGGGCGACGACCGCGGCTACGACGGTCTGACGTCCGAGGAGACGGCCTTCCTGGTCGCCGCGGCGGAGCAGCGGGCGACGGAGGAGCGGGCCGCCACCCGGGCCCGGCGCCGCAGCCGTACGCTCACGGCCTCGCTCTGCGCCGTGCTTGCGGTGGCCCTGGTCGTCGGCCTGACCGCCGTGCGACTGCGTCAGGACAGCGAGAAGCAGACCACCGACACGGCGGCCCGCCGGGTGGCCGCGGTCGCCGAGGCGCTGCGTACCACCGACCCGCGCACCGCGATGCTGCTCGGCGTCGCCGCATGGCGCATCTCTGAGCTGCCGGAGTCCCGCCGAGCCCTAGTGGGCGCGCTGGCCCAGCCCGAACTGGACAACTTCATCGACCCGGCGCCCGGTGACGAACCGAACCGGTACCTCGACACCTCCGGGCGCACTCTGCTCAGCATCGGCGACAAAACCTGGCGGACGTGGGATGTGGGCACCCACCGCCGTATCGCCTCGGGGCCGGTACCTCACGGGGCGATACTCGGCGCGGGTCCGGGCGGCCGGGTGCTCGTCATCCAGACCGGCCAGCAGACCCAGCGGCTGTGGGACACCCGAACGGGGCGCTGGATCGCGGGTCCGCTGCCGTTCAGGGACACCGTGAGCTTCGGGGCGAGTGGCCGCAACTACCTGGTGAGGAGCCCGGACGACGACCGGGCCGGGCTCTACTCCGTCACCGACGGCCATCTGGTCTTCCGTACCCCGTCGGCCGGCCGGGGGGAGCTCGCCCACGCGGCGGCCGACGACCGGCTGCTGGCCGTCTGCCCGCGCGGCGGGGCCCCGCAGGTCTGGGACACCTCCGCGCGCAGCGTCCGCTCCGGTGCCTGGACGAGCGCTCGCGGCGTCTGCGGTGTCGACGCCTTCCTGGGCCTCACCGGCGGCAGACTCCTCGCTCTCGCCGGGGACCGGGTGCGTGTATGGGACACCACGTCGGGACGAGAGCTCGCCGATGTCGCCCATCCAGGTGCCCTTGGGGCCGTCGTGAGCGCGGACGGCTCGTTCCTGGCGACCGGTGGCGGCCAGGAGATCAGAGTGTGGCGTCTGCCCAACGGCGGCGCCCCCGTTTTCCGGCACTCCTTGGACAACGAGTCGCTCTCCGGTCTCGCCTGGGACTCCTCGCGGCCCCTGCTGCGGTACCTCGAAGGGGGCACGGCCCACACCCTCGACCTCACCACGACGCTCACCCCCGCCTGGCGCACGAGTCCGCTCGCCGGGGTACGGCTCAGCCCCGACGGCAGGATGCTCGCCACCGCCGAACGTGTCGGTGACCGCTACGTCTTCCAGCTGCGGAACACGCGCGACGGCCGTCTGCTGCGAACCCTGCCGGCCCCGTCACGTTCCGTCTCGCGCACCGGCATACCGACGGTCCCCGCGGACGCCACCGAGCCGTTGCTGTCCTTCAGCCCCGACGGCGGCATGTTCGCGTACGGAGTCTCCGTCCCCGGCTGGGACACGGTGCCTCAGCGTCTGACCGTGTGGGACGTGGCCGCCGGACACGCGAAGACCACTGTGGACCTGTCGACGCCGTCCGCGATGCCGGCGGACGCGATCGCCCTGGGACCGGGCGGCCGTACGCTCCTCACCACCCGTTTGACCGACGACGGCATCGTCAACGAGACATGGGACACCATGCGTCGGCGGAGGACGGCGCTCCTCCCCGGCCCGGCCGGGAATCATCTGGCCTTCAGCCGGGACGGCAAGCTCCTCGTGACCGACAACCGCGTCGTGCGAGCGGGCCGGTCCCACGCCCATGACCTCGTCCAGCACGACGGCATCGGAGCCATCGCCTTCGCTCCCGACGGCTCCGGCCTGGCGGCGGGCGACTGGACAGGGCGGGTGGCCCTCTGGGACGGCGACCTCCGGCACCGAGCGGGCATCCTGAGGAACGTCTTTCCGGCGCCCGTCGATCCGTCCTCCGACTCAGCCGAGGCGATCACGGCTCTCGCATTCAGTCCGGACGGCCGCACGCTCGCCGTGGGCGGCAACGCGGGCACCGTCCAACTCTGGGACATCTCGACCCAGCAACCTCTCGGTCCTTCTCTGCCCACCTCCGGTGAGAGCGTCGACACGCTCGCCTTCAGCCCGGACAGCACCATGCTGTACGCGGGCGGCAAGCACGTCCCGCTCCAGCGGTACGTCGTGGATCCTGACCGAGCGGTGTCCCTTGTCTGCTCCCGTGCCGGGAACACGGAGCTGACCCGTGCGCAGTGGCGCACCTACATTCCCGACCAGCCGTACCAGCGGGTCTGCCCCTGACCGTCTCGGTGGATCATGAAAGTGGCCGGGGCGGCAGTGCGATCAGCCCCGGGACTCGCACCAGTACGGCTCGAACCGGTGCCCGCCCGCCTACCTTCCTTGCTTCAGAGCAGGCTGCTGCCCCGGCCGAGGGGGGAAGTCCGGACCGGGGCAGCGGCGGGTCGATCGTCAAAGGCCCGGGAGTCGTCCCTCCAACCATCCCACCGGGTCAAACAGTCCCCCCGGCGACGGCGGACGCCTGGTCGCGGGAGCCGAGAACCGTACGCGGGCGCCGGGCAAGCAATCCAAGGGCGTCCCGGTAGAGGCAGAAGCCTCTGACGCCGGCCAGTCCGGAACCGCCCACCGAATTGTCTGACCTGGCGAAAGGGACGTGCCAAACAACATTCCGGCTGCGAGCGTCGGTGCGGCAAGGCCGGATCCCGGCACCCTGAGTCACCCGGAGAAGAGCACATGTCTTCCACCGGCGCGATGACGCTCCCCGAGTCGGAAGCGCCTCAACAGCCGCCGCCGCGACGCCGCACCCGCAGGATCACCGTCGGCGGTCAGTACGCCGGACCCGCAGCGCAGGGCCATGCTCACCGGAGGGCTGCCAGCCTCCGCGCCCCTGATCACCGGATGTTCGTCGAAGACGGCCGCCACGAAGGCCTCGGCCGCGACGGCGGGGGCCACGGCGAGCGCCTCGGCATCCGCGAGTGCGGCCGCGGTCCCGGGCTCCCCCTGGTCGGCGTTCGCACGGCTGATGGAGGGCAACAAGCGCTGGATGGACGGCACGCTCCAGCACCCGACCGGGACCCCGAGCGCCGACGGTTCGTCGCCCCAAGCAGGACCCCTACGGCGTGATCCTGTCCTGCACCGACTCCCGGGTGCCACCGGAGCTCCTCTTCGACACCGGCCGCGTGGAAGTCCTCACCGGAGCACCCTCCGCCTGAAGATCGCGAGACCGGGCCCGCGCAAGGCGCCGCCGTCGGCCACCCGGATCGGTCGCCGGCCTGTCGGGCTCGAACCGACCTGCCCCGAACCGACCCGCGCGGAGCCTTCGCAGAACGCGGGCGGCAGGGCCCGCCCGTAACCCCGCCGCCTCTGGCCGGCACGGGGTGCGGTCGCCTCGCCGAAGGCGAACACAGTGACACTGACCAGCCATTTCACAGGGAAAACGGGGGACGCCGCACGTGCGCATCGCCTTCCTGCTGCACAACGCCTACGCGATGGGCGGCACCGTACGGACGACCATGACACTCGCCGACACGCTCGCCGGGCGACACCAGGTGGAACTCGTGTCCGTCTTCCGGCACCGCGAGACACCACAACTGGGGCGGTCGCCGGAGGTACCGCTGCGGGCCCTGGTGGACCGGCGCAAGGGATCCGAGGACGCGGCACACCCCCTCGCCCGGCGGGCCGGGGAGGTCTTCCCGAAGGGGGACAGCCGCTCGCACCAGTACCACCGGCTCGCCGAGCAGCGGGTCATCGACTGGCTGCGGGAGACGGACGCCGACGTCGTCGTGGGCACCAGGGCCGGACTCAACGCGCTGCTGGCCCGGTTCGGACCACGACATGCCGTGCTCGTCGGCCAGGAGCACCTCACCCACGAC
Organism: Streptomyces viridochromogenes; assembly: GCF_001270495.1. Taxonomy (GTDB): domain Bacteria; phylum Actinomycetota; class Actinomycetes; order Streptomycetales; family Streptomycetaceae; genus Streptomyces; species Streptomyces viridochromogenes_A. The sequence continues at coordinate 53,946 of NZ_LGUR01000216.1, forward strand.
AACCACCCGCACCGACTGCGGACGGAACTCCAACGCTGGTACGGCGGTCTCGACGCGCTGGTCACCATGACCGAGGCCGACGCGCGCGACCACCGGCGCGGCATGCGGCTGCCGCGCACCCGGGTGCTGGCCATCCCCAACAGCGTTCCCGAACCCTCGGTGCCGCCGGCCGACGCGGCGGCCAAGGTCGTCGTCGCGGCGGGACGGCTGGCCCGCGTCAAGCGGTACGAGATGCTGGTCGACGCGTTCGCCCTGGCCGGTGCGGCCTGCCCCGACTGGTCCCTGCGCATCTACGGGGACGGCGCGGAACGCGCCCGGATAGCCGACCGGATAGCCCACCACGGCCTGGGTGACCGGGTCCTCCTGATGGGTTCGGCCACTCCCATCGAGGCCGAGTGGGTCAAGGGCTCCATCGCCGCGGTGACCTCCGCGCACGAGTCGTTCGGGATGACGATCGTGGAGGCCATGCGCTGCGGCCTGCCCGTGGTGAGCACCGACTGCCCCCACGGGCCCGGCGAGATCATCCGCCACGGTGTGGACGGCTGTCTCGTCCCGCGCGACAGCACCCGGGGTGTGGCGGACGCGCTGCTGGCACTGATGCGGGACGACGGACGGCGTGCGGAGATGGGCAGGGCCGCCCGGGCCAGTGCGGCGAAACGATTCACCCCGGAGGGCGTCGCCGACCGCTACGAGCGGCTGTTCAGCACCCTGGTTCAGGAGCGGGCCCAGCGGTCCGCTCCACCGCCCGGCCCGGCCGACTGGCGCGACCGTGCCACCGTGCTCGCCGCCACGGCAGGCATCCTCGCCCGCGCAGCGGTGCGCCGTGGGCGGCGCAAGCTGGGGTGGGTCGGATGAACGCGGATCGCACAGCGGCCTCGGCACGGCGGATGCTGTGGATCGTGGTCGCCGGGTTCTGTGTGGTGTCGGCCGTCCTCGTACCGCTCACACTGCCGCTCGGCTGGGACGAGCTCGTGTACGCCAGCCGCTTCGGGCCGTACGGTCCCGCGACCCCGTTCAGCGCCCCGCGCACCCGCGGGGTCCCCCTGCTGCTTGCTCCGATCGCCTCCTGGAGCGACTCGACGGTACTGCTCAGGGTGTGGCTGCTCCTGCTGGCCGGCGGTGCGCTCTGGCTGGGATTCCGGCCCTGGCTGCGCATCGTGCACCGCCCGGCGGCGGTGTGGGTGGCGGCCGGGCTGTACGGCAGCCTGTGGGTCACTCTGTTCTACGCCGGTTCCGCGATGCCGAACCACTACACCGCGATGGGTGCCACCGCCGCGGTGGGCTGTTTCCTCGCGCCGCGTCCCCGGTACGCGGGTGTCGCGGCAGGACTGGCGGTGGTGACCCTGATGCGGCCCAACGACGGTGTGGCCGTCGCCGCGCCGCTGCTCCTGGCCGCCGTACTGATGCCCGCACTGCGCGGCCACCTCTGGGGGCGTCTGTCGGCCGCGGCGGCCGGACTCGTGGCGGGTGCGCTGCCCTGGGTCGTCGAGGCCGAGGTGCGGTTCGGCGGGGTGCGCAGCCGGCTCGCGGAGGCCGACCAGGTCCAGGGCGGCCTGCGGGCCGTCTTCTCCCTGCGCGACCATCTCACCGCGCTGGACGGCCCGCTGCTGTGCCGTCCCTGCACGGGCGACACCGTATCGCTGCCCGTGACGGAGTGGTGGGTGCTGCTGCCGCTGCTGGTCGGCCTGGGGCTGTGGGCGGAGCGCCGGGCGCGCCGGTCCGCTGCACCGCTGTGGCTGTCCGTGGCGGTGGCGGCGGCCACGGCGGCGCCGTATCTCTTCCTCGTCCCCTACGCCGCGCCGCGGTTCCTCCTGCCGGCCTACGCCCTGCTGGCGCTCCCTGCCGCTGTCGGGCTCCTCGCCGTGGTCCACCGGGCCCGCACCCGCCGTTCACTGCCGACGGCCGCGGTGCTCGCCCTGGCACTCCTCGGGCACTGGGGCATCCAGATCGGGCTCGTCCACACACATGCGGGCATCCAGCAGCGGGCCCGCGGAGACTGGGACCGGATCGCCTCCGTGCTGCGCGAGCACGGAGTGCACCCGCCGTGTGTCCTCGCGGGGAACCGTTCGACGATTCCCATCGCCCACACCGCGGGCTGCTCGGTCACGGAGTCGGATCCCCCGGCGCACCCCAGTGCGCTGGTCCTTCGCGAGCGGAACCCACCGCACTGGGCGCGCGACTGGCAACGTTTTCCGGTGCCGGACACCTACAACCCCGGATGGACCGTCGTCGTGCGTCCATGACGGCCGGCCGTGCGCCGCAGGGCCGGTAGGGCGATGCGGCCCCCGAAGTCCACTGCGGCGCCGACGGCCCCCGAGGTGCCACGCCCCGGTCGTGTCCTTTGGCCGGCTGATCCCTCTCAGCGTCCACTGGGACGAACTGGACGCACTCGGCATGCTGCACAACTCCCGCCCTGCTCGTGGAGCGCGCGTGGCGCTCCGGGAAACGTGCGCGGGGCGAGCGCGCGGGCGAGGGCTTCGGTCCCGGCGCGAAGAGGCGGGCGGGGCGTCGAGCAGGTTGCCGGGCAGCCGCCGTACGCCGGTGGCGTCCTGCACCAGCGTGTCGCCCGCAAGGTAGAGGCGTGGAGCGACGGCGGCGTTACGTCCGGACAAGTAACGTGGAACTCGATCCTCCGGAATTGTATGCGGCGGCAAAAGGGGCCTGTCAGACAACCTCCCGGCTGTGAGTGTCGGTCGTGACATCGCTGCACGTCGAACAACCGGAGCACACCATGCCCACCAGCGTCCTGATCGCGGTCACCTTGTCCGTCCTTCTCGGGATCCTGGTGTTCTTCACAGTGCCCAGGGACACCGAGACATCCGCCTCGACGGCGGCGGACCATGTGACGATCAACGCCGAGACCGTCGCCGGCAAGGAACACGTCGACTTCCCACAGGTCCCCTGGAACATCAACCGCGGCTCGGGCGCCTATCTGACCATGCTCGACCAGCTGCGCAACCTCGCCGAGACCTCGGCCAACGGCCGCGTCATGCCCAACGTCGACACCGAGGTGAACGGCGCCATCACCGGCGACACGGAGAGCCAGGGTTTCGCCGACATCGTGATCAGCAGCGGCGACCGCACCCCCGCGGTGCATGCGATCGTACGGCTCAGCGACTTCTGCGTCGTGCGGTTCTTCTCCAGCGACACCCCGCACGACTTCGTCCTGAACCTCGCCTCCGACGTCCCCAACCATGAGGACGCCGACGACAACTGGTTCCTCGGCAAGGAGGGCTACGACGCCCTCGCCCGCGTCGCGAACCAGTCGCTGACCGCCGTCAACCTGAACGAGTCCAGCCTTGAGAACAGCCTCAGGGACCTCGGCATCCGCGGCACCGACCGCACCGCCCAGGCGCGCGGCATGCTGCGCTACATCTTCGCCATCACCGAGGCCTCCCGGTTCCGCCCCATCGCCGACCGCATCGCGCACGGCATGGACAACGGGTCCGACGTCTTCGTCACCGCACAGCAGGTCGGCCTGATACGTAACTAGGCCGGCATCAGCGATGTCTTCGTCGGCCTCACCAACCGCACCGACCTCTCCACCAGCACCGGCGTCGCCGGCGACACCATCGCGGACGTCCGGGTCGCCGCGGGCATCGGGCGCGACCGTGACGCCGTTACCGCCGGCCTTACCCTGCCGTGGAACTCAGGCGTCGTCGAAGGTCGCCCTCCTGCGGAAACGGGTTCTCATGGCCTGATCACCGAATCAAGCAGGAGCGCCGACGGATCCCTGGAGCCCGCCGGCACCCACCCTGGCTCACCATCGCCGTCCACAGCCGGCTCTGGTTCGCCCGGCCCCTCGCTGATGCCGTCCGCCGGCCCTGAGGACGCCGCACCGAAACCCGCACGGCGCAGCACGCGCACGGCCTCGGCGCGGTCGGCAGGCTCCCCCGAGACTCCGGGGCCGGTCAGGCGCATGGTGCCGAAGCCGAGGCGATTGACCGGCAGGTCGCCGCCGATCCGGAAGACACCGCTCTCGGCTGCGGGACGGACGGCGGTTCCGGTCGTGTTCGTGATCACGCGCGGGTCTCTCAAGGCTGAAGTGATGCGCCGGATGGTCGACGCCGCGGTGAGCATCGGCGGGCTCATCGACACCGCCTTCTCCCCCGAGGCCGCCGCCCGGCTCCGATTCGGCATGCCCGGCATCTTCGGCAACTCCCTGCGGCTGGACGCCGAGCCGAGCCTCGCCGAACTCCAGGCCGCCATGGCCGCCTTCTCGCTGCGTACGCAGGGGCTCCTGGACGACTGGGGCAGCGACCCCGTGCCGCTGCTGTACGTCAACGGAGACCAGGACCAGCACGTCCCGGCCGACGACTCCAGGCCCCTCGAGTCCCGCCCGAACACCGTCGTCCGGCTCGTGCCGAACGCCACCCACAGCGCCATGCAGAAGGCCCAGGAGATCGTCCCCTGGAGCCTGCAGTGGCTCCGCGACCAACTGGCCTGACCGCGCCACCACGCCGTCGAGCCCCGAGGCGGTTCTCAAGCCGTCGGCGCCACCGACGACGACCGGGCGGCGCATGCCGCCCGTACGCATCCCCTCGACGAGGGACACGAACCCGGGTGAAGGCGGCCAGGGCGGCATCCGGTGCACCGCAGCCAAACTGGAGACGGCCGCCAAGAAAGGCTTCACCGCCGAGGTCGTGATCAGCAACGGCATCGCGACCACCATCCGCGACAGCCACTGAGCCGCAGGCCGGCCGGAATGCGCCGCGCTGGATGCGGCCCAGTGCGGCGATGCGGCGCCGACCGGTGCGGGTGGGCGGGCGCACGCGTCGAGCCCCCACACATCACCTGGACCGCCGCACGCGCCGGCCAGGAACGGCGGCACACCGTCCCGAAGTCGGGGTTGGTCCAGTCGGCGACGGGTCCTTCGGGGAGGTAGGCGAAGTACTTGCGGTACTTGCGGGCGCCGGGGAACTGCCGCAGCAGCACCAGGGGCACGCCCGTCAGAGCCGGTCCGGCGACTCCCCGGCCGTTGGCGAGTGCCTCCTTGGCGACCGGTGGCGGCCGGGTGGCGAAGGCCCCACCCCGGCTCCGCCGCTGCCGTCCAGGGCGGCGACAGCGGCGGGCCGCCTGGCGTCGCAGCGTCGTCACGCGTCCGGCAGCCGGGGTGCGAGTGCGGTGTCGACCAGGGCCGGGGCGATCATCGGCGGTACGCGCTGTGCCTCCGCCTCGGTCCGCGGCTACAGCTGTCGCGTGGTTGCGCGGCCCTGCGGAGTATCTGGTCGGGGTTCAGGACCCGGTGGAGTCGGACGGCGGACGCGGGCCGCCGAAGCCGTGTTCCGAGAGGTCGAACCAGTTGCCCTCCGGATCCATCGCCCGGTACTCGGCGAAGGGACGGTTGGTGAAGCGTTCAGCCGGCTTCGGAGTGCCGGCCGCCACCAGGGCCTCGGTGGTGGCCGCCGTGTCCTCGATGTGGAATCCGAAGTGGTTGAAGCCGACCGGGGTCTCACCGTCGAGCTGATGCTTGATCAGGGCGAGGGAGAGATAGCCGTCGGACAGGAAGCAACTGCCGTCCGGATCACGGTGGAAGAGTTCCATCGCGAAGACCGAGGAGTAGAACTCGGCCAGCTTCTCCGGGTCGCGGGCCACGATGGCCAGGTGGCGCAGTCTCGGCCGGGCGGCGGTGGGTTCGTCCACGGTGGAATCCTTCGAGTCGGGGGCCTGCTGCACCGGGCGGGGCGCGGGGATCATGTTGTGGAACGCGCTGATCAACCAGTGGCGCTGTGCTGTCCGTTCCACGACGGCCAACGCGTGCGTGGTGGTCAGCGGCTGCCCGTCCGGGGCGGTGACGGTCGACTCCGCCTCCACCGTGGCCAGGTCGGGGCGGAGGAATCGGACGGCCACGACGCGTGCGTCGAGGACGGTTCCGGCGTACGGCCCCTGGAAGAGGGCGTCGTGCCCGGCCGCGACGCCGGCCCGGCCGAAGGGCTTGTCGCCTCGTACGGTCGTGAAGTCACAGTCCTCCGCGAAGCTCGCGGCGAAGAGCGCGGCGTCACCTGCCGCCCAGCCGCGGGCCATCTCGGCCCACAGGGCGCGGATCGCCCGAGCGTCGTCCTGGGTGCCGGCCTCGACGCCGACCTGGGCGGGGGTGTTCGTTCCTTCGGGCTGCTGCATCGCTGTCACACCTTCATCAGTGAACTCGTACGGATACGCAGATCGACCTCGGGGCACTCGGCGCCCTCGGAACCTTCGGCTGGGTGCTGGGGAGGCGGAGCCCAGGCGCCCAGGGCGTGGTAGAACTCGCCGTCCCGGCGCTCCAGGTAACAGATGATGTTGAGGGGCCACCCGGTCCGGCCGAAGAGATGACGGTCCATGGGAGTCGGGCGCTCGCTGAGCATCTGGCCGCGTTCCGACGGCGGGCCGAGGCGGTGCCAGTCCGGGTGCATGTGGATGGAGCCGAGCAGGTCCATCCCCAGGGCCTCGGCCTCGCGGGACGCACTGAGGAGGTCGCTGGAGTCCATCCACCAGCCGCGGTGCTCGTTCTCGTAGGCAGGCCCGAACTTCGGCACGATCGTCTCGCGGAACTCCCGTCGAGCCGCCGGATCACTGGTGCGGGCGTTACGGCCGAAGGCGACACGCCGTACGTGGTAGGTCGTCGCCTCCGCGTTGCCGAGCAAGAGCGCGAAACAGGGCAATGGGGCTTCGGGGGTGATGAGTTGGTACTCAGCGGCAGCCACGGCAAGGAAGTCCGCGAGTGCCTGGTCGTCCATCAGGACGGTCGGAGGAGCGGGGGTGGTGCCACCGGTTGCGGAACAGTCGGCCGAGCTCCATCTTGCGTCCGGCGAACCGGACCCGGATGCGTTCGTCACAGCGGACATGGGTGTGGTCTCCGTCGACATGGGGGTGGGGAGGCCGTTGGAGCGGAGTGTCCGGAGACGCTACTTGAGCGTTCACGCTCGCAGGTCGACTGCCGTGAACTGTGGGGATTTCCCTACGGCTTGATAGGAACTTGCGGCCGGATGGTTCGCCACGACGAGGTGATGAGCGTCAGGTACGCCTCAGCGCGCAGCAGGCACGCACGCTCCTCGCGCTGGGCGAGCGATTCGGCCTTGTGGATCGCGCCGCTCTGCATCTTCAACGGCGACGTGCCCCCTGCCGCCTGGCAGTCCTCGCCTGATGCGCGGGCGGTCGTCGCCCTCAGGATCGGGTGAGCCGTTCGACGTGGTAGTGGATGTGCTCCACGTGGTGCTCGGATTCCGGTTTCATCAGCACGCTGCGGAGGATGCGCGCGCTGTCGGCGTCCGCGGTGATTTTGGGGTGGCGTGCGGTGAACGCCTCGCGGTCGGCTCTCAGGGTGCTCAGGAACACCGGGTCGGGGCTCGTCATGCCGTCCGCGAGGATGCGGGCGGAGGCCGTGTCGATGCCGCTCAGGGTGGCGGGGTCGACAACGGGGAAGTAGCTGACGATGTCCAGTTCCGGCTGTTGGTAGAGCTCCAGGTGGTCGGAGGTGGTGATCAGTTGTGCCCACTTCAAAGCGGCCCGGCGGCCCGCCGCCAGCACCCGGCCCAGGCCGTCGGCGGTGGGCGGGAGGAGCTGGAGGGTGAGCCACAGGGCGGCGGCCGAGGCGCCGGCGCGTGAGCATTCCAGGCTGATCTCGCCGAGGTGGAGCTCGCTGGAGGTGAAGTAGGTGTAGGGCGAGTCGTGGAGGTAGAAGCGCCCCACCTCGGGGTCGCGGAAGAGCACGGCCCCGCAGCCGTAGGGCTGGAGCCCGTGTTTGTGCGGGTCGACGACGACCGAGTCGCACCGGGCGATCGCCTGCCAGGGCTCGGGCGCGAGTCCCTCGGGCCCGTCGGCACCGGCCAGCAGGGTGAAGAAGCCGCCATAGGCGGCGTCGACGTGGAGGCGGACGCCGTAACGCTCTTTGAGGAGCAGGGCCTCGTGGATCGGGTCGACGGCGCCCAGCCCGGTGGTTCCGGCGGTCAGCACGACCGTGCCCACCCGGCCGCCGCGCAGCAGGTCCTCCAGCGCGTCGAGGTCCATACGTCCCCGGTTGTCCGTGGGGACCGCGTGTCCCTCCATCCCCAGCACACGGCACATGCGGCCGTGGGTGTAGTGGGCGTCCGCGCTGTACGCGACACCTCGGCCGGGGTGGAGTTCGCGGGCGACGAAGAGGGCTTCGAGGTTGGCGATCGTGCCGCTGGTCGTGAGGTGGCCGAGGTGGGTGTCGTAGCCGAACATGGCGGCCAGCTGAGCAACCGCCTCGCGTTCCATCCGGGCGGTGGCGGGGCCGCCGTCCAGAGCGTGGTTGTTGGGGTTGATCAGCATGGCGGTGAGGTAGCCGACCATCGCGGCGGGGTGCGGGGGCTTGAGCATCTGCCCCGCGTAGTGCGGGTGGAAGAACGGGTAGTTCTCCCGCAGTCTCCCCGTGAACTCCTCGAAGGCTGTCGCGAAGCGGTCGTCGTCGACCTGGAGTGACGGGTGCGGCTGGTAGGGGCCGAAGGTGTCGGCCCAGTCCTGTACCGCGTGGGTGGCTCGGCCGAGCCAGTACTGCAGGTCCATGGGGTGTCCCTCTATCCGATGTGACCGCCTGCGGGGCGGCGCGTCCACCATAGGATTTAGTTGAGCAGTCAGCAATTGATTGCTCAGTAATTGAGACATCAGTAAGTGATGTGGCAGTAAACTCACAGGCCAGGACCGTCAGGATGGGAGGACCTGGGCAGGTGAATGCCGCGACCCGGCGGGGCGAGCAGGCCGCCCGCGCCGCAAACAGCCAGCTCGTTCACGACTTCGGGCTGTTGATCAAAGCCGCGACCCGCCTGGAGCAGCGGATCGACACCGACCTGCGACAGGAGTGCGGGATCAGCCACACGATGCTGGAGGTCCTCATCAGGCTGTGCCGAAAGCCGGGCGAGGAGGTCTCCCAGCGCCGGCTCGCCGACGACCTCACCCTCACCAGCAGTGGCACCACCCGGTTGATCGACCGTATGGAAGAAGCCGGCCTGGTCTGCCGCGTCCCGTCACCGGACGACCGCAGAATCGTCCTGGTGGAACCGACCGATCACGGCCGTACCGTGTTCCTTCAGGCCGTGACCGTTCACTCTCGTGTCGTCGAGCGGTACTTCGTCACGCCCGTGGCCCGCGACGACTACAGCCGGCTGACCGGCGCGCTGAGCGATATCAACGAGGCACTGCGCGACGCCGCCGGCTGACATCACCGGCCCATGGCGGATTCCGCTGCGGGTGGTGCGCCGACAGCGCTGCGCCAGGGCGGAACCCGGTGGCCGGGCGACCGCGGTGACCCGCGTTCCGCCCGCGTAGCCGCGGTCCAGCACTGGGTGGCGGTGCTGTGCCGGTCGGGAGCCGGGGGCGACAGGGGGTGCGGTCGGTACGGTGGCTGCGCCCTGCCGGACGGCGAGCAGTACCAGCGCGTGGGATCCCGCGCGCGCCTCGGCCATTCGGCCATTGTCGAGGCGGCCCCCGTTCGGGCGGCGATGGCCGTTCGGCCGATCCTGCCGGGCCGCAGAATGCTTACTCTGGCGCCGTGAACCTTGTGCGCGTGATCGACGGACCGGCCGTGCCAGGCGGCCGTCGGCACAGAGGGCTGCACGCGGTCGGCGTGGCCCTGATGATCCTGGCGGCCGGCACGGACCTGCTGGAAGCGGGCCTCATGGCGGCACTGGGACCGCAGGACGGGTACAGCGTGACGCCGTGGCTGCAGCCCGCCACCGTGCTGCCGCTGTGCCTGGCCGCGGTGCTCTGGCCCACGGCCAGGCGGCCTGCGTGGGTCAGCCCCGCCCTGCGCATCGCGGTACCCGCCGGGGCCTCGGTGGCGTTGACGGTGGTCGCTGTCCTGACCGACTGGCCGATGGGGTTCGGCCTGGGGGAAATCGCGACACTGCTGTACCTGTTGCTGGTTGCCGTCCGTTCCTGCCCCGGGTGGTGGGCGACGGCGTTCGTGGGGCTGTGCGGCGTGGCCGTCGTCATCCTTCCTGCCAGGCTTCCCTCCCTCGACGGGCCTGGCGGAGGAGCCGGGCTGGGGCTCCTGCTTCCGGTCATGGTGGCCGCCGGACTGGGCGGCTACCTGCGCTTCCTCGATCACCGCCGCCGCGCGATGGTCGACAGGACCCGCCGGAGCGAACGCCTCGCGATGGCCGCCGACCTGCACGACTTCGTCGCCCATCACGTCACGGGGATCCTGGTGCAGACGCAGATGGCCCAGATGTTGGCCACCGACCCGGACCAACTGCGGCCCGTGCTACGGAACATCGAAACCTCCGCCACCGAGGCCCTGGCCTCCATGCGGCGCACCGTCGGCCTGCTGCGCGAGGCCCCGGACCACACCGCCGCAACCGACGGCGCGAGCCGTCCGCTCGGCGATCTGGCGGCGCTCCCGAGCCTGGTCGAGGGCTTCGGCGGCCCCGTCGGCCCGAAGGTCGTCCTGCACCGCGACCCCGCCGTACCCGACGACCTCCCAGCCGAGGTACAGACAGCCGCGTACCGCGTCGTCCAGGAGGCCCTGACCAACGTCCGCCGCCACGCCGCCGACGCCGACGAGGTCACCGTGGACCTGGCCCACGACGGCCGCGCCCTGACGGTGACCGTGCGCGACGACGGCCGCGGCGGCACCCGGATCCCGCAGGCCGCGCGGGGCGGCGGCTTCGGCCTCGTCGGCCTCACCGAACGCGTCACCGCCCTCGGCGGCGAACTGCACGCAGGTCCCCGTCCCACCGGCCAGGGCTGGGAGGTCACGGCGGTGCTGCCGACGGCTTAGCGGCCAGGGCGTGACGTGTCGGCGGCCTGATTGACGTGACGCGGCACCGGGGGTGGGGAAGAGGATGCGTGGCCGGGGCGGACGCCGTCGCGTGAGCCGTTCATGCCGCGCACCTTGTTCTTGAGCTCCGGGCTGGAACAGGCAGTCAGGCAGAGGCTTTTCGTTTGTGATCCGTGGACCGGCCGATCGGTTCCCCGGCCTTACCCACCCTGCCCGTCGGCTGCCCGTCGGCTGCCCGGCGTCGAGGGGGGGACCGAACCAGAGCGTGCGGTCACCGACTTGGCTCTCTCCGCACCCCGCCATGGCTCCACCGACCGGACGGGTGGACCGCTGCGGCTGCTACGGGTCGACCGCTCTGCCTGCTACTGCCAGACGTACCAACGGCAGTCGTAGCTACCGGAGTCGTCCCAAAACTGCTTGCTCGTTGTATCGCGCCGCATGCAGCACAGTGGATGCCATGCCGCACCGAGGGCCTGGTGATGCGGCTGCCGACCGTGTTCGCCCCCCGGTCGCCGCCATCCTCGCGGGCCGAGGGCCCGGCTCGTCCACCGCGGCGTGAACCGTCTCCCGTACTCACGCTGACTCGTGCACATGACGGTGGTCGGTACGCCATCCGTCTTCCGTCGACCAAGAGAGTGGGCATGTCCATCGAACCCCCCGAGTCAACTGTCTCTCCCTCCGAAGGATATTCGGAGGGATATTCCGAGGGATCTTCGTCCGCCCCGTCCCGGCGCACGTTCATCGCGACCACGGCCGTCGGCAGTGCTGTCGTGGCGGGCGGCCTGATAGGCGGGCCGTCCGTGTTCGGCGTCGAGCCGGCGGACGCCGCCACCCAGGCGCCGCCCACCAGCAGCGTCTCCGTGACCGTCAACGGCGAGCGCCGCACCGTCACGGTCGACAACCGGACCTCGCTGCTGGACCTGCTGCGCGAACGCATGGGGCTGACCGGATCGAAGAAGGGCTGCAACGCCGGCGCCTGCGGCGCCTGCACCGTCCTGGTCGACGGACAGCGGGTCAACTCCTGCCTGACGCTGGCGGTCCGGCTGGACGGCGCCGAGGTCACCACCATCGAGGGCCTGGCCAAGGGCGAACGGCTGCACCCGCTGCAGCAGGCGTTCATCGACCAGGACGCCTTCCAGTGCGGTTTCTGCACCTCCGGCCAGATCATGTCCGGCGTCGGCTGCATCAAGGAGGGCCACACCGGCTCACCGGAGGAGATCCGGGAGTTCATGAGCGGCAACATCTGCCGCTGCGGCTGCTACGTGAAGATCGTGCGCGCGGTCGAGCAGACCGCGCACGGGAAATGAGGCACGGCCCCCATGCATCCCTTCTCCTACACCAGGGCCACCGACACCCGGCAAGCCCTCCACGCCGGCCGCGACGGCGGCCGTTACATCGCCGGCGGCACCACGCTGGTCGACCTGATGCGCGAGACCGTCGAACGCCCCCGCACGCTGGTCGACATCAGCGCCCTGCCGCTGCGCGAGATCATGGTCACCCGGCGCGGGGGCCTGCGCATCGGCGCGCTGGTGCGGATGTCCGAGGCCGCCGCCCACCGGGGGGTGCGCGCCCTGTACCCGGTGATCTCGCAGGCCCTGGAGCTGAGCGCGTCCGCGCAGCTGCGGAACATGGCGACCATCGGCGGCAACATCATGCAGCGCACCCGGTGCACGTACTTCCGCGATGTGACGGCCGCCTGCAACAAGCGTGAGCCGGGCTCCGGTTGCGCGGCCCTGCACGGCGTCAACCGCACCCACGCGATCCTCGGCACCTCCGACGACTGCGTGGCCACGCATCCCTCCGACGTGGCCGTGGCCTTCGCCGCCCTGGAAGCGAGCGTGCACCTGATGGGGGCGGACGGCGAGCGCACCGTGCCCTTCGCCGACTTCCTGCTCAAGCCGGGCAGCACCCCGAACCGTGAACAGGCCCTGCGCCCAGGCGAGTTGATCACCGCGGTCGAGCTTCCGGCCCTTCCGCGCCCGCTGAGGTCGGGCTATCTGAAGGTCCGCGACCGGCAGTCCTACGAGTTCGCGCTGACCTCGGCGGCCGTCGCCCTGCACATCCGGCACGGGGTGATCCGCGAGGCGAAGGTGGCTGCCGGAGGCGTGGGCACCGTGCCCTGGAAGCTCACCGCCGTCGAACGGCAGCTGATCGGGCGGCGGCCGTCCGACGCCCTGTGGACCAAGGCCGCCGAACACGCCGCCGACGGGGCCCGGCCCCTCCAACACAACCGTTTCAAGGTCGAGTTGCTCAAACGGACCGTCGAGCGCCAGCTGCGCATCGTGGGAGGTGGCAAGTGAGCCCGCAGCCGCAGGCAGCCGTCGGCGCCCCGCTGTCCCGGGTGGACGGACGGCTGAAGGTGACCGGCCAGGCCAAGTACACCGCCGACCACGACATCGACGGAGTCGTGCATGCCGTCATCGTCGACAGCAGTGTCGCGCGCGGACGGATCACCGGCATCGACACCCGCGCCGCCGACGCCCAGCCCGGCGTCCTGGGCCTCATCAGCCACCTCGACAAACCCGCACTGGCCTACCGCGACAACCCGGGCGCCTGGTTGGACCCCCGCAGCGGCGAACGGCTGCACGTCTTCCAGGACGACAAGGTCCGCTTCCTGGGGCAGCCCGTCGCCGTGGTCGTCGCCCGCACACTGGAGGCCGCCCAGCACGCCGCGGACCTGGTGAAGGTCTCCTACGACGCCGAGAAGCCGTCGACCGACATGTCGGCATCCGGGGTCCCGGAGAACGACCCCCTGCCGCCGCAGAACTACGTGCGCGGCAACCCCGAAGACGCGCTGGCGTCGGCGGTGGTCAAACTGGAGGGCACCTACCGGCTCACCCGTAACCACCACAACGCGCTGGAGCCGCACGCCACCATCGCCCGCTGGGACGGCGAGAAGCTCACCGTGTGGGACAAGACCCAGTGGACGGTGGGCGCTCGGGACGAACTCGCCGCCGTGTTCGGCATGTCGGCGGAGAACGTGCGCGTCATCTCGCCGTTCGTCGGCGGCGCGTTCGGCAACGGGCTGCGTACCTGGCCGCACACCACCATCGCGGCCCTCGCCGCCCGCCAGATCCGCCGCCCGGTCAAACTGGTCCTGACCCGCGAGCAGCTCTACTACGGGGTGGGCTACCGGCCCGCCTACGAGTACGGGCTGCGTCTGGGCAGCACCCGAGGCGGACGCGTGACCGCGGCGCTCCACCGGATACGGGCCGAGACGTCCTCGTACGAGCACTACGTCGAGGGCGTGATGAACCCGGGGCAGATGCTCTACGCCACGCCCCACGTCCGCCAGGCGTACCGGACCGTGCCGCTGGACGTGAACACCCCGACGTTCATGCGCGGCCCCGGCTGGTCCAGCGCCGCCTTCGCCATCGAGTCGGCCATGGACGAACTCGCCCACGAGACCGGCATCGACCCGATAGAGCTGCGGCTGCGCAACGAACCGCAGGAGGACCCTGTCAACGGGCTGCCCTGGTCCACCCGGCGCCTGACCGAGTGCCTGCGGACCGGAGCCCGCGCGTTCGGCTGGCACCGGCGCAACCCCAAGCCCCGCTCCCGGCGGGACGGCGACTGGCTGATCGGCATGGGCATGGCCAGCGGTATCTACGACACCCTGCGCATGCAGTCCGAGGCACGGGTCAGGCTGGACGCCGACGGCACGGCCCTGGTCCAGGCGTCGACCAGCGACATGGGCCCCGGCACCTACACCTCCGTGACCCAGCTCGCCGCCGACGCCCTCGGCCTGACCATGCGCACGGTCCGCTTCGAACTCGGCGACTCCACCTTCCCGCCGTCCCCGCCGCACGGCGGATCGCAGACCATGGCCGGTGTCGGCTCCGCCGTCCAGGACGGCTGCGACAAGCTGCGACAGGAGGCGATCAAACTCGCCGTCGAGGACGAGCGGTCACCGCTGCACGGCGTCGACGCCGACGACATCGTGGTCCGCGGCGGCCGGCTGCACGTCAAGAGCAACCCCGCGCGCGGGGAGACCTACCGGCAACTGCTGGCCCGTAACAGCCGTACGCACCTGGAGACGCGCGGGACCTTCACCCCGAGCGGCGACGACCGTTACTCCATGAACGCCTACAGCGTGACGTTCGCCGAGGTGGCCGTCGACCGGCGGCTGGGTCTGGTGCGGATGCGGCGCATGCTGGGCGTCTACGACGTCGGGCGGATCATCAGTCCCAAGCTCGCCGACAGCCAGGCCCTCGGCGCCATGGTGGGCGGCGTCGGGCAGGCCCTGCTGGAGCACACGGCCACCGACCACCGCGACGGCCGGATCGTCAACGCCAACCTCGCCGACTACCTCGTGCCCGTCAACGCCGACATCCCCGACATCAAGGCGATCTACCTGGACGGGGAGGACCTCCACGCCGACCCCATCGGCGTCAAGGGCCTCGGCGAGATCGTGAAGGTCGGGGTCGCGCCGGCCATCGCGAACGCGGTCTTCAACGCCACCGGCCGTCGCGTCCGCGACCTGCCCATCACCGCCGAAGCCCTGCTCTGAACCCCGGGCGGCAGGGGCCCCTCCCGCCACCCGGGCGGGGCCCTGACAGCCGTCCCACTGACCGGCCCGCCGCCGTGCCCTCCATCCCCCTACGCCGGCGCGGCGGCGGGCTGCCCAACCTCCCCCAGGAGAGCCACTCATGCTGAACATCGCGGACACGCTGTACCGCTGGTGCCGCGAGGACCGCCCCTTCGCCCTCGCCACCGTGATCCGGGTCAGCGGCAGCGCACCCCTGCCACCCGGCACCGCACTGGCCGTGAGCACGGACGGCGAGGCGGTCGGCAGCATCTCCGGAGGATGTGTGGAAGGCGCCGTCTACGAGCTGTGCCGACAGGTGCTGGATACGGGCGAACCCCCGATACGGGCCTCGTTCGGCTACTCCGACGACGACGACGCCTTCGCCGTGGGCCTGACCTGCGGCGGCGAGATCGAGGTCCTGGTCCAGCGGATCGACCCCGCCGACCAGTCCCACCTCACCACCGCCCTGGAACACGTGTCGGCCGGTGTGCCCGTCGCCGTGGCACAGGTGATCGACGGGCCGCAGCGCCTTCTCGGCCGCACCCTGTCCGTTCTCGGGGGCGGCAGCGCGTACGAGGGGACCCTGGGCAGCCGACAGCAGGACCGTACGGTGGCCACCCAGGTCCGCGCGCTGCTGCGGGCAGGCCGGACCGCCCGCGTCGAAGTCGGCGGGGACGCCGACACCTGCCCGGAGAAGCTGACACTCCTGGTCCACACCCACGCAGCGCCGCCCCGCATGCTGATCTTCGGCGCCGTCGACTTCGCCGCCGCCCTCAGCCAGGCCGGACGCTTCCTCGGCTACCGGGTCACCGTCTGCGACGCCCGCCCCGTCTTCGCCACCCCGGCCCGCTTTCCGTACGCCGCCGAGGTCGTCGCCGACTGGCCGCACCGCTACCTGGAGCGCGCCGAGGTCGACGCCCGTACCGCGATCTGCGTCCTCACCCACGACGCCAAGTTCGACATCCCCCTGCTCCGCCTGGCCCTCGACCTTCCGGTCGGCTACATCGGCGCGATGGGCTCCCGCCGCACCCACGAACACCGCCTGGAACGTCTGCGTGAGGCCGGCGTGCCCGAGGAACACCTCGCCCGCCTGCGCTCACCGATCGGACTCGACCTCGGCGCCCACACCCCCGAAGAGACGGCGATCTCCATCACCGCCGAGATCATCGCCCTCATCAACGGCGGCACCGGCCTGCCCCTGTCCCGCATCCCGGGCCCCATCCACCGTTCCGGCCCCATGGCCCAGGTGTCGTCGCCGGCCGAACTCCTGGCCGTATGAGGCCCCACGTGCTCATCGACACCTACGGCCGAGTGGCCACCGACCTGCGGGTCTCGCTGACGGACCGCTGCAACCTGCGGTGCACGTACTGCATGCCCGAGG
>NZ_LGUR01000217.1 GCF_001270495.1 Streptomyces viridochromogenes
GGAGCCGTAGCCTGCCCGGCACCCCGGCACCCGGCACCCGGCACCCCGGCACCCGGCACCCGGCACCCGGCACCCGGCATCCGGCACCCGGTATTCGGGCACCCGGCATTCGGGCACCCGGCACTCGGGCGCTCCGGCACCCGGCCCCAGCGCCCAGCTCCGGTACTCCAGTACTTGACCCCGGCACCCGGCACCCCGCCCAGCGCACCGCCTCCCCTTCCTCCCCCGGGCCTCCGCACCCCGCCCGACATTCCCGTCGGCACCGACTGTCAGTGGCCCGTGCCATGCTTGTCGGGATGGCCAGGAAGAGTGCGAACGACGATCCCCTCGCCCCTTTGACCCTTGCCGTGGGTCAGGAGGAGCTGCTGCTCGACCGTGCTGTGCGGGAGGTGGTGGTTGCCGCCCGGGCCGCCGATGCCGATACGGACGTGCGGGACCTGACCCCGGAGCAGTTGCAGCCCGGCACGCTGGCCGAGTTGACCAGTCCCTCGCTGTTCGCGGAGCGCAAGGTCGTGGTCGTGCGCAATGCGCAGGATCTGTCGGCCGACACGATCAAGGACGTGACGGCGTATCTGGGGGCGCCGGCCGAGGAGATCACGCTCGTCCTGGTGCACGCAGGTGGGGTCAAGGGCAAGAAGCTGCTCGACGTGGCGCGCAAGGCGGGGGCGCGGGAGGTGGCGTGCCCGAAGATGACCAAGCCGGCGGACCGGCTGGCGTTCGTGCGGAGCGAGTTCCGGGCGACCGGGCGGTCCGCGACGCCCGAGGCATGTCAGGCGCTGGTCGATGCCATCGGGAGCGATCTGCGGGAGCTGGCGTCCGCGGTGAGTCAGCTGGTCGCCGATGTGGAGGGGACCATCGACGAGGCCGTCGTCGGGCGGTACTACACCGGTCGCGCCGAGGCGTCGAGCTTCACCGTCGCCGACCGGGCGGTCGAGGGGCGGGCCGCGGAGGCGCTGGAGGCGCTGCGGTGGTCGCTGGCGACGGGCGTGGCGCCCGTCCTGATCACCAGCGCGCTCGCCCAGGGCGTCCGAGCCATCGGGAAGCTCTCCTCCGCGCGCGGCGGCCGTCCCGCGGACCTCGCGCGCGAGCTGGGCATGCCGCCCTGGAAGATCGACCGTGTGCGGCAGCAGATGCGCGGGTGGACGCCCGACGGAGTGGCGATGGCGTTGCGGGCGGTCGCCGAGGCCGACGCCGGGGTGAAGGGCGGCGGGGACGACCCCGAGTACGCGTTGGAGAAGGCGGTCGTGGCCATCGCGCGGGCGGCGCGATCGAGAGGGCGGGCGTAGCGCGTCGGCTCCGCGTCGGCTCCGTGATCGAGTCGACTGGGAGGCGGGGGAGAGGAGAATCGGTCTGGTCAGCCGTAATCGCCGAGGCGATGAGAGGTGGCGATGGTCATGGCTGAACACCCGCACGCATCGCTCGTCCGCAAGGGCTACGAAGCCTTCGCACGCGGTGATCTGGACGCCCTGCGTGGACTGCTGGCGGGGGACTGCACCTACCACTTCCCCGGCAGCCATTCGCTGTCCGGCGACTACAAGGGGCAGGACGCGATCCTCGACGTGTTCCGACGGTTCTTCGAGGAGACGAACGGGACGATGACCGTGGAGCTGCGGCACATCCTCGTCGACGGCCGCGGCCATGTGATGACCCTGCACCACACCACCGCCGAACGCGGGGGCAAGCGCGTCGAGCTGACCGGAGGCATCGTCTTCAGGATCGTCGGGGACAAGGCCACCGACCTCGACGAGTGCTTCGACGACCTCGACAAGCTCAACGACTTCTGGTCGTGACCCTGGCCGTGATCCACTGGCCTTCCCCCCGCCGCAGAGGACAATCAGGGGTATCAGCCGTAACGCACCCATGCGATGGAGAGGTGGCAATCGCCATGGCTGAACACCCGCACGCACAGCTCGTCCGCAAGGGCTACGAAGCCTTCCAGCGTGGAGACATGGAAACCCTGCGCTCCATGATGACCGGGGACTGTACGCACCACGTGCCCGGCTCCCACCCGCTCTCGGGGGACTTCAAGGGGATCGACTCGATTCTCGACGGGTACTACGGACGGCTCTACTCGGAGACGGGCGGGTCGTTCCAGGTCGAGCTGCGCGACATCTTCGTCGACGGCCGCGGGCACGCCATGTCCGTGCACCGCTTCACCGCTGACCGGGGCTCCAAGCACATCGAGGAGAACGGCGGCATCGTCTTCCGGATCGTCGGTGACAAGATCACCGATCTCGACGAGTGCCTCGCGGATATCGACAAGGCCAACGACTTCTGGACCTGACGCGGCTCTGAACGCGGGCATGCCGAAGGCCCCGGCTCCCGCCCTGGGGAAGGACGAGGCGCCGGGGCCTTCGGTTGAAGCTGCTGAGCCCGTACCCGCGTGGCGAACGCAGGCCGCGTACAGGCTCGTGGTGCCGGACGGGAGCGGATGAGAGAGGGCCCGCTCGATTCCCTCCGGCGGTCAGATCAGAAAGGTGTCAGCCCTTGAGGGAAGCGACCTTCGAAGCAAGCGCCGACTTCTTGTTGGCGGCCTGGTTCTTGTGGATGACGCCCTTGGAGACGGCCTTGTCGAGCTGACGCGCGGCAGCGCGCTGGTACTCGGTGGCCTTCTCGACGTCACCCGCGGCAGCGGCCTCACGGGCCTTGCGGACCGCGGTCTTCAGGGAGGACTTGACGGCCTTGTTGCGCAGCCGAGCCTTCTCGTTGGTCTTGATCCGCTTGATCTGGGACTTGATGTTCGCCACGAATGAGCCTTTTCAGGTTCAGGCACGGGGCCAGGAGTCTCACAAGGAGACCGGGTCCCGTGCCAGGTGATTTCTTGAGGATGTGCCTCGTGCTGAGAGGGCATGAGACACAGCGACCCAGACTACCAGTGGCCCAGCGGACGGCCCAAAACGGTCCCCGGTCGCCGCCCGTGGGACCATGGAACCTACGTATCGATCCGACCCGAGGCATAAGGCGCCTCAAGAGACAGGACCCTGCGTGCCCGCGACCCCTAACAATGTGCCCGAGCCGAGCCGTACCGACCCGGCTCTGATCCGCAATTTCTGCATCATCGCGCACATCGACCACGGCAAGTCCACCCTCGCCGACCGGATGCTCCAGCTGACCGGTGTGGTCGAGCAGCGGCAGATGCGTGCTCAGTATCTCGACCGGATGGACATCGAGCGCGAGCGCGGCATCACGATCAAGTCCCAGGCGGTGCGGCTGCCGTGGGCTCCCACCCACGAACCCGGCAATACGCACATCCTCAACATGATCGACACCCCGGGGCACGTCGACTTCACCTACGAGGTCTCGCGGTCGCTCGCCGCCTGCGAGGGGACCATCCTCCTCGTCGACGCCGCCCAGGGCATCGAGGCCCAGACCCTCGCCAACCTCTACCTGGCGATGGAGAACGACCTCACGATCATCCCCGTGCTGAACAAGATCGACCTGCCGGCCGCGCAGCCCGAGAAGTTCGCCGAGGAGCTCGCCAACCTGGTCGGCTGCGACCCGAGCGACGTGCTGCGGGTCTCCGCCAAGACCGGTGTCGGCGTCGACGCGCTGCTCGACAAGGTGGTCAAGGAGGTCCCGGCGCCGGTCGGCGTCAAGGACGCCCCCGCCCGCGCGATGATCTTCGACTCGGTCTACGACTCCTACCGCGGTGTCGTGACGTACGTCCGTGTCATCGACGGCCAGCTCAACAAGCGCGAGCGCATCAAGATGATGTCGACGGGCGCCACCCACGAGCTGCTGGAGATCGGCACGAACTCGCCCGAGATGCTGGGCGCCGACGGCCTCGGCGTCGGTGAGGTGGGTTACCTCATCACCGGTGTGAAGGACGTCCGCCAGTCCAAGGTCGGTGACACGGTCACCAGCCAGCACAAGGGGGCCACGGAGGCGCTCGGGGGCTACAAGGACCCGAAGCCCATGGTCTTCTCCGGGCTCTATCCGCTGGACGGCTCCGACTACCCCGAGCTGCGCGAGGCCCTGGACAAGCTCCAGCTCAACGACGCCGCGCTGGTCTACGAGCCGGAGACCTCCGCCGCCCTCGGCTTCGGCTTCCGCGTCGGCTTCCTCGGTCTGCTGCACCTCGACGTGATCCGGGAGCGGCTGGAGCGCGAGTTCGGGCTCGACCTCATCGCCACCGCACCCAACGTGGTCTACCGGGTGGTCATGGAGGACGGCACCGAGCACACCGTCACCAACCCGAGCGAGTTCCCCGAGGGCAAGATCAACGAGGTGTACGAGCCCGTCGTACGCGCCACGATCCTCGCCCCGACCGAGTTCATCGGCTCGATCATGGAGCTGTGCCAGACCCGGCGCGGCACCCTGCTCGGCATGGACTACCTGTCCGAGGACCGCGTCGAGATCCGCTACACGCTGCCGCTCGCGGAGATCGTCTTCGACTTCTTCGACCAGCTGAAGTCGAAGACGCGTGGTTACGCGTCGCTGGACTACGAGCCCACGGGCGAGCAGACCTCCAGCCTGGTCAAGGTCGACATCCTGCTGCATGGCGACAAGGTGGACGCGTTCTCCGCGATCACGCACAAGGACGCGGCGTACGCGTACGGTGTGCGGCTCGTCGCCAAGCTGCGCGAGCTCATCCCGCGGCAGGCCTTCGAGGTGCCGATCCAGGCCGCCATCGGCTCCCGCGTCATCGCCCGCGAGACCATCCGCGCCATCCGCAAGGACGTCCTCGCCAAGTGCTACGGCGGCGACATCTCCCGTAAGCGCAAGCTGCTGGAGAAGCAGAAGGAAGGCAAGAAGCGGATGAAGATGGTGGGTTCCGTGGAGGTTCCGCAGGAGGCCTTCATCGCCGTACTGAGCAGTGATGACAGCGCGGGGTCGGGCAAGGGCAAGAAGTAACCGCTGGTAACAGGCGGTGGCCCGGCAAACCGGTGCAACAGGGGCTCGTCGTGCGCAAGTGCGGCGGGCCTCCGCGCGTACAGGGGGTAGTTCTCTGGTTGAAGTGACAGGCCGCGGACCCTTACGCGGCGGCCGGTCGACCTTTACTCTGATCCCTGCTCGATAGTTACTCGCGAGTTAAACAACGGCACGCGAGTGAAGACCTGCCCTAATGAGCCGGCCGCACCAGCCGGCTGTTGAGCCAGCCGCACAGTCGCGGGCCCCCGGAGGATGTCGTGAGCGACACACAGACACTGATCGAGAACCGTCCGCCGAGCGTGGCGACCCTCTTCCTGGAGCGTGTGGCGGCCACACCGGACGCCGAGGCGTATCGCCATCCAGTGGCACCGGCCTCCGGTGAGGGTCCGGACGAGTGGAAGTCGCTGAGCTGGGCGCAGGCCGCCGAGCGGGTCTACGCGATCGCGGCCGGACTCATCGAGCTGGGCGTCGAGCCCGAGCAGCGGGTGGCCCTCGCCTCCTCGACCCGGATCGAGTGGATACTGGCCGACCTGGGCATCATGTGCGCCGGCGCGGCGACGACCACCGTCTATCCGCAGACCAACGCCGAGGAGTCGGCGTTCATCCTCTCCGACTCCGCGAGCCGGGTCCTCATCGCCGAGGACGCGTCCCAGCTGGCCAAGGCGCAGGAGAAGCGCGCCGAGCTGCCGAACCTGACGCATGTCGTCGTGATCGACCCGGCCGGTGTCGAGACCGCCGACTGGATCCTCACCCTGGACGAGCTGGAGAAGCGCGGCGCGGCCCGGCTGGAGAAGGACCCCGAGCTGATCAGGCAGCGGGTCGGCGCGATCACCAAGGACCAGCTGGCCACCCTGATCTACACCTCCGGCACCACCGGCCGCCCCAAGGGTGTGCGGCTGCCGCACGACAACTGGTCGTACATGGCGAAGGCGATCGCCGCGACGGGCCTGGTCGGCGCGGAGGACGTGCAGTACCTGTGGCTGCCGCTCGCGCACGTCTTCGGCAAGGTGCTGACGTCCGGCCAGATCGAGGTCGGGCACGTCACCGCCGTCGACGGTCGTGTCGACAAGATCATCGAGAATCTGCCGGTCGTGCAGCCGACGTACATGGCGGCCGTCCCGCGCATCTTCGAGAAGGTCTACAACGGGGTCGCCGCCAAGGCCCGCGCGGGCGGCGGCGCCAAGTACAAGATCTTCCAGTGGGCGGCCGAGGTCTCCCGCGAGTACGCCAAGGTCACCCAGGACAACTTCCGGCGCACCGGCACGCACTCCGCGCCCTTCGGTCTCGCCGCCAAGCACAAGGTCGCCGACACACTGGTGTACGCCAAGATCCGCGAGGCCTTCGGCGGCAACCTGCGTGCCTGTGTGTCCGGCAGCGCCGCCCTCTCCCCGGAGATCGGCTACTTCTTCGCCGGCGCCGGCATCCACATCCTGGAGGGCTACGGCCTCACGGAGTCCTCGGCAGCGTCCTTCGTGAACCCCGGTGAGGCCTACCGCACCGGCACGGTCGGCAAGCCGCTGCCCGGCACGGAGGTCCGTATCGCCGATGACGGGGAGATCCTGCTGCGGGGCCCCGGCATCATGGAGGGCTACCACGGGCTGCCCGACAAGACCGCCGAGGTGCTGGAGAGCGACGGCTGGTTCCACACCGGTGACATCGGCGAGCTGTCCCCCGACGGGTACCTGCGCATCACCGACCGCAAGAAGGACCTCATCAAGACGTCGGGCGGCAAGTACATCGCGCCGGCCGAGGTCGAGGGGCAGTTCAAGGCGGTGTGCCCGTACGTCTCCAACATCCTGGTGCACGGCGCCGACCGGAACTTCTGCACGGCGCTGATCGCGCTGGACGAGCCCTCGATTCTGGTGTGGGCCGAGGAGAACGGGCTGGCCGGGAAGTCGTACGCGGAGATCGTGGCCGCGCCGGCCACCGTCGAGATGGTCGACGGCTATGTGAAGCAGCTCAACGCCGGGCTTCAGAAGTGGCAGACGATCAAGAAGTTCCGGTTGCTGCCGCGGGATCTCGATGTGGAGCACGGGGAGATCACGCCGAGTCTGAAGTTGAAGCGGCCGGTTGTGGAGCGGGAGTACAAGGGGCTGATCGAGGAGATGTACGCCGGTACGCGCGAGGCGTAGCGCCTACTGGGAGGGTGGCGGAGATCTGTGTGCGAGTGCCGGTTCGTTGTGGCTGGTCGCGCAGTTCTCCGCGCCCCTTTCAGGTCGGGACGCGCGTCCCTAACCGACAAGTCGGCGTATCTCGTGGACCCTGGCGCGTAGGTCCGTCAGGTTCAGGGGTGTGTCCTCGGCGAGCTGGTCCTCCAGGGCCGCCAACTGAGCACTCAGCTGCTTGCTGTGGCAGTGCTCGCGGCTCAGGAGGTGCTCCAACTGCCTGTTCTTGCGGTACAGGTCCAGGAACACCGAGACCTTCGCGCGTAACACCCATGGATCGAACGGCTTGGTCAGGTAGTCCGCGGCGCCCGTCGCGTAGCCGCGGAAGGCGTAGCCGGGGTCGTCCTCGACGCCGGTCAGGAAGATGATCGGGACGTCCTTGGTCTGGTCGAGCCGTTTGATGTTCGCGGCGGTCTCGAAGCCGTCCATGCCGGGCATCCGGACGTCGAGCAGGACCAGGGCGAAGCGTTGCCGGAGCAGTGCCTTCATCGCCTCCTCGCCTGAACGCGCGCGGACGAGCGGTTCGTTGAGGGACCCCAGTACGGCCTCCAGCGCGATCAGGTTGTCCTCCATGTCGTCGACCAGGAGGATGCCGGCACGCTCGTCGGTCGTTGCCTCAGCGCTCATGATGAAGTGGCCTCATTCGGTGATGGTCGGCGGGACCTCTTCCTCTTCGGAAGAGCCCGGTCCCGGTCCTGCGGTGTTGTCCGGCTTCGCGCCCTCGGGGTCCAGGAGGTCGCAGACGACGGTCAGCAGCTGATCCACGTCCACCGGTTTCGGTACGTAGTCGTGGGCGCCCCGCGCGATGGACTTCTCCCGGTCTCCGGGCATGGCCTTCGCGGTCAGCGCGACGATGGGCAGGTTCGCCCAGCGCGGGGTGCGGCGGATGGCGGAGATCGTCTCGTATCCGTCCATCTCCGGCATCATGATGTCCATCAGGACGAGTTCGACGTCCGGGTTGCGCTCCAGGGTCTCGATGCCCTCGCGGCCGTTCTCCGCGTACAGGACCGGCATGCCGACCCGGCCCAGCACATGGGTGAGCGCGAAGACGTTGCGGATGTCGTCGTCCACTATCAGCACCCGTCGGCCGGGGAGGACCTGGCCCGCCCGGCCCGTCTGCCACGCCTCCAGCTTGGTCGGCGTCGGCCATGACTCGTCCGCGTCGTGGGCGGCCGGGTACGGCTCGGCCGACAGCTGCTCGGGTACCGGCAGCGGGCGGTTCTCGGACACCGGGCCGGTGGCGGAGTGGCCGGGGCTGACGACCGGGACGTACAGCGTGAAGGTGGAGCCCTGGCCGGGCTCGCTCTCGGCGACGATACGGCCGCCCAGCAGACCCGCGATCTCGCGGCTGATGGACAGGCCGAGGCCGGTGCCGCCGTACTTGCGGTTGGTCGTGCCGTCGGCCTGCTGGAACGCCTCGAAGATCACCGGGAGTTTCTCCGCCGCGATACCGATGCCCGTGTCGGACACCGCGAAGGCGATCACCTCGTCGCTTTCGAGGACGAAGCGGCGTTCGGGATCCTTCATCCGGTTCACGCGCAGCTCGACCTTGCCCGTCGCGGTGAACTTGATCGCGTTGGAGAGGAGGTTGCGCAGGATCTGCTGGAGGCGCTGCTCGTCCGAGTACATCTCGCGCGGTACGTCCTCGCCGACCGACACCTCGAAGGCGAGCCCCCGGTCCAGGGTGAGCGGGCGGAACGTGGCGTGGACGTAGTCCAGCAGCTTGATGAGCGGCAGCTTCTTCGGGCGTACGTCCATCCGGCCCGCCTCGATCTTCGACAGGTCCAGGATGTCGTTGATCAGCTGGAGGAGGTCCGAGCCCGAGCGGTGGATCGTCGTCGCGAACTGGACCTCCTGGTCGGTGAGATGGCCGTCCGGGTTGTCCGACAGCAGCCTCGCCAGGATCAGCAGTGAGTTCAAAGGCGTCCGCAGCTCGTGCGACATGTTCGCCAGGAACTCCGACTTGTACTGGGACGACGTCGCCAGCAGCGCCGCCTTCTCCTCCAACTCCGCGTTGGAGCGCTGCAGCTCCGCCTGCTGCATCTGGAGTTCGTCCGAGCGTTCCTGGAGCTGCATGGCGAGGCGCTGGGACTCGCCGAGCAGGGACTCCGTACGGGAGTTGGCGATGATCGTGTTGATCGCGACGGCGATGGTGTTCACGAACTGGTCGAAGAACGCCAGGTGCACATCGGAGAAGCGGGAGAAGGACGCCAGCTCGATCACGCCGAGGAGCTTGTCCTCGAAGAGGATCGGGATGATGACGACACTGGTGGGGGCCGCCTCGCCGAGCCCGCTGTTGATCTTGATGTAGTCCGGCGGGGCCTCCTCGACGAGGATCCGCTTCTTCTCGCGGGCCGCCTGCCGGACCAGGCCGTGCACCGGGAGCCCGCCGGTCTCGACGGTCGCGCCCTGCGCCGAGCCGTACCCGGCGATGAACGCGAGCCCCTTCGCCGGCACGGTCGTCCGAAGCGCGGCGCTCTCCTCGTCCGGGTCGGCCAGGAAGAACGCGCCGTACTGGGCGTTGACCAGCGGCGTCAGCTCGCGCAGCAGCAGGTCGGCGACCTCCATCAGGTCGCGGTGGCCCTGCATCAGGGCGGCGAGACGGGCCAGGTTGGACTCCAGCCAGTCCTTGGCGCGGGTCGTCTCGCGCAGGTTGGCCACCATCAGGTTGATGTTGTCCTTCAGCTCGGCGACCTCGCCGCGCGTCTCCACGGTGATCGAGCGGGACATGTCTCCCTGGGCCACGGCGGAGGCGACCTCGGCGATCGCGCGGACCTGGGTGGTCAGGTTCGACGCCAGCTCGTTCACGTTCGTCGTAAGGCGCTTCCAGGTGCCGTACACACCCTCCACCCGAGCCTGGCCGCCGAGCTGGCCCTCGGAGCCCACCTCGCGGGCCACTCGGGTGACCTCGGAGGAGAAGGAGGAGAGGGTGTCGACCATCGTGTTGATGGCGGTCTTCAGCTCCAGGATCTCGCCGCGTGCGTCCACGTCGATCTTCTTGGAGAGGTCGCCGTTGGCGACGGCGGTGGTGACCTGGGCGATGTTCCGCACCTGTGAGGTGAGGTTGTCGGCCATGTAGTTGACGTTGTCGGTCAGGTCCCGCCAGACGCCGGAGACGCCCAGGACCTGTGCCCGGCCGCCGAGCCGGCCGTCCGTGCCGACCTCGCGGGCGACGCGCGTGACCTCGTCGGCGAAGGCGCGCAGCTGCTGCACCATCGTGTTGACGGTGTCCTTGAGTTCGAGGATCTCGCCGCGTGCGTCGACGGTGATCTTCTTCGACAGGTCGCCGTTCGCCACGGCCGTCGTCACCTGGGCGATGTTGCGGACCTGGGAAGTCAGGTTCAGCGCCATGAAGTTGACGTTGTCGGTGAGGTCCTTCCACACGCCGGATACGCCGCGCACCTGAGCCTGACCGCCGAGGTTGCCTTCGGTGCCGACCTCGCGGGCGACGCGGGTGACCTCGTCGGCGAAGGCGGAGAGCTGGTCCACCATCGTGTTGATGGTCGACTTGAGTTCGAGGATCTCGCCCTTCGCCTCGACCGTGATCTTCTTGCCGAGGTCGCCCTGGGCCACGGCGGTGGAGACGAGGGCGATGTTGCGGACCTGGGAGGTCAGGTTGTCCGCCATGAAGTTGACGTTGTCGGTGAGGTCCTTCCAGACGCCACTCACCCCGCGCACCTGAGCCCGGCCGCCGAGGTTGCCTTCGGTGCCGACCTCGCGGGCGACCCGCGTCACCTCGTCCGCGAAGGCGGAGAGCTGGTCCACCATCGTGTTGATGGTCGACTTCAGTTCCAGGATCTCGCCCTGGGCGTCGACGGTGATCTTCTGACTCAGGTCGCCGTTGGCCACGGCGGTGGTGACCTGGGCGATGTTGCGGACCTGGGAGGTCAGGTTCGACGCCATGAAGTTGACGTTGTCGGTGAGGTCCTTCCAGACGCCGGACACGCCTCGCACCTGGGCGCGCCCGCCGAGCTGGCCCTCGGTGCCGACCTCGCGGGCGACCCGCGTCACCTCGTCGGCGAAGGCGGAGAGCTGGTCGACCATCGTGTTGACGGTCAGTTTGAGTTCGAGGAGCTCGCCGGTCGCCTCGACGGTGACCGTGCGGGTCAGGTCGCCGCGGGCCACCGCCGTGGTCACCAGGGCGATGTCGCGCACCTGGGCGGTCAGCCGGGACGCCATCGTGTTGACGGCCTCCGTCACGTCCCGCCAGCTTCCCGACAGACCCTGCACCTTGGCCCGGCCGCCCAGCCGGCCTTCGGTGCCGACCTCGCGGGCGACGCGGGTGACCTCGCCGGTGAACAGGGAGAGCTGGTCGACCATCTTGTTCACGGCCCGGCCGAGGCGGCGCAGGTCACCGCGTAACTGGCGGCTGCCGTCGTGCAGGTCGACGCGCTGGGTGAGGTCACCGCCGGCCACCGCGTCCAGCACGCGCGTCGCGTTCGCCGCCGGGGCCACCAAGGCGTCGAGCACATGGTTGACGTCGTTGACGCGGGTCGTCCAGTCACCCTGGCCGGGGCTCGCGGAGAGCCGCTCGTCGAGCCGGCCGTGCCGCACCAACTCCCGCTTGACCCGCTGCACTTCACGGTTGAAATGCGTGCTGCGGTCCATGATCTGGTTGAAGACAGCCGTCAGCTCGGCCACCACTCCCTCGCCGGTCTCCGGGAGCCTGCGGAAGTCACCGTCCCGGGCCGCGGTCATCGCGGCGAGCAGCGGGCGTAGTTCCGATGCTCGAATTTGACCGTCTTTCTGACCGTCTTCGAGCACACGCGTAGCACGGTTATCACTCATGGCGGCCCACTTCGGTAACTCGGTGCTTATGGGCGTGGCCAGTCTGTCACTCTGTCGGCGTCGTCTGAGGCGTATTCGTCCGAACCGCTCGGGGAGCTGTCCATGGGGGCCATTCCGGCGCAACGGGAGACCGTTACCCGTGCCTCTGGTGCGCCTGCGCACGGGGGCGTGGGCGCGGAAACCCGCACCACCCTCCCCGGCAGCGCCCTCTCCCCGGGCTCCGCCCGCACCGTCGTGCGCAACGCCCTCACCGAATGGGCCGCCTCCGGTCTCCCCGGCACCGAACACCTCACCGACCGGCTCGTCGACGACGCCGTCGTGGTCGTCAGCGAGCTCGTCACCAACGCCGTCGTGCACGCCGGTACCGATGTCGAACTCACCTGCCGGCTGGAGGACGGGACCGGCGCCCTCGTCGTCGAGGTCCTGGACCACCACCCCTCGCGCGCCCCGCGCGACGGCGAGATCGAGGCGCCGTACGAGACACCGGAGTACGGGCGCGGCCTGCGGCTGGTGTCCCGGCTCGCCGAGTCCTGGGGCGTCACCTATCGCACCGGCTCCAAGACCGTCTGGGCGCGGCTGCCCGCAGAAGACCCCATGGTGGCGGCCAGGGACGACATGGAGGCGTACGCGGAGGAGCGCGCGCTGGAGCGCGGGCTGCGCGTCGCCGAGATCCTCGCGCCCGAGCCCCAGCGCGCCGAGCGGGATCGGGACTGGCTGAACCGGGGCGCCCTGTCGTTCCTCGCCGAGGCGTCCGACCTGCTCGCCGGGCAGCTCGATGAGAACCTGGTCGCCGCGCTCGCCGGCCAGCTGATCGTGCCGCGGCTGGCCGACTGGTGCGCGGTGTGGCTGGAGGACGAGGTCGCCGGGCGGTGGGGATACCCCCGATCGGGTGAGGCCGAGGGCGGCTGGGCGGTGGACGGCACCGCGGGAACCGGCCCCCGGCTGGCCCGCGTCTGGCACGGCTCCGAGAACCTCATCGAGGAACTCCGCCGCGCCCTGGAGAAGGAGCCCCCGCTTCCGCCCGACACCCACCGCACCGGGCCCGTCGCCTATCCCTGGCCCGGCGAGGCGCTGGGCGCGCGCGGGGTGCGCGGCACGGCGCTCGCGTACCGCCTGGTCGCCGGCGGCCGCCCGCTGGGCACGCTGGTCATCGGGCGGGCCGACCTCATGCGCTTCCCCGACGAGATCACCGGGCTCGTCGAGGACCTCAGCCGCCGGGTGGCCCTCGCCATCGGCGCGGCCCGCCAGTACGCCCGCCAGGCCACCATCAGCCGGGTCCTGCAACGCGGACTGCTGCCCGGCGCCGTCGCGGAGATCCCCGGGGTGGCCAGCGCCCTGGTGTACGAGCCGTGCGACAAGGGCGGCCCGAGCGGCGACTTCTACGACCTCTTCCCGGCCGGCGACGGCCGCTGGTGCTTCGCCATCGGCGACGTCCAGGGCAAGGGCCCCGAGGCGGCCGTGGTGATCGGCATCGCACGCCCCTGGCTGCGGCTCCTCGCCCGCGAGGGCTACCGCGTCGCCGACGTCCTGGACCGCCTCAACCAGCTCCTCCTCGACGACGCCACGGAGGCCGCCGACGCCGCCGCCCGAGCCCTCGTCGGCCCGGTCGCCCCCGGCGACGGCCCCCAGACCCGCTTCCTGTCCCTCCTCTACGGCGAACTCACCCCTTTCGACGGCGGCATCCGCTGCACCCTCGCCTCCGCCGGACATCCGCTCCCCCTGTTGCTGGGCGCGGGCGGCGAGGTCCACACGGCCGCGCACCCACAGACCCTCCTCGGGGTCATCGAGGACGCGACGTACACCAGCGAGACCTTCGAGCTGCTCTCCGGCGACACCCTGCTGTGCGTGACCGACGGGGTGACCGAGCGGCGCAGCGGCTCCCGCCAGTTCGACGACGGCGACGGCCTCGCGACCGCCCTCGCCGGGTGCTCGGGGCTGAACGCCCAGCTGATCGCGGAACGGATCCGGCGGCTGGTGCACGAGTTCAGCGGCCGCCCGCCGGAGGACGATCTGGCGCTGCTGGTGCTGCAGGCCGAGTAGCGGGTTCCGGGGAGTACGCGCGCGTGCTGGACAATGGAACCCATGCCCTCCGCACTCCCCGACGGCGAGCCCGTCCCCGCCGACGGCGCGCTCCCCGCGTCCGCGCTCGCCGACGCGGCCGCCCGCCCCCTCGGCTTCTACCTGCACGTCCCGTACTGCGCGACCCGCTGCGGCTACTGCGACTTCAACACCTACACGGCGACCGAGCTGCGCGGCACGGGCGGCGTCCTGGCGTCCCGCGACAACTACGCCGAGACGCTCGTCGACGAGATCCGCCTGGCCCGCAAGGTCCTCGGCGACGACCCGCGCGAGGTCCGCACGGTCTTCGTCGGCGGCGGTACGCCCACGCTGCTGGCCGCCGACGATCTCGTACGGATGCTGGGGGCGATCCGCGACGAGTTCGGACTGGCGCCGGACGCGGAGATCACCACGGAGGCGAATCCGGAGTCGGTCGACCCGGCCTATCTGGCCACGCTGCGGCAGGGCGGCTTCAACCGCATCTCCTTCGGCATGCAGAGCGCGAAGCAGCACGTACTGAAGATCCTGGACCGCACCCACACCCCCGGCCGCCCCGAGGCATGCGTCGCGGAGGCCCGCGCGGCGGGCTTCGAGCACGTGAACCTGGACCTGATCTACGGCACACCGGGGGAGTCGGACGACGACTGGCGAGCCTCGCTGGAGGCGGCGATCGGCGCCGGTCCGGACCACGTGTCGGCGTACGCCCTGATCGTCGAGGAGGGCACCCAGCTGGCCCGCCGGATCCGCCGGGGCGAGGTCCCGATGACGGACGACGACGTCCACGCGGACCGGTACCTGATCGCCGAGGAGGCGTTCACAGCGGCCGGTTTCGACTGGTACGAGGTCTCCAACTGGGCGACGTCGGAGGCGGCCCGCTGTCTGCACAACGAGCTGTACTGGCGGGGCGCCGACTGGTGGGGCGCGGGGCCAGGCGCCCACTCGCACGTGGGCGGGGTGCGGTGGTGGAACGTGAAGCATCCGGGCGCGTACGCGGGGGCGCTGGCGGCGGGGACGTCGCCGGGGGCGGGGCGGGAGCTGCTGTCCGAGGAGGACAGGCGGGTCGAGCGCATCCTGCTGGAGCTGCGGTTGCGGGAGGGCGTGGCGTTGGAGTTGCTGCGGGAGGACGGGCTGGCGGCGTCGCGCAGGGCCTTGGGGGAAGGGCTGCTTCAGGAGGGGCCGTATGGCGAGGGGCGTGCGGTGCTGACGCTGCGGGGGCGGTTGCTGGCGGATGCGGTAGTCAGGGATTTGGTGGACTGATCGCTCGGTCAGGTGGATCGGTGCGGAACGTCGGTTCGGTCCCTAACCTGATTCGTAGGCTGCGCCGTAATTGCACGGTGGCGGAAACCGGAGGGCTGCGGATTCGGAGACCGCGTCCCATTGGAGTATCTGGGGCTCGAACTGGACACCAGCGAGTTCGGAACCTTCCCCAACGTCAGGCCCCACCGCTACCCGTAACGAAGTCGATCAGCTCCTCCACCCGCCCCAACAACTCGGGCTCCAGGTCCTTGTAAGACCCCACCCGCTTCAGAATCGCCTGCCACACCGCCCCGGTGTTCTCCGCCGGCCACCCCAGCGCCCGGCACACCCCCGTCTTCCAGTCCTGCCCGTGCGGCACCCGCGGCCAGCCCTCGATCCCGAGGGACGACGGCTTCACCGCCTCCCAGATGTCGATGTACGGGTGGCCCACCACCAACGCGTGCTCACTGGTCACCGACTCGGCGATCCGCCACTCCTTCGTGCCCGGCACCAGGTGGTCGACCAGAACCCCCAGCCGCGCATCCGGGCCCGGTGCGAATTCGGCCACGATCGACGGCAGGTCGTCGACGCCCTCCAGGTACTCCACGACCACGCCCTCGATGCGCAGGTCGTCGCCCCAGACCTTCTCGACCAGCTCGGCGTCGTGACGGCCCTCGACGTAGATACGGCCGGCGCGGGCCACGCGTGCGCGGGCGCCGGGGACGGCGACCGACCCGGAGGCCGTACGGGTGGGACGTACCGGAGCCGTGCCCGACGGGCGTACGAGCGTCACCACCTTGCCCTCCAGCAGGAACCCCCGAGGCTCCAGCGGGAAGACCCGGTGCTTGCCGAAGCGGTCCTCGAGGGTCACCGTGCCCGCCTCGCAGCGGATCACCGCGCCGCAGAATCCCGTGCCCGGCTCCTCCACCACCAGGCCCGGGTCCGCCGGGACCTCGGGGACGGGCTTGGGCTTCTTCCAGGGCGGGGTCAGGTCCGGGGAGTACTGGCGCATTCGGATGACGATAGGAGAAGCCCGGGCCGCGCGTCCCGCGGATCAGCCCGACACGCCGAAACGAGCGGCCAACGCGGCGCGCTGACGTCGTACGAACTCCGCGTCCACCACCGCTCCGTGACCGGGTACGTACAGTGCGTCCTCGCCGCCGAGGTCGAGGAGGCGGTCCAGAGCCGCCGGCCACTGGGACGGTACGGCGTCGGGGCCTGCCTGGGGTTCGCCGGACTCCTCCACCAGGTCGCCGCAGAAGACCACCTCCCGATCGCCGGAGGCCCCGCCCGGCACGAGCACGACGAGATCGTGGGCCGTGTGGGCCGGGCCCACGTTCGCCAGGAGGACCTGACGCCCGCCGTCCAGGTCGAGGGTCCACTCGCCGCTCACCTGGTGGCGCGGATGGACCAGCGCGTCCACGGCCTCCTCCGCGGACGCCGGGTCCAGACCGTTGCGCACCGCGTCCGCCCGCAGCTCCTCGCGCTCGTACGCGAAGACGGCGTCCATGCCCACCGGGCCGTACACCTCCGCCCCCGCGAACGCCGCCGCCCCGAAGACATGATCGAAGTGGGGGTGGGTAAGCGCGAGATGAGTCACACGGTGACCGGCGAGCCACTGCGCCTGCGTACGCAGCCGCACGCCCTCCCCGAGGCTCGACCCGGCGTCGACCAGCAGGGCGGCGCCGTCCCCGACGACCAGCCCCGCCGTGCAGTCCCAGCCCGGAAGCCGGCACCGTCCGACCCCCGCCGCCAGCCGCTCCCAACCCAGCTCTTCCCAAGTCACCGTCATACGGCGACGCTAAGCGACACCGGGGAGGACGACAGTGTCGGGCACGGTGGTGCGCGACCGGCCTTGCCCGGGGCGTACCCCACCGCCGTACACTGGCCGGGGACGGTTGGCACTCACCAGCGCAGAGTGCCAGGCGAGACGCCAAGGGGACGACTTCTGGAGGTGTGCGCGATTGCTGAGTGAACGCAGGCTTCAGGTGTTGCGTGCCATCGTCCAGGACTATGTCGGGACCGAGGAGCCGGTCGGGTCGAAGGCCCTGACCGAGCGGCACAGCCTCGGCGTCTCCCCGGCGACCGTCCGCAACGACATGGCGGCCCTGGAGGACGAGGGCTACATCGCCCAGCCGCACACCAGCGCCGGGCGCATCCCGACCGACAAGGGCTACCGGCTGTTCGTCGACAAGCTCGCCGGCGTCAAGCCCATGACCCCGCCCGAGCGGCGCGCCATCCAGAACTTCCTCGACGGCGCCGTCGATCTCGACGACGTGGTGGCGCGGACCGTGCGGCTGCTCGCGCAGCTCACCCGGCAGGTCGCCGTCGTGCAGTACCCGTCGCTGACCCGGTCCACCGTCCGGCATGTCGAGCTGCTCTCACTCGCGCCCGCGCGGGTGATGCTCGTGCTGATCACGGACACCGGGCGGGTCGAGCAGCGGATGGTCGACTGCCCGGCGCCCTTCGGTGAAGGGTCGCTCGCGGATCTACGCGCGCGGCTCAACAGCAGGGTCGCGGGGCGGCGCTTCAGCGATGTGCCGACCCTTGTCGAGGACCTCCCCGAGGCCTTCGACCTGGAGGACCGCGGCACTGTCTCGACCGTGCTCTCCACCCTTCTGGAGACGCTCGTCGAGGAGAACGAGGAGCGGCTGATGATCGGCGGAACCGCCAATCTCACCCGCTTCGGACATGACTTCCCCCTCACCATCCGGCCCGTCCTGGAGGCCCTGGAGGAGCAGGTCGTGCTCCTCAAACTCCTTGGCGAGGCGGGGGATTCGGGCATGACCGTGCGCATCGGGCACGAGAACGCCTATGAGGGACTCAACTCCACGTCTGTCGTGTCGGTCGGCTACGGTTCGGGCGGCGAGGCAGTCGCCAAGCTCGGCGTGGTCGGACCGACCCGCATGGATTACCCGGGAACGATGGGAGCGGTACGCGCAGTGGCACGGTACGTCGGACAGATCCTGGCGGAGTCGTAAGTGGCCACGGACTACTACGCCGTTCTCGGCGTGCGTCGCGACGCGTCGCAGGAAGAGATCAAGAAGGCCTTCCGGCGGCTCGCGCGCGAGCTGCACCCGGACGTCAATCCGGATCCGAAGACCCAGGAGCGGTTCAAGGAGATCAACGCCGCTTACGAGGTGCTGTCGGACCCGCAGAAGAAGCAGGTCTACGACCTCGGCGGCGACCCGCTGTCCCAGGCGGGCGGCGCGGGCGCCGGCGGCTTCGGCGCGGGCGGCTTCGGAAACTTCTCGGACATCATGGACGCGTTCTTCGGTACGGCGTCGCAGCGCGGTCCGCGCTCGCGTACGCGCCGGGGCCAGGACGCGATGATCCGGCTGGAGATCGAGCTCGACGAGGCGGCCTTCGGTACGACGAAGGACATCCAGGTCGACACGGCCGTCGTCTGCAACACCTGTAACGGTGAGGGGGCGGCGCCGGGGACTTCCGCGCAGACGTGTGACATGTGCCGCGGGCGCGGTGAGGTGTCGCAGGTCACCCGGTCGTTCCTGGGGCAGGTCATGACCTCGCGGCCGTGTCCGCAGTGCCAGGGCTTCGGGACCGTGGTGCCGACGCCGTGCCCGGAGTGCGCGGGTGACGGGCGGGTGCGGTCCCGCCGGACCCTGACCGTCAAGATCCCGGCCGGTGTCGACAACGGCACGCGGATCCAGCTCGCCGGTGAGGGCGAGGTCGGGCCCGGTGGTGGTCCGGCCGGTGACCTCTACGTCGAGATCCACGAACTCCCGCACCCGACGTTCCAGCGGCGCGGCGACGATCTGCACTGCACGGTGACGATCCCGATGACGGCGGCGTCCCTCGGTACGAAGGTGCCGCTGGAGACGCTGGACGGGCTGGAGGAGGTCGACATCCGGCCGGGCACCCAGTCCGGTCAGTCGATTCCGCTGCACGGGCGTGGGGTGACGCATCTGCGGGGCGGCGGGCGTGGCGATCTCATCGTGCATGTCGAGGTGACCACGCCGACGAAGCTGGATCCCGAGCAGGAGCGGTTGCTGCGCGAGCTGGCGAAGCTGCGGGGCGAGGAGCGGCCGCAGGGGCAGTTCCAGCCGGGGCAGCAAGGGTTGTTCTCCAGGTTGAAGGACGCGTTCAACGGGCGCTGACGGAGGTTGGCTGCGGGTGGTTTTGCTCGCCCCCGCCGCCCCTGCCCGTCCCATCCCTGAGGGGCGCTGCCCCTCGGCCCCGCCAGGGGGCTCTGCCCCCTGGGCCCCCGCTCCTCAAACGCGGGAGGGGCTGGTTGTTCAGCGCCGGAGGGGCTGGTTTTCGTTGGCTTATGCCAAGGGGAAGGGCCGATTCGGACTTGTTCGGAGGACGTGACAACATGCCGTCATGTCCTCCGCGCTGACCGATCTCTTCCCTCATCCGATCGTGCAGGCCCCCATGGCAGGCGGCGTCTCCGTGCCGCAGCTCGCCGCTGCCGTGGCCGAGGCCGGTGGGCTGGGGTTCCTCGCCGCCGGGTACAAGACCGCCGACGGGATGTACCAGGAGATCAAGCAGCTCAGGGGGCTGACCGGGCGGCCCTTCGGGGTCAATCTGTTCATGCCGCAGCCCGAGTACGCGGACGCGGCGGCCGTGGATGTCTACGCCCACCAGCTCGCCGGTGAAGCCGCCTGGTACGAGACCGAGCTGGGGGACCCGGACAGCGGGCGGGACGACGGGTACGACGCCAAGCTGGCCGTGCTCCTCGACAACCCGGTGCCGGTCGTCTCCTTCCACTTCGGCGTGCCCACCGGTGACGTACTGGAGTCCCTGCGCCGCGCCGGGACCTTCACCCTCGTCACCGCCACCACCCCGGACGAGGCCCTCGCCGTGCAGCGGGCCGGTGCCGACGCCGTGATCGTGCAGGGTGTCGAAGCCGGCGGGCATCAGGGGACACATCGCGACAACCCGGAGACGGACCGGTCCGGCATCGGGCTGCTCTCCCTCATCGCGCAGGTCCGGGAGACCGTGAACCTGCCCATCGTCGCCGCCGGCGGCATCATGCGCGGCAGCCAGATCGCCGCCGTCCTCGCGGCCGGGGCGAGCGCCGCCCAGCTCGGCACCGCCTTCCTCGCCACCCAGGAGTCCGGCGCCAACGCCCTGCACAAGCAGGCGCTGACCAACCCCCTGTTCGTACGGACCGAGTTGACGCGCGCGTTCTCCGGTCGCCCCGCCCGCGGCCTGGTCAACCGCTTCATGCGCGAGCACGGCCCGTACGCCCCCGCCGCCTACCCCGAGGTCCACCACCTCACCTCGCCCCTGCGCAAGAAGGCCGCCGCGGCCGGCGACGCGCAGGGCATGGCGCTGTGGGCGGGGCAGGGCCACCGGATGGCGCGCGAACTGCCCGCCGGGCAGCTGGTCGAGGTGCTGGCCGCCGAACTGGACGCGGCGTCGACAGCGTTGTCGGGCAAGGGAGGGTTGCGATGACCGCCCCGGTGTTCGTGGTCGAGCACTTCGACGCGGGCGACGGTGGACAGTACGTCCTCGACGGCCCGGAAGGCCGCCACGCGGTCTCCGTGAAGCGGCTGCGGCCCGGCGAGGAGGTCGTCCTCACCGACGGCGCCGGGCGCTACGCCGTGTGCGACGTGATCGCCGCCGAGGGCAAGGACCGGCTCGTCGTCCACATGACCTCGGTGTCCGAGGAGCCGGAGCCCACCCCCCGCATCACCGTCGTCCAGGCCCTCCCCAAGGGCGACCGGGGCGAACTGGCCGTGGAGACCATGACCGAGGTCGGTGTCGACGCCGTCGTGCCCTGGCAGGCGGCCCGTTGCATCACGCAGTGGAAGGGCGACCGTGGGCTGAAGGCGCTCGGCAAGTGGCGGGCGACGGCCCGCGAGGCCGGCAAGCAGTCCCGCCGGATCCGCTTCCCCGAGGTCGCGGACGCGGCGACGACCAAGCGGGTCGCGGCGCTTCTCGCCGAAGCCGAATTCGCCGCCGTACTGCACTCCGACTTCGAGCACGGCAGTGAGCCGCTCGCCACCGCCGAACTCCCCTCCGAGGGTGAGATCGTGCTGGTCGTCGGGCCCGAAGGGGGCGTCGCCAAGGACGAGTTGGCCCTCTTCGAGGGAGCCGGCGCGAGGGCGTATGTGCTGGGTCCCACCGTGATGCGCACGTCGACCGCAGGGACCGCGGCGACCGCCCTGCTCCTCGGCCGCACCGGCCGCTGGTCCTGACCCCCGGACAGGAACCGGAACCGGGAGTGGCCGTATGTGCCCTACCGCGTCGGCCGGGACAGTGGCAGGCTGCCCTCCATGGGGGCATTCAGGAGGATTTGGGGTCTCGTCGGCCACACGGGTCGCACGGGTCGTCGTCTGCGTGCGGTGCGGGCGGCCGGTGTGGCCGGGCTCGCGGTGGTCGCCGTCGGCGGGGCCGTCGGCTGTGATCCGGGTGGGCTGAGTTCCGCGACCGTGGCGTTCACCACCGACCAGACCGTGACCGCGGAGCTGGAGCGGCAGAAGGCCGACGTGCAGTGGCTCAACTGCACGGGCTCGTACGACAACGGCGATGGTGACGGCAGGTCCGGCGGGGCGACGGCGAGCGCGAACACCGTCGTCAAGGTCGACTGCGAGGGCGAGACCACCGACGGCAAGGACATCGTCGTCACCGGCCGGATCACCCGGGCCGTCAGCGGGTCCTGTGTCCGCGGGGACCTCGTCGCCAAGATCGACGGCAAGGAGTGGTTCCACGTCAACGGGCTCGGCGACTGCGACGCCACGCCCTCGCCCGTCAACCCCTCCGGCGGCGGCCAGCAGCCCGGACCCACCGTCACGGTGACCGTCACCAAGACCGTCTACTGCAAGGAACGCCCGAACTGCTGGCCGGAAGGCAAGTGACCGCGTCCCGACCGGAGTTGGACAAGTGATCCAAAGGTCTGTCCCCGGACGCCGCCCCTGCTTATGGTGATCGGGTGACTCAGTCCGTGACGTCCGGATCGTCTTCATACCTCCGGTATCCGCATCTGCACGGCGACCTGGTCGCCTTCACCGCCGAGGACGACGTGTGGCTCGCCCCGCTCGACGGCGGCCGGGCCTGGCGGGTCAGCGCCGACAACGTGCCGGTCACCCTGCCGCGCATCTCGCCCGACGGGACGACCGTCGCCTGGACCTCCACCCGCGACGGCGCCCCCGAGGTGCACATCGCCCCGGTCGACGGCGGCCCCTCGAAGCGCCTCACCCACTGGGGCAGCGGGCAGACCAGGGTGCGCGGCTGGACCCCGGACGGCCAGGTCCTCGCGATCAGCACCCAGGGCCAGGCGGGCAGCCGCCGCACCTGGGCCCACACCGTCCCGCTCGACGGCGGACCGGCCACCACCCTGCCGTACGGCCCCGTCGCCGATGTGGTGCACGGGCCGCACCTCGTGCTCGCGTCCGCGCCCATGGGACTGGAGGCCGCCCGCTGGAAGCGCTACCGGGGCGGCACGGCGGGGAAGTTGTGGATCGACCGCGCGGGCGACGGTGACTTCGTACGGCTGCACGAGGAGCTGGACGGGAACATCGAGTACCCGGTGTGGGCGGGGGAGCGGATCGCGTTCCTCTCCGACCACGAGGGCGTGGGCGCGGTGTACTCGTCCCTCCCCGACGGGGCGGATCTGCGCCGCCACACGCCTGTCGACGGCTTCTACGCCCGGCACGCCGCGGGTGACGGCACCCGGGTCGTGTACGCCTCCGCCGGGGAACTGTGGCTCCTGGACGACCTCGACGGGGCCGAGCCGCGCCGGCTCGACATCCGGCTCGGCGGGCAGCGCACCGACCGGCAGGCGTACCCGCTGAACGCCGCCCGCGCCTTCGGGGAGGCGGCGCCCGACCACACCGCGCGCGGCAGCGCCGTCTGTGTCCGGGGCGCCGTGCACTGGGTCACCCACCGCTCCGGCCCCGCCCGCGCGCTCGCCGCCGAACCCGGCGTACGGGCCCGGCTGCCGCGCACCTTCCGGGTGGACGGCGAGGAGTGGGTGGTCTGGGTGACGGACGCGGAGGGCGACGACGCGCTGGAGTTCGCGCCGGCGACCGGTCTGGCGCCCGGTGCGAGGCCGCGCAGGCTCGGCGCCGGGCAGCTCGGCCGCGTCCTGGAACTCGCCATGGCACCCGACGGGAGCAGGGCGGCGGTCGCCGCGCACGACGGGCGCCTGCTGCTCGTCGAGCGGGAGAGCGGCGAGGTCCGCGAAGTCGACCGCAGCCAGGACGGAGACGTGACCGGGCTGGTCTTCTCGCCCGACTCGGCCTGGCTCGCCTGGTCGCACCCCGGCCCGCGCCCGCTGTGCCAGCTCAAGCTCGCCAACACCACCGACCTGTCCGTCTCCGAGGCGACCCCGCTCCGCTTCCAGGACTACGCGCCCGCGTTCACCCCGGACGGCAAGCACCTGGTGTTCCTGTCGACGCGGGCCTTCGACCCCGTCTACGACGAGCACGTCTTCGACCTCGCCTTCGTCGTAGGCTCCCGCCCCCACCTGATCACCCTCGCCGCGACCACCCCGTCCCCCTTCGGCCCACAGCGGCACGGCCGCCCCTTCGACGCGCCGGACAAGGACGAGACCCCCGACAGCGAGTCCACCCCGACCACCCGCATCGACCTCGAAGGGCTCGCCGACCGGATCGTGCCGTTCCCGGTCGAGGCCGCCCGCTACACCAATCTGCGGGCCGCCAAGGACGGCGTGCTGTGGCTGCGGCACCCTGTGCGCGGCGCGCTCGGCGCCTCCCGGGCCACGCCCGACGACCCCGAGCCCAAGACCGAGATGGAGCGCTACGACCTCCTCCAGCGGCATGTCGAGCATCTCGCCGGCGACGCCGACCACTTCGAGGTCAGCGGCGACGGAAAACGCGTCCTGCTCTGGACCGACGGTCGGCTCAAGGTCGTCCCCAGCGACCGGCGGGCCTCCGGAGACGACGACAGTGACTCGAACATCACCGTGGACCTGACGCGCGTACGGCAGACAGTCGACCCGTCGGCCGAGTGGCGGCAGATGTTCGACGAGACCGGCCGCATCATGCGCGACCACTTCTGGCGGCCGGACATGAACGGCGTGGACTGGACGGGGGTGCTGGACCGCTACCGCCCGCTGCTCGACCGGGTCGCCACCCACGACGACCTGATGGACCTGCTGTGGGAGGTACAGGGCGAGCTGGGCACCTCGCACGCCTACGTCGCCCCGCGCGGCGGCTACGGCAGCGGTGCCCGGCAGGGTCTCCTCGGAGCCGACATCTCCCGCCACCCGGACGGCAGTTGGCGCATCGACGCCATCCTCCCCTCGGAGACCTCCGACCCCGAGGCCCGGGCGCCGCTGGCCGCCCCCGGGGTCGCGGTGCGGGCCGGGGACGCCATCGTGGCGGTGGCCGGGACACCGGTGGACCCGGTGACCGGGCCCGGACCGCTGCTCGTCGGTACGGCGGGCAAGGCGGTGGAGCTGACGATCTCACCGGCCGGGGGCGGGGACGTACGGCACGCCGTGGTGATCCCCATCGCGGACGAGCAGCCCCTGCGCTACCACGCCTGGGTGGCCGACCGGCGGGCGTACGTCCACGAGAAGTCCGGCGGCCGGCTCGGCTATCTGCACGTCCCGGACATGCAGGCTCCGGGCTGGGCCCAGATCCACCGCGACCTGCGGATCGAGGTGGCGCGCGAGGGCCTCGTCGTGGACGTCCGCGAGAACGGCGGCGGCCACACCTCGCAACTGGTCGTGGAGAAGCTGGCCCGGCGGATCGTCGGCTGGGAACTGCCGCGCGGCATGCGGCCGTACAGCTATCCGACGGACGCCCCGCGCGGGCCCGTGGTGGCGGTGGCGAACGAG
Source organism: Streptomyces viridochromogenes (assembly GCF_001270495.1). Classification (GTDB taxonomy): domain Bacteria; phylum Actinomycetota; class Actinomycetes; order Streptomycetales; family Streptomycetaceae; genus Streptomyces; species Streptomyces viridochromogenes_A. The sequence continues at coordinate 24,895 of NZ_LGUR01000217.1, forward strand.
TTCTCCGGGTCCGACGGCGACATCGTCAACGCGGCCATCAAGGCGCTGGGACTGGGGCCCGTGGTGGGGACGCGGACGTGGGGCGGCGTCATCGGCATCGACAGCCGGTACCGCCTGGTCGACGAGACCCTGATCACCCAGCCCAAGTACGCCATCTGGCTGGAGGGCCAGGGCTGGGACGTGGAGAACCACGGGGTGGACCCGGACGTGGAGGTGGTCCAGCGCCCACAGGACTGGGTGGCGGGGAAGGACGCCCAATTGGACGAGGCGATCCGAATCGCGCTTGAGGGACTGGAGACCAGTCCCGCGAAAACCCCGCCGGCATTGCCCACCTAGGGGCGCGGGGAACTGCGCGATCAACCCCCACGCACCGGCACCCGACGACGATACGATGCCCCCCGTAAACCACGCCGCCCAACCCCCGGAGGGACCATGGCAGGGGAGCCGCAGGACGACTGTCTGTTCTGCAAGATCGTCGAGGGGCATGTCCCGGCGACGATCGTGCGGGAGACGGACACGACCGTCGCGTTCCGGGACATAAACCCTCAGGCACCCACCCACGTCCTGGTCATTCCGAAGGCGCACTACGCGGACGCCGCCGCTCTGGCCGCCGCCGACCCGGCCCTCGCCGCGGACGTCCTGCGCGAGGCCCAGGCCGTCGCCGACGAGGACAAGCTGGAGAGCTACCGCATCGTCTTCAACACGGGCGCCGGAGCCGGCCAGACCGTCTTCCACACGCACGCCCACATCCTCGGCGGCCGCGGCATGCAGTGGCCCCCCGGATAAGTCGGAGTAAGTCGAACTCACCGTGTCCGTACGTGAATTGGTCGTCCTCGGAACAGCGAGCCAGGTCCCGACCCGGCACCGGAACCACAACGGGTACCTGCTGCGGTGGGACGGGGAAGGCATCCTCTTCGATCCCGGCGAGGGCACGCAGCGGCAGATGCTGCGTGCCGGGGTCGCCGCGCACGACCTGAACCGGATCTGTGTCACCCACTTCCACGGGGACCACTCGCTCGGCCTCGCCGGTGTCATCCAGCGGATCAACCTCGACAAGGTCCCGCATCCCGTCACCGCCCACTACCCGCGCTCCGGCCAGCGCTTCTTCGACCGGCTGCGGTACGCCACCGCCTACCGGGAGACCGTCGACCTCACGCAGGCGCCGGTCAGCGCGGACGGCGTCATCGCCGACACCGGGGGCTACACGCTGGAGGCCGCGCGGCTGTCGCACCCCGTCGAGTCGTACGGCTATCGCCTCGTCGAGCCCGACGGCCGCCGCATGCTGCCCGAACGGCTCGCCGCGCACGGCATCAAGGGGCCGGACGTCGGGCGGCTCCAGCGTGAAGGGGTGCTCGGCGGGGTCTCGCTCGACGAGGTCAGCGAGGTCCGGCGCGGGCAGCGGTTCGCGTTCGTGATGGACACGCGGCTGTGCGACGGGGTGTACGCCCTCGCCGACGGCTGCGACATGCTCGTCATCGAGTCCACCTTCCTGGACGACGACGTCGAACTCGCTGTCGAGCACGGGCATCTGACGGCCGGTCAGGCCGCTCGGGTGGCGCTCGACTGCGGCGTACGGCATCTCGTGCTCACTCACTTCAGCCAGCGCTACTCCGAGCCGGACGAGTTCGAGCGGCAGGCGCGGGACGCCGGTTTCGACGGGGAGCTGACGGTGGCGCACGACCTGCTGCGGGTGCCGCTGCCGAAACGTCGGTGACACCCTCGTACGATGCCTTGATGCCCCTCCCCAAAGCAGAACTGCACCTCCACATCGAAGGCACCCTCGAACCGGAACTCGCCTTCGAACTCGCCGCACGGAACGGCGTCGAGCTGCCGTACGGCGACACCGACGCGCTCCGCAAGGCCTATCAGTTCGAGGACCTCCAGTCCTTTCTGAACCTGTACTACGAGCTCATGGCCGTCCTGCGCACCGAGCGGGACTTCGAGGACCTCGCGAACGCCTACCTCGCCCGCGCCGCCGCGCAGGGCGTGCGGCACGCGGAGATCTTCTTCGACCCGCAGGCGCACACCAAGCGCGGCCTTGAGCTGGGCACGGTCGTCGAGGGGCTGTGGCGGGCGCTGGGGAGCAGCGAGGCGAACCACGGTGTCTCCACCCGGCTCATCATGTGCTTCCTGCGCGACGACTCCGCCGAGTCGGCCATGGACACGCTCCGGGCCGCCGAGCCGTATCTCGACCGGATCACCGGCGTCGGCCTCGACTCGGCCGAGGTCGGCCACCCGCCGGTGAAGTTCCGGGAGGTCTACGAGGCCGCCGCCGCGCTCGGCCTGCGGCGGGTCGCGCACGCGGGCGAGGAGGGCCCGCCGGCCTACATCACCGAGGCCCTCGACATCCTCGGCGTCGAGCGCGTCGACCACGGGCTGCGGTGCATGGAGGACCCGGCGCTGGTCGAGCGGCTGGTGCGGGAGCGGGTGCCGCTGACGCTGTGCCCGCTGTCGAACGTACGGCTGCGGACCGTCGACGTCCTCGCCGACCACCCCCTGCCCGCCATGCTGGACGCCGGGCTGATGTGCACGGTCAACTCCGACGACCCGGCCTACTTCGGCGGGTACGCCGGCGACAACTTCGACGCCGTACGCCAGACCCTCGGCCTGACCGAGGACCGGCTGCGCGAGCTGGCCCGGAACTCCTTTGCGGCGTCCTTCCTGGAGGACGACGAGGAGAGGCGGGAGAGGTATCTCGCGGAGGTCGAGGCGTACGAGTTCCCGTAGGGTCTGTCGTCAAGGGTGAGCGCCCCTTCGGGGCGCTTCAGGCCGCTGTCGCCTTGTCGTAGGCGGGTGCCTCCACCGGGATCTCCACCACCGGCAGCGTGCGCCTGCCCGCACCCAGCGCCACCACCGTCAGCGGTACGGCGATCACCAGCAGTCCGACCGCCAGTACCGCTCCCATCACCGGGAACCCCGCCTGCGTCGACAGCAGACTCCCGGTCAGCGGGCCCGCCGCCGTGCCCAGCGACGACGCCGAGCCGACGAGGACGGCCCAGCGGCCGCGTGTGTCGAGGGAGGCGGCGAGGCCGATCAGGTACGACAGGACGATCGGGTAGCAGGTGTTCCAGGCGATCTCGCCGGTCGCGAAGGTCGTCAGGTCGGTGGCGGACGCGCTGAGCGCGATGCACGCCGCGATGAGGGCCGTACCGGCGCCGATGGGCAGCGCCTTGCCGAGGCGTGGGCCGAGCGCGCCCGCCCCGGTCACGCCCAGCAGGCCCGCGCCGAGCCCCACGGCGAACACCGCGCCGACCGTGGTCTCGGTCAACTGCGCCTGCGTCAGGCCGATTCGGCCGCTGACGCCCCAGAGGGAGTTCTGGGCGAGCGACCAGCAGAGCATGCAGGCGGCGAGGGTCAGGCCGTGGCGCAGGTGGGGGAGGCCGGAGCCGTCCCAGCCGGGCTGGTGCGACCTGGCCGTGGCGGCCGGGAGTCGGCTCGTCAGCGGCCATATGGCGAGCGCGGCGAGCGCGATCGCGGCCAGCGGCTGGCCATGGCCCGGGCCGAGGTGCGGCACCGTCAGATAGACGGCGCCCGCGAGGGCGGAGACGCCGAGGAGGCCCGCTGTGGTGGCCCGGTGGGGGTCGCGCAGGGCGGCGATTCCGGTGGCGGCCACCGCAGTCGCCGTACCCGAGCCGAACCCGCCGACGAGCGCGCCGAGGACGACGGCCGGTACGGCGTGGGTGAGTGCGGCCCCGCCGTAGCCGACGACCGCGAGCAGGAGCCCGACGCGCGCCAGCCTCCGCGCCCCGATCCGTTCCACGCGGGAGGCCAGCAGGAAGCCCGCCGACGCCGAACTCAGCAGCAGCGCGCTGCCGACGGCACCCGCCTGGGTGGGGGTGAGCGGAAGCCCGGAGTCGAGTCTGCCGACGACCGTCGGCAGCAGATACGGAGCGAGGTACCCGGCCGTGAAAAGGGCGACGAGGGGCCAGGGGGTGGTGCGAGGGGCGAACACGGGCGTTCCCAGGGCATGCGAAAGGACGGCTCAAGAGGGGGAGGGGCGCAGGCCGTCGACGGACAGGAACGCGCGGAGAATTTGTATCAAGCCGGGGGAGGGGCGAAGAAGTTCGGGGGGTGTGATCTGAGGCACGTTCTGTTTGGGGTGGGGCAACGGGGGTAGGAGGCGCCCTCACCTGCGCCAGTGCACCGACCCGGTGCCGCCGCCCCCGCCGGGAACCGTCGCCTCGATCTTCGCCCTGATCTCCCGCATCACCGCCACGATCCGCTCCTCGTGCCCCGCCGACAGCCGGGCCACCGGCACCGAGCAGCTGATCGCGTCCTGGGCCGGGACGTCGTAGCGCAGGGCGAAACCGAAGCCGACGATGCCGGGCACGCCCTCCTCGCGGTCGGTCGAATAGCCGCGCGCCCGCACTTCGGCGAGGTCGGCGGCGAGTGCCTCGCGGGTGGTGCGGGTGTGGGCGGTGAGGGCCTGGTACGGGCCCTCGGGGAGGTCGTCGTCGGGGCGTTCGGCGAGCAGGGCCTTGCCCAGGGCGCCCGCGTGCGCCGGGAGGCGCCGGCCCACCCGGCTGATCGTCCGCAGGTATTCGTGCGACTCGCGCGTCGCCAGATACGCCACGTCCCCGCCGTCCAGCCGCGCCATGTGGATCGTCTCGCCGAGCGCATCCGACGCCTCGTCGAGATACGGGCGTACGACCCGGACGCGCGGGTCGGAGTCGAGGTAGCTGGTGCCGGTGAGCAGGGCGTGGATGCCGATGCCGTAGAGGGAGCCGGTGACGTCCGTGCGGACCCAGCCGCGGGAGATCAGGGTCTGGAGCAGCGCGTACATGGAGCTGCGCGGCACGTCCAGGGCGTCGGCCAGCTCCTGGAGGCGTGCGGGGCGGTCGCCGCGCGCGGCGAGGAGTTCGAGCAACTCCACGGTGCGCGCCGCCGACTTCACTTCGCGGACCCCGCCTGTCTCTGACATGGGGCGATCGTAATCGGAGCCGATGGAAGCGCATCGGATGGGAGCGCATCGGATGGAAGCGCATCGGATGGAAGCGCATCGGACTGCACCGTGCCATTGACGGTCGCGGTTCGCGTATCTAATCTCCATTCTCATACGTGGATGACGTCTACGTGGGGAGATGAGGAGATGGCGAGGGTGAGCCTCGAAACGGATACGACCCGGCGCTTGCGGGAGGGCATGGCACAGGGCGTGCTGTCGTTCCCGCTCACGAGCTTCCACGAGGACGGCACGCTGGACCCGGACGGCTTCCGCAGCCATGTCGCCGCCCAGCTCGCCACCGCCCCCGGCGCGGTCTTCCCCGCCTGCGGCACCGGTGAGTTCTTCTCGCTGGACGAGGACGAGTACCGGGTCGTCGTCACGGCCGCCGTCGAGGAGTCGGGCGGCCGGGTGCCGGTGGTGGCCGGCGTCGGGTACGGCTGGGCGCAGGCCGCGCGGTTCGCCCGGATCGCCGAGGAGGCCGGCGCCGACGCCCTCCTCGTCCTGCCGCACTACCTCGTCGCCGCCCCGCAGGACGGGCTGGTCGCCCAGCTGGAGCAGCTCGCGGCCCGGACCCGGCTGCCGCTCATCGCCTACCAGCGCGGCCAAGTCGCCTTCACCGCCGACTCGTTGAAGCGCATCGCGCGCATCCCCCACGTCATCGGACTCAAGGACGGCCACAGCGACCTCGACCGCCTCCAGCGCCTCACTCTCGCCGCCCCCGAGGGCTTCCTCTTCTTCAACGGGGCCGCCACCGCCGAGCTCCAGGCCCGCGCGTACGCCACCGTCGGCGTCCCCGCCTACTCCTCCGCCGTCCACGCCTTCGCCCCCGAGATCGCGAACGCCTTCTTCGCCGCTCTCCGGCGCGGCGACCACGGCACGGTCGACAAGCTGCTGCGCGACTTCTACGTCCCGCTCGTCGAGCTGCGCGACCGGGTGCCCGGATACGCCGTGTCCCTGGTGAAGGCGGCGGCCAGGCTGCGCGGCCGCCCCGTCGGCCCCGTCCGCGCCCCGCTCACCGACCCGTCGGCCGGAGACCTGGCCGACCTGCGCACCCTGCTCGCCGCCGGACTCGACCTCGTAGGAGCAGCGCTGTGAACCTCACGATCACCGACGTCCGGCTCACACCCATCCTGGTCGCCGACCCGCCCCTGCTGAACACCCAGGGCGTCCACCAGCCGTACACGCCCCGCCTGATCGTGGAGGTCGTGACGGCCGACGGGATCGCGGGCGTCGGTGAGACGTACGGCGACACCAAGTACCTGGAACTCGCCCGGCCGTTCGCCGACAAGCTGATCGGACGTCGAGTCAGTGATCTGAACGGCCTGTTCGTCGTCGCCGACGAGGTGGCCGTCGATCAGTCCCGGGTACAGGGCCAGGTCGACGTCGGCGGGCTGCGCGGCGTCCAGACCGCCGACAAGCTGCGGCTGTCCGTCGTCTCCGGCTTCGAGGTCGCCTGCCTGGACGCCCTCGGCAAGGCGCTCGGGCTGCCCGTGCACGCGCTGCTCGGCGGCAAGGTGCGGGACGCGGTCGAGTACAGCGCGTATCTCTTCTACAAGTGGGCCGACCACCCGGACGGCGTGGCGGCCGAGAAGGACGACTGGGGTGCCGCCGTCGACCCGGCCGGGGTCGTCGAGCAGGCGCGGAAGTTCACCGAGCGGTACGGCTTCACCTCCTTCAAGCTCAAGGGCGGCGTCTTTCCGCCGGACGAGGAGATCGCGGCGATCCGGGCGCTCGCGGAGGCCTTCCCCGGGCACCCCCTGCGGCTCGACCCCAACGGGGCCTGGTCCGTGGAGACCTCGCTGAAGGTGGCGCGCGAACTCGGGGAGGTCCTGGAGTACCTGGAGGACCCGGCCCTCGGCACGGACGCCATGGCCGAGGTCGCCGCGCGGACCGGCGTGCCGCTGGCGACCAACATGTGCGTGACGACGTTCGCGGAGATCAAGGAGGCGTTCACCCGGGACGCCGTGCAGGTCGTCCTCTCCGACCACCACTACTGGGGCGGGCTGCGCAACACCCAGCAGCTCGCGGCGATCTGCCGCACCTTCGGCGTCGGGGTGTCCATGCACTCCAACACCCACCTGGGCATCTCCCTGGCCGCGATGACCCACGTGGCGTCCACCGTCCCGGACCTCCACCACGCCTGCGACTCCCACTACCCCTGGCAGTCCGAGGACGTCCTCACCGAGCGGCTCACCTTCGAGGGCGGCAAGGTCGCCGTGTCCGACGCGCCCGGCCTCGGCGTCGAGCTGGACCGCGACAGGCTGGCGGAGCTGCACCGGCGGTGGCTGGAAGACGACGGCTCGCTCCGGGACCGCGACGACGCGGCCGCGATGCGGGTCGCCGAACCCGGCTGGGTGACGCCCTCGGTGCCGCGCTGGTAGGGGCCCTACGTCCGCCCGGCCGGGGAACCGGCGCGGAGGGCACGGGCGGGATCTCGGTGGCGTTGTCAGTGACGTGGTGCACACTGGCCAGATCAGCACCACGTCAGGGAGCGCACCGTGACCACGCCCACCGGGCCCACCGCGCCCACCGGAAACGGAACGGCACCCTCGCCCCAGGGGCCGACGTCCAGGGCAGGGAAGCCGTACCGCCGGAGCCAGGTCGACCCCCTCGTCGGCCTGCGCACACCCGCCGACCCGCCCTGGGACGTGTACCTCACGGGCCCGGTCTTCCTCGACATCATCTTCACCGGCCTCGACTCCGCCCCGGTGCGCGGCACCGAGTCGTGGGCGCGCGGGATGGGATCGAGCCCCGGCGGTGTGGCGAACATGGCGACGGCCCTGGCCCGCCTCGGCCTGAAGACGTCGCTCGCGGCGGCCTTCGGCGACGACCACTACGGCGAGTACTGCTGGGACGCGCTGGAGCACGGCGAGGGCATCGACCTCTCGCCGTCACGCACCGTGCCCGGCTGGCACTCGCCGGTGACGGTCTCGATGGCGTACGAGGGGGAGCGCACGATGGTCTCCCACGGCCACGAGCCGCCCCCGGAGGAGCCCGCCCCGGACTGCCCCCCGAGCGCCCGCGCCGCGGTCGCCTCCCTCGTCCCGGGCCTGCGGGCGCCCTGGATCGCGCAGGCCGCGAGCAAGGGCGCGCGGATCTTCGCCGACGTCGGCTGGGACGACACGGGGGCGTGGGACCTGGCGGGGCTGGCCGACCTGGAGCACTGCGAGGCGTTCCTGCCGAACGCCGAGGAGGCGATGCGGTACACGGGCGCCGAAAGCCCGCGCGAGGCGGCCCACGCACTCACCGAGCACGTCCCCGTCGCGGTGGTCACCCTCGGTGCGGAGGGCGCGTACGCGGTGGACGGCCGGACCGGGGAGACGGCCGTGGTCCCCGCGATCGCCGTGGAGGCCCTGGACCCGACAGGCGCCGGCGACGTCTTCGTGGCCGGCTTCGTCACCGGCACCCTGGCCGACTGGCCCCTGGCCGACCGCCTCGCCTTCGCCGGCCTCACGGCCGCCCTCTCCGTCCAGGAGTTCGGCGGTTCACTCTCCGCCCCCGGCTGGGCCGAGATCGGCGCGTGGTGGCGCAAGGTCCAGTCCCTCGACCGGCAGGATCCCGAGGCCCTGCGCCGGTACGCGTTCCTGGCGGACCTGGTGCCGGAGGACGAGGGGAGACCGTGGCCGCTGCGGCGGGCGGTGCCGACGATCGGGTTCAGACGGTCGGCGTGACCACCGGGCCGACGCCGCGCTACCGGGTTCAGCTGCGGGGTCAGCTCCGGCGTTCGGCTCTGGTGTTCAGCTCGGGGTCGCCGGGGTCAGGACCACGAAGTCCGCGTTCGCCGGGTCCACGCACACGGCCAGGCGGCCGACGCCCTCCGCGTCCTCCGGACCCATCTGCACACTGCCGCCGTTCTCGGTGACCTTCGCGACCGCGGCGTCGCAGTCGGTGACGTTGAAGACCGGGTGCCAGTACGGCCGCCCGTTCGCCAGCGCGAGGTTCTCCGCCGGGAGTTCCATCAGGCCGCCCTGCATACGCTCCTCGGGCAGCCCGGCCGGGGTGATCAGGGTGTACGTGCCCCCGCCGCCCGGCAACGGCATATCGCTGAACTGCCAGCCGAAGACACCGCCGTAGAACTCCCGCGCGCCCGCGGCGTCGCTCGTGTACAACTCGGTCCACGACAGCGAGCCCGGCTCGTCCGCCAGCTCGAAGCCCGAGTTCTTCCCCGGCTGCCAGACGGCGAACTGGCCGCCCAGCGGATCGTTGAACTGCGCCATCCGCCCCCAGTCGTCGAGGTCCCGCGGCGCCACCCGCACCGTGCCGCCCGCGCGCTCCACGGCCTGGGTCGTCGTGTCCGCGTCGTCGACGGTGTAGTAGATCATCCAGGCCGAGCGCGCCCCCTCCTCGGTGAGCTTGCCGATCCCGGCGACGGTCCTGCCGTCCTTCTTGAACATCCCGCCCTCGAAGTCCTCCGTCTCGCCCATGGACTCGTACTCCCAGCCGAGCACCGCACCGTAGAAGGCCGCGGCGGCGCGGACGTCGGGGGCGCCGAGGTCGAGCCAACAGGGGGAGCCGGGAGCGAGGTCAGTGGTGATCATGGCGATTCCCTTCGCAGATCCTCTCTGCCCTCAGCCTGACACCCGGCACTGACACTCGCCCGTCGGACGCACTCCGGGCGCTCCCGGGCGCCGCGCGGGCCGTCTCTGGTTACCATCCGGCCATGAGCGACGACGCGACCGCGGCCGGGCTCATCGCCGCCGCGCGTGAGTGGGCCGCGGCGATGGTCTCCAACGACCCCGCCCGCATCGCCGACTTCATGGCCGACGACTGGGTCATCGTCTCCGAGTCGGGCATCTCCACCAGGGAGCAGTTCCTCGCCCTCGTCGAATCCGGCGACCTGACCCACTCGGCGTTCCAACTCGTCGGCGACCCGAGGATCCGCGTCCACGGCGACTCGGCGGTGGTGACGGCACGGGTGACGAACACGGCCCACTACAAGGGCGAGCGCTTCGACGCCGACGAGTGGACGACCGACGTCTTCGTACGCCGGGACGACGGCTGGCGCTGCGTGCTGAGCCACATCACGTCGGCGCGATCCTGAACTCGCCCCCGCCGCCCCTACCCGTGCCATCCCAGGGGCTCCGCCCCTTCGACCCCGGTTGTCTTTCGGGTGCGGGCGGGAGGGGGCTGGTCGCGCCCACGCGGCGGAGCCGCACATCGATACAGCCCCGCGCCCCTTCCGGGGCTCCGCCCCAGACCCCGCTGGATCTTTCAGCCCGTCCGGCGTTTGAGGACGAGGCCCGAAGGGCCGACAGCGGGGGTCTGGGGGCGCACTGCCCGGGCTCAGCCCGCCGTCACCGTCGTGCGCACCGCCCCGTCCGGCCCCGCCACCAACACCGGCGTCCCAGGCCCCCCAAGGTCCCGCACAGCAGCCCGATCCTCCGCGGACGCGCCCTCCGCCTCCGTCACGACCGCCGCCGCCTCCAGCGACGTCGCCCCCGACGCCACCGCCATCGCCACCGCCGTCCGCAGCGCACTCAGCTTCAGGGAGTCCAGGGCGACGGTCCCGGCGACATAGGTACGGCCCGTCTCGTCCCGTACGGCCGCGCCCTCGGGCACACCGTTGCGGGCCCGCGCGGAACGGGCCAGGGTGACGATCTTGCGGTCCTCGGGGTCAAGCGCGCTGTTGTCGGTCATGACCTGAGCATACGAAGCGCCGACCCGCCTAACCGGCCACGGGGTACATCGCCCCGCGCCGCCCCTCCGGCGACGCCAGCCACTCGAGTTTCGCCGCCGTGTTCGCCTCGTCCAGCGGCGTGTGCAGCACGATCGACAGATCCGGCCGCACCGGCATCTGCATCACGCTCGACTCCAGACACAGCAGCCCGACCAGCGGATGGTCCAGCTCCTTGCGGATCTGCCCGGCGTCCTCGATGTCCCGCCGCTCCCACAGCTCGGTGAACTCCGGACTGGACGCCCTCGCCTCGGCCAGCACGGCCTGGAACCCCTCGTCGTCGGGAGAGGCCGAGCAGAGCGCACGGAACTGCGCCACGACCGTACGGGCGTTCTGCTCCCAACTCTTCGACCGTGACCGGTACATCGGATCGGTGAAGAAGTCGATGAGGCAGTTCCACCGCTTGCCGGGCAGCATCCCGAGCACCGTCGCCGCCGCGTCGTTGTGCATCACGCCGTTGTAGTACCGGTCCATGATGTGCGCCGGATACGGCATCCACGCGTCGATCAGCCGCCGCAGCCCGTCGCACATGTGCTGCTTCTCGGGCTCCACCTCGCGCTCCGGCGGATTCAGCCCGGCCAGCAGATACAGATGCCTGCGTTCGGCGTTGCTCAGCCGCAGCACCCGGCCCACCGCGTCCAGCACCTGCGGCGACACCGAGATGTCCCGCCCCTGCTCCAGCCACTGGTACCAGGAGGCGCCCACACCCGCGAGCACGGCGACCTCCTCTCGCCGCAGCCCCGGCGTACGGCGCCGCGCCCCACCGTCCGGCAGGCCCGCGTCGGCCGGAGTCACCCGGGCCCGCCTGCTCATCAGGAACTCGCGCAGCTCAAGCCGCCGACGACTCTTCAGCGTGTCCACGGACACGTACCGATCCCCCTCGTCCTGTTGGCTGGTGGTGCCACCACCAGCACAACTTCCCGCTCCCCACGGCTATTCCGATGCCAGCAGGATCCTGGCCATGGCGATCGACACCACCAGTTCCACCACCAGTTCCAGCACAAGTACCGTCCCCGGCGCCCCAACGACCCCGCCGCTCGACAACCCCCGGATGTCGACGCGCGACAGACTCGTCCTGTTCGTCCTGTGCGCGGCCCAGTTCATGGTCGCCCTCGACTTCTCCGTCCTGAACGTCGCCCTGCCCGTCCTCGGCGCCGACCTCGGCATGAGCCAGTCGGCGCTGCAATGGGCGGTCACGGCCTTCGCGTTGCCGTCCGGCGGCTTTCTGCTCCTCTTCGGCCGCATCGGCGACCTGTACGGCCGCCGCAAGCTGTTCCTCACCGGCCTCGCCCTGTTCGCCGCGGCCTCGGTGCTCGCGACCCTCGCCTGGGACCCGGCGTCGTTCCTCGCGGGACGCGCCCTGCAGGGCCTCGGCGCGGCGGTCATCGTCCCGTCGGGCATGTCCCTGCTGACCACCACCTTCGCCGAGGGCCCCGCCCGGGACCGCGCCCTCGGCATCTCCGGGACGCTGATGTCCCTCGGCTTCACCATCGGCGTGGTCGCGGGCGGCATCCTGACCGACGCCCTCGGCTGGCGCTCCACGATGGGCCTGCTCGCGATCTTCGCCCTGATCGTGCTGCCGCTCGCGCCCGGCCTGCTGCCCGAGTCCCGCACCCCGGACCGCCCGCACCTGGACGTGCCCGGCGCGGTCACCGTCACCGGCGGTCTGCTGTCCCTGATCTACGCCCTGACGACGGCCGCCGACCACGGCTTCACCCGCGTCGACGTCATCGCGACACTGGTCGCCGGACTCGCGCTCCTCACGGCCTTCGCGGTCGTCGAGTCCCGCACCGAGGCACCCCTGGTCTCCCTGCCCATGCTGCGCCGCCGCACGGTGGCGTGGGGCAACCTGGGCGGCCTGGTCACCTTCTCGATGATGTCGACGGTGATCTTCGTCCTCACCCTGTACCTCCAGGAGATCCTGCGCCTGTCGGCCTGGGAGACCGGCCTGGTCTTCGGTGTCCAGGGCGTCATGTCGGTGATCGCGGGCACGCTCACCCCGAGGTTCGTCAGCCGTCTCGGCGCACGCCGCACGCTGGTCGTCTCACTCGCGGGGCAGGGCGCCTTCATCGCCACCCTGGTGTTCCTCGACGCCCACACCTGGTCCGTCTGGCTCGCCACGGCCGCCGTCTCGCTGGCGAGCATGTTCCACCTGGGCGCGATCATCTCCTACGGCCTGACGGCCACCTCCGGAGTCCCCGACGAGGAGCAGGGCCTGGCCACCGGCCTGGTCACCTCGACCCAGCAGGTCGGCATCACGATCGGCATCCCGCTGCTGGGCGTCCTCGCGACGACCTCCGGCGACCTGCTGTCCGGCACCCGCACGGTACTGGCGCTCGACGCGGGGATCGTCCTGGCCGCCGCGGCCCTGGTCGCACTCGGCCTGCGGACCCGGCGGGCGGCCCACTCGGTGTGACGGGCGGCTCAGGGGCGGTCGAGGCGGAGCCGCTCGGCCTTCGGCAGACCGGCCACGACCAGGTCGTACGAGTCCTCGATGAGCTCCCGGACAAGCCGGTCCGGGAGCTCGCCGTCCACGGTGACGGTGTTCCAGTGCCGCTTGTTCATGTGGTAGCCGGGGATGATCAGGCCGGGGTGCTCGTCGCGCAGCCGGACCGCGTCCTCCGGGTCGCACTTGAGGTTGACGGTGAGCGGGCGGGCGTCCATCCAGCTCAGGGCGAACATCTTGCCCAGGACCTTGAAGACGGAGATGTCCGGATTGAAGGGGAAGTCCTCCACGGCGGCGTTGAACGACAGACAGAAGCCGCGCAGCTCCTCGGGGCTCACTCCGCCTTCGCCTCCCGTTCCTCCGCTGCCGGCGCCGGGCCCACCGGCTCCACCAGCACCGTCACGATCTTGTTCCGTCGGCCGGCCGCCGCCTCCGCCGTCAGCCGCAGCTCACGGCTGTCCGGCAGCTCGACCACGGACGACGCCCCGGCGATCGGCACCCGGCCCAGCGCCTTCGCCAGCAGTCCGCCGACCGTCTCCACGTCCTCGTCGTCGTACTCGTCGAGGCCGTACAGCTCGCCGAGGTCGGTGATGTCCAGGCGGGCGGTGACGCGGTAGCGGTCCTCGCCCAGCTCCTCCACCGGCGGCAGCTCACGGTCGTACTCGTCGGTGATCTCACCGACGATCTCCTCGAGGATGTCCTCGATGGTGACGATGCCGGCGGTGCCGCCGTACTCGTCGATGACCACGGCGACGTGGTTGCGCTCCTTCTGCATCTCGCGCAGCAGGTCACCGGCGTTCTTGGTGTCGGGCACGAAGAACGCGGGCCGCATCGCCGTCGACACCAGCTCGCTCTCCGCCTCCCGCGAGATGTGCGTCCTGCGGGTCAGGTCCTTCAGATACACCATCCCGACCACGTCGTCCTCGCTCTCCCCGACGACCGGGATCCGCGAGAAACCGGAGCGCAGGGCGAGGGTGAGGGCCTGGCGGATGGTCTTGTAGCGCTCGATGACGACCAGGTCGGTGCGCGGGACCATGACTTCGCGTACGAGGGTGTCACCCAGCTCGAAGACCGAGTGCACCATGCGGCGCTCCTCGTCCTCGATCAGCGACTCCTTCTCCGCGAGGTCGACCAGCGCGCGCAGCTCCGCCTCGGAGGCGAACGGGCCCCGGCGGAAGCCCTTGCCGGGGGTGAGGGCGTTGCCGATGAGGATCAGCAGATACGGGATCGGACCCATGATCCGGGCGAGCGGCAGCAGTACGTACGCCGCCGCCGTCGCCGTGTTCAGCGGGTGCTGGCGGCCGATGGTGCGCGGGGAGACCCCGACGGCGACGTACGACACCAGCACCATGACCGCTATCGCGACCAGGAGCGCCTCGGTGGTGCTGTCGAACTCCTGGAGACAGGCGTAGGTGACGAGCGCGGCGGCGGCCATCTCGCAGGCCACGCGCACCAGCAGCGCCACGTTCAGATAGCGGGTCGGGTCGGCGGCGACCAGCGCGAGCTTCTCGCTGCCGCGCCGGCCGCCGCGTACGGCCTCCTCGGCGCGGAAGCTGGAGACGCGCGCCAGGCCCGCCTCCGCGCAGGCGGCGAGCCAGGCGACGACCACGAGGGCGATCGCGCCGAAGACGAGAGGGAGGCTCATGACACGGTGGGGGCCGGGGAGGGGCCGGTCAGGCCCTTCTCCGAGCGCCAGCCGTCCACGATGGCGGCCTGAAGGCCGAACATCTCGGCCTTCTCGTCGGGCTCCTCGTGGTCGTACCCGAGCAGATGCAGCACTCCGTGGACGGTGAGCAACTGGAGCTCCTCGTCCATGGAGTGCTGCGTGGGCGCCTCGGCCCCCTGCCTGGCGGCGACTTCGGGGCACAGCACGATGTCACCGAGAAGCCCCTGCGGGGGCTCGTCGTCGTCCTTGGACGGGGGCCGCAGCTCGTCCATCGGGAAGGACATGACATCGGTGGGTCCCGGCAGGTCCATCCACTGGATATGGAGCTGCTCCATGGCGTCGGCGTCCACGACGATCACCGAGAGCTCGGACAGCGGGTGGATGCGCATCCGCGCGAGCGCGTAGCGGGCGATGTCGAGGATCGCCTGCTCGTCGACCTCGGTGCCGGACTCGTTGTTGACGTCGATCGACATGGTCGTGCGTGTTCTACTTCCCCTTGTGCCCGGCCTTGCCGCCCCGGCCCTTGTGCGTGCCGTTCCGGGTGCCGTGCGTGTTGTCGAACTTCTCGTACGCGTCGACGATACGGCCGACCAGCTTGTGCCGGACGACATCCTGCGAGGACAGCCGGGAGAAGTGGACGTCCTCGACGCCCTCCAGGATGTCCTGCACCTGCCGCAGACCGGACTTGGTGCCGTCCGGGAGGTCGACCTGGGTCACGTCACCGGTGATGACTATCTTCGAGTCGAAGCCGAGACGGGTGAGGAACATCTTCATCTGCTCGGGGCTGGTGTTCTGGGCCTCGTCGAGAATGATGAAGGCGTCGTTGAGCGTGCGACCGCGCATATACGCCAGCGGCGCCACCTCGATGGTCCCCGCCGCCATCAACCGCGGAATCGAGTCCGGGTCCAGCATGTCGTGCAGCGCGTCGTACAGCGGGCGCAGGTACGGGTCGATCTTCTCGTAGAGGGTGCCGGGGAGGAACCCCAGCCGCTCTCCCGCCTCCACCGCCGGCCGGGTCAGGATGATGCGGTTGACCTGCTTGGACTGCAGGGCCTGCACCGCCTTGGCCATGGCGAGGTAGGTCTTGCCGGTACCGGCGGGGCCGATGCCGAAGACGATCGTGTGCTTGTCGATCGCGTCGACATAGCGCTTCTGGTTGAGGGTCTTGGGGCGGATCGTGCGGCCGCGGGAGGAGAGGATGTTCTGGGTGAGCACCTCCGCGGGGGTCTCCTTGCCGTCCCCCTCGCCGTTCGCACTCGCTCTGAGCATCGCGATCGAGCGTTCCACTGCGTCCTCCGTCATCGGCTGTCCGGTGCGGAGCACCAGCATCATCTCGTCGAACAGGCGCTGGATGAGAGCGACTTCAGCGGCGTCGCCGACCGCGCTGATCTCATTGCCCCGGACATGGATGTCGGCCGCCGGGAAGGCCTTCTCGATCACGCGCAACAGGGAGTCGCCGGACCCCAGCACGGTCACCATGGGGTGCTGGGCGGGGACGGTGAACTGTGCTCTCGCCTGCCCCTGCGCGGGTGTGTGAGCTGTGGGTGTCTGAGTCATGGGCCGGCTCGTAGGCCTTGCTCGTCCTCCTCGATACGACTCGCCCGCCACGGGGGCGGCCTGGCGATTTCCAGGGTACGCCGGGGGACTGACAAGGCCGTAGGCCTTTTCGGCGGGGGCGGTTCCGGGACGGTGAGTCGTCACGGACGGTGCGGATCGCGTGACGTTCCGCTTGTGATGCGGTGCCGTAGTTGACTCGTCGGTAGTTGAGGCCGGAAATCACCCTTGCCGACCCTCGCCCCACGCGCATCAATGGGAACGGTGAATCCGACGGACCGTCAGATCCGGCGGAGCCGTCGGATTCAGCTCTCCACACCAGTTCGCCCCGACGGCTGGCCACTTCAGCTGTCGACGCAGTGTGTCCGCATCCACCTGCCGAGCAGTTCCCCCCACCCCCCACACCCGGAATTCCCCCACCTCGAAAGGGATCGGATCCCATGAGACGCATGCGCATCGGAGCAGGTGCGACGCTGGCGGCCGGGGCCCTCGCGGTCACCGGACTGGCCTTCGCGCCCGCAGCCCTCGCGGTCACCCCCGCCACGGCGACGATCACCGCCGACTGCGGCAGCTTCGGCGGAGGCGAGGCCACCCTCACGGCCACGCAGAACGGCTCCGCCGCCACTCTCACCCTCAACTCCTCGGCGATCACCGCGCCGATAGCGCTCGGGGAGGACTCGATCGCCTCGACGCTCACCCTGGTGAAGGCGAGCGGTGGCACCACCAGCTTCACCGGCACGGAGAACCCGGCGATGGCCGCCGGCGACCCCGTCCAGGTCGGCCCGCTCAGCGGCACCGTCGCCTCCGGGGACAGCCTGGAGGCCTTCGGCGGCTCGCTGCAGATGACCGTCTTCGGCATCACCATCACCTGCACGGCGACCGGGCCGCAGTCGCCGGGCCCGTTCGTGTTCGACTGACGATCAGCAGGGGGCGCGGTCCCGGCGCCCGGCGCTTACAGCGCGTCGGGGCCGCGCTCGCCCGTCCGCACCCGTACAACCGTGTCGACCGGCAGCGCCCAGACCTTGCCGTCGCCGATCTTGCCCGTCTGGGCGGCCTTCACGATGGCGTCGATGACGTCGTCGGCCGTCGCGTCGTCCACGACGACCTCGATCCTGACCTTCGGCACCAGGTCGACCTGGTACTCCGCGCCCCGGTACACCTCGGTGTGGCCGCGCTGACGGCCGTAGCCACTCGCCTCGGTCACGGTCAGACCGTGCACGCCGATTTCCTGGAGGGCGGTCTTGACCTCGTCGAGCCGGTACGGCTTGACGATCGCGGTGATCAGCTTCATGCCTGCTTCTTGACCTTCTGCGCGGCGGGGACGGAGGAGAAGACGGACGCGGTGACCGGGGCGCCGTGCCCCAGGACCCCGTGATCGTAAGCGGTCTCGGCGTGCACCGTAAGGTCCAGGCCGGTGTGCTCCTGCTCCTCGCCCGCCCGGAACCCCATGACCTTGTCGATGACCTTGCCGATGCCGTAGGTGACGAGGAAGGCGTACGCCGCCACGACCACGATCGCCACCGCCTGCTTGCCGAGCTGCCCGAGTCCGCCGCCGTGGAGCAGGCCCTCGGCGCCGCCCGTC
This sequence comes from Streptomyces viridochromogenes, assembly GCF_001270495.1. Lineage (GTDB taxonomy): Bacteria > Actinomycetota > Actinomycetes > Streptomycetales > Streptomycetaceae > Streptomyces > Streptomyces viridochromogenes_A. Next base: position 42,759 of record NZ_LGUR01000217.1, read on the forward strand.
ATGGTGGCCGTCGCGAAGACGCCGATCAGCAGGGTGCCGATGACACCGCCGACCAGATGGACGCCCACGACGTCCAGGGAGTCGTCGTAGTTCAGCTTGAACTTCCAGCCCACGGCGTACGAGCAGACGACACCGGCGGCGAGACCGATGACGAGCGCGCCGAGCAGCGAGACCGAGCCGCAGGACGGGGTGATGGCGACGAGGCCGGCGACGGCGCCGGAGGCCGCGCCCAGGGTCGTCGGGTGACCGTCGCGCTTCTGCTCGACGAAGAGCCAGCCGAGCAGGCCGGTGCAGCCGGCGGCGAGGGTGTTGAGGAAGACGGCTGCCGCGAGGCCGTTGGCGCCGAGGGCGGAGCCGGCGTTGAAGCCGAACCAGCCGAACCACAGCAGTCCCGCGCCGAGCACGACCATCGGCAGGTTGTGCGGCCGCATCGCGTCCTTCTTGAACCCGAGCCGGGGCCCGAGGAGCAGACACAGCGCCAGTCCGGAGGCGCCGGAGGTGATCTCGACGGGGAGACCGCCGGCGAAGTCGAGGGCGCCGAGGTGTTCGAGGATCCAGCCGCCGGGCCCCCAGGTCCAGTGCGCGACCGGAACGTATACGAGCAGCGCCCACACCGGCACGAACACGAGCCACGCCCCGAACTTCGCCCGGTCCGCGACCGCGCCGCTGACCAGCGCGGCGGTGATGATCGCGAAGGTGAGCTGGAAGGTGGCGAAGAGGACGGTGGGGACGGTGCCCTGGACGCTGTCCGGTCCGAGCCCGGCCATCCCGGCGTGATCGAGCCCGCCGATGAGCCCACCGGCGACATCGTCCCCGAAGGCGAGCGAATACCCGCAGGCCAGCCACACGACGGTGACGAGCGCGATGGAGACGAAGCTCATCATCAACATGTTGAGGACGCTCTTCGTGCGGACCATGCCGCCGTAGAACAGGGCCAGGCCCGGCGTCATCAGCAGGACGAGGGCGGTGGCGGCGAGCAGCCAGGCGGTGTCGCCGGTGTCGATCTGCGCGGCTTGTGCGGCGGCGAGGGGCACGGTTGTCTCCAACGGTGTCGGGGCTCGTCAGAGATTCACCGGTTCGCGTTTCCGGTCGCGTACGGGTGTGTTTCGGCGACGTTTCGTTGCGCGGGGGTTTCCGGAAGCTCACCGGGTGGGGTGCGCTCGGGCGCATGTGCGGCAGGGGTCTGTGGATCAGGGAGAATGGGCGCCATGAGCGTGCGCAGTAAGTCATCCGAGCCGTCCGAGGCGCCCCACCGCGCCGGCTTCGCCTGCTTCGTGGGCCGCCCCAACGCGGGCAAGTCCACGCTGACGAATGCTCTGGTCGGCCAGAAGGTGGCGATCACCGCGAACCAGCCGCAGACGACGCGGCACACGGTGCGGGGGATCGTGCACCGGGAGGACGCCCAGCTGATCCTGGTCGACACCCCTGGGCTGCACAAGCCGCGCACGCTGCTGGGCGAGCGGCTGAACGACATCGTGCGTACGACCTGGGCCGAGGTCGACGTGATCGGCTTCTGCCTCCCGGCGAACGAGAAGCTCGGCCCCGGTGACCGCTTCATCGCGAAGGAACTCGCGTCGATCAAGAAGACGCCGAAGATCGCGATCGTCACGAAGACCGACCTCGTGGACAGCAAGACCCTCGCCGAGCAGCTCATCGCGATCGACCAGCTCGGCAAGGAGCTGGGCTTCGAGTGGGCCGAGATCGTCCCCGTCTCGGCGGTCGGCGACAAGCAGGTGGGCCTGCTGGCCGACCTGATCGTCCCGCTCCTCCCGGAGGGCCCGGCGCTCTACCCCGAGGGCGACCTCACCGACGAGCCCGAGCAGGTCATGATCGCCGAGCTGATCCGCGAGGCCGCGCTGGAGGGCGTCCGCGACGAGCTGCCCCACTCCATCGCGGTCGTGGTGGAGGAGATGCTCCCCCGCGAGGACCGCCCCGCCGACAAGCCCCTCCTCGACATCCACGCCTTCGTCTACATCGAGCGCCCCAGCCAGAAGGGCATCATCATCGGCCCCAAGGGCAAGCGCCTGAAGGACGTCGGCATCAAGTCCCGCAAGCAGATCGAGGCGTTGCTGGGCACGCCGGTCTTCCTGGACCTGCATGTGAAGGTGGCCAAGGACTGGCAGCGGGATCCTCGGCAGTTGCGGAAGCTGGGGTTCTAGGGTTTTCGCCCCCGCCTCCCCTACCCGTCCCATCCTGTGAAGGGGCTCCGCCCCTTCGACCCCGCCAGGGGGCTGCTGCCCCCTGGACCCCCATCGGCCTGCGGCCTCGTCCTCAAACGCCGGACGGGCTGAAAATGCCTGGGCCGGCCCCCGCTCCTCAAAACGCCGGAGGGGCTGATTTCACGGACATGTCCTGGAGGCCCACCACGCGCAGGAGTTGCAGGCGTTCGTAGGCCTCGGTGCCCGGGCGGGCGGTGTGGACGACCAGTAGGTGGTGGTGCTCGTGGCTGACCATGACCTCGCAGTCCAGTTCCAGGACGCCGACCAGCGGGTGTACGAAGCGCTTTGTCGCCCTGTTGCGCTGGGACACCTCGTGCTCGTCCCACAGGCGCGCGAACTCCTCGCTCGCCGCCCGGAGTTCCGCGACCAGTGCGGCCGGTTCCGGGTCGTCGGGGCGGGCCGCGGCCACCGCGCGCAGGGTGGCGACGTGGGCGCGCGCGTGACCGGCGAGGTCCTCCTCCGGGAAGAGGGTGCGCGCGGTCGGGTCCAGGAAGAAGAGTCGGGTCAGGTTGCGCTCGCGGCGCGGGCGGGACATCACGTCGCCGACCAGCGCCTTGGCCATCGCGTTCTGGGCCAGCACCTCACCGCAGTCGTTCACCACCTGTGCCGGGGTGTCGTGCAGGCGGTCCAGGATCAGCAGCAGCCCGGGGCGGACATGCGCCGACGCCGTCTCACGCCTCGGCGGCTCCTCGCCGGCCAGGTGGAAGAGGTGGTCCTGCTCGACGTCGGTCAGGCGCAGCGCGCGGGCCAGCGCCGTCAGCATCTGGCGGGACGGGCGCGGGCCCCGGGACTGTTCGAGTCGGGTGTAGTAGTCCACCGACATGCCCGCCAGCTGCGCCACCTCCTCGCGGCGCAGACCGGGCGTGCGACGTCGGGGGCCCGGCGTCAGGCCCACGTCCGACGGGGTCAGCCGGGCGCGGCCACGGCGCAGGAAGTCGGCGAGTTCGGGTCGGTTCACCTCTCCAGCCTGCGGTAGCGCGCCGCGCTTATCCAGGGACTGCCGATCCCCTGATCAACGGGTCTCTCCCGCTCGTACCGGCTCCGTCCGAGGGTGGTCGGTGACGAGAGGAGCGGAACATGCTGACGTTGGTGACGGGTACGACAGGACAGGTCGGTCGGCGCTTCGTGCCGAGGCTGGTCGCGCAGTCCCGGGCGGGGGAGCGGGTACGGGTGCTGGTGCGGGACGCGGCGCGGGGCGAACCGTTCGCGGAGCTGGGCGCCGAGGTCGTGGTCGGCGATCTGCGGGACACCGAGACGCTCGGCAAGGCGGTCGCCGGGGTCGACGCGGTCGTGAACGTCGCGGCCTCCTTCCGCGGGGTCCCCGACGAGGAGGCGTGGGCGGTCAACCGGGACGCGGCCGTGGAGCTGGGGCGTGCCGCGCTGAATGCCGGAGTACGGCGCTTCGTGCAGGTCAGCACGGGGCTGGTGTACGGCGCCGGACGCGGCCGCCCGCTGACCGAGGACGACGAGAGCCGGCCCGGCGGGGCGATGTGGGGTGCCTACCCGGAGTCCAAAGCGGCGGCCGAGCGGGAGTTGCTCGCGCTGGAGGGCATGGACGTACGTGTCGGCCGGCTCCCCTTCGTCTACGGCGAAGGTGATCCGCATCTCGCGCAGTCCCTGATGTGGGCCGGGAACTGGGCTGCGACCCAGCGGCTGCACATGGGGCATCATGCGGACGTGGCTCAGGGGTTGCTGCGGATCCTGTATGCGCCGGGGGTCGCGGGGCGGGTTTACAACATCGCCGACGACGCGCCTGTGACGGCGGTGGAGTTGCATCAGCTCAACGGGGTCGAGGTGCCCGCTGAGCTGTACACCCGGACCGATCCGGACGCGTGGCTCGCCATCACCTCCACGGAGCGGATTCGTCGGGAGCTGGGGTATCGGCCGGTGTATCCGTCGGTTTATGCGGCGCGAGACGCTGGGGCGCTGTGAGGTAGTGCCGCGGGGGGTTGTCGGTCGGCTGCTGCGCCGTCGTGGCTTGTCGCGCCCACGCGGCGGAGCCGCAAATCGACACAGCCCCGCGCCCCTTGCGGCGTTCTAGTCCACGCCTCTGATACGTCCCACCAGCACCGCCCCCGCCAACGCCGCCACCGCAGCCACCCCATACAGAACCCGGTATCCACCCAGGTAAGTCACGATCGGGGCGGCGACGGCGGGGGCCGCCACCTGGGGCAGGGCGTTGGCGATGTTGATGACGCCCAGGTCCTTGCCGCGGTCGAGGGCCTTCGGGAGCACGTCCGTCATCAGGGCGAAGTCGACCGACACGAAGACGCCGAGGCCCAGGCCCAGCAGAGCCGCCACGACGATCGCGCTCGGCCAGGTCTGCCAGGCGGCGAGCAGGGCCGTGGCCGCGGCCATCAGTACGCCGGACCAGTACACGAACGGCTTGCGGCGGCCCACCCGGTCCGACCAGGCGCCGCCCACGACGACCGTGGCCAGCAGGGTCACGCTGTTCACGGCGGTGAGGATGAGGACGCCCTGCTCGGGGTCGTCGTGGTGCAGGCGGTCCCGCAGGTAGTACAGGAGGTAGAGGATCACCAGCGCGTTGCTGAGGTTGATCAGGAAGCGGGTCAGCCAGGCCCAGCCGAAGTCGGGGTAGCGGCGCGGGCTCAGCCAGAAGCCGCGGGTGAACGAACGCCGATCCCACGCCGGCCGGTCCGCGGCCCCCAGCCGGAGATCCCGGTACCGGAGTACATACGGCAGGACACCCGCCAGCGCGAACACCGCGCAGGCCGCGTACCCCGCCGCGATCCCGCCGACCGCCGTCGCCAGCCCCGTGCCGGCGACCGCCCCGAGGATCTGTGCCGCGCCCAACCAGCCGCCCACCACGCCCCGTTGGAGCCGTGGCACCCGGTCCGGCACGGCCGCCGTCACCGCCGCGAAGGCCGCGTTCAGGGTCAGCTGGACCAGGCACCAGCCGGCCATCATGGCCCACAGTCCGCCGGCGCCCGCGAGCAGCAGCAGCGACAGCGCGCCGCCCGCCGCGCCGGCCACGATCCACGGCGTACGGCGGCCCCAGCGGGCCGTGGTGCGGTCCGACAGCGCGCCGAAGAACGGGTTGGCCACGAGGGACACAACGGCGCCCACGCCGGTCACCCACGCCAGCAGCGTCTCCTTCGACATCCCCGTCCCGGGCGCGAAGTCCTCCGCCTGCTGGGCGAGCAGGATCTGCAGCGGGCCGTACCAGCCCACCCAGATCGCCACGTTGGCCAGCGACAGCGCCGCCGTCCAGCCCCGGCCGACCCGCTCCGTCGGATCGGCCAGGGCGTCGACCGTCATCCCTGTGCCCGGAGCACGTCCCGCAGCCAGCCGTAGGACGCCTTGGGCGTCCGCGTCAGCGTCGTCACATCGTCGAAGTCCACGTGCACGAGCCCGAACCGCCGCGCGTACCCCTCGGCCCACTCGAAGTTGTCGAGCAGCGACCAGACGAAGTACCCGCGTACGTCCACGCCCGCCTCCATCGCCCGGTGCAGTGCGCGTATGTGGCCGTCCAGGTAGGCGATCCGCTCCTGGTCGTCGACGCCCTCGTACGAGCAGCCGTTCTCGGTGATGACGATCGGCGGAAGTCGGTCGCCGTACCGCTCCCGGAGGCCGGTGAGCAGTTCCGTCAGGCCCTCGGGGACCACCGGCCAGCCGAAGTCCGTCGTCGGCACGCCCTCGACCTGCCTTACGGAGAAGGGCAGTTCGGCCGGCATGGTCACCCCGCCGAACTCGATCTCGGTGCCCTGCGGGGCGCCCACGCGGGTCGGCGCGTAGTAGTTGACGCCGTAGAAGTCGAGCGGCTCCGAGATGACCTTGAGGTCCGCCGAGACGTCCCCGGGCATCAACTCGCCGATGCCGTCCGGGTACGCGCCCAGCAGCAGCGGGTCGGCGAACAGCCGGTTGAGCAGCAGGTCGTAGAAGTCCGCCGCCTCCAGGTCCGCCTGTTCCCGGGACGCCGGCCAGGTCGGGCCGTGCGAGTTGGCGATCCCGACGTCCGTCGCACCGGCCGCGCGCAGGGCCCGTACGGCCTGGCCGTGGGCCAGCAACTGGTGGTGGGCGACCGGGAGGGCGTCGAAGAGGAGCCGCTTGCCCGGGGCGTGGGTGCCGAGGGCGTGGCCCAGGAGGGTGTGTTCGGCGGGTTCGTTGAGGGTGATCCACTTGCGGACGCGGTCGCCCAGGCGCTCGGCCACCACGGACACGTACTCGGCCAGGCGGTCGGCCGTGTCCCGGTCGAGCCAGTCCAGCCCGACCGGAAGGTCCCAGTGGAAGAGCGTCGGCACCGGCTGTACGCCCGCCGCGCACAGCTCGTCGACCAGACGGTCGTAGAAGTCGAGACCGTTCGGGGCGTTCACGCGGGGCCACGAGACCGAGAAGCGGTACGCGGTCACGCCCAGGCCGGCCAGGAGTGCCACGTCCTCGGGGTAGCGGTGGTAGTGGTCGCAGGCCACCTCGGCCGTGGAGCCGTCCTTCACGCTGCCCGGCTCGGCCGTGAAGGCGTCCCACACGGATCGCTCGCGCTCGTCCACGGCGCCCTCGATCTGGTGGGCGGACGTCGAGACGCCCCACAGGAAACCGGCCGGGAACTGAGGTATCGGGTTCGTCGCACCGCGCTCATCGATCGCCATGCGCCGGATCATCCGTACCGGCGGTAACGGAAGTCAACGCCCAGGCGCGAACTGCCCGTTACGCGCCCCTACGCTCCCTCCTTCAGTACCCGGGAGATCAGCTTGCGCTGCTCGTCCGTGAGCCGGGGATCGGAGCAGTACACCGTCCTGCCGTCCACGGTGATCTGGTAGCTGAAGCCGTCCGGAACCCCGATCGGGGGCGTGCCCCGGCCGTCCGCGACCGCGCGCTCGGCCAGGGCGTGCCACTCCTGGGCGTCGGGCCGCCCCGAGGTGTCCACCTCGGCGTGCCGCTCGATGCCCGCGAATCCACCCGTGCGCCGTACCTGAATACGCATGGGTCCCTGTCTAGTACGGACTCAGAGGATCCGCACCCCGACCTGTTCCCATGCCTTCGCCACGGCCTGGAGCTCCTCGCCGCCGTCGCCGAAGCGCTCGCGCGCGGCCTTGACGGTGAGCTTCGCGAAGTCGGTGAACAGGGCCCGGTCCGACAGCTCGCCGCCGGTCAGGACGTCGTACCAGATCTGTCCCGCCTTCTCCCAGGCGTGGCCGCCGAGCGCGGTGGCGGCCAGGTAGAAGGCGTGGTTGGGGATGCCGGAGTTGATGTGGACACCGCCGTTGTCGCGGCCGGTGCGGACGTAGTCGTCCATCGTCGCGGGCTGCGGGTCCTTGCCGAGGACGTCGTCGTCGTACGCGCTGCCCGGCTCCTTCATGGAGCGCAGGGCCTTTCCGGTGACGCTCGGGGCGAGGAGGCCCGCGCCGATCAGCCAGTCGGCCTCGGCGGCGGTCTGGCCGAGCGTGTACTGCTTGATGAGGGCGCCGAAGACATCCGACATGGACTCGTTCAGCGCGCCGGGCTGGCCGTAGTAGGTCAGGTTGGCCGTGTACTGGGTGACGCCGTGGCTGAGCTCGTGGCCGATGACGTCGATCGGGATGGTGAAGTCGAGGAAGATCTCCCCGTCCCCGTCGCCGAACACCATCTGCTCGCCGTTCCAGAAGGCGTTGTTGTAGTTCTCGTCGTAGTGGACGGTGGCGTCCAGGGGCAGGCCGTCGCCGTCGATGGAGTGGCGGGCGTAGGCCTTGAGGAAGAGGTCGAAGGTGGCGCCGAGCCCGGCGTAGGCGCGGTTGACCGTGGCGTCCTGGCCGGGGTCCGCGCCCTCGCCGCGGACCTTGGTGCCGGGCAGGGCGGTGGCGTGCTCGGCGTCGTAGATGGTGCGCAGCGGCTGGTCCGACGGTGCCTTCGCCGTCGGGGCGGCCGCGAGGGCGAACTCGGTCGTCACGCGACGCTTGCCGCGCAGTTCGCTGTCGCGCATCAGGGTCCGCCGGGCGGGACCGGAGAGTGCGGGGTCGTCGTTCCGTGCCAGCTTGTCGAGGACGTGCGGCGGTACGACGGTGCAGAAGACGGGCTCGAAGCCCCCGTTCGTCGTCATGCCCGGCACCCTTGCACTGGGTCATGACGCTGTCACTACCCGCAACCATGATTGGTGAAATATGCGGACAGGGAGCCGCACGCTCCGTGACGAAGTGGTATGGAACACGTTTTGTCCTATTCGTCCCCCGGGTCCCGCATACTGATACGACGCCCCGCACGGGGAGCGGCTCGGCTAGCGTGCTGCGCATCATGCGTTTCGGGCTGCTTCTTCTTAGCTGCCGCGGCGAGGGCCTGTAGTCCAGGTCGACTCCCTCCCCGCGGAGCTTGGCGTTGCGTCGTCGGCCGTCCTTCCGGACACCCTGAGGAGCCCCCGCATCATGGCGAACCGCCAGCAGCCCAGTTCCATGCCGATCCACAAGTACGGCCGCTACGAGCAGGTCGACATCCCGGACCGCACCTGGCCGGAGAAGCGCGTCACCACCGCCCCCCGCTGGCTCTCCACCGACCTGCGTGACGGCAACCAGGCCCTGATCGACCCGATGTCGCCCGAGCGCAAGCGCCGGATGTTCGACCAGCTGGTCAAGATGGGCTACAAGGAGATCGAGGTCGGCTTCCCCGCGTCGGGCCAGACGGACTTCGACTTCGTACGGTCGATCATCGAAGAGCCGGGTGCCATCCCCGACGACGTCACCATCTCCGTACTGACCCAGGCCCGCGAGGACCTGATCGAGCGCACGGTGGAGTCCCTGAAGGGCGCCAAGCGCGCCACGGTCCACCTGTACAACGCCACCGCCCCCGTCTTCCGCCGGGTCGTCTTCCGTGGCTCCAAGGACGACATCAAGCAGATCGCCGTCGACGGCACCCGCCTGGTGATGGAGTACGCCGAGAAGCTGCTGGGCCCGGAGACCGAGTTCGGCTACCAGTACAGCCCCGAGATCTTCACCGACACCGAGCTGGACTTCGCGCTGGAGGTCTGCGAGGCGGTGATGGACGTCTACCAGCCGGGTCCGGGCCGCGAGATCATCCTCAACCTGCCCGCCACGGTGGAGCGTTCGACGCCGTCCACGCACGCGGACCGCTTCGAGTGGATGAGCCGCAACCTGTCGCGCCGCGAGTACGTCTGCGTCTCCGTCCACCCGCACAACGACCGCGGTACGGCCGTCGCCGCCGCCGAGCTGGCGCTGATGGCCGGCGCCGACCGTATCGAGGGCTGCCTGTTCGGGCAGGGCGAGCGCACCGGCAACGTCGACCTGGTCACCCTGGGCATGAACCTGTTCTCGCAGGGCGTCGACCCGCAGATCGACTTCTCCGACATCGACGAGATCCGTCGCGTGTGGGAGTACTGCAACCAGATGGAGGTCCACCCGCGCCACCCGTACGTGGGCGACCTGGTCTACACGTCCTTCTCCGGCTCCCACCAGGACGCCATCAAGAAGGGCTTCGACGCGATGGAGGCCGACGCGGCCGCCAAGGGCGTCACGGTGGACGACATCGAGTGGGCGGTGCCGTACCTGCCGATCGACCCGAAGGACGTCGGGCGGTCGTACGAGGCGGTCATCCGCGTCAACTCGCAGTCCGGCAAGGGCGGTATCGCGTACGTCCTGAAGAACGACCACAAGCTGGACCTGCCGCGCCGGATGCAGATCGAGTTCTCCAAGCTCATCCAGGCCAAGACGGACGCCGAGGGCGGCGAGGTCACCGGCGGTGCCATCTGGGCGGTCTTCCAGGACGAGTACCTGCCGAACCCGGAGAACCCCTGGGGTCGGATCCAGGTCAAGAACAACCAGTCGACGACCGACACCGACGGTGTGGACACGCTGAAGGTGGAGGCCACGGTGGATGGCCAGGACACGGTCCTGACCGGGTCCGGGAACGGTCCGATCTCGGCCTTCTTCGACGCCCTGCAGTCCATCGGGATCGACGTGCGGCTGCTGGACTACCAGGAGCACACGATGAGCGAGGGCGCGTCCGCGCAGGCCGCGTCGTATATCGAGTGTGCGATTGACGGCAAGGTGCTGTGGGGGATCGGTATCGACGCCAACACGACGCGTGCGTCGCTGAAGGCCGTTGTCTCCGCCGTCAACCGGGCTGCTCGTTGACGGTTCCCTCCGTGGGGGAGGGGTGCGACTACGGATGTGCCGGGGTGTGTTGTCGGTCGTCTGCTGCGTCGTAGTGGCTCGTCGCGCAGTTCCCCGCGCCCCTGACGGCGCTGTCGCGCCCGGCGTTTGAAGGCCCCGTCCGCCGTATTTCGGTGGGCGGGGTCCGCTCATTTCCAGCCATTGACCTGTGCAGGTCACGGAAAGGTCTCGTTCGGGGTACTGACTCCACGTCGGTGATGTGGCTAACATCACGCAAGCGCGGCGACGTTGCCGTGGGGTTACGGAGGTGCGACGTGCTGCCAGGACGGGGACGAGACGGCCGTGCTGCCAGGGCTGCGCGCATCCTGGGCACCCGCACCGCGTGGTCGGCCGTCGGGGACGGGGAGTTCTTCTGCCCCGGCTGCGGAGGCGACCGCAACTACCAGCGGCTGAGCGGACATCGCCGCTTCACCTTCCTCGGCGTGCCCGTGCTGCCGCGCGGTGAGACCGGCCCCGTCGTGGAGTGCGCGGCCTGTCGGCGCCACTTCGGCACCGACGTCCTCGACCATCCGACCACCACCCGCTTCTCCGCGATGCTCCGCGACGCCGTCCACACCGTCGCCCTCGCGGTGCTGGCGGCGGGCGGCACCTGCGCCCGACCGTCCCTGGAGGCCGCGGCGGCCACGGTGCGCGCGGCCGGCTTCGACGACTGCACGGAGGAGCAGCTCAACGCCCTGGTCGAGGCGCTGGCGGCGGACACCGGACGGGTCTTCTCCGAGCCCTGCGGCCCCGGGCTGGCCATAGAGCTCCACGAGGCGCTGGACCCGCTGGCCCCGCACCTCGCACCGCCCGGCCGGGAGTCGATCCTGCTCCAGGGGGCGCGCATCGCCCTGGCCGACGGGCCGTACACACCGGCCGAGCGCGATGTCCTGGCCACGGTCGGCGCCGCCCTCACCATCTGCGCGGAGGACGTGACCCGGCTGCTGGCCGCGGCGGCACGGACGCCGTCGTAGCCCCGGGCCGTCAGCGGTACGCCACCGCCACGGCCACGTCGTCCCGGGCGCCGCGCTCCTGGTCGTACCGCGCGCCACTCACCGCGACGATCAGGACGACCACGCCGACGAGCACCTGCGTCGAGATGCTGACGAAGGCCCGCAGCAGGTACGGCAGCGCGGCGGTCAGCAGCACCAGGCCGCCGGCGATGCCCAGGTAGAGCCAGTCGATCGTGAGCACGACGTCGGAGTTGTCCGCACCCGGGTCGAACGGCTGCCAGTCGCCGCTGACGTCGATGCCGAGCAGGAAGGCCCCGACCGCCAGGACGACGTCGAGGACGAGCAGCCCGACCGCCAGGGCGATGTCCGCGGCGACCGGCAGCCGTCGGCGTCCGCCGGAAGGGGGCGGCACATCGGCCCCGCGGAAGTGCGGGAGGCCGGCGGGGGCTGTCATGCGGGCAAGCCTGCCCGGAAGGCGGGACGCGGTGCCTGAGTACGAACACTCAGGCACCGCGTCCCGCCGTACTCCCGAGGGAGTAATCGCGCCGTCGGGACGACCCCGGCAGTAGGCCCCAACTCGCCCTCCCGCCCGACGAATCCGCACCCCGGCGCCGGAAGTCTGGAAGCGACCCAGACACCCGACCCGGAGGGAGGCCCGTCTCATGGGGGCCGCAAGGACAAGCACACGGCGACGGCGGGCCGTGCCCTGGCTCGTGCTGGGACTGTGGGTCGCCGTACTGGCGCTCGCCTCGCCGTTCGCCTCGAAGCTGGCGGACGTCCAGCGGGACCGTGCCGTCGACTATCTGCCCGCGAGCGCCGACTCGACGCAGGTGGCCAAGATCGAGGACCGGCTGCCGGGCGGCGAGGCCACCGAGATGGTCGTCGTCTATCACCGGGACGGTGGGCTGACCGCCGGGGACCGGGCGACCGCCGCCGGGCAGATCGAGCGGATCGCCGGTGCTCACCGGCTCACCGGGGAACCGCGGGGCATTCCCTCCCGGGACGGGGCCACCCTGATGTACCCGGTCGCCAGCACCGAGCCGGGGCAGGACGAGAAGGCGCGGGACGCGCTCGTCAACGACGTACGGGACATCGCGCGGGGCGGCGACGGGCTGAGCGTCGACGTCGGCGGGGCGGGCGCGCTCGCCACCGACGCGAGCGAGGTCTACAACTCGCTCGACGGACCGCTGCTCTACACCACCGCCGCCGTCGTCGCGCTCCTGCTGATCCTCATCTACCGCAGCCCGTTCCTGTGGCTCGTCCCGCTCGCCGTCGCGGGCATGGCCGACTATCTGTCGATGGGTGTCGCCTACGGGCTCAACCAGGGGTTCGGGACGTCCGTTTCCGGCCAGAGCTCCGGGATCATGACGATCCTCGTCTTCGGGGCGGGCACCGACTACGCCTTGCTGCTCGTCTCGCGGTACCGGGAGGAGCTACGGCGGATCGAGCGGCCGTACGACGCCATGGTCGCCGCGCTCAAGGGCTGTGGGCCCGCCGTGCTCGCCTCCTCCGGCACCGTCGCCGCCGGGCTGCTGTGCCTGCTCGCCGCCGACCTCAACTCCAGCCGGGGCATGGGCCCGCTCGGCACCGTCGGGGTGCTGTGCGCGCTCGCCGCCATGCTGACGCTGCTGCCCGCGATCCTCGTGCTGCTCGGCCGGCGCGTCTTCTGGCCGCTCGTGCCGCGCTACGGCAGCACCCCCAAGGCCCGCCGGTCCCTGTTCACCGCGATGGGCGGCTCCGCCGGACGCCGCCCCCTCACCGTCCTCGCGGCCGGCGCGGTCCTGCTCGGCGCGCTCGCGCTCGGCGTCCTCAACCTGCCCGGCAGCCTCAAGCAGGAGGACTCCTTCACCAGCAAGCCCGACGCGGTCGCCGCCATGGAGACGCTCGCCGCCGCCTACCCCGAGCGCGGTACGCAGCCCATCAGCGTCATCACGCCGGAGGAGCGGGCCGACGAGACCCTCGCCGCCGTCCGCGGCACACGCGGTGTCGACAGCGCGCGGGAAGGACGTACCGGAAACGGCTGGACGGAGATCTCCGTCCTCGCCACCGCTCCGCCCCAGTCCGCCGGGGAGACCGCCACCATCGAGGCCCTGCGCGACCGGCTCGACGGCTCCTACGTCGGCGGACCGAGCGCCGAGCAGCTCGACCTGAAGGACACCAACGCCCGGGACCGGCTGGTCGTCGTGCCGATCGTGCTGCTGTCCGTGCTGCTGATCCTGGTCGCCCTGCTGCGCTCGCTCGTCGCGCCGCTGATCCTGGTGGCGGCCGTGGTCGCGGTGTGGGGCGCGGCGCTCGGCATCGGCGGACTCGTCTTCGGGCCGCTCTTCGGCTTCGAGGGCACCGACCCGGGGCTGGGACTGCTCTCGTTCGTGTTCCTGGTGGCGCTCGGCGTCGACTACGGCATCTTCCTGATGCACCGGATGCGCGAGGAGTGCCTGAACGGCGCCGAACCGGCGTCGGCCGCGCTCACCGCGCTGCGCACGACGGGCGGTGTCATCGCCTCCGCGGGGCTCGTCCTCGCCGCCACCTTCGCGGTGCTCACCAGCATGCCGCTGGTGCCGCTCGTCGAGCTGGGCTTCGTCATCGCGGTGGGCGTTCTGCTCGACACGTTCCTGGTGCGCACCTACCTGGTGACCAGCGCGAGCGTGGCGCTGGGGCGGAGGGTGTGGTGGCCGGGGCGGCTCTCCCGCGAGCCCGCCGGGCCCCGGCCGTCCGTCCCGCCGAAGGAACCGGAGCCCGTGGCCGTCTCCGTCCCCTGACCGACCGGCGCCCCTCCCTCCCGGAGGGGCGCCGCCGTCCCGGAAGATGAACCCCGTGCAGGCAACCACGACAGCCCAGCGGCCCCGCGTCGGCGAGCGGGTCATGGCCGCGATCAACCGCGACCCCCTGACCGCCCCGCACCGCACCCGCAACGACGCGCTGCTGGCCGTAGCCTGGGCCGCCCTGGCCACCGCCATGGCCCTGCTCGGCGACAAGGGGCTGCGACCCGACGCGCTCGGCTGGGCCCTGCTGCTCGCCGCCCACGTGCCGCTCGTGTGGCGGCGCAGCCGCCCGTTGCTGGTCCTGCTCGCGGTGATGGTCTGCATCACGCCGTACCACGCCCTGGAGAACAACCACGCCGCGCCCATCCTCGCCACGATGGTGGTGCTGTACACGGTCGCGGCGACCGGCACGGTGCGCCGCACGCTGCTCACCGGCGCCGGCTGCCTCGGCGTGACCCTGGCCCTGAACGCCCTCACCAACCCCGACGGGACGACGGAGCTCCTGCGGATCTCCGGCTGGGTCTTCGCGTTCCTCTTCTGCGGCATCGACGTCCGCTACTACCGCCAGTTCGTCGCCGCCATCGTCGAACGCGCCGAGCGCGCGGAGCGCACCCGCGAGGAGGAGGCCCGCCGCCGGGTCGCCGAGGAACGGCTGCGCATCGCCCGCGACCTGCACGACCTCCTCGCCCACAGCATCACCCTCATCGGCGTGCAGACGTCGGTGGCCGCGCACGTGCTGGCGGCGGACCCGGAGCGGCTGGACCGCCGGTCCATCGCGAAGTCCCTCGACGACATCGCCGACACCTGCCGCACGGCCCGCGGTGAACTCCGTACGACGCTGGAAGTCCTGCGCGAACAGGGCGTCGCGGGTGAGGCACGCGGCCCGCTGCCCGGGCTCGACGGGGTGCCGGACCTGGTGGCGGCGGCGCGGCTGGCCGGTGCGCGGGTGGCGTCGGAGGTACGGGTGCGTCAGGCGCCGCCCGCCGTGGGGGCGGCCGCGTACCGGATCGTGCAGGAGGCGCTGACGAACGTGGTCCGGCACGCGGGCCCCGAACCCGCCGTTCGCGTCGAGCTGTACGAGGAGCGCGGCGCCCTGCACCTGTCGGTCACCGACGACGGCCCCTGCCCCGCGCCCGGCGCACCGACCCCCGGCTACGGTCTCGTCGGCATGCGGGAGCGGGCGCGCAGCGTGGGTGGCACACTCGACGCCGGACCGCGCACCAAAGGGGGTTTCGAGGTGAGCGCCGTGCTGCCCGTCGGAGCCGACTTCGTCACCGGCCGGGGAGGAGACCGATGATCCGCGTCCTGCTCGCGGACGACCAGACGCTCGTGCGGGAGGCGTTCGCCATGCTGGTCGAGTCGGCCCCCGACATGGCGGTCGTCGGCCAGGCGGCCACCGGCCGGGAGGCCGCCGCGCTGGCCCGCAGCTCACGCGCCGACCTCGTCGTGATGGACATCCGCATGCCCGACCTGGACGGCATCGAGGCGACCCGCCTGATCGCCGCCGACGAGGACCTCGCCGGGGTGCGGGTCCTGGTCCTCACCACCTACGACACCGACGAGAACATCGTGGAGGCGCTGCGTGCCGGCGCCTCCGGATTCCTCGTCAAGGACACCAGGCCGGCCGAACTCCTCGACGCGATCCGCACGGTGGCGGCGGGGGAGGCGCTGCTGTCACCCGGCCCGACCGCACGGCTGATCGAGCGGTTCCTGCGCAGCCCTTCCGCCCCCACGACGGCCGGGCCCGCATGTCTGTCGGAACGCGAGCGCGAGGTGCTGGCCCTGGTCGCGCGCGGCCTCAACAACACGGAAGTGGCCGAGGCGTTGGGGCTCAGCCCGCTGACGGCGAAGACCCACGTCAGCCGCATCATGGGGAAGCTGGGGGCGCGGGACCGGGCGCAGTTGGTCATCGTGGCGTACGAGTCGGGGATGGTGACTCCGGGAAGCCTGTGACGGACAGGTCAATGCTGACGCTCCGTCAAGGGAAGTCGAGGGAACTCGATGACCATCCTGAGCCGCACACTCGTCGTCACCGCGGTCCTCCTGGCCACCCCGCTCACGACGACCGGCACCGCCTCGGCGGAGGCCGGCTGCACGTCCTCCGTCCCGTATGTCTCGGGCGAGGGCGACTACGACACCTACCGCATCCCGGCGACGATCACGACCCCGCGCGGCACGGTGCTGGCCTTCGCCGAGGGCCGGCACGACGGCGCGGGCGACACCGGCGACATCGATGTCGTCCTCAGACGCTCCCTCGACGGCGGCTGCACCTGGGGGCCGGTGACGGTGGTCGCCGCCGGGGAGGGGGACACGCGGGGCAATCCGGCGCCGGTGGTGGATCCGGTCACCGGCGCGATCGTGCTGGTCACGTCCTACAACAGCGGTGATGTGACGGAGGCGCAGATCATGCGGGGGGAGGCGACACCGGAGCAGAGCCGGCGGGTGTTCGTCCAGCGGAGCCTTGACGACGGCCGCCACTTCACGGCGCCGCGTGACATCACGACGCAGGTGAAGCCGTCGAACTGGCGGTGGTACGCGACGGGGCCGGGCCATGCGGTCGCGCTCCGGCGGGGCCCGTACGCGGGGCGGCTGGTCGTCGCGTCGAACCACTCGGTGGCGCCCGCGACCGGGTCCGCCGACACCGGGCAGGAGCCGAAGTACTACGGCGCCCACGCCGTCTACAGCGACGACGGCGGGCGTAGCTGGCAGTTGGGCTTCGTGGACGACTCCTACGACGGTGTCAGCAACGCCAACGAGTCCACGGCAGCCGAACTCCCCGACGGCAGGCTGTACTTCAACTCCCGGGACCAGCTCGGCACGAGCACCGGCAACCGCCTCGACAGCCACTCCATTGACGGCGGCGGGAGCCTGGACCGTCCGTACACCGTCCAGCCGACGCTGAACGACGTCCCGGTGGTGGAGGGCAGCGTCCTTCAACTCCCCGGTGCGGGTGCCCCGTTGATCTTCTCCGGTCCGTCCGTCCCGACCGTCCGTCAGTCGATGGCCGTGTGGCGCAGCACGGACGGCGGGGCGACCTTCACCAAGGCGCTGACGCTGTCACAGCGGCGAGCTGCCTACTCCGACCTGGTGCCGCTCGGTCGGCACACGGTCGGGATCCTGTACGAGACGGGAGTGTCGGGGCCGTACGAGTCGATCGAGTTCCGCAGGGTGTCGGCCGACGGGCTCCAGGGGACTGTCACGGCGCCGACCGGATGACGAAGACCTGGCTGTCCTTCGGCCGGCACGGCTCCACCACGGCCTCCGCTCCCTCCGAGGTGGCCGCGTCCCGGATGGCCACGCAGCCCCGGCCGTCGACACGCAGCGAGTAGCGTCGGCTTCCGTCGGCCCCGGCCGGCTCGATCCGGAACGGGGTCGTCCGCCCGCAGTCGTCCCACGGCTCCAGCAGTCCGACACCCGGCCCCTCGGCCAGGGCCGTCAGACAGCCGGGGCCGTGGTCGGGGTGGTACCAGCGGATCCGGAAGGTGTTCCCGCCGAGCGGAACCAGTGTGGTCTCCTGGGGCGCGACCTCGTCGCACGGCCGCTGTACGGCGACCAGTGACTCGTACCCGCTGCCGTAACCGTCCGTCAGGCACAGGCCGTTCGTCAGGGCCGGACGGATCTGCGTACGGCCGCGGGGCAACAGGGACCGTGCGTCGGTCGCGGCGGCGCCCTCGCCCCCGGTGCCCGACCTGTCGCCGTCGTCCCGGGAGGGGACCAGAGCCCAGACGGCGGCGGTCAGGAGCGCCACCAGGACCACCGCCGCCGGCAGGACGGGAACCCCGAGCACCCGGGCACGGAGGCGGACGCCCCGCCCCGGACTCACACTCCCGCTTCCGCTTTCACTCCCGCTCGCACTGATGCCTTCGGCGACCTTCCCCCGGCCGAGGTCGTCCCGGGCCGCCAGCCACTCCGCCGCCCGCTCGCCGTCCCCGCAGGCGCGTACGAAGGCGGCCAGCAGTTCGGGGCGTGGCAGGGTCCGGCCGCGCAGCACATCGGCCAGGGTGCTGCGCGGCAACACCTCGCCGTGCTCGGCGGCCCGCTCCTCCAGCTGGCGGTACGTCAGCCCCGCCCGCTCCTTGAGTCCACGCATGGCGGCGATGAACTCGGCGGTGTCTCGCGCCTGTTGAGGACCCGCATCCCCCCTGGTCTCCATGTCGCACATCGTCGGCCCTGCCCGAAGGGGCGCACAATCCCGTTTCCCGCCACCGTCCCCGTGATCCGGACAAGCCCCGAAGGGGACCCGGATAAGACCCGGACAAGGCGCTGACCAGGCCGGACAGCGAGCGGGTTGTCCGGGACAGCGACGGCTCTTGTTTCCGCCCGGCCCACCCCAGCAGGCTCGGTGCTGCCCCGGCCGGAGCATCCACCCCACTCGTCGATCCCAGGGGGATACGTCATGCCCATGCGTCAGCGCATCGCCGCGACCGCGATCTCAGCCGTGCTCGCGGGCGGCGCCATCGGTCTCGCTCCGGCGGCCCAGGCACGCGACATCGCGCCGGCTTCCTGCTACGGCAGCGCGAACAGCTACCACAAGCCGGCCGGCACGTACTGGCTCCCGGCGGGCGATGTGTTCAGCACCTCCAGCGCGTGCGCCGACATCAACATCAAGCCCAACACGAACCGGTACGTGAAGGTCTGCTTCGAGACCAACGGACGTCTGGAGTGCCAGGCGAACTACAAGCTCGCCCGCGCGGGGCAGTGGAACGTGATCGCGACGAACGTGCGGGACGGCGCCCTGTTCGCCTTCGAGTTCCGCTCGGACGCGAAGTCCACCGGCAGCTGGGCCGCCTGACCCGCGGGCACCGGCACCCCAGACCAGCACCCAGACCAGCACTGCCACCGACCGACCACCAGGAAGACCGACGGAGAGGACTCGAACAATGGCAAGACGCACTTGGCGGGCCACGGCCGCGCTGACCGGAGTGACCACGGCCCTGCTCGCTCTCGGTGTCGCGCTGCCGGCCCAGGCCCACGCCGCCGTCCGCTGCGAGACGCTGCGCGCCACCGTGGCCAACTCCCAGGGGCTGTCCGGCGGCACCGTGCAGGCGACCGTGTGCAAGCCCGGCAGCGGACACGCCTACTTCGACGACGGCTACTACAACTACGTGCAGGACCACCAGGCCGACGGTGCCGCGGCCCGTGCGTACGTCGTGGACGCGAACGGCCGCTACGGCCCGCTCGAAACGGACGACACCTCCACCTCCGGTGGGCAGCCCATCTGGTGGGAGTCCAACGCGTCGGGCAGCGGGACGGTCCGCGTGTACGTCTGCCTGGGCAAGAAGTACCCCTGGGACAGCGGCTCTCGCTGCGCCTCCGACTCCATGGGCTAGGTCCGGAGGAGAAGGACGGGGGGAACGGGGGACCAGGGGGGGGAGGAACAGGGGGAACCGGGGGCCGGGCCGGCTAGAGCAGCCCGGCCCCCGCGAGGAACTTCCCCACCCGCTCCACTTCCTCCGACGACAACGGCACCTGCGGCTCCGCCGTCACCGCACACTCGATAACCCCCCGCAGCTGCAGCGCCGCCTTGAACGCCCCCAGAGCCGACGAGCTCCCGCCCATCCGCGCCGGATCCCCGACCCGCACCATCCCGAACAGTGCGCACAGCCGCTCCTGTTCGGCCCGCGCCCCCTCCCGGTCCCCGTCCCGGCACAGCCGGTCGAGGCGGACGTACCCCCGGGGGTCGACGTTGGCCAGCCCCGGCACCGCCCCGTCCGCGCCGATCGCGAGGGCCGCGTCGATGATGAGTTCCGAGCCGGTCAGCACGCTGAAGCCCCGGACGTCGGGCCGGTTGCGGGCGCCGGTGACGACCTCGCGGAAGCCGGCGAGGTCGCCGCTGGAGTCCTTCAGGCCCGCCAAAGCGCCCTCGGCGGCGAGGTCGAGGATCACGCAGGCGGGGAGTTTGGTGTGGACGGAGGCCGGGAGGTCGTAGGCGATGACCGGGACCGGGGAGGCCGCCGCGAGCAGGCGGTAGTGGCGGGTGATCTCGGCGGGGTGGGTGCTGGTGTAGAAGGGGGCCGTCGCCACCACCGCGTCCGCGCCCGCCGACGTCACCGAGGCCACGTGGTCCAGCATCCTCGGCGTCGTCATGTCGATCACGCCCGCCAGCACGGGGAGTCGGCCTCCCACATGGCCCGTCACCGTCTCCACCACCAGCCGGCGCTGCCGGTCCGTCAGATACGCCACCTCCGACGTCGAACCGAGCACGAACAGGCCGTGCACCCCGCCCTCCACCAGGTGGTCGACCAGCCTGATCAGTGACGGGACGTCCACCTCGCGGTCCGGTGTCAGGGGCGTGCAGACGGGCGGGACGACACCGGTGAGCGGGGTGGGGATCGTCATGAAGGCTCCCTTGAATGGTGACTTTGTCGTACGAGGTCCCGTGTGGCCTCGCCCTCCTCCACTGGATGGTGGCACCTGTAACGATGCTCCGGGCTCGACGCGGCCGAGAAGTCCGGCATCTCGTCCGCGCACACTGCGTCCGCCTTCCAGCACCGCGTCCGGAAGGGACACCCGCTCGGCGGCCGCGTCGCCGACGGCACCGGGCCGGCCAGCGGGATCGGGTCGATGGGGTCCAGCAGACCGGGGGTCGCGGAGAACAGGGCGCGGGTGTACGGGTGCCGGGAGCCGTCGGTGACCCCCGTCGCCGGGGCCTCCTCGACGATCCGGCCCAGGTACATCGTGATCACGCGATCGCTCATCCGGCGCACCGTCTGGATGTCGTGGGAGACGAAGACCAGGGCCAGGCCCAGCCGCTCCTTGAGGTCCAGGAGGAGGTTCAGGATCTGGGCCCGGACCGACACGTCCAGTGCGCTCGTCGGCTCGTCCGCCACCACCAGGTCGGGGTCCAGGGCCAACGCCCGGGCGATCGCGACGCGTTGGCGCTGGCCGCCCGACAGCTGGCCGGGGAGGGCGTCGGTGAGGGCGCGGGGCAGGCCGACCAGGGACATCAACTCCCGTACGCGTTCCTCACGTTGGGACTTCGTTCCCCGGTCGTGCACGTCCAGTGGGTCCCGCAGAATCTGCCGGACCGGCAGGCGGCGGTTGAGTGCCGTCGACGGGTCCTGGAAGATCATCCCGGTTCCCGCGCCGACCGCGGTCCTGCGCTCGGCCGGGGTCATGGCCCACAGGTCGCGTCCCCCGAAGGACACCGTGCCCGACGTCGGCCGCTGCACCCCGACCAGAACCTTCGCCAGCGTCGACTTCCCGCACCCCGACTCGCCGACCACGCCCACCGTCTCGCCGGGCGCGATGGTGAGATCGGCGCCGGTCAGGGCGTACACCTTGTCCCGGGTGAACAGGCCGCCGCTGCGCGCCTTGTGCACGACGTGCGCGTCCGACAGTTTCACCAGCGCGTCCACCGGACCACCCGGTGCCTTCACGTTCACTGCACGACCCCGCTCTCCTCGCGGTCCGTCGGCGCCAGCAGGATCGCCGGGTGATGGCAGGCCGCCGTGTGCGTCGGGGTTCCCAGCAGGTCGGGTGCCGTCGTCCGGCACATCTCGCTCGCCAGCGGGCAGCGGTCCGCGAAGCGGCAGCCCGCCGGGAAGTCCGCCGGGGACGGGACCACGCCCTTGATCTGCGTCATCCGCTCCTGGGCCGACTCCAGCGAGAGCACACTCCCGAGCAGGCCGCGCGTGTAGTGGTGCGCCGGTGCCTCCACCAGGTCGGCGGTCACGCCGGTCTCCACGATCTGGCCGCCGTACATCACGACCACCCGGTCGGTGACGTCCGCGATCAGCGCGAGGTCGTGCGAGACCAGGATCAGGGCGAAGCCCAGCTCCTCCCGCAGCCTCAGCAGCAGCTCTATGACCTGCGCCTGCACGGTGACGTCCAGCGCGGTCGTCGGCTCGTCGGCGACGATCAGCTTCGGGTCGCGGGACAGCGCCATGGCGATCAGAACACGCTGGCGCTGGCCGCCGGAGAGTTCGTGCGGGTAGCTGCGCAGGGTGCGTTCGGGGTCCAGGCCGACCATCGTCAGCAGTTCGTGGGGGGTACGGCGGCCGCCGCGGCGTACGACCTGCTTGAGCTGGGCGCGGATCGTCATCGCCGGGTTCAGGGACGACAGGGCGTCCTGGTAGATCATCGCCATCTCGTGGCCCAGCAGCCTGCGGCGCACGCGCATCGGCTCGCCCACCAACTGCCGCTGGTTGAACCGGACATGGCCGCGCACCCGGGCGCCCTTCGGCTCCAGACCCATCACGGCGAGGGCCGTCAGCGACTTGCCGCACCCCGACTCGCCGACCAGGCCCAGCACCTCACCCGGCTGCACCTCGAAGCTGATGCCGTCGACGATGTCCACGCCGGCGTGGCGGCCCTCGAAGCCGATCGCCAGGTTCTCGACGGCGAGCACGGGCAGCTGTCCCCGGGGCAGCGGGCGGGCCCGTGCCCGCAGCCGCGCCGCCGCCTCCGTCAGGCCCGGCAGCTGCAGCACCTCACCGCTGCCCGGCTCCGGTGCCTCCAGCCGGTCGTCGTCGTCCCGTACGTCGACCTCGCGGGCCGACGGTGCCGCCCACGCGTCCGAGACGCCCTCGGAGAGGATGTTCAGCGACAGGACCGTGATCAGGATCAGCAGGCCCGGGAAGACGGTCGCCCACCAGCCCCCGGTGAGGACCATGTTCTTGCCGTCGGCGATGACGCTGCCCCACGACGGGTCCGGCGGCCGCACGCCCGCGCCGATGAAGGACAGGGACGCCTCGAAGACGATCGCCTCGGCGACCTGCACGGTGCAGAAGACGAGGACGGGCGCCGCGCAGTTGACGGCGACGTGCCTGAGCACGATGTGCGGGGTGCGGGCGCCGATGACCCGTTCGGCGGTCACATAGTCCTCGCCGTACTGATCGAGGACGTTGGCCCGGACGACTCTCGCGACCGGAGGCATGAACAGGAACGCGATCGCGCAGATCAGCACGGTGATCTCGCCGCCGAAGACGGCGATCAGGACGGCGGCGAGCGCGATGCCCGGGAACGCCATGACCACGTCCAGACAGCGCATCACCGTCTCGTCGACCGCCTTGCGGGAGGTCGCCGCGATCGCGCCGAGCAGCGCTCCCACGACCAGCGCGAGCCCGGTCGCGCCGAGCCCGATCGCCAGCGACCAGCGGGCGCCGTACATCAGCCGGCTGAGGATGTCCCGGCCGAGGCTGTCCTGGCCCATCCAGTGGTCGGCGGAGGGATGTCCGGTGCCGTCGACGGGAGCCTGCTGGTCGAGCGGGTCGTGCGGCGCGAGCAGGGGCGCGAGCAGTGCCAGCAGGACCACGACGGCCAGGAAGCAGACGGCGGCCTTCGACAGCAGCGGCAGCCGCCGCCAGCCGCGCAGCCGGATGCCGGGCCGGGACAGTGCCTCGGCGAGGCGCTTGCGGTGGAACGTCACGTCGCCTCCCGCAGGCGCGGGTTGACCAGCAGATACAGGATGTCGATGACGAGGTTCACGACCACGAACCCGGTCGCCGTCGTCAGGACGACGCCCTGGACGACCGCCGGGTCGCCGTTCTTCACGGCGTCGATCATCAGCTTCCCCATCCCGGGGAGGGAGAAGATCGTCTCGATGACCACCGCGCCGCCGAGGAGATAGCCGACGCGCAGACCCAGCACGGTCAGCGGGTTGATGAGCGCGTTCCTGAGGACGTTCCGCCCGACCACCACCCGCGGCGGCAGCCCGCTGCCGATCGCCGTGCGGACGTAGTCCTTGTCCAGCTCCTCCACCACCGCCGTGCGCACGATCCGGGTCAGCTGCGCCGCCACCGGCAGCGACAGCGCGAGGGCGGGCAGGGTCATGGTCTTCAGCCAGCCGGTGAAGGAGTCGGCCGGGTTGATGTAGCCGCCGGTCGGGAACCAGCCGAGGTCGACGGCCAGGTACTGGATCATCAGCAGCGCCAGCCAGAAGCCGGGCGCGGCGACCCCGGTCAGTGACACGACCCGGATGACCTGGTCGGGGAGGCGGTCACGGTAGATGGCCGCGGTGACCCCGCCGAGCAGCGACAGCACGACCGCGATGCCCAGGCCCAGGAAGGTGAGCTGGAGGGTGAGCGGCAGCGCGGTCATGACCTGGTCGACGACCGGCGCCCGGGTCAGGGCGCTGATGCCCATGTCGCCGTGGAGCAGATCGCCGATGAAGGCGACGTAGCGGACGGGGAGGGGATCCAGCAGGCCGTTCTCCTCGCGGAAGTCGTGCAGCTGCTGGGCGGTGGGGTTCGCGCCCTGGAAGAACGCGGACGCCGGGTCGACGTCCGAGAACCGCATGACCAGGAACACGAACAGCACGATGCCGAGCATCAGCGGCACCAGCAGGGCGATACGACGGGCGAGGATCCTGACGACGGTGATCACGGCCGGACTCCCGTCGTGGCTAGGCCCACTTGGCCTGGAGGAGGTTGATGCCGGGATACGGCTGTGCCCTTATGCCGGTGAGCTGCTTCGGGTTCCAGGCCGTCATCAGCTCGTTGTGGACGACCGGGTAGAGCACGGCCTGCTCGGCGACGACGTCGATGTAGTCCTGGACCATCGTCTTCTTCTTCTCGGTGTCCGCCTCCTGCGTCGCCCGGTCCATGTCCTTGAACAGCGCCTTGGCGACGGAGTTGCCGGACCACCGCGTGTACTGCATCCACAGGTTCTCGGGGCCGTAGTTGTAGTGCATGATCAGGTCGGCGTCGAGGCCGAACTGGTTGGGGTTCGAGGCCGCGGCGACCACCTGGTAGTCCTGCTTCTGGTCCATCTTGGTGAAGACGGCGGTCGTCTCCTGCGGGGACAGGGTCGTCTTGACACCGATGGCGTCCCAGGACGCCTTGATGGTCGGCAGACAGTCCACGATCCAGCTCACGTTGACGGCCAGGATCTCGATCTCCAGCCCGCTGACCCCGGCCTCCTTCAGCAGCGCCTTCGCCTTGTCGGGGTCGTGGTCGTAGACGGTCTTCGCACGCCGGTAGCTGGGGTTGGCCTCGTTGAGGAAGGAGCTCGACGCCTTCCCGTGCCCCTTGAGGGCGACCTCGATCATCTTGCCGGTGTCGATGGCGTAGTGCAGCGCCTGGCGGACCCGTACGTCGTCGAAGGGCTTGTGCTGGGTGTTGAACATCAGGAACAGGTTGTTCATGCCGGCACCGCCCGCGACCGTGAGCCCGCCGCTCTCCAGCTGCCGGATGTTGGCGTACGGGATGTTGTCCGCGATCTGCGCTCCGGCGCTGGCGCCCGAGATCCTGGCCACGCGCGGCGCGGCGTCCACGATCGTCAGCCAGTTCATCTTCTTGAAGGCGGCCTTGCGCGGGCCGTTGTAGTCGGCGAACGCCTCGAAGGTGGTGTTGGACTTCGGATGGTGCGCGGTCTGCCGGTACGGCCCCGAGCCGATCGCCTTGCCCTTGATCGCGTCCTCCCAGGCGCCCGGCTGGGAGAAGACGTGCCTCGGCATGATCTTGGCGAGGGTGAGCCGTGAGATCCCGTCCGGGAAGGGGAACTTGAGCACCAGCTCGACGTTCTGGGCGTCGATCTTCCGCACTTCCCTCAGCCAGCTCGCGAAGAACCCCTTGGCGAGGGTCTGCGTCTTCGGGTCGAGGATCCGGTCGAAGACGAAGACCACGTCGTCGGCCGTGACCGGCTTGCCGTCGTGGAACTTGGCGCCCGCGCGCAGGGTGAACTTCCAGGAGGTGGCGTTCGGGTCGGCCGGCACCTGGGTGGCGAGCGCGGCGTACGGCTCCCGGGAGATCGGGTCGGTGTCGAGGAGCCCCTCGTAGATGTGGTTGTTGGCGGCCATGCAGAAGGCTGAGGCGGTCTGGGTCGGGTCCCAGCTGCCGTCGTTGCCGTAGCCGATGACCGCTGTGAGCGTCCGGTCCCGGCCACCGCCCCCGCCGGTCTCGTTCGTGGACTCGGGCCCCGACGAACAGGCCGACAGCGACGCGGAGACGGCGGCCGCCGCGCCCAGCGCGCCGGAGTACTTCAGGAACGACCGGCGGTGCAGCGCCGGCACGTCGTGGGTCACGTCGCGCACGGGTCCTCCAGCGGATGGGTGTGTGCTCCGGCGATGGGTTCGTGCTCTGCTCCGGCGAGGAGATACGACGTCCTACGTCCTCCCGGTCAGCGCGACCATAGGTGGGGTGGTGGGGGCGGTCAAGGGATCTCACACGAATGGCGCATCTGCCACAGGTCGGACCAATGGCACTGTGAAATGGCGCGAGTTGACCCCCTGTCAGGTCGGTATCCCGCAGACATGGGACGTGGGACGTCCGGGTGGGCGTACCATGCGCCGCATGCCCGGCCAGCCCAGGAACAGTCGTCCGTCCGAGGAGTCCACGAACAGCCGGATTCAGCGCCAGGTCATGCAGCTGATCATCGACCGCAGGCTCCGGGCCGGGGCCCTCCTGCCCACCGAGGCCGAGCTCATGGAGGACCTCGGCGTCAGCCGCAACTCCGTCCGCGAGGCGCTCAAGGCGCTCCAGGCCCTCGACATCGTGGAGATCCGGCACGGCTACGGGACGTATGTCGGCCAGGCCTCTCTCACGCCGCTGATCGACGGGTTGACGTTCCGCACGCTCGCCCGGCACGACCATGACGACTCGGGGGCGCTCGCCGAGATCCTTCAGGTGCGGGAGGTGCTGGAGGAGGGGCTGATCCGGCGGGTGGCGGCGACGGTGACCGAGGGGGAGCTGGACCGGCTGGAGTCGGTCGTGTCCCGGATGGAGGCGGCGGGGCGGGCGGGGCGGGCCTTTCCCGACCTGGACCGGGAGTTCCACGAGCTGCTGTACGCCTCGCTCGGCAACGACCTGGTGCCGCAGTTGCTGGCCGCGTTCTGGACTGTCTTCCGGCGGGTCTCCGGAGCCCGGGGGCGGGCCGACGACCCGTCTCCCGACCTCACCGCCCGTTGGCACCGTGACATCGTGACGGCCCTGCGGGCGCGGGACGTGGAGGGGGCGCAGCGGGCGATGTCGGTGCACTTCCGCGGGATCGCTGCGCGGGCGGGGCAGGGGGCACGGGGGCTCGGCTGACGCCGGGTGCCCTCGCCCCCGCCGCCCCTACCCGTGCCATCCCAGGGGCTCCGCCCCTTCGACCCCGGTTGTCTTTCGGGTGCGGGCGGGAAGGGGCTGGTCGCGCCCAGACCCCGCTGGATCTTTCAGCCCGTCCGGCGTTTGAGGACGAGGCCCGAAGGGCCGACAGCGGGGGTCTGGGGGCGGCAGCCCCCAGGGATGGGACGGGTAGGGGCGGCGGGG
>NZ_LGUR01000218.1 GCF_001270495.1 Streptomyces viridochromogenes
CCACCGCCCGGTCCACCACGAGGTCCACGGCCGGCGCCAACCGAGCCAGCACCGCCGTGGCGTCGAAGGGGTCAAGACTCAGCAACCGCACCGTCGCACTGGCCGGCCCACTCACACTCTCGTATGCCGCGCAGTAGGCCGCCTCGACGACCCCCAGCCCCGCCGCCCGGGCGGAGACCCCCAGCACGACCGGCTGATGGGCTCCTTTGGGAAACCGCCGGGCCAGGTCGTCCAGCTCACCGGACGGCCACGTCGCCCGAGCGGCCCGCATCAGCTGCCGCCCCAGCTTCCGCGCGGCCAGCCGCAGCGCGGGCGACGGCGTACGGGCGTCGGCCGCCGCGTCCAGGGCCACCGCGTCGACCCCGAGCGCGGCCGCCGCGGCGAGCGAGGCCGCGACCAGCCCCGTCGTGTGCAGCCGCCCCCGGCAGAAGTCCTCCAGGCTCGCGGCCCCGGTGATCCGCCCCGCCTTGACGGCCGCCTCCGCCCCGCCGGAGTGCGCGTGCCCTCCGGCGGGAAAGCGGCCGTCGGCAAGGACCAGCAGTGCTGCCCGTGACATCAGAACCCAGCCATCGGAGTCATCTCGACCACCCTCAGAACAGGAAGTACCGCTGGGCCATGGGCAGTTCGGCGGCCGGGACGGCCTCCACCAGCTCCCCGTCGATGTGCACGGCGAAGCTGTCGGGGTCGACCCGCACCTCGGGCCGCGCGTCGTTCTGCCGCATGTCGGCCTTGGTGACCCCACGCGTCGACTCGATGGCCACGAACCGCTTCCCGAGCTGGAGCCGCTCCGGAAGCCCGTCCTCGATGGCGAGCGGCGCCACGAAGTTGAACGAGTTGGCGGCGGGCGCCCGCCCGATCGCCCCGTACATCGGCCTGGGCAGGATCGGCTGCGGCGTCGGGATCGAGGCGTTCGCGTCGCCCATCTGCGCGTACGCGATCTGCCCGCCCTTGATGACGAGGTGGGGCTTGACGCCGAAGAACGCCGGCTCCCACAGCACCAGGTCGGCGAGCTTGCCGGTCTCCACGGAGCCGATCTCGCGGCCGAGGCCCTGCGCGAGCGCGGGGTTGATCGTGTACTTGGCGACGTACCGCCGCACCCGCAGGTTGTCCGCCCGCCCGTCCCCGGGCAGCGCACCCCGCCGCCGCTTCATCACATGGGCCGTCTGCCAGGTCCGCATGACGACCTCGCCCACCCGGCCCATGGCCTGCGCGTCCGACGAGATGATCGAGATCGCGCCCAGGTCGTGCAGGACGTCCTCCGCGCCGATCGTCGACGGCCGGATCCGCGACTCGGCGAAAGCGAGGTCCTCGGGCACCGCCGCGTTGAGGTGGTGGCACACCATCAGCATGTCGAGGTGTTCCTCGGCGGTGTTGACGGTGAACGGCCGCGTCGGGTTCGTCGAGCTGGGGAGCACGTGCGACTCGGAGACGACGGTCATGATGTCCGGCGCGTGTCCGCCGCCCGCACCCTCGGTGTGGTACGCGTGGATGCCGCGGCCGGCGATGGCCGCCAGCGTGTCGCCGACGAAGCCCGCCTCGTTGAGCGTGTCCGTGTGGATCGCGACCTGGATGCCGGTCTGGTCGGCGACGGTCAGCGAAGCGTCGATGACCGCGGGCGTCGAGCCCCAGTCCTCGTGCAGCTTCAACCCCAGCGCGCCCCCTCGGATCTGCGACAGCATCGCCTCGTGGGAGACGGTGTTGCCCTTGCCGAGGAAGCCGATGTTGAGCGGGTACTGCTCCATCGCCTCCAGCATCCGGGCCAGGTGCCACGGGCCGGGCGTGACGGTGGTCGCCTTGGAGCCCTCGGCCGGTCCGGTGCCGCCACCGACGAGTGTGGTGACGCCGGAGGACAGCGCCTCGTCGGCGATCTGCGGGCAGATGAAGTGGACGTGCGCGTCCACGGCACCGGCCGTGAGGATCCGCCCGTTGCCGGCGATGATCTCGGTCTCGGCGCCGATGACGAGGTCCGGGTGCACCCCGTCCATGGTGTCGGGGTTGCCCGCCTTGCCGATGCCGGTGATCCGGCCGTCGCGGATACCGACGTCGGCCTTGACGATGCCCCAGTGGTCGATGATCACGACGCCGGTGATCACCGTGTCCGGGGTGCCCTCCACGCGCGTGGCGCGGGACTGCCCCATGGACTCCCGGATGACCTTGCCGCCACCGAACACGGCCTCGTCACCGGCGAGCCCGGGGCCGCCGGAACGGTCCTCCTCGATCTCGACCAGCAGATCGGTGTCGGCGAGCCGGATTCGGTCACCGGTCGTCGGCCCGAACAGGTCGGCGTACGCGGCGCGGGAGATCTCAGGCATCGAGGGCACCTCCGGTCTCCCCGCGCAGTCCGGGCACCACACGGGCGCCGGTGAGCGGGACGAGTTCGACGTCGACGGGGATCCCGGGCTCGAAGCGCACGGCGGTGCCGGCGGCGACGTTGAGCCGCTTGCCGCGGGCCGCGGCGCGGTCGAAGTCCAGGCCGGGGTTGGCCTCGGCGAAGTGGTAGTGGGAGCCGACCTGGACGGGCCGGTCGGCTGCGTTGAGGACGGTCAGCCGGGTGACGTCACGGCCCTCGTTGTAGGCGATCGGGCCGTCGGCGAAGAGGATCTCTCCGGGAATCATCGAAGCCCCCTTCAGACGATCGGGTCGTGGACTGTGACGAGCTTGGTGCCGTCCGGGAAGGTCGCCTCGACCTGGACGTCGTGGATCATCTCGGGGATGCCCTCCATGACGTCGTCCCTGGTGAGCAGCTTGCGTCCGGAGGACATGAGCTCGGCGACGGTACGGCCGTCCCGTGCGCCCTCGAGGATGTGCGACGTGATGAGGGCGACCGCCTCGGGATGGTTCAGCTTCAGCCCACGGGCGCGGCGCTTCTCGGCCACGTCGGCCGCCACGTGGATGAGCAGCCTCTCTTGCTCGTGCGGGGTCAGTTGCACGTCCCACCTCACAGTCCTCGCTCCGGACCGTGCGGGGCCCGGTTGCCGCAGCCACGGGGCAAACTGCCTGGTGGCGTGGATGGGCAGGCTAGTTGGACCGCATTTCAAGCAAGTTAACCGAGCTGTGATCCATCGGTTGCGGCCTTGTCGTCCCGCATGCTGGTCAGCGCCCGCAGACCGTCCCGGAGGACCTCGACGGGGGCGGGCCCGAAGAGGGACTGCTGGGCGATGAAACCCAGCACGGCGGCGATCATCGTGCGGGCCACATGGTCCGGCGTCACGTCCGCCCGCATCATCCCGGCCTCCTGGTAGCCCTCGACGATGGTCCCCCAGGCCGCGCGCACCGAGCCGTACCCCTCCCGCAGGACGGCCGCCAGCTCCTCGTTGCGCAGTGTCTCCGTCCACACCTGGATGACGAGCCGCGGAAACGCGGGCCGGCCGTCGACGAACAGGGACTCGCGGGCGGCGAGTGTCATGCCGAGGACCGAGGCGACGAGCTCGTCCGGCGGCGGGGGCGGGCTCTGCCGCGCCGCCTCCTCGAAGGCCGCGCGCACCGAGCCGAGCACCTCGCCGACGATCGCGCCGATCAGCGCCTCCTTGCCGCTGAAGTAGCGGTACACCGCCCCCGCCGAGAGGTCGACCTCCTTCAGCACGTCCTGCATGGACGTGGCGTGGAAGCCGTTGCGGGCGAAGCAGATCGCGGCGCCGTCGAGGATCTGCCGGCGGCGGGCGTCGAGGTGTTCCTGGGATACGCGAGCCATGGCCACAAAGTAAAACGAACATTCCTTCTTGACAAGGAACGGCATCCGCAGCACGGTGATGGAACAAGTAAAACGAACGATCCTTCTTTTTACCGCTCGCTCCAGGAGGCGCCATGCCCACCGCGTCCGCCACACCGTCCAGGTCCACCGCACGCCGGCACCTGATCGCGGTCGTTCTCCTCGTTCCCGCCCTGGCGGCGCTCGCCCTGTGGGCCTTCGCCTGGCCGGCCGCCCGCACCGCCCCGCGCGACCTGCCGCTCGGCGTCGCCGGGCCGGCGTCCGCCACGGCCCAGGTGGAACGGCAGCTCGACCGGCACAAGGGCGCGTTCGAGATCCACCGCTACGCCGACGAGGCGGCCGCCCGGGAGGCGGTCGAGGACCGGACCGTATACGGCGCGGTCGTCGTCACCCCTCAGGGCCCCGAACTGCTGACCGCGTCGGCCGCGAGCCCGGCCGTCGCCCAGCTCCTCCAGCAGGCGGTGACCCAGCAGGCCGCCGCCGAGGGCACCCGGGTCAGGACCGTCGACGTCGTACCCGCCCCGCAGAACGACCCGCGCGGCGCGGCCCTGGGCGCGAGCGTCCTGCCGCTCGCCCTGGCCGGCATGGCGGCGGGGGCGGCGGTGACCCTGCTCCGGTTGCGCGGCATCCGCGCCGTGGTCGCCCTGGCCGGCGCCGCCGTCCTGATCGGCGTGGTCGCGGCGGCGCTCGCGCACAGCTGGCTGGGGATCCTCACCGGCGACTGGTGGGCGGAGGCCGGGGTGTTCGCGCTGACGACCCTGGCCGTGAGCGCGGCCGTCGCGGGACTCGCCGCGCTGGTCGGCCCGGCGGGCATCGGCCTCGTGTCGTTCGTGGTGATGTTCCTCGGCAACCCGTTCTCCGGGGCCTCCTCGGCGCCGCAGATGCTGCCCGAGCCGGTCGGCACGATGGGCCAGTGGCTGCCGCCGGGCGCGGGCGCGAGCCTGCTGCGCTCGGTGTCGTACTTCGACGGAGCCGCAGCGGCCGGCCCCGCCCTGACACTGACCTGGTGGGCCGCGCTGGGCCTGGGCGCCGTCCTGCTCGGGAGCGCCCTGAAGTCCCGTACGCCGAGCGCCGAGCCGGCCCCCGAGAGGGAACCGGCCCCCGTCGGCTGACCGGCCGTCCGGGCACACCGAACCGACCGTGCACCCCCGCTGTAGCGGACGGGGGTGCACGGTCCTGTGTTTTCCGGAAACCCGACGGCCGGGCTCTACGCGGGGCTCGACCCCCGGTGCTCGGCGGCGATACCGAAGCGCTGCCGTTCGCGGGGAGCGGACGCGACCTCGCGGACGCTGGAGACCGCGCTGATCACCTGCTCCTCGGCGAGTTCCACCGGCTCCCCGAGCTTCTCCAGTCGCTCCAGGTCAGAGGCGGAGACAAGGGCGACGAGGGGCTTTCCGTGGCGCGTCACGACGACGCGCTCACCGCCGTACACCACGCGATTAATCAGTTCGGCGAGCTCAGCCCTGGCTTGCGTCACCGGAATCTCGTAGGCCATGCTCCCTACATTACGTCATGTACGTCCTGTACATTTTTTACAGGCACCCCGCCAAGGGAGCGTGAGCCATGACCCGACCGACCGCCCGCCATGTGCTGCCCGAGTTCACCGAGCGCACGAGCAGCGGCACCAGGACGCAGGACCCGTACTCGAAACTGCTCGAGGAGCGGATCGTCTTTCTCGGCACACAGATCGACGACATCTCGGCGAACGACGTGATGGCCCAGTTCATGTACCTGGAGCACAAGGACCCCGACCGGGGCATCTCGCTGTACATCAATTCGCCGGGCGGCTCGTTCAGCGCCATGTCGGCGATCTACGACACCATGCAGTACGTCACCTGCGACGTGGAGACGATCTGCCTGGGCCAGGCCGGCGCGTCCGGCGCGGTGCTGCTGGCCGCGGGCACACCGGGCAAGCGGTTCGCCCTGCCGGGAGCCCGGGTGGTGATCCATCAGCCGGGGATGCCCGAGCCGGTCCAGGGCCAGGCCAGCGATCTGGCCATCCAGGCCGACGAACTGACGCGTGTTCGGGTCCGCCTGGAGGAGCTGCTCGCCCGGCACACCGGACGCAGCCGCGAGCAGGTGAGCGAGGACATCGAGCGGGACAAGATCCTGAACGCCCAAGAGGCACTGGAGTACGGACTGGTGGACGCGATCATCCCCAGCCGCAAGGCCACCCTCGCGCCGCCCACGGGGCGGTGACCGGCCGGTGCTGCCACCCGAGCTGCCGCCCCTGCCCGCGCTGACCCGCGCGGAGGGCGAGTTGATCGACCGTTACCTCGACGCGGTGGACCTGCTGGGCCGGATCAACCCGGCCCAGCACGGCGACACCTACCGCGGACTGCGCGCCGCCCAGGCGCTGGTCGGCAAGGCGGCCGAGCTCCGGGACGCGCTGGCGCTGATGCACCAGCGGGGCGAGACCGAGCTGCACGCTCCCACGCTGGCGCGTGCGCTGCGCGTGCTCGACGGGGAACGCCGCACGGCTCGCGTCACGGTGCCGCCGCGCTCCGACAGTTGACGCCCCGTACAGACCGGTTCCGGACGTCTCGACCCACTCCCGAGGCGTCCGGAACGCGGCTGAAACGCACCAAACGACGTACCCCCTTTCGGCGTAGCCGCCTGTCCTTTTGAGCACCCGTCAAAGTTGCGCAACGGGCGTGGCGGCGACACGGAATTAGGCGTTCCGTCCCTGGTCCGGGGCTCGTCGGGCACCTGGACACCTCCTCGAACAAGGGGGTGTCCACCCGAACGGGTGAGTGGTGAGTAACCCCACAAATCCCCGGTTCCGTTGGGATTTTCGTTCAATCGTGCGTCAAGATCCCTGACTGACGACAAGCCCCCGCCACAGCGGCGGGGCGGTCCGGGCGGACGCCGAGTCCTGCCGCCGCCCGGATGACCGGTCGACAGGAGTGGATCGGCAGGAGTGGAGGACCCAAGCAAGACGGGTCGCCGGAGCGGACGTTCGTTCGATCCGAGCAGCCCTTGGGGTGAAGCCGCGGCAACGCGGCCGGGCAACTTCGCCAGCCCGAATCCGACAGGTCATCCTTCACAGGCGGCTGACGAAGGGTTGCGCATGACTGCGCTCAATCGTGTCCCGTCGCTCATGGCCCGGGCCGGTACGGCCTCGGCTCTCACCATCGCCGCAGTGGGCGGCTCGATAGTGGCGCCCGGCTTCGCCTCCGAGGCGGAGGCAGCCACACCGGCGACGAAGGCGCTTCAGGTCGCGGCTTCCAAGAAGGGTTCCCCGTACAAGTGGGGCGCCACGGGCCCGCACCGGTTCGACTGCTCCGGGCTCACGCTGTACTCGTTCAAGAAGGCGGGCAAGAAGCTGCCCCGTACGGCGGCCCAGCAGTACAACAAGACCCGCCACATCTCCGCCGCGAACCGCAAGGCCGGAGACCTGGTGTTCTTCCACTCGGGCTCGAACGTCTACCACGTCGGCATCTACGCCGGGAAGGGAAGGATCTGGCACTCCCCGAAGAGCGGGGACGTCGTGAAGCTGCAGAAGATCTGGACCAGGAGCGTCTGGTACGGCCGGGTCAAGTGACCTTCCCGGGGGCGGTGGCGGCGACCTGACACGCCGTCACCGCCGCCGGGGGCATCAGTGGGCCGTCAGGGGGCACCAGGCAGCGGCAAGCATGACGGCCGCGGGTGTGGGGGGCTACGAGTCCTGCGGTCCGGCCGCCGGGACCGGTGCCGCGGGTACGGTCCAGGGCAGTTCGATGGAGATGGTCTTGCCGCCCTCCCGGGTCGGTCGCACTCTCAGCTTGCCGCCGCACTCCGCGGTCAGCCAGCGGATGATGACCATGCCGCGGCCGTTGTCCTGCTGGACGGCGGCCGGCAGCCGTTTGGGGAAGCGGGGGTGGCTGTCGGTGACACCGATGCGCAGGTGTTCGTCACGGTCGAGGGCGAGGTCCACCGTGAAGGTGGGTGACTGCCCGAGGGTGTGCTGTACGGCGTTGGTGGTGAGTTCGGAGACGATCAGACGGATGGTGTCGGCCACCTCCGTGTCCGGTGGCAGTCCCCACTCGGCGAGAGTGGTGACCACGTAGGCCCGGGCCGCGGAGACCGAGGCGGGATCGCTCGGCAGAGTGACGGATGCTTCCAGATGATCTGCCATGGCGACGTCGTCCCTTTCCCAACGGGACCGCAGTCCGACACGGAGCGGAGGGTTCGAGTACGGTCCCGGACTGGTGCTTCGTCGCCAGACTGCCATTACCAGGGCCGCCAGGGTGCCGATCCACCAAGATATGCATATATCTGTCGCTCGAAGCGGTGAACTCTGCGACGGCAGACCGTATTTGGGCGGCCCGGTTGGAGTAAGGAGTTGCCCATGCAGCACGGTCCCGCGGTGCGCCGCAGAAAACTGGGCGCGGAACTGCGCGCGTTGCGCACCGGAGCGGGACTCACCAGTGGTGAGGCGGCCCGGCTGGTGGGCTGGCACCAGTCCAAGGTGAGCCGGATCGAGACCGGCGCCAGCAGAGTGAAACCGGCCGATGTGCGGTTACTGCTCGACGCGTACGGCGTACAGGACGCCCGGCTACGGGAGTTGCTGCTGGTGTTGGCGGGCTCCGACGAGGGTGGCGGGCGGCATCACTGGTGGCACGCGTACCGCGGAGTGCTGCCGCCGACGTACCGCGACTTCATCAGCCTGGAGTCCCAGGCGAGCGCGATGCGCACCTTGGAGACCTCCGTGGTGCCCGGTCTGTTGCAGACGCCCGAGTACGCGCGGGCGGTGACGCGGGCCGCGGTGGGCGGGCTCGACGACGACGCCGACGAACGCCTGGAGGCGCTGGTCGCGGTCCGTCTGGCCAGGCAGGACGTGCTGCACGCCGATCCGCCGCTGGTGCTGAGCGCGGTGCTCGACGAGGCGGTGCTGCGCCGGGAGATCGGCGGGCCGGAGGTGATGGCGCGGCAGTTGAGGCGGCTGGTGGAGGCGGCGCAACTGCCCCAAGTCCGGTTGCAGGTCCTGCCGTTCGCGGCCGGCGAGCATGTCGGCATCACCGGGCCTTTCGTTATTTTCTCATTTTCGCGCACTTCTGATCTGGATGTGGTTGTTCTCGACCACTTGACGAGTAGCCTCTACCTCGAACGGAAAGAAGACCTCCAGGCCTACACGGAGGCCTTCAACGCCCTTCGGATCCACGCCCTTTCGCCCGAGGAATCGATGGATTACATCGCCGCGTTGGCCGGCGGTGCGTAAGGAGGCACCATGACCGCAATGCCTCGGAACATGACGTCGACTACCGATCTGCGCGGTGCGCGATGGCTGCGCAGCAGCTACAGCACCGGAGCGAACAACTGCGTCGAGACGGCACGTCCGCACTCCGGCCCCTTGGCCGGACTGCTCGCCGTGCGCGACTCCAAGGACCCGGCCGGACCCGCGCTGCTCTTCTCCCCCGAGAGCTGGACGGGCTTCACGACCGCGTTCCAGTCCTGACCATTCCGATCATCCCTGACCGATTCCGATCGGTTCCACTCTGCGCGATTCCACTCTGTCCGTTTCCACACTGCCCGTTCCCACTCTGATCAGGTCCGCCTGATGCGACGGCAGGGCCGTGTCACGCCGACTCATGGTCGTGTCTCGCCGATCACCCGTACAGCGCGTTCGATCTGCCCCTCGGAGAGGTCCGCGCGGGCGGTCAGCCTCAGCCGTGAGATGCCGTCGGGAACGGAGGGAGGACGGAAGCAGCCCACGGCGAGGCCGGCCGAACGGCACTCGGCCGCCCAGAGCACGGCCTCCTCCGGGGACGGCGCGCGTACGGAGACGACCGCGGCGTCCGGACGTACGGCTTCCAGGCCCGCGGCCGTCAGGCGGGTGTGCAGTTCGCTCGCCACCGTGCGGGCCCGCGCCGCGCGCTCCGGCTCGCGGCGCAGCAACCTCAGTGCCGCCAGGGCAGCTCCCGCCGCGGCGGGGGCGAGGCCCGTGTCGAAGATGAACGTCCGGGCCGCGTTGACCAGGTGGTCGATCACCCGGGCGGGGCCCAGCACGGCGCCGCCCTGGCTACCGAACGACTTGGACAGCGTGACCGTGACGACGACGTCGTCGGCGCCCGCGAGTCCCGCGGCGTGCGGGGCTCCGCGGCCGCCGTCGCCCAGCACGCCGAGGCCATGGGCGTCGTCGACGACCAGCCCGGCACCGTGTTCCCGGCATGCCTCGGCGAACCGGGCCAGCGGGGCGGCGTCGCCGTCGACCGAGAAGACGGTGTCGGAGACCACGACGGCCGGCCCGTCGTGCGTCTGGAGCGCCTTGCGCACCGCGTCCGGGTCGGAGTGCGCCACGACCTGCGTCGCGCCCCGGGCCAGCCGGCAGCCGTCGATCAGCGAGGCGTGGTTGCCCGCGTCCGAGACGATCAGCGAGCCGTGCGGCGCCAGCGCGGTGACCGCGGCGAGGTTGGCCGCGTAGCCGGACGAGAAGACCAGGGCCGCCTCGAAGCCGCAGAAGTCGGCCAGCTCGCGCTCCAGCTCGGTGTGCAGCTCCGTGGTGCCCGTGACGAGCCGGGAACCGGTGGCGCCGCCGCCCCACGTCCGCGCCGCCCGCGCCGCGCCCTCGGTCACCTCGGAATGGCGGGCCAGACCCAGGTAGTCGTTGCTCGCGAGATCGAGGAGCGGCGAGTCGGCGGGGCGCGGGCGCAGGGTCCGTACGAGTCCGGCGCGGCGGCGCAGCTCCGCCTGCTCGTCGATCCAGCCGAACGCCATGACTCCTCCGGGCTTTTGTAGGCAGTGCACAGACACTAGTCGCACGACCGACGGCGCACGGTGTGGCAATACCCACACATCGAAGTGACAGGGTTGTCCGAAGTCTCCTTGGCTCGGAGCCCCTCCGTACGTCAGGATCAGCTCCCATGGACCTGCTGAACACGCTGGTGGACAAGGGGCTTCGGCGCGAGCTGCCGACCCGCGAGGAAGCCTTGGCCGTCCTCGCCACTTCCGACGACGACCTGCTCGATGTGGTGGCCGCGGCCGGCAAGGTGCGCCGGCACTGGTTCGGCCGACGGGTGAAACTCAATTATCTCGTCAACCTCAAGTCCGGGCTGTGCCCCGAGGACTGCTCCTACTGCTCCCAGCGCCTCGGCTCCACCACCGGCATCCTGAAATACACCTGGCTCAAGCCCGACGAGGCATCCCAGGCCGCGGCCGCCGGTTTGGCGGGAGGTGCCAAGCGGGTCTGTCTGGTGGCGTCCGGGCGCGGCCCGACCGACCGTGACGTGGACCGCGTCTCGAAGACCATCAAGGCGATCAAGGACCAGAACGAGGGCGTCGAGGTGTGCGCCTGTCTCGGCCTGCTCTCCGACGGCCAGGCGGAGCGGCTGCGCGAGGCCGGCGCCGACGCGTACAACCACAACCTCAACACCTCCGAGGCCACCTACGGCGAGATCACGAGCACGCACACCTACGCCGACCGCGTCGACACCGTGAACAAGGCGCACGCGGCCGGTCTGTCCGCCTGCTCCGGCCTGATCGCGGGCATGGGCGAGACCGACGAGGACCTGGTCGACGTCGTCTACTCGCTGCGCGACCTGGACCCGGACTCGGTACCGGTCAACTTCCTGATCCCGGTCGAGGGCACCCCGCTGGCCAAGGAGTGGAACCTCACCCCGCAGCGCTGTCTGCGGATCCTGGCGATGGTCCGCTTCGTCTGCCCCGACGTCGAGGTCCGCATCGCGGGCGGCCGTGAAGTCCACCTCCGTACGATGCAGCCCCTCGCCCTGCACCTGGCCAACTCGATCTTCCTCGGCGACTACCTGACCACCGAGGGCCAGGCCGGCAAGGCCGACCTGGAGATGATCGCGGACGCCGGGTTCGAGGTGGAGGGCGCCGACCAGGTGACGCTGCCGGAGCACCGGGCGACGGCCGGGGGCGGGTGCGGCTCGCACGAGAGCGCGGGCTGCGGGTCCCAGGAGAGTGCCGGGTGCGGCGGGCAGCACGACGGCGCCGGGTGCGGGTCGCACGAGGGCGGCGGTGTGTGCGGTACGGCCGCCGCCGCGCCGGTCGTCACCGAACCGCGCACCGACCTGGTCGCCGTACGCCGCCGGGGTGCCGGGACGGACCTCGCGCCCAATGCCTGAGCCGCACCCCATGCCCGACCTGTCCGTGCCCGAACTGCTGGAACTCGACCGGCGGCACGTCTGGCATCCGTACGGCCCCATGCCCGGCCGCAGCGAACCACTCGTCGTCGAGTCGGCGAGCGGAGTGCGGCTGACCCTGGCGGACGGCTCGGGTGAGCTGGTCGACGGCATGTCGTCCTGGTGGTCGGCGATCCACGGCTACAACCACCCGGTGCTCAACGAGGCCGCCCGCGAGCAGCTCTCGCGCATGAGCCATGTGATGTTCGGCGGGCTCACGCACGAGCCCGCCGTACGCCTGGCGAAGCTCCTTGTCGACATGTCGCCCGACGGTCTGGAGCATGTCTTCCTCGCGGACTCCGGGTCGGTGTCGGTCGAGGTCGCGGTCAAGATGTGCCTGCAGTACTGGCGTTCGCTGGGCCGCCCCGGCAAGCAGCGGCTGCTGACCTGGCGCGGCGGCTACCACGGCGACACCTGGCAGCCGATGTCGGTGTGCGACCCCGAGGGCGGGATGCACGAGCTGTGGACCGGTGTGCTCCAGCGCCAGGTGTTCGCGGACCCGCCGCCGGTGGAGTACGAGGAGTCGTACGCCGACCGTCTGCGGGCGCTGATCGAGCGGCACGCGCACGAACTGGCGGCGGTGATCGTCGAGCCGGTGGCGCAGGGTGCGGGCGGGATGCGGTTCCACTCCCCCGCGTATCTGCGGGTGCTGCGGGAGGCGTGCGACGCGCACGACGTGCTGCTGGTGTTCGACGAGATCGCGACCGGGTTCGGGCGCACGGGCGCGCTGTTCGCGGCGGACCACGCGGCGGTGACGCCGGATGTGATGTGCGTGGGCAAGGCGCTGACCGGCGGATACATGACGATGGCCGCCACCTTGTGCACCTCGCGGGTGGCCGACGGGATCTCGCGGGGCGAGGTTCCGGTGCTGGCGCACGGCCCGACCTTCATGGGCAATCCGCTGGCGGCCGCGGTCGCCTGCGCCTCGATCGAGTTGCTGCTCGGCCAGGACTGGTCGGCCGAGGTCAAGCGGATCGAGGCGGGGCTGCGGGACGGGCTGGCCCCGGCGGCCGACCTTCCCGGCGTGCGGGACGTACGGGTCCTCGGTGCCATCGGAGTCGTCCAGCTGGACCACGAGGTGGACATGCGGGCGGCGACCGCCGCCGCCGTACGGGAGGGCGTGTGGCTGCGGCCGTTCCGCGACCTCGTCTACACGATGCCGCCGTACGTCACGGGTGACGTGGACGTGGCACGGATCGCCCGCGCGGTGTGCGCGGCCGCGCGGGAGGGCTGACATGCCGGTACTGGTGATCACGGGCACGGGCACGGAGGTCGGCAAGACGGTCACGACGGCCGCGGTCGCCGCGGCCGCGGTGGCCGCGGGCCGGTCGGTGGCGGTGCTGAAGGCCGCGCAGACGGGCGTGACGCCGGACGAGCGTGGTGACGCGGCAGAGGTCGCGCGGCTCGCGGGTACGGTGACGGCCGTGGAAGTCGCCCGGTATCCCGAGCCGTTGGCCCCGGCGACGGCCGCGCGGCGCGCGGGAAGGGCGCCGGTCCGTCCGCACGAGATCGCCGACGCCGCCGCCAAGCTGGCCGCCGAGCACGACCTGGTACTGGTGGAAGGGGCGGGCGGGCTGCTCGTCCGCTTCGACGAGGCGGGCGGCACCCTGGCGGACGCGGCCGAACTGCTGGCCGCGCCGGTCCTGGTGGTGGCGTCGGCGGGACTTGGCACGCTGAACACGACGGAGCTGACGGCGCGTGAACTGCGCGGTCGACGGCTGGACCTGCTCG
This sequence comes from Streptomyces viridochromogenes, assembly GCF_001270495.1. GTDB lineage: Bacteria > Actinomycetota > Actinomycetes > Streptomycetales > Streptomycetaceae > Streptomyces > Streptomyces viridochromogenes_A. The sequence continues at coordinate 13,564 of NZ_LGUR01000218.1, forward strand.
GCGTGGTGATCGGCAGCTGGCCCGAGGCACCGGATCTGGCGTCGCGTTGCAATGTCGCGGACCTGCCGGACGTGGCGGCGGCGCCGCTGCTGGGCGCGGTGCCGGCGGGTGCGGGGGCGCTGGCACCCGCCGACTTCCGTGCCGCGGCGCCGGGTTGGCTGGCGCCACGGCTGTTCGGGACGTGGGACGCGGAGGGGTTCCGCGGGCGGGCGGCGCCGTGAGACGGGCGTGACAGGCAGGCATGCCATTCTCTGATCATGACCAACGCCGAAGCCGCCGAAGACCGGCACGGCGACGAGTTGCCGCTGACTCCGGCACCCACCACACCGGCCGAGTGGGACGAGCTGATCGACGGCTGGGACGAGATCCGGCAGGGCTACTACCTGGGCGACGCGCGGCGTGCGGTGCTGGATTGCGCGAGGCATCTCCAGGCGAGCGTGACGGCCGGCGGCCCGGACACCGCGCTGTGGACCTTCGGGCTGGTGCTGACAGGCCCCTACGTCATCCACGCCCGCCCCGACGCGGCGGCCGAGGCCCTCGTGCGGGAGGCCATGAGCGCGGTCGAACGTGCTCTGGGGCGGACGCCCTGTCCCCATGAGGAGCATCCCTGTGACGACATGCCGCTCGATGTCGACCTGGACGACTTCCGGTGTGTCCTGGAGATGCGGGCCGAGCCCGAGGGTGATGGCGCCCCCGAGGCGGAGATCTGGGCCTGCCCGCGCAATCTCGCCGGGCTCGCCCGCGCCTTCTCCGACGTCTAGACGGCCTCGTTCTCGTCGCCCTCGGCGACGATCCGCACCAGTTCGATGCGCGAGCGGATCCCGAGCCGGGTGAAGACGCCCCGCAGGTGGTGGTCGATCGTGCGTGGGCTGAGGGCGAGGCGGGCGGCGATCTCGCGGTTGGTGGCGCCCTCGGCCGCCATCCGGGCGACCAGGAGCTGCTGGGCCGTAAGGCGGGTCGAGGGGTGTTCCGGCGTATCGGGCGTCGGTGCGGCGGGTGCGCCGAGGGCGCGCAGTTCGGTGCGGGCCTGGGTCGCGCAGTGCGGGGCGCCGAAGGAGTCGAACGCCTCCAGGGCGCTGTGCAGGCGGTCGCGTGCCTCCGTACGGTGGCGCAGTCGACGCAGGGCGCTGCCGAACAGCAGCTCCGTGCGGGCGCGTTCGAAGTCGCGGGTGCCGTGGGAGTGCAGGTCGAGTGCCGTGCGGTAGTGCTCCACGGCTTCCTCCCCGGGGGCGAGCAGGGCTCGGCAGCGGGCGCTGAGGGCCAGGTCGTCGGGGCTGCGCACGGTGCTCGCCCAGCGGTGGTAGTCGGCGTGGGCGACGCGGGCGACGCGGGTGTCACCGGTACGGACCGCGGCCTCGACGTAGTGCGGGATCGCCAGATGGCGGATGGCCCGGTGGCCGTGGCCGGGGCCGAATCCGGCCAGGGCACGCAGTCGGGCGGCCGCGGCCGCGAAGCGGCCACTGCTCAGGTCGAGGAAGGCGAGCGCCCACTGGGCGAGGGCGGCGGGCAGACCCAGGCCACGGGCGAGGGCGTACGACCGTGCGGTCGCGGCACGTTCGCGGCAGAGGTCCGCGTCTCCGGTGAGCGCCGCGAACATGGCCAGGGCCGCCTGGAGATGACAGGCGCCGTTGTCCTGACCGATGGCGTGGGCCTGCCACAGCCCGTCCGCCGCGGCGGCCTCACCGGCGCGCGGGCGTCCGGTCCAGAAGTCGGCGTACGCACGGAACTCCATCGCCTGTGCCACGGTCACCGGGGTCCCCCGCGCCCGGGCGGAGGCGGCCGCACGCAGGGTCGCGGTGGCCGCGCGGGTGTGGTCGCCGAGGAGCAGGGCGGCGATCCCGGCGTGGATCAGGACGGTCGGTTCGCCGCCCGGCCCGCACCGCCCGGCCGCGGCCCTCAGCAGGTCACGCGCGTCCTCGTACCGCCCGTCGAACGCGGCCACGAGCCCGCCGAGCGTGCCCGGTGGCACGACCCCGAGCCGATCGGCGATGCGGACGGCCTCGCGCAGGCGGCGCAGGTCTCCGGTGTAGACGGCGGCTTCGGTGGCGCGGGCCAGGAGGTGCTCGGCGCGGGCGGAGGCAGACCCTGAGATGGCAACCGCGGCCGGCTCAACGGGCGTTGGGTCCGCGGGCGTGGCCGGTACTACGGGAACTGGGCCCGATGGGACGGCGGGGGCGGCGGGGACTGCACGGACTGCTGCGGGTCCGGAAGGGGCGTGGGCCAGGGGCCGGGATGCCTCGTCCACGGCTTCAGCCGCCCGGGAACCCGCTTCCTTGGCGGCGGTCGCGGGGTCTCCGGCACCTGGGGTACCGGTGTCCGCGTCCGTCGACGCGGTGGGCACCGCTCCGCCGTCCGGCCGCACGGCCTCCGCCCCCGCCCGCACCACTCCGGTCAGCAACGCGTCGAACGCCTCTGCCGCGTTCCCCGCCCGGAGGGCGAGCACCCCGTTCAGCGCGTCGTCGGACCCGGCGGCGGCCAGCCTGCGCGCTCGGTCCCCGTCACCGGACTGCCAGGCGTACGCGGCAGCGCGGGCCGTCAGGCGGGTCTGCTCGCACGGGTCGGGGCAGAGTGTGGCGGCGCGCTCCGCCAGGGCCCTCGCCAGAGAGAGCCGCCCCGCGGCGCCCGCCCTGTGCGCGGCGACGCCGAGTTCGGCCGCCAGGCGCCCGCTCGGGCCCAGCGCTCCCGCACCCCGGTGCCAGGAACGCCACGGCGTCTCGCCCTCACCGCCCAGCACGCGGGCCAGCAGGCGGTGGACGTCGCGACGGTCGTTCGGGGAGCCGGTCTCGTAGGCCGCGATCCGCGTCCACGCGTCGCGGAACACGACCCCGCCCGCTCCCGCGTGTGCGATCCCGGCCGCCTCGGCGGCGTCCAGTGACCGTGTGTCGAGGCGGGCGGCCATGACGGCGCGCAGGAAGGCGTCCGTGGGGACCGGGTACTGGTCGGCCGCGGCGAGCACCAGCAACAGGCGCGTGTCGTCCGGCAACGCCCTGATCTCCGCCCGGCGTTCGCGCAGCAGTGACGGGGCCAGTTCGGCGGGTTCGGTCGGGAGCGGGTCGGCGCCCGTCGCCTGGCGGTCGGTCAGGCGCGGCACCAGTTCCACGGCGGCGCGGGGATCGCCGTATACGGCACGCAGCACCCGGACGCGGACGCCTTCGGGAAGCGTGGCGGCCAGTTGTCGCCACGCGTCCGTGAGCGGCCGCGGTGGCGAAGTGCCGTCCAGAGGCGGGGGGTTCACCGGAGTCACCACACACATGACGTTACTGGCGAGTTAATTGAACCGTAAAGACCGGCGATTTCGCCGATGCGGCGCGCGTAGACCCGGCTCGACACTCCTGACAACCCCACACGTTTCAGGAGGCATCATGCAGCGCCCCAAGCGTCGCATCGCCACGGCCGTCTCGGCCCTGGCCGCATCGCTCCTTCTGTCACTGTCCCTCTCCCCCACCCCCGCGCATGCCGCGACCCACAACCCCGTCGTCTTCGTCCACGGCCTGAGCAGCTCGGCGAGCAGCTGGGACGACTGGGCCGGCTACTTCGAGGCCGACGGCTACACCGCCGCCGAGCTGGACGCCTGGTCCTACGACTGGGGCCAGTCGAACGCCACCACCGCCCGGCAGCTCGCGACCGAGATCAGAAACGTGCTCGCCCGGACGGGCGCCTCGAAGGTCGACCTGGTCGTCCACTCCATGGGCGCGCTCAGCTCCCGCTACTACCTCAAGAACCTCGGCGGGACGTCGTATGTCGACGACTTCGTCTCCACGGCCGGCGTGAACCACGGCACCTCCACCGCCTCGTGGTGTGCGTGGCTGTACACCTCCTGCGCGGAGATGAACACCGGCAGCTCGTTCCTCAGCTCCCTGAACTCCGGCGACGAGACCCCGGGCGGTGTGTCGTACGCCAGCTACTGGTCGAACTGCGACGACGCGCTCACGCCCGACACCACCGCGATCCTGAGCGGCGCCACCAATGTCGAGGTCGGCTGCGTCTCGCACACCGACATGAACAACGACCACGGCGTGTACGAGCAGGTCCGGGACTTCATCGGCTGACCTGGCCGGGAAGCAGCAGGAAGGACACGGAACGACCAGGAACGACGGCCACCGCGGCGGCGGGGGGTGCGTCGGCCCCGTACGGGGGACAATCAGGGTGAGTCCCGTCCCACCCGGGAGGTCCCCATGGCCCTACGGTCCGCCGGCTCCGGCAAGGTGTCACGGGGTCCCGTGCACCACCCGCTGTTCGCCCGTTTCTACGCCCGGATGAGCGTCAACGCCGAGACCCGGATGGGCATGGGCGGCATCCGCGACCGGCTGCTGTCCGGGCTGTCGGGCCGGGTGATCGAGATCGGCGCCGGCAACGGTCTGAACTTCACCCACTACCCGAGCGCGGTCTCGGAGGTCGTCGCCATCGAACCGGAGCGCCTGCTACGGCGGTTGGCGGTGGAGTCCGCGCTGCGCGCCGAGGTTCCGGTGGACGTCGTACCGGGCACGGCGGAGGCGCTGCCGGTCAAGAGCGAGGCCTTCGACGCGGTGGTGCTCTCGCTGGTGCTGTGCAGCGTGCGGGACGTGCCGCGGGCGCTCGGCGAGGTACGGCGCGTGCTGCGACCGGGTGGTGCGGTGCGGTTCTTCGAGCACGGCCGGGGCGGCGGGCGCGCGATGCTCCTCACCCAGCGTGCGCTGGACCGGACGGTGTGGCCGCTGGTGAGCGGCGGCTGCCATGTCTCCCGTGACCCGGTCGCGGCGCTGCGCGAGGCAGGGTTCGAACTCGGCCCGTGCCGACGGGTGATGATGCCGGAGAACGGGCCGGTGCTCCCCTCGTCGTACTGCGTGCTGGGCACGGCGTGGCGGCCGACGGAGGAGCGGCCCGTCTGATCACGTACTCCGCCGCACGGACGCGGCTTCACGGACTCCGCTTCACAGACTCCACTGGCGCAGTTCGCGCGCGATGTCCTCGACCGAGGCCTCACCGCTCTTGACCAGGCGCGCCAGATCGCGCACCTGCTCGGGTGAGGTGACGACCTTGAGGCCGCTGGCGACCAGATAGGCGTAGGCCACCGCGGAGGCGAACAGCGCGTTGGAGCGCTCCAGGGCCGGGACGTGGATGAGCAGTTGGAGCAGCGCCGCGGCGCGGGCCTGCGGACTGTCGTAGACGGGGATGTCGAATATCTCCGCCTGATGGCGGGCGACGGCGGCGACGAGAGCGCCCCAGTCGGTGACCTGGGGGTCCCCCGGTGTCCTCTTCTCGGCGAGCATCAGCAGCCAGGCGAGGTCGATGTTCAGATTGCTCAACGGATCAGCGACGACCTTCGTGCTCCGCGCCGAACTCCTCGGCGAAGACGGACTCGTACTGCTTCATGAAGTCGGCGGCGGCGTCCACGAACGTGTGCCCGACCTCCCCGGTGTCCTTTCTGACCAGCTCTTCGATGTAGCGGTTGACGCTCATGCCACGGGCCAGGGCACGTTCGCGTGCCGCGCGGGCGGTGCCCTCGTCCACTCTCACGTTCAGCTGGGTCTTCGCCATACTCCCAAGCTAGCGCTCGGACGCTAGCACCGGCAAGAGGTCACCCCGGCCACCCGGAGGGGAAACGTGCCCCTTACATCGACATCAGGGACCCGACCTGGGGCGGAGACCGACCGGGACCTTGGGGGGATTTCAGGTGTGTGGTGGATCACATTACGCTCGGCCGTGACGGCGGGTCGTTCCGTCCCCGTCCATGAGGAGGCGGTCTTGTCCACAGCAGCTGCCCAGTACGCCCCGGGCCCCGCGTCGGCCGACGGGATCGCGGCCCGCGCCCGCGGTCTGACCAAGGCGTACGGCTCGGGCGAGACGACGGTGCTCGCCCTCGACTCGGTGGACGTGGACATCGCGCGCGGCCGCTTCACGGCGGTCATGGGGCCGTCGGGTTCGGGGAAGTCCACGCTGATGCACTGCCTGGCGGGCCTCGACAACGTCTCGGCGGGACAGGTGTGGCTGGGTGACAGCGAGATCACCGGGCTGAAGGACCGCGAGCTGACCCGGTTGCGGCGGGACCGGATCGGCTTCATGTTCCAGTCGTTCAACCTCATTCCCACCCTGAACGCCGCCGAGAACATCACCCTGCCCATGGACATCGCGGGCAAGAAGCCCGACGAGAAGTGGCTGGACCAGGTCATCGACACGCTGGGGCTGCGCGACCGGCTGCGGCACCGGCCCTCCCAGCTCTCCGGTGGCCAGCAGCAGCGCGTCGCCTGCGCCCGCGCGCTGGCCTCCCGGCCCGAGCTGATCTTCGCGGACGAGCCGACCGGCAACCTCGACTCACGGGCCGGTCTGGAGGTCCTCGGCTTCCTGCGCGACGCTGTCGACCAACTGGGGCAGACCGTCGTGATGGTCACCCACGACCCGGGCGCCGCCGCCCACTCCGACCTGGTGCTGTTCCTGGGCGACGGACGGATCGTGGACGAGATGGAGCGCCCGACGGCGGAGGCCGTACTGGAACGAATGCGCCTGTTCGCCGGCGGGAACCCCGTCGGCAGCGACCAGGCCGCTCCCCCACAGCCGCCCGAGAAGGGCTGACCGGTGCTCAAGGCGACGCTCAGGAGCTTCCTCGCGCACAAGGGGCGGCTGCTGCTGTCCGCCCTGGCGGTGATCCTCTCCGTGGCGTTCGTCGCGGGCAGCCTGATCTTCTCGGACACCGTCAGCCGTACCTTCGACCGGCTCTTCGCCTCCACCGCCGCCGACGTCACCGTCACCCCGAAGGAGACCCTCGACGAGACGATCCCCTCGGGCCAGACCCTGACCTTGCCGGCCTCGCTCGCCGACCGTCTTGCCCAGGTCGACGGGGTCGCCGCGGCACGCGCGGAAGTGGACGTCGAGGGCCTCACCGTCGCCGACGAGGACCGCGAGTCGGTGGGCCCGACCACGGGCGCCCCGACGATCGGCACCGCCTGGAACCCGACCGAGCGCAGCCCCGTGGAGCTCACCTCCGGTCACGCCCCCGAGGGCGACGCGCAGGTGCTGATCGACGCGGACACCGCCGACAGCAAGGACGTACGGATCGGCGACCGGCTCACGGTCATCGGGCAGGAAGGGTCCTTCCCGGTCGAGGTCGTCGGCATCGTCACCTTCACGACCACCAACCCCGGTGCCGCGCTGGTCTTCTTCGACACCGAGGCGGCGCGGACGAAGCTGCTGGGCGACCCGAAGGCGGCCACCTCCGTCTCGCTCGACGCGGCCGACGGCGTCAGCGACGCGGAACTCAAGCGGCGCGTGGCCGACGCCCTCGGCGCCGACCCGGACCCTGACACCGTCACCCCCAACGACCCCTACGAGCTGCGCACCGCCGACGAGCAGGCCGAGTCGGACGTCGAGCAACTGGGCGGGTTCCTCGACATCATCAAATACGTGATGCTCGGCTTCGCCGGGATCGCCGTACTCGTCGGCGTCTTCCTGATCGTCAACACCTTCTCGATGCTGATCGCCCAGCGCACCCGCGAACTGGGCCTGTTGCGGGCGCTCGGCGCCGACCGGCGCCAGGTGCGGCGCTCGGTCCTCACCGAGGCGCTGCTGCTCGGCCTGGTCGGCTCGACGCTGGGACTCGCGGCCGGCATCGGGCTGGCCGTCGGGCTCATCGAGCTGATGGGTCTGATGGGCATGAACATCAGGGCGACCGAGATGGTCATCGGCTGGGGGACGCCGGTGACCGCGTACGTCGTCGGCCTCGGCGTCACCTTCGTCGCGGCGTACCTCCCGGCCCGGCGTGCGGCGGGGGTCTCGCCGATGGCGGCCCTGTCGGACGCCGAGATCGCCGACATCGGACGGCCGCTGCGGCTGCGCGCGGTCGTCGGCTCCGTGGTCGGGGCGGCCGGTGCGGCGGCGCTCGTGGGCTGTGCCGTGTCGTCGAAGACGTCCACGGCGGCGTCCCTGCTGGGCCTCGGCGTCATCCTGACCCTCGTCGCGACCGTGATCGCGGGACCGCTGCTCGTACGGCCCGTGATCCGGGTCCTCGGCGGGGCCTTCCCCGCGCTGTTCGGCTCGGTCGGCCGGATGAGCCAGCGCAACGCCCTGCGCAATCCGCGCCGGACCGGGGCCACGGCCGCCGCCCTGATGGTGGGGCTCGCGCTGGTCGGCGGGATGTCGGTGGCCAGCGCCTCGATGACCAAGTCGTTCGACCAACAGATCGACAAGACGTTGGGCGCCGACTTCGTCGTACAGAACGGCAACTTCGTGCCCTTCCCGCGGGAGATCACCGACCGGATCCGCGACACCGAGGGCGTGGGGCTGGTCGTACGCTCGCAGTTCACGACGATCGCGGTGCGCCTCCCGGACGGCGACCGCGTGAAGACAACCGCCGCGGCCTATGAACCCGAGCTCGACGAGGTCGCCAACATCACATACGCGCAGGGCGACTCCGGCGAGGCGCTCGCGGACGGGCGCCTCGCCATGGACAAGGACTTCGCCGAGGACCACGGCGTACGCCTCGGCAGCACCGTCCCCGTCGAGTTCCAGGGCGACCGGCGGGCCGAGCTGACGGTGGGCGCCCTCACCGACCAGGAGTCCGCCGACGGGTTCGGCAGCCAGGGCGGGATCTACTTCGGGCTCGGCACGCTGGAGAAGTACGCGCCGGGCGGGCAGGACGCGGCCGTGTACGTCAACGCCGCCTCCGGCACCAGCGCCGACGCCTTGCGGGCCGGTCTGGAGAAGACGCTCGACCCGTATCCCCAGGTGCAGGTCCGGGACATCGCCGACTACAAGGAGCTGGTGCACAACCAGATCGCCGTGCTGCTCTACCTCGTGTACGCCCTGCTCGGCCTCGCGATCATCATCGCGGTGCTCGGTGTGGTGAACACCCTCGCCCTGTCGGTCGTCGAGCGCACCCGGGAGATCGGGCTGCTGCGGGCCATCGGGCTCGCCCGGCGGCAGCTGCGCCGGATGATCCGGCTGGAGTCGGTGGTGATCGCCGTGTTCGGCGCGGTCCTGGGGCTCGCGCTGGGGCTGGTGTGGGGCGTGTGCACCCAGCAGGTGCTGGCGTTGCAGGGCATGACGGCGCTCGCGATCCCCTGGGGCACCATCGTGGCGGTGGTGATCGGCTCGGCGGTGGTGGGCGTGGTGGCGGCGCTGCTGCCCGCGCTGCGTGCCTCGCGCATGAATGTGCTGGCGGCCATCGCGCACGAGTGAGGAAAGTGATGGAATCGCGGCAAGTGCTCAAGTCCCTTGCAGATGAGGAGAGTTCGTGTCGCAAGCGCAGAGCCCGCGTCCGTTCCGTTTCGGCGTCAACCTGATGACCTCCGCCCCGGCCGACGAGTGGCGGGCCAAGTGCCGCCGGGCCGAGGAACTCGGCTACGACGTGATCCTGGTCCCCGACCATCTGGGCATGCCCGCGCCGTTCCCGGCCCTCGTCGCGGCGGCCGAGGCGACGGAGCGGCCGCGGCTGGGCACCTTCGTACTCAACGCGGGCTTCTGGAACCCGGCGTTGCTCGCCCGCGAGGTCGCGACCACCGACGCCCTCACGGGCGGACGGCTCGAACTCGGCCTCGGCACCGGCTATGTGAAGGCCGAGCACGACACGGCGGGGCTGCCGTGGGGATCACCGGGTGAGCGCGTGGATCATCTGCGGCGCACGGTAGACGAGTTGGAGCGGCTGCTCGCCTTCGAGGAACACCAGCCGCAGCCGGTGCAGAAACCGCGTGTGCCGCTGCTCATCGGTGGAAACGGCGACCGGATGCTGCGCCTGACCGCCGAGCATGCCGACATCGCGGCCTTCACGGGCGCGCGCTCGACTCCTGGGAGCAGGACGGGACAACTGGAGCCGCTCACCGCCGAGGAACTCGACGAACGTGTCGCCAGATACGTGGGACTGGCGGAGGGCCGCAAGGAGCAGGCGGAATTGAACCTGCTCCTCCAGATGGTGATCGAGACCGACGATCGCGAGGCCGCCGTCCAGCCCTTCCTGGAACACCTTCCGCAGCTCACCGTGGACCAGATCCTGGAGCTGCCCATCAGCCTGATCGGCCCCCGGGAGGACATCACCGCCCAAGTGCTGGCGCTGCGCGAGCGGTACGGCTTCTCGTATCTGACCGTCCTGGAGCCGTACATGGAGGCGTTCGCCCCGGTGATGGCGCGGCTGCGCGGCGAGTAGCCGTCCGGATACTGGAATGCCGCGTCCCGTTCGCTCGCCCGTGATGGGATCGCGGCATGACTGATCCGCGGATACGGGCCGCGACGGCCGCCGACCTCGACACCGTGCTGGCCTTCTGGAAGACGGCCGCCGAGGGCACGAGCATCAGCGACGACCGGGACGGCGTGGAGCGGCTGGTCGCCCGCGATCCCGAGGCGCTGATCCTGGCGGAGCTGGGCGGCGAACTGGTCGGCACGGTGATCGCGGGCTTCGACGGCTGGCGCTGCCATCTGTACCGGCTGGCGGTGCATCCGGAGCACCGCCGCCGGGGCATCGGCTCGGCGCTGCTGACCGCCGCGGAGGAGAGGTTCGTACGGCTCGGCGGGCGCCGCGGTGACGCGATGGTGCTCCAGCGCAACGAGACCGCGCACCATGCCTGGCGTGCGGCCGGGTACACGCCCGAGGAACAGTGGCGGCGGTGGGTGAAGCACCTGACCGACTGAGCCGGGCCCGACCGTCGGGACGACCGGCTACAACGTCGGGACGACCGACCCCGATCGTCGGGACGAGGTCCTTTGCCCACCCTTTACTATTGGTGGACCACTTCGGTCCTCCCCTGAAAGGTGTGAGCGTCCGCCCATGGGCGAGCCTCCCAGTACCCGACATCGCGCGATCCACCCCACCCTGTCCGACGATGGGACGGAGGTGACCCGATGACCGAAGTGATCCTCCTGCTGGTGGCGATCCTGCTCTCGCTCGCCTGCGGTGCCTTCGTCGCGGCCGAGTTCTCACTGACCACGGTCGAGCGCAGCGAGCTGGAGCGGGCCGTCGAGCGCGGTGAGCGGGGCGCCTCGGGCGCCCTGAAGGCCGTACGGAATCTGACGTTCCAGCTCTCCGGCGCGCAGCTCGGCATCACCGTCACCAACCTGGTCGTCGGCATGCTCGCCGAGCCGTCGATCGCCAAGATGATCGCCGGCCCGCTGGAGTCGCTCGGCATCTCCAGCTCGGCGTCCGGTTCGATCGCGCTCGTGATCGGTACGGCCCTGTCGACCATCGTCCTGATGGTCGTCGGCGAGCTGGTGCCCAAGAACTGGGCGATCTCCTCACCCCTGGCCGTGGCGAAGACGGTCGGGAACGCGCAGCGCTGGTTCAGCGCGGTCTTCCGCCCCTTCATCACCCACCTCAACAACACGGCGAACCGCGTCGTGCGCCGCTTCGGGGTGGAACCCACCGAGGAGCTGGCCGCCGCGCGCGGCCCCCAGGAGCTGGCCGCCCTCGCCCGGCACTCCGCCCGGGAGGGCGCCCTGGAGGCGGACACCGCCGAGCTCTTCGTACGGACCCTGAACCTGGCCGATCTGACCGCGGAGAACGTCATGACCCCGCGGGTCCAGGTCATCGCCCTGGAGGCCCAGGCGACCTGCGAGGACGTGGCGAACGCGACCCGGGCGACCGGGCTGTCCCGGTTCCCCGTCTACCGCGGGAGCCTCGACTCGGTCGTGGGCACCGCGCACATCAAGGACATCCTGGCGGTGCCCGCCGGCCTCCGGCCCCGCGTCTCGGTCGCCGAACTGATGCGCGAGCCGCTCCTCGTCCCCGAGACGCTCACCGTCGACCGGCTCCTCGACCGGCTCTCCGGCAAGCGCACCATGGCCGTGATCATCGACGAGTACGGCGGCACGGCCGGGGTGGCGACGCTGGAGGACATCGTCGAGGAGGTCGTCGGCGAGGTACGGGACGAGCACGACCCGCACGAGACGCCCGACCTCGCCCAGGCGGGCAGTGACGACGAGGGCCGGACGCTGTACTCGGCCGACGGCTCCGCGCGCGTGGACCAGCTCGCGCGCGTGGATCTGCGGGCACCCGAGGGGCCCTACGAGACCCTGGCCGGTCTCGTCGCGGCGGAGCTCGGCCGTATCCCCGCCGTCGGTGACCGCGTCGAGGTCGCCGGCTGGCGGCTCGACGTGGTGGACGCCACGGGCCGCAGGGCCGCCCGGGTCCTGCTGCACGCGCCACTCGACGACGCGACGGAGACCGAGAAGCACGACAAGAACGAGAAGAACGAGAAGGAGACCGGGCGATGACCGCCGTACAGCTGTTCATCGGCTTCCTGACGCTGGTCGTCAACGCCTTCTTCGTCGGCGCCGAGTTCGCGCTGATCTCCGTACGGCGCTCGCAGATCGAGCCGTACGCCGACCAGGGCGACCGGCGCGCCAAGAGCGTGCTGTGGGGTCTCCAGCACGTGTCCGCGCTGATGGCGGCCGCGCAGCTCGGCATCACGCTGTGCACGCTGGTGCTCGGCGTGGTCGCGGAACCCGCCATCGAGCATCTGCTGGAGCCGGTGTTCCACGCGGTGGGCGTGCCGGAGAGCGCCGGACACGTGGTCTCCTTCGTGATCGCGCTGACGCTGGCCACCTATCTGCACATGCTGCTCGGCGAGATGGTGCCGAAGAACATCGCGCTGGCCGAGCCGGTGCGCAGCGCCCTGATGCTCGGTCCGCCGCTGGTCACGCTGTCCCGGGCGCTACGGCCGGTGATCTTCACGATCAACGCCTTCGCCAACGCGCTGCTGAAGCTGCTGCGCGTCGAGACCAAGGACGAGGTCACGGCGACCTTCTCGGACGCCGAGCTGGCACGCCTCGTGCGTGACTCCGGCGAGGCCGGCCTCATCGACGAACGCGCGCGGGAGCGGCTGCACGACGCCCTGGAACTGGGCCGCCGGCCCGTCCGTGACGTGGTGCTCCCGCTGGAACGCGTCGTCTACGCGCGCGTGGGCGTCACGCCGGAGGAGCTGGAGGGCCTGTCGGCCGAGTCGGGCTTCTCCCGCTTCCCGGTCGTCGACTCGGGCCGCCGCATCGTCGGCTACCTGCATGTGAAGGACGCCCTGGACGCCTCCCCGCGGGACGTGCCGTTCGAGGTGCGCGACATGCGGCCCATCGCAAGCGTCCGGGAGAGCACGCCGCTGGACGACGTCCTCACGGCCATGCGTGGCAGCCGCACGCACCTGGCGGCCGTACTGGGCGGCGACGGGCGACTGGCGGGGCTGGTGACAATGGAGGACGTGCTGCGGGAGCTGTTCGGACAGCGGGCCTGACGGCGGGGCAGCCGGAGGCCCGGCCCGGCAGCCGGATCCCGATGGCGACCGGGGCGACCGGGGCGACCGACCGATGGGTATGGTGCTCGGGCTACCATTTCTGTCGCCATGCAGACGAACCCCACATACAGCAGCCTGGTCGCGGTCGGCGACTCCTTCACCGAGGGCATGTCGGACCTGCTCCCGGACGGTTCCTACCGGGGCTGGGCCGACCTCCTCGCCGGGCGGATGGCCGCCCACGCTCCCGGCTTCCGGTACGCCAACCTCGCGGTGCGCGGGAAGCTGATCAGGCAGATCGTCGACGAGCAGGTCGACGTGGCGGCAGCCATGGGCGCCGATGTGATCACGCTGGTCGGCGGGCTCAACGACACCCTGCGGCCCAAGTGCGACATGGGGCGGGTGCGCGGACTCCTTGAGGAGGCCGTGGAAAAGCTCGCCCCGGCGTGCCGGCAGCTGGTGCTGATGCGCAGCCCGGGACGGCAGGGGCCGGTCCTGGAGCGCTTCCGGCCCCGCATGGAGGAGTTGTTCGTCTGCGTCGAGGAGCTGGCCGCTCGACACGGCGCGATCGTCGTCGACCTTTACGGCGCGCCGTCGCTCAGCGACCCCCGCCTGTGGGACGTGGACCGGCTGCACCTGACGGCCGAGGGTCATCGCCGGGTCGCGGAGGCGGTGTGGCAGACGCTCGGCTACGACCCCGAGGACACCGAGTGGCGCACCCCGATGCCGGCCACCCTGCCGCCGGGGTGGGCCGCACGGCGGGTCGCGGACGCCCGGTTCGCCCGGCAGTACCTGCTGCCGTGGATCGGGCGGCGGCTGACGGGCCGGTCGTCCGGCGACGGGCTACCGGCGAAGCGGCCGGAGCTGCTTCCGTACGAGGGGCCGGGGGCCTAGACCCACGGCGAGGGCGGAGACAGCAGGGTGCCGGACCGTGGCCCGGCACCCTGTGCGTTCACCGACGGGACGCGGCCCGGCTGCGCCGGTACATGACGGTTCCGGCGATCAGCAGCGCCCCACTGGCGGCGATGCCTCCGATGACGCTCTCAGTGCCGGTCTCGGGCATGTGGGGGTGCTCCGGCTTCGCCGGCGGCGTCTTGGACGGAGGGGGCGTGGGCTCGGGCTTGCTGGGCGGAGATGAGGGTTCGTGCTCCTCCTCGCCGTACCCGTACCCATAGCCGTCCGGCTCCTCGCCGTAGCCGTAGCTCGGCTTGTCGTCGCCGTAGCCGTAGCCGTGGTCCTTCGGCTTTTCCTCGCCGTAGCCGTAGCCGTGATCCTTCGGCTTCTCGTCACCGTAGCCGTAGCCATGGTCCTTCGGCTTTTCCTCGCCGTAGCCGTAGCCATGGTCCTTCGGCTTCTCGTCGCCATAGCCGTAGCCGTGATCCTTCGGCTTTTCCTGACCGTAGCCATGGTCATTCGACTTCTCGTGGCCGTAGCCCTGATCCTTCGGCTTCTCGGAACCGTAGCCGTCGTCCTTCGGCTGCTCGGTGCCATAGCCATAGCCGCTCGGCTTCTCAGAGCCGTAGCCGGTGTCGCCCCATCCAGAGGTGCTGTTTCCAGAATCGGGCTCCGACACATTCCACCCGCTGAACTTGTCGTTCAACTTGTCGAATCTGTTCTGCATCTCGCCGAAGTTGTCGTGCATCTTCTGGAGCTTCTCATCCAGCTCGTCCAGCCCGTCCGAGCCCCATGGATCCGTACGGCCCGGCAGGGCAGCGGCGGAGTTCACCACGGTCCCCTGCATATGCGGGGCCGCGGTCGCACACGTGCCGTACAGAGAAAGGGCGCTTGTCGTGGCGGCGGCCACGATCAATCCCCTGGTCAGGGCTTGTCGCATTCTCGTTGTCTTTCTCTCGGGCGGAATGGGGAAACCGGCGTCGGTCATTGACTCGATCGTGCCGATTGCCAGGATTCGCGAGGTCGTCGCAGGAGCCGTGATGCCTCACGTTCACACTCGCCACGACGTCCAGACTATGAACGAAATATGGAGGTCGGAGGAAGCCAGGACGCGTCGACGGCCGGGGAATTCACCCGATCGCCCGCCGACACCGGCGTCACGGGCCCGAATCCTGACGAGAAGCCGATCCTGAGCGCCCCCTGACCTGGGCTGCTCCGGACCGCATGGGCGACCGGGGGCCGGCTGGACGCCGGGTAAACTCCATACACGTGACTTCTGCGCCCGCCAAGCCCCGCATCCCGAACGTCCTCGCCGGACGCTACGCCTCCACCGAGCTCGCCACGCTCTGGTCCCCCGAGCAGAAGGTGAAGTTGGAGCGGCAGCTCTGGCTCGCCGTGCTGCGGGCCCAGAAGGACCTCGGCATCGAGGTGCCGGAGGAGGCGCTCGCCGACTACGAGCGCGTCCTGGACACCGTCGACCTGGCCTCCATCGCGGAGCGCGAGAAGGTCACGCGGCACGATGTGAAGGCGCGGATCGAGGAGTTCAACGACCTCGCCGGGCACGAGCACGTGCACAAGGGCATGACCTCCCGCGACCTCACGGAGAACGTCGAGCAGCTCCAGATCCGGCTCTCGCTGGAGCTGATCCGCGACCGTACGGTGGCCGTGCTGGCCCGTCTGGGCAAGCTGGCCGGCGAGTACGGCGAGCTGGTCATGGCCGGCCGCTCCCACAACGTCGCCGCGCAGGCCACGACCCTGGGCAAGCGTTTCGCGACCGGCGCCGACGAACTGCTCGTCGCCTACGGCCGGGTCGAGGAGCTGCTGGGCCGCTACCCGCTGCGCGGCATCAAGGGCCCGGTCGGCACGGCACAGGACATGCTCGACCTGCTCGGCGGGGACGCGTCGAAGCTGGCGGACCTGGAGGACCGGATCGCCGGGCACCTCGGCTTCTCGCAGGCGTTCACCTCGGTCGGCCAGGTCTACCCGCGCTCGCTGGACTACGAGGTCGTCACCGCGCTGGTGCAGCTGGCCGCCGCGCCGTCCTCGCTGGCCAAGACGATCCGGCTGATGGCCGGGCACGAGCTGGTGACCGAGGGGTTCAAGCCGGGCCAGGTCGGCTCCTCCGCGATGCCGCACAAGATGAACACCCGCTCCTGCGAGCGCGTCAACGGCCTGATGGTCATCCTGCGGGGCTACGCCTCGATGACCGGCGAGCTGGCGGGCGACCAGTGGAACGAGGGCGACGTGTCCTGCTCGGTGGTGCGCCGGGTCGCGCTGCCGGACGCGTTCTTCGCGCTGGACGGCCTGCTGGAGACGTTCCTGACGGTGCTGGACGAGTTCGGCGCGTTCCCGGCGGTCGTGGCGCGTGAGCTGGACCGCTACCTCCCCTTCCTCGCCACCACCAAGGTGCTGATGGGCGCGGTGCGCGCGGGCGTGGGCCGTGAGGTCGCGCACGAAGCGATCAAGGAGAACGCCGTCGCCTCCGCGCTGGCGATGCGCGAGCAGGGCGCCGAGCGCAACGAGCTGCTCGACAAGCTGGCCGCCGACGGGCGCATCCCGCTCGACCGGGCCCAGCTGGATGCTCTGATGGCCGACAAGCTGTCCTTCACGGGCGCCGCGGCCGACCAGGTCGGCGTCGTCGTGGGCCGGGTCGAGGAGATCGTGAAGCAGCGCCCGGAGGCCGCCGGTTACACGCCGGGGGCCATCCTCTAGCGCGCCGCACGGCATGGCGCGCTTCACCGCCGAGCAGTTGGAGGCCGCCCGCGACCGTCTGGTGCCGGACGTCGTCGCGGACGGTCTCCATGTGCTGTTCTGCGGCATCAATCCCGGTCTGATGACGGCCGCGACCGGCCATCACTTCGCCCGCCCCGGCAACCGCTTCTGGCCGGTCCTGCACCTGTCCGGCTTCACCCCGAGGCTCTTGGAGCCTTCGGAGCAGGACGAGTTGCTGTCGTACGGCCTGGGCATCACGAACGTCGTGGCGCGGGCGACCGCACGTGCCGACGAGCTGAGTGCCGAGGAGTACCGCGAGGGCGGGCGGCTGCTGACGACGAAGGTGGCCCGGCTGCGGCCGCGTTGGCTGGCCGTCGTCGGGGTCACCGCCTATCGGGCGGCGTTCGACGACCGCAAGGCCCGGGTGGGGCCGCAGGAGCGGACGATCGGGGACACGCGCGTGTGGGTGTTGCCGAATCCGAGCGGGCTCAACGCGCATTGGACGGCGGCGACGATGGCGGAGGAGTTCGGGCGGTTGCGGACGGCGGCCGAGGCCTGACGGGTCACGGCGGGTCGATCTCCGTGACGACACCGAGCAGCTTCACGTCGTCGGCCTCGTCGCGGTCGGCGACAACGACCGCGACCCACCGGCCCGTCCCTTCCGCTTCCCAGACGCAGGCCACGCGGGCGCGGGCGCTGAGCGAGGCCCAGGGCTCGGGTATCTCCTCCTGTGCGGTGCGCAGCGATACTGTCTGGAGGTTGTAGGGACCCGTCTCCCTCCAGCGGAACGCGAACTGCTCGTCCAGGGCGTCGCGGTACTTCTCGTACTGCTCCACCGTCGCCGCACGCGTCCCACAGTCGCCGTGGCTGCTCTCTAACACCACGATGTGGTAGCCGGGGCCGCTCATCTCTCCGTCCGACGAGGTGTATTCCGCCGCGAACGGGCGGAAGCACAACTCGTCGAGGAGAGCGATGTGCCGTGCGATGTTCATGCGTTCCAGTAAACCCGGCCCCACTGACAATTGGCGTGCCGTCAGGCATCCCGCCGC
The DNA here is from genome assembly GCF_001270495.1 of Streptomyces viridochromogenes. GTDB lineage: Bacteria > Actinomycetota > Actinomycetes > Streptomycetales > Streptomycetaceae > Streptomyces > Streptomyces viridochromogenes_A. The sequence goes on from NZ_LGUR01000218.1 coordinate 31,397, forward strand.
CGCACGCTCCACGCCCCGCCCAGCAGCGCAGCCGCCGTCCAGAGCGCGGTGACGGCCAGGCCGGACCAGGGTCCGAGGGTGCCGTCGTACGTCTGGTGCAGCGCGATCTGACCGGCCTTGTCGGGCAGGAAGTCGGCCACGGTGCCCGCGGCGTCGCCGATGACGAAGGACACCACGAGGATGAACGGGATCAGGAGGGACAGCGTGGCCACTCCGCTGCGGAGCACCGCGGTGAGTCCCGCCGCGAACAGGGCCATGAGCATGAGGTAGATCCCGCAGCCCAGGACCCCGCGCACCTGCTCGCCCGTCGTGACCTCGCCGGCCGCCGAGCCGAGTCCCGCGCGTGCCACGAGGTTGGCCGTGCAGGCGGTGACGAGGCCGACGAGCAGCGCCGGTACGGCGATGGCCGTCATCTTCGCGGCGAACCACCGTCCGCGCCGCGGCACCGCGGCGAACGTCAGCCGGAGCGCACCCCCGTGGTACTCCGACGACACGGCCGTCGCGCCGAACGAGATGGCCGCGATCTGGCCGGGCAGAACGCCGGACAGCGCGGTGAAGAGCGGGTCGAACTCGGGGTCGGAGCTGCCGTCGGTGCCCGCCAGCGCGGAGAACGCGGTGGTCACGGCGAACAGCGCGAGCAGCGCTCCCGGCAGCGAGCGGAGCGTACGGATCTTGAGCCACTCCGCGTGGAGCACGGGTGCGAATGCCATGGTTCAGGCCTCCTGGGGCTGTGCGGTGAACTCGGCCTCGGTCGCGGTCAGGTCGAGGTATGCCTGCTCCAACGTGGCTTCCTCCGCGGTGAGTTCGAGGATGGGAACGCCTGCCTGCGAGGCGAGGCGGCCGATGTCGTCCACGCGTGCGTGGCGCACGGTCCAGTGCCCGTCCTCGTGCTCGACGGCGTCGTGACCATGGCGGGCGAGGGCGGCCCCGAACGCGGTGGCGTCCGTGGTGCGGACGCGGACGCGGGGCTCCACGCGTGCGTGGATGAAGTCGCGCATCGGGGTGTCGGCCAGCAGGCGGCCCCGGCCGAGGACCACCAGGTGGTCGGCGAAGGACGCCGTCTCGTTCATGAGGTGGCTGGAGACCAGGACCGCGCGCCCCTCTCCCGCGAGGCGGCGCAGCAACTCACGGATCCAGATGATGCCCTCGGGGTCGAGGCCGTTGGACGGCTCGTCGAGCAGGACGACCTCGGGGTCGCCGAGGAGGGCCGCAGCGATGCCGAGCCGCTGGCGCATCCCCAGGGAGTACGTCTTCACCCTGCGGCGGGCGACCGACGCGAGCCCGGTCTCCTCCAGCACCTCGTCGACCCGGCGGACGGCGATGCGGTTGCTGACGGCGAGGACGCGCAGGTGGTCGCGGGCGGTGCGGGAGCCGTGCGCGGCCTGGGCGTCGAGCAACGCGCCCACGTGACGCAGGGGTTCGCGGAGGGTGGCGTACGCGCGACCGCCGATGGTCGCCGTTCCGGACGTCGGCCGGTCGAGGCCGAGCACGAGCCGCATGGTGGTGGACTTCCCGGCGCCGTTGGGCCCGAGGAAGCCGGTGACGCGGCCGGGGAGGACGGTGAAGGTGAGGTCGTCCACGGCTCGCCGGGTGCCGTACTCCTTGGTGAGGGCTTGGACTTCGATGCTGGTCATGGCATTCAGCCTGGCCGTCAGAAGTGGGTCGGGCCGTCCCCCGCCGGTGGAGATCGTCTCCCCCGTGCGGGGGAGGCTCGTTGTCAGTGGCGGCTGGCACGATGGCGAAATGGTCCGCTTGCTGCGCCCGTTCGGCCGGGCGGTGACGTACACACGGTGGCTGCATCTGTTCATCGCCATCGTGGCGCCGAGCCTGCTGCTGTTCGTGCGGGAAGAGTGGTGGATCTGGTTGATCGCGGCCGCGGTCCTCGCCCCGGCCGGGCTGGTCCCGGCGATGCGCACCGTGGAGGGGTTGCAGGCCAGGCTGCTGCTGACGGGTCACCGGCACGACAGCGGGAGCACCGGCGTCGTCGTCGCGCCGTCCGCCTCCTGGGGCGACCGTGGACGGCTCGTCGTATGGCTGGAGGCGCGGCTGCTGCTGGGCTACGCGACCATGACGTGCAGCGCCCAACTGATCTTCGCCACGGTGGACCTGGTGGCGGCCCCGTTCGGCCGTGACTTCGAGGAGGGCGGGCCGCTCCTCCTCGACGGGCACCACTGGTGGCACGTCCTGCTCGTGCCGTTGCCGCTGGCCGCTCTGGGGGTGAGCGTCCTCGCCGCGGGCCATCTCGTCACCGCACTCGCCCTCCGCCTCCTGGGCCCCTCCCCGGCCGAGCGCCTCGCCGCCCTGGAGGAGCGCACCGAGCAGCTCCTGGAGCGCACCCGTATCGCCCGCGAGCTCCATGACTCCATCGGCCACGCCCTGACCGTGGCCGTCATCCAGGCGGGCGCCGCCCGCGCGGCCGGTGATCCCGCCTTCACCGACCGCGCCCTGAGTGCCATCGAGGAGACCGGGCGGGCCGCCCTGGAGGACCTGGAGCGCGTCCTGGGTGTCCTGCGCGAGTCCGAGCGGCCGGTCAGCAGCCGACCGACGCTCACGGACGCCGGCCGCCTGCTGGAGTCCGCGCGGGCCTCCGGCACGAAGGTCGACGTCGAAATGACCGGGCCGTTGGACACCGTGCCCGGGCCGGTCTCCCGGGAGGGCTATCGCATCCTCCAGGAGTCGCTGACCAATGTGCTGCGGCACGCGGGCTCCGTCCCGGCCCGCGTCCGCGTCGCCGTCGCGGACGGCACCCTCACCCTGGAGATCCGCAATCCGCTGACCGACGGCATACCCGGGCCCGGCAGAGGCAGCGGCCTGCGCGGCATCCGCGAGCGCGCGGCCCTGCTGGGCGGACACGCGCGGACCGGTCCCGCCGAAGGCGACTGGCAGGTACATGTTGAGCTGCCGTTGAGTTGATCTAGGCTGACGGGATGCCGGTCACCGTTCTCCTCGTCGACGACGAACCCCTCGTACGCGCCGGTCTGCGGGCCGTGTTGGAGGCGCAGCCCGACATCGAGGTGGTCGGGGAGGCCGCCGACGGGGCGGCGGTGATTCCGCTGGTGCGTCAGCTGCGGCCCGACGTGGTCGCCATGGACGTGCGGATGCCGCTGCTCGACGGAATCGAGGCCACGCGCGCGGTGCTGCGAACGGTCGACGCGCCGCCGAAGATCCTCGTCGTCACGACCTTCGAGAACGATGAGTACGTGTACGAGGCGCTCCGGGCCGGTGCCGACGGGTTCCTGCTGAAGCGGGCCCGGCCTGCGGAGATCGTGCACGCCGTCCGGCTCGTCGCTGAGGGCGAGTCGCTGCTGTTCCCCGCGTCGGTGCGGCAGCTCGCCGCGCAGTACGGCGACGACGGCGGGAACCGGGCGGCGCGCGCGGTACTGGAGCGGGCCCGGCTGACCGACCGGGAGGCCGAGGTGCTGCGGCTGATGGCGCGCGGCCTGTCGAACGCGGAGATCGCCGCCCGGCTGGTGGTCGGGACGGAGACGGTGAAGTCCCATGTGAGTGCCGTCCTGGCGAAGCTGGGGGCGCGGGACCGCACTCAGGCGGTGATCACGGCGTACGAGTCGGGGTTCGTGGCGCCGGGATGACGGCTGCCGGGGGCGAGGCCGGCCCGACCGGCCGGTAGGTCGCCGGGTCCCCACCCCTCGCCCGGGTCCGCCACGACGAGTACCATCCGCCCAACATGCGCACGAGCTGGGAGGACGGACGTTGGGGCAGCTGACCGGCGGGGATCCCTCGCTGCTGCGAAGGATCAACTCCGCGGTGGTGCTGCACGCGCTGCGTGCCACGGACGCCGCCACACTCACGGAGATCACCCGGGTCACCGGACTGTCCCGGCCGACCGTCGAGGGCGTCGTCGAAGGGCTCATCGAGGCGGGGTACGTCGTCGAGAAGGCGGCCGACGAGAGTGTCGTCCGGCGCCAGGGCCGACCCGCGCGGCGATTCCGGTTCCGAGCCGAGGCGGGCCATCTGCTGGGCGTGGACATCGGCGCGCACCGGGTCGCGGCGCTCCTCGCCGACCTGGACGGCCGGGTGCTCGGCGCCATCGACAAGGAGGTCGACGAGACGGCTCCGGCGGACGAGCGGCTGGAGCGGGTGCGTACGGCGGTCGCCGAACTGCTGCGCCGGGCCGGTGTGGCACGCGGCTCGCTGCGGGCCGTCGGTGTCGCGACGCCGGGGATCGTCGAGGCGGACGGGACCGTGCGGCTGGGCGCCGCGCTGCCCGAGTGGACGGGGCTACGGCTGGGCGAGCGGCTGAGCCGGTCCTTCAAGTGCCCGGTCCTGGTGGAGAACGACGCCAACGCGGCGGCCGTCGCCGAGCACTGGAAGGGTTCCGCCACCGAGTCCGACGACGTCGTGTTCGTGCTGGCCGGGCTGAGTCCGGGCGCCGGTTCGCTGATCGGCGGGCAGTTGCACCGGGGGTTCGGCGGCGCGGCCGGCGAGATCGGCGCGCTGCACCTGCTGGGCCGCGAGGCGACGCCCGAGACCCTGCTGTCCACTACGGACCAGCCGCTGCGCCCTCTCGACGAGCACGCGGTCGCCGAGGTCTTCGCCCAGGCCCGCAAGGGCGACCAGCAGGCCCTCGCGGCCGTCGACCGCTTCATCCAGCGCCTCGTCCACGACGTGGCCGCGCTGGTCCTCGCCCTCGACCCCGAGCTGGTCGTCGTCGGCGGCTGGGCCGCCGGCCTGGACGGCGTACTGGAGCCGCTGCGGCGCGAACTGGCCCGCTACTGTCTGCGTCCGCCGAAGGTCGCCCTGTCCCTCCTCGGCGAGGCGGCCGTGGCGACGGGCGCGCTGCGGCTCGCTCTCGACCATGTGGAGGAGCAGCTCTTCGCGGTCGAGGGGACGGTGACGGGGCGGCGCTGACGGTCACCGCGGCGGCCGTCGGGCGGCCGCCGATCTGCGGCCGACGCCACGCGGTCCGTGCCGGGCGGTCCGTGCCACGCCTTTCGTGCCACGCCTTTCGTGCCGGTGAAACGCGACGCGCCCCGGAGTGACTCCGGGGCGCGAGGCAGGTGCGGTTACGGCGGTCAGGACGCCTGGCGTTCCGGGTCCTGGTGGATCTCCACGCGGCCGGAGTCACCGAAGGTCAGCCGGCAGGTGTCCGCGCGGTACGTGGCGACGGAGAGGGCTGCGGTGCGGCCCTCGGCGAGGTAGCGGGTGGTCACCACGAGGACGGGTGCCCCGGGGAGGCGGTCCAGCTCCTTGGCGTCGTCCGCGCGGGCCGAGCCCAGCTCGACGGCGCTCTCCTGGCCCTCCAGCTCCAGACGCTGAAGCTCGCGCAGCACGGCACGCGCGCGTGCCGCTCCGGACGGGGTGTCGATGGCGGAGAGGTCGGGCACCGACGACTCCGGGATGTAGAGCAGTTCGGCGGCGACGGGCTGGCCGTGTGTCACACGGGAACGGCGCACGATGTGCACGGACTCGTCCCGGCCGCTGTCCAGGGCGTCGGCGACGGACGCGGGCGGCACCGCGGGCGTGCAGTCCGTGGGCTGCCAGACGTCGTCGGCCGCTCCCGGCCAGGCGTGCTGCTCGCTGCCGACGGAGACGCCCACGCGCGGCGGGGCGACGGTCGTACCGACACCGCGGCGGCGCTGCAGCCTGCCCTCCAGTTCGAGCTGCTCCAGGGCTTGGCGGAGCGTGGCCCTGGCGACGCCGAAGCGGGCGGCCAGGTCGCGTTCGTTGGGCAGAATCTCGCCCACGGTGAATTCGGAGTCCAGTGCCTCACTGAGCACGGTCCTCAGGTGCCAGTACTTCGGTTCCGGCACCGATTCCAGCTGCGTGGTCCCCACCCTGTCCTCCGCAATCGCCGTGGCCCAGCGGCGTTTTAGCGCCCTTGTTTATTAAAGGTTGTTGCACTTGTCAGCGACCATAGGGCGGCCCTCACCCTTGGTCAATACCAATCGCCGGGAACGTTCACGGGACGGACTCGGGCCGCCGCGTCCGCGACGCGGCGGCGGAGCCTACGCGGTGGCCAGAGAGGTCAGTTTGTCAGGGTTGCGAATGATGTAGACCGCCTGGATCCAGCCGTCCACGACGTCCAGCTGCAAGACGCTGTCGGGCTTGTCTCCGGAGCACACCAGCACCGCGGGGCCACCGTTGACCTCCAGGAAGCGGAAGGACATGTCGGCGGCGCCCTTCGGTGCGACGCCGACGAGGAAGCGGCCCACCTTGTCGGCGGTCTCCAGGACCCGGACCGGCGCCTTGGCCTTGCCGCCGCTGTCGCCGACGAGGCGGACGTCCGGGGCCAGCAGGGACATGAGCCCCTCCAGGTCGCCCCCTGCCGCCGCGGCCAGGAACCGTTCGGTGAGATCGCGCCGCTGGACGGGGTCGACCTCGTACCGCGGCCGCCGCTCGTCGACGTGCTTGCGGGCCCGCCCGGCGAGCTGGCGTACCGCCGCCTCCCCACGGTCGAGCATGGCGGCGATCTCGGCGTACGGGTAGCCGAAGGCCTCTCTGAGGACGAACACCGCCCGCTCCAGCGGCGACAGCGACTCCAGGACGACGAGGACGGCCAGGGAGACCGAGTCGGCGAGTACGGCCCGCTCGGCGGTGTCCGGCACGGCGTCCCCGAAGTCGGTGATGTACGGCTCCGGCAGCCAGGGGCCGACGTAGGTCTCGCCCCGCGCCTTGACCTGGCGCAGCCGGTCGATGGCGAGCCGGGTGGTGATGCGCACCAGGTAGCCGCGCGGTTCGCGCACCTCGGACCGGTCGGCATTGGTCCAGCGCAGCCATGCCTCCTGCACCACGTCCTCCGCGTCGGCCACACGGCCGAGCATGCGGTAGGCGACTCCCAGGAGGACGGGCCGGTGTTCTTCGAAGACGTCGGTCTCGGTGTCGGTGGTCACTGTTCCATCCCATCCGACGCGTCCGGTCGTGTCCAGGCGAATTCGGCGCCCCGGGCACGTGTCGTCCAACGCCGGGTCGCACAGGGCACGTTGCGGGTCACCCCTCCCCGTGGATCTCCGGCCCGCCAGGGTCTACCCGTCGGTAGCAATTGCTGACAAGCTGTCTACGGCCGTCCGTCAGTGTGTCGCCGGACTCCGTCAGCGTGTCCCAGACGAGGAGCACCCCATGTCCGCCACCGTCTCCTTCCCGGTCGCCTCTCCCCACGGTCCGCAGAGCGTGACCGTCGACTACGCGCGCGTGGGGAGCGGCGAACCGTTGCTCCTGCTGCACGGGATCGGTCACCACCGGCAGGTCTGGGACCCGGTAGTGGACATCCTCGCGGCGGAGCGCGAGGTGATCTCCGTGGATCTGCCCGGCTTCGGGGCGTCCCCGGGGCTGCCTGACGGCCTCAGCTACGACCTGGCCACGACGACGGCCGTGTTCGGTGCCTTCTGCGAGGCCATGGAGCTTGAGCAGCCGCATGTGGTGGGCAACTCGCTGGGCGGTCTGATCGCGTTGGAACTCGGCCGGGAGAAGCTCGCGCGGTCCGTCACCGCCCTCTCCCCGGCCGGGTTCTGGTCCGAGGCCGAGCGGCGCTACGCCTTCGGTGTGCTGCTCGCGATGCGGCACATCTCGCGGCGGCTGCCGCTTCCGCTGGTGGAGCAGCTGTCCCGGTCGGCGGCCGGCCGTACGGTCCTGACCAGCACGATCTACGCCCGCCCGGGTCGCCGGTCACCCGACGCCGTGGTCGCCGAGACGCTGGCCCTGGCGGGGGCCACGGGCTTCGACCAGACCCTCGGCGCCGGTCGTGCCGTCCGGTTCACCGACGACGTTCCCGGGATCCCGGTCACCGTGGCCTGGGGCACCAGGGACCGGCTGCTCGTGCGCCGCCAGGGCGTGCGCGCCAAGCAGATCATCCCCCGGGCGCGGCTCGTCAGGCTGCCCGGCTGCGGTCACTGCCCCATGAACGACGACCCGGCCCTGGTCGCGCGCGTCATCCTCGACGGCAGCCGCTGAGTCGCGCCGGATACGCGCACGTGGCGTGGGCACGCCCGGGGTACGCCCGCGCGGGGTTCGCGTCAACGCGCCGGAGCCCAGGGCGACTCCGGCGCCGACCAGGGCGCTGCCCAGGGCCTGGACGGTGCCGTAGGAGCCGGTTCCGACGAGCGGGGCGGTGCAGGCCGCGGCCACCGGGATGAGGCCGGAGAAGAGCGTGGCGCGCTCGGCGCCGATCCGCTGCATGCCGATGTACCAGCACACGAAGCCGACGACGGTGACGATCACCGCCTGCCACAGGAGAGCGGCGGTCTCGGTGCTGTCGGGCCGTCGCAGCCATTCGGGGCCGTCCAGAAGCAGCCCGGCCACCGCGGACTCGACCGCGGCGATACCGCACACCGTGGCGGACAGCAGCCGCGGGCCCAGGGGACGCAGCACGGGCACCGCAAGGACCGCGAAGCCGACCTCGCCGACCAGCGCGCACACGGAGAACACCAGGCCGGCGCCGTCCGTACGGCCCCACCCCTGGACCGTGAACGCACCGACCGCGACGAGCATCGCCCCGTACAGGACCGTCCGTTGGGGTCGTCGTCGCCCGTCCAGCAGGGGCACGACCACGGCCACGACCACGGGCGCGCAGCCGACGAAGACTCCGGGAACCGCCGGTTCGGCGGTGCGCTCGGCGGCGATGACGGCCAGGTTGAAGCCGACCATGCCGACGGCCGCAAGGACGGCCAGGCGGGCCCACTGACGCGCGGCGAGCGCACGCAACCGGGCGGCGGCGTCCCGGCCGGCGAGGGGGGCGAGCAGGAGACAGGCGAGGCCGTAGCGGAGGAACTGGCCGCCGGCGTACGGGTAGTCGCCGAGGAGGCTGTTGGCGGTGAAGGATCCTCCGACGAGGACGCAGGCGAGCGCGGCGAGAAGGGCTCCGCGCGTGGTGGTGGCGTTCATGGGTGCGACGCTAGGAACCGGCGCGGTCCGGATTAAGGTCCACTTTCATGACGCCATCGGAGACCAATCCAGTCGGCGGTCCGGAGCGGCAGGTGGCCTCCGGCGCCTGGGAGTTGCTGCTGCCGGCCGCTTCGGCGCCCGCACGCACGCGTGGCCGTTCGTTGCAGGCGGCGCTGCGGGAGGCGGTGCGGTCGGGGCGGCTGGCGCCGGACACGCGGCTGCCGTCGAGCCGGGATCTCGCCGCCGACCTGGGCGTGTCCCGAGGGCTGATCACCGAGGCGTACGAGCAGCTGACGGCGGAGGGCTATCTGCGCAGCAGCCGGGGTGCCGGGACCTGGGTGGGCGGTGCCGTACGGGCCGCCCGGCCACACGCGCGTGACCTCGCCCCGCGTGCCGCCGGGGCCCGGGCCGACTTCGTCCCCGGGACGCCGGACATGTCGCTGTTCCCGCGCGCCGCGTGGGCGGCCGCGCAGCGCGGGGTGCTGGCCGAGCTGCCGCACCACGAGCTCGGCTATCCCGACCCGCGCGGGCTCCCCCGGCTGCGTACGGTGCTCGCCGCACTGCTCGCACGCCGCCGGGGCGTGGTCGCGGACCCCGAGCGCATCGTGGTCGTCTCCGGAGTGGCACAGGCGACGACGCTGCTCGGATTCGTGCTGCACGCGCGCGGGCTGCGCGAAGTCGGTGTGGAGGACCCCGGAAGCCCGCAGCACGACGCCCTCTACGCCGCCGCGGGCGTCACCACGGTGCCGCTGCCGCTGGACGATCAGGGGCTCGTCATGGGCTCGCTGCGGGAGTCGGGGGTACGGTCCGTGGTCACGACGCCGGCCCACCAGTTCCCCACCGGCATCGCCTACTCGGCCCGCCGCCGCACCGAGCTGCTCGACTGGGCGCGCTCCGTCGACGGATTCGTCCTGGAGGATGACTACGACGGCGACTTCCGGTACGACCGCGCCCCCGTGGGCGCACTCCAGGGCCTCGACCCTGAGCGTGTCGCCTACGCCGGGTCGGTCAGCAAGTCCCTGGCGCCGGGACTGCGGCTCGGCTGGCTGCTCGTACCGGAGGCACTGGCCGAGGACGTCGTCGAGCGCAAGCGGACCATGGATCTGGGGCACCCCACCCTCGATCAGGCGCTGTTCGCCCGGTTCGTCGAGCGCGGCGACTACGACCGCCAGCTGCGCCGGTGCCAGCGCGCGTACCGGGAACGTCGCGACACCCTCGTCGCCGCCCTGGAGGAGCACTTTCCGGGCGCCGAGGTGACCGGCATCGCCGCGGGTCTGCACGTCATCGCCGCGCTGCCGGAACGCTACGGGCCCCAGGAGCGGTTCCTCGCGCGCGTGGCCGGGGCCGGCGTGGCGGTGCGCCCCTTGACGGACTACGCACACGCGCGTGCCGGGCAGGGTGGGCAGCCGGGTGTGCGGCTGGTCCTGGGGTACGCGCATCTGCCGCCGACACGGATCCGGGCGGGTGTACGGCTCATGGCCGAGGCGACCGCCACGCGTCGACGCTGAGCACGACTCCCGTACGACACACCGGTTCCCTTGTGGATGCGGTCAGTTGTTCACTTGTGGTTTCCGTGTGCGCTGCGGCGCACCAGTAGTTGTGGCACTGCACACTGGCCGGATCCCGCCCCTGGAGGCCTCCATGTCACACCGTTCGTTCCCGGGCCGCCGCAGCGTTCTGCGCGGCTCGCTCGCCGCCTCGGCGGCGCTCACCCTGCCCACGGCGCTCGGCGCGGCACCGGCGTTCGCCCTGTCGGGGCGCCCCAAGGCGGGATGGGGCGTACAGACGGGGGACGTGACCTGCGACTCGGGGCTGGTGTGGGTGCGGTCCGACCGTCCGGCCAGGATGATCGTCGAGACGTCCGCGACCGAGTCGTTCCGCACACCGCGCAGATGGCACGGCCCGCTGCTGGGCGCGGACACGGACTTCACCGGCACCACCCGGCTGCGCGGCCTGCCGTCCGGCGAGCAGATCCACTACCGCGTGCTGCTCGCCGACCCGGACGACCCGCGCCGCACCGGCGAGCCGGTCACCGGCACCTTCCGTACGGCCTCCGCGCGGCGGCGCGACGGGGTGCGGTTCGTGTGGTCGGGCGACCTCGCCGGTCAGGGCTGGGGCATCAACCCGGACTTCGGCGGCTACCGGATCTACAACGCGATGGCCGCGCTGGACCCGGACTTCTTCCTCTGCAGCGGCGACAACATCTACGCCGACGGACCGATCTCGGCCTCGGTCGCCCTGCCCGACGGCAGCACCTGGCGGAACATCACCACCGAGGAGAAGTCCAAGGTCGCCGAGACCCTGGCGGAGTTCCGCGGCAACTTCCGCTACAACCTGCTCGACGACAACCTCAAGCGGTTCAACGCCCAGGTCCCGTCGATCATCCAGTGGGACGACCACGAGGTCACCAACAACTGGTACCCCGGCGAGATCCTCGCCGACGCCCGCTACACGGAGAAGAACGTCGACGTCCTGGCCGCACGCGCCCGGCAGGCGTTCTCCGAGTACTTCCCGATCTCGACGCTGCGCCGCCCCGACGGCCGGGTCTACCGGGTGGTCAACCACGGTCCGCTGCTGGACGTGTTCGTGCTGGACATGCGCACCTACCGCAACGCCAACTCGACGGACGACCAGGCCACCGACGCGCAGGGCATCCTCGGCGCCGAGCAGTTGCGGTGGCTCAAGCGTGAGCTGGCCCGTTCCCGGGCGGTGTGGAAGGTGATCGCCTCGGACATGCCGCTGGGCCTGGTGGTGCCGGACACCGGCGACGGCAAGCCGAACGTCGAGGCCGTCGCACAGGGCGACCCGGGGGCGCCGCTGGGGCGGGAGCTGCAGATCGCGGAGCTGCTGCGGTTCATCAAGCACCGCGGCATCACCGGTACGGTGTGGCTGACCGCCGACGTGCACTACACCTCCGCCCAGCACTACCAGCCGTCACGGGCGGCCTTCACCGACTTCGAGCCGTTCTGGGAGTTCGTCTCCGGCCCGCTCAACGCGGGCGCGTTCCCGGCGAACACGCTGGACAACACCTTCGGTCCGGACCGGGTCTTCATCAAGGCGCCGACGACCGCGAACGTCTCGCCGGCCGGTGGCTACCAGTTCTTCGGCGAGGTCGACATCGACGGCGACAGCGGCGAGCTGACGGTGCGCCTGCGCGAGTCGGACGGCTCCGTACTGTTCACGCAGGTCCTCCAGCCGGGCCGGGTCGGTCAGTAACTCCCGTAGCCTGGACGTCGTGCCGCGTACCGGTGTCATCCCCCGGTGCGCGGCACGGTCGTTCCGGCCGGCCGAACTCCCCGTCCGGGAGGTCGTTTTCGCCCGGCTCGCACCCCAGGCCATAGTTGAATAAGTCACAAAACCGGCATAAGTGTTCTTTACCGCCCGGTCACAATGCGTTCGTGATCACGCAACACCCTTCCTTCACAGTGGCTGCATGAGTCGAGACATGTCTGATGTGACGCGTGCGAGGAACGGACGTCCCGTACACCACTGGCGGCGGAACGTCGTCCAGCTCGCCGCACTCCTCACGGCGGCGGCCGTGGTGGACGGCGTGACGAACCTGGTCGGGCACGGGCCCGTCGGACCGGCACTGCTGCTGGTCCCGGCGACGGTGCTGGTCGCCGCGGCGGGGTTCCACTCGTGGTGGGCACGCCGCCACGGTCACGCACCGCCGACGGGCGATACCGGTGCCCGGCCGCGCTCCGAGTCGCAGGCCGGGCCGTCGGAGCAGTCGCGGGAACCGTCCGCGACGGTGTCCACGGAGAGTGCGCTGTGGCGGATGCGGACGACGGTGCAGGACGAACCGGGGTCGCTGGCGGCGCTGTGCACGGCGCTCGCCGGGCTGCGGGTGGACATCCTGAGCCTCCAGACGCATCCGCTGGCCGAGGGGACGGTGGACGAGTTCCTGCTCCGGGCGCCCGGCGGGCTCGCGGCGGCCGAGCTCACCCGGGTGGTCTCGGTGGCCGGCGGCGCCGGCACCTGGATCGAGCGGGCGGACGCACACGACCTGGTGGACGCGCCGACCCGGGTGCTGGGCCTGGCCACCCGTACCGCCCTGGACGCGGCGGAACTGCCGTTGGCGTTGCGGCAGTTGCTGGGCCGGTGCACCATCCGGTCGCTGCCCGCCGTGCCGGCCGGGGGCGGCCGCGGACCGGCGGCCGTGCCGGTGGAGGGGGCGCTCGAGGACACCGTGATGCGGCTGCGGGCGCCCGAAGGTGGAGTGATCACCGTGGAGCGGCCGTATCTGCCGTTCACGCCGACCGAGTTCGCCCGCGCGCGGGCGCTGGTGGAGCTGGACGCCCGGCTCGGCCCGCGCGTTCCGCGCAGCCAGGATGTGCTGACGCTGCCCGAGGGCAACGACATCACCGTGCGCCGGGTGGACATCGGTGACCTTCGGTCCGCGAAGGAGATGCACGAGCGGTGCTCCGCACGGACGCTCGGGATGCGATACCACGGGCCGGTCGGTGACGCCGACCGTTATCTCAGCCACCTGCTCAGTCCCCGGTTCGGGCGGACGATCGCCGTACAGACCGCGTCGGGGCGCATCGTCGGGCTCGGTCACCTGCTGTGGGACGGGGACGAGACGGAGGTCGCGCTGCTCGTCGAGGACGCGTGGCAGCGGCGTGGCATCGGCGGAGAGTTGCTGCGCAGGCTCGTGGGGCTGGCGGTCGAGGCGGGGTGCGAGAGTGTGTACGCGGTGACGCAGTCGTCCAACACCGGGATGGTCGCGGCGATGCGGGGGTTGGGGCTCCCCCTCGACTATCAGGTCGAGGAGGGCACCCTCGTCATCACGGCCCGTCTGGATGCGGCGGTGGAGAAGCCGGTTGCGGAACGGCTTTCCGGTGCGGGCGAGCGGGGGAAGGACTGAGCGCCGTTTCGCGCTAGGGCCTGGCGGCGGCCGCGGGTGTGCGGTGGTTCCCCGCGGCCCTTTCGGGGCGCTGCCGCAGCGCCCGGTCCAGATCGGCCCAGAGGTCCTCCACGTCCTCCAGGCCCACCGACATCCGCAGCAACCGGTCGCTCACCCCGGCGCCCCGGCGGTCGTCCGCGTCGACGATGCGGTGGCTGATCGACGCCGGGTGCTGGATGAGGGTGTCGACGCTGCCGAGGCTCACGGCGGGGGTGATCAGGCGGACGCCGGCGATGACGTCGTGCGGATCGTCGTGCACCTCGAAGGCGATCATGGCCCCGCCGATGCGCGGATAGTGGACGCGGGCGACGCGCGGGTCGGCGGCGAGGCGGCGGGCGAGTTCGGAGGCGGTCTCCGAGGCGGCCCGGACCCGCACGGGGAGGGTCGACAGGCCGCGCAGCAGCAGATAGCCGGCCAGCGGATGCAGGACACCGCCCGTGGCGAACCGTATCTGCCGAAGCCGCCCGGCGAACTCCTCGTCGCAGGCCACCACGCCCGCCAGTACGTCCCCGTGCCCGCCGAGGTACTTGGTGGCGCTGTGCAGCACCAGCCGCGCACCGTGTTCGGTGGGGCGCTGGAGCACGGGCGTGGCGAAGGTGTTGTCCACGAGCAGCGGCACGGAGCCGCAGGCGTGGGCCACCGCCCGCAGGTCCACCTCGGTGAGCGTGGGGTTCGCCGGGGTCTCGACCAGCACCAGGCCGGTGTCCGGACGCAGCGCCTCCGCGATTCCGGCGGGGTCGGTCCAGGTCACCTCCGTGCCCAGGAGCCCGGCGGTGAGCAGATGGTCGCTACAGCCGTACAGCGGGCGTACGGCGACGACGTGGCGCAGGCCCATCGAGGCCCGTACGAGAAGGACCGCGGTCAGTGCCGCCATCCCGCTGGCGAACGCGACCGCCGCCTCGGTGCCCTCCAGACGGGCCAGGGCGGTCTCGAAGCGGGCGACGGTCGGGTTGCCCAGACGGCCGTAGACGGGCGGGCCGTCCGGCTCGGCGCCGGTGGTGGCGAAGGCGTCGATGCGGGCGGCCTCGCCGCGGCTGTCGTAGGACGGGTAGGTGGTGGACAGGTCGATCGGCGGGGCGTGCAGGCCCTGCCGGGCGAGGTCGTCGCGGCCGGCGTGGACGGCCTCGGTGGCGAGTGCTCTAGGTGCGGTGCGTACGTCGTCGTACCCATGCATACCGGCGTATGCCTCCCTGCTCGCTGGATCCATGGGCGGAAAGACTGAACAACAGGCGGGTCATCCGGGTGGAACCCCGTGCTACGTTCGGCCAATGGCCGAATCTGTCGTACTGGATCCGGTCGATCTGCATCTGCTGCGGCTCCTGCAGAACGACGCCCGGACCACTTACCGCGATCTCGCCGTGCAGGTCGGTGTCGCACCGTCGACCTGTCTGGACCGGGTGACGCGGCTGCGCCGTTCCGGCGTGATCCTCGGCCATCAGCTCAGGCTGGACCCGGCCAAGCTGGGCCGCGGGCTGCAGGCGCTGCTGTCCGTGCAGGTCAGGCCGCATCGGCGGGAGTTGGTGGGGCCGTTCGTGGAGCGGATCCGGGCGCTGCCGGAGTCGCTGACCGTCTTCCATCTCACCGGCCCTGACGACTATCTCGTGCATGTCGCGGTCGCGGACATGGCGGATCTGCAACGGCTGGTGCTCGACGAGTTCACGTCCCGGCGCGAGGTGGCTCGGGTGGAGACCCGGTTGATCTTCCAGGAGTGGGACTGCGGGCCGTTGCTGCCCCCCGACGGGCCGGAGAACACGCCCTCAGCGAAATCCGGCTGACGCGGGGCGAACGCGGGGGAATCCGGGCTGACGCGGCAGCGGTCGGCATATGAGGATGGGCCGTATGTCTGAGACCAAGACTCCGCTTCCCCGTGAGGTCGCCGACGCGTATGTCGACGAGCTCATCGCCCTCGACCCGGTCACCGGTACGTATCTCGGTGTGAAGGAAAGTTCGAGCAAGCTCCCCGACCTCTCGCCCGCGGGCCAGGAAGCGCTCGCGAAGCTCCAGCGAGCCACCCTCGCGCGACTCGACGAGGCCGAGCGCGCGCCCGGCGCGGACAGTGACATCGAGCGCCGGTGCGGGCGCCTGCTGCGCGAGCGGCTGACCGCGGAACTCGCCGTGCACGAGGCCGACGAGGGCCTGCGCTCGGTCGGCAACATGGCCACGCCCGCCCACTCGGTCCGCGAGATCTTCACGGTCACCCCGAACGAGACCGACGAGGACTGGGCGGCGATCGCCGAGCGGCTGCGCGCGGTGCCGGCCGCGTACGCGGGCTACCGCGAGTCCCTCGCGCTGGGCCTGGAGCGCAAGCTGTACGCCGCCCCGCGCCCGACCGCCACCTTCGTCGAGCAGCTCACCGAGTGGTCGGACACGGGCGAGGGGCAGGGCTGGTTCGAGGCCTTCGTGTCGGCCGGTCCCGAAGCGCTGCGCGCCGAGCTGGACGAGGCCGCCCGCGGGGCGACGGCCGCCGTGGTGGAACTGCGGGACTGGATGCGCGACGTGTACGCCCCGGCGATCGAGGGTGCGCCGAACACGGTGGGCCGCGAGCGCTACGCCCGCTGGGCCCGCTACTTCAACGGCACCGACCTCGACCTCGACGAGGCGTACGCGTACGGCTGGGCCGAGTACCACCGCCTGCTCGGCGAGATGAAGAAGGAGGCCGAGAAGATCCTTCCGGGCGCCGCGACGCCGTGGGTGGCGCTGGCGCACGTCGACGAGCACGGCACGCACATCGAGGGCGTCGACGAGGTCCGCGACTGGCTCCAGGGCCTGATGGACGAGGCGATCGAGAAGCTGGACGGCACGCACTTCGAACTCGCCGAGCCGGTACGGAAGGTGGAGTCGCGCATCGCCCCGCCCGGCGGTGCGGCGGCGCCGTACTACACCTCCCCGTCGGAGGACTTCTCGCGGCCGGGCCGCACCTGGCTGCCGACGATGGGACAGACCCGCTTCCCGGTCTACGACCTCGTCTCGACCTGGTACCACGAGGGTGTGCCGGGCCATCACCTCCAGCTGGCGCAGTGGACGTACGTCGCCGGGAACCTCTCCCGCTACCAGGCCACGATCGGCATGGTCAGCGCCAACGCCGAGGGCTGGGCGCTGTACGCGGAGCGGCTCATGGACGAACTCGGCTTCCTCACGGACCCGGAGCATCGGCTCGGCTACCTCGACGCGCAGATGATGCGGGCGGCCCGCGTCATCGTCGACATCGGCATGCACCTGGAGCTGGGGATCCCGGCCGACTCGCCCTTCCACCCGGGCGAGCGGTGGACACCGGAACTGGCGCAGGAGTTCTTCGGCGCGCACAGCAGCCGTCCGGCGGACTTCGTGGAGAGCGAGCTGACCCGGTATCTGACGATTCCGGGCCAGGCGATCGGCTACAAGCTCGGTGAACGGGCGTGGCTGCTGGGCCGTGAGAAGGCGCGGGAGCGGCACGGCGACGCGTTCGACCTCAAGGCGTGGCACATGGCGGCCCTGTCCCAGGGGTCGCTGGGCCTGGACGACCTGGTGGACGAACTGGCCCAGCTCTGACATACCGCCGGATCAACGCCGGAAGCCGCCCTCGGAGTTGATCACCTCACCGGTGATCCAGCCCGCCTCGTCCGTGGCCAGCCAGGCGATGAGGCGGGCCGGGTCGTCGGGCATGCCCCACCGGCCGGCCGGGAAGGCGGCCGCCACGGCCTCGTACGCCCCGCCGGTCAGGTAGTCCGTGTCCACGGGGCCGGGGTTGACGGTGTTCACGGTGATCCCCTGCTCGGCGAGCGTGGTCGCCAGGGAGCGGGTGATCGAGGCGAGGGCGCCCTTCTGGAGGGCGTAGGCGATCTCGCCGGGCATACCGCCCGCGATGTCCTGGCCGGAGGTCATCATCACGACGCGCCCGCCGGGACCGGGCGGCCGCAGCCGGGCATGGGCCTGGACTAGGAGCAGCACCGCGCGCGTGTCGACCGCCCAGTGCGCGTCGAGCATCGCGGCGTCGATCTCGTCGAGGGTGCCGTCGGAGCCGCTGACGGCATGGTTGGCGATCAGGATGTCGAGCCGCCCGCCGAGCGCCGCGGCCGCCGTGGCGATCAGCTCGGCCGGTGCGGCCGGGTCGGAGAGGTCTCCAGGGCCCGCGAGAACCTGGGCATCGGGATCGCCGAGCGCCTCGCGCACGGAGGCGGCGACCTCCTCGGGGCGGTCGGCCCCCCAGGACATCGCGGCGTCGTGCGGCACATGGTGGTGCAGATAGACGCTCGCCCCGTACGCGGCGAGCCGTCGGGCCACCGCATGACCGATGCCGGCACGTCTGCTGGCTCCGGTGACCAGAGCGGTCCGGCCGCGCAGGGGCAGGGGGTCGCGGCGCAGGTCTTCGGGGGCGGGGTGCGGGAGTCGGGGCATGACAGATCATGATGGGGAACGGCCGACTCCGGCGCACCTGGTTATCGGCGCGGGCGCGCCTGGTTGGCGGCGCAGGCGCGCCTGATTGTCGACGCGGACGCGCCTGGTTGTCGACGCGGACGCAGCCGGCTATCCACGCAGGGCACCACGTTGTCGACGCACGCGCACGGCACAGGCGCACCCGGGCCATCGGCGCAAGGCACCTGGTTGTCCACGCAGGCCCACCCGGCCATCGACGCAAGGCACCTGGTAGTCCACGCAGGCCCACCCGGCCATCGACGCAAGGCACCTGGTAGTCCACGCAGGCCCACCCGGCCATCGGCACAGGGCACCTGGTAGTCGACGCAAGCGCACTCGGTCATCGGCGCGAGCGCACCGCGATATCGGCACACGCGCACTGACATGGGTGAACGCACGCCCCAGTGCCGGCGCGAAAGCCCTCAGGTCGGCGCCGACGCCTCCGAGTCGGCGCTACGCCCTACGGGCAGCGGAGGTTCAGTGCGGCAGCCGCTGGAGCTGGACGAGCCCCAGCCAGGTCTCGGGCCCGGGCTGCACCCGCGCCGCGCGGACCGCGTACGCACCCGGCTCCAGAGCCACCCGCAGATGCTCGGTCCGTTCCGTCTCGCGGCCCGGCCAGGCCGAGTCGAACAGGACCACCGTGCCCGGCACCTTCCAGCGGACCTCGCGTTCCCAGACGGCCGTGGCGAGGGCGACCGGAACCCGGGACAGCAGTTCCGCCTCGGAGTCGGCGGCGCACCAGCGTACGAAGACGCCGTGCTCGGGCAGGTAGGCGGTCGAGGCGGGCTCGTCACCCAGCACCAGTGCCGCGCTGTCTCCCACGGGCAGGAGTCCGACGGCCCCGTCCACCTCACAGGCCCGGTCGTAGTCCGAGGCCGTCTCGTCACCGTCGGCGCCCGCCCAGAACGGCAGCACCGTCTCCGGTATCGCTATCAGCGGGCCGCCGCCCGACTCCACCCACTCCACCGCGCCCGGTTCCGCGTATCGCACCATGGCAGCAGAACCTACACGCACAGCGCCCACACGCGGTCACCTGTCCGATTCCGGCCTCAGCAGCCGCAGTTCTCCGCGTCCACCGGCGCCGTCAGCGGGTCGGCGGTCCGCCGTTCGCGGCCCTCCCAGGTCTCGTACTCGAAGCCCTCGCGCGCCCAGTACTCGAAGCCGCCGAGCATCTCCTTGACCTGGTAGCCGAGTTCGGCGAGGGCGAGGGCGGCACGGGTCGCGCCGTTGCAGCCGGGACCCCAGCAGTACGTCACGACGGGCACGGACCGGTCGAGGAGCTGCTCGGCCTGCTCGGGGATCAGTGCGGTGGGGAGGTGGATCGCGCCCGGGATGTGGCCCTGGGACCAGGACTCGGTGGAGCGGGAGTCCAGGACGACGAAGCCGGGGTCGCCGTCGGCGGCGAGGGCTGCGGCGACGTCGGACACGTCGGCGTGGAAGACGAGGCTGGCGCGGAAGTAGGCGGCGGCCTCGGTCGGCTGGGCGGGCGCGACGCGCAGTACGGGGTTCACGGCGGTGACAGCGGTAGCGGCAGTGGCAGTGGCAGTCATGATCTGGTTCCCTCCCCGGCGGATCTCGACGACCAGAAATCTACGGTCGGTGATCCACTTCCTGAAGGGCCATTCCCCGGTGCCGACCTTGATTCGCCGGGGTTTCCCCTGCTATTCCTCGGACATGACCGCGTATTCCCCGGACGCCACCGACTGGCGCATCCTCGACGTCCTCCAGCGGGAGGGCCGAGCCAGTTTCGCCGAGCTGGCCCGTGCCGTCTCCATGTCCGCGAGCGCGGTCACCGAGCGGGTGCGCCGCCTGGAGGACGCGGGCGTCATCCAGGGGTACGCCGCCGTGGTCGACCCCGATCGGCTGGGGCTGCCGATCCTGGCCTTCGTACGGCTCCGGTACCCGAACGGCAACTACAAGCCCTTCCACGACCTGGTCGCCGCGACGCCCGAGATCCTGGAGGCCCATCACGTCACGGGCGACGACTGCTTCGTCATCAAGGTCGCCGCCCGCTCGATGCGGCATCTGGAGGAGGTGTCCGGCAAGATCGGCACGCTGGGCTCGGTGACGACGAGCGTCGTCTACTCGTCACCCCTCCCCCGCCGTCCACTGGGCCACTGACGTCACCGAGTCACCCGCCACCCCTCGGTCAGTGCCCCCGCTGCCGCAGCACCGACCCCGATCTCCCCTTCACGACCTCCAGCTGCGCATGGATCCGCCGCCGCAGATCGGCGACATGGCTGACGATGCCGACGCTGCGGTCGCGCTCGCGCAGGGAGTCGAGGACGTCGAGCACCTCGTCGAGGGTCTGGTCGTCGAGGCTGCCGAAGCCCTCGTCGATGAAGAGGGTGTCGAGGCGGACCCCGCCGGCCTCGTCGGTGACGACGTCCGCGAGGCCGAGGGCGAGGGCGAGCGAGGCGAAGAACGTCTCGCCGCCGGACAGCGTCGCCGTGTCCCGCTCGCGCCCGGTCCAGGCGTCGACGACATGCAGCCCGAGCCCGCTGCGGCCACGGCCGGCCCGGTCGTCGGAATGGACGAGGGTGTAGCGGCCGGACGACATGCGTTGCAGCCGTGCCGTCGCGGCGGCGGCGACCTGTTCGAGACGGGCCGCCAGCACGTACGACTCCAGGCGCATCTTGCGTTCGTTGTCCGCCGAGGTGCCCGCGGCGAGGGCGGCGAGGCGGGCCACCCGGTCGTACTCCTCGCGCAGCGGGGCGAGTTGGCGTACGGCGGCGGTCGCGCGCGCGGACAGCCGGTCGAGTTCGGTGCAGCGCCGGTCGGCCGCGTCGCGCGCGGAGGCGGCGTCGCGGGCCCGCTGGGCCGCGGCTGACGCGGCCCGCTCGGCGGCCCCGGGGTCGGCGGGCGCCCGCTGGGCGGCGGCCGCGGTGTCGGCCTCGGCGAGGACGCTCCGCACGGCGGCCTCCTCGGACTGCCAGGCGTCCAGCCGTCGCTGGAGCTCGCAGTGCCCGGCGTCGTCGAGCAGCGCGGCGGCCGCGGCCTGGGGGGTGTCGAACCCGGCGCGGAAGGCCGCGTCGGCCAGGCGGGCGTCGGCGTCCTTGAGTCGCTGGGCGGTGTCCTCGGCGGTGCGCGCGGTGTCGGCGGCGTCGGTGAGCAGCTCGGCCTGCCGCGCCAGTTGGGCGGCCCGCGCGGCGACGCTCGCGGCGGTGCCGCGCGCCTGGGCCAACTCCCCCTCCAGAGTGGCCCTTTCCCGGTCCAGCCGCTCACGGTGTCCCACCCGGGACGCGACTCTGACCGCCGCCTGCTGCCGGTCGGCGGTCCGCCGCTCGTACTCGGCCTCGGCCCGGCGCAGCTCCTCGTGCGCCGGGTGCAGGGCGGACGCGTCCCGGCGGGCCTGCGCGTAGAGTCGCTCCAACTCGTCGCAATGCGCGGCGAGTTGATCGGTCGGCGAGTCTCCGGCCTCGGCGGTTGCGGCGGCCAGTGCCTCGCGTACGACCCCCAGGTGCCGTTCCTTCTCGGTGTGCCGCTCGTCAGCCTGCTGGTAGGCGACCAGCGCGCGTTCCTCCGCCTCCCGGTCCACGTGCCCGACGTCCTTGTGGGCGGGGGCGGGGTGTTCGGTGCCGCCGCAGACCGCGCAGGGTTCGCCGTCCCTGAGCTGGGCGGCCAGTTCGGCGGCGATGCCGTTCAGGCGCTGTTCCTTGACGTCGAGCCAGTGCGCCTTGGCCGCGAGCACCTGCTCGTGTGCGAGGCGGGCCTGTTCGGCGGCCGTGTCCGTGTCGCCGGCCAGCTGGTCGCGCAGCCGCGCGGCGGCCAGCCGCTGCTGTGCCGGCTCGCGCTGCACGGCGAGCTGCTCGGCGCGGGTCGCGGCCTCCTGGGCGGCGTCGATACGGGCCTGGTGCCGGGCGCGGCTCTCCTCCCACCCGGCGAGCCAGTCCTCGGCGTCCTGGAGCAGGCCCTCGTCGGCCCGTTCCTGACGGTCCAGCTCGTCACGCTCGTCGAGGAGGCCGGCCAGCCGCTGCTCGGCGCGGCGGGCGGACTCCAGTCCGCCCAGTTCCTCGGCGGCCCGGCGCGCGGCGGCGGCGAGCCCGGCGGCCTCGGCACCCGCGAAGGTGTCCGGCAGCAGTCCACGCGCGTGTGCCTCGGCTGTGGCCGCCCGCCGGTGTTCCGCCTCGGTGGCCTCCCGCAGCTCCAGTGCGGGTGCCACGGCCTCGGCCTTGCGGGCCCGTT
Source organism: Streptomyces viridochromogenes (assembly GCF_001270495.1). Lineage (GTDB taxonomy): Bacteria > Actinomycetota > Actinomycetes > Streptomycetales > Streptomycetaceae > Streptomyces > Streptomyces viridochromogenes_A. Next base: position 53,718 of record NZ_LGUR01000218.1, read on the forward strand.
CCATCCGGGTCTGCGCCTGGCGAAAGCCCTCGGCCCGCTCCTCCAGCAGCCGGGCCCGCTCCCGCGCGTCGGCGAACCGCTGCTGCAACCGGGCCACTTCGCGTACGTCGCCCAGGGCGCGGTCGGCGGCGGCCTGGGCGGATTCGGCGGCGAGGAGGCTGCAGCGGGCGACGGTCAGCTGCTCACGGGCGATGCTGCGGGCGACGGCGGCGGCGCCGAGGATGGTGTCGGCCAGGCCCGGCTCGCCCGGTGCGAGGTCGGGCAGCCGCATGGCGTCGCCCGCCGCCTGCTGCATCCGGTGGGCGTCGGCGAGCAGCGCGGCGTCGCCGTCCCGCACCCGGGCCTCGGCCGCGCGTCGGCGCTCGGCGAGGCGCTTCTCGACCTCGGCGAAACGGCGGGTGTCGAAGAGACGGCCCAGCAGCTTGCCGCGCGCCTCGGCGTCGGCGCGCAGGAAGCGGGCGAAGTCGCCCTGGGGCAGGAGGACCACCTGGCAGAACTGCTCGCGGCTCATGCCGAGCAGCTGGGTGATCTCCTCGCCGATCTCCTGGTGCGAGCGGCTGAGGTCCTTCCAGGCCCCGGCCTGCCCGTCGTACTCGCGCAGCCAGCTCTGCGCCTTGTCGAGCGTCGTGCCGGTGCCGCGCTTCTTGGGGCGCTCCCAGGGCGGTTGCCGGGTGACCTCCAACCGGCGTCCGGCGACGGTCAGTTCGAGGCAGACCTCCGTACGGGTGCCGGCCGCGGCGTGGTCGCTGCGCAGGGTCATGCCCTGGCCGCTCTGGCGGGCGCCCGGCACGGAGCCGTAGAGCGCGTAGCAGACGGCGTCCAGTACGGAGGTCTTGCCGGCGCCGGTGGGGCCGTGCAGCAGGAAGAGGCCGGCCGTGGACAGCGCGTCGAAGTCGACGCGCTGAGAGCCGCCGAAGGGCCCGAAGGCCGTCACGTCGAGGCGATGGAGCCTCACCGCGCCACCTCCCGCACGGCCTCGTCGGCCCGCACCGTGTCGAACGCGTCCCGCAGCACGCCCTGTTCGTGCTCGTCGGGCGCGGCCCCGCGCACATGCGCCACGAAGTCCTCCGCGATCTCCTGGTCGCTCCGCCCGGCGAGCCGCTGGGCGTAGGACACGTCGAGGTCGTCGGGCGCCCGCTCGGGGTCGAACACGAGGCTCAGCGTGTGCGGGAAGCGCTCGGCGAGCCGGGCCATCGGGTCCGCCGGGCGCACCGCGTCCGTGAGCGTCGCCTCGACCCATGCCTCCTCGTGCCGCGCGAGCGCGGGATCGGAGAGCAGTTCCTCCAGCTTCCCCCGGATCCGGGCCAGCGCACGCGGCACCGGGCAGTCGACGCGCTCGGCGGCGACCGCGCCGTCGGCGTCCAGGTCGACGAGCCACATGCTCTTGCGGTGATCGGCCTCCGAGAAGGAGTACGGCAGCGGAGAGCCCGAGTAGCGCACGCGCTCGGTGATGGTCTGGCAGCCGTGCAGATGCCCCAGCGCCGCGTAGTCGACGCCGTCGAAGACCCCGGCGGGCACCGCGGCCACCCCGCCGACGGTGATGTCCCGCTCGCTGTCGCTGGCCTCGCCTCCGGTGACGAAGGCGTGGGCGAGGACGACCGATCGGGTGCCCCGCGCGCGTGTCGCGAGGTCGGCGCGCACCCGGTCCATGGCGGCGGCGAGCACGCTCTCGTGACCGGGCTTGTCGACGCCGAACTCGTCCTTCACCAGGGCGGGTTCGAGATAGGGCAGCCCATAGAAGGCCACGTCACCGAAGTCGTCCCGCAGCACGACCGCGGTACCGCACGCCGCCGCCTCGGTCCGCAGATGGATGCCCGCACGGCCGATCAGGCCGGCCCCGACGCCGAGCCGGCGTGCCGAGTCGTGGTTCCCGGAGATCATCACCGTCGGCACACCGAGGTCGGCGAGCCGGTGCAGGGCGTCGTCGAACAGCTCGACCGCGGCGAGCGGCGGTACCGCCCGGTCGTACACGTCCCCCGAGACGACCACCGCGTCGACGCCACGCTCACGCACGGTCGTGACGAGGTGGCCGATGAACTCGGCCTGGGCGCCGAGCATGCTCACTCGGTGGAAGGCCCGGCCGAGATGCCAGTCGGAAGTGTGCAGCAATCTCATGAAACCGCTCTTACCTGCACATCTCCCCCAACGGCGCCCTGATTCCGGCACCCACCGGCACGGGTCGGCCGGTCGGCACCCACCACGCTAACGCCTGTCGGTATCTGATTCCCCACGGACCTCACACCCCGTGGTGGGGCTCGATCTCCAAGGGCGCGACGGAGCCGCCGCCGGTGAGCCGATGCCGGTGCGTGAGCGTGTGGTCGAGTTGCCTCGCCAGGCCGGGGACGGTCGCCGGGGGCAGATACACCTCGGCGCCCGCGTCGAGCAGGCGCCGGACGGGGCCCTGGTAGCTGACTCCCAGCTCGTCGTCCTCGATCTCGGCGACGATCACCCGAGCCCGGGGGAACGCCGACCGGAGGCCGGCGATCAGCTGCGGGCTGACCGGCGGCACCAGCAGCACGTCGGCGGTCGCAGGAGCCGCGTGCAGGTCGACCACGATGTAGTCCGGACCGAGCTGGTCGGACAGCGACACTCGGGCCGACTCCGACAGCTCCATCGCGGTCACGACGACCGTCACGCCCGCGTGGGCGAACGACTGCTCCTCGTCGGCTCCGTCGGTTCGGTCGGCCCTGTCGGTCCCGTCCGGCACGACCGGATCGATGAGGACGCCGAGCAAGGGGGCACGGGTAGCGGCGTCGGCGGCGTCGGCGGCGCCGGAGATCCTCGCGATCGGCTCGCCGTCCCGCGTGATCACCAGTTCCTCCCCGGGACCGAGGGCCTCGATGAATGCGATGACGTCCTCGGGAAAGCGCGTTGCGTCGATCGCCCGCGGGGCGTGCTCGTCAGTCATCGGGCCCGGACGGAACGCGGGGTTGGGGATTACCGCACAGTGGGACCCTGTTCGATGACCACAGGGAGTGAAGGGGCAGAAGAGGCAGAAGGGGCAGCATCACAGCACCCAATTCTCCCATATCGACCAGGCATTCGCCGAGTGTCCTACCCGTTCACCAAAGCGAGAATCCGCTCGGCCGGTTGCCGAGGACTCGTGTCGTCGGCAGAAGATCTCCTGCCGATAACCGTCGTTCACCACAGTCATGGGAACGACGAGAAGACGGTCCGGATAGTGCCGGATGAATCCCGCACACGACTGGGCCACGACATCTCGCCGGCATGCAAGGTCGTGGAAAAACGATGAGTTCCCTCTCCCGTCCTGCGTCCGGTCCCTCAGGGGCGCGGACGGTGCCCGGAGCAACACCAGTCGACGCACTCGTACTGGTGCAGGACCACGCCGACTTGCCCCGGCCACCGCGTGCCGAGGTCCCCCATCGAGGCCGCACGCGCCAGCTCCACGCACACGGACAACGCCGTCTGCTCGTCGACGCCTGAGAACGACGGATAGCTCGCGTTCACCAAGCCCTGCAACCAGTTGCGCAGGGTCCGGGTCTCGTCCCACCGCGCGAGCTCGATCCTGCGATGGACGAAGCCCCGGCCCAACAGCCACCTGTGCAGGCGCTGCCGCTGCCCCTTGGTCCAGTACGGGAAGACCCCGCCGGAGACCTCCGCCAGCCGTGCGGCGATCTCCTCCTGGAGGCGGCCGATCTCCACGGCGGGCGTGGTCTCCAGTTCGACGCGGTGGAACTGGCCGCCCAGGGCCAGCACTCTCTCGACCTCGGTGGCGGCGAGCAGCGGCTCCGCGCAGAAGTCGATGCTCTCGTGCTCGACGACCACGTCGACCGATCCCGTGTCGAAGGGCATCGCCATCATGTCGCCGTGCCGCACGTCCAGGCCGTCCCGGCGCCCTGCCTCGATCATCGCGAGCGACGCCTCTATCCCGACGTAGGAGCCTGCGAGGGGCGCGATGTTGCGTGCGACCCGGCCGGTGCCCGGGCCCAGTTCCAGGACGCGGCGCGAACCGAGGAAGTCCTTGGCGAATCCCCGCAGTACGTCGTTGAACCGTTCGGTCACCTGTCGTGCCGGGTCGTACCGCCGCGCCAGCTCGGGTCCGTAGAGCGCGCCGTCGACCGGCGGTGTCCCGGCGGTCGGTCGCGGGTCGACGTCCACGCCGGTGAGGAAGCGCTGATTGGCGTTGAACCAGCCGACGCAGGCCAGGGCCGCCCGCACCGTCATCCGGTCGTGCCGAGCGTGCTCCGCCAGTTCCGAGGGCAGGCCGCCGAAAGCGAGGGTGCAGTCGTCGCCGCCGCCCCGCAGGCGCACGTACTCACACGCGCTGAGCAATGTCGCCGTCTCGCCCGCGGTGATCAGCTCGTCCGGCCGGCCGGACGTCGAGTACCGCGCCGCCAAGTCGGCGACCGGGGGCACGACTTCCTTCGCCAGCGTTTCCAGGGTCGCGGCCCGCCACGGCGGAACGTAGTGGAACCGGCCATCGCACGGCGGAAGGGCGGCGCTGTCGCCTGCTTCGCGCACGACGTCGATCGCGGCGGCGCGGGTGGCACCGCCGAATCCGGCCTCGGACCTGTAGGGGATCACTGCCATCACCTCACTGGGAACGTCGTCCGCCCGCACGCCGTGGTGGGAGCGCACGGCCTGCGGCGGGCGTACGGGGCGGTCATCAGCGCGTTCTCAGCGCCGTTCGGTGGGTCGGCCACTCGTCAAGAGGCCCAGACGGAATACCGGCGAGTCGCCTCGCACTGGGGTGCCCCGTCGTCATCGGACCAGGTGAGGACGAGGTTGCCGCGTACATCGCCGTCCGCGAGCCGCTTGAGCGCCGCCCGCGCCTCCTGGACCGGCAGCACATCGTCCACCAGCGGTTTGACGCCGGTGGTACGCATCAGCGTGAGCATGCGGCCGTACTCCTCCCGTGTGCCGCTGAAGGAGCCGACCACGTTGATCTGGTGGAAGTAGATCCGGTGCAACCGGGCGGGTGGCACATCCCCCGTCGTCGCGCCCGCGACCACCACCGTGCCGCCGTGCCGGACACTGCGCAGGGTGTGCGTCCACGTCTCCCTGCCGACGCTGTCGATCACCGCGTCGACCGGTTCGGGCAGTTCGACCCCCGGTTCGTACGTGGCGCTCGCTCCCAGTCGGCGGGCCAGGTCCCGCTTGTCGGCGGACCGGCCGGTGACCCACGTACGCAGGCCGCCCGCCGCCGCCAGGCTGATCAACGCGGTGGAGAGCCCGCCCGCGGCACCCTGGATGAGCACGGTGTCCCCGGGACGCAACGCCGCCTTCGTGAACAGCATCCGGTACGCCGGAAGCCAGGTGCACACCAGGCACGCCGCCTCCTCCCAGGACAGATGGTCCGGGACGGGCAACAGGCTGTCGGGGGGCGCGGCGAAATACTCGGCGAGAGTGCCCGGCCGGGCGCCGACGAGCTGGGCCGCCGGCATCACCAGCGTCTCGTCGCTCATGCCCGGCGGGGAATCGAGAAGCGGGTACAGCACCACCCTCGTTCCGTCGGGCCGCTCCCCCGCCGCTTCGCAGCCGAGGATGCGCGGATACTGGTCGCGGTTGATCCCGACACCACGCAGGGTCCAGAGATCCTTGTGGTTCAGGGACGCCGCCCGGACCCGCACCCGCACCCAGCCCGGAGGCACTTCGGGATCGGGGCGATGCCCGACGACGACGGCGGACAGCGGGTCGTCGACATCGGGGGCGGCTGCGAACACGGCCTTCATGAGTCCTCGTCCTTGGGCTGTCGGATGGGGTTCCCACGCATATGACTTCCTTCCGGATTGGCCGACAGGGCGAATCGCACGGGCGTCATCGGGACGGGGAGCCGAGCAGTTCGGCCGACGGCACGGTCGCGCGCGCGAACCACGTCGCGAACCCGGACACGACCAGCGCCCGCACCCGCAGCGAGGGCCCGGACCCGCTCGGATCGCAGTGCACGCGTGCCTCGTCACCCGCCGCGATCTTGTGCACGCTCCTGGTGTGCAGGTGCCCGACCCCGTCGTCGACGACCACGCGGGCGACCGGCTCGGTCCGCGCGCCGCCGAAGAACCGCACGCCGACAACTACGACGCCTCGCTCCCGTTCGGCACCTACCGCGCCTACCTCGCCGACTGGCCGGACGACTCCCCGTAGGTCCAGCCGGAACCCGACAACAAGACAGCAAAGGCAGGTGCATGGAGCGTGGCAGGCGATCGCGCCATAGGAATTCACGATCTGTCATTCGCAACAACCGAGTTCGTCCTGCCGCACACGGCACTCGCCGATCACAACGGCACCGAGATCGGCAAATACCATGTGGGCATCGGCCAGCGGTCGATGAGCGTGCCCGCCGCCGACGAGGACATCGTGACCATGGGCGCGGCCGCCGCCGCACCGATCATCGCCCGTCATGGCTCCGATCGGATCCGGACAGTCGTGTTCGCGACGGAGTCGTCGATCGACCAGGCGAAGTCGGCCGGTGTGTACGTCCACTCCCTGCTCGGCCTGCCGTCGGCCACCCGGGTCGTCGAGCTGAAACAGGCCTGCTACGGGGCCACGGCGGCCCTGCAGTTCGCCGTCGGCCTCGTGCTGCGCGCCCCCGCGCAGCAGGTCCTCGTGGTCGCGAGTGACATCTCCAAGTACGACCTGGACAGCCCGGGTGAGGCGACGCAGGGCGCGGCGGCCGTGGCCATGCTGGTCGGCTCGGACCCCGCGCTGGTGCGCGTCGAGGATCCGTCCGGCCTGTTCACCGCCGACGTCATGGACTTCTGGCGGCCGAATTACCGTGAGGCCGCTCTGGTCGACGGCGAGGGATCCGTCACCGCGTATCTGCAGGCGGTGGAGGGCAGTTGGAAGGACTACACGGAGCAGGGCGGGCGTCCGCTCGACGAGTTCACCGCGTTCTGCTATCACCAGCCGTTCACGAAGATGGCCCGCAAGGCGCACCGTCATCTGCTGAACACCCGCGGGCACGACACCGACGAGGACCGGATCAGTCGAGCCGTCGGGCCCACCACGGCGTACAACACGGTCTTCGGCAACAGCTACACCGCCTCGACGTACCTCGGCCTCGCGTCGTTGCTCGACCAGGCGGACGACCTGACCGGCCGGCTCATCGGGTTTCTCAGCTACGGCTCCGGCAGCGTCGCCGAGTTCTTCGCCGGAGCCGTCGTTCCCGGCTACCGGGAGCACCTGCGCACCCCGGCACACCACGAGGCGGTCAACCGGCGCCGGCCACTCGACTACGCCGCCTTCCGCAGGCTGCACACGAGGTCCTTCCCGGCCGACGGAGGTGATCACCCCACTCCGACGCAGACCACCGGGCCCTTCCGGCTGGCGGCGCTCCGCGACCACAAGCGCATCTACGAGAGGTGCCAAGGGCACCTGTAACGGACTCAGGGATGTAAGAGACGACCTCAGGGATCCGTCGGCTCCTCCGTTGCCCCGTTGCCGAATTCGACGACGGGGCTTCAGCGGAATACGGCCGTGCAGCGGGCTGGTGCGGCCTGGCGCTCGTCCATGCGCAGCGAGTGGACAGGAACTCGTCGACACCAGATCGGCCAACGTCCCGTCGGGACAGGCCGGCACCTGTGGCTTTGCCACGCTGGATGTTCGCCATCGCGCCCGGACAACCGCCGTTGATTTTCACAGCGGCAGTGACCGGCGGTCGGCAGGACCGCCGGCACCACCCTCAGTGGAATCGAGGGACCGAGGGTGAGTTCCGGCCGGCCGCCCCTTGGGATGTCGTAGCAGCATCCAGTACCCGCCGGCCGTCACCGTACCCGCCACAGCGCAGGCGCCCCAGACCGCTACGGCTCCGAAGCTGTCCAGGACGACGCCACCCGCCACGGGACCGGCGAAGGCCGATGCCGACGAGGCCAGTGCGAAGACGCCCTGGTAACGCCCGCGGGCCTCCGCTGGGGACGACTCGGCCGCCATGGCCATGGACGCCGGCTCGTGGACCACTTCCCCCAGTGTCCAGACGGCCACCGCGAGCATGTAGAACCCCACGTACGCGGGCAGTCCCGCTCTTCCGATCAGGGCCATCAGCCCGAATCCCCATCCGAGCAACAGGGCACCGGACGCGAGCATGACCACCGGTCGGCGTTTTCTCGCCCACCGTGTGACCGGTATCTGCAGGACGACGATCAGCAGGCCGTTGAGCGCCAGCACGCGGCCGTAGTCCGAGGCGCTGAACCCGCTCCGGGTCATGTCGACCGGCAGGGTGGTGAATGCCTGCTGGAGAACCGTGCCGAGGACGAACGCCAGCCCGACCAGCGCCATGAAGCGCCTGTTCCTCCACACCTGCCGGAGCCCGGTCCGGGGGCCCTTCTCACCGGCGACCCTGGTGACCGGTTTCGCCGTCTCCGGGACCCGTGCGAAGACGACCAGGGCGCACAGCACCGTCATCAGCGCGTCGCCGAGGAACAGCCACAGATAGCTGTGCCCGGCGATGAAACCGGCCACCACACCCGATACGCCGAATCCGACGTTGATCGCCCAGTAGTTGAGGGCGTAGGCGCGCAGCCGGTCCTCGGGCCGCAGCAGGTCGACCATCATCGCGGAGACCGCCGGCCTGGAAGCGTTGCTGGTCAGCCCGACCGCGAAGACCACGACCGCGAGCACGACCGGGTGGGTGACGAAACCGAGCGTCGCCGTCGTCACCCCCGCGCCCAGGGAGGCGAGCAGAAAGGTCCGGCGGCGGCCGATCCGATCGGCCAGCACGCCCCCGACCACGGCGGCCAGCCCCCCTCCCAGCCCGTACAGCGCGGCGACCAGACCCGCGTACGCCGCCGAGAAGCCGCGCTGCGTGGTCAGGTACAGGGCGAGGAACGTGACGACGAAGCCGCCGAGGCGGTTGACGAGCGTGCCGGTCCACAGCCACCAGAAGGCGCGGGGCAGGCCGGAGAGGGTCTCCCGCGCGCTCCGTCTGGCGTAGGACAGGGCTCTACTCGGCACTGTCCCCGGGTTCCTGCCCCGACGCCGTGTCCCTGCGCGGCTCCGTACCGGTGGAGGACATCACGGCGACGAGGCTCTTGGGGCGCATGTCGGTCCAGGACCGCTCTATGTACTCCAGGCACTCCTCCCGCCGTGCCCTGCCGAAAACGGGGTTCCAGCCGTCTGGTACCGCCGTGGCGGCGGGCCAGAGCGAGTGCTGTCCTTCCTCGTTGACCAGGACCAGGAAGTCGGCGTGTTCGTCCTCGAAGGGATTCGCCACCGGTTCACCTTTCTCGCTGCGGGTTGGTGGGTTGGGCTTCTGTCATCAGGTCGCGGATTCACTCGCGGGCTTCAGGCGGGCTTCAGACGGGCGAACAGGTCGTCGAGCAGCGCCGGCGCCTGGTCCGCCAGGTAGAAGTGGCCGCCGTCGAAGCGGCGGACGTCGAAAGTCGACCCGGCGACCGGCTTCCAGGCGTCGACAGCGTCCTGGTCCAGGTCCGGGTCGGCGTCCCCGCAGTAGACGACGACGGGCGCGGCCAGTTCCGTGAGCGGTGCCTGGTACTGGGCCAGGAGCCGGTAGTCCGCCCGGATCGCGGGAAGGATCAGTTCGCGCAACTCGGGATGTTCCAGGGCGGCGGCTTCGGTACCGCCGAGCCGGCCGATGAGTTCCACGAGTTCGTCGTCACCGGCCTCGGCGTACCGGCCGCCCAGCTCCTGACGGCCGGGGCCCGGGCGGCCGGAGACGACAAGGGCGGCCACCGAGGAGCCGTACTCGCGTTCGAGGCAGCGGGCCGTCTCGTGGGCGACCGAGGCTCCCATGCTGTGCCCGAACAGCGCCAAGGGCTTGTCGAGGAGCCCCGAGCATGCGCGCGCTATCGGCTCCGCCAGCTCCCGCACGGTTGCCGCGAAGGGGTCCAGCAGGCGGTCCTCGCGGCCGGGATAGCGGACCCCGATGAGCTCCACGTCATCCGGCGTGAGCTTTTCCCAGGGAGCGAAGAAGCTCGCCGCTCCCCCGACATGGGGAAAGCAGACCAGTCGTAGACGCGGATCGGGGCTTCGCTTCACCGTCCGGAACCAGGTGTCCGCCGCATCGGCGTGGGTTCCGTGCATGTCCATGGCCATCGTCACTCAGTTCCTTCAGTTCCTTCAGTTCCTTCAGCGCCTTCACGTTCCGTCTCTGCTGTCATGTCCGCAGTACGGCGCCCAGTTCGACGAGTCCCGCGGTCGCGGCTTCGGCCGCGTCCGGAACCGTGTCCGCGACGGCGATGACGTGGCCCAGACGCCCGCGGAAGTCGTGCGCGGGAGCGACCTGTTCGCCGGCGGCGCGGTACAGCTCGGCCGCTTCGACCCGTGCGGTGGCGCGGGCGGCGGCCAGCGCGGCGGCCCGCGTGTCCGGACCGGCGAGCGCTCCGGGACGCTCGGCGGTGAGGAAGCGGATGGCCGCGGCACGGGCCGGGCCCCGCTGTTCCCCGCCGTGGCCGAGCCCCATGGCGGCCGACACCTGAGCGCGCACGAGGTCGACTCCCAGGGCCCGGCTGACGAGGTCGGGAATCATGCCGCCCGCGAGGCGCGGGTTGACCTCGATCACCCGCGTGTCGGTGCCGTGCCTGCGCAGTTCCACATGTGCCGCGCCCCAGCCGAGACCGAGCGCCTTCACCGCGCGCACGGCCACGTCCTCGAGCTGCGCCCTGGCGTCGGGCGCCGGCTCGGCGGGCAGGTCATGTCCGTGTTCGACGAAGTCGGGCAGGGGGCCCAGATGCTTGGCGACCACGACGACGGCGGTGTTCCCGAAGACCTCGACGGAGTACTCGGCGCCGGGCAGGTACTGCTCGACCAGCACGCCGCGGGCGACGGCGAGCCCGCGTTCGTTGACCGCGGTGGCGGTCAGCGCCGTGGCATGGGCCTTCGTCGACGCCGGGTCCGTGCAGAGCCGTACCCCCAGGCTTCCCGACCCCAGCACCGGTTTGAGTACCACCGGGTACCCGATCCGCTCGGCCGCGCGGACCGCTTCCCGCGCATCCCGCACCAGCGTGAATTCGGGTACCGGCACACCGGATTCGGCGAGCAGGCGGCGCTGCTCGGCCTTGTTCCGGCAGGTCCGTACGGCGTCGGCGTCGGGTCCTGGCAGGCCGAGGCGGTGTGCGGTCGCGGCGGCGGTGGCCGCGTAGTACTCGGAACTGCTGGTGACACCGGCGATGCGGGCCCCCTCACCGACGGACCGCGCGGCGGCCAGCACCGCGTCCTCGTCGGAGGTGTCGGTGGTGACGACGCGCAGTCGGTCCTCGGCCGCGTAGGGGTAACGGCTCGCGTCGGCCGTGAGGAGTACGGGTTCGGCGCCGAGGTCCGCCGCGCGCCGCGCGAACTGCCGCCCGGTTCCCGTGGTGTTGCTCTCGACGAGAAGAAGTACGGGCGAGGTCACGAGGCTCCCTCCGGGCCCATGACCTGCGCGTGGCTGCGGCGGCCCCATATCAGTCGCGCCCAGCTCTGCCCGGCCTCGCTCGGATGCCGGATCAGCCGGGGTGCCGTCGCGGCGGCCGGAGTCACCCCCTGTGCCCGCAGCCAGGCGTCGTTGTAGATGGTCGACTGGTAGCGGTAGCCCTCGTCGGGCAAGAGCATCAGGACCGTCTCGTCGGGGTGGTGCTCGGCCCACCAGGATGCGGCCTGGTAACTGGCTCCGCTGGTGGGGCCCATGAAGAGGCCGTGCCTGCGGTAGAGCTCATGGGTCGCGTGGAACGCCTCCGCGGGCGCGACCCAGTGGACCTCGTCGTACGCCGTGTGATCGACGTTGCCGGGGATGAGGCTCATGCCGAGCCCTCTCAGGAGCCGTTTCCCTTCCGGCGCCCCGAAGAGGACGGAGCCGTGGGTATCGACGCCGACCAGGCTGAGGGGCAGATCGTTCTGGCGCAGGGACGCGGCGACGCCGCCGGTGGAACCGCCGGAGCCGACGGGTCCGACCAGGCATGACACGCCGCCGAGCGTGTGGGCGATCAGTTCGCCGACGGCCACATAGGCCGCCGGGTTGGCCGGGTTGTCGTACTGGCCGGGGATGAAGCTCTCGGGCCGCTCCTGGTGCAGCTCGTTGACCCGGGACAGGCGCGCGGCCTGGATCCCTCCGGGCCGTCCGTCGTCCTCGACTATGTCGACCGTCGCGCCGAGCATTTCCAGGCGGTTCTTCAGGTCCTGGTCGATCACCGGGTCACCGACCACGGTGAGCGGATAGCCGCGCGCCTGGCACACCATGGCGAGACCCAGACCGAAGGTGCCGGAGGACGTCTCGAGGATCGGGGTTCCCGGGCTGATCAGGCCGGTCCTCTCCGCCTGTTCGAGGATGTAGCGGGCGGGCAGCAGCTTCATGAGGCTGAAGGCGGCCGCATAAAGGTTCTCGCGAACGCGGATGATCCGCGGTAATTCCATGGCCTCGTAGGCCGACCCGTAGACTTTTCCGTACACCGTCGTTGACATGACTTCAGCCACCCGTTTCGAATTCCCATTGCTCGGTTATTTCAATGTCTCGGAGCAGTCGTCCGGCCTGCGCCATACGCTCGGAAACGTCCAGTCGGCCAGGATCGAACATGAGGCCCGCTATGTCACCGCTGTGGGCCGTCTGAACTCCGACCGCCCCTGCCTCGTCCGCGATGGCCAGAATGCTCTCCAGCCGCGGAACGGGGAGACGGCGCTGGTTGATCCGCGTGCTCGCGGTGGCCACTTCTCCGAGCAGCGTGACGTCCTTGGCCGCCATGGCCTCGCCGAGCATCCGGCGCAGTTCCGCGAAGCGCTCGATCTCTTCGGCGTCGTAGGCCGCCGGCGGCAGTGCCAGGGTGTCCACCCCGGTCCCGGTGGCACCCGGCCGGGATCCGAAGCCCAGGACGCGCAGCGGTGGCATCGGGTATCCGAAGTCCTCGATGACCTCGCCGTCCCGGTGGGCGAAGAGCACCGTCGTGGACGGGTACATCAGCGAGTCCGACGCCGTCTCGGCCAGGACGGCGATGCGCGCGACGTCGTCGTCGGGGAGAGACACCGAGAACGCGTTCTGCACGGCGCCGACCGCCGCCAGTACATCGCTCGTCGACGACCCGAATCCGCGTCCCAGAGGCACGTCGCCGGAGAGTTTCAGCCCGCCTCCGGTCTTTCCCAGTTCGGCCAGTGCGAGTTCCGCCGCCCGCTGGGCCTTGACCTTCCACGGTGGAAGAACCGTCACTCCGGCGTAGTCGTCCGGAATGAAGTGGGCCTGGACCGAGTAGATGGCACAGGGCAGCGTCACCAGTCCCCGGCGCAGTTCTCCCTCGTGCCGGAACACGCCCTGGAGTATCTCACCGTGGTGCACGGGAGCCGAGGACAGGCCCATTCGTCGTTCGTACTTGTCAGTCAATGTCTCGGCCGTCTCCGTTGAGATCTCCTACCTGCTGCCCGGTGTGCTTCCGTGGTGATTCCAGGAGCTCGGCGATTTCGGCGACGGTGGGGCGTTCGAACATGGCACGCATGCTGAATTCCGCGTCGAGTTCGGCACGGATCCGGGCGACCAGGCGGATGGCGAGCAGGGAGTGGCCGCCGAGTGCGAAGAAGCTGTCGTGGCTGTCCACCCGCTTCCGGCCCAGCACCTCGGCGAACATGCCGCGCAGTGCCTGCTCCCGCTGCCGGGATGCCGGGCGCGCGGGTGCGGACGTCGGCGTGTGCACCGGGCCGCGGTCCGGTGCCCGCCGCGCTCCTGCCGGTACCGCCTCACCGTGCCGGCCCGTCGAGGGCTCTGCCCCGCATGGCACGTCCACGTCTCGCAGAGGCAGGTCCGGTGTGCTCTCCAGAGCCGTCACCAGGTGTTCGGCGGCTTCGGTCAGCCAGGCGCACACCGCTTCGGGGGCCAGCGGTGCGACCGCCTGGACGGTCAGCCGGAAGTCGGTGCCGAAGTCGTCGACGGAGACGGTGAGCGGATAACTGGTCCGCTCACCGGCCGGGAGCATCTCGACTCCTTCGAGCCCCGGCTGTGGAGCCTGGTCGATGTCGCTGCTGTAGCGGTAGTTGAGCAGCGAGGAGAACAAGGGGACGGTCGGTTCGACGCCGCTGGCCTGCTGGGCGAGGGCCAGCGGAGCGTGTTCGTGGGCCAGCAGTTCGGCCATGTGCAGCTGCATCGTCCGTACGGCCTCGCGGGTGCTCGTCTCCTGGACGGCGAGCCGGACCGGCAGCGTGTTCAGGAACATCCCCGGGATCCTGTCGGCCCCGACGCCGGCGTGCATCCGGCCGAACAGCACTGTGCCGAAGACGACGTCGTCGCGCGAGGACGCCGCCGCGAGGACCCGCGCCCAGACGACGTGGAAGACGACTGCGGGGCTGACGCCGAGGCAGCGCGCCTGCTCCCGCAGGCGGAGAGCGAGTTGCCGGTCCATCGGCACGCCGGCCTCCGTGGCGGAGGCACCCGAGCCGTGGACGTTCGGCACTCCGTGGGGAGTGGTCGCCTCGGTCACGTCGCCCAGCAGTTTCGCGAAGAAGCGCAGGTGCTCCTCCCGGCCGGCCTGCTGCCGGGACTGCGTGACGAACTCCCGGAAGGAAACCGGCTCCGCCAGCCCGTCCTCCTCGCCCCTCAGGAACGCCGCCACCTCCTCCAGAATCACCGCGAGACCCGTGTGGTCCTGGGTCAGCTGATGGAACTGGAGGACCAGCAGCCAGCGGCCGGTACCGGGCTCCGCCGCGACATGGGCGCGCAGCAACGGGGCGCCACCGAGGTCCATCGGCCGGTCGGACTCGGCCAGAAGCCGCGCCGTCGGGTCGGGCTCTTCCTTGTCCAACTCGACTTCGACCACGGGGACATCGACGTGGCGGAGGACCACCTGCACCGGTTCGGGCATCCCCTCCCAGACCACGACCGTCCGCAGGGCGTCGTGCCGCTCGACGACCTTCCCGAGGGCGTGGAGGAAGGCGTCGACGCGGGCACGGGAGTCGAGGCGCAGCGCCGTGGGCAGGAGGTAGACATCGCCGCCCCGGTCCGCGTCCAGCAGGTGATGGAAGAGGATGCCCTCCTGGAGCGCGGTCAGTGGGTAGGCGTCGGCGATGTTCGCGGCACCGCCGGGGACGACCCCGGCGATCCGGTCGACGTCCGCGGCGCTCACGGCAGGCAGCGTGGTCGACCGCGGGGCGGCCCCGGCGTCGTGCTCCACGGTCGCCCGCGCAGGCGGCGTGCTGGACTGCGCGGCTGCCCGCGCGGCGAGACTGGCGACCGTCGGCGACGCGAACAAGGTCCGTACATCGACCGGCAGACCGCGTTCACGCACGCGCCCCACCAGGGTCACGGCCAGCAGGGAGTGTCCGCCGAGTTCGAAGAAGTTGTCGTCGACACCGACCCGCGGCAGACCGAGGACATCGGCGAACACCTCACACAGCACCCGCTCCTCA
>NZ_LGUR01000219.1 GCF_001270495.1 Streptomyces viridochromogenes
GGTGTCCGCTGCCGCTGTGGCGCAGTGGCGGGCTGTGCTGGACGGCGGTTCGTAAGCGGGGCGGGGTTCGTAGGTACCCGGCGTGCGGGCTGGCCCGGGGTGGGTCGCGCAGCCCGGCGCTACGGGGTGCCGCCGCGCCCACCCGTGCCGCCCCAGCGGCACGACTGCCCGCAGCTACGGCGCCGCGTCCGCAGCTACGGGCTCGCGTCCGCTGCAACGCCCCCAGGGGTGCGGGGCTGTGTCGGTGTGCGGCTGCGCCGCGTGGGCGCGACCAGCCATATCTGTCCCGCAGCCCGCGACGAGACCGCACCACCCCCGAGCCTCTCGACCCTCGCCCCCGTCACCCCAACTGCGCCGGCAACGGCGCCCCATGCACCACGATCAACCCCGACACCGCACGCGTCAGGGCGACATACAACCGCCGCAACCCCGTCCGCTCGTCCGGCTCGCCGTCGACCACCGCCTGGGGTTCGTCCAGGACGACGTAGTCGTACTCCAGGCCCTTGGCGAGCGACGCCGGGACCAGCGTCAGACGGGTCTGCCGGGTCGTCTCCTCACCCGGGGCCAGGTAGCTGATCCCCGCCTCCGTCAGCGCCTCCGCCAGGGCGGGGATCCGGGCGTCCGCGGCGATCAGGCCGATCGAGCCCTCGTTGCGCAGCAACTCCTCGCAGGCGGCGACGACTTCCGGGTCCGCCGACTCCCGCGACGCCGGACGAACCTCGAAGAACCCGGGGTTCTCACGGATCGACGCCACGGGCGTCAAACCCGGCGCGATCGAAGGGAGCAGGCGGGAGGCATACGTGATGACGTCCGTCGGGACGCGGAAGCCGGCCGTCAGCTCCTCGATGACCCCCTCCGACTTGCCCAGGTGGGCCAGCGCCTCGTCCCAACTCCGCGTCGCCCAGGGAGTCGTCCCCTGTGCCAGGTCCCCGAGGACCGTCGCCGAACCGGTCGTGCAGCGGCGGCCCACCGCCCGGTACTGCATGGGGGAGAGGTCCTGTGCCTCGTCGAGGACGACATGCCCCAGGGAGGGCGTCCGCGCGACGATGTCGTTCGCCTCGTCGATCAGCACGGCATCCGCGGCCGACCACTTGGCCGACTTCACGCTGCGCGCCGGCTTCGCCCACAGGATCGTCTTCTGCTCGTCCGCGCTCAGCACGCCCTCCGCGTGTACGGCGAGGAAGTCCGCGTCCGACAGCAGCCGCAGTACGAGCTTCGCCGGGTCGACCGGCGGCCAGATCTCCTTCACGGCGGCCTTCACCGCGCTGTTGCGGGCCACCGCGTCCTGCACCCGGTCGTCCGGCGCCTCGCCCGCCCGTTCCATCTGGACGAGCACGGCGTGCGCGATGCGCTGCGGAAGAGCCTCGCGGGCGGCGCCGTAGCGGATGTCGCGGGCGAGCAACTCGCCGACGATCTCCTCGACTTCGTACGCCGGGACGCGCCACCTTCGCGACCCGCGCACGACGACGACCGCCTCCGTCGGCATGGTCACGTGCGAGTAGACGGCCCGTCGCAGCACCTCCGCCAGCCTCGCGTCGCCCTTGACGACCGCGGCCGCCGCGTCGTCCGTGCCGCGCACCTCGACGTGGGCGACGAGGTCGTCCACCGTCGCCTGGCGGACCGTCAACTCGCCCAGCGCCGGGAGGACCTGCTCGATGTAGTGCAGGAAGGACTTGTTCGGCCCGATGACGAGGGTGCCGGTGCGGGCGAGCCGCTCGCGATGGGCGTAGAGGAGATACGCGACCCGGTGCAGGCCCACCGCCGTCTTCCCGGTGCCCGGGCCGCCCTGGACGCAGACCGTCCCGCCGAGCCCCGACCGCACGATCTCGTCCTGCTCCGGCTGGATCGTCGCCACGATGTCGCGCATCGGGCCGACGCGCGGGCGCTCGATCTCCTGCTGGAGCAGCTTGCTGGTCCGGGCCGCCTCCGCCGGGTCGGACAGGTGCTCGTCCTCGTACGCCGTGAGGTCGCCGCCCGTGTAGCCGAAGCGGCGGCGCAGCGCGATGTCCATCGGGTCCTTCTTGGACGCCCGGTAGAACGGCTGGGAGACGGGTGCGCGCCAGTCGATGACCATCGGGTCGCCCTCTGCGTCGTGCACATGCCGACGCCCGATGTAGAAGTGTTCGCCCGCCGCGCCTTCCGCCCGCTCCGCGCCGGGCGCGTGCAGGTAGTCGAGCCGGCCGAAGAACAGCGGGGTGTCGCTGAGATCGGCCAGCGCCTTGATGCGCTCGTCGATCTGGCGGGCGAGGACTTCGGCGTTGA
The DNA here is from genome assembly GCF_001270495.1 of Streptomyces viridochromogenes. Lineage (GTDB taxonomy): Bacteria > Actinomycetota > Actinomycetes > Streptomycetales > Streptomycetaceae > Streptomyces > Streptomyces viridochromogenes_A. The sequence continues at coordinate 2,263 of NZ_LGUR01000219.1, forward strand.
CCCAGTTCGCGGTGACGTCGCTGATGTCGAGGGACTCGACGTCCTCGCGCATGGCACGCAGGGCGGAGCGGGAGGAGGCGAGATGGGAGCGCTCTCGGGCGAGCGGGTCGAGGGCGTCGTCGACGGGCGTGGACAAGGGGGTGCCTCCGGAGGGACCTACAGGTGGGTGACAGGCAGGTGGTCGAGAGAACCGACCGGTTTCCGTCCGGGCGGCGGCACTCCGCGGGGGGAGGCAGGCAAGAGCGGAGATTTTAGGTGAGCGGGGATGGCGAACGCCAACGAATATCCGGCCCGGCATCCGTCCCCTAGGGGACGAGGCCCTCCTCCCTGGGGGTACGCGCTCCGTCCGGAGGCGTACGCGGGCAGTAGGCGGCTTCGGCCCGTAGGCCGATGCCCTCTTTATGTCCGCGAACGCATCATGGAGACATGAGCGCAGCAACCATCCACCCAGCACCCGTGGGTCCCCCCGGAGCGACAGCGCTCCAGGGGAACCACCGTCATCGCCTCGGTGAAGCCCTGCGTGCCGTCAAGGTGTTCGCAGGTGCGGCCTTCGACGTGATCATCCTCGGTGAGTACGGCGAGGAGGCGGGCGTCCGCCGCAAGTGACGCCGTAGTCCTACCCCTCCGAAAGGATCTCGTCCGCGTCCACGATCCGGTACGCGTACCCCTGCTCCGCCAGGAAGCGCTGGCGGTGGGCGGCGAAGTCCTGGTCGATCGTGTCGCGGGCGACGACGGAGTAGAAGTGGGCCTGATGGCCGTCGGCCTTCGGGCGCAGCACCCGTCCCAGCCGCTGCGCCTCCTCCTGGCGGGAGCCGAAGGTGCCCGAGACCTGGATGGCGACCGTGGCCTCCGGCAGGTCGATGGAGAAGTTGGCGACCTTGGACACGACGAGGACGCTGATCTCGCCCTCCCGGAAGGCGTCGAAGAGCTTCTCGCGCTGGGCGTTGGAGGTCTCGCCCTTGATCACGGGGGCGTTCAGGTGCTCGCCTAGTTCGTCGAGCTGGTCGATGTACTGGCCGATGACCAGGATCTGCTGCCCGGCGAAACGCCGGACGATGGCCTCGGTGACCTTCCGCTTGGTGGCGGTGGTCGCGCAGAAGCGGTACTTCTCCTCCTGCTCGGCGGTGGCGTACGCGAGCCGCTCGGAGTCGGTGAGGTTGACGCGGACCTCCACGCAGTCGGCGGGCGCGATGTAGCCCTGCGCCTCGATCTCCTTCCACGGGGCGTCGAACCGCTTCGGCCCGATCAGTGAGAACACGTCCGACTCACGGCCGTCCTCCCGCACGAGGGTCGCGGTCAGCCCGAGCCGGCGCCGGGCCTGAAGGTCGGCCGTGAACTTGAAGACCGGCGCGGGCAGCAGGTGCACCTCGTCGTAGAGGATGAGCCCCCAGTCGCGGGAGTCGAAGAGCTCCAGGTGCGGATAGACACCCTTCCGCTTCGTCGTCAGGACCTGGTACGTCGCGATGGTGACGGGCCGGATCTCCTTCTTCGTCCCGCTGTACTCCCCGATCTCGTCCTCCGTCAGCGACGTCCGCTTCACCAGCTCGTGCTTCCACTGCCGGGCGGAGACGGTGTTGGTGACGAGGATGAGGGTGGTCGACTTCGCCTGGGCCATGGACCCGGCGCCGACCAGGGTCTTCCCGGCGCCGCAGGGCAGCACCACGACCCCGCTCCCGCCGTGCCAGAAGTTCTCCACCGCCTGCTTCTGGTACGGCCGCAGCGCCCAGCCGTCCTCGTGCAGCTCGATGTGGTGCGCCTCGCCGTCGACGTACCCGGCGAGGTCCTCGGCCGGCCAGCCCAGCTTCAGCAGCGTCTGCTTGATCTGGCCGCGCTCGGAGGGGTGCACGGCGACGGTGTCGGGGTCGAGGCGGGCGCCGACGAGCGGTGCGATGCGCTTGGAGCGCAGCACCTCCTCCAGGACCGGGCGGTCAGTGGTGGTGAGGACGAGGCCGTGCGCCGGGTGCTTGCTCAGCGTCAGCCGGCCGTACCGGTCCATCGTGTCGGCGATGTCCACCAGCAGCGCGTGCGGCACGGGGTAGCGGCTGTACGTCACCAGCGCGTCCACGACCTGCTCGGCGTCGTGCCCGGCCGCGCGCGCGTTCCACAGGCCGAGCGGCGTCACCCGGTAGGTGTGGATGTGCTCGGGCGCCCGCTCCAGTTCCGCGAACGCCGCGATCGCCCGACGGCACGCGTCGGCCTGCTCGTGATCGACTTCCAGGAGCAGGGTCTTGTCCGACTGGACGATCAGTGGTCCGTTCACGTGCGTGAGTCCTTCCGCTCGACCACCCGACCAAACGTCCAGTGTGCCTGATCGATTCCTGGTCGATTCCGGAGTCCTACAGGATGTCTTTTCATTCCTGTGAGTGGTGTGGTTTCACCTGGACGGCGGAGGCTGCGAAGAATGCGACCGTGCAGGCCATCTCTCGTGACTCGTCCCCGACCACCACCACTCCCCTCGGGTACGCCCTGTTCGCCACCCGTTGGCTACAGGCCCCGCTGTACTTCGGCCTCGTGGCCGCGCAGGGGGTGTACGTCTACAAGTTCTTCAACGAGCTGTGGACCTTAGTGCTCCGCTGTGTGACCGGCCAGGCGACCGAGACGTACGTCATGCTCGCCGTGCTCAAGCTGGTCGACGTCGTGATGATCGCCAACCTGCTGATCATGGTGATCGTCGGCGGCTATGAGACGTTCGTCTCCCGCATCGGCCTCCAGGGCCACCGCGACCAGCCCGAGTGGCTCTCGCACGTCAACTCCAACGTGCTGAAGGTCAAGCTCGCCACCGCCATCGTGGGCATCTCCTCCGTCCATCTGCTCCAGATGTTCGTGGACGTCCACCACACCTCGCGGCACGCTCTGCTGTGGGGCACGGTGATCCACATGGCGTTCATCGCGTCGGCGGCGATCCTGGCGTACATGTCGGGGCCGATGGCCGCGCAGAGCGAGCGGGTCTCTCATGAGACCCACAAGGAGCCCGCCCCCGAGGAGGTGCGGTCCCCGAAGGCGTTCGTCCCGGCCCAGGCCGGGTCACGCCACGACGACGAGCCCAGCGTCGAGGAGCGGCTGCGCGCCGCCGGGTTCCCGGCCCGCAAGCTGCTGGAGGAATTCGACTCCGAGCATCCGCACTCCTTCGACCGGGAGACGGTGGCCCGGCTCGGCAAGCTGGACTTCGTCGCCGCCCGCCGCAACGTGGTCTTCGTCGGCCCGCCCGGCACCGGCAAGACGCATCTGGCCGTCGGCCTCGGCGTGCGGGCCTGCCAGGCCGGGCACTCGGTGCTGTTCGCCACCGCCGAGGAATGGGCGGCCCGGCTGGCCGGCGCGCGGGACGCCGGGCGGCTCGCGGAGGAGCTGGCCGCGCTCGACGACCACCCGGTGCTGATCGTCGACGAGGTCGGCTACACCCCCTTCGACGCGGGCACCGCCGGCCTCTTCTTCCAGCTGATCGCGCACCGCTACGAACGCTCCTCGCTGATCGTGACCAGCGACCGCCCGCTCGGCCGCTGGGACGAGATCTTCGGCGGCCCCTCGGCCCTGGCGATGGTGGACCGGCTGGCCCACCACGCGGAGCTGGTGCGGATCGACGGGGAGAGCTATCGGACGCGGCGTGCTACTTCAGCGTGGGCAGATTGAGGTTGTTGACCAGCGGCTGGGCGAACACGTGCCCGTCGACGTTGACGATGGGCTCGCCTCCGGCCCCGGCCACCGGGAGCGGCAGGGGTGCCGCCGAGGCCTCGGGCGTGAGGACGGCAGCCATCGCGGCCGCCGAGCAGAGGACGGCGACGGCGGCGGTACGGGTGCGGACGGGGCGCTTGGGACGCATGGGGCTTCAGGGCCTTTCAGGTACGGAGGGCGGGCCGGCCCTGGGACGCCGGGGCCGGCCCGAGGGTGCGCTGCGGTCGCGTCAGATCTGCGGGGTCTCGATGACCAGCCCGGCGGCGTCGATGCCGATCGCTGCGGCCTGGGCGGTGAAGGCGCCCATCATCAGGGCTGCGGCGGCCAGGACGGTGGCAAGGCGACGAGCTGTGCGCATGGGACAACTACCTCTCTGTTGCGCTCACTTGAGCGTGATCAGGACACCCGGTGGCTGCCCTGCGCCGTGAGACGCGATGCGGAAAGGTCCCGAAGGTCGCTCAACAGTTGGACAAGCCCGGCGTGGCGCGCATGAACCGCCGCGTACACCCGAACGGGTGGGGTGCCGTCAGGTCTGGTCGTCCGCCAGTTCCGCCACCCCCGTGATCCGGTGCAGCGGATACGTCCGCACCTCGTCCGCCGTGTGGTCGTACGCCGTCACGAACCCGCCCTCCACCCGCACCGGCGCGATCACCCGCTGACTGGCGGCGCCCTCGGCGTTGACGTACCCGATCCACAGCGCCTCGCCGGTCAGGACGGCGGCCTGCATGGTGGCGAGGGTCTCCGCGGGGGTGGTGCGGGGCAGCTCGCCGCCGGTCACGGCGGGGCCGGTCGCGCTCGGCTTGCGTGGGGTCGTGGAGGCGAGGTCGCCCGCGCGGATGGCGCGGATCGCGGCCGCCAGCAGGGTGGCGTCCGGCGTCGGCGGGCCGTCCGGGACCGGCTCGGGCGCCGTGCGCGGCGGTGTGCGGTGGGCGTCGGCGCGGGTGATCAGGACGTCGCCCTCCGCCGACTCGGCGGCCGGCGCGAAGCCCATCGCGCGCAGGCCCTCCAGCAGCGTGGCCGGATCCGTGTGGGTGGCCAGGACCGTCGGGGCCAGTCGGCGCAGGCGCAGACCCGCGGCCCGCTTGTCGGCGAGGATCTCGTTCAGCACCGCGTCGTCGTCGCAGCGGACGTACCCGGAGGCCGCGCCCACCCGCAGATGGCCGTGCTTACGGGCCACGTCGTCGATCAGGTACGCCAGCGGCTGCGGCACCGGCGTCCGGGAGTGCTCGGCGAGGAAGGCGTGCAGGTCGGAGGCGCTGCGGCCGGCGTCGAGGGCGCGGCGTACCGAGCCGGGCGTGAACCGGTACACCGTCGCACCGCCCTTCGACTCGACGTCCGCGAGCACGCTCAGCATGTCGGCCAGCGGTCGTCGCAGCGGGCCGGGTGCCACGGCCGTCAGGTCGGCCTGGAGGAGGACGTGGTCCAGCGGCTCGGGGAGGAGGGGGGCCAGGAGACGGGCGGCCGTGGCGGAGGCGGTGGCCTGTTCGGTGGGGGAGAGGGGTTCCGGGGGCGGGGCCGGGCGGTGGTGCACGGGGAGTTTGTCGCCGGGGCCGGCCGGCTGCTCCTCGGCCGCCGGTTCCGGCTGCGGCGCGCCCAGCAGTGCCCGTCCGTGCGCCGACAACGCCCCCCGCCCCGTCACCCCGAGCATCTCCGCCTCGCTCAGCGTCCACCGGGCGAGGCGGCCCCGCAGGTCGTCGTCCTGCTGGGGTCCCCGGAGCGGACGCTCCCAGCGCAGGCGGGCCAGCACCGACTCGGTGGACGGGGACGCCCCCTCCGGCAGGCCGGCGAGGAGGGTCAGCACCCGGTGCCGTACCTCCGGCGCGGCCGAGCGGTCCAGGCCGGGGCCCAGCGCCGACAACGTACGGTCCTTCGTGTCCCGTCCGCCGACCACGCCCGCGGTGCGCGTCGCCGTCAGCCACGCCTGCGCCAGCAGGGCCCAGCGCTGGGCGGGGGGCTGCTCCAGCCACTCGTCGTAGGCGGGGGTCGCCGCGTACCGTTCGTCGGGCTCGCCGTCGGAGGCCAGCAGCCCGGCGGCGTAGGCGAGCTCGACCCAGAAGGCGGCCAGGGGTTCGGACACGTCGAGGGCGACGGCGGTGCGCTTGAGGTCACGCACGCTCAGGCCGCCCGCCCGCAGCACGGTGGGCCCGCCCTCGTGCCAGTCCTTCAGCAGCTCCTCGACGGTCGCCAGCGCGGTGTACGCCTGCCCGGCCGCGGCCGCGTCCACAACCTGTGGACGGTGCGTCGCGGCCGCCTCGACGGGCGGCGGCAGCGGCTCCGTGGTGCGGTGCGCGCGGCCGGCCCGCAGATGCAGGGCGACCTCGCGGGGGAGTACGACCGTGCCGGGCGCGGTGGGCAGGAGCAGGCCGCGGTCCAGGAGCCAGCGCAGGCGCGGGGCCGGGTCCGCGGTGACCTGGCCGTACGGCGGCCCCCAGACCAGGCGGGAGAGGACCTCCCGGGACTCCTCCGGGGCGTCGGCGAGCAGGGCCGCCATCCGCCGCCGGTCGCTGAACAGGGCGGACAGCGACGACACGGCGGACACGGCGTCGTGGGTCGAGGGCAGCCCGGCCGTCGTGACGATCTCCTGGATACGGCCCGGCGACATACCCGCGGTGGCTTCCTGCACGGTCGGGCCCAGCCCGGTGGGGGACGGGTGCTGCGGCGAGGGCGCCAGCAGCTCACGTGCCGTACGCACCAGCCGCAGCCGGTCGTCGGCGCCCCACACCAGGGCCTGCTCGCGCAGCGTCCCGAGAGCGTGCGGCAGCGCCCCGGCGACGGCCGGGTCGCCCGCGTCGCCGGCCATCAGCGCGAGCAGTTCGTCGTACGTCGCCGGATCCGCCGCCACGGCCAGCGCCTCCGCCGTCTGCAACGCGAGGCGGTCCAGCCGTTCCAGGGCCCGCACGACGGAGGCCCGGGTGCCGGCCCGGGTCGCCAGCTGTGTGAGGTCCGTCGGGACGGGGGTGATGAGGTCGGGGCGGCTGCGCAGAAGTACGGCCAGGGAGGCGTCGTCCCGCACGCGGAGCGCTTCCGCGAGGGAACGGGGCGGTGTAGCCGGGTCGCTCATCCTGCCCACGTTAGCGGGTTGCCTCCGGCGGCAAGAGGGACCGCCCGGGTCCGGCCCGGACCTGGCACCCCTGTCCTGCGCTAACGTCGTCCCCACCGGGCTTCAGCACACCCACCCCGGAGGGGACTTCGTGGGGATCGAGAGCGACCAGGTCGTCTACGAGTATCTGAGCCGCGTCGGTGACGTGGCGCAGCAGCGGCAGCTGCCGTCGGGCACCCGCATGCGCCTGGTGAACGAGCTGCGGGGCGAGATCGACCGGCGTCGCGCCAAGGCCGCCGTCGACAGTCCCGCCGCCGTCCGCCGCATCATCGCCCGCCTCGGCACCCCGGACGAGGTCGTCGCCGCCGCCGGAGGCACCGCCGCCCCCGCGCCCCAGGCGCCGGTCACCTCCGTGCCGGTGCAACCGGACGGCGCGGACCACGACGAACGACCCAAGGGCCTGCGCCGGATCGTGCCCCGCCCGCGCCCCGCCGAGGCCCCGGCCCGGCCCGACGACGCGCCCCCGCCGCCGCACCTCGCCAGCACCGCGGACCTCGGGGGAAGCGCGCTCCAGCCGGACTGGTGGCGGGTGGACAGCAGCACGTTCGGGCCCGGCGAGGACGTCCCGGGATTCGTCGGCGGCGTCGAGATCCCGGAGATGCTCAGGCGCCCGCCCGCGCAGGAGGAGACGCGGCTCCGGAAGAAGGAGCCGGTCGAGGAACCTGAAGCGGACGCCGTGATCGAGGCCGAGGCCGAGGTGCCGGAAACCTCCCGTCGCCGTCGCCTCATCCGTCGGCCGACCCTCCCGTCCGGCCGCTGGAGCAACCCCCTCCTCCTGCTCGCCGCCGCCCTCCTCGTCGTCGGCGCGGTCCTCGGTCACCTCGTCGTCCTGCTCCTCGGCTGGCTCATCGCCTGGGGCTCGCGACGGCTGAGCGACGCCGAGACGAAGTGGGCGGTCGTGATCCTGCCCGGCCTGTCCCTCACCGCCGGCGTCGTCTGGCTGTGGGGCCGCACCAACGGCCGCTGGGGCGACCCCATCGCGGAGGGCCACATGAACGCCGCGCTCAGCGAGACCTGGCCCTGGGTACTGCGGGGAGCGGCGGTGGCGTCGGCGCTGTTCATCGTCTGGCGATCACAGAGGCAGCAGTAGCGCCCCGAACGGGGGCGAGGTGACCGACCTCAGTGGCGCGGGCTGGGCACAATGACCCACATGGCTTCCCTCACCGTCGGCTTCGACCTCGACATGACCCTCATAGACTCCCGCCCCGGCATCCACGCCTGCTACACGGCGCTGTCCGCGCGCACAGGGACCCGCATCGACGCCGACCTGGCGATCACCCGGCTGGGACCGCCCCTCGCCGACGAGCTGATCAACTGGTTCCCGGCGGAACAGGTCGAGGCCATGACCGACCTCTACCGCGAGATGTACCCGGCGATAGCCATCACCGCCACCCCCGCACTCCCCGGCGCCCGCGAGGCGATCACCGCCGTACGGGACGCGGGCGGCCGCGCGATCGTCGTCACCGCCAAGTACGAACCGAACGCCAAACTGCACCTGGAACACCTCGGCATCCAGCCCGACGCGGTCATCGGCAACCTCTGGGCCGAGCAGAAGGCCGAGGCCCTGCGCGAGTACGCGTCGGGCGTCTACGTCGGCGACCACCAGGGAGACATCCGTGCCGCCCGCGCGGCCGACGCGCTGTCCGTCACCGTGGCGACCGGGCCCTACAGCGCGGCGGAACTCGGCGAGCTCGGCGCGGACGTCGTCCTCACGGACCTGACGGAGTTCCCGGACTGGCTCTCCGGCTACCTGGCCGCGCCACGCGCCTGACGTCGCCCCGCCGCGACCGAGCGGAGCACCCCCGCACCGGCGACGAGGAATCCGACGCCCATGAGCATGCTCAATCCGAACATGTATGTGGGAAATGGCGTCGTTCCGAGCAGGAACGGGGCCACGGTGACCAGAGTGGCCACAGCACCGATGAAGAAGACGACCGCACCGGCACGGATCAGTCGGTCACCGGGAGCGGCGGAATTCGTTTGGGTTTTGTCACGCACCGGACCAGGGTAGTTCCCTGCGCGAAGGAACAACCGGGCGACGTCTTGTCACCGGCTCCGGGAGCATTAGCCTTGGTAGCGGCGGGTCATGGTCGACCCGCTGTAGTGCTATCAAGAGCCGTTTTCAGAAGCAGTTTTCCGACGAGTACGAGGACGAGGACAGACGTGCCTACCGGCAAGGTCAAGTGGTTCAACAGCGAGAAGGGCTTCGGCTTTCTCTCCCGCGACGACGGCGGTGACGTCTTCGTTCATTCCTCGGTCCTCCCCGCCGGAGTAGACACACTCAAGCCGGGACAGCGAGTGGAGTTCGGGGTGGTCGCCGGTCAGCGCGGTGACCAGGCACTTTCGGTCGCGATTCTCGACCCGACCCCCTCGGTCGCGGCCGCCCAGCGCAAGAAGCCGGACGAACTGGCCTCCATCGTCCAGGATTTGACGACCGTCCTGGAGAACATCACGCCGATGCTGGAGCGGGGCCGCTACCCCGACAAGGCCGCCGGCAAGAAGATCGCCGGGCTGCTGCGGGCGGTCGCCGACCAGCTCGACGTATAGGAACTTCCAGGCAGTTGCCGGGCTTACCGGTCTTAAACGGACAGGTTTGCGCGGGCTTACGCGTTCTTACGGGAAATCCAACGTAACCGGGCCGAGGGGCGACACCAGCCCCTCGGCTTCTGCGCGTCAGCTCCTGCGCGTCGGTTCAGGGGCGCGGGGGTTCAGGGAAAAGACAGGGCTTCGGGCCCGAGGGGCGGAACCAGGCCCTCGGCCGCCGCGCGGGTGAGCAGTCCGCGTACGGCCGCGTAGCCGTCCTCGCCGAGGTCGGACGTGAACTCGTTGACGTACAGGCCGATGTGCTGGTCCGCGACGGCCGGGTCCATCTCCTGGGCGTGCTCCATGACATACGGACGCGACGCCTCGGGGTCGTCCCAGGCGGCCCGTACGGAGGTGCGGATCGAGTCGGCCAGGAGCAGCAACTTCTGTGCGCCCAGCGACCGCTTGGCGATGATCGCGCCCAGGGGGATGGGCAGACCCGTCGTGCTCTCCCAGTGCTCGCCCATGTCGGCCAGCTTGTGCAGGCCGTAGTTCTGGTACGTGAAGCGCGCCTCGTGGATGACGAGCCCCGCGTCGACCTTCCCGTCCCGCACGGCGGGCATGATCTCGTGGAACGGCATCACGACGATCTCGCCGACGCCGTCGGGGAGCGTGTCCGCCGCCCAGAGGCGGAAGAGGAGATACGCCGTCGACCTCTCGCTCGGCACCGCGACCGTACGGCCGGTGAGGTCCACCCCCTCCTCCCGCGTCAGCACCAGCGGGCCGCAACCCCGGCCCAGCGCGCCCCCGCAGGGCAGCAGGGCGTACTCGTCGAGGACGTACGGCAGGACGGCGTACGACACCTTCAGCACGTCGAACTCGCCGCGCTCGGCCATGCCGTTGGTGATGTCGATGTCCGCGAAGGTGACGTCGAGCGTGGGGGCGCCGGGGACGCGGTCGTGGGCGAGGGCGTCGAAGACGAAGGTGTCGTTCGGGCAGGGGGAGTACGCGATCTGCACGGTCTGTCGCTGCTGCTGCTCACCGGTCATGCGGGTGCCAACCTTCCAGGACGGGTGCGAGCTTCCCGAACGCCTCGTTGAGGGCCGCGAGGGCGTCGCCGATGCGCCAGGCGGCGCGGTCGCGCGGGCCGACGGGGTTGGAGACCGCGCGCAGCTCCAGTACGGGCGTGCCGTGCGCGGCGGCGGCCTCGGCGACGCCGAAGCCCTCCATGGCCTCGGCCAGCGCGGTGGGATGGCGCTCGCGCAGCCGCGCGGCGCGCACGGCGGTGCCGGTCACGGTGGAGACGGTGAGGACGGCGCCGGGGCGGGCGCCGGCGGCGGTCGCCACTTCTCGTACGAGTGCTTCCGGCGGACGGTGGGTGACGGTGCCGAAGCCCAGCTCGGTGACGGGCAGGAAGCCGTCGGGGGTCTCCGCGCCCAGGTCGGCGGCCGTGATCTCGTCGGCGACGACGAGGGAGCCGACGGGGGCGTGCGGGGCGAACCCGCCCGCGATGCCGGCGGAGACGGCCAGGCCGTAGGGGGCGCCTTCGAGGGCGGCCCGGGTGAGGGCGGTGGCGGTGGCGGCGGCGGCCCGGGCGGGGCCCACGCCAACGGCGATCACGTCGACGCCGGGCAGGTCGAGCGCCTGAGCCACCGCGTCCCGCTCAGCCGGGACGGCGGTGGCCACCAGGAGTCGTACGGCGGACGTGGTCAGCTGTCCTTCTTGAGCTTGAAGGACCACAGGCCCGTCACGTCCTGCTCGCCCTCCTTGATGGAGACGAGCGTGGAGTCGCCGCTGGCGCCGTACTGCGCGTTGAAGAACACGCTGCCCGGGACGGTGCGGTAGGTCTTGGTGCTGGAGTCGGTGAGCGGCTGGCCGTTCATGAGGATGGTCCAGCCCTCGTCGGCGATCTCCGGGTCGACGCCGAAGCGGACGGTGTCGTCGGGGTCCACCTTGATGGACTCGATGTCCTTGTCCTTCAGGCACTTGGCCAGGTCCGCGGACTTCAGGGCGTCGCCCTCACCACCACAGGTGGCTTCCGCGTTGACGGAGGAGGTGCCGACGGTGATCGTCGCCATCGGGGTCGGCTTGTCGCAGGCCGACAGGACGAGCAGTCCAGCGGAAACGGCGCCGGCGGCGGCGAGCGCGCGGCGGCGTCGCACAACGGCGCGGACGATAGCGGCTCCGCCGCGTGGCATCGTGGTCATGGGCGAAGGTTATCGGGCCCGTGTGACGCTCTCTCTATGCGGGGGCGGCGTGCCCCGCGTGACGGGCGTGGGTGGGCGTGTCAGGCCACGTGCGGCCGGGTGCGGCCGCCGTGCCGGGCCGAGCCGATCAGGCCCTTGATGGTGGTCAGCCAGCCGACGGCGACGATCCCCGCGCCCACCAGCAGGCCCAGGGAGCCCTTCAGCGGCAGCACGATGCCGATCGCTCCGCCGAGTACCCAGGAGACCTGGAGCAGCGTCTCGGAGCGCGCGAAGGCCGACGTACGGACCAGTTCGGGCACGTCCCGCTGGATCAGCGCGTCCAGGGACAGCTTGGCCAGCGCCTGCGCGAACCCGGCCGTCGCCGCCAGGAACGCCACCAGGATCGCGCCGAAGAAGGTCGCGGCCGTGAGCGCCGCGAGCAGCACGAAGCCCACCACCGTCACGATGATGATCTCGGGCGCCCGGGAGCGCAGCCACGCGCCGACCGCCGTGCCGCAGGCGTTGCCGATCCCGGCCGAGGCGGCCACTATGCCCAGCGACACGGCCGCGCTCTGGCCGGACATCGGGTGCTCGCGCAGCAGGAACGCGAGGAAGAAGATCAGGAAGCCGGAGAGGCAGCGCAGGGCGGCGTTGGCGCCGAGGGCGTGGGTGACGGCGATACCGACCGTGCGCAGCCCGGGGCGCTTGACGGGCTGGCGGTGCGGGCCGTGCAGATGCTGCTCGTCGGCCGCGAGCAGCGCGGTGTCCTCACCCTTGGCCGAGTCGACCTTCGGCGGCAGCGTGAACGACAGGAACGTACCGGCGATGAAGATCAGGAAGGCGCCGTACAGCGGATAGCGCGGCCCGAGCGCCTGGAGTCCCGCGCCGATGGGCGCGGCGATGCCGGTGGCGAGGAGGCCGCCGAGGGTGACCCGGGAATTGGCCTTCACCAGGGAGAAGCGGGGTGGCAGCAGCCGGGGCACCACGGCGCTCCTGACGACGCCGTAGGCCTTCGAGGCGACCAGCACCCCGAGCGCGGCCGGATAGAGCTCGATACTGCCGGTGACGACGGCTCCGGCCAGGACCAGCGCGAGCATCGCCCGGGCGAACATGGCCCCGGCCATCGCGGCGCGCCGGCCGTGGGGGACGCGGTCGAGGAGCGGGCCGATCACCGGCGCGAGGACGGTGAACGGTGCCATGGTGATGCCGAGGTAGAGGGCGACCCGGCCGCGCGCCTCGTCGGTGGGGACGGAGAAGAAGACGGTGGAGGCGAGGGCGACGGTGATCATCATGTCGCCGGCGCCGTTCACCCCGTGCAGCTCGATCAGCTTGCCGAGGCCGGACTCGCCCGCCCCGTGCGCGTGGGTGGCCTTGCGGATACCGCGTGCGGTTCCGGTGAACGGGAAGTGCAGGGCACGGCCGACCGCACGGAAGGAGCCGCGCCTCCGGCCCGTTCCGCCGCCTCGCCTGCGGCCGCCCTTGGCGCCACCGATGCCGGTGGCTCCTTCGGGCTGCTTCGCGGTTGCCACGACGCAATAGTGCCCCGAAGTGAGGGCGGGTAGTGCGGTTACGGCGCGTATGGGGGGCAAGGTCCCGCATCGGCGGAGGGCAACCGTCGGCTCGACGAGAAGGTTCCGCCACCCGCCGCGCAGCGGTGAATGGACCGTCGGTGTAGGCCCAGCGCCCGCGAGCAGGTAGCGTGCGTATCTCAGCCATCCCGCACAATGGATGACGTAGGTGCGCCCGAGCGCGATTCGGATGCGGACGTCGACGCGGCCCACAGGTCCGCTCCGTCTGTTCCGTCGCCTCAAGGGCACCGCACCCGAGAGACGGCGTAGGAGAGAAGCGATACCTGTGAGCGCAGCGACAACGCGAAGCCGCACCCCCGACCGTCTGTGCGCCGAGGCGGTCGACCTCGCCCGCAGTGCCGCCGAGGAGGCCGCCGCGCCCGGCGTCGTGGGCGAGCACGCGGGTCTGGTCTCCGAGGGCGACCGCGTTGTCACGCACTTCTTCGAGTGCAAGGAGTTCGGGTACCGCGGCTGGCGCTGGGCGGTGACGGTGGCGCGGGCATCGCGCGCCAAGGTCGTCACGCTGGACGAGGTGGTCCTGCTCCCGGGCCCGGACGCCCTCCTGGCCCCCGAGTGGGTGCCCTGGAGCGAGCGCCTGCGCCCCGGCGACATGGGCCCCGGCGACCTGCTCCCCACGGACGCCGAGGACCTCCGCCTGGAGCCCGGCTACTCCGGGGAGGACGAACCCGGGCCGAACTCGCCCGTCTCGGAGGAGATGGCGGAACTGGTCGAGGCGGAGGACGCCGAGGTCACGGCGGCCACCCCCGCGAACCTCCCGGTCGCCCCCTCCCGTGGCTCGATCGCCGCGGTCGCCGAGGAACTGGGCATGCGCCGCGCCCGCGTCCTGTCCCGCTACGGCCTCCACGTCGCCGCGGACCGCTGGGAAGAGGCGTACGGGGCGAAGACCCCCATGGCCCAGGCGGCCCCGGCCTCCTGTGTCACCTGTGGCTTCCTGGCCCCCATCGGCGGCTCCCTGGGCCAGGCCTTCGGTGTCTGCGCGAACGAGTTCGCCCCGGCCGACGGCCGGGTGGTGTCCCTGACGTACGGCTGCGGCGGCCACTCCGAGGCGGCCGTGATGCCCAAGCCCCCGCGTCCGGCTCCGCCGGTGATCGACGAGACGCGGGTGGACCCGTTCCCGCTGCGTCCGGCGGCGGACTCGGGGTCGGTGCCGGTGGGGGCGGACGAGGACTCGGCGGAGCTGGGGCACTCCTAGGACGTACGCGTTCCCGCGTGTCAGCGGGTGGCCCAACCTGTGCTCCGTACCCCGCTTCCCAGGCGGTACCTTCATCGTCAGCCGATGAGGAGAGTCAACGTGAGCAAGTTCGTGCGGCCCGCGGCCGAAGGCGCCGACCCCTTCGGTACGGCCCGTCTGCGGCGCGGGGTCCTGGACGCCTGGGCCACCAGCCCCGCCCGCTTCCGTGAGGACGCCAACGCCGAGGAGGACCTCGTCCTCGGCGGGTACCGGGACCGGCTCGTCGTCGAGCTCGCTCAGAACGCCGCCGACGCCGCCGCCAGGGCAGGGGTGGCCGGGCGCCTTCGGCTCACCCTCCGCGAGGGTGTTCTCGTCGCCGCCAACACCGGTGCTCCGCTGGACGCGGGCGGCGTCGAGTCGCTGTCCACCCTGCGTGCCTCGGCCAAGCGGGACACGGCTTCCGTGGGGCGCTTCGGTGTCGGGTTCGCCGCCGTTGTCTCCGTCACCGACGAGCCCGCCGTGGTCGGGCGGCACGGCGGTGTGCGGTGGTCCCTCGCCGAGGCCCGGGAGCTGGCCCGGGAGACCGCGCGGCACAGCCCGGGGCTCGGGGACGAGGTCCGCCGGCGGGACGGGCACGTACCGCTCCTCCGGCTGCCGTTCGCCGCCGAGGGCACCGCCCCCGATCCGTACGACACCGCCGTCATCCTCCCGCTGCGCGACACCGCCGCCGCCGACCTCGCCGAGCGGCTGCTGCGCACCGTCGACGACGCCCTGCTCCTCGCCCTGCCCGGCCTCGAGGAGGTCGTGATCGAGGTCGGCGACGACGAGCCGCGCACCCTGCGCCGCAGTGCCGACGGCCCTTTCACGGTCGTGGAGGACTCCCGCGACGGCGTCACCCACTGGCGTACGGCCGCCGCCGACGGACCGCTCACCCCCGACCTCCTCGCCGACCGCCCGGTGGAGGAGCGGCTGCGTCCCCACTGGTCGCTCACCTGGGCCGTGCCCGTCAACGCCGCCGACAGCACGCCCGCCCGGCCCCGCACCGCCCCCGTCGTCCACGCGCCCACGCCCAGCGACGAACCCCTCGGCGTCCCCGCCCTCCTCATCGCCTCCTTCCCCCTCGACACCACCCGCCGCCACGCCGCGCCCGGTCCGCTCACCGACTTCCTGGTGCAGCGGGCGGCGGACGCGTACGCCGAACTGCTCGCCGACTGGCGCCCCGTGAGCGAGGGCGTCATCGGCCTCGTGCCCGGGCCGCTCGGCAAGGGCGAACTGGACGGCGCCCTGCGCCAGGCCGTCCTGGACCGGCTGCCCCGCACCTCCTTCCTCCCGCCCGCCGTCGAGCCGCCCGAGGACGACTCCGAACTGCCCGAGTCGCTCCGGCCGCGGGACGCCGAGATCGTCGAGGGCGCCGGTGCCGACACCGTGCGCGTGCTCGCCGAGGTCCTGCCCACCCTCCTGCCCGCCGGGCTCGAACGCCGCGTGGAGCTGCGGACCCTGGGCGTCGCCCGCGTCCCGCTCACCGACGCCGTCGACCGGCTGGCCGGGCTGGAGAAGGAGCCGGACTGGTGGCGGCGGCTCTACGACAGCCTCGCCGGGGTCGACCCGGACCGGCTGTCCGGGCTGCCGGTGCCGCTGGCCGACGGGCGCACGACGATCGGCCCCCGGCAGATCCTGCTCCCCGCCTCCGACGGGGCACCCGTCGACCCCGAGATCCTCGCCCGCCTCGGCCTCAAGGTCGCCCACCCGGACGCCGCGCACCCGCTCCTGGAGAAGCTCGGCGCCCTGCCGGCCACGCCCCGCGCGGTCCTCACCACGCCCCAGGTGCGCGCCGCGGTCGCCGCCTCCCTGGACGACGACGGCGGGGTGAGCTGGGAGGAGGACGCCCCGGACGCCGAGGAACTCGCCGACACCGTGCTCGCGCTGGTGCGGGACGCGGGCCTGGAGCCCGGTGACGAGCCGTGGCTCGGCGCGCTCGCCCTGCCCGACGAGGAGGGGGAGTTGGCACCGGCCGGTGAACTGGTCCTCCCCGGCAGCCCCTTCGCCCAGGTCATGCGCGAGGACGAACTCGCCACCGTCGACGCCGAACTGGCCGAGAAGTGGGGCGAACAGCCGCTCGCCGCCTGCGGTGTCCTCGCCAACTTCGCCCTCGTCCGGGCCACGGACGTCGTCCTCGACCCCGATGAACTGGAGCCGCGCGAGGGCGACTTCGCCGAGCCCGACGACGCCGGCCTGCTGGACGCCGTCGACGTCTGGAGCGAGGACATCCTCGACCGCTTCCCGGACACGCCCGTACCGCCGGTCGCCACCGAGCTGATCGCCGTACGCGACCTGGATCTGGTGGACGACGACAAGTGGCCGCAGGCCCTCGCCCTGCTCGCCCAGCCGCCGCTGCGGGACGCGCTGACCCAGCAGGTGCGGATCCTGCTGCCCGACGGCACGCATGAGGTCGTACGGCCGTACACCGCCTGGTGGCTGCGGGGCAACCCGGTGCTGGACGGCCGCCGCCCGGCGGGCCTGCTGGCCTCCGGCGGCGATCCGCTCCTGCGCGGCCTGTACGACGAGGCCGACGCCACCGGCTTCGACGACGAGCAGGTGCTGCGGGCGCTCGGGGTGCGCACCTCCGTCGCCGCGCTGCTGGACGAGCCGGGCGGCGCCGCCGAGCTCCTCGACCGCCTCGCCGACCCCGACCGCCCCGTCACCTCCGCCCAACTGCACGCCCTGTACGGCGCCCTGGCCGACCTGGACCCCGATCAGGTGACCCTGCCGGACGAGCTGCGGGCCGTCATCGACGGCCGGGTCGAGGTCGTGGACGCGGCCGACGCGGTGGTCGTCGACTCACCGGATCTGCTGCCCTTCACCGAGGGCGTGCCGCTGCTGCCGGTACGGCCGACGCGGGCCGCCGAGCTGGCCGAGCTGTTCCAGGTGCGGCGGCTGAGCGAGTCCGTCACCGGGGAGGTGACGAGCGAGGGCGCCGAGCGCGACGTACCGGAGTCGGTACGGCTGCTGCTCGGGGCGCGGACCCCGGACTCGTACGTCGAGCACGAGGAACTCGTCGTCGACGGCGTCGAGATCGACTGGCGGCTGACCAACGACGGTGCCCTGCACGCCGCCACGCTGGAGGGTGTCGCCGCGGGGCTCGCGTGGGCGGCGGGGCAGTGGCCGCGGCGGTTCGAGGTGGCGGCGCTGCTGGAGGATCCCTCGCGGACGGGGGAGCTGGCGCGGGATCGCTGGTTCGACTGACGATCCCCGTGAACGGTCAGTCCGCCTCGGTTTCCAGGAAGTAGTCGTACGTCTCCAGGTCGAGCGTGATCCCGGTGAGCTGCCGGACGCGCTCGGCGTGCTTGTGCGTCAGCGGATACACGTCGGCCAGCTGCTCCGGCGGCATCCCCAGGAGTTCGCCGAAGGCTTCCCCGCCGACCTCGGTGACGTCGGTGGTCGCGTCGGGCCGTTCCTCGTCCTTGAGATAGCGGACGATGAGGAAGTAAACGGTCACAGCATCACTTTCCGGGCGGCGTGGATCAGCGGGCCCGTCGAGGATCCCATCGATCTTGAAATCTCCCGCACAAATTTCTCACGAGACGTACAACCATTCGCATCCGTCGCGAATCTGATCACGTGGGTCAACAGACTCTCTGATCACTCGGGTCCCGTACCGCCCCACGAGCCGCTGGGCGCGACAGGCGAGGGGCCCCGTCTCCACGTGGGGAACAACACATGCGCATGCGTGCCACCCTCGGCGTCGTCACCGGCGCTCTGGCCCTTTCCGCTCTTGCCGTGCCGGCCGCTCAGGCCGACGAGGTCGAGGGCGACACGACGATCTCGAACGTCGTGGTGAACGGTGGCAAGGCGGCGGTCGTCGGTTCGACCGCGAAGAAGACCATCACCGTCTCCTTCACCGTCAAGGACAACTCTGGCGTCGACTGGGCCCAGGCGATCCTGTACCACGGTGCGAACATCGACAGCTCCGACTCCGGCGCCGTCGCCAACAGCAGCGACGGCCGTGCCACCTGCACGGTGGTCAGCGCCACGACGTCGAACTGCAAGTCCACCTTCGACCTCGAGCCGGGCTACAACCTGATCAACAGCGTGGCCGGCGGCTGGAAGGTCTGGGCGATCGCGGCGGGCAACGACGCCGACTACGTCCAGAAGGACAACGCCAAGAGCTTCAACGTGCAGCGCCTGTCGAAGCTGACGGTCAACGCCTCCCCGGAGCCCGTGAAGAAGGGCAAGACCATCACGGTCACCGGCAAGCTGACCCGTGCCAACTGGGACCGCGGCACGTACAACGGCTACTCCACCCAGCCGGTGAAGCTGCAGTTCCGCAAGAAGAGCTCCACCACCTACACCACCGTCAAGACCATCAAGACGAGCACCACCGGTGACCTGAAGACCACGGTCACCGCGTCCGTCGACGGCTACTTCCGCTACTCCTTCGCGGGCACCTCGACCACCCCGGCGGTCAACGCCGCGGGTGACTTCGTCGACGTGCAGTAGGCGACAGAGCTGTAGCAGGAACAGGGCACGCGTCACGAACTCCCGGCCACAGACGGGAGTTCGTGACGAAGCTCACGAAGATTCCGCATGCACCGCACAACCGGCAGCGCCCGCCGCCTATCTGATCACATGGACCAACAGGTCCCACGATCACCCGGGCCCCGATGTGACCAGCAGTGCAGGGAACGACGACCAGCGGGGCCCCCTTTCCGTACCAGGGGAACGCATGCGCATCAGAGCCACCGTGGCTGCCGTCTCCGGCGCCCTGGCCCTCTCCGCCCTCGCCGTGCCGGCCGCTCAGGCCGACGACTCCGCCGCCTCCTACCGCGCGGACGTCGCGAAGATCCGCCAGGCGGCGCTCGCCGCGTCCGGCAGGGCCGCCGCCGAGGAGGGCAAGCCGTACGCCCTGAACGTCTCCTTCTCCAACTTCAAGATCGCCAAGACGGTCAAGGTCGGCACGACCAACCACGTCTCCACCACGGTGACCTACACGCTGACCCACGGCGCGGACGTCAAGATCACCGCCGCCGACTTCGTCACCGACCCCATCATCTACCGGGGTTCCGCCACCGCGCCGGACAACATGCTCTACGGCAACAAGCCGGCCAAGTGCACCGCGACCTCCGCGACCACCGCCGACTGCAAGGGCACCATCGACGTCTACCCGGGCGACCACGAGCTGGTCAACGCGGACGCCGGCACGTGGCGGGCCGCCGCGGAGGCCACCGCCTTCAACGGCCAGGACCCGCAGGGCGAGACCTTCGACATCACCAAGGTCGGCTACAAGGGCCAGAGCGGCCTCGGCACCACGCTGATGCAGCGCTTCTCCAAGCTGACGGTCAACGCCTCGCCGGAGCCGGTGAAGAAGGGCAAGACCATCACGGTCACCGGCAAGCTCTCCCGCGCCAACTGGGAGGACAACAAGTACCACGGCTACGTCGGCCAGCCGGTGAACCTCCAGTTCCGCAAGAAGAACAGCAACACCTACACCACGGTGAAGACCATCAAGACGAACTCGACGGGTGAGCTGAAGACCACCGTCAAGGCCACCCAGGACGGCTACTTCCGCTACACCTTCGCGGGCACGACGACGACGCCCGCCGTCAACGCCACTGGCGATTTCATCGACGTCCAGTAGGCGCGCCCCGCAAGGGGCGCGGGGCTGTGTCGATCTGCGGCTCCGCCGCGTGGGCGCGACAAGCCACAGTGGACCCGCAGTGACCCACGGCGCCCTTCGGCCCAAGCCAAGCGCAGCGGCTACGCGGGGAAGCGGCGGTCGACCCATTTCCAGGTGAACTCCAGGGCGACCGCCGCCACCCCGGCAATCCCCACCGCGATCCACGGCATCGTCACCCCGACGAGCCGCAGCGCGAAGAACTCCTGCAGCCACGGCACCACCAGCACCAGCAGGAACCCGAGGCCCATCGCGGCGACCAGCGCGATCCGCCACCAGGTGTACGGCCGGGCGATGATGGCCAGCACCCACATCGAGATCAGGAAGAGCACCAGGGTGGCGACGCTGGTCTCCGCGTCCAGCGCGCCCTCCCCGGTGTAGTGGTGACGGGCGATCAGATACGTCGCGAACGTCGCCACCGCGGCCACCAGCCCGCCCGGGATCGCGTACCGCATGACCCGTCGTACGAAGTGGGGTTTCGCGCGTTCCTTGTTGGGGGCGAGGGCCAGGAAGAAGGCCGGGACGCCGATCGTGAGGGTGGAGAGCAGCGTCAGATGGCGCGGCAGGAAGGGGTACTCCACCTGCCAGAACACCACCATCAGCGCCAGCAGCACCGAGTAGACGGTCTTCACCAGGAACAGCGTCGCGACCCGGGTGATGTTGCCGATCACCCGCCGCCCCTCCGCGACCACCGACGGCAGCGTCGCGAAGCTGTTGTTGAGCAGCACGATCTGCGCGACGGCCCGGGTCGCCTCCGAGCCCGAGCCCATCGCCACGCCGATGTCGGCGTCCTTCAGGGCGAGGACGTCGTTCACGCCGTCGCCGGTCATGGCGACGGTGTGCCCGTGGGACTGGAGCGCGCCCACCATGTCCCGCTTCTGCTGCGGGGTGACCCGCCCGAAGACCGTGGCGTCGTCGAGAGCCGTCGCCATGCCGTCCCTGTCCTGGGGGAGCCGGCGTGCGTCGACCGTCGTACCGGTCAGTCCGAGCTTGGTCGCGACCGCGCCCACGGACACGGCGTTGTCCCCGGAGATCACCTTGGCGCGGACGTTCTGCTCGGCGAAGTAGCGCAGGGTGTCGGCGGCGTCGGGGCGCAGCCGCTGTTCCAGTACGACGAGAGCGGCGGGCTTGGCCCCTTCCGCCACGTCGGGATCGTCGAGGTCGCGGTCGGCGCGGGCGAGCAGCAGGACGCGCAGCCCTTGTTCGTTCAGCCGATCGGTTTCGGCCAGGGCCGGGTCGTCGGCGGTGAGAAGCACGTCGGGGGCGCCCAGCAGCCAGGTACTGGCCTCGCCGTTGCCCTCGCTGAAGGTGGCGCCGCTGTACTTGCGGGCCGAGGAGAAGGGCAGGGACTCGGTGCAGCGCCAGTCCTCGGCGTCGGGGTAGGCGTCGATGACGGCCTGGAGGGAGGCGTTCGGGCGGGGGTCGGACTCGCCGAGGGCGCCCAGCACCTTGCGTATGTACTCCTCGTCGCTGCCGCCCAGGGCCCGTAGCTCGGTGACGTCCATGCCGCCCTCGGTGAGGGTGCCGGTCTTGTCGAGGCAGACGGTGTCGACGCGGGCGAGGCCCTCGATGGCGGGGAGTTCCTGCACCAGGCACTGCTGCCGGCCGAGCCGGATGACGCCGATGGCGAAGGCGACGGAGGTGAGGAGCACCAGCCCCTCCGGGACCATGGGCACGATGCCGCCGACGGTGCGGGCGATCGAGTCGTCGAGTTCGTTGTCCTTGGCGACCAGCTGGGTGATGATCAGGCCGGTGGCGGCCGGGATCATCATCCAGGTCACGTACTTGAGGATGGTCGAGATGCCGGAGCGCAGCTCGGAGTGGACCAGCGTGAACCGGGATGCCTCCTCGGCGAGCTGGGCGGCGTAGGCCTCGCGCCCGACCTTGGTGGCCTGGAAGGCGCCGCCTCCCGCGACGACGAAACTGCCGGACAGGACCTGGTCCCCCGGCCGTTTGACGACCGGATCGGCCTCCCCGGTGAGCAGCGACTCGTCGATCTCCAGCCCGTCGGCCTCGACGCACACCCCGTCCACGACGGCCTTGTCCCCCGGCCCGATCTCGATCAGGTCGTCCAGCACGATCTCGGACGTACTGACCTCGGCGGCGACCCCGTCCCGCCGCACCGTGGGCCGCGCCTCGCCGATCACCGCGAGCGAGTCGAGGGTCTTCTTCGCCCGCCACTCCTGGATGATCCCGATGCCCGTGTTGGCGAGGATCACGAACCCGAACAGGCTGTCCTGGATCGGCGCGACGAACAGCATGATCACCCAGAGCACGCCGATGATCGCGTTGAACCGGGTGAAGACGTTGGCGCGGACGATCTCGGTCATCGACCGGCTGCTGCGCACCGGCACGTCGTTGACCCGCCCCTGCGCGACCCGCTCGGCCACCTCGGCGGCGGTCAGCCCGCCCGTCGCCACCGGGGCGGTGGCGGGGTACACGGGGTTGTCCACTTCGGTGCCCGCGTCGGCATGCGTCATGCATTCGACGGTACGTGCGGATCTACGGCTTCACCCGCCGAGTGCACGGAAGTTCCGACCTGGGGAGGACGGGCGTCGTACCGGGGTTGTACGGCGGCTAGTCGGTGGACGGCGCCGGTGACTGCTCCGGCCGCGTCTCCGTCGTCTCGCCCGACGCCGCCCTCTTGAGCGCGGCGTCGCGTCGGCGGACGTACCAGATGCCGATGAGTCCCAGCCCGCCGCCGGCGAGGCAGGTCCAGACCCACCAGGTGAGGTCGCGGTCGTCGAACCAGCTGTAGAAGGGGAGCTGGACGACGAAGAGGACGAACCACAGGATCGTGCCGCCGGTGATGGTGGCGACCACGGGGCCCTCCAGGGGCTCCGGCGCCTCGTGCTTGGGGGTCCACTTCGCCATGGGGGACAGCTTACGAGGCGATCGGATCCACGCGGATCTACGCGCGGAGATCGCCGTTCCCGGCTTTATATGTTCATACTGAAACGGTTTATGCCTGACCACTTCTCTTCGTAGGAACAGCCAAAAGCATGCCCGCATACGGCGCACTCGACCGCTACTTCAGGATCTCCGAGCGGGGCAGCACCCTGCCCCGCGAGATCCGCGGCGGTCTCGCCACCTTCTTCGCGATGGCGTACATCATCGTGCTGAACCCGATCATCCTCGGCAGCGCGAAGGACATGTACGGCCACCAGCTGGACAACGGACAGCTGGTCACCGCCACGGCCCTGACGGCGGCTTTCGCCACGCTCCTCATGGGCGTCATCGGCAACGTGCCGATCGCGCTCGCCGCCGGACTCGGTGTGAACTCGGTTGTCGCGCTCCAGCTGGCGCCCCGGATGTCCTGGCCGGACGCGATGGGCATGGTGGTCCTGGCCGGCTTCGTGGTCATGCTGCTCGTCGCCACGGGTCTGCGCGAGCGCGTCATGAACGCCGTGCCCTACAGCCTCCGCAAGGCCATCTCCATCGGTATCGGCCTGTTCATCATGCTGATCGGCCTCGTCGACTCCGGCTTCGTCTCCCGCATCCCGGACGTCGCCCAGACGACCGTGCCGCTCCAGCTCGGCGGCGACGGTCACCTCAACGGCTGGCCGGTCCTCGTCTTCGTTCTGGGCGCGCTGCTCACCCTCGCCCTCATCGTCCGCAAGGTCTCCGGCGCGATCCTCATCTCGATCGTCACCATGACCGTGGTCGCGGTCGCCATCGAGGCCGTCGCCAACGTGCCGTCCTGGGGCCTGACGACCCCGAAGTGGCCCGGCAACCCCGTCGCCAGCCCCGACTTCGGCCTGATCGGCGAGGTCAGCCTGTTCGGCGGGTTCGAGAAGGTCGGCGCGCTGACCGGCGTCCTCTTCGTCTTCACGGTCCTGCTGTCCTGCTTCTTCGACGCCATGGGCACGATCATGGGCGTCAGCGACGAGGCGAAGCTGACCGACGCCCAGGGGCAGATGCCGGGCATCAACAAGGTCCTGTTCGTCGACGGCCTCGCCGTCGCCGCGGGCGGCGCCAGCTCCTCCTCGGCCACCACCGCATTCGTGGAGTCCACGGCAGGCGTGGGCGAGGGTGCCCGTACCGGCTTCGCGAACGTCGTCACCGGCGCCCTCTTCGGCGTCGCGCTGTTCCTGACGCCCGTCGCCACCATGGTCCCGTCCCAGGCGGCCACCCCGGCCCTGCTCGCGGTCGGCTTCCTGATCCTGGCGAACTCCGTCAAGGAGATCGACTGGGCCGACTACACGGTCGCGATCCCGGCCTTCGTGACGATGGTGATGATGCCGTTCACCTACTCGATCACCAACGGCATCGGCATGGGCTTCATCACCTTCGCGGTGCTGCGGCTGGCCGCCGGGCGGGGCCGCGAGGTGCCGGTCGCGATGTACGTCGTGGCGGCGGTGTTCGGCTTCTACTACCTGATGCCGGCGCTGGGCCTCACGTAGGTCCGGGTCTCACGTGAGCCCGTAGAACTTCTCGGTCTCCTCGACCGCGGACTGGAACCGCTCGTCGAAGTCATCGCGGATGAGCGTCCGGACGACGTAGTCCTGGACGCTCATTCCTCTTTTCGCCGCATGCTCCCGGAGTCGTTCGAGCAGCTCGTGGTCTATCCGCAGGCTGAGCACGCTGGTCCCCATGGACACGAGGGTGGTGGCACTCTTCGGTGCGGTGTGTCACGTTCCGCCGTCGGATCACCCATATGAGTGATGTCTCGATTCAGTGGCCAGTGTCACGGGCATCGATGCGTGTCCTCGGCGCTTTTCGAGTGGTCCTTAGCGAGAGTAATGAGTTACTCTAAAGAACATGTCGGACCTTACCCATGGCGACGACGCTGCCGCCGTGAACTCCCTGCGCTCCGCCGTGATGCGGCTGTCGCGTCGACTCAAGCACCAGCGGGTCGACGAGTCGCTGAGCCCCACCGAGATGTCGGTGCTGGGCACCCTCTCCCTCTGCGGCAAGGCCACCCCCGGTGAGCTCGCCCGCAAGGAGCACGTCCAGCCGCCGTCGATGACCCGCATCGTCGCCCTGCTGGAGGCGAAGGGCCTGGTCCGGCTGGAGCCGCACCCCGAGGACCGGCGCCAGAAGGTCGTCACGAAGACGGAGCAGGCCGAGGCGATGCTCGAGGAGAGCCGCCGTAAGCGCAACGCCTTCCTGGCCACCCTGGTCGAGGGTCTCGACGAGGACGAGTGGGCGAAGATCCGCGCCGCCGCCCCCGTGCTGGAGAAGCTCGCACACCTGTAAGCAGCGTTCACGAGGAGGCGAACCCTTTTGAGTACGGGACCCGGAGCAGATTCCGCCCCCGCACCGACCACCCACAACTCCCCGCCCGCCCCTGAGCTCCGCAAGACCCGCAAGACCCGCAAGACCCGCAAGCCCTCGAAGCCCTCGCAGTCCTCCAAGTCCTCGATGTTCAGCTCGCTGAAGGTCAGGAACTACCGCCTCTTCTTCCTCGGCCAGGTCGTCTCCAACACCGGCACCTGGATGCAGCGCATCGCCCAGGACTGGCTGGTGCTGAGCCTCACCGGCTCCGCCACCGCCGTCGGCATCACCACGGCCCTCCAGTTCCTGCCGATGCTGCTCTTCGGCCTCTACGGCGGAGTCCTCGTCGACCGGCTGCCCAAGCGCGGCACGCTGCTCGTCACGCAGTCGGCGATGGCCCTCACCGGTATCGCGCTCGCCGTCCTCACGCTCACCGGGCACGTCCAGGTCTGGCACGTCTATCTGGCCGCCTTCGCCGTCGGCCTCGCGACCGTCGTCGACAACCCGGCCCGTCAGTCGTTCGTCTCCGAGATGGTCGGCCCGGACCAGCTGCAGAACGCGGTCAGTCTGAACTCCGCGAACTTCCAGTCGGCCCGCCTGATCGGCCCCGCCGTGGCCGGCCTGATGATCACCGGTGTCGGCACGGGCTGGGCGTTCCTCGCCAACGGCCTCTCCTTCGTCGCGCCCATCGCCGGTCTGCTGCTGATGCGGGCGCGTGAGCTGTACGCCGTCGAGCGGGCGCCGCGCGGCAAGGGCCAGCTGCGGGAGGGCCTGCGCTATGTCGCCGGACGCCCGGAGCTGATCTGGACCATCGCCCTGGCCGGGTTCGTGAGCACCTTCGGCTTCAACTTCCCCGTCTATCTGTCCGCCTTCGCCGACGACGTCTTCCACGCGGGCGCCGGCTCCTACAGCCTCTTCAACACCCTGATGGCGGTCGGCTCCCTGGCGGGCGCGCTGCTCGCGGCCCGGCGCGGTACCGCCCGGATGCGGGTGCTGATCGTGGGGGCGCTGGCCTTCGGCACGATGGAGATCGTCGCCGCGTTCGCCCCCTCGCTGTGGCTGTTCGCCCTGCTCATGGCGCCCATAGGCATGTTCGGCATGACGGTGAACGTGACGGCGAACAGCAGCATTCAGATGTCCACCGACCCGAGCATGCGGGGCCGTGTGATGGCCCTGTACATGATGGTCTTCATGGGCGGAGCCCCGCTGGGCGCGCCGATCGCCGGCTGGATCACGGACGCGTACGGCGTCCGGGCGGGGTTGGCGGTGGGCGGCGCGATCACGGCGGCCGCCGCGGTGACGATCGCCTTGGTGCTGGCCCGCGTGGGTGGCCTGAGGCTGTCGGTGGGGTGGAATCAGGGGCATCCGCGTGCTCGGTTCGTTCCTCGGGAGGAGCGGGAGGAGCAGTTGGCCACGGCTGCGTAGTCAGTCGCGGGGGAACTCGTCGACGATCTCGATCCTGTCGTCAAGGACGGTCATCGTGGCGCTCCTCCCCGCCTGCCGCCCGGACGAGTGCAGCCGCGCAGTCCCACGATACGCACGGTGACCGTGTCACGTGTGGCCATGGTCACGCGCACGTCCCGCGGCGACTAGACCCTCCGCGCCAGCACCTGCCCCGGCCAGTCCCCCGTCCCCCGGTAGGTCTCCGTGCGGACGAAGCCGTTGCTCTCGTAGAAGCGCACCAGCTTGCCGTCGCCGCCCGCGTAACAGTCCACCCGCAGCAGGGAGAGGCCCGCCCGGCGGGTCTCCTCGGCGGCGTGGGCGAGCAGGGCGCTGCCCAGGCCGTGGCCCTGGAAGCGGCGGTCGGAGGCGAGCCAGTGGATGTAGCGCTCGGGCTCGCCGGGCGGCGGGAGGTGGGAGAGGTAGGCGCCGGGCGCGCCGGTGAGGGTGAGGGTGGCTCCCGGGACGCCGTCGGCCTCGGCGATGAAGACGCTGCCCTCGTCCATGTGCCGGGTCACCGACTCCACCACCCTCGGGTTCTCCGACAGCGGCTTGGTCCCCCACTGCCCCGTGCGCCCCTGCCCGACCAGCCACTCCACACAGCTGTCGAGCATGCCGAGTATCGCGGGGATGTCGTCGTGTCCGCCGTCCCTGATGATGATCTCCATCCCGTCATGGTGCCAGGCTGGATGCCATGAGACTCTTCGCCGCCGTACTGCCGCCCGAGGACGTGACCAGTGAACTGGCCGCCGAAGTGGCCGAGTTGAGGAAGCTGCCCGGCGCGGACGGGCTGCGCTGGACCGGCCGCCCGGGTTGGCACTTCACACTGGCCTTCTACGGCGAGGTCGACGACGACCTCGTACCGGACCTGTCGGCGCGGCTGGAGCGCGCGGCCCATCGCACCGCCCCCTTCCCGCTGGCGCTGCGCGGCGGCGGCCAGTTCGGGCACGGGCGGGCGCTGTGGGCGGGCGCGGAGGGGGATCTGGCGACGCTGCGGCTGCTGGCGGACCGGAGTGAGGCGGCGGCGCGGAAGGCGGGGGTGCCGATGGGGGAGCACCGGCGGTACAAGGCCCACCTGACGGTGGCCAGGAGCCGCTCGGCGGTGGACGTACGGCCGTATGTGGCGACCCTCGACGAGTTCACGAGCCGGACCTGGACCGTGGGCGAGCTGGCGCTGGTGCGGAGCAACCTGCCGAAGTCCGGAGTGGCGGGCGAACAGCCCCGGTACGAGGTGGTCGCCCGCTGGCCGCTCGGAGGGGCCGGTTAGGCTCGGTCCCGTGGACCCGAAAACCCGGAACCGGATCATGGCCGGTGCGCTTGTGTTGATGTTCGTCCTGGTCGCGGTAGCGGCGGCGCTCGGACAGTAGGCCCGCCCCCCCCGCGCCGGTTCAGGCGAACTCGATCACCCCCGCCGGACGGCCTCGCTGACCGTCGCCGCCCGGTTCTCCGCGCCGAGCTCGCGTAGTTCGGTACGGGGTGGGTCTTGACCGGCGCCTCGGCCAGGAACGGCGTGCTCGCGATGGCCCGGTTGCTGTGCCCCTCGGTGAGCAGCCGTACGACCTCGATCTCCCGCTTGCTGAGCACCGGCCCGGGGCGCTCGACCGCGTGCCCGGCGACCCCGGCGGCGGCCTCCGGCGCCAGGGCCATGCCCCCGGCCGCCGCTGTGCGCACCGCGCGGAACAGCTCCTCGGGAGGGCCCGCCTTGACCGGCCGCCCCGCCCGGCCCAGCCGCTCCCACCGGGCCGGGCCGGTCGCGTGCATGGGCCGAAGGGGACTCGGGGGTGCCGTCAGGAACCGCCCTTACCAGGCGAAGGCCTCCGGAGACGGCCCAGGCCCCGGGAAGATCTCGTCCAGCCCCGCCAGCAACTCCTCGCCGAGCTCCAACTCGGCGGCCCGCAGGGCGGATTCGAGCTGCTCCGCCGTACGCGGGCCGACGATCGGGCCGGTCACGCCGGGACGGGTGAGCAGCCAGGCCAGGGCCGCCTCGCCGGGCTCCAGGCCGTGCTTGTCGAGCAGGTCCTCGTACGCCTGGATCTTCGCGCGTACGGCCGGGTCGGCGAGGGTGTCGGTGGCCCGCCCGGAGCTGCGCCGTCCGCCCTCGACCTCCTTCTTGATGACGCCGCCGAGCAGGCCGCCGTGCAGCGGCGACCACGGGATGACGCCGAGGCCGTACTCCTGCGCGGCCGGGATGACCTCCATCTCGGCGCGGCGCTCATAGAGGTTGTAGAGGCACTGCTCGCTGACGAGCCCGATGGTGCCGCCCCGCCGGGCGGCGATCTCGTTGGCCTGGGCGATCTTGTAGCCGGGGAAGTTGGAGGACCCGACGTACAGGATCTTCCCCTGCTGGACCAGCACGTCGATGGCCTGCCAGATCTCCTCGAAGGGAGTGGCGCGGTCGATGTGGTGGAACTGGTAGACGTCGATGTAGTCGGTCTGGAGCCGCTTGAGCGACGCGTCGACGGCCCGCCGGATGTTCACGGCCGACAGCTTGTCGTGGTTGGGCCACGCCTCGCCGTCCGCGCCCATGTTGCCGTAGACCTTGGTGGCGAGGACGACCTTCTCGCGTCGCTCGCCGCCCTTCGCGAACCAGTTGCCGATGATGCTTTCGGTACGGCCCTTGTTCTCGCCCCAGCCGTAGACGTTCGCCGTGTCGAAGAAATTGATGCCTGCGTCCAGCGCCGCGTCCATGATCGCGTGACTGTCGCCCTCGTCGGTCTGCGGACCGAAGTTCATGGTGCCGAGGACGAGCCTGCTGACCTTGAGTCCCGTGCGTCCGAGCTGCGTGTACTTCATGGTCCGCACGCTAGTCGGGTGGAGTGCGCTCTAGGCAAGCGCGTTCAGCCACGAGGGCACCTTGATCCTTGACGCTAACTGCTGGTTAGTGCTTTCCTTTGGTGAGCAGTAGCTTGAACTTTCAATATCGCCGGGAAAGAGAGCAGCATCGTGACCCCCACCACCACTGCCCGCCGGGCCGTCGTCGCCGCGTTCGCCGCGGCGGCCCTCGCCGTCCCCCTCGCCGCCGCGCCTGCGATGGCGGCCACGCCGAGCGCTGCCGCTCATCACGCCGGGTACGGCGACCAGGCGCGCCTCGCGTACCAGAAGTACGTCACTGTCCGGGTCCTGAAGGGCGTGTTCGAGCAGGGTGACACCGCGGTCGTCGACCGTTATGTCCGGCAGGACTACATCCAGCACAACCCGCTGGCGCCCGATGGCGCCGAGACGCTGAAGAACCTCGGCCAGGCCATCCATCAGCAGTTCCCGGACGCCGAGTACGGCATCAAGCGGGTCATCTCCGAGGGCGACCTGGTGCTGGTGCACTCAAACGTGGTGATGACGCCGGGCACGCGCGGACAGGCCGTCTTCGACATCTTCCGCTTCCAGGGCGGGAAGATCGCCGAGCACTGGGATGTCGGGCAGAACGTGCCGGAGGGCTCCGCCAACGGGAACGACATGTTCTCCACGGTGAGTTGGCCGCGGACGGAGGAGCCGGGGCCGGGGTGGCTGACCGCGTACAACAAGCGGCTCGTGACCAAGGCCTTCGAGCAGTTGATCGTGCGGAAGGATCTCTCGGCCCTTGACCGGTACTGGGGGGCCGAGTACCACCAGCACAACCCGAACATCGCGGACGGGGTGGCCGGCGCGAAGGCGGGGCTCGGCGGGTTCTTCGAGCAGTTCCCGCAGCTGAAAGTGACGCCGAAGCGGGTGATCGCCGAGGGCGATCTGGTCGCGGTGCACAGCCACTACGTGGCCGTGCCGGGGGAGCGGGGGCAGGCCGTGGTGGACCTGTTCCGGGTGCGGGGCGGGAAGATCGTGGAGCACTGGGATGTGCTTCAGGATGTTCCGGCCACGTCCGCGAATGACAACGGGATGTTCTAGGGCAGGGAGTTGAGGAAGGTCGTCCAGGTGGTGGGGGTTACCTGGACGGCCGGGGTGGTGGGGGTTTTTGAGTCGCGGATGTGGATCGTGGTGGGGGTGAGGGCTACTTCGAGGCACTCGCCGCCCTGGCTGCTGCTGTAGCTCGACTTGGTCCAGCTCAGAGCGACCTCTACGCACTCGCCTTCGCCGTCGCTGTAGCTGCTCTTGAACCAGACGAGGTCTGCACTCATAGCTTCCCTGCCACCTCTTCGATCAGCCTTGCCGACTCCTCGGGTGTGAGGGCCTGCGCTCGCAGAATGCCATATTTGCCGAACAGGTCGCCCACGTCGGGTTGGTCACTTACGAAGTAGCCGCCCCGGTGGCCTTCGACATAGGCAAGTTGGTGACGATCGGCCGTCTCCAGAAGGCTCATACGGCCCGCGAGCCCGGCGTGGTCCTGTCGATGGTGTGGCATCACCTGGATCTCGACGTGGCGCAACTCGCCGAACCTCAGGATGTGGTGAAGCTGCTCCTTGAGTGTGGCTGCGCCACCCAACGGGCGTGTAAGCACGGACTCTTCGAGCACATAGCTGATGGTGGGGGTGGGCTTGCGTGTAAAGAGCTGCTGGCGTTTCAGTCGGGAGGCCACACGTCTCTCGACCTCCGCATCGTCCAAGGTCGGGCAGCGGTTGGAAGTGAAGACCGCCCGGGCATAAGCCTCCGTCTGGATCGAACCGGGGATCAGATGGGTCTGGTACACATGCACCGCCGAGGCTTTCATCTCCTCCGCCAGGTAGTCCTCGGTCCACGGCCGAAGCCCACCCTTCCCGAACTCCTTCTCCGCCAGCACCAGCAGTGCACCCTGTGCACCGAGCACGTCGTCCGCGATCTCGACGAACCGCCCCTTCGGCGACCGCTCACCCCGCTCCACCATCGCCACCTGCGACTTGGAGTACCCGACGTGCTTGGCCAGGCCCTCCTGTGTCATCCCGGCCCGCTCGCGGAAGAACCTCAACAGCGCGCCGAACGACTCCGACCCTCGATCACCGGAGTGCACACCGACCTCCCCAACTGCACATCCCCGCACCACCGTTGTAAACCTCTGGTCACAGTATGTGAGCGCCCGGAACGATTTGCGGCATGAACGAGAGAATCGCCGCCCCCTGGATCCCGACCTGGATCCCCGCCACCGGCCACTCGCTCCGCCTCGCCGGTATCCACTTCGATGCCGTACGCGTCAGAGGCGCCGCAGGTGAGCGCGTCGCCTCGGAGCTGATCTCGGCCACGTACTTCGCCGCGGGGCCCGTGGTCCAGGAGTTCGTGGGCGAGCGGAGCATGTACTTCCTGTTGCCCCCGCAAACCGCGTCGGCCTTTCGCTGGCCTTCCGGAGTACGGGCGCTGACGCGCGGTGACAGCACTCTGGCGTACGTCGGTGTCCCCGCGCTGGCCGGCATGACCTGGCCGTTGGGGTGGAGGTCGGAGCCGTCGGAGAGGGTGCCGTTCGTGGCGGGGGAGTTGCTGTGGGATGTGGTGACGCAAGTGGTGGGGCGGGTGGGCGCCCGACGGTGACGTGGCCGTCAGAGCTGGTGCGCGGCCGGGTGCAGCGTCGCGAACACGGCGCGGGCGCGGGTGTCGTCCGGGGACTGCCAGGCGCCGATGACATGACCGGCGGCGTCGGAGGGGGCGATGTCCGGGTCGGTGGGCCGCAGGACCCGGTGGATACGGAGCGTCATGCCACCCGGGGCGGGAAGCTCTGTGCCGTCCTGGTCGTCGGTGGCCTTGACGAGCCCCTCCCAGGCGGGGAGGCCGTCGCCGGTGTAGGAGTGGGTGACCTCGTGGTCGGGGGTGTCGGAGAGGCTCTGGGCCTGGGCCTGGACGCGGCCCTCGAACAGGGCCAGCAACTGGGCGACCAGCACCGGGTCGTGGACGCCGTCGTAGGCCCAACGGGGTCCCAGTACGCCGTGCTCCATGGTGCCGACGAGGGCGTGTTCCGCGCCGTCGAGGGGGGCGCCTCGGTAGGTGAGCGGCACGAGGTAGTGGACCGGCTCGGGGCCGGCGGCGGAGGCGTCCGTGGCCACCATGAACTCGATTCCGACCTCGCCCTCCGGGTCGTCGAGCCGGAAACCGCCGGTCCTGCTCAACGCCGGTTCGCCGGTGCCGACGTACCAGGGGCGGGTGGGCAGCCAGGAGGCGAGCAGTTCGAGCTTGGTCGGCTTGAGGGTGGTGTTGTGGATGACGGCCATGCCGCTCAGCTTCTCATCGGTCGCGGGGGAACTCATCCGTTTTCAGGGTGAGGCCGAGGAGAGTGGTGGCCATGTCGACGTCCCCGCCGTATGTGATGGACGTGTCGCTCACGTAGTCGCCGTCCTTGGGCTGGGTGAAGAGGTGGCACTTGCCCGTGTACGGGTCGGCGATGAGATAGACGGGGACTTCGGCGAGGGCGTACGCGGTCTTCTTGGGACCGTAGTCGTTCTTGGCCGTGTCCGTGGAGATGACCTCGGCGATGAACTCGACGTCCTCGTGGCGCCAGCGGCCTTCGGCGTTCTTCTGGGCACCGTCGCGCAGCTTCGCCACGTCCGGGGCGAGGCCGTTCTTGCGACCGGGGAAGTCGATGCGGACGTCCGAGAACACCTTGACGTCCATGCCGAACGTGTCCTCCAAGGCTCGGACGATCCTGCGAATGGTCTCCCAGTGGATGTCCCGCTGCGGCGACATGTAGATGGTCCCCTCGACGATCTCGACCTTGTATCCCTCGGGGACGGGCATCTTCTCGAGCCGCTCGAACATCTCGTCGAGCCAGTACGTGTCGTCGCTCTGGGCCATCGCGATCCTGTCTTCAAGGACGGTCATCGTGGCGCTCCTCCCCGGCTGCCCCATCGACGAGTGCTACCGCGCAGTACAACGATACGCACGGTGACCTGACACGGAGAGGAAGCTCACATACCAGATCATGCGGCGCAAGGATCACACCGCGTAGGGCTCGCCCAGGTCCCACGCCTGGTACATCGCCTCCGCGAACGCCTCCGCGATCTTGTGCTCACCGCTCGCGTTCGGGTGCGTGCCGTCGTACGTGTCGAGGTGGATGTCGTACGACGGGGGCGGCGACGCCAGCAGCAGCGGGGAGCGCGGCTCGTCCAGGTCGGCGACCGCCTTCGCGAGGAGTTCGTTGAAGCGGGCGACCTCGGCCGCGAAGGCCGGCTCCGTCTCGGCGCGGACGTTCGGGATCACCGGCAGGACGGCGATCCGCACCCGGGGGTCGGCCGAGCGCGCCTCGGCCACGAAGGCCCGTACGTTCTCCGCCGTCTGCTCGGCGTTCGTGTAGAAGCCGAGGTCGATCAGGCCCAGCGCCACCAGCAGCACGTTCGCCCGGCACGTCCGCACCGCCTCGCCGATCAGCGGCGCCATGTGCAGCCAGCCCTCGCCCCAACCGGCCAGATGGGCGCGGGGGAAGGCCGGGTCGGGGTCGGCGTACTCGTACGACGTGGGGGCGTCCAGGGCCTTGTCGTAGAGCGTCTCGCGCGGGCCGACGAGGGCGAAGGGGCCGCCGTACGTCTCACGCAGGTGCTGCCACATGCGGTAGCGCCACGTGTGTTCGCCGGCGCTGCCGATGGTCTGGGAGTCGCCGACGGGCATGAACCTGAGCATCCGCTCATGATGGACGATCGCTACCTGGCGGTAGGGGCAGGCGGGGTGTGAAGCCTGACACGCCACTCCGACCACGCCACTCCGACGCGCCACGGACGTGCCACCGACCGTCACCCTCCGTCGACCCGGCCTCCGAATCACCAGGCCGGATGGCAGGCTTGGGGCATGCGCCGACCGATCGCCCTTCTCGCCGGACTCCTGCTCGCGGGTGCCTGCGCCCTGCCCGCCTCCGCCGCCGACGGGGACGGCAAGGGCACCGAGGACTTCACGATCAAGGACCCGCGCATCACCGAGTCCAGCGGCCTCGCCGCCTCGCGCCTGCACCCCGGCGTCTACTGGACGCACAACGACCAGGACGAGGGCGCCTACCTCTACGCCGTCGACAGCGCCACCGGCGAGACCGTCGCCAGGATCACCATGACCGGTGTCGGCACCCCGCGCGACGTGGAGGCGATCTCCATCGGGCCGGACAACGAGATCTGGGTCGGCGACATCGGCGACAACGACGGTGTGCAGTGGCCTTATGTCTGGATCTACCGCCTCCCCGAGCCCAAGACCCTCAAGGACCAGACGGTCCGTGCCACGCAGTACGTGGTGAAGTACTCCGACGGCAGCCGCGACGCCGAGTCCCTCGTCGTGCACCCCAGGACCGGGCGCGTCTACATCATCGACAAGCAGGAGGACGGCGGGCACCTGTACGAGGGCCCGGCCGAGCTCTCCGCCTCCGGCACGAACGTCTTCAAGCCCACCGTCCCCGTCGACATGTGGGCCACCGACGCCGCCTTCTCCCCGGACGGCAAGACGCTCGCCGTACGCGGCTACTTCGGCGGCGTCGCCTACGACTGGAACGGCGGCAGGCTCAAGCGGCTGGAGCGCATCAGCGTGCCCCTCGGCCAGGGCGAGTCCGCCAGCTACTCGACCGACGGCACCAAGCTCATGCTCGGCAGCGAGGGCGTCGGCAGCGCGGTGGTGGCCGAGGACGCGCCCGGCGACGCCGGGTCCTCCGACTCCTCCTCCGGCAGCGGCAGTTCGGCCTCGCCGGGCGACGGTGACGACGGCGGCAGGACCGGGGACCTCAAGGTCGGCGCCATCGCCGTACTCGTCGGCTGTGTGGTCGTCTTCGGGTTCCGGCGGCTGCTGCGGAGGCGATGAGCGGAGAGGGTGAGGGGACGGGACGAGGGGAGGGGATGAGGGGAGGGGATGAGGGGAGATCGCGCAGGTTCGCGAGCAGGCAAGTGGCCCTGCTGCGGGCCCTGATAGCGTCCCCCCGGCCCAGCCGGCCGATCTTGCGATCCAGCCACAAGGACCATTCCGCCCCGCATGGACAACCCACCCGCGGCACCCGACGTCGCCCAGGTGCTCAAGCACAACCGCGCGCTGCTGTACCGGCACACAGCCGCGCGCCTCGCGCTCGCCGGGGGTCTGCTCGCGGTGCCGTACGCGGCGCATCTGGTCGCGTATGACGCCGCCCTGCCGGCGTTCGCGATCCCGGCCGCCTTCTTCGTGCTGATCTTCCTGCTGCTCCGGCTGCGCCACGGCTCGCGCCTCAAGGTGTGCGAGAAGGTGTTGCGCACCTACCCGCTGGAGTACCGCACCCGGGTGTCCAAGAAGGGCTCCGAACGGAAGTACTTGGGCGATGTGCACACCGTCCGGCTCTCGGTGCGCGGGCAGCACGGTGCCCCCTCGCTGCGTGCGGTCAACGCCTCGACGGTGCGCCGCTGGCCGGCGGAGGCCGAGGCGGGCGGCGCCTGGTTCGCCGGTGACCCGGCCTTCGGCGGCGTCATGATCGTGCCGGCGGGCAACGCCATGCTCTTCCTGCAGCCCGCGCCTTGGGCGAAGTACGAGGAGGAGCGCGCACAGGCCGGCCGGCAGCGCACCCTCCTCGCCGAACAGGCCGGTATCTCCCGGCTGTTGGAGAAGGAACCGAACATCATGGTGGGCGGATGAAGCGCGTTCTCGGCTGGGTGAGCGGTGTCCTCCTCGCCCTCGTCATGGCCTTCTGGTGCGTCACCGCGACCGCCGACATGGCCCTGTCCGCCGGTATCTACGGCACCCCGGGCACGTACAAGGTGGAGCGCTGCTACGACACCGACCTGAGCGGCAAGCACTCCGACTACGACTGCCACGGGGACTTCACGCCCGACAGGAAGACCGCCGCGGACGCCGACTACGTGCCCCTTGAGGACACCGGACGCGACTACCCGGACGGCACGGAGTTCGACGCGCGGCAAGGTATCGAGCCGGAGACGCTCCAGCGGGTCGGGTTCTGGGGAGTCGTCGGCGAGCTCTGGCAGGTCTCGATCTGCGTGGCCGTCCTCGCGGTCCTCGCGTACCAGGCGATCAAGCCGCGCGGGGCGGACCGACGCCGCGAGGACCACCGCCGGGAGCCCTCGCGGCGCCAGAAGGCGGCCGACCGGGTGGGGTACGCCGTCCTGGTCGCCGTCCCCGTGGGGCTGCTGAGCTGGATCGCCATGGTCGCGGAGCCGACACCGTAGGTGGGTAAGCACGCGCGAACGGACCGGAGCAGATGCAGGTTGCGAGCCGTGCGGTGATTCGAGACCTCTACAACGTTAGGCCGCGGCCTGCGGAAGGCACCACGGAAATTCTGTGTCCAGCCCGAGCGTGTTGCCGGATGCAGCGTCAGGTCCAACGGCGGCCGACTCCAATGGGAACGCCACGCCGCACGTCAAGAAGAGGTTCAACGCCGTCGAGGCCACCGCGCACTAAGCCAGCAGGATCGGCGACAGCCGGCGTCCCGGCCGAGAAGGACCGCACCCCGGCATGGTCACCGCGTGCCGGTGGAATTCCTGACTGACGAGCAGGCCGTTGCCGTTTCAACCCCGGACCGCCGTATCGACGCGGCGTTCGCGACGCCGGGTGGCGAGGTCCTCGGCTGCGGCATCCCCACTGATCTCCCGGAGGCAATCCTCAGGGCCGCCGGCGACCATCTGCCGGTGCCGGCGGCCCTGCGGGTCCCGGCCTCGGGATAGCGGCCTACGGGCGCTGCTTCACCCGGTCGACGATCCCCCAGTCCACGACGTGCGACAGCTGGATGTACTTCTTCTTCCCGGAAGCCGAGATCCGCTCGTCGCGGAAGCCCAGGAATTCATACGACGCCGGGTCGAAGATCAGGTACTTGTACCCGCGCTCGGTATGGGCGATCCCCACCCCGGTCCGCCCGGCGGAGTCCTTCACTCCCGGGATCGTCTTGACGCCGGGCACAAGGGCCAGCGCCTCGTACGCCGCGGGGCGCAGTCCCTGGGGCAGCACCGGGTTCTTCAGGAGCTCGCCGAGCAGCCAGTAGGCCTCGAACCGCTCGAGCTTGTCGAGATCGCTGATCGACCGGTCGTCGGACCCGCCGAGGGAGCCGGAGATGATGGTCGAGATGAGCTTCTGCGGGTCTTGGGGCAGCTTCTTCAGCTCGCTCCACTTCCGGGGTGGCCACACCCCGCCGCCCTTCCCCGCCGGCTCCTCCCACATCTCGCGGCCCAGTTCCATGGTCAAGGAGGGCTTGGAGACGTCCACCGAGTCCCACATCTCGTCGGTGTAGGTCTTGACCTTGCCGGTCTTCTGCTCCGTCTCCTTGATGATCCGCTTCGAGTAGATGAACTGGTCGTCGCGGGGTGCCACCGGCTCCTTCTCCTGCTCGCGCTCCCACGCCGCCGCCCCGTTCAGCACCGTCGCGGCGGCGTTCTCCACCCGCGGGGTGCTCGTGCCCGGTGCGCCGTCCTCGCCGGAGCCGTCCGTGCCGATCAGCACCGCCGTCCCCGTAACCGCCGTGGCGACCACCGCGGACGCCGCGAGGCGCAGTGCGTGGCGGCGACTGGGGCCGGTGCCGGTGCCGGTGCGCTGGTCCGCGTGGGCCATCGCGTTGAGCAGCTGGTGCCGGGCCCGGTCCCGGGCCGGACCGGTGAGCGGGGCCGCGTCCGCGTCCCACTCCCTCAAGAGTTCGAGTTCGTCACTCATGGTCGGATGCCTCTCGCAGTGCCGTCGGATTGGATCCGCCCAATGCTTCGCGCAGCTTGCCGCGAGCCCGGTGCAGCCGTGATCTGACCGTGCCCACGGGGATACCGAGGGCCTGGGCCGCCTCCTCGTAGCCGAGATCACCCCAGGCCACCAGCAGCAGCACGTCCCGGTGCCGAGCGGGCAGCGCGGCCAGCGCCGCCGCCAGCTCGCGGCGTACGGCCCGCGCCACCACCCGGTCCGCGGCCCGGTCGGCCAGCGGCTCGTCGTGGTCGGCGAGGGCCGGGACCCGGGCCATGGCCTTGAACCGGCGGGCCTCAGCCCGCCGATGCCGGCCGACCAAGTTGGTCGCTATGCCAAACAGCCAGGGCCGGGCGTCGGCGCCCGCGCCGCGGGCCGGGTCGTAGCGATGCCGCTGCTGGAATGCGGTGGTGAAGGTCTCCGCCACGAGGTCATCGGCGACCTCGCCGCCGAGGCGGCGGGCCGCATAGCGGTGCACGGCGTCGGCGTGCCGGTCGAAGAGCGCGGCGAACGCCTCGGGCTCATCCCGGGACCGCGCGATCACTGAGGCGTCGCTCTCCGCATCGGCACGCGCGGTGCCGATGCCGACGCCTGGTCCGACGGTCATCGGGGCTCCTCTCGTCCAAGGGACGATGCTCGAATACTTGGGCTTTCACCTGTCCTTCGCCCATCGCGCCGAAGCGGTTCCCTCAGACCCCCTCGGCGACACCGTGGTCTGCGGCCACACCCACATGCCGTTCGTCCGCCTCGCCCACGGCCGGCTCGTGATCAACCCCGGCAGCATCGGCATGCCCTACGGACGGACCGGAGCGCACTGGGCCCTGCTGGGGCCGGGCGTCGAACTCCGCACCACGCACGATATCGAGGCCGCAGCCACCCAACTCGGCCAGGACTCGTCCTATCCCGACATCACCGAATGGGCCGGCTACTTCCTGCACGCTCGCGCGACCGACGCCGACGCCCTCGCAGCCTTCGCTCCACGGGACGGACGCGACCACAGTTCGTGACACTCGCGCCCCATCCACGACAGCGGGCAGCCGAACGAACACCGACTACACGATCAACGACGCCTACCAACGAGCCGCCAGCCCCGCCGGGCACGGAATAAGCCAGCAGGATCGTCGCCAGCCGCAAACTGCAAGCTGTTGAGCCGGTTTCGGCCCGGCGGTCAGCGGGTGTGGCGGACCGGCGGCGGCTCGTCGCCGTCGCGCATCGGCTCACCGCCCACCGGGGGCAACAGGTTCGCGTCGAGGCGGAGGACCACACCCGTGTCAGGCTCAGCCTTGCCGGGCATGAGGTGCCGCCGGAGCCGTCGACGGCTCGGCCTTAGGTCTGTTCCTCCGCCTGTTCCTCCGCCGCGCGCCGGGCGACGAAGACCTCCAGGCCGTCCAGGATCCGCTGCAGGCCGAACTCGAAGTGGTCGAAGTCGGGGCCCCAGGTGTCCTCGTCGAGGGTCGCGAGGAGCGGGTAGCGGCCGGAGGCCATGATCTTCTCCAGCATCGGCGTCTGCGCCTGCCAG
This sequence comes from Streptomyces viridochromogenes, assembly GCF_001270495.1. GTDB lineage: Bacteria > Actinomycetota > Actinomycetes > Streptomycetales > Streptomycetaceae > Streptomyces > Streptomyces viridochromogenes_A. The sequence continues at coordinate 41,832 of NZ_LGUR01000219.1, forward strand.
AACTCCGTGTCCGTCAGGCCCGTCCGGCGCTCCGCCTCCTGCGCGTACAGCTGGGTGCGCGCGGCCCCGACGACGTACCCGTCGATCATGATGATCGCCGAGACCAGCTCGGGGTCGGTCAGGCCCATCGGCTTGATGCGGTCGAGCACCTTCTCCATGCCGTCGAGGGCGCTCGGGCCCAGGATCGGGCGGGACTGGTTGACCTGGAGCAGCCAGGGATGGCGGCGGTAGAGGTCGAGGGTCGCGCGGCCCAGGGCTTCCAGCGCCGAGCGCCAGCTGCCGTCGCCGAGGTCGGCCGGGTTCTCGGAGGGACGTTGGACGCGGTCCAGCATGAGGTCGAGCAGCTCGGCCTTGCCGGGGAGGTAGCGGTAGAGCGACATCGTGCCGGTGCCCAGCTCCGCGGCGACCCGGCGCATGGACAGTGACTCCAGCCCCTCGGTGTCCGCGACGCGGACGGCCGCTTCCACGATCTGGTCCAGCGTCAGGGCCGGCTTGGGTCCGCGACTGGGCCGCCGGCCCGTCTCCCACAGGAGCTCCAGGGTGCGGACGATATCGCCGCTGCCGCTGGTCTCCGTACCGCTGGTACCGCCCTTGCCGCTCGTCATGCACTTCAGCTTAAGTCCTTCCAAAAAAACTGGGTACGGTGTACGCGCAATCGGGTACGGTGTACCCAGTTAAGGAAAGGGGGACCCCATGGGTGAGGGAAACGTCGGGAACGACGGATACGGCGACGGATACGCGGTGCGGGCCGAGGGGCTGGAGAAGCGCTACGGCGAGAAGCGCGCCCTCGACGGCTTCGATCTGGCCGTCCGCGAGGGCACGGTGCACGGCCTGCTCGGTCCGAACGGCGCCGGCAAGACCACCGCCGTCCGCATCCTGTCCACGCTGATCAAGCTGGACGGCGGCCGGGCGACGGTGGCCGGACTGGACGTGGCCGGGCAGCCGCGCGAGGTGCGGGCGCGGATCGGACTCACCGGGCAGTACGCGGCCGTGGACGAGGTGCTCACCGGCCGGCAGAACCTGGAGATGTTCGGCCGGCTCTTCCACCTGGGTGGCAAGCGGGCCAAGCTGCGCGCCACCGAACTGCTGGAGCAGTTCGACCTGACCGACGCCGCCGACCGGGGCGTCGGCAAGTACAGCGGCGGTATGCGGCGCCGCCTCGACCTCGCCGCCTCGATGATCCTCGCCCCGGCCGTCCTCTTCCTCGACGAGCCGACGACGGGACTCGACCCGCGCAGTCGCGGCGAAGTCTGGGAGTCGGTGCGGGCGTTGGTGGCGAGCGGCACGACCGTACTGCTGACCACGCAGTATCTGGAGGAGGCCGACAAGCTGGCCTCGCAGATCACCGTCATCGACCAGGGGCGGGCCATCGCCGACGACACCCCGGACGGGCTGAAGAACCTCGTCGGCGGCGACCGTATCGAGGTCGTGGTCGCCGAGCGGTCCGACATCGCGCGCGCGGTGAAGGTGGTCGCCCGGGTCTCGGACGGCGAACCCGAGGCGGACGAGGAGGAGCTGCGGGTGCACGCCCCGGTCACCGACCGGGTGTCCGCGCTGACCGAGGTGGCGCGGACCCTCCAGGACGAGGGCGTCCAGGTCGAGGACATCGGGCTGCGCAGGCCGAGCCTCGACGACGTGTTCCTGCGCCTGACCGGACACCGCACCGAGTCCACCCCCTCGGCACAGAAGGAGGCCGTCGCATGACCGCCGTAGACCTGACCGTCCCGGCCACGCGCGGCCGCGTGTACTGGGCCCTCGCCGACGTCTGGAACATCGTCCGCCGGGGCATCACCCACTACCAGCGCCAACCGGTGAACATCGCCTGGCAGTTGGGCTTCCCGATCCTGTCCGTCCTCCTCTACGGCTATGTCTTCGGCAGCGCCATGAAGGTGCCCGGCGGCGGGGACTACAAGGACTTCCTGATGCCGGGCATGTTCGTGATGACGATGGCCTTCGGCTTCATCAACACCGCGACGCTCGTCGTCTACGACTCGACGAAGGGCGTCATCGACCGCTTCCGCTCCATGCCGATGGCCTCGTCCGCGGTGGTCGCCGGGCGCGGGATCACCGATCTCCTCGCCGCCTGCGCCGAGTTGGCGATCATGATGCTGACGGCCTTCGCGATGGGCTGGCGCCCGGACGGCGGTCTCGGCTTCCTCGGCGCCTTCGGGCTGCTGCTGTGGCTGCGGTTCGCGCTGATCTGGATCGGGGTGTGGCTGGGCCTGCTCGTGCCCAACCCGGAGGCCGCCGGTGGCCTGTTCGCCGTGGCCTTCCCGCTCACCATGATCTCCAGCATCTTCGTCGCGCCCCAGCTGATGCCCGACTGGCTGGGCTGGGTGGCGGCCTGGAACCCGATCTCCTCCACGGCGGCGGCCAGCCGCGAACTGTTCGGGGTGCCGGGCGCGGCGGTGGCCGGGGACTCCTGGGTCGAGCAGCACGCGCTGCTGATGGCGGGGGTGTGGCCGGTGATCCTGACGGCGGTCTTCCTGCCGCTGGCGGTGCGCCGGTTCCAGAAGCTGAGCCGGTAGTGAACGGGTGAATGCCGCGCACCTCCTTGACGTGCCCATGGTGCGTCAGTTTCCTGGGAGGTGCGCGGTGTATGGGAGCGCTCCCATCGTTCCGGGGCCGCGCCACCCCGAGAGGAACAAGGGACATGTTCCGCAGCTTGCGAAGAGCGCTGTGCGCGGTGGCCGCCGCGCTGCTGCTACCGCTGGGGGCCGGTGCGCAGGCCGCCCATGCGGCGAAGTCCGGTGCCGTACGGGACGCCGGTACCGGTGCCGGGGGCGTACAGGCCGCCGAGGCCGGCGCCGGCTACTGGCGTACCAGCGGACGGCAGATCCTGGACGCGTCCGGGCAGCCGGTCCGGATCGCCGGGATCAACTGGTTCGGCTTCGAGACCGCCAACCACGTCCCCCACGGTCTCTGGTCCCGCGACTACAAGAGCATGCTCGACCAGATGACCTCGCTCGGCTACAACACCCTCCGCCTGCCCTTCAGCGACGACATCCTCAAGTCCGGCACCCTGCCGGACAGCATCAACTTCGACGGCGGCAAGAACGCCGACCTCCGGGGCCTGACGTCCTTGCAGGTCATGGACAGGATCGTGGCGTACGCCGGTCAGATCGGCCTGAAGATCGTTCTCGACCGGCATCGTCCCGACGCGGGCGGCCAGTCGGCGCTCTGGTACACGACGGCGGTCCCCGAGTCGACGTGGATCGCCAACCTGAAGGCGCTGGCGACGCGTTACGCCGGCAACCCGACCGTCATCGGCATCGACCTGCACAACGAGCCGCACGACCCCGCCTGCTGGGGCTGCGGCGACACGACCCGTGACTGGCGCCTGGCCGCCCAGCGGGCCGGGAACGCGGTCCTGTCCGCCAACCCGGATCTCCTCGTCATGGTCGAGGGCGTCCAGTCGCACGACGGCGTCAACGGCTGGTGGGGCGGCAACCTCATGGGCGTGGCCCAGTACCCGGTCCAGCTGAACGTCCCGAACCGGCTCGTGTACTCGGCCCACGACTACGCCACCAGCGTGGCCCAGCAGCCCTGGTTCGGCGATCCGTCGTTCCCCGCCAACATGCCGGGTGTCTGGGACAAGTACTGGGGCTACATCTTCAAGCAGAACATCGCCCCGGTCTGGCTCGGCGAGTTCGGTACGACACTCCAGTCGACGGTGGACCAGAAGTGGCTGACCGCGCTGGTGACGTACCTACGGTCGACGTCGACGTACGGCGCGGACTCGTTCCACTGGACCTTCTGGTCCTGGAACCCCAACTCCGGGGACACGGGCGGCATCCTCAAGGACGACTGGTCGACCGTGGACACGGTGAAGGACGGATACCTGGCGAGCATCAAGGCGCCGGGCTTCCCGGCGGGCGGCGGGGGCGACCCCGACCCGGACCCTGGCGGCGGCATGGCCACCTGCGCTGCCGCCTACACCGTCAGCAGCGACTGGGGCGGCGGCTTCAATGCCGAGGTGAAGGTGACCAACACGGGGGCGACGCCGCTCACCTCCTGGAAGGTGACCTGGACCTGGTCCGGCTCCCAGCGGGTGACATCCATGTGGAACGCGTCCTACACGCAGAGCGGCGCGACGGTGACCGCGTCCAACGCCGGGCACAACGGGGCGGTGCCGGTGGGCGGTTCGGCGAGTTTCGGGTTCGGGGGCGCGCCTGGGGGCGGGGGTGTGCCGAGCGTGAGTTGTGCGGCGGGATGACCGGTGCGAACGGGCTCCGTGGCCTCGTCGGGACGGAGCCCGTTCGAACTACTCAAACTGGCGGCGGGCGGGGCGGGTGAGACGGGTGAGAGTGACCCCGTTGGGGAAGGCGGTGCGCTCGGCGACGTCGAAGACGGTGGGGTCGAAGGCGCCGTCGAACACCGGGATTCCGGTACCGGCGACGACCGGATAGGTCTTGATCAGCAGTTCGTCGATCTCGGGCAACAGGGCGCCCGCGAGTCGGCCGCCCCCGCAGAGCCAGATGTCCAGCCCGGTGCCCGCCTCCTCACCCTTGAGTTCGCGGACGAGGGCGAGCGGGTCGCTCGGTACGACGGTGACGGCTGGATCGGTGTCCGGCTTGAGGGTGCTGGACACCACGTACTGGCGCAGGTGGGCGTACGGGCTGCTGATCCCGTTGTCGAGGGGGAGCCGGTAGGTGCCGTGGCCCATGACGACGGTGTCGAAACGCCGGTTGGGTGCGTCGGCGACCCCGGCGGCCGCCCGGTAAGCGGTCGGGACGGTGTCCGGGTACAGCGCGTTCACCCAGGCCGAGTAGGCGGCGGCCTGCTGTTCGTCGCCCTGCGGAAAGAACCCGAACTCGCCGCCGGGACCGGCGATGCGGCCGTCGAGCGAGATGCCGATGTAGTACACGAGCTTTCGCACAGCGACCCCCACATGTAGTACTCTGTTTGTAGTGGTTTCAACGTAGTACTACATCTGGAGTGGTGTCAATGGTGAGACGCAACGACCAGCGGCGCGCGGCCCTCGTTGACGCGGCGATCGAGGTGCTGGCCCGAGAGGGCGCGCGCGGCCTGACTTTCCGGGCCGTGGATGCCGAGGCCGCCGTTCCCGCCGGCACGGCGTCCAACTACTTCGCCAACCGCGACGACCTGTTCACCCAGGTCGGCGCCCGGGTGTACGAGCGACTCCAGCCCGACGAGGCCACGATCGTCCGCCATCGGACGGCCGACCGCGACCGGGAGACCTACGCCGCGCTGATGCGCGAACTCGTCGGCCGCGTCGCCTCTTTCCGCACCGGATACCTCGCGCTGCTGGAACTCCGTCTTGAGGCCACCCGCCGCCCCGAACTGCGCAAGGTCCTCACCGAGCGGGTCCGGGCCGATGTCGACGCCAACGTCGCCTATCACGAGGCTTCCGGCCTCCCCGGCGACGCCACGGCCGTCAAACTGCTCATGCTGACGCTGAACTGGCTGATCGTCGAGCAGCTCACCCTGCCGGACGTGTTCACCGAGGCGGAGCGGGAACAGCTGGTGACGGCCGCGGTGGAGCGCATCGTGGCGGCGGAGTAGGCGACTCGGCCCTGTTCGGCGTCACGTCCTACTCATCCGGGTCCCAGGCCTGGAGCCAGCGTCCACTCGGGGCAGGTCGGCACCTGCACGTCGAGGCTGGGCGCGGAGGCGACCGCTGCGCTGAAGGCGGCCGACCGTTCGTCGATCAGCCGCAGCAGATCGGGGAACTGCAGAGTCTTTTCCACTCCGGGTGTCCATCACCGTGCTCCGGCAACCGGACAGCGATTTTCGCAGCCGACGCGGCAAGCGCGCGGCGCGGGCCACGCGCCCTCGGATTCCGACGATCAGTAAGGGCGCCCCGCGTGACTCCGCGGGGCGCCCTTCGGCGTACGTACCTCGTACGGTTACAGCTTCTCGATCACATAGTCGATGCACTTCGTCAGCGCCTCGACGTCCGCCGGGTCGATCGCCGGGAACATCGCGACGCGGAGCTGGTTGCGGCCGAGCTTGCGGTAGGGCTCGGTGTCGACGATGCCGTTGGCGCGCAGGACCTTGGCGACGGCGGCGGCGTCGATCTCGTCCGTGAAGTCGATCGTGCCGATGACCGCCGAGCGCTTGGCCGGGTCGGTGACGAACGGGCTGGCGTACTTGATGTCCTCGGCCCAGCCGTACAGCGTGCGGGCGGAGGTGGCCGTGCGGCGGACCGCCCAGTCGAGGCCGCCCTGGCCGTTGATCCACTCCAGCTGCTGGTTGAGGAGGAAGAGGGTCGAGAGGGCGGGGGTGTTGTACGTCTGGTTCTTGCGGGAGTTGTCGATCGCCGTGGGCAGCGAGAAGAACTCCGGGATGTGCCGGCCGGACGCGTGAACGCGCTCGGCGCGCTCGATCGCCGCCGGGGAGAAGACGCCGATCCACAGGCCGCCGTCGGAGGCGAAGGACTTCTGCGGGGCGAAGTAGTAGACGTCGGTCTCGGAGACGTCGACCGGGAGGCCGCCGGCGCCCGACGTGGCGTCGACCAGGACCAGCGCGCCCTCGTCGGCACCGGCCACGCGCTTGATCGGCATGGCGACGCCGGTGGAGGTCTCGTTGTGGGTGAAGGCGTAGACGTCGACGCCCGCCTCGGCCTCCGGCTGCGGGTGCGTGCCGGGGTCGCTGGCGATGACGGTGGGCTCGGCCAGCCAGGGGGCCAGCTTGGCGGCCTTCGCGAACTTCGAGCTGAACTCGCCGAAGTTCAGGTGCTGCGACTTGTTCTCGATCAGGCCGTGCGTCGCGACGTCCCAGAACGCGGTGGAGCCGCCGTTGCCGAGGATCACCTCGTAGCCGTCGGGCAGCTGGAACAGCTCGCGGATGCCCTCGCGCACCTGGCCGACCAGGTTCTTGACCGGGGCCTGTCGGTGGGAGGTGCCCATGAGGGAGGTGCCGGTCGCGGCCAGCGCGTCCAGCGCTTCCGTCCGCACCTTGGAGGGGCCCGCGCCGAAACGTCCGTCGGCGGGCTTGATGTCAGCGGGAATCTGGATCTCAGCCACGGGGCGAGCGTAGCTGTTTCGGGAAACCTCGGTGAAACCTCGTCCGTCGGGTGAGACGGCGTTTCGGTGGGCGTCGGAGCTGAGGGCTGTCGCCCCCAGACCCCTGCTTCGGCCCTGAAGGGGCCTCGTCCTCACGGGCCGGACGGGCTGGAATGCCGGGCATCGGCTGGTTTGCTGGAGGCATGAGGGATCTAGAAGCTGCGCTGCGTGCCGTCGTCCGGGGCGAGGTCGGGTTCGATGTCACCTCCCGGGCGTTGGTCACCATGGACGCTTCCAACTACCGGCGAGTCCCCCTGGGTGTGGTCGCACCACATGACGCCGAGGACGTCGCCGCCGTGCTGGAGGTGTGCCGCGACCACATGGTGCCGGTCGTGGCACGTGGCGGAGGCACCTCCATCGCGGGACAGGCCACCGGCACCGGGGTCGTCCTGGACTTCACCCGCCACATGAACCGGATCGTGTCCCTGGACCCGGAGACCCGTACCGCCGTCGTCGAGCCCGGTGTCGTCCTCGACCGTCTCCAGGGCGCCGCCGCCCCGCACGGGCTGCGCTTCGGCCCCGACCCCTCCACCCACAGCCGCTGCACGCTCGGCGGAATGATCGGCAACAACTCGTGCGGCTCGCACTCGGTGGCGTGGGGGACGACCGCGGACAGTGTGCGGGAGCTGGACGTCCTCACGGCGCGTGGGGCGCGGCTGCGGCTCGGGCAGGGGTGGGCCGGTGCGCCGGAGGGACTGCGGGAGCTGGTGGAAGGGCACCTGGCCCGGCTGCGGACCGGCTTCCCCGAACTGCCCCGCCGCATCTCCGGGTACGCGCTCGACGCCCTGCTGACCGAGAAGGGCGCCGATGTCGCCCGCTCCTTCTGCGGGAGCGAGGGCACCCTCGGGATCCTCACCGAGGCGGTCGTACGGCTGGTTGAGGCGCCACGCGCGCGTGCGCTCGCCGTGCTGGCGTACGCGGACGAGAGCGCGGCGGCGGAGGCGGCCGCGGGGCTGCTGCCGTACGGGCCGCTGACGGTGGAGGGCATGGCGGCCGACCTGGTGCCCTCGCCGAACTCGCTTCCGGCGGGCGGCGCCTGGCTGTTCGTCGAGACGGGCGGGGAGTCGCAGGGGGAGGCACGCGCGCGTGCGGAGGCGATCGTGCGGGCCGCCGATGTCGTCGGCGCCCTGGTCGTCACCGATCCGGCCGGGCAGCGGGCCCTGTGGCGCATCAGGGAGGACGCGAGCGGTACGGCGACCCGGATGCCCGACGGGAGTGAGGCCTGGCCCGGTTGGGAGGACTGCGCGGTGCCGCCGCCGCGGCTCGGCGCCTACCTGCGGGACTTCCGGGCGCTGCTGACCGCCCACGGGCTGCGCGGCACGCCGTACGGACACTTCGGGGACGGCTGCATCCACGTCCGTATCGACTTCGACCTGCTGACGGAGGCGGGCATCGGCCGCTTCCGGCGCTTCTCGGAGGAGCTCGCCGAGGTCGTCGTGGCGCACGGAGGCTCGCTGTCCGGGGAGCACGGGGACGGGCAGGCACGGGCCGAGCTGCTGCCGAGGATGTACGGGGAGGAGATGGTCGGTCTCTTCGAGCGGGCGAAGGGGGTGTGGGACCCCGACGATCTGCTCAACCCGGGGATGCTGGTGCGCCCGGCGCCCCTCGACTCGAACCTCCGCTTCTCCGTCCTGCCCCGCGAGCCGGTCGACGTCGCCTTCGGCTACCAGGCCGACGGCGGGGACTTCGCGGCGGCCGTACGGCGCTGCGTCGGGGTCGCCAAGTGCCGTACGACGTCGGCGACCGGCCCCGCCGTGATGTGCCCGTCCTTCCGGGCCACCGGAGACGAGGAGCACTCCACGCGCGGGCGTGCCCGGCTGCTGCACGAGATGCTCGCCGGGGAACTGGTGACCGACGGGTGGCGGTCGACGGAGGTACGGGACGCGCTGGACCTGTGCCTGGCGTGCAAGGGGTGCCGGTCCGACTGTCCGGTCGAGGTCGACATGGCCACGTACAAGGCGGAGTTCCTGCACCACCACTACGAAGGCCGACGGCGGCCGGCCGCGCACCACAGCATGGGGCGGCTGCCGGAGTGGCTGCGCCTGGTGGCACGCACGCGTACCGCGTCCTTGGCCAACGCCCTGGCCGCCGTACCGCCGTTGGCGTGGGCGGCGAAGCGGCTCGGCGGGATCGCGCCGGAGCGGGATATTCCGCGGCTGGCGACGCGGACGTTCAGCCGGTGGTGGGAGCGGCGCGAGAAGCCTCCCGCCGGCCCGCGCGGCGACCTGGTCATCCTGTGGCCGGACACCTTCACCGAGCACCTCTCGCCGTCCGTGGGGCAGGCGGCCGTACGCGTGCTGGAGGCGGCCGGGCTGCGGGTGGCGCTGCCGCCGACGGTGCGCATGAAGACGCCGTCGGGGGACGAGGGAGCGGGAGCGAAGGGGGGAGCGGGCGAGGGTGTGGTGGTGGCGATGGACCCGGTCTCGCTGCTGCGGGGCCGGGAGCGGGTCTGCTGTGGCCTGACGTACGTCTCCACGGGGCAGCTCGACCGCGCCCGCGCGGTGCTGCGGCGCACGCTCGACCTCATGGAGCCGGTGCTGGAGACGGCCGCCCCGGTCGTGGTCCTGGAGCCGAGCTGCGCGGCCGCCCTGCGCTCGGACCTTCCGGAACTGCTGCACGACGATCCGCGCGCCCGCCGCCTGGCCGACCGTGTCCTGACCTTCGCGGAGACGCTGGAACGGCTCGCTCCGGACTGGACCCCGCCCCGCGTGGACCGGCCGGCCGTCGGGCAGACCCACTGCCATCAGCACGCGGTCCTGGGCGACAAGGCCGACCGCCGGCTGCGCGAGGCCGCGGGGCTGAACGGGGAGCTGAGCGGGGGCTGCTGCGGTCTCGCGGGCAACTTCGGGTTCGAGAAGGGGCACTTCGAGGTGTCGGTGGCGTGTGCGGAGGAGCGGCTGCTGCCGGGGGTGCGGGCGGCGGGCGAGGGGGCCGTGGTGCTGGCCGACGGGTTCTCCTGCCGGACGCAGCTGGAGCAGCTGGCGGGGGTGCGGGGACGGCATCTGGCGGAGGTGCTGGCGGACGGGCTGGCCCAGGGACTGGCGGACGGGCTGGAGGGTCACCGGTCGGGGGAGGCGTGACGGTGACGGTGGCGATGTGGTGGGTGAGCGGTGAAGGGTACTGTCCCGGTGCGCCGCGCGATCGACACCCGGGCGGACTTCACGGCCACCGGAGTGAGGCTCCACGACCAGTACTTCCCGGTCCGCTGCGCCCAGGGGGCGGCTTCGTAGGCTGGCCCGATCCGGCCCGACCCAACCCGGCCCGACCAGCCATCCGCAAGGAGCCCCGTCCGTGACCCGACCGCCTCTGCGCATCCAGCCCCTCACCCGCGACCAGCACCTCGCCTTCGTCGCGGCCCGCCCCTCCGCCAGCCACACACAGCTCCCCTCCTGGGGCGAGGTGAAGCCGGACTGGACGGCGGAGAGCCTGGGGTGGTTCGACGAGGAGGGGCGGCCGGTGGGGGCGGGGCTCGTGCTCTACCGCCCGCTGCCGAAGCTGAAGAAGTACCTGGCGTATCTGCCGGAGGGGCCGCTGATCGACTGGCACGCGCCCGACCTCGCCGAGCGGTGGCTCGCACCGATGCTCGCGTACCTCAAGGGCAGGGGTGCCTTCTCGGTCAAGATGGGCCCGCCCGTCGTCGTACGCCGCTGGAACAGCGACGCGGCGAAGGCCGCCATCGCCGACCCGGCCGCCCGTCGGCTGCGCGACGCGGAGCCGACGTCCTGCGATCAGCGCGCCCTCGACATCGCCGAACGGCTGCGGCGGGGCGGCTGGCGGCAGGCCGAGCCGGGGAGCGAGGAGGGCTTCGCCGCCGGGCAGCCGCGCTACGTCTGTCAGGTGCCGTTCGCCGGGCGGTCGCTGGACGACATCCACCGCGGCCTCAACCAGCAGTGGCGGCGCAACATCAAGAAGGCCGAGAAGGCCGGCGTGAAGGTCGTGCGGGGCGGCCACGAGGACCTGCCCGCCTTCTACGACCTCTACGCCGAGACGGCCGAGCGTGACCGTTTCATCCCGCGCCCGCTGCCCTACTTCCAGCGCATGTGGAGCGCGCTCACCGCCGAACACCCCGACCGTATGCGGCTCTACCTCGCCCAGCACGACGGCGACACCCTCGCCGCCGCCACCATGATCACCGTCGGCGACCATGTCTGGTACTCCTACGGCGCCTCCACCAGCCGCAAGCGGGAGGTCCAGCCCAACAACGCCATGCAGTGGCGCATGATGACCGACGCCCACGAACTCGGCGCCGCCGTCTACGACTTCCGCGGCATCACCGACACGCTGGAGGAGTCCAACCACCTGCTCGGCCTGCTGCGGTTCAAGGTGGGGGCGGGCGGTGAGGCCGTCGAGTACCTGGGGGAGTGGGACTTCCCGCTCAACCGGCTGCTGCACAAGGCGCTGGATCTGTACATGGCGCGGCGGTAGGTCGGTCGGGCCCGCAGCGACTCGGTGGTCGGGGGGCGGGGGTGGACCGGGGCGGCTGGGCCGGCTCGTCCGGGCCGGCCCGTCCACACCCTGGAACAGTGGCGTAATGGGTTCACACGCCTGACGTAGGTCCACTAGCATGGACCCTGCAGTACAGCGCGATGAACACATGGAACCCGCCCTGCCCCACCCCGAGTCGAGCCCTGGAACGCCCGTGAGCACCCCCGATGCCGCCGCCACGCCCGCACCGACCCGCACCCGGGCCGTCCCCGAGCCGGGTGCCGGTGCTCCGCGCCGCTGGGGCTCCCTCGGTCCCGTGGGCCTCGTGCTCGCCGGAGGGATCTCCGTGCAGTTCGGCGGCGCCCTGGCGGTGAGCCTGATGCCGCGGGCGGGCGCGCTCGGTGTGGTGGCGCTGCGGCTGGTCGTGGCGGCGGTCGTCCTGCTCCTGATCTGCCGCCCCCGGCTGCGCGGTCACTCCCGTACCGACTGGGGCACGGTGATCGTCTTCGGCGTCACCATGGCCGCGATGAACGGCCTCTTCTACCAGTCGGTCGCCCGCATCCCGCTGGGCCCCGCGGTCACGCTCGAGGTGCTGGGCCCGCTCGCCCTCTCCGTCCTGTCGTCCCGCCGCGCCGTCAACGTCATCTGGGCCGGACTCGCCCTCGCCGGTGTCTTCCTCCTCGGCGGCGGAGGCTTCGAGAATCTCGACCCCATAGGTGTCGCCTTTGCCCTGGGTGCCGGCGCCATGTGGGCGGCCTACATAATCTTCAGCGCCCGCACGGGCCGACGCTTCCCCCAGGCCGACGGGCTGGCGCTCGCCATGGCGGTGGGCGCCGTACTGTTCCTCCCCCTGGGAATCGCCGAAGCGGGCACGAAGCTCCTCGACCCGGTGACGCTCGGACTGGGCGCGGCCGTGGCCGTCCTCTCCTCGGTCCTCCCCTACACCCTCGAACTCCTCGCCCTGCGCCGCCTGCCCGCGGCGACCTTCGCCATCCTGATGAGCCTCGAACCGGCCGTCGCCGCGACCGCCGGCTTCCTCATCCTCGACCAGGCCCTCTCCGCCCTCCAGGCCCTGGCGATCGCCCTGGTCATCGCGGCGAGCATGGGGGCGGTGCGGACGCAGGTCGGGCGGGGGAAGCCGACCGGAGCGCACGCCTGACCGCGCTCCCAGCTCGTACTTTCAACGCATTGTCAGTGATTGCCCATGGCCTCACGCTGATCTGCCATGGACAACGGAACTCAGGCTCCCCGAGCGGCGCGATCGGCACGAGCGGCGCGATTGGCACGGCCGGCTGAACCGGCCGAACCGGCCGAACCACCGGAACTGGTCGAGCTGGTCATTCCCGGGACCGGAGTGGTGGACCGGGAGGAAGCCCTCCGGTCGCCGGACGTACGGCTGGTGAGCGGGGACGGGAGCGCGGGCTGGTACCGGGCCTCGGAGGCGGACGGCGCACAGGAACCGCACGTCCTGCGGGAGGTGTACGACTGGCCCCGGCTGATGATCGGCGGGGCGGGCCGGGCCGTCTGGCTCTTCCTGTTGCCCTTTCTCGTGATCAACCTGGTGACGTGGATGCAGCCCCGATTAGCGAGAGGCCGCTCCTGGGCAGGGTCCCTGTACAGCTTCGGGGCCCGGCTGCTCGGCCTGTCGCTGACCGTGATGCTGGTGGGCGTGTTCGGGCAGACGGCCATGGACCAGGTCGTCTGGCAGTGCGGAGCCGAGTCCTCCGGGTGCGCTGTGGAGAACGCGCTGGTGAGCACCGCACGGAGGATGGACCCCGGTGTGGGGCTGGTGCTGGCGGCCTTCGTTCCTCTGGTCGTCGGAACCCTGATGGCGTTCAGCGCACGGGACGCCAAACGCGAGTACCGGCCGGTGCTGAGGACGGCACAGCGCACGAGCTACGAACGGGACGAGGAGAGGGACAGGCAGGCCGAGGAGAACCCGCACCGGTTCCGCGGCAGCCCGCGGCGGCCCCTGGAGGTCCGCGGCTTCTGGGAGCACAACACCCGGGCAGAGGGCCTGACCACCCGGCACCTGTGTGCGGGACTGCTCACCGTGGCCATGCTGCTGGTGGTTCCTCCACTCCAGTACGACCTGCGCGAGGGCGACGCGACCGCGGCCATGACGGTGTTCGTGCTGACCCTCCTGATGGCTGTCCTCGTGGTGATCGACGGGCCGTACTTCCGGGTCAGGGGGTCCGAGGAGAGGCCGCGGCGCAGGCGCCGGTGGCCGCTGCGGCACGCGCGGGCCGCCGTCGGTGCCTGCGTGGTGGTGACGGCCCTCGCCATGCTGTGCTGCGCGGTACCGGAGCGGGACTGGGATGTCGAGCGGCTGCGTTCGGGCATGTTGCCCGGGATGGGCGCGGAGGCCAACTACGTCGTCATCGCCCAGGGCGTCGGGATCGGACTCATGGTCCTCGGCTGCCTCGCCATGATCGCCGCCAGGGACGGGACGGCGTCACGGACGACCTTGTACGGGCTGCTGGGGCCCGTGGTCGGGGTACTGGCCTGCTTCATCGGGTGGCTCTATACGGCGGCGTTCTCCGTGTGGGCCCAGGGCTGGCTCACCCCGGACGGTGATCCGTACGCGGCCGCCATCCCGCGCGCGGTCCAGGTGATCGCCGGTGCCTTCCCGGTGGTCGTGCTGGTCGGCGCGGTGGTGGGCGGGGTCGCCGCCGCGGTGACGGCCGTACGCCGACCCTGGACGAAGGGGACCGCTTCCGCCCCTGGAGCCGCCGGAGCCGGCCAGGATCCGGACACCGGCCGCCACACGGAGCACGATCCCGACGACGCGGACGACAACCGCCGACAGCGGCGGACGCTCCAGTTCGCGGAGTACGCGGGCACCCGGGGCCTGAACTGGTACGACCGGGGCCTGGCCACCCTGGCGGTCCTCGTCGTGCTGCTGACCTGCGCGATGTACGGGGCGTACTGGGTGGGCGACGGCTCCCTGCTGCTCGGCGTCCGCGAGAGGACGGTCGGCGCGCTGAAGCAGCTGACGACCCTCGGGGCGGTCATCCTGGCGGGTCTGCTCGTCGTGGCCGTGTTCGCGGTACGGGCCATCGTGCTGAGGCCGGAGATGCGCAGGAACGCGGGGCTCGCCTGGTCGTTCGGGGCGTTCTGGCCGCGTGCGGCGCACCCGTTCACCCCGGCGGCCTGGGCTGTGCGCACGGTTCCCGAACTGGTGCACCGTATCGAGTACCTGCTGGGCGAGAACGACCGCAGGCGCATGCTGATCCAGGCGCACTCCATGGGATCCGTGATCGCCGTGGCGGCCCTGTGGCAGGTACGGCCCGAACTGCGCTGGCGCATCGCCCTGCTGACCACCGGCAGCCCCGTCGGCGCGGTGTTCCGCCGCCACTACCCGGGCTACGCCCCCGCAGCGTCGATCCAAACCCTGGCCCAGGGCCGGCCCGACCTCTGCCCCCTGCACGCTTGGATCAACGTCCACCGCACCACCGACCTGCTGTCGGGACCCGTCTTCGAGGGGATGCCGGAGGGCAGTGGCTCGAAGGACGAGGCATGGCAGGACGGTGTGAACCCGATGGCGGTGCCCACCCCGACCGGACCGCAACGCACCCCCGCCCAGCCGGTCTTCTGGCCGCTGGAGCGCCACAACGGCTACCGCCGCGCCCCTCGGTTCCAGGAGATCCGGACCGACCTGCTCACCGCACTGCGGCAGGCACAGCCCCCGCCCCCGCCTCCGGCATCGGGCCTTCCGGCTTCCCGTCGGCCGGGGGAGGCGACCGGGCCCGAAGCGGCGACGCGGACCTGATTAATGCAAGCATGCTTGCTTGTTTCTGCTCCCGCTGCCATGCTCCTCACCACGCCGCACCACCCCGCAAACCGCCGTGCCCCGAGGGGAGCGCACCGTGTCCGATCCGACGTCCGTGTTCGACGATCTGCGCGAGGAGAGCGAGGAACTCGACCGATTGATAGCCGAGTTGAGCGCCGATCAGTGGGCGCTCGCCACTCCGGCACCCGGTTGGAGCGTCGCCCACCAGATCGCACACCTCGCCTGGACGGACCACTCGGCGCTGCTGTCGGTGACCGACGTGGAGGCGTTCCACACACTGGTCGAGAAGGCGCTGGTGACGCCGGGGTCGTTCGTCGACGAAGGGGCGGAGGAAGGGGCCGCTCTCCCGCCCGCCGAGCTGCTGGCGCGGTGGCGGGAAGGGCGGGCCGCTCTCGACACGGCGTTGCGTGACGCGCCGCAGAGAGGCCGCTTCCCCTGGTACGGCCCGCCCATGTCCGCCGCCTCCATGGCCACGGCCCGACTTATGGAGACCTGGGCCCACGGTCTGGACGTCGCCGACGCACTGGGTGTGGTGCGCACACCCACCGACCGGCTGAGGCATGTGGTGTGGATCGGGGTGCGGACCCGCGACTTCGCCTTCGGGGTACACGGGCTCCCGGCGCCGCTCGACGACTTCCGCGTCGAACTCGTCTCGCCCTCCGGTGAGGTGTGGGCATACGGCCCCGAGGACGCCCCGCAGCGTGTCACCGGCCCGGCCCTCGACTTCTGCCTCCTGGTCACCCAGCGCGCCCACCGCTCCGACCTCGCCCTGCACGCCGAAGGCGCTGACGCCGACCGCTGGTTCGACATCGCCCAGGTCTTCGCCGGTCCGCCGGGCGAGGGCCGCGGGCCGAAGGGGGCCGCGCGGTGACCTCCGCGCCCCGTGCGCTGCGGATCGGCAACGCTTCCGGCTTCTACGGCGACCGCTTCGACGCCATGCGCGAGATGCTCACCGGCGGCGAACTGGACGTCCTCACCGGCGACTACCTCGCCGAACTGACCATGCTGATCCTCGGCCGCGACCGGCTTAAGGACCCCGGCGCCGGATACGCCCGCACCTTCCTGCGGCAACTGGAGGACTGCCTCGGGCTGGCGCAGGAGCGGGGTGTCAGGATCGTCGCCAACGCGGGCGGGCTCAATCCGGCCGGACTGGCGGACGCCGTACGGCAGTTGGCGGATCGTCTCGGCATCCCCGTCAGGGTCGCCCACGTCGAGGGCGACGACCTCACCGCCGCCCACCCCGGCAGCCTCGCCGCGCACGCCTACCTCGGCGGCTTCGGGATCGCGGCCTGCCTGCGCGAGGGCGCCGACGTGGTGGTGACCGGGCGGGTGACCGACGCGGCCCTGGTGACCGGGCCCGCCGTCGCGTACTTCGGGTGGGGGCAGGAGGAGTACGACCGGCTCGCGGGCGCCGTCGTCGCCGGACATGTGCTGGAGTGCGGGGCGCAGGCGACCGGCGGCAACTACGCGTTCTTCCACGACGGGGCCCATGACCTCGGGAAACTCCGTCGCCCCGGCTTCCCCCTCGCCGAGCTCCACGACGACGGCACCTGCGTCATCACCAAGCACCCCGGCACCGGCGGCTTCGTCGACGTCGGCACGGTGACCGCCCAGCTGCTGTACGAGACGGCGGGCGCCCGGTACGCGGGACCGGACGTCACCGCCCGTCTGGACACCGTACGGCTCACCCAGGACGGCCCAGACCGGGTACGGATCGACGGCGTACGGGGCGAGGCCCCGCCTCCGGCCCTCAAGGTCGGCGTCAACCGCCTCGGCGGCTTCCGCAACGAGGTCACCTTCGTGCTCACCGGCCTCGACATCGAGGCCAAGGCCGCGCTCGTGCGCGAGCAGATGACCGACGCGCTCGCCAAGTCGCCGCCCGCCGAGATCCGCTGGGACCTCGTCCGCACCGACCGGCCCGACGCTCCGGCCGAGGAGACGGCGAGCGCACTGCTGCGGCTCGTCGTGCGCGACCGGGATCAGCAGGCCGTCGGACGGGCCCTGAGCGGGGCCGCGATCGAGCTGGCACTCGCCAGTTACCCCGGCTTCCATGTGCTCGCGCCACCCGGAAAGGGCTCGCCCTATGGGGTCTTCAAGGATGTGTACGTCCCCCATGGTGTCGTCGACCATGTGGCCGTCCTCTATGACGGACGCCGGGTTCCTGTGACGCCGGCCCACGACACCGCCGTACTCGACGACGTGCCCGCACCACCCCTGCCCCAGCCCCTGCCATCCGGCCCGACCAGGCGCGCCCCCCTCGGTCTCGTCGCGGGTGCCCGCAGCGGGGACAAGGGCGGGAACGCCAACGTCGGTGTCTGGGTGCGGACGGACGACGCCTGGCGCTGGCTCGCGCATGAGCTGACCGTCGAGCGATTCCAGCAGCTGATCCCCGAAAGCGGTCCGCTGAAGGTCACCCGGCACGCACTCCCCGACCTCCGCGCCCTCAACTTCGTCGTCGAAGGAATCCTCGGCGAGGGCGTCGCCGCCCAGCACCGCTTCGACCCGCAGGCCAAGGCCCTCGGCGAATGGCTGCGCAGCCGCCACCTCGACATCCCGGAGATCCTCCTGTGACCGTCCTCGCCTCTTCCCTGGACCCGAAGAGCCCCGAACAAACGGCCAACCGCGAGGCCATGCTCGCCAAGCTCGCCGAACTCGACACCGAACACGCCAAGGCCCTGGCCGGCGGCGGCCCCAAGTACGTGGAACGCCACCGCAAGCGCGGCAAGCTCCTCGCCCGGGAGCGCGTCGAGCTGCTCCTCGACCCGGACACGCCGTTCCTCGAGCTGTCGCCGCTGGCCGCCTGGGGCAGCGACCACACGGTCGGCGCGTCACTCGTCACCGGCATCGGGGTCGTGGCGGGCGTGGAGTGCCTGATCACCGCCAACGACCCGACCGTGCGCGGCGGAGCGAGCAACCCCTGGTCACTGAGGAAGGCCCTGCGCGCCAACGACATCGCCCTCGCCAACCGCCTGCCCGTCGTCAACCTCGTGGAGTCGGGCGGCGCCGACCTGCCGTCCCAGAAGGAGATCTTCATCCCCGGGGGCGCGATCTTCCGCGACCTGACACGGCTGTCGGCGGCCGGGATCCCCACCGTCGCGGTCGTCTTCGGCAACTCGACGGCAGGCGGAGCGTACGTCCCCGGCATGTCCGACCACGTGATCATGGTCAAGGAGCGCGCCAAGGTGTTCCTCGGCGGCCCGCCCCTGGTGAAGATGGCGACCGGCGAGGAGAGCGACGACGAGTCGCTGGGCGGGGCGGAGATGCACGCGCGCGTGTCGGGTCTCGCCGACTACTTCGCGGTCGACGAACCGGACGCCCTGCGCCAGGCACGCCGCGTGGTCGCCCGCCTCAACCACCGCAAGGCGTACGGCGATCCGGGCCCGGCGGCCCCGCCCAAGTACGACGAGGACGAACTCCTGGGCATCGTCCCCGGCGATCTGCGCACCCCCTTCGACCCGCGCGAGGTCATCGCCCGCATCGTCGACGCCTCCGACTTCGACGAGTTCAAGCCGATGTACGGCACGAGCCTGACCACCGGCTGGGCAGCCCTGCACGGCTATCCGATCGGCGTGCTGGCGAACGCCCAAGGGGTCCTGTTCAGCGAGGAGTCCCAGAAGGCGGCCCAGTTCATCCAACTGGCCAACCAGCGGGACATCCCCCTCCTCTTCCTGCACAACACCACCGGCTACATGGTCGGCAGCCAGTACGAGCAGGGCGGCATCATCAAACACGGCGCGATGATGATCAACGCGGTCAGCAACAGCCGCGTGCCCCATCTCTCCGTCCTCATGGGCGCGTCCTACGGTGCCGGCCACTACGGCATGTGCGGCCGCGCCTACGACCCCCGGTTCCTCTTCGCCTGGCCCAGCGCCAAGTCGGCCGTCATGGGCCCCCAGCAGCTCGCCGGGGTGCTCTCGATCGTCGCCCGGCAGTCGGCGGCCGCGAAGGGGCAGCCGTACGACGAGGAGGGCGACGCGGCGCTGCGGGCGATGGTGGAGCAGCAGATCGAGTCCGAGTCCCTGCCGATGTTCCTGTCCGGGCGGCTGTACGACGACGGCGTCATCGACCCGCGCGACACCCGCACGGTCCTCGGCATGTGTCTGTCCGCCATCCACACCGCGCCCTACGAGGGCGCGCGCGGTGGCTTCGGCGTCTTCCGGATGTGAGGGATCACCAGTGATCACTTCTGTGCTCGTCGCCAACCGGGGCGAGATCGCCTGCCGGGTCTTCCGCACCTGCCGTGAGTTGGGAATCCGGACGGTCGCCGTGTACTCGGACGCCGACGCGAACGCCCTCCACGCACGCGTGGCCGACACAGCGGTACGGCTGCCGGGGGCGGCGCCCTCCGACACGTATCTGCGCGGCGACCTGATCGTGAAGGCGGCGCGCGCGGCCGGCGCGGACGCCGTGCACCCCGGCTACGGCTTCCTCTCCGAGAACCCCGGCTTCGCCCGCGCGGTCCTCGACGCGGGACTCACCTGGATCGGGCCGGCCCCCGAGGCGATCGAGGCGATGGCGTCCAAGACGCGCGCCAAGGAGCTGATGGGCATCGAGCCGCTGCGCGAGGTCACCGAGGCGGACCTGCCGGTGCTGGTGAAGGCGGCCGCGGGCGGCGGTGGGCGCGGTATGCGCGTCGTACGGCGGCTCGCGGACCTGGACGCCGAACTCGGGGCCGCGCGTGCCGAAGCCCACAGCGCCTTCGGTGACGGCGAGGTGTTCGTCGAGCCCTACCTGGAGGACGGCCGCCACGTCGAGGTGCAGATCCTCGCCGACACCCACGGCACGGTGTGGGCGCTCGGCACCCGCGACTGCTCCCTCCAGCGGCGTCACCAGAAGGTGATCGAGGAGGCCCCGGCGCCCGGCCTGACCCGCGAACTCACCGACTCCCTCCACGAGATGGCCGTACGCGCCGCACGTGCCGTCGGCTACGTCGGCGCCGGAACCGTCGAGTTCCTCGTCGCCGGCGACACCGCGCACTTCCTCGAGATGAACACCCGCCTCCAGGTCGAACACCCCGTCACCGAGGCCGTGTACGGCGTCGACCTGGTCGCCCTCCAGATCCGGGTGGCCGAAGGCCACGCCCTCGAAAGCGAGCCCCCACGCGCGCGTGGCCACGCCGTCGAGGCCCGCCTCTACGCCGAGGACCCGGCCCGCGGCTGGGCCCCCCAGACCGGCACCCTGCACCGCCTCGCCGTCCCCGAAGGCGTCCGCCTGGACACCGGCTTCACCGACGGCGACGAGATCGGCGTCCACTACGACCCGATGCTCGCCAAGGTCGTCGCGCACGCCGCCACGCGCGGGGAGGCGATCCGCAGGCTGGCCGGTGCGCTGGCCGGCGCCGCCGTCCACGGCCCGCCCACCAACCGCGACCTCCTCGTCCGCTCCCTGCGGCACAAGGAGTTCACGGCCGCCCGTATGGACACCGGCTTCTACGACCGCCACCTCACCGAACTGGCCGAGCTCGCCCCCGACCCGCACGCGCCCCTCGCCGCGGCCCTGGCCGACGCCGGGACCCGCTCCCGCTTCGGCGGCTTCCGCAACGTCCCCTCCCAGCCCCAGACCAAGCGCTACGAGATGGCGGGGGAGGAGATCGAGGTCCGTTACCGCCACACACGCGCGGGCCTGGAGGCGGACGGGGTGCGCGTCGTACACGCCGACGCGCGTCTCGTCGTACTCGAAGCGGACGGCGTACGAAGGAACTTCGAGGTCACCCGCTACGGCGACGAGATCCACGTCAACACCACCCGCCTCACCGCACTGCCCCGCTTCCCCGCCCCGACGGCCCAGCACGCGCCGGGCTCGCTCCTGGCCCCCATGCCGGGAACGGTCGTCCGTGTCGCCGACGGCCTGACCGAGGGAACGTCCGTCGAGTCCGGTCAGCCCCTGCTGTGGCTGGAGGCGATGAAGATGGAACACAAGATCACAGCACCGGCCACAGGCACGCTGACGGCCCTGCACGCCATGCCCGGACAACAGGTGACGGTCGGCGCCCTACTGGCAGTGGTGCAGCCGACCCCATAGGCGCGCGGGGAACTGCGCGAGCAACCACCAACAATCCGCCGCCGGAAGGAGCCCCCATGCCCCCCGCTCTCGAATCCGAGGAACACAAGGCCCTCCGCGCCGCCGTCTCGGCCCTCGGCAAGCGCCACGGCCGCACCTTCGACCGTGAAGCCCTGTGGTCGGAGGCCGCGAAACTCGGCTATCTGGGTGTCAACCTTCCCGAGGAGTACGGAGGCGGAGGCGGGGGCGTCGCCGAACTCTCCATCGTCCTCGAAGAACTGGGCGCCGCAGGCTGCCCCCTGCTGATGATGATCGTCTCCCCGGCGATCTGCGGCACGGTGATCGCCCGCTTCGGCACGGACGAACAGAAACAGCAGTGGCTCCCCGGCCTCGCCGACGGCACCCGCACCATGGCCTTCGGCATCACCGAGCCCGACGCCGGCTCCAACAGCCACCGCATCACGACCACGGCCCGCCGCGACCCGGACTCCGGAGACTGGCTCCTCACCGGCCGCAAGGTCTTCATCTCCGGCGTCGACATAGCCGACGCGACCCTCATCGTCGGCCGCACCCAGGACGCCCGCACCGGCAACCTCAAGCCGTGCCTCTTCATCGTCCCGCGCGACACCGAAGGCTTCACGCGACGCCAGATCGACATGGAACTCGACGCCGCGGAGAAGCAGTTCGAGCTGACCCTCGACGACGTACGGCTCCCCGCCGACGCCCTCGTCGGCGACGAGGACGCGGGCCTCCTCCAGCTGTTCGCCGGCCTCAACCCCGAACGCGTCATGACGGCCGCCTTCGCGATCGGCATGGGCCGCTACGCCCTCGCCCGTGCCGTCGAGTACGCGCGCGAGCGGACCGTCTGGAAGGCCCCCATCGGCGCCCACCAGGCCATCGCGCACCCTCTCGCCCAGGCGCACATCGAGCTCGAACTGGCCCGCCTGATGATGCAGAAGGCGGCCCACCTGTACGACGCGGGGGACGACGTCGGCGCTGGTGAGGCCGCGAACATGGCCAAGTACGCGGCGGGGGAGGCCTGTGTGAAGGCGGTCGACCAGGCCGTGCACACCCTCGGCGGCAACGGCCTCACGCGCGAGTTCGGGCTCGCCTCGTTGATAACCGCGGCCCGCGTGTCTCGTATTGCTCCGGTGAGCCGGGAGATGATTCTCAACTACGTCTCCCACCAGACCCTTGGCCTGCCCAAGTCGTACTGACCGGTATTCGACCGGTGTCCGACCGGTATCGGACCGGCACCGTGTCGCGAGGAGGAACCGTGTTCCGCAGCGAGTACGCAGACGTCCCGGCCGTAGAACTCCCCATCCATGAAGCCGTACTGGGCCGGGCCGCCGAGTTCGGTGACGCACCCGCGCTCATCGACGGCACGGACGGCACCACCCTCACCTACGAACAGCTCGACCGCTTCCACCGGCGCGTCGCCGCCGCCCTCGCCGAGGCGGGCGTCCGCAAGGGCGACGTCCTCGCGCTGCACAGCCCCAACACGGTCGCCTTCCCGACCGCCTTCTACGCGGCCACGCGCGCGGGTGCCTCCGTCACGACCGTGCACCCGCTGGCCACCCCCGAGGAGTTCGCCAAGCAGCTGACGGACTCGGCGGCCCGCTGGATCGTCACCGTCTCACCGCTGCTGGAGGTGGCACGCCGGGCAGCCGAACTCGCGGGCGGCGTCCAGGAGATCTTCGTGTGCGACAGCGCGCCGGGACACCGCTCGCTCATCGACATGCTGGCCTCCGCCGCCCCCGAACCACAGGTCGACATCGACCCCGTCGCGGACGTCGCCGCCCTGCCGTACTCGTCGGGCACCACGGGCACCCCCAAGGGCGTGATGCTCACCCACCGCCAGATCGCCACCAACCTCGCCCAGCTGGAACCCACCATCCCGGCAGGCCCCGGCGACCGCATCCTGGCCGTGCTGCCCTTCTTCCACATATACGGCCTGACCGCACTGATGAACGCCCCCCTGAGGCTGGGCGCCACGGTCGTCGTCCTGCCCCGCTTCGACCTGGAGACCTTCCTCGCCGCCATCCAGAACCACCGCATCACCGGCCTGTACGTGGCCCCGCCGATCGTCCTGGCCCTCGCCAAGCACCCCCTGGTCGAGCGGTACGACCTCTCGTCCCTGAAGTACATCGTCAGTGCCGCCGCGCCCCTGGACGCGAAGCTCGCGGCCGCCTGCTCGCAGCGCCTCGGCCTGCCGCCGCTCGGCCAGGCGTACGGCATGACGGAACTGTCCCCCGGCACCCACGTCGTCCCGCTGGCCGCCATGCACGACGCGCCCGCCGGAACCGTCGGCAGGCTCATCCCCGGCACCGAGATGCGCGTCGTCTCCCTCGACGACCCCGACAAGGACCTCGGCACCGGCGAGTCCGGCGAGATCCTCATCCGCGGCCCCCAGGTCATGAAGGGCTACCTCGGCCGCCCCGACGCCACCGCCGCGATGATCGACGCAGACGGCTGGCTGCACACCGGCGACGTCGGCCATGTCGACGCCGAGGGCTGGCTGTTCGTCGTGGACCGCGTCAAGGAACTCATCAAGTACAAGGGCTTCCAGGTGGCCCCCGCCGAACTGGAGGCCCTCCTGCTCACCCACCCCGGCATCGCCGACGCCGCGGTCATCGGCGCCTACAACGACGACGGCAACGAGGTCCCGCACGCCTATGTGGTCCGCCAGCCCGCCGCCACCGGCCTCTCCGAAGGAGAGGTCATGATGTACGTCGCCGAACGCGTCGCCCCTTACAAACGCGTCCGCCAGGTCACCTTCATCGACGGCGTCCCGCGGGCCGCCTCCGGCAAGATCCTGCGCCGCGAACTGCGGGCACTGCGGGAGGACGCATGACGCTGGTCGGCCGCACGCGCGCGCGTGGCGTCGAAACCCTCACCCTCGACTCCCCGCACAACCGCAACGCCCTGTCGGCGGCGCTCGTGGGCGAGCTGACCGACGCGCTGACGGACTGCGGCAAGGACGCCGACGTACGCGCGATCGTCCTCACCCACACCGGCAACACGTTCTGCGCGGGCGCCGACCTGCGCGACCCCCCGCCCCCGGACGACCTGGTGGCGTTGCTCCGGCTGATCGTGGAACTGCGCAAGCCGGTCGTCGCCCGCGTCACCGGCCACGTCCGCGCGGGCGGCCTCGGCCTGCTCGCGGCCTGCGACATCTCGGCCGCGTCGGCACAGGCCACCTTCGCCTTCACGGAGGTGCACATCGGCGTAGCCCCGGCCGTGATCTCCCTCCCGCTGCTGCCCCGCACGGACGCCCGCGCCCTGGCCCGCTACTACCTCACCGGCGAACGCTTCACCGCCCCCGAGGCGGCCCGCATCGGCCTGCTCACGACCGAGGGTGACGACGTCGACGAGGCACTGGCCCCCCTCCTGGGCGGACTGCGCCGCGCCTCCCCCCAGGCCCTGGCCGAGACGAAGGCCCTGCTCACGGCTAAGGTGCTGGAAGCCTTCGACCGGGACGCGGCCGACCTGACCGCACTCTCGGCCCGGCTGTTCTCCTCCGCGCAGGCCCGCGAGGGGATGACGGCCTTCCTAGAAAGACGGGATCCGGAATGGGTGGTGTGAGCACAGTCGGCGACCGCGTGGACCGTACCGACCGCGTGCCCAAACAGGACCGCAGCCGCGCCACCCGGCAGCGGCTCCTGGAAGCCGCCGTGGCCTGTCTCGCCGAACACGGCTGGGCGGGCTCCACGGTCTCCGTCGTAGCCGAACGCGCCGGGGTCTCCCGAGGCGCCGCCCAGCACCACTTCCCGACCCGCGAGGACCTCTTCACCGCGGCGGTCGAGTACGTCGCCGAGGAACGCTCGACGGCCCTGCGCGCCCTGTTCCCGCAGGGCGCCGCGGGCGACCGGCGCGCGGTCGTCGCCGCCCTCGTCGACCTCTACACCGGCCCCCTGTTCCGCGCGGCCCTGCACCTGTGGGTGGCCGCCTCGAACGAGGAGCAGCTACGACCCCGGGTCACGGAGCTGGAGGCCCGCGTGGGCCGCGAGACCCATCGGATCGCGGTGGACCTGCTGGGCGCCGACGAGTCCGAGGCGGGCGTTCGGGAGACGGTCCAAGGACTCCTCGACATGGCCCGCGGGCTGGGCCTCGCCAACCTCCTCACCGACGACGCCGGTCGCCGGGAACGGGTGGTGGCGCAGTGGGCCCGGCTGCTGGACGAGGCGTTGGGCTGAGCAGGGGACAGTCAGTCGTCGCCCTCGCCGCTGTCGTCGCCGTCGTCGTCCTGCTGCACCGCGCGTTGCTGCTCCTGCTCCAGCCTCGCCCGCTCCTGCTCCCGCTTCTCGCGCTCCCGCCGCTCCTTCTCCTGCTTCTCGTCGTCCTGCCCTTCCTGACCGACGCTCGTCTCCACCGCGTCCGGGCTCGGGGAGGCGACCGGGGAGGGTGACGACTCCAGGGGGGACGCGGAGGCGGTCGCGGGTATGGGTGTGGGTGTGGAAGCGGACGGGCTCGGCGGGGCCTCCGATTTCGTGCCCTCCGCGCCGGTGTTGTCGGGAGAGAACCACAGCATGCCGATGAGCATCGCGGCCATGAAGAGCGCCGCTGCCGCTGCCGTGACCGCCACGCGGGTCCGGGACTGCGAGCTGGGCTTGGATCTCGATCCGGATCGGGGTCTGGCCCCGGGGCTGGTTCCGGGGCCGGCTCCGGGTCTTGTTCTGGTTCTGGATCCGGTTCTGGATCCTGCGGCGGACGCTGTCCCCTGGGCGGACGGCAGCATGTACGTAGTCGGGTTGCTGGTCTCACCCACCCGCTGCGATCCGGGGGCGGACGCCGCCGGAGCCGTCGCGTCGGGCAGTGGCTCGGGGCGCCCCTGCCAGGCGCCGTCGGCGAACCAGTCGGCGGCCCGCTGGGCGGCGGGCCGGTGCTCGGGCTCCTTGGCGAGCAGGCCGAGCAGGTAGCTCTCGAAGGCGGGCGGGAGGCCCGGGACGCCCAGCTCGCGGGGCGGCACGGGGACGGCGTCCAGATGCTGGTGCAGGATCGCCACCGCGGTGTCGGCCTGGAAGGGCGGGCGGCCGGTGAGGAGTTGGTAGAGCACACAGCCCAGCGCGTAGACGTCGGAGGCCGGGCCCGCCGGCTGCCCCAGGGCGCGCTCGGGGGCGAGGTACAGACTCGTGCCGACGATCTGGCCGGTGGCGGTCAGCGCGGCGCCGGGATCGTCGAGGAAGCGGGCGATCCCGAAGTCACCGATCTTGAGGGTGCCGTCGGCGTCCAGGAGCAGGTTGCCGGGCTTGATGTCCCGGTGGACGATGCCCTGCCGGTGCGCGGCGGCCAGTCCCGCGGCGGCCTGGGCGGCGATCCGGGCCACGCGTTCGGCGGGCAGCGCGCCGGACCGCACCAGCGTCGTGGCGAGGCTGTCGCCCCGGACGAGCTCCATCACCAGGAAGAGCCGGTTGTCGTACTCGCCGAAGTCCCGGACGCCCACCACGTTCGGATGGTCGATCCGCGCCGCCGTCTGCGCCTCCAGCCGGAACCGGGACGTGGCGGTGGGGTCGGAGTCCTGGGGCAGCAGCAGCTTGACGGCCACATCCCGGGCGAGCGACTCGTCGTAGGCCCGCCAGACCTCCCCCATCCCCCCGCGCCCGATCGGCTCGCTCAGCCGGTAGCGGCCCGCTATCAGCACCTGATCCCCATCCCTCATGCCGTGACGTCTCGATCGCCGCAGGCCGCAACTCACCACGTGGGGACGGGTGATGGTGGGATGCCGCAGCCGCCCCAGCATACTGGCGGAGTGGATCAGTCACGTTCCGTACGGCGTCGGCACCGGACAGCGTTCCGGCCGCCGCCGAGCGGCATCACGCGGAGCTGACCGGCTCCGCGTGATGACCGGCCCGCCGGAGGGGATCCGGGGATTCGTGGGCTGCCGGGGCTGGGTGAGGACTGGTGACGCTGGTGAAGGCCGGGGGATCAGTGCGCGATGTCGGCGTAGCCCTCGACCTCGCGCGGGTCGCGCGGGCCCGGGCCGATGTAGCGCGCGGAGGGGCGCACGAGCCGGCCGGTGCGCTTCTGCTCCAGGATGTGCGCCGACCAGCCCGCCGTACGGGCACAGGTGAACATGGACGTGAACATGTGCGCCGGGACCTCCGCGAAGTCCAGCATGATGGCGGCCCAGAACTCCACGTTGGTGGCCAGGACCCGGTCCGGGCGCCGGTTGTGCAGCTCCTCCAGGGCCGCCTTCTCCAGGGCCTCGGCGACCTCGAAGCGCGGGGCGCCCAGCTCGCGGGCGGTGCGGCGCAGGACCCGGGCGCGCGGGTCCTCGGCGCGGTAGACGCGGTGGCCGAAGCCCATGAGGCGTTCGCCCTTGTCGAGCGTCTGCTTCACATACGCCTCGGCGTCGCCGGTGCGCTCGATCTCCTCGATCATGTGCAGAACACGGGAGGGGGCGCCGCCGTGCAGCGGGCCGGACATGGCTCCCACGGCACCGGAGAGCGCCGCGGCCACGTCGGCGCCGGTGGAGGCGATGACGCGGGCCGTGAAGGTGGAGGCGTTCATGCCGTGCTCGGCGGCGGACGTCCAGTACGCGTCGACGGCGGCCACGTGCTTGGGGTCGGGCTCGCCGCGCCAGCGGATCATGAAGCGCTCGACGACGGACTGGGCCTTGTCGATCTCGCGCTGCGGAACCATGGGCAGGCCCTGGCCGCGCGCGGACTGGGCGACGTAGGAGAGGGCCATGACGGCGGCGCGGGCCAGGTCGTCCCGGGCCTGCTCCTCACCGATGTCCAGGAGGGGCTTCAGCCCCCACACCGGGGCCAGCATGGCGAGCGCGGACTGGACGTCGACGCGGATGTCGCCGGAGTGCACGGGAATCGGGAAGGGCTCGGCGGGCGGCAGACCGGGCCGGAAGGCGCCGTCCACGAGCAGTCCCCAGACGTTGCCGAACGAGACATGACCGACCAGATCCTCGATGTCGACGCCCCGGTACCGGAGTGCGCCGCCCTCCTTATCCGGTTCGGCGATCTCCGTCTCGAACGCGACGACTCCCTCGAGTCCGGGTACGAAGTCGGACATCAGGCGGCTCCTCGTGAGGTGTGCGACGGATGGGGTTGTGGGTGGAACGACCACACGTCGGTCGACAGAGATGGGCGTACGCCGGTGGTTCCACGGTCACGGACTCGGAATCCGGCCCTTGCCGGTCTCCGGGCCTCGGCGGACTCGCGGTCCGGGGCGTATCCGTGTGATGCCCCGTTCGGCCGACGGTCATCCAATCGAAACAACAACAGCACGATAACCCCGAGTGCCACCCTCCGGGAGGTCTTGCGGCACTCAGTGCCACCCCGTGACGAAGGACACCGTCCCGGACGGCGCCCGCCGCATACGGCAAGATGACGGCGTGACCGACCGAGACGCCGTCCCCCTCGACCCCGCCGCGATGCGCAAGCAGTACCGGGCCGAGGGCCTCGCCGAGAACGACCTGGCCGCCACTCCGGTGGAACAGTTCGCGCGCTGGTTCAAGCAGGCCGCGGCGGAGGCCCACCTCTTCGAGCCGAACGCGATGATCGTCTCCACCGCGGACGCCGAGGGCCGGCCCAGTTCCCGTACGGTCCTGCTGAAGCAGTTCGACGAGCAGGGCTTCGTCTTCTTCACCAACTACGGCTCCCGCAAGGCCCGCGACCTCGCCGAGAACCCGTACGTCGCCCTGCTCTTCCCCTGGCACGCGATGGCCCGCCAGGTCGTCGTCACGGGCGTGGCGCGGCGGACCGGGCGCGACGAGACCGCCGCGTACTTCCGCACCCGCCCGCACGGTTCCCAGCTGGGAGCCTGGGCCAGCGCCCAGTCCTCGGTCGTCGCCACCCGCGCCGACCTCGACGCCTCGTACGCCGAGCTGGCCGCGCGCTATCCCGAGGGCGAGCAGGTGCCGGTGCCGCCGCACTGGGGCGGCTTCCGGGTGGCGCCGCAGGCGGTGGAGTTCTGGCAGGGGCGGGAGAACCGGCTGCACGACCGGCTGCGGTACGTGGCGGAGCAGGACGGGAGCTGGCGGGTGGAGCGGCTCAGCCCGTGAGGGCGGCGCCGGCTCCGCGAACGCAGACGACCCGCGAACTCGGGTCCCTCCGCCGGGGCGGAGGAGCCGGCCGGACGTTACCGGCGAGCTCGCGGGTCGGGTGACTGCTGGGATTGGGCCGGCTGCACGCGTCTGTCACGTGCTGGTCCGGCACCGCACTGGGTGGGGTGACGGGCCGCTAGCCCGCAGCCACCTCACGCGTCCGGTATTCATACATCTGCCGAACCACCTCCCTTCTCGTGTACCGCACACCCTAAGAAGTGGCTCTGCCCCGATCAACCGCTTTTTTCGTGATGGACGTATCAGCACCCTCGCACCTAGCGTTCCGATCATGACGGAGCAGCATGTGGGGCGGGTCGCGATTCTCAGTGGTTCGACCTTCGAGGAGCAGATCGGGTACGCGCGTGCCGTGGTCGACGGGGACTGGGTGCATGTGTCGGGGACTACCGGGTTCGACTACGCGACGATGACGATCTCCGAGGACGTGGTGGAGCAGGCCGAGCAGTGTCTGCGGAATGTGGGGGCCGCGCTGGCGGAGGCGGGGGCCTCGTTCGCGGATGTGGTGCGGGTGCGGTACCTGCTGCCCGAGCGGGAGGACTTCGAGCCCTGCTGGCCCGTGTTGCGGCGTTACTTCGGGGAGGTGCGGCCGGCGGCGACGATGATGATGTGCGGGCTCGCGGATCCACGTATGAAGATCGAGATTGAGGTGTACGCGAGGAGGGGAAGCGGGTCTCATGTCTGATCTTCGGATCGTGCCGGTGGACGGTGACGTCATGCTTCGGGAGTGGCGGCACGTCCACAACGTGATCGTGCCGCCGGACGAGCTGAGCCTCGACGAGGTACGCGAGCGCGGTGGGCGGCATCAGCTGCGGAACGCGTATGCCGGGGACGCGCTCGTGGGCTGCTCGACCGTACGGCCGCCGGAGGGCGACGAGGGCGTGGCGACCGTCATCGCGCGCGTGCTGCCCGAGTACCGGGGCCGGGGGTTCGGGTCCGCGCTGTACGAGGACGGGCTCACGCACGCGCGCGTGCTTGGTGCGCGGGAGATCCGGACCGTGGTCCTGACCGCCAACGGGGACGGGCTCCGGTTCGCCGAGAAGCGGGGGTTTGTGGAGGTCGACCGGTATGTGGCGCCGGAGGACGAGAACGAGGTGTGGCTGACGTTGCGGTTGGCGGGCTACGAGGTCAGCGGGGCGTGATGGTGGGGCGGGGCGCGTGCGGCCGGTTTCCCGGGATTTCCGCCGTACAACGATTCCTTCAATCTTGTGGGAACTCGGTGTGTGCTGCGTCACGTTCCAGTTAGATGATTGCGAGTGAGCGCACCGACGCGTCGTACGTGCGGACGCAGCTTGGCAGGCTTGGCAGGGGGTCCAGGTGAGTGCTTCCCGGCGTAGTGGGACCACCGACGAGCTGGGGCCGGACGAACCCGAGCGGGACGGTCCGGAGGGTTCGGCGGGTGGTTCGGAGGGTTCCGCAGGCGGTTCTGATCTGCTGGCCGCACTGCTGGACGGGATGGACGCTGCCCTGTGCGCCTTCGACGCGGACGGGGTCGTCACCCATTGGAACCGTGAGGCGGAGCGGATCCTCGGGTGGAGTGCGACCGAGGCCGTGGGGCGGCGCGGGTTCGCCGGGTGGGCGGTGCGCGAGGCCGACGCCGAGGAGGTCGAGGCGCGGCTGATGTCCGCCATGGACGCTCCCGGGCGGCAGGTGCACGAGTTCGCGCTGCTGACCAAGGACGGCGGGCGGGTGCTCGTACGCACGCAGTCGGCGGCCGTACACGGTCCGGACGGGAAGCCGGCTGGGGTGTACTGCGCTTTCAGCGAGGTGCACGCGCAGATCGATCTGGAGAGGTCGATCGCGCTGAGCGAGGCGTTGTTCGAGGACGCGTCGTGGGGTGTGGTGCTCGTCGACGCGGATCTACGGCCGGCCGTGGTGAACGCTCACGCGGCCCGTGCGCTGGGTATCGGGCGCACGTCCGTGCTCGGGCGGCCGCTCGGGGATCTGCTCGCCCAAGGAGTCGAGGAGTTGGAGAGCGCGCTCACCCATGTGCTGGCGGAGGGTGCGCCGCCCGCGCCCGCCGAGATCTGGGTGAGTGTACGGACGCCGGAGGGCGAGCGGCGGCGGTGCTGGCGGTGCGGCTTCGTACGGCTGGCCTCGCCGCTCGCGGAGGAGCCGGTGCCGTTGGGGGTGGGCTGGCTCTTCCAGGACATGACCGAGGCCAAGCAGGCCGAGCAGGAGGCGGCCCTGCTGCGGTTCCGGGCCAATCAGCTGCATCGGGCGGCGCGGGCCGCCTCGGAGTGCGAGGACCCGGCGGACGCGGCGACCGTGCATCTGGACTTCGCGCTGGCCGGGTTCGCCGATCATGCGCTGATCGACCGGGTCGCGGGCGGGGCGGTAGCGGATCCGCATATGGACGAGGATGCGGAGCCCGCCGGGCCGGTACGGCTCGTCCGGGTCGCCGTGACTCCCTCCGGTGCGCCGGGGCCGAGTCTGCTCGGCGGGGAGGCCGGGTTGCCGGTGCGGTACGCCGAGGGGCATCCGGCGTTGCAGTGCGTGGCGCGGGCCGGGTCGGTGCGGGCCGACGCGGGCAGCATGTCGGCGGAGCAGGCGCGGGCGTGGGCGGCGGGGCGGCAGTGGCCCGCGGACGCGGTGCACGCACTGTGCGCGGTGCTGCGGAGCCGGGGGCGGACGCTGGGGGTCGTGACGTTTCTGCGGGGCGCGGGGCGGAGTGCGTTCGAGCGGAGCGACGCGGTGTACGCGGAGGATGTGGCGGTGCGGATCGCTTCCGCGCTGGATCTCGCGGGGGTGCTGGGCCCGGAGTAGCGCGGCTCCGGGCCGGGCGGCGCCTCCCGCCCTATCGGCGGTAGAAGATCCTGTCGCCGTACTGTTCGAACACCCGGTTGTTCCAGTCGAGGCCGCCGTCGACGTTGCCGGAGCGCAGGAGCGGGGGCTCGATGCCGCGGGCGGCCAGGGAGGCGGCCGCGGTGGCCGTGACGGCCTGGAGGAGGGCCGTCGTGACGACCGTGGAGGCGGGGGCGAAGGGGGCCGGGATCGTGTCGAGGGTGAGTTCCGCGTCGCCGATCGCGATCTTCGAGTCGAGGACGATGTCGCAGTGGTCCTTGAGGTAGGTGCCGGAGACATGGCGGGACTTCGTCTCCGAGGCGTACGCCACCGAGGTCACGCCGATGACCCGGACGCCGAGGGCGCGGGCGTTCATGGCCATCTCCACGGGGAGGGCGTTGCGGCCGGAGAGGGAGATGATCACCAAGGCGTCGCCGTCGCGGAGCGGGGAGCTGTCGAGCACCGCGCTCGCGAGGCCGTCGACGCGTTCGAGGGCGGAGCCGAGGGTGGCGGGCATGACGTCGACGCCTACGGCGCCGGGGACCGCGAGCAGGTTCATCAGAGCGAGGCCGCCGGCGCGGTAGACGAGGTCCTGGGCGGCGAGGGAGGAGTGGCCGGCGCCGAAGGCGAAGAGCCGGCCGCCGGAGGCGACGGTGTCGGCGAGCAGGGTGCCGGCTGCCTCGATGTTCTCGGCCTCCTCGGCACGGACCCGCTGGAGGAGGCCGATCGCGGCGTCGAAGAACTGGTCGGCCGGCTTGCTGTCGCTCATGCGGGGCCCTCCGGGGTGGCGGGGTGCTGGGGTGGGGGTGCGTTGCGGATCACCGTGCGGTCTGGACCAGTGTGGTGTCAATACGGGGGTGCCTGTGGCGGCCTGGTGCCGGTGCGCGGGGGTTCGCGGCTGTGTCTGCGGCGCCTGCGCGGGTTCGGTGGGGGTGCGCGTAGAGCCTGCGGGCGGCCCTCCGACACGTCCCCTCACCGCCGTACGCGGCTGCCGCGCCGTGGGGGCGATGGGCGCTGGGAAATCGCTGGTTTCGGCGGCGCGGCACGGTTGTCCGTGGTATCCGGCAGAATTGAGTACAGGGCCAGCGCACGCGCCGTGGAGCTGTCTCGCTTCCGGCTGAGCTAATCGCAGAGCTAATCGAGGGGCACGTATGTCCGGACTGATCGACACCACGGAGATGTATCTCCGCACCATCCTCGAGCTGGAGGAGGAAGGCGTGGTCCCCATGCGCGCCCGTATCGCCGAGCGGCTGGACCAGAGCGGGCCCACCGTCAGCCAGACGGTGGCGCGGATGGAGCGTGACGGGCTGGTGTCCGTGGCGTCCGACCGGCATCTGGAGCTCACCGACGAGGGGCGGCGCCTGGCCACCCGCGTCATGCGCAAGCACCGTCTCGCCGAGTGTCTGCTCGTCGACGTGATCGGGCTGGAGTGGGAGCAGGTGCACGCCGAGGCGTGTCGCTGGGAGCACGTCATGAGCGAGGCCGTGGAGCGGCGTGTGCTGGAGCTGCTGCGGCATCCGACCGAGTCGCCGTACGGCAACCCCATCCCGGGCCTCGAGGAGCTCGGCGAGAAGGACGGCGCCGATCCGTTCCTGGACGCGGGCATGGTCTCGCTGGCTGATCTGGACCCGGGGGTCGAGGGCAAGACGGTCGTGGTCCGGCGTATCGGCGAGCCGATCCAGACCGACGCGCAGCTGATGTACACGCTGCGGCGGGCCGGTGTGCAGCCCGGCTCGGTGGTGAGTGTGACCGAGTCGGCGGGTGGTGTGCTCGTGGGCAGTGGTGGTGAGGCGGCCGAGCTGGAGGCGGACGTCGCCTCGCATGTGTTCGTCGCGAAGCGCTGAGCCAACGGCCTTTCCTTTCGTGTAACTCCCGGCGGGCGAACGGGAGTTGTGGCGATCCGTCGATCTCGCCCATTCCAAGATCCAGTACGCCGAATCGCAGCGCTCCGCCGATTCGCGTGCCAGTCTGTCGCGTGAGGCATACGACCTGAGAGCTCTTGGCCGTGATGGACAGCGATGCGTCCGGCCGGGGAAGGGGCGGGCGGATGTGCCGTGGACATGGAGAGGGCCCCGGCGCCGTGTGGCGCCGGGGCCTGTCCTCCCCTGTGTTGACCCGGAGCCCCGAGCTCTCAGGGTCATTCCCCTCGGACCGGTTTCCCCGAGCGGTCCGCCTCCCGGTGAAGATCTCCCCTCGGCGGTGCCGATCAATCCTTGGGAGGGGTCACTCGAATGAGGGGTGTTGGCCGCGGAGACGGCATTTTCGAATAGGGGTTCGATAGTCTGCGGGTGACGGGTCAGGCGGAACGTGCGCTTCATGGGTGTGCGCATAAGATCACGTCAGACACACAGGACATACACATCGTGTGCGACGGCACCGCCGACGCCTGCACCGCAGGTGGCGAGCGGTGCTCGCACGAGCGACGGCAGATACGGCAGATACGGCAGGCAGGACACGGTTCACAGGACCGGCCGGCTCGAGCGGTCCGAGCGGAGCTAGGGGGGTGCCAGGACCAATGGCGCGGCGCATCGACGTGACCGGGAAGGGCGGGGTACGTCTCGCGGCCTGGGAGTTCGGCGACCCTCCCAAGACCGACCCCGCCAGGGAACCCGACGGCACGCCAGGCGTGCTGTTACTGCACGGCCTCATGGGCCGCGCCTCGCACTGGGCCTCCACCGCCCGCTGGCTCTCCGAGCGGCACCGCGCCGTCGCGCTGGACCAGCGTGGCCACGGCCGTAGCGACAAGCACTCGCAAGCCGCCTTCACGCGTGAGGCGTACGTCGACGACGCCGAGGCGGCCCTCGAACAGCTCGGTCTCGCCCCGGCCGTCCTCATCGGCCATGCCATGGGTGCGCTGACCGCGTGGCAGCTCGCCGCCAAGCGGCCCGACCTGGTGCACGGCGTGATCATCTGCGACATGCGCGCCTCCGCGCTCGGCTCGGCCTCGCAGCGGGAGTGGGCGGACTGGTTCAGGTCCTGGCCCGTTCCCTTCGCCACGCTTGCCGATGTGCGGAAGTGGTTCGGTGAGGACGACCCCTGGGTGGAGCGGCCGAACGCCGCGCGGGGCGAGTTCTACGCCGAGGTGATGCACGAGTGCGAGGACGGGTGGCGGCCGGTTTTCGACCCGGACCAGATGCTCGACTCGCGGAAGGCGTGGGTGTTCGACGCGCACTGGGAGGAGTTGGCGCAGGTCCGGTGTCCTGCGTTGGTCGTGCGCGGGCTTGACGGGGAGTTGGGGCGGGCCGAGGCGCAGGAGATGGTGCGGGTGCTGCCGCGCGGGCAGTACGCGGAGGTGGCCGACGCCGGTCATCTGGTGCACTACGACCAGCCGGAGGGGTGGCGCGCGGCGATCGAGCCCTTTCTGGATGTGGTGCGCTCCGCCGGGGATGCCGGGCGCCTGTGAACTCGGGGCCTTCTGGCTGATGGCGGCTGCGGGTGGGTCGTGGTCGCTCGTGCCCACGCGGCGGAGCCGCACATCGAGGCAGCCCCGCGCCCCTGACGGGGCGTTGCAGGCCCTCTGCACCAGCCAGATCCGTCAGCCCTTGCTCACCGCGGTGAGGATCTCCGGCAGGCGGGCCGCCGTGCGCGGCGCCGCCAGCCGTAGGCCCAGCCAGGTGGTCCCCGCGCCGTACGCCGCGCCCGCCGGCAGCAGTAGCCAGGTCCAGGCATCCCCGTCCTCGCTCACGTTCAGCCAGATCGTCAGCGCGATGACGGGGGCACAGAGCAGGGCCGCCGCGATCATGCCGCCGAAGATCGAGATCCAGGCCAGGCCCGTCTGACCCGGGGCCACGTTCTTGTAGCCCTCCTGCGGGATGGAGTACGGGAAGCGGGCCGACGTCCAGGCGCCCGTCGCCAGCATCGCGCCGAGGAGGGCGAAGGACAGGCCGAGCGCCTCGGGGAGCCTGGCCCAGTCGCCGAGGAGTGCCGTCGTCAGGACGGTGACGAGGGTGGCGTAGGGAAGAGTGATCAGCAGGAGCGCCAGGGCCCGGCCGCGCAGCTCCACATAGGCGTCCCGGGGAGAGGAGATGGTCAGGGCGACCATCCAGAACGCCGACGTGTCCTGCCCGAACTGGTTGTACATCTGGATGCCGAGCATCCCGGCCGCGAAGCAGGCGAAGTAGATCGAGCCGGTGCCCTGGAGGGCGTTGAACAGCGGCACGATCAGGCCGATGGCGAGCGAGGTCACCCAGGCCGCCTTGGTCTTCGGGTCGCGCCAGACGTAGCGCAGGCTGCGTTCCATGACGGTGCCGGTGCGGCCGGCCGGCAGGAGGCGGGTAAGGCCCGTCGGTTTGCGTTCGGGTATGGCCGCCTCGGTGACCGCCTGGAGCGTGGAGCCGTCGGGTGAGGTCATCAGCCGGGTGAGGTGGCGTGACCATACGGTGATCAGGGCCATCAACGCGGCCGCTGTGAGCGCGAGTTGGAGGAACCCGGTCCCGTACGAACCCTCGCTCACCGACCGCACCGCCCCGATCGCCGACGCCGGCGGCACCCACCGCAGCACGTCCGCCGCCGGATCGAGCTGGGCGAGCCCCGACGAACCCAGGCGCTGCGCCCCGAAGTTCACCACCTGCGCCCCGAGCGCGATGACCAGCCCGCTCAGCACCGCCAGATCGCGTCCCTTACGGCTGGTCAGCAGCCGGATGTTGGCGGTGGCGACGGCCCGGGCGAGCGCCACGCACACCAGCAGGGACAGGACGACGGCGACGACGCCGACGACGTAGGCCAACCCGCTGTGCGCGACCGCGATCACCGAACCGGTGAACAGGCACAGGGTGAACAGGGGGCCGATGCCGACCAGCGAGGCCGCGAGCAGGGCCCGTACCAGGGGCCGGGGGCGCAGCGGCAGCATCACCAGCCGGGTCGGGTCGAGAGTCTCGTCCCCGCCGGGGAAGAACAGCGGCATCACGGCCCAGCCGAGCGCGAGGACCGCGACCAGGAGGATGACCACGGAGCCGGCGTGCGCGGTCCCGCGCAGCATGATCAGCCCGAGGAGTTGCAGCGCGGCGAAGAGGAGCGCCACGACCGCCGAGGCGATGTAGGCGGCCCGCCGCCCACCGGACTGCCGCAGCCCGTTCCGCAGCAACGACAGCTTCAGCCGTACGACGACCTCGGTCACGCCCGTCACTTCGGTGCTCATCGGGCCCCGCCGCCCAGCCAGTCCAGGTCGGTCCCGGCGGCGCGGCCGTTCGCGCCGACGAGTTCGAGGAACGCCTGCTGCAGCGAGGCCGCGTCACCGCGTACCTCGGCGAGGGGGCCGTGGGCCCGGATGCGTCCGGCGGCCATGACCGCGACCCAGTCGCACAGCGACTCGACGAGTTCCATGACATGGGAGGAGAACACGACGGTCGCGCCGGAGGCGGTGTAGCGCTCCAGGACGCCGCGGATGGTCTGGGCGGAGACGGGGTCGACGCCCTCGAACGGCTCGTCCAGGAACAGCACTTCGGGGTTGTGCAGAAGCGCGGCCGCGAGCCCGATCTTCTTGCGCATACCGGTCGAGTAGTCGACGACCAGCTTGTGCTGCGCCCCCGCCAGATCGAGTACGTCCAGCAGCTGGGTGGCCCGCTTGTCGACCTCGGCGCCGGGCAGCCCGCGCAACCGCCCGGTGTACGCGAGGAGTTCCCGCCCGGAGAGCCGCTCGAAGAGCCGTAGCCCTTCGGGCAGCACCCCGATCCGCGCCTTCACCTCGACGGGGTCCCGCCAGACGTCGTGCCCGACGACTTCGACGGTCCCCTGATCGGGCCGCAGCAGCCCGGTCACCATGGAAAGAGTGGTCGTCTTCCCGGCCCCGTTGGGCCCAACCAGCCCGATGAACTTTCCAGCGGGCAACTCCAGATCAATCCCAGCAACAGCAACCTGCTGCCCGAACCGCTTCCAGAGCCCGCGCACACTTACGGCCGACGTCATGGAGTCAACCTAGAAGGGGCGCGGGGCTGTTTCCATATGCGGCTCCGCCGCGTGGGCGCGAGCGACCACGCACAACCCGCAGTCTCCAACCGGGATCAACCCGGCAGATGAGGAGGCGCTTTCAGCGATCCCGGCCGCAGGCATACGCGAGCGGCGAGATCAACTCCTCCGCATCCGGCAGCCACCGGTTCGCCGGCGTAGGCCGGCAGGCCCACTGCACAGCCCCCCGCGACCCGAACCGCGTCGGCGGCCCGGCGACCCACGCCCCCTCGCCGAGCGCGACGAGGTCCAGCGACCCGACCGACCACCCCAGCTTGCGCA
Source organism: Streptomyces viridochromogenes (assembly GCF_001270495.1). GTDB lineage: Bacteria > Actinomycetota > Actinomycetes > Streptomycetales > Streptomycetaceae > Streptomyces > Streptomyces viridochromogenes_A. The sequence continues at coordinate 80,161 of NZ_LGUR01000219.1, forward strand.
CCAGGTCGGGAACCTTCACCGACGCACCGGGCAACACGAAGAAGTGCATCCGACGATCCGGCGTCAACGTCACCGGCCCGAGCGTCAGCTCCATCCGCTCCATACGGGCCAGCGCGAGAAACCCGGCCGTCTCCGGGACGGAAATCGCGTCGAAGGTGCGCCCCGTCGGCAGCAGGATCGACGCGTTCGGCTGCTTCTGCCACATCCGGCGCGCGACCGTCGCGCTCCCGGTCGCCTGCGTCTCCCAGTCGGGGCGCGCGGGGTGCGCGCCGGGCGCGGGGCACGCGGTGTCGCCGCAGGAGCAGAGCTGCGCGCCCTCGACGGCCTCCAGCCAGGTCCCGGGGAACACGTCCCAGTGACGCTCCTCGGCATAGCGAACGGCGGTCTCCAGCAGCGTTTCGCCGCGCTGCTTCGGAATCTGTGCGGCTTCGGTGGCCGGGATCGTCTCTTCCACGCCCAACACAACTCCCGCACCCACCTCGGGTTACGGGCGTAGCGCGCGCGGGGGAGGAGCATTGATTCCTCATCTGGGGCGCATGGGTGCATGTGTGGGGGCGCGCGGGAGGATCCGTCGCCGGAGCTGGGTAGCCCACTGTGGGGTCGGCTTCCGCCTTTACCCCGGCAATCCTCGCAAGCCTCGCATTTTCGGTATGACGACGGGGCATTGATCTTCACGGCCGGAAATCCTGCGGTGCACAGCCAGTGCCCCCGCGCCGGACACCGGCGGTGAAGGACACGTCAACTCGGTGCGTGGGCAGGCACCGCAGCCACAGGGGGTACGCCATGGCCGCAAGGCCTCTCGTCGCGCGACAGCCGAACGAACGGCTGCAGGCGCTCATCCAGGAAGCGGGCTGCTCGAACGCCGGGCTGGCTCGCCGGGTCAACATGTGCGGCGCCGAGCACGGTCTCGATCTGCGCTACGACAAGACCTCCGTGGCCCGTTGGCTACGAGGACAGCAGCCGAGGGGGCGGGCGCCGGCGATCATCGCGGAGGCGCTCGGCCGCAAGCTGGGCCGTACGGTCACGATCGACGAGATCGGCATGGCCAACGGCAAGAACCTCGCGTCCGGCGTCGGTCTCCAGTTCTCGCCGACTGTACTGGGGGCCATTGAGCAGGTGTGCGAGCTGTGGCGCAGCGACGTGGGGCGCCGGGACTTCCTGTCCGGCTCGTCCGTCGCCGCGTCCGCGCTGGTCGAGCCCAGCCGCGACTGGTTGATCTCGTCGCCGGACTCGCAGGTGTCGCGCTCGGCCGGACCGCGCGTGGGGCAGTCCGACGTGGCGGCCGTGCGTGCGATGACGCAGGCACTCGTCGACCTTGATCACCAGTACGGCAGCGGGCATGTGCGCCCGGTCGTCGTGCACTACCTGAACAGCGTCGTCTCCGGGCTGCTGGCGGGGTCGTACCGGGAGGCGGTCGGTCGGGAACTCTTCGCCGCCGTCGCGCGGTTGACCGAGCTCGCCGGGTACATGGCCGTCGACACCGGCCAACCGGGACTCGCCCAGCGGTACTACATCCAGGCGCTCAGGCTGGCGCAGGCCGCGGGAGACCGGGGGTACGGCGGGTATGTACTGGCCGCCTCCATGAGCCATCTCGCCGCGCAGCTCGGAAACCCGCGGGAGATCGCGCAGTTGGCGCGGGCGGCGCAGGAGGGGGCGCGGGGGCGCGTGACCCCGCGCGCGGAGGCGATGTTCTATGCGGCGGAAGCGCGAGGGCATGCCTTGATGGGTGACGCGCGGGCCGCCCAGGTGGCCTCCGGACGGGCCGTGACCGCGCTGGAGACGGCGGATCCGGAGTCCGGGGACGACCCGACCTGGATCGCGCACTTCGACGAGGCGTATCTCGCCGACGAGTTGGCGCACTGCCACCGCGACCTCGGCCAGGCCGAGGCGGCGGCGCGGCGCGCGGAGGAATCGCTGGCCGGGCTCCCGGAGACGAAGGCGCGACGCCGGGCGATCGGCTATGTGCTGCTCGCCACAGCACAGGTGCAGCAGCGCGAGATCGAACAGGCCTGCCACACCGGACTGAAGGCCGTGGAACTCCTGGAGACCCTGCGTTCCAACCGGGGCGCCGAGTATCTGGACGACTTCCAGCAGCGGCTGGAGCCGTACCGGGACGAGCCGGTGGTAAGGGAGTTCGGGGCGCGGCTGGATGTCCAGGCAGCGGCGTGAAACCAAGGGGTACGAGGGCGTGAACGGCAGGGAAATGAAGGCGCCGGTGCGGAAAGGGGGGCGTATGTAGCGGATGGGGGGCCGGGATTGTTACGGCGGTCACAGCGATGCAGGTCACGTCTTGAGCTGCGTAGCACGCGGATCGGCGGACCCGGTAGCGTGACCCGACGATTCACAAGGTCCCCCATTAGTAGGAGTCCCGGTGACGCAGAGTGGACGGGGCGAGGAGCCCTCGGCGCGACCCGCGCGCGAAGGCATCGTGCTGCCCTCCGACGGCGGTGAGCCGCTGCTGCCGGGCATGATCGGTGGGCAGAGCGGCCAGCCGACGTCGGTTCCGGCCGCGCCGCCGGCCACGCCCCAGCCCTCGGCACCGCCCGGCGGCCAGTCCTGGGGCAGCCCCTGGGGGCCCGAGCAGACCCCGCCCGCGCAGTCGCCGCAACCGCCGGCCGCGCCGGGGCAGACCTGGGGAACGCCGCCCGGCCAGTCCTGGGGCGGGCAGCAGGAACAGCAGCAGCCGTACCCGGGCGGCCACGCCGGGGCGTCGCCGTCGCCGGCTCCGTGGGGCGCGGCGCCGGATGCCGCCGGGGGCACGCCGTCCGAGTCGGCCCAGCCGTTGCCGCCGGAGGGTGTGTCGTACGGCGGGGGAGCGCAGGGCACGCCGTCGTACGGCCAGGGGGCGCCGGCCGGCGGAGCGCCCCTGCCGGCGCGGCAGCAGTACCCGCAGCAGCCCCAGCAGCCGCAGCCGCCGTACGGTCAGGGCGGTGGCCCGTCGGCTCCGCTGCCTCCGGCCGGCGGCCAGGCGTACGGTGCTCCCGGCTTCGACGGTGCGCTGCCGCCTGCCCAGCAGGGCGGCCAGAGCGCGCCGATGCCGCCCGCCGGTCCCGGTGCCGGTGGCTTCGGGGCCCCGTTGCCCCCGGCCGACGAAGGCGCCACCCAGTACATACCGCCCGTCGCCGCGCCGCCCGCGCCCGTAGCCGACGAAGGAGTGACGCAGTACATCCCGCCGGTGGGGCCCGGGGCGCTGCCCCCCGAGGTGCCCGGTGAGAGCACGCAGATCCTGGGGCGGGCCCGGCAGGGCGGCGGCGCCGGTCCGCAGGGCGGCGCCGGAGCGATGCCGGCGGCCGCTTCCGGGACCGACGCGGACGCCACTCAGTACATCCCGCCCGTGACCGGCCAGCCGGGCGGGGCGGCCCAGCCGGGGCCGGGGCGGCAGCCGCTCTCCGACTTCGACAACCTCTTCCGCAGCGAGCCGGGCGGCGAACCCCCGGCCGCGGCCACCCAGCAGCTGCCGCGCTTCCAGCAGCCCCAACCGCAGCCTCAGGGCCCGCGCGAGACGGGGTACTTCCCGCCCGGCCCCCACGGACAGCACGGGCATCACGGACAGCCTGGCTCGCACGGCCCGAACGCCGACGACATCGGCGGGGGAGGCCGCGGCGGCCGTCGTACGGGCTCTCGGGTGCCGCTCATGGCTGCCGTGGGCGTCGGCATCGCCGTTCTCGGCATCGGTGCGGGCGCGATGCTCGCCGGTGGGGGCGGGGACGACCAGAAGAGCGACGACAACAGGCCGGTGTCCGCCACGGCTCCGGCGACCGAGGGTTCCCCGTCGCCGTCCGAGGACCCGGCCGAGCAGCAGGCGATCGCGCTGGACAAGCTTCTGGCGGACAGCGGCGACAGCCGTACCACCGTGATCAAGGCCGTGGCCGCTGTGAAGTCCTGCGGCAACCTCCCGCAGGCCGCCACCGACCTGCGGGGCGCGGCCAAGCAGCGCAACCAGCTGGTCACCGACCTGTCCAAGCTCTCCGTCGACCAGCTCCCGAGCCACACCGAGCTGACCACCGCGCTGACCAAGGCGTGGCAGGCGTCGGCGTCCGCCGACAACCACTACGCGGCGTGGGCGGACCAGGTGGCGGCCAAGAAGGGGCAGCTCTGCAAGAAGGGCCAGGCCCGTTCCACCGGCCAGACCCAGGCCGGCAACCGGGCCAGCGGCACGGCCAGCGCGGAGAAGAAGGCGGCCGCGCAGCTGTGGAACACGATCGCCAAGAAGTACGGGCTGACGGAGCGCCAGCCGACGCAGCTGTAGAACGGGCGCCGGGCGGTCTGTTCAGTGCGGTTCAGGGCAGTGCAGTTCAGTTCAGCTGGGCGCTCTGGAGTGTCCGCGTCACGTCGATGAAGCCCTTGCGGGCCGCCACCAGCCTGCCCTCGCGTACGACCTGGAGGGTCACCTTGCGGTTGACCAGGCGGGGGTAGCCGACGGCGGCCAGGACGTCCTGGAACTTCCACTGGAGGGTCGGCGTGAGCCCGCCCGTGGAGACCTTCAGGCCCTTGTTCAGGGCCTCTCGCACGGAGTCGGCGGTGACGGCGCCGTCGCCGAGCGACTCGACGACCTTCTTGAACGCCGTGTACGCGATCCACGTGGTCTGCACTCCGGCGTCCGCGGGATCGATGCGGTTGTCGCCGAAGGCCTGCTCGCTGATCACCTTCTTCATCGGGTCCCAGCGCGGATCGCTCGCGACGGGGTACCAGCCGGTGATGTACGACCCCTCGTAGGGGCTGGACGCCCCGCCGTTGGCGTTGATCACGGTCTGGTCGACGCTGCCGAGGACGGTGGCGGTGCGCACATCGGCGTGGTCCTCGCGGGCGCGCCGGAAGGAGTCCATGAAGGTGGTGGTGCGATCGCCGAGGGCGGGCACCACACATCCCGGGTCCGACAGGTCGGTGGTGGAGGAGTGCCGGAGCGCCCGCTCCGACTGGCCGCCGTACTCGGTGGCGTCCTCCTCGGCGAGCTGGTCGGCGGCGCTCGGGTGCCCGCCCGCCCTGAGGCCGGAGTTGAGCAGCGGCGGCAGCTCGTCGCCCGCGATGCTGTCGGGACGTACCAGCGCGATGCGGCCGCAGGAGCGGGCCAGTTCCCGGCCGAGGCCGGCCAGGAGGGTGGGCTGGCCGCCGTTGACGGGGTAGGAGAGCGGGCTGGTGAATTCGGCGTTGGTGATGCCGTAGCCGCCTATGTACGGGATTCCGGCGCCCTCCAGCGAGGGCAGGAAGGTGTCGCCGTACTGGCTGTAGGAGCCGAGGACGGCGACGACGTTCTCCTCGATCGCGCGGTCGGCGCACCGGGCCGCGGCCACGCTGTCGTTGCGGTCGTTGCAGGTGAGAACCTTGAGCTTGCGGCCGCCGATGCCGCCGCGGGCGTTGACCCAGCGGGCGTACGCCTGCGCGAAGGCGGGCATGCCGGGCTTGTTGGTCGCCTTGGTGTTCTCCGGCGCCCAGGTCATCACGGTGATCGTGTCGTCCCCGGAACCCCCCGTGGTACCGGGGATGACACCACATCCGACGGCCAGCGACGCGCACGCCACCAGTGCCCCCGCAGCGCGTGCGGAGGCTCGGACGGGCCGGTTGGTGATCGTGGGGAGGACGGTGCTGCGGGTGCGTCGCCTGCCGGTCATGGATACGCACGATTCCGCCACACCACTAACCCGAGCGTGACCCTTGGTTATCCTTCAGTGACGGGAAGGTGAATTACGGGGGTCGGTGAGGCGCCTGTGAGGGGGAACGTACGATCGATGACCGTGCAAGGTTCGGATAGCTCTTCCCGTCGCGCCCGTCGCTCCTCCACCATGGGCGGCATGCCACTCAACGACATGCCGTGGTGGCGCTGGCGCAGCAATGTGCGCTCCGCGCTGCACATGCTCTCCGATCCGGTCTTCCAGCGTGAGGTCTGGCTGGCCGGCGTCGACGGATACGGCGACGTGACCGACGCCGTGTACCGCCTCGTCGAGGACACCTGGCTGGACAACTGGTCCGCCGAGAAATACGTCGGCACGATCTTCCGTGACTCGCAGGAGGCGGCGCTCGTCGACACCGCCGTGCTGCGCGTGCTGCGGATCATGCATCAGGTCGGCCCGGACGCGCAGGTCGCCGCGTACCTGGAGAACCAGGGGTGGCCGGAGGCGGTGCGGGCGGCGCGCGACGCGCATGTCCGGATGGCCATGGCCGACGGCGAGGACCCGGACGCCCCACCGCGGACACTGGAAGTGCTGGCGATCATGACGCGGTCCGCGTAGGCGGTCCGGGCAGAGGGGCGGGTACGCGGTCCGGGTAACGGGACGGCTGTCCCGTGCGGGGGCCGGATATGGGACCCTGTGCTGCATGAACCAGCAGTCCAGCCGAGCCGCGGTCTCCTCCGACCAGTACGTCCTCACCCTCGCCTGCCCCGACAAGCAGGGCATCGTGCACGCCGTGTCGAGCTACCTCTTCATGACCGGCTGCAACATCGAGGACAGTCAGCAGTTCGGCGACCACGACACGGGACTGTTCTTCATGCGCGTCCACTTCTCGGCGGAGGCGCCGGTGACGGTGGACAAGCTGCGGGCGAGCTTCGCGGCGATCGGTGACGCCTTCCAGATGGACTGGCAGATCCACCGGGCCGAGGAGAAGATGCGGATCGTGCTCATGGTCAGCAAGTTCGGGCACTGCCTGAACGACCTGCTGTTCCGGGCGCGGATCGGGGCGCTGCCGGTGGAGATCGCCGCCGTGGTGTCCAACCACACCGACTTCGCCGAGCTCGTGGGGTCGTACGACATCCCCTTCCACCACATCCCGGTGACCAAGGACAACAAGGCCGAGGCCGAGGCCCAGCTGCTGGAGATCGTGCGGGAACAGGGCGTGGAGCTGGTCGTGCTCGCCCGGTACATGCAGGTGCTCTCCGACGATCTGTGCAAGGCGCTCAGCGGGCGGATCATCAACATCCACCACTCCTTCCTGCCGAGCTTCAAGGGTGCGAAGCCGTATCACCAGGCGCACACGCGCGGTGTGAAGCTGATCGGGGCGACGGCGCACTATGTGACCGCTGACCTCGACGAGGGGCCGATCATCGAGCAGGAGGTCGAGCGGGTGGGGCATGACGTCACGCCGGACCAGCTCGTGGCGATCGGCCGCGATGTGGAGTGCCAGGCGCTGGCCCGGGCGGTCAAGTGGCATGCCGAGCGGAGGATCCTGCTGAACGGGCGGCGGACGGTCGTCTTCGCCTAGTCGCTCGGAGGTACTGGTTCGGGGGCGGCCGCGGGTAGTCGTTGGCTGATCGCGCAGTTCCCCGCGCCCCTTGGAAGGTACGTGCAGTGGACGTGCTTTTAGGGGCGCGGGGAACTGCGCGACAAGCCCCCACTCACCCGCAGCCGCCCGCGAACCCCCGACCCACCCCTACATCCGGCTCAAGCTCGCCGCAGCCAACAGCACATCCCTGATCGCGGCACGATCACCCACCTGCCCCGCCGCAGCCTCCGCAGGAGCCACGTGGCCCGCCGCCAGTCGGCAGAACTCCGCGCCGTCCAGGGCGACATGGGCCACCTCGTGCTCGGCGGAGCCCACCGCCGCCGGGGAGTCCAGCGGGATCAGCCACTCCCCGCCACCCGAGCCCTCGATCTCCAGGCGGAGGCTACGGCCGGGCTCTCCCGCAGGGACAAGGTGCCGACCCGGTGCCGGCGCCGCCAGCCCCGCGCGGCGCCGAGCCGACAGCACCGTGGGCAGCATGCGGGCCGCGAGGCCGACCATCTGGTGCAAGTCGCTGCCGGACGGCGGCTCGTACGGGTAGTCCACCGCCTCGGCGATGTCCTCGGCGTGCACCCAGCACTCGAAGGCGCGGTCCAGCATCGCGTCGTGCAGCGGCAGCTCGAAGTCGCCGTACGGGACGGACAGTTTCCCCCTGCCGCCACCCCCGTCCCCGCCCCCGCCCGTGAAGGACACCGTGCGGACCAGGGCGTGGGTCTGCTCCCGCCAGGGTGCGCGGACGGCGCGGGTCGGCGGGAAGTGCGAGGCCCGCCAGTACGCGTCCGTGCGCGCGGCCGGGGTCGGGCGGTCGGCGGTCACCTCGCCCATCGGGTCCTCCAGGCCCAGGGCGATCGCCACCAGCCCGTCGACCGTCAGCAGATGGGCGATGACCCCGGCGACGGTCGTGCGACGGCTCGTCGGCTCGTCCTTCTCGAACCACCGCAGCCGCACGGGCGCGTGCCACTCGGCGTCCCCGAAGTCCTGGAGCAGGGCGTCCAGGCGGGCCGTCTCCGCGTCGTACGGCGTCGCCCACTCGGGAACCGGGATGCGCGGTGGGCGCCGCTCCAGGCAGCCCTCCAGGACGCGGGCGCGCAGGGAGGGGGCCAGGTCGAGGCTCTCGGCGGGGTGCAGCAGGCCGACGGCCTCGCGCAGCCGCCGCGCCTCGTCCGCGCAGAGGCCGCAGTCGCCGAGGTGCTCCTCGACGGCCGCCGTCTCCTCCGTCGAGCAGGCGGCCAGCGCCCACGCGCCGAGGAGCGACTTCAGGACGCGGTGTTCGAGGACGAGCGGGGCGGGGCGCGGCGTCGGGTCGCCGAGGTCCTCCAGGGCGGGCAGCGGGCGTCCGGTGTCCTCGACGGAGGCGCGGGGGAGCGGTATGCGGGGCGGCTGGTCCGGGCTCGGGTCCGGGGTGGGGCGCTGGTCGTCGCCGTTGCCGCCGCTCATGCCGTCGGCTCCGCTGGTGGCGTCTCTGGAGCCGTTCTCGCCCTTCGCCCCCTTCGCCCTCTCGGTTCCCTCGGTCTCCTTGGGCTCCTTGGTCTCCTGGGTTTCCTTGTGCTCTTCCTGATCTTCTTCCGGGTCCCGGTCCGGATCCCTGTCCGGAAACCGCTGTGCCTCGTTCACGCCGCACCTCCGTAGCCCGGCGGCGCTCCCGGGGCGGCTCCGGCGTCGTGGGCGGTGGACAGCAGTTGCAGGCCCAGGCGGAGACGGCGGCGGGCCTCGTCCTCGGTGACGCCGAGGTCGGCGGCGGTCTGGCGGTAGTCGCGGCGCTGGAAGTAGGCCAGTTCCAGGGCGGCGCGCAGCGGGACGGGCATGGACTGGACGATGTAGTCGGCGCGGGCGGCGACCGAGGCGTGCCGCACCTTGCGCTCCAGTTCCTCGGTGGAGCCCTGGCCGGCCTGGGCGAGGGCGGCGGTCTCGGTGGCGCGCAGTCGCTGCACGGCGAGGCGGTGGGTCAAGGTGGCGACCCAGGAGCGCAGCGGGCCCTGCTTGGGGTCGTAGGCGTCGGGGTGCTCCCAGACGTGGGCGAAGACGTCGCGGGTGAGGTGGTCGGCTGCGCGCTCGTCACCCAGCACGGTGTGGGCGAGGCCGTGCACGAGCGAGGAGAACCGGTCGTAGAGCTCGCCGAGGGCGGCCGCCTCGCCGCGGGCGAGCCGCTGCTGCATCTTGCGGTCCCAGCGGGGCGGTGCGTCCTTCTTCGCCATACGGCCCCCCTCACCGGTCCGTGCTGTCCAGCGTGCGTCCTCCGTCTCCCTGAATGTAGTCGGCACGTCTGACAACGCACGCCCCTTTGTCGCAATGTGCGCCCCTTGTTGAGCCATGGCTGGTGACGCACCTCGCACTCGTGGTAGAGGACTTCGCACTCGGATCACCCACGGACCCCACTCGGACCCGCCCCCGGTCGGCTACCCGGCCACCGCGTGATCAGACTCGATCGAACAGGATCGAATGCGATTGAAACAAGCCTTTTCTGATCGGTGACCGTTTTCTGGAGGGTGTTTCAGGGAACAGCCGCTGGGCAGCCGCGCTGCAAGGAAGCGTAGGTATCACTTCCGGTTCGGCGAGCGAGGGGCGTGGTGGTGACGTTGAAAGTGACCGGCGGCGAGCGAGGCGACTGGGCTGTGCTCCAGGTGTCGGGCGAGCTGGATCTGGTGACCTCGCCGGTGATGCGTCAGCACATCCATGACGTGGTGGCCGAGGGGCGCCACAGCCTCGTCCTCGACCTCTCCGAGGTCATGTTCTGCGACTCCAGCGGCGTCGGTGTCCTCATCGCCGCCCGCCGCCTCATCCGCTCCTGCCAGGGCAGCCTGCGGCTGATACTCCCGGCGCAGGGCGCGGCCGACGGGTCGCACGTCAACCGCGTCCTGGGGGCGCTGGGGGTACGCCGGCTCTTCGAGGTCTACCCGGATGTCGCGGCGGCGGTCGCGGACGACACTCGTCCGCTGTCGGCCTGAACAGCCCCGATGACCGTCGGTAGTGCCACACGGTTGCCCCGAAATTCCCCCGGTCTTGGCACAACCGCCGCTTTCCCGCGCCCGGAGGCCCCCCGGCGTCGTACGCTCCGTGCAGAGGTACCCCACGTGACGTAAGGCGGCCCGATAAGACATGGTCAGTAGCGAGTACGAGCGCAGGAGCGCCGCCCGGTTCGCCACCTTCGACCAGGACGGCAACGGCTACATCGACCGGGAGGACTTCAGCGCGGCGGCCAAGGCGCTGCTCGCGGAGTTCGGCATCGCAGCCCGGTCCGACAAGGGTCAGGCGCTGTACGGCGGAGCCGAGGCGTTCTGGCAGGGCATGGCCGGGATCGCGGACCGGGACGGCGACCAGCGCATCACCCGCGAGGAGTTCGTGAACGGCGCGGTCAAGCGGCTGCGGGACAACCCGGACCGCTTCGCCGAGATCGCCCGCCCCTTCCTGCACGCCGCCCTCGACCTGGCCGACTCCGACGGTGACGGAGCCGCCACGGTCGCCGACACCGTACGCGTGCTCGGCTGCCTCGGCGTCCAGCAGGACGTGGCCCAGGCGGCCGCCGGCTCGCTCGACACCGACGGCGACGGCAAGGTGGCGGAGGACGAGATCATCACCGCGTTCGCCCGCTACTTCACCGTCCCCGAGTGACCCTGACCCCTGTGGGACCGGCTCCTGTGGGTCTGATCCCTGTGGGACTGATCCCTACGTCCCCGAGAAGCGCTCCCTGAGCTTGTACTTGAGCACCTTGCGCAGGGTCTCGTTGCGTGGAAGGGCGTCCACCACCTCCAGCTGCTCCGGCAGCTTGTGCGTCGACAGCCCTTCCCCGCGCAGATACGACGTCAGCGCCTCCAGGGTCAGCTGGTCCGCGCCGGCCGGCTGTTCCACGACCGCGCAGACCCGTTCCCCGCGCTCCGCGTCCGGCAGCCCGATCACGGCCACGTCCCCGACCGCCGGATGCCGGTGCAGCAGGTCCTCGATCTCCTTCGCCGAGACGTTCTCCCCCTTGCGGATGATCACGTCCTTCAGGCGGCCGGTCAGCACCAGATGCCCGCTCTCCGTCAGATACCCGAGGTCACCGGTCCGCAGGAACCCTTCCTCGTCGAAGGCCGCCGCTGTCTGCGCCGGGTCCAGATAACCCCGGCACACCGTCTCCCCGCGCAGCCGCACCTCCCCCTCCACGATCCGTATCTCCATCTCCCGCGGCGGCCGCCCCTCGGTCGTCGCCAGGTTCTCCGCCGTGTCGTCCGGCGCCCCCATCGTGATCATCGGCACCTCGGTCATGCCGTATCCGTGCGTCAACTGCACGCCCATCTCGCGGACCACGGCGTGATAGAGCTCCGGCGGCTTCGGCGCGCCACCGCCCGCCAGCAGCCGCAGCGAGGGAACGGCCTTCACACCGTCCGGCTGCCGGCGCTGCTCCGCCAGGAACATCGAGTAGAACGCCGTCGACCCGCCGGCGATCGTCACACCGTGTCCGCGGTACCGCTCCAGCGCGTCCGGCAGCGCGAACTGCTCGAACATCACCGCGGGGAAGCCGTACAGCAGGACCATCACCATGTAGTCCGGGCCGCCTATGTGCGCGTACGGAAAGGCGATCGACCCGATGTCCTCGGCGGTCGGACGCAGCGCGTGTGCCAGGCAGGAGCCGCCCGCGATCAGTGACCGGTCCGTGTGCAGCACGCCCTTGGGGTCGGACGTCGTCCCCGAGGTCCAGTAGATCCAGCGCACCGACGTGCCCTGGTCGGGCGGTGCGGGCAGGACCGACGGATCGCCGTCCGGCAGGGTGTCGTACGCCTCGAAGATCCCCTTCGCGCCCAGCCGCCGCGCCATCCCCGTGTGGTCGAAGCCCCGCCACTCGCCCGGCACCGCGAAGAACTCCGCCTTCGACTCCCGCAGCGCGAACCCGACTTCGCGGTCCCGGTAGAAGGGGATGACCGGCGACTGCACGGCGCCGAGGCGGGCCAGCGCGAAGGACAGCACGGCCGTCTCGATACGGGTGGGCAGCTGCCAGGCGACGACCGTGCCGGGGCGTACGCCCATGTCGTACAGGCCCGCCGCCACACGCTCGGCACGCGCGCGTAGATCGCCGAAGGACAGGGTGCGGTCGTCCTGGAGGAGGGCGGGGCGGCCGGGGGTCAGTTCGGCACGGCGTGCCACCAGTTCCCAGAGTGTGCGCGAGGAACCCAGGGCGTGTGCGGTGTCGGTCACGACAACCCCCTCTGGCTGACGGTGTGTCAGATCTCGCCGAGAGCGTAGGGCTCGACGCCTTGTCGGTCCAGGGGTGCGGGGCTAGCCTGCTCATAAATCTGACGGACCATCAGATAGATGATGTCAGGTGACGTCAGGTGACGTCAGGTGACGTCAGGTGACGTCAGGTGATGTCAGTGATGGCAGGTGATGGATGGACCTCACGTACACACCCGAAGAGGACGAGTTCCGGGCGCGGTTGCGGGAGTGGCTGGGCAGGGTCCTTCCGGCGCTCCCGCCGAAGCCGTCCCCCGACGACTGGCCCGGACGCCGTGCCTACGACCTCGGCTGGCAGCGCAGGCTGTACGACGCCGGGTACGCCGACGTCCACTGGGACGCGTCCCCGACCGTACGGCTGATCTTCCTGGAGGAGACCGAGAAGGCGGGCGCGCCCTATGTGGGGGCCAACTTCGTCGGGCTGCTGCACGCGGGGCCGACCATCGCAGCCGAGGGAACCGCCGGGCAGCGGGCGCGCTGGCTGCCGCCGATCCTGCGCGGGGACGAGGTCTGGTGCCAGGGCTTCAGCGAGCCGGACGCCGGATCCGACCTCGCGGCACTGCGCACGCGCGCGCGTAGGGACGGCGACGACTATGTGGTGAGTGGGTCCAAGATCTGGACCTCCCATGCCGAAGTCGCCGACTGGTGCGAACTGTTGGTCCGCACCGACCCCGAGGCGCCCAGGCACCGCGGGATCAGCTGGCTGGCCATGCCCATGGACGCGCCGGGCGTCACCGTCCGGCCGCTGCGGACCCTCGCCGGGTCGGCCGAGTTCGCAGAGGTGTTCCTCGACGAGGTGCGGGTGCCGGTCGCCAACCGGGTCGGGGACGAGAACGACGGCTGGCGCGTGACGATGGTGACCCTGTCCTTCGAGCGCGGCACGGCCTTCGTGGGCGAGGTCGTCGCCTGCCGCCGGGTCCTGCGCGAACTCGCCGCCGAGGCGCACAAGAACGGGCGCTGGGACGATCTCGTACTCCGGCGCCGGCTGGGGCGGCTGAACGCCGAGTTCCGGGCGCTGTGGCGGCTGACGCAGTGGAACGTGAGCGAGGCGGAACTGGGCGGTGGGGTGCCGGGCGTGGGGGGTTCGGTTTTCAAACTGAGGTATTCGCATGCCCGCCAGGACCTCTACGACGCCGCGGCCGACGTGCTGGGGCCGGAGTCGCTGGACCTCGGCCGGCCGTGGGTGCTCGACCGGCTGTCCTCGCTGTCGTACACCATCGCCGCCGGTACTTCGCAGATCCAGCGGAACATCGTGGCCGAGCGGATCCTCGGGCTGCCGAAGGGGCGGTGACGGATGAGGTTCCAACTGACCGAGGACCAACGGGCGTTGCGCAGCGGCGTGCGGGAGATGCTGGCGCGGCGCTTCGGCCCGGAGGCGCTCAGGGCCGTCCTCGCCGAGCCCGGCCGCCTGGACCGGGCCCTGTGGCGGGAGCTCGGCGCGGCCGGCTTCTTCGCGCTACGGCTGCCGGAGGCGCGGGGCGGAGTCGGACTCGGCCTGCCCGAGGCGGTGTTGGCCTTCGAGGAGGCCGGGCGGGCGCTGCTGCCCGGGCCTCTGGTGGCCACGCACCTCGCGGCCGGGGCGGTGCCGGGCGCGGCCACCGGGGAGACGGTAGTGGCGGACGTCGGCAACGGGCTGGTGGAGTGGCTCGCGGAGGCGGACGTCGTACGAGGGGCCGTGGCCGGGGCCGTACCGCTGCGGTCGGTCGACCCGCTGACGCCCCTGCACCGGGTTCCCGCGGGCACGGGCGTGGCCCCCGTAGCCGTACTCCTCACCGCGGCCGAACAGTTGGGCAGCGCCACACGCGCGTGCGAGCTGGCCGTGCAACACGCCCGGACGCGTGAGCAGTTCGGGCAGCCGATCGGGGCCTTCCAGGCCGTGAAACATCTGTGTGCGGAGATGCTGGTGCGGACGGAGACGGCCCGTGTCGCCGTCTACGCGGCGGCCGTCACGGCCCACCCGGCCGACATCGACACCGCCCGGCTGCTCGCCGACGAGGCCGCCGTGCGCGGTGCCCGCGACTGCCTCCAGGTGCACGGCGGCATGGGGTTCACCTGGGAGTTCGAGCTCCATCTGCATCTGAAACGCGCATGGGTGCGGACTCATCGTGCGGGGCCAGCTACGGAGAGTGAGGAGAATCTGGCGGCCGAGCTTCTCGCCGAATCGGCCTGAAGGCCGCTGGTCTGCGATGTCGTCGACGGCCCCGGCGCGGATGTCGCGGATTGTGGCATACCGGAATTACGGAGCGTTGATATCGGGTTGTGTCCTACGCGTGACTCGTCACGGCCTGGAGTCGGCCGTCCGCTCCGGTACCTTGTGTGAGATGCGAGTGGTTCCGAGCACGAGCCATCCCGGAGTTGCCCTCGAGGCGGCTCCGGATCCGGCGGTGCGCGCCGCTGTTCGCAAGGCGGGAGGGCGTTCTGCCCCCGCCTGTTCGACTCCCCACGACAAGCGTCGCACAGTATGCCGCAGGGGTACTCCTTCGCGCTGGAATATGCCCGAAGCGCTTGTTGGGGTGACTGTACGTCAACCATGCTGTCAGCTAAGGGATTCACGTTCCGTGACCCTGGCTTTGGCCATTGTTCTGGCCATGAAGAGAATGGCTAGGATCGTGGCCCTCGTGAGGCGCGGGGCTATGTGTCCGCCGGTTCGGATGGTGTGAGCGGTGCAGGTGCTTCAAGTGCAGCTGGAGATCCGGCCCGACCCCGCTGAGGTGGGGCGAGCCCGGCGGTGGGCGCGCTCGCGCCTCGCCGGGTCCGGGATAGAGGCCGACGGGCCGCTCGCCGAGACCCTGATCCTGCTCGTCTCCGAACTGGTCACCAACGCCGTGGTGCACACCGGCTGTCCGGCCGTGCTGCGTCTGTCGCTGCCGGGAGCGGCCCAGGACTGCGCCACCGTACGGCTGGAGGTGGCCGACCGCAGTGGCCGGGCGCCGGTGCCCCGGTGTGCCGACGGTGACGCGACGGGCGGCCGTGGACTCGCCCTGGTCGACGGTCTCGCGGACCGGTGGGGCTGGAGCTCCGAGGGGGCCGGCAAGCGGATCTGGTGCGAACTGGACCGCGCCGCGGAGTCGGCGGCGTCCGCGTCCGCCTACGGGAGCGGGGCGTCGGCGTACGAGGGGCTCGCGTACGAAGCGGTGTGACGGGCGCACGGCGCCACAACTCCGCCGGGTTCGGTGCACGGTTGCAGAAAGCGCTGTCCCTCCTGCTCGGGTCGCCATGGGTGCGCCCGGGCATGCTTCTGTGCGCGCCTGCCGCAAATAGGGCTTAAGTAACAAATCCCCGAGTGGGTGTTGACGCCGCGTGTCCGGTTGATCACGCTTGTGGTCAGCGATTCGCCGCGAGGGGACGACGAGGGCTTCGGTGACGGAAGCCCTTGCCGAGTGTGGGTCGTGATTCGGCGTCGGTTCTCTCAGGGCAGGGGGCGGGGAACCGGGGCGGGAACGCCGGAGTCGGATGGCGGCGCGGTGCCGTGCTCGGGGCGGCCAGGGCCGCGCCGCCAGCCGACCTCGTCAGAGCACGGCCACGGGTGCGACGGGAGTCCCTGTCCCGCCGACGAAGGGCTCGGGCATCGCCGACAGCAGGAACGCGTAGCGGCCCTCTTCTCCACAGGCTGTGGACAACTTTTCGAGATTCCAGTTCTGGCCCTGGAGCATCCCCATTTCCACCAGGTCGAGCGCGTGCACCGGAAGCCACAAATCCTCTTTCTCCGGCGGAAATATCTCAAACGTGAGGGTGTCGTTGGCCACCGCCGCCACATCGCGCGCGTGGAACCACTCCGGGGTCCGGATCGACAGCCCGGGTGAGGGATAGCCGTACCCGTGCTTGTCACCGGCGAGATACACCTGGATCTGCCCCGTCCGTACGAGCACGATGTCGCCGGCGCGCACGCGCGTGCCCGCCAGTTCCTCGGCCGCCTCCAGGTCCTCCGGGGTGACCGCGTGCCCGCCGTCGAGTCGCGTGACGCCACGCGCGCGTGCCACGTCCAGCAGCACCCCGCGCGAGACGATGTGCCGCGCCTTGTCGATGCCGCTGAACTCGGCGCCGCCGTGCGGGGTGATGGAGCCGGCGGGGCGGCCGTTGTAGATCCGGCCCGAGTGCGAGACATGGGTGAGCGCGTCCCAGTGGGTGGCGGCCTGGAGGCCCATGGTCACGGCGTCGTCGCTGCACGCGACGGTTCCCGGGCCGAAGAGCTCCTGGTTGATCTGCACCATGGTGTGCAGGGGGTTCACGCGTCCGGGGATCATCCCGGTCTGCACGCCGTCCTGCTGGAGGGGGAGGGCGAGCGGGACGCGGCGGCCGCTCCGGACGCAGGCGGCCGCCTCGCGGACCACCTCGTCGGTGATCAGGTTCAGGGTGCCGATCTCGTCGTCGCCGCCCCAGCGGCCCCAGTTGTTCACGCGCTTGGCGATCTCGTGGAATGCGTCCGGCAGTGACATGAGTCCTCCCCGGGGCTTGTCTCCGCGTATCTGACGGGTCGTAGAATCAAGTCGAATCTAACGGACCGTCAGAAACTGCGGGAAGGGGCCGGGGCATGGGGAACTTCTTGGCAGGCAAGGTCGTCGCCGTGACGGGCGCGGGTCGGGGTATCGGGCGGGCCGTCGCGCTCGCGGCGGCCGCCGAGGGGGCGCGGGTCGTCGTCAACGACTACGGGGTGTCGGTGGAGGGTGCCTCACCCACCAGCGAGGTCGCCGAGGCCGTGGTCAAGGAGATCGAGTCGGCGGGCGGGGAAGCCGTCGCGGTCGCCGACGACATCTCCACGATGGCGGGCGGACAGCGGGTGGTCGACGTCGCGATGGCGTCGTACGGACGTATCGACGGTGTGGTCTGTGTCGCCGGGATCCTGCGTGAGCGGATGCTGTTCAACATGACCGAGGAGGAGTGGGATCCGGTGGTCGCCACTCATCTGAAGGGGACGTTCACGGTGTTCCGGGCCGCTTCGGCGGTGATGCGGAAGCAGCGGGCCGGGACCTTGATCGGGTTCACCAGCGGAAATCATCAGGGGTCGGTGTCGCAGGCGAACTACAGCGCGGCGAAGGGCGGGATCATCTCGCTCGTGCGGAGCGCTGCGCTGGGCTTGAACCGGTATGGGGTGACCGCCAATGCGGTGGCGCCCGTCGCCCGTACGCGGATGTCGGCCGGGGTTCCCATGGAGCTGACGGAGATCGGGGAGCCGGAGGATGTGGCCGCCCTGGTGGTCTATCTGCTGTCGGACGGGGCGGCGGAGCAGGGGATCACGGGGCAGGTGTACACCGTGGCGGGGCCGAAGATCGCGGTGTGGGCTCAGCCGCGGGAGCTGCGCTCGGCCTATGCGGTGGGGGGTTGGACGCCGGAGCGGATCGCGGAGGTTCTGCCGGGGTCGGTGGGGGTGGATCCGATGCCGATGCTGGAGCGGGTGCGGGAGATGCGGCGGGCTGCGGCCGAGGGGGCACGGCCCAACGCCTAATGGCTCGGGGCGGAAGGTCGTATGGCGGCTGCGGGTTGATCGTGGCTTGTCGCGCCCACGCGGCGGAGCCGCAAATCGACACAGCCCCGCGCCCCTGAAGAAGGGCGTTGTTCCAAGCCGGAGATTGCGAGGAGACCCCTATGGACTTCGGGTTCGCGGCGGAGGATGAAGCGTTTCGGTTGGAAGTGCGGGCGTGGCTTGAGGAGTACCGCAAGGACGCCCAGGACCGGCGGACTTGGGAACGGACTCTCGGCAAAGCCGGCTGGATAGGGCTTGGTTGGGCCGAGGGCGGTTACGGCAATCGGAGCGCCACCCTCACCCAGCAGGTCGTCTGGGCCGAGGAATACGCGCGGTCGGGGGCGCCGGCCCGGTCCGGGCATATCGGGGAGAAGCTTCTGGCGCCCACCCTCATCGCGCATGGCACCGAGGAGCAGAAGGCGCGGTTTCTGCCGGCGGTCGCGGCTGGGGACGAGTTGTGGTGTCAGGGGTACAGCGAACCCGGGGCGGGGTCGGATCTCGCGGGGGTTCGGACCAAGGCCGAGGTGGGGGCGGACGGGGCGTATCGGGTCACGGGGCAGAAGATCTGGACCTCTCTTGCTCATGAGGCCGACTGGTGTTTCGTGCTGGCCCGTACGGACCCCGGGTCGAGCCGGCATCACGGGCTGTCCTTCCTTCTCGTTCCCATGGATCAGCCGGGGCGTATCGAGGTGCGGCCCATTCGGCAGATGACGGGGACCAGTGACTTCAACGAGGTGTTCTTCGACGGGGCACGCGCGCGTGCGGAGCACGTCGTGGGGGGAGTGGGCGGTGGCTGGCGCGTCGCGATGAGCCTGCTCGGGTTCGAGCGGGGGGTGTCGACGCTGGCCCAGCAGGTCGGGTTCGCCCAGGAGTTGGAGCGGGTGGTGCGGGCCGCCGTGGAGACGGGGGCGGTCGGTGATCCCGTGGTGCGTGAGCGGCTCGTGCGGCAGTGGGCCGAGCTTCGGGTGATGCGCTGGAACGCGTTGCGCACCCTGGGGCGGTCCGGGGACGCCGGGGCGCCCAGCGTGACCAAGCTGCTGTGGGGTGGCTGGCATCAGCGGCTCGGGGAGCTGGCGATGCTGGTGCGGGGCGCGGCAGGTGGGGTCGGGCCGAAGGAGTGGTCGGCCTCCGTGCCGTATGAACTCGACGAGGCTCAGCAGCTGTTCCTGTTCTCCCGGGCCGACACCATCTACGGCGGATCCGATCAGGTTCAGCGCACGATCATCGCCGAGCGGGTGCTCGGCCTGCCCAGGGAGCCCAAGGGGGTCGTCTGATGCGCGGTGTGGTGTTCGACGGGAAGCGGGTCCAGGTCGTGGACGACTTGGCGGTGAGGGATCCGGGGCCCGGCGAGGTGCTGGTCGCGATCTCGGCCGCCGGGTTGTGCCACAGCGATCTGTCTGTGGTGGACGGGACCATACCTTTTCCGGTTCCTGTGGTGCTGGGCCATGAGGGGGCGGGGGTCGTGGAAGCGGTGGGTGTGGGGGTCACCCATGTCGGCCCCGGCGACCATGTGGCGCTGTCCACGCTCGCCAACTGCGGTACGTGCGCGGAGTGCGACCGGGGAAGGCCGACGATGTGCAGGCAGGCGATCGGGCGGCCCGGGCAGCCCTTCACCCAAGGAGGGCGGCCCGTCTTCCAGTTCGCGTCCAACTCCGCCTTCGCGGAACGGACCGTGGTGAAGGCCGTACAGGTGGTTCGCATCCCGAAGGACATTCCCATGCCGTCCGCCGCGCTGATCGGGTGTGGGGTGCTCACGGGAGTGGGGGCCGTCCTCAACCGGGCGAAGGTGGACCGCGGGGACAGCGTGGTCGTGATCGGGACCGGCGGTATCGGCCTCAACGTTCTTCAGGGGGCGCGGATCGCGGGTGCCCTGCGGATCGTCGCCGTGGACGCGAATCCGGCGAAGGAGGCGGTGGCGCGGCAGTTCGGGGCGACCGACTTCCTGACCTCGACGGAGGGCGTGCGGGAACTGCTGCCGACGGGGGCCGACCATGCCTTCGAGTGCGTGGGGCGGGTGGAGCTCATCCGGCAGGCGGTCGATCTGCTCGACCGGCACGGTCAGGCGGTTCTGCTGGGGGTTCCCCCGGCCGGCGCCGAGGCGTCCTTCGTCGTGTCGTCGATGTACCTGGACAAGTCGATCCTGGGGTGCCGGTACGGGTCGTCGAGACCGCAGCGGGACATCGCGCTGTACGCCGAGCTGTACCGGGACGGGCGGTTGTCGCTGGACGAACTGGTGACGCAGACGTATCCCGTGGAGGAGTTCGAGAGGGCGGCGGCGGACGCTGAGGCGGGGAAGGTGGCTCGGGGAGTGCTCACCTTCTGACCTGGACGTCGACGCGGCCCTCCGCGCGGAACGTGCGCCGATAGCTGGTGGGCGTGACGCCGAGCGCCGCCTGCAGGTGCTGCCGCATCGACTGGGCCGTACCGAATCCGGCGTCCCCGGCCACCTGGTCGACCGAGAGGTCGGTGGACTCCAGGAGGTGACGGGCGCGTTCGACGCGCTGCTGGGTGAGCCACTGGCCGGGGCTGACGCCGACCTCCTCACGGAAGCGGCGGGTGAAGGTGCGCACCGACATGGCCTCCTGGTCCGCCATGTCACGCAGCTGGATCGGCTCATGGAGGCGGCCCAGGGCCCAGGCGCGGGCCGTCGTCGTGGACGCCTGCTGCGGGTCGGGGACCGGGCGGTGGATGTACTGGGCCTGGCCGCCGTCCCGGTGGGGCGGTACGACGGTGCGGCGGGCCACGTCGTTGGCGACCGCCGTGCCATGGTCGCGGCGGACCATGTGGAGGCACAGGTCGATCCCGGCCGCGACACCGGCCGAGGTCAGCACCTCGCCGTCGTCGATGAACAGGACGTCCGCGTCGACCTCGATCTTCGGGAACAGCCGCTGGAAGCGCTCGGCGTCGGCCCAGTGCGTGGTGGCCGGGCGGCCGTCGAGCAGGCCGGCTGCGGCCAGGACGTAGACGCCGGTGCAGATGGAGGCGAACCGGGTGCCGGGGCGGACGTGGGCGAGTGCGGCGGCCAGGTCGTCGGTCAGTACACCGTCCTCGAAGACCGGGCCGAGTTCGTACGACGCCGGGACGATCACGGTGTCGGCGGTGGCCAGGGTCTCCGGCCCGTGCTCGACGTGGATGGCGAAGTCGGCGTCGGTCTGCACCGGGCCGGGCGGCCGGATCGAGCAGGTGACGACCTCGTAGAGGAGCCGCCCCAGCGCGTCCTTGGGGCGGCCGAAGATGCGGTGCGGGATGCCCAACTCGAAGGGGAGCAGGCCGTCCAGGGCCAGGACGACGATGCGGTGCGGGCGGAACTCGGGCTCGGGCTCGCGTTCGGGCTCGGGCTCGCGCTCCTGGTTCTCCGGCTCACTGCTCATGGCCCGATCCTAACGAATGCTGTCCTTCGGGCCAATGGCTTCACGGCCGCGCAGGCCCGAAGCTCGTTGTCGTGACGCAGACAACCGAAGCCACCGCCGCCACCGTCGACAGTTCCCCGGCCGGGCCGGGCCGCCCGCGCATCCACCGCGCCTGGTTCGTCGCCGCCGTCGCCTTCGTGACGATCCTCGGCGCGGCCGCCTTCCGCTCCCTGCCGGGGCTGCTCATCGACCCGCTGCATCAGGAGTTCGGCTGGTCGCGCGGCACGATCGGGGCCGCCGTCTCCATCAACCTGGCCCTGTACGGCCTCACCGCCCCCTTCGCCGCCGCGCTGATGGACCGCTTCGGCATCCGCCGCGTGGTCGCGTCCGCGCTCATCCTGATCGCGCTCGGCTCGGGCCTGACGTACTGGATGACGGCGGCCTGGCAACTGCTGCTGTGCTGGGGTCTGCTGGTGGGCCTCGGCACCGGCTCGATGGCGCTGGCCTTCGCCGCGACGGTCACCAACCGCTGGTTCACCGAGCGGCGCGGGCTGGTCACCGGCATCCTCACCGCAGCCTCGGCCTCCGGCCAGCTGATCTTCCTGCCCGTGATGGCCCTGATGGTCGACGGGGGCAACTGGCGCCCGGCCGCCGTCACGGTCTCCCTCGCGGCCCTCGCGGTCGTCCCCTTCGTCCTGCTGCTACTGCGTGACCACCCGGCCGACGTGGACCTGGAGCCGTACGGCGCGAAGGAGTTCGTGCCCAAGCCGGACCCCGTACCGGGCGCCGCCCGCCGCGCCGTGACGGTTCTGCTGAAGGCGGCCCGCACCGGACCCTTCTGGCTGCTCGCCGGCACCTTCGCGATCTGCGGCGCCTCCACCAACGGCCTCGTCCAGACCCACTTCGTGCCCGCCGCCCACGATCACGGCATGCCCGTCCCGGCCGCCGCCTCGCTGCTCGCGGTCATCGGCGTGTTCGACGTGATCGGCACGATCGCCTCCGGCTGGCTCACCGACCGCTTCGAGGCGCGCCGCCTGCTCGCGGTCTACTACGCCCTGCGCGGCGTCTCGCTGCTGTTCCTCCCGATGCTGCTCGCGCCGAGCGTTCACCCGCCGATGCTGTTCTTCATCGTCTTCTACGGCCTCGACTGGGTCGCCACCGTCCCGCCCACCGTCGCCCTGTGCCGGGAGCAGTACGGCGAGGACAGCGCGATCGTCTTCGGCTGGGTCCTCGCCTCCCACCAGGTCGGAGCCGCGCTGGTGGCCGTCCTCGGCGGGGTCGCGCGGGACGTCTTCGGCACATACGACGTCGTCTGGTACGCGTCGGGCGCGCTGTGCGCGGCGGCGGCGCTGATGGCGCTGGTGATCCGGCGGAGGCCGGCTCCCGTGGCGATGGCGGCCTAGGGAGGTCCGGACGCTCCGAGGCCCCGAGGCCCCGAGGCCCCGAGGCCCCGAGGCCCCGAGGCCCGGAGGTCCGGAGGTCCGGCGGTCCGGCTGTCCGGAGAAGGGCTAGAGGAACCGTCCCTTGTGGAACAGCAGCGGCGCCTCGTCCTCGTCGCTCGCCCCCAGGGCGTCCACCCGGCCTACGACGATGAGGTGGTCGCCCCCGGTGTGCACCGCGTGGATCGTGCAGTCGATCCACGCGAGCGTGCCCGCGAGGCGCGGTGAGCCGGAGACGGGGGCCGCGTCGTAGGTGACCCCCGCGAACTTGTCCGCGCCGCTCACCGCGAAGGCGCGGCACAACTCGCCCTGGCCGGCGCTCAGGACGTTCACACAGAAGACGCCCGCGCGGGCGATGCGCGGCCACGTCGTCGATGTCCGGCCGACCATGAAGGCGACCAGGGGCGGGTCGAGGGAGAGGGCGGAGAAGGACTGGCAGGCGAAACCGGCGGGGGCGGAGCCCGGGGCTGCGGCTGCGGCTGGGGTCGCTGTCGGGACGGGGGCCTGAGGGTCGTCGGTGGTTCCTGGTGCCGTGACAACGGCCACGCCCGTCGCGAAGTTCCCGAGTACCCGCCGGAACTCCGCCTGCCCGACCGGCGCCCGCTCGTCCTCGCCGACGCAGCGAAGTGCCGGGCGCGGCAGCGCCGTCACGGGCGATGCGTCGGCCGACCTGAGGTAACGGACGGCGGCGGCGGCCATTCCTGCGTGTCCCATCACATCGACCATTGAACCTGACGGCCCGTCAGATAGGAAGGGGTGCGACCGCCCTGGGCGGCGCGGGGAGCGGGCCGGGGCTACCCTCACCCTCCCCTGTACTCGATGCTCACCGCCCCCTGAACTCGGCGCTCCTGCGCTCCACGAAGCTCGCCACGCCCTCCCGCGCGTCCTCCGTCGTCATGTTGATCTCCTGCGCGGCCGCCTCCGCCGCGAAGGCGGTGGCGCGGTCGGTGTCGAGGGAGGCGTTGACGAGCTGCTTGGTGAGGGCGAGGGCGCGGGTCGGGCCGGTGGCGAGGCGCTCGGCCCACTCGCGCGCCGTCTTGTCCAACTCGTCGTCCCGGAGGACGCGGTTGACGAGGCCGAGCCGCTCCGCGTCCGCTGCGCTGAGCGCGTCGCCGAAGAACATCAGCTCCTTCGCCCGCTGGGGGCCGATCAGGCGCGGCAGGAGGTACGCCCCGCCGCCGTCGGGGACGAGGCCGCGTCGTACGAACACCTCGATGAACCTGGCCGATTCGGCGGCCAGTACGAGGTCGCAGGCGAACGCGAGATGCGCGCCGAGGCCCGCCGCGGTGCCGTTCACCGCCGCGATCACCGGCTTCTCGCAGTCGAGGACGGCGGCGATGAGGCGCTGGGCTCCGAGCCGGATCGTACGGGCCACGTCGCCGGGGACTCGGTCAGCGCCCACTCGCTCACCGCCCACCTGCTCACCGGCCCTCCGCTCACCGCCCACTCGCTCACCGCCCACCTGCTCACCGGCCCTCCGCTCACCGGCCGCCGACGGCCCTCCGGCGCCGCCCCGCAGATCCGCCCCCGTGCAGAAGCCGCGGCCCGTGCCGGTCAGGACGACGGCCCGGACGTCCGGGTCCGCGGAGGCTTCGGCGAGCAGGGTGATGATGCGTTCGCGCTGGTCAGGGGTGATGGCGTTGAGGGCTTCGGGGCGGTTGAGGGTGATGCGGCGGACCTGATTGTCAGTGGCGTGCAGTACCAATGACTCGACGGAATTTCCGGACACACGGGGGGATCCAGGCATGTTCACTTCCTCGTCGGTACGCATCTCAGCGGCACACGACCAACGCGTCCAGCGCCACCGCGCCCTGCCCCCTGGGCAGCACCATCAGCGGATTGATGTCGAGCTCCGCGAGGTCGTCCCCGAGCTCCAGCACCATGCGCTGCACCCGCAGGACGACCTCCACGAGCGCGTCGAGGTCCGCCGGGGGCCGCCCCCTGACCCCGTCGAGGAGGGCCCGCCCCCGCAGTTCCGCGCACATGTCCCGGGCCTGCTCCTCACCGAACGGCGGCACGCGTACGGCCGTGTCGTGCAGCACCTCCACGAGCACCCCGCCCAGTCCGACCGTCACGGTCGGACCGAACAGGTCGTCGTGCGCGGCGCCCACGACCATCTCGACACCCCGCTCGACCATCTGGCAGACCAGGACGCCGTCCAGGGAGACGTCCTCGTAGCGGGCGATGTCGGTCAACTCGCGGTAGGCGTCCCGGACCTGGCTGGCGGACGTCAGTCCGATCTTGACCAGGCCGAGCTCGGTCTTGTGGGCGATCCGCGCGCCGGACGCCTTCATCACCACCGGGTAGCCGACCAGCCCCGCAGCCCGCACGGCCGCCGCCGCGCTGGTCACCAACTGCTCGCGCGGGACGCGGATCCCGTACGCCCGCAGCAGCTGCTTCGCCGCGTGCTCGCTCAACTGCTCGCCCGGGCGTATCAATGCCTGCGCCTTGCGGAAGGACGGCGAGGGCGTGCGCGGGGCCTCGTCGAAGGGGGAGCGGTAGCCGGTGACGAAGCGGTGGTGGTCGAGGTAGGCACGGACGGCGGTGATGCAGTTCGCCACCGTGCGGAAGGTGGCCACCCGCGAGGACCCGAGCAGGACCTCGCGGTACGCGGGCTCGGTGCCGACCGGCGACCCCCACACCACGCACACCAGCTTGTCCGTCCGCTCGGCGGCGTCCACCAGATCCTGCACGAGCCGGTCGCTGAGCGGCGGGAAGGGGCCGGTGACGGGGCAGATCAGCACCCCGACCTCGGGGTCGGCGAGGATCGAGTCGATGATCTTCCGGCCGCGCCAGTCGCCGACCGGGTGCCCGCCGTTGTCGACCGGGTTGGCCACGCTCAGATACTCCGGTATCCACTGATGCAGCTCGGCCTGCCTGGCCTCCGACAGCGCCGGCAGCCGCAGCCCTGCCTCGGTCGCCAGGTCGGCGAAGTGCGCGCCCGTGCCGCCCGAGATCGAATAGACGACCACGCCGTCGGCGCGGGGCGGCCGCGCGCGGGCCAACAGGGTCGCGGTGTCCTGGAGTTCGTCCAGGCCGTCGACCCGGATCACCCCGTACTGCCGCATCGCCGCGTCCACCACCGCGTCCGCGCCGGTCAGCTTGCCGGTGTGTGAGGCGGCCGTGCGGGCGCCGGTCTCGGTGCGGCCCACCTTGACGGCGACGACGGGCACCTTGCGGCGGGCGGCACGGTCGGCGGCGAGCAGGAACGAGCGGCCGTCCTTGAGGCCCTCCACATAGCAGGCGATGGCGCCCACCTCGGGCCGCTCGGCGAAGTAGGAGATGAAGTCGGCGGTCTCCAGGTCGGCCTCGTTGCCGGTGGGCGCCCAGTGGGAGAGGCGGATGCCGAGCTCCTGGAGGGCGAAGACGGGGCGGCCCTGGTGGCCGGACTGGGTGATCAGGGCGATCGCGGGACCGTCCAGGTCGTCCCGGAACCGCTCGAAGGCGTTGAGGTTGGTGTTGGGTCCGAGCAGCCGCATCCCGGACCGCCGGACGGCGGCCGCGAGCCGGTCCTGGGCGGCGGCGCCCTCCTCGCCGGTCTCGGCGAACCCGGAGGCGAAGACGACGGCGAACTTCACCTTGGCCTCGGCCAGTTCCTCGATCACCGGAAGGGGATCGGCGACCAGCAGTACGGCGAGATCGACCTGCTCGGGCAGGTCGGCGACGGAAGGGCAGCAGGGGATGTCGAAGACGGACGGGCGGCTCGGATGCACCGGGTGGAGCCGGGCACCGACCCGCTCGGACCAGGCGATCAGCTGGCGGGTGACACCGGTGTTGGGCCGCCCCTCGGCGTCGGAGGCGCCGATCACGGCGACCGACTCCGGCCGGAAGAAGCGGTCCAGATCGGGCACGTCGGAGTACAGCGGACGGCCGCTGACGTCGAGATCGTCGACCTCGGCGGGCCGGCCGTGGACGGCGGGCCCGGGCTGCTCGCCACAGGCGATGACCCGGGCCCGGCGGGAGTCGGTGGTGAGGGTGCCGTGGGTTGATCCAAGCATCGGTCCGCCCGCTCCTGTGTGACAGCGATTAACTGACGCAGTGTCAGATTAAAGGAACTGACACCGTGTCAGGAACGGCTGTGCACGCAAAGTTGGTGGAGCGTCGGGCATGCCGCGGCGGGCCGTGCTCGGGCGACGCCGCTTGGCCGGTGTCGCTCACAGCACCGTCAACACCTCCTTCGCCACCCGCTCACCCGACCGCACCGCCCCGTCCATGAAGCCCATCCAGTGCGTGGATGTCTCCGTGCCGGCCCAGTGGATGCCGCCGACGGGTGCGCGCAGGGCGGGCCCGTACTGGGTCAGGACGCCGGGTGCGGCGATGGAGACGGGGCCACCGCGGGTGTAGGGCTCGTTGTTCCAGCGTTGCAGGACGAAGGAGGTGGGGGAGGCCGCTTTCTCGCCGAAGTACCTCGCGTAGTCCTTCAGCACGGCCGCCCGGACCTCCGCCTCGCTCGCCGCGTCCAGCTTCCGGGCCTCGTCGGCCTCGATGAAGCCCATCAGCGCGCCGTAGGAGGCGTCGGGCGGGGAGTTGTCGAAGGTGGAGCTGATCACGCCGGTGTCGCTGACGACCTGGCCGTTGAGGCCGTCGGCGCGCCAGAAGGGGGTGTCGTAGATCGCGATGGCCTTGCCGACCGAGGCCATCGGCAGGCGCTGGGTGAGCTGGTCGCGGGAGGCCGGCAGCACGGGGTCGTAGGTGATACGGGCGGCGATGGGCGGGGGTACGGCGACGACGACCTTCCTGGCGGTGACGGTGACGCCGTCGGCCGTGACGACGTAGCCGCCACCGGACCGGGCGATCGTGCGCACCGGGGCGCTGAGCACCACCCGGTCGCCGAGCGTGGCGGCGAGTTTGATCGGCACCAGCTGGGAGCCGCCGACGAAGCGCAGTTCCTGGGCGCCGTTCGCGGTCTCGGTGAGGCGTTCCAGGGTGCCGGGGTTCGAGGAGTTGCCTGCGGCGGCGATGTAGAAGAGGACGAACAGGAAGGAGAGTTCACGGGGCTCGGCCGAGAAGATCGACGTGCAGGCCACGTCGAAGAGGAACTTCGCCGACGGGACGACGGCGTTGGCGCGCAGCCAGGTCTCGAAGGTCTGCCGGTCCCATTCGTCGGCCTTCGCGGCGGTCCAGGGGGCGTCGACCGGGATCTGCTTGGCCAGGTCGTCGAGCGTGGCCTGCACGATCGCGGCGTTGGCGAGCCCGGCCGCGTCGATGGGCGGGACCGCGCCGAGGATGCCGTCGGTGGCGTAGGGGGTCTTCTTGCCGTCCTTGTAGAGGAGGTTGTCGCCGGTGTTGTAGGTGGTGAAGGTCTGGACGCCGAGCGAGTCGGCGAGGGCCTTGATGCGGTCCTGGGTGGGGCCGATGAACTCGCCACCGCCCTCGGTGACGCCACCGTTCGCCAGGTCCAGGCCGACGACCCGGCCGCCCACCCGGTCGCGGGCCTCCAGGACGACGACCGACTTGCCGGCGGCCACCAGGTCACGGGCCGCGGTGAGGCCGGCCAGGCCGGCGCCGACGATGGCGACGTCGGCCTGGCGGGTGGTGGCCGCCGAGGCCGTACCGGATCCGGTCGCGGTAAGGGTGGCGGCACCGGCCGCGGCGGCTGCGCCGCCGAGGAGGGAGCGCCGGGAGAGTCGGGGGTTTCGGGGGAACTGTCGTTCGCTTGCCACGTGCGTCCTCCGTCAGGGCGAGAGGGGGCGGAGCAGAGAAGGTGGAGCAGAAAAGTTGAACAGTGCTCACATTCTGGCCCCGTGCGGCGGCGCGGTACAGCTCTCCCGTCACAACTGACTCGCAAGTAACAGGGGATATACGTAAGAGAGTTGAGGGTGTCTATGTCACCGGCAGCCGGGAGACGCGTCGGCTGCCGTCTCGGGCGATGGCCTTCGCGATCTTCCGGGCGTCGATCGCCATCTCGCGGAGGTTGCCGCTGATGGGGTTGGTGTAGCCGGTGAAGTACAGGCCGGGGGCGTGGGCGGGCGTCCGGGCGCCCTGGACGACCGGCTTGCCGCGCGGGTCGAGTACGTCGAGGTGGCCGAGGAACCCTTCGAGTCCACGGACGTACCCGGTGGCCGCGATGACGGCGTCCGGGGAGACGCGGCTGCCGTCGGCCAGGAGCACCTTGTCGTCCTCGAAGCCGTCGACGGCGGCCACGATCTCGACACGGCCCTTGCGTACGGCGTCGATGAGGCCGACGTCGAGGACCGGGATCGCGCCGTCCTTGACCCGGCTGTAGAGGCCGGAGTCGGGGCGCGGCAGCCCGTGGGCCGACAGGTCCGGCACGCTGAGCCTGGCCACGGGCTTGGCGAGCCGGTCGACGAGCCCGACCGGCAGCCGCCGTACGAGGATGCTCGTGCGCTGGGCCGGCCAGCCGGCGGTGGAGCGGCGGACGATGTGCGGGGTGGTGCGGACCGCCAGCCGTACCCGTGCGGCGCCGCCCTCCACCAGGTCCACGGCGATCTCGGCACCGGTGTTGCCGACGCCGACGACCAGCACGTCACGGCCCGCGTAGGGGGCCGGGTTGCGGTACTCGCCGGCGTGCAGGAGCTCGCCGGAGTAGTCGGCGCGGCCGGGCCAGTCCGGGACGCGCGGGGTGTGGTTGTGGCCGGTGGCCACGACGACCGCGGCACCGGTCAGTTCACGACCGCCGGTCGCGCGCAGCAGCCAGCCGGAGCCGTCCGGTGCGGGCTCGATGCGGGACACCTCGACGCCGGTGACGATCTCCAGGTCGTGGTGCTCGGCGTACTTCTCCAGGTAGCGCACGACGTCGTCCCGCGACACCCAGCGCCCGAAACGACGCGGCATCGGCAGTCCCGGCAGGCCCGACAGCCGTCGGGTGGTGTGCAGATGGAGCCGGTCGTAATGGCGCCGCCACGACGCGCCGACCCGGTCCGACTTCTCCAGCACGACGGCCCGCAGCCCCTGGGCGCGCAGCGCCTGTGCGACGGAGAGTCCGCCGGGGCCGCCGCCGATGACGTAGACGGGGCGGTCCGTGGGGGTCGGGGACGCTGTGGAGTCGGCCATGTCCGGGAGCGTAATCACGCAGCCGGTTGATGGGTCTCGGTCAAGCCCGGAATTGGTTGCGGATCGATCACGGCTGTAGGAGGGGTGGGTGGGATCTGTGGCGTAGATCTCCTGGTTGTGGGGGTGGAGTGGGCGAGGGAGGGTGCGGGTGAGGGGCGAACTCGTCGCCGCGTCCGGGGAGTTACTCGCCAGGGGCGCGGAAGGTGACCTGGCGGCGGGTGGCCTTGTCGATCTCGTCCAGGGTGAGGAGCGGGGTGGCCTGGGTGTGGAGGGCGCCGCTGGCCTTGACGGTGAGGCTGACGGCGGCCATGGAGATCGCGTCGGGGAAGTCGATGATGCACACGAGGTCGTCCTCGCCGAAGGTGAAGTACATGGCCTCGACCTTGCCGCCGAGGTCGTTGACGACCCGGTCGACGGCGGCGCGGCGGCCGCTCGCGCCTTCCTTGAGCAGACCCTTCGCGCCGTCGGGCGTGTAGGTCGCCTGGATGAGGAACTTGGGCATGAGCTGCTTCCTGACCTCGCGTGTCCGGTACGCAGCATGACCTTCCCCCTGGCGCGGCGGCGGCCGCTCAGGGACGGGAAGGATTCACCCGATGGAGCCCGGAGCCCGGAGCCCGGACGCCGGACGCCATGGCTCATGTACTCGGGTGGGCCTGAGTACTTGCGCTCTGTCGGTGATCAGGCGAGGCGGCGACGCTCGGACCATGCGCCAAGGACATCGAGGACCACACGAACCGGACGGACCACACGGATCTGTTCCCCTGCTGCTGCCGTTCCTTGTGACGGCTGGAGTGTCGCTGGCGGGGTGGGCCGCCTGGCTGGGCTGGGATCAGCATCGCGACGTACAGCCCGACGGGAGCACGACCGGCCCCTACGAGGCGTGGCAGGTGATCGGGCTGGTGCTGACGCTGCTGGTGCCGGTGTCCTGGGCGGCCTGGCGTCACGTCACGGGCGCTGTGCTCGGCACCACGGCCGGTCTGACCGTTGCGGCCTGCTACGACTGGTCGGACGACGCCAGTGGCCTGTACGGGGTCGGGGTGGGGATGGTCATGCTCGGGACCTTCGCGGTGACCGCCGCCCTTTCCGCCGTGATCAGCTCCGTCATCGCTCCGCGCATCGGTCGGCCAGGCTGAGCCGGGCCGCGCACTGGCCGGCACCGATCCCTGGCAGGGGATGGCATGGGATGGCATGAGTCGGCGTCGATTCCTGGCATGCCACGGTGCCGGGGATCCGTCCCGGATGCACAGCGATTGTCAGGCTCCACTCATCTGACGTACCGTCAGATTCATGGACGCGATCTGGCTCACAGGTGCGGAATGGCTGGCCGTGCTCCGGATAGGCCTCGGGCTGTGGTGGCTGGAGAGCTGGCGGCACAAGGACAAGAAGAGCTGGTTCGAGGGGGCGGGGATCTCCTGGGCGGCGGACGTGGCGGCCAAGCATCGCTGGAACGCCGTACGGTCCGGCTTCGAGGCCGTCGTGGCGCCACGGCCGCGGACGATGGCGTACGTGGTGCTGTACGCGGAGCTGGCCCTGGGACTCGGGCTCATCCTCGGGTTCCTGACCCCGATCGCCCTCGTCGGCGGGCTGCTGCTCAACGTCCTCTACTTCACCCTCATGATCCACGACTGGGGCGAGCAGGGGCAGAACTCGATGATGGCGCTGATCTCGCTGGTCGCGCTGTTCGGGATGTCGTGGCAGTCGTGGTCGGTGGACAGCGCGCTGGGGCTGTTCTGATGAGCGCCCCGCTGAACGGCCCGCCGAACTCCCCGCCGAACGCCCCGCGCTTCGACGTTCCGGAAGCCGACGCCTTCACCCGTACGTACTGGGACGCGGCGGCCGAGGGGCGGCTGCTGGTGCGCCGCTGCCGCGCCTGCGGGCGGGCCCACCACTACCCCCGGGAGTTCTGCCCCCACTGCTGGAGCGAGGACGTCGACTGGGAGCCCGCGACCGGCCGGGCCACCCTCTACACCTGGTCCGTCGTGCACCGCAACGACCTGCCGCCCTTCGGGGAGCGGACGCCGTACGTCGCCGCGGTCGTCGATCTCGCCGAGGGGCCGCGGATGATGACCGAGGTGGTGGAGTGCGGGGACGCCGGGCGGCTGCGGGCCGGGACGGAGCTCTCGGTCGCCTTCCGGGACGGGGTGCCGGTGTTCCGTCCGGCCGGCTGACCGGCACGGGTTTCAATGGCCGTATGCCTCACGCCGACATACGCCCCGCCACCCTCCCCCTCCCCGACCTGCACGGCCACGGCCTGCGCCTGCGTCCCTGGGACCCGGACTCCGAGGCCGACGCCGAGAGCTGGTTCCGGGGCCGCATCGACCCGGAGTTCCAGCGCTGGAACACCCCGCTGAGAATCACCACGGACCGCGACAGCGCCCTGCAGTCACTCCGCGACACCGCACGGAAGACCTGCGAGGGCGCCTCGGCGGCGTACTGCGTCACCGACGCGGCGACCGGCACACCCCTCGGACACATCGGCGTCAACGTCATCGACCGGGTCATGAGCTCCGCCCGCGTCGGCTACTGGGTGCTCCCCGAGGCCCGCGGCCGCCGCGTGGCCACGCGCGCGCTCGCCCTCGTCGCCCGCTGGGCCGTCGCCGAGCCCGGTCTGGGCCTGCACCGGCTCGAACTCGGCCATGCCGTCGGCCACGATTCCTCCTGCCGTGTCGCCGAGCGCTGCGGTTTCCGCCACGAGGGGACCCTGCGGGGCGCGATGTGGGAGGCGGGGCGGTACGACGCGTACCGGGACGTGCATCTGCACGCGCGGCTGGCGACGGACCCGGACGTCGAGGTGTAGGGCGACGGATGCGGACGTCAACCTGTGGACCCGCGCCGCCGTGAACCCGTATACCCCCAACCCCCGCCTGAGGATGGGTTCTTGTGTCGGCTTCGTGTCCGCGGCGGAAAAGGGTGCACAGCCGCACCCGGGGCGCGAGATCATGAGGTATGCGCCCGGACGACTGGTACTGCACCCAGGATCTCAGCGGCTTCCTCTCCCATGCCGGTGGCTTCCTGCGCTCACGCCCCGATCTGCACACCGTCGCCCTGACGGTGACCGAGACGCTGCGCACCGGCGGGTTGCGCGCGTACGGCGACGAGGCGCCGGTGTTCGGTGTGCTGGAGGTGGGCGGGCAGGTGCGCGCCGCCTACTTCCGCACCCCGCCCTTCCGTCTGAACGTCACGCCGCTCACCCCCGACGAGGCCGAGTCCCTCGCCGGCCACCTGGCCGCCCTCGGCCACTCGGTGCCCGGAGTCGTCGCGGCCCGTGAGACCGCCGAGGCCTTCGCCGCCGCCTGGCGCCGCCTCGCGGGCGGCCGGGCCACGGTAAGCCAGCGCCAACGCCTGTACCGGCTCGGCAACCTGACCATGCCGCAGCCCCTCCCGGCGGGCCGGGCGCGGGTCGCGGGCGAGGAGGACCGGGAGGAACTGGTCCGCTGGTACGACGAGTTCGTCGCGGCCGTCGGCGACCATGCCGCCCGTGACGCCGCCGCCTGGGCCGACTCGCGGATCTCCTACGGCGGCGTCACCTTCTGGGAGGGCGAGGACGGCACCCCGCTGTCCATGGCCGGCGTGACCCCGGTGGTCGCCGGACAGGTCCGGGTGGCCCCCGTCTACACCCCGGCCCAGCTGCGCGGACGCGGCTACGCGGGCGCGGTCACCGCCCAGGTCAGCCGGGCCGTGCTCGGCTCCGGGGTACGCGAGGTACTGCTCTTCACAAACCTCGCCAACCAGACCAGCAACGGCCTATACCAGCGCATCGGATATCGGGCGGTGGCCGACTTCACGGCGTACGACTTCCGGGGGACGCGGGGCTTCCCGGGCAGGGCTTAGGGCCTGTCGTCGAGCCCTGCGATCCGCTGCCGCGGCCGGGTGATCCGTACGCGCTATGGTGCATCTGCAATCTGTTCGAAGAGTGCTCGCGTGTACGGGGAAAAGTAGGTCTCAGGGTGTCCGATCTGGGGAGGCTCATAGCCAACCGGTACCGGCTGGTGGAGCGCGTGGGCCGTGGTGGCATGGGCACCGTGTGGCGGGCCGAGGACGAAGTGCTCAACCGGCACGTCGCCCTCAAGAAGCTGCACGTCCCGCCCCACCTGCACGAGGACGAGGTCCAGCGGCTTTACGAACGCACTCGCCGTGAGGCCCGCAGCGCGGCCAAGATCACCCACCCCCATGTGATCGTCGTGCACGACGTCGTCGACGACGAGGGCCTGCCGTGCATCGTCATGGAGTACGTCCCCTCGGTCACGCTCGGGGACGTACTGAAGCGCCAGGGCGCCCTGCCGCCGGGCGAGGCCGCTCGGATCGGCCGCGGTATGGCCGCCGCGCTGCGCGCCGCGCACGACGCGGGCGTGCTGCACCGGGACGTCAAGCCGGCCAACGTCCTGCTCGGGCACGACGGCCGTATCGTCCTCACCGACTTCGGGATCGCGGTGGAGTCCGGAACACCGTCCCTGACCCGGACCGGGGAACTGGTCGGCTCGATCCAGTACCTGGCGCCGGAACGCCTGCGCAGCGGGATCGCCGAGCCCGGTCCCGCCTGCGACCTGTGGTCGCTCGGGACGACGCTGTACGAGGCGGTCGAGGGGCGGCCGCCGTTCCGCCGGGACACGGCGATCGAGACGGCGTACGCCATCGCCGCCGACCCGCACGAGCCGCCGCGCCGCGCCGCGGACCTGGCCCCGGTGATCGAGGGCCTGCTGGTGAAGGAGCCTGGCCTGCGCATGGACGCCCGGGAGGCCGAGCACCTCCTGAGCCGGGTGGCCGGCGAGGCGACCGTCCCCCTCGATCCGCCCACGCGACCGGAGCGGGTGCACGCCACCTCCCCGGCCACCGCCACCGCGACTCCCACCCCCACCCCCACCGTTCCCGGCGTCGCCTCCGCCGCGCCGGGGCGTAAGCGCGGCCGCCGCACGGCCCTGTGGATCGCCTCGGCACTGGTGATCGCCGCCACGGCGACGGGCGCCGTACTGCTGCGGCCCGGGGGCGATGACACTCCGCCGGGCGACGGCGCCTCCTCCCCGACCTCCTCCCGGTCCGGGTCCGGAACCTCGGGCAGCTCCGACGGCTCCGGCACCTCTTCGGAGGCGGGCGCCTCTCCGTCGCCGCTTCCCGCCGGATACCACCTCGTGAAGGCCGGCCAGGGGTTCTCCGTTCCCGTGCCGGACGGCTGGAAGGCCCAGAAGGTGCCCAAAACCGGTGAGGTCGCCTACATCGACCCGACCGGGCTGGTGGGCCTGAGGGTCGAGGAGGTCGAGTTCGCGGGGACCGATCCGCTCCAGCACTGGCGTGACACCGAGGAGGCCCAGACGCGCCGCGACAACGCGGGCTACGAGCGCGTCAGGATGAGCCGCACGACGTTCCGCGGACGGACCGCCGGGTACTGGGAGTTCACCTTCCAGGGCAGGGTGCGGGGGTACCGGGGGGTCGAGCTGGCCATCAACGGTGCCGACAACACCCAGTACGCCATCTACCTCTCCGCACCGGCCGCGCAGTGGGACAAGTACCGCCCGGTCTTCGACACCGCCGTCAACGGTATCCATCTGCGTGACTAGGGGGCCTTTCAGGACCCCCCTAAGGCCAGAGCAGCTCCTGGACCCAACCCTCCTTGGTACGGCGGTAGTTGAGCCGGACGTGCCGTCGCGCGGCGTCCCCCTGGAAGAACTCCACCCGGTCGGGGCGCAGTTGGTACAGGGTCCAGGTCGGCACCGGGGCGTCGGGTTCGTGCCGGGCCCGCTCCCACGCCGACCCGGAGGCCCGCGCCAGTTCCTCCGCCGAGCCCAGGACCTGGCTCTGGCGCCCGGTCAGCGCGGCCGCCAGCGCGCCGGTCGAGCGGGCGTGCAGGTCTGCCTGGCCCTCCTGGGCCGGGGCCGCCGTCACCGGGCCCCGCACCCGCACCTGGCGGCCCTGGGCCGGCCAGTAGAAGCCGAGGGCCGCGTACGGGCGGGCCGTGAGCTGGCGGCCCTTGGCGCTGTCGACGTGCGTCGCGAAGGACCAGCCGGACGCGTCGGCGCCGTGCAGCATCACGGTCCGTACGTCCGGCAGCCCCTCCTCGTCGGCCGTGGCGAGGGACATGGCGTGTGGTTCCACCTGCCCCGCCGCCACCGCCTGCGCGAACCAGGCCGTGAACAGGGCGAGCGGGTCGGCGGGCGCGGTGGCCGGGTCGAAGTCCGGCAACGCGGTGACCGCCGGGTCCCACACCCGCAGCGACCTCAGCAGCTCATGCAGTTCATTTCCCATGCCGCGATTGTCACGTGCGGGCGCCGCCCCGGCTCACACCTGGCCGAGGTCCGACGACACCCACCGTTCGGGCCGCATGTGGATGACGACCTGCTCGCCGTGGTTCTTCCAGGCGAAGTCGACATAGCCGTCGACCTTCTCGGCCGGGAGGTAGCGGGCCGAGATCTCGCGGAGCTGTTCGAGGGTGGCCGGGGTCGTCTTGACGACCGGTCCCTCGACGGACACGTACCGGATGGTGGGTTCGAGCCGGTCGATCATCAGGGAGATGCGGCCGGCCGCCTGGATCAGCTGGTTCTTGCGGGTGTCCAGGCCGGTCATGACCCAGATGTCGCCGCCGGGCTCGTACTGGTACCAGATCGGCAGGGTCAGCGGAGCGCGCCCCGGGCCCGCGTCGACCGACAGCGCGGCGATATGGGGTTCGGCAAGGAACTGTTCACGCTCTTCCCGGGTCAGGGCCATGCCTGTTTCCTCTCGGTCGTCGTCAATCCCTGCCCAGTACCAACGTCCCGGACGAGCAGAACCATCCCCCGGTCGCCGACGCCACCCCCAGCCGGGGCAAACCCCCGTCGCGCCGCGCCCGAACCTGCCGCTCCCCGCCCTCGCCCCGCAGCTGCCGCACCGCCTCCACCAGCAGGAACAGCCCCCGCATCCCGGGGTGTTGGGCCGACAGCCCGCCCCCGTCCGTGTTGACCGGCAGTTCCCCGCCCCGCACCAGCAGCCGCCCCTTCTCCACGAACGCCCCGCCCTCGCCCTTCCCGCAGAAGCCGAGGTCCTCCAGCGTCACCAGGGTCATGTAGGTGAAGGCGTCGTAGATCTCGGCGAAGTCGATCTCCTGCGGCCGCACCCCGGCCCGTTCGAAGGCGAGCCGCCCGCTGACCGCCGCCGGGCCCACCGTGAAGTCGGGCCACTCGGACATCGCGGCGTGCGAGACGTGCTCCCCGGTGCCGAGCACCCACACCGGGGCCGTACGGCAGTTCCGTACGTACTCCTCGGCGGCCAGCAGCACCGCCGCGCCGCCGTCGGAGCGGATGCAGCAGTGCAGCTTGGTGAAGGGGTCGGCGATCATCGGCCCGTCGAGCACGTCGTCGACCGTGATCGGGTCGCGGAACATCGCCTCCGGGTTCAGGGCCGCGTTCGCCCGCGCCTGGACCGCGACCTCCGCCAACTGCTCGACCGTCGTGCCGTGTTCGATCATGTGACGCCGGGCGGCCATGGCGTACTTGGCGATGAGCGTGTGGCCGTACGGGACCTCGAACTGAAGGGGGCCCCGGGATCCGAAGGACAGGTTTCCGGTCCGCCGGCCCGCCTTGATGTCGGCGCGGGCGGTGGAGCCGTAGACGAGGAGTACGGCGTTCGCGTGCCCCCGCGCTATCGCGTCCGCCGCGTGGGCCGCCATCACCTCCCAGGTCGCGCCGCCGACGGAGGTGGAGTCGACCCAGGTGGGGCGCAGGCCCAGGTACTCGGCCACCTCGACGGGGGCGAGGGTGCCGAGTCCGGCGGAGGCGAAGCCGTCCACCACCTGCCGGCCCAGCCCGGCGTCGGCCAGCGCGCGGCGGGCCGCCTGGGCGTGCAGGGCGTACGGGGTGGCGTCGTCCACCCGGCCGCAGTCGGAGAGGGCAACGCCGACCACGGCGACTTTCCGGCTCGCGGACGTCATGAGAGGAGCCTCCAACCTCTGGGCATCTCGTTCCGGCCCTCCTAATATGACGCTCCGTCAGATCTGGAGGGAAGAGCCTCTGGAGGGGAAGAGCCGGAGGGAAGAGCTCATGGACGCCAGCTTCACCCCAGAGCAGGACGAGATCCGCCGCACCCTGAGCGAGCTGCTCCACAGCCGCTGCGGCCCCCACGAGCTGCGTGCGGCCGTCGACGCCCCGGCCGGGCACGACCCCGCCCTCTGGACCGCCCTCGCCGAACAGCTCGGCCTGCCCGGACTCGCCCTCCCCGAGGTGTACGGCGGCGTCGGCTGCTCGGCGACCGAACTCGCCCTCGCCTGTGAGGAGACGGGGCGCTTCCTGGCCCCCTCCCCGCTGCTCGCCACCGCCGTCCTCGCCGCCCCGCTGATCGCCGCCCTCGGCACCGAGGTCCAGCGCACCGCCCTGCTGCCCCGCCTCGCCTCCGGCACGCTCACCGCCACCCTCGCCGTCCCCGGCCCCGCCCTCGCCACCGCCCTCGCCCTGACCGGCGACAACGGCGGCGACTGGGCCGGCGGCGGCCGGGCCGGGGGCGTGCAGGCCCGGCGGGCGGAGGGCGGCTGGCGGCTCTACGGGCAGGTCGACCAGGTACTCGACGGGCACAGCGCGGGACTGCTGCTGGTCGCCGCGCACGCCGGGGGGTTCGCCCGGTCGCGGACGCTGTTGTTCCTGGTGGAGGGGGACGCGGCGGGCGTCGCACGCGTACGGCAGACCGCCCTGGACGCGACCCGGCCACAGGGGCGAGTTCAACTCCGGGACGTGGAAGCGGCATTGCTGGGGGAGGAGGGCGCGGACGTGCTGGACGCGCTGGCGGGTGTCGGGGCCCTCGCAGCCGCCGTACTGGCCTGCGAGGCCGTGGGTGCAGCCGACCGCGCACTGGACCGGACCGTGGAGTACGTCAAGCAGCGAGAGCAGTTCGGAAGACCGATCGGCTCTTTCCAGGCGGTGAAGCACCGGTTGGCAGACGTATACGTGCAGGTCCAGGCAGCAAGATCAGCGGCCTATTACGCAGCCTGGGCCGCAACACCCTCCAGGGGCGCGGGCGGTGTCGATGTGCGGCTCCGCCGCGTGGGCGCGACCAGCCACAACGAACCCGCAGCCGCCCACCGGCACAACCCGGCACCCCACGCGGAGCGCCTCGCGCTCGCGCAGTCCCTGGAAGCACTCCGAACCGCGTCCGCCGAAGGCATCCAGTTCCACGGCGGCATCGGTTTCACCTGGGAACACGAGGCTCACCTGTACTTCAAGCGGGCCGCCGGTGACGAGCTGCTGTTCGGGCCGGTGCACCACCTGCGGGCGCACGCCGCCGACGCCGCCCGGCTCTTCGACGCCCAGGAGGTGGCGGTGTGATCGGCGTACGGGTCGTGCAGAAGGTGTCCTCGACGCGGGGCTTCGCCAAAGTCGCCCCGCACGTCATCCCGGTGCTCGACCGTGCCGTGCACCGGCTCACCCGCGGAAAGGTGCTGCTCAGCGCCCAGATGCTGCCCGGCGTGATCCTGACCTCCACCGGGGCCCGCAGCGGCCAGGCCCGCCGTACGCCGCTCGCCTGTATGCCCGAGGACGACGGGCGCTCCTGGATCCTCGTCGGCTCGAACTTCGGCCGCACCGGTCACCCCGCCTGGACCCACAATCTCCTCGTCCACCCCGATGCCGAGGTCAGCTGGAAGGGCAGGGACATCCCGGTCACCGCCCGGTTGCTGGAGGGCGAGGAGCGGGCGGCCGTCTGGAAGACCGCGCTCGCGTTCTGGCCGCCGTACGCGACGTACCAGGCCCGGGTGGAGCGGGAGATCCGGCTCTTCAGGATCGTCCGC
Source organism: Streptomyces viridochromogenes (assembly GCF_001270495.1). Lineage (GTDB taxonomy): Bacteria > Actinomycetota > Actinomycetes > Streptomycetales > Streptomycetaceae > Streptomyces > Streptomyces viridochromogenes_A. The sequence goes on from NZ_LGUR01000219.1 coordinate 119,581, forward strand.
AGGTCCCAGGGGTCGTAGGTCAGAGCGTGGCCAGTCGCTGTACGAGCAGGAACGCGCCGATGCCCAGCATGGCCGCCCCGGACGTGCGCGCGACGGCGCGGGCCGCTGCCGGGCGGGCGCCGAGGACGGCGCGGGCCGCGAGGCCCACCGTGAGGTAGACGGCCGCGCAGCACGCCATGTGGAGCAGGCCGAGTACGGCGGTCTGGGCGGGGACCGGCAGGTGGTCGCCCTTCGTCAGCAGGAACTGCGGCAGCACGGACAGGTAGAGCAGCAGGCCCTTGGGGTTCAGCCCGCTGATCGTGGCCCCGCGCAGAAAGGCACGGCCCCGGCTCGTGGCCACGGCCTCCTCGGCCGCCCCCGGTGTGCCCGGCCGGCGTAGTACCCCCCACCCCAGCCACACCAGATACGCGGCGCCCGCGGCCGTCAGCGCGGTGAGCAGCGCCGGCTCGCTCGCCACCAGCACCGCCAGACCGGCCACCGCGAGGACCGTGTGCAGCGCGTACCCGGTGACCAGACCCGTCACCGCCATCAGCGGGGAGCGGTCGCGCAGCCCGGCGGAGATCGCGTACGCCCAGTCGGCGCCCGGCACGCAGACGAGGAGCAGGTCGATGGCGAGGAAGGAAATGAGCAGTCCGGAGTCCATGGTGGCGAGATTAGGTCGGAATGGCCCGAAAGTGTTGTCGAAGTTTGCCCATGATCGGCGGTTGTGAGGGAAGATCTTCCTCATGGACGACGTGGACAGAAAGATCCTTGCCGAGCTTCAGCAGGACGGGCGGCTGACCGTGACCGAGCTGGCCGCGCGGGTGCGGCTCAGCGTCTCGCCGTGCCACCGGCGGCTGCGGGAGCTGGAGCGGGGCGGCGCCATCAGCGGGTACCGGGCCGTCGTGGACCCGGCCGCGGTCGGGCTGAACTTCGAGGCGCTGGTCTTCGTCTCCATGCGCCAGGAGGACCGGGACACGGTCGCCGAGTTCGAAACCGCCCTGGCCGGCATCCCGCATGTGGTGGAGGCGCAGCGGCTGTTCGGGGAACCGGACTATCTCCTGCGGGTCGTCGCCGCCGACCTCACCGCCTACCAGCAGCTGTACGACGACCGCCTGGCCACGCTGCCGGGGGTGCAGCGGCTGACGTCGACGCTGGTGATGAAGCATGTCGTGCGGGACCGGCCGCTGCCCGCCTAGTCGTGCGGGACCGGCCTCTGCCTTCCCGGGTGAGCGGCGCATGCCGCGGTGTGCGGCCCAAGTGTCGTGTCCTGGCGCTTAGTTCACGCTATGAACCGCGAGTCGCTGTGGTACACCGGAAAGTGGATCGACGGATCGGCGGACGGGGGAGCGACATGACCGGCGAGTACATAGCGGTGGTGGTGGGCGGCACGGAGATCCTGGTGGAGGCTACGCCGGTGCGCGTGTCGGGCTCGGAGCCGACGGCCGCGGATCCCGGGCGTCTCGCCGGACGCGTACGAGACGCCTTCGAGGAGGCGCAGTCGACGATCGTGGGCATCGCGCAGTCCACGGTGACGGCGATGCAGGGGGCAGGCCGGGCGGTGCAACCGGACGCGATGGAGGTGGAGTTCGCGCTCAAGTTCTCCGCCAAGGGGGACGTCATCCTGGCCGGGGCCGCCGGTGAGGCGGCGCTCAAGGTGAAGCTCGTCTGGGACGGGAGGGACGCGAGGCAGCGGAACGGCGAGGAGCCCGACGGCGAGGCGCCGTGACGCCTGTGCCGGCCGGTCTGCCCCGTTATCTGGGCCGCATCCTGCACCCGTCCGCCGACATCTCCGCGGGGACCTGCTTCCAACTCGCCCCGGGTGTTCTCGCCACCGCCTTCCACGTACTCCAGGCGTACGGCCCCACCCCGGGCACCGTGGTGCGCTTCGCGCCGCTGGCGGGCGGGCCGCCGGCCACGGCCACGGTAGAGCGGGTCGATCAGCGGCACGACCTGGCCGTGCTGCGCACCGACAGCCCGCTTCCCGCATCCGTGCGGCGGGTGGTGCCGACGAAGACGGAACGGCCCGGCACGGAGGTGATCGTCGAGGGCTTCGGGGACGTCCCCGAGCCCGACGGGCGCAGCTACCGGCACATGCTCGCGATCGGGGAGTGGCAGGGCACCACCGAGCGGGACGACGGAGTCCGGCAGGGAGTCAGGTGCGGCCGGTTCAACTCCCGGGACGGGCTGCTCGGCATGAGCGGCGCCCCGGTGCGCCGACGCTCCGACGACGCGGTCGTCGGTGTGGTCAGCGCCCGGTACAACAGTGCGGACGGTCGGTTACGGGACACGGTGTGGACGGCCTGGACCGAGGATCTCGCCGCGCTCGCGCCCCGGGAGCTGTCCTGGTTCTCCCCGCATCTGCGCACCCATGAGCAGGTGCTGCGGGACCTGCACGGCAAGGAGCAGTACCTCACCACGCTGGACTACGTCAGCCCCGACTCGCGCAGCCCGGCTTCCCCGACCCGGCTGATGGACCTGCTCGACGCCCAGTACCTGCCAGGCGGTCACGGCGAGCCGCGGCGCGGGGTGCTGCTGGAGGGCGCCGCCGGAGCCGGCAAGACCCGTACCTGCCATGAGGTCGCGGAGCGGGCCCTGCGGCAGCAGCCGGAGGGCTCCTGGCTGGTCCTGCACGCGGAGTCCGGGTCGGCCGTGACGGCCGGGCATCTGGTGCAGGCGGCGCTGGCACACGCCCGGATCGCCGACGCCGAACGCGTCCTGCTCGTCCTCGACTACCTCGACAGCTACTCCAAGCTCTCGCTGCCGATCCTGGAAGAGGAACTCCAGACCCAGGACCAGGAAGGACGTGTGGCCTGCCTGGCCTCGGCCCGGCCCGGGGCGCTCCCGCGGTCGGTGGAGCAGGTCTTCACCCCGGTGTCCCTGGAGGACGGCGAGGAGTACCGCACCCGGGTGGCATCCGCGATCTTCCAGAAGGTCGCCCCGAGGGCATGGAACCGGTGGGGACAGGACCACCTGGTGGCGCTGTGCAGCGACCGGCCGGTCTTCGCCCTGCTGATCGGGCGGGCTCTGGAGGAGCAGGCGAAGATCCGACGGGACGCACCCGACCTCTCCGGGCTGCGGCGCGGCGAACTCTTCGGCTGGCTCTGGCGGCAGCTGGAGCGCGACTTCCATGCCCCGACCGGCGCGGACCGTCAGGCGGGCCAGTCCCGGCCGGCCGTCCGGCTGCTGGCTTCCAGCGTGGCCGTGCTGGCCTGCCCGCAGGACGAGTCCGCCGTCGTGGCGTCGGCGGTGGGCCGGGCGCTGGTCCACCGTGCCGACGCGGAGTTCGCGCACAGTGCCCGTGACGTGGTCGTCACGCTGCGCCGGCAGTCCTGGCTGGTCGGCAGCGGTGACCGGCTCGAACTGGTCCACGACATCGTCGCGGACGGCCTGCTCGACGCGACGCTGACCCCGCGGGACGTCTTCCAGAGCCGGACCGCGGAGGAACTGCTCGACGCGCTGTGCGACGACGGGCCGGTGTTCGCGCAGGCCGTGCGGCATCTCGCCCGCTGGACCACCGGCCAGCCGGAGCACCGGCGGGCCGACACCGAGGCCGCCTGTGCCGCATGGCTGGAGAAGCGGGCCGGCCGGGTCCGCGACCTGCTCACCTCCGACGCCGTCGGCGTGACCGCGTTCGACCTGATGGCCCACAGCCCCTGGCAGGCGGGCGTGATCCAGCACTGGGACGAGCTGGTCGAGCCGTGGCTGGGCCAGATCCGCAGCGAGCGGCCCGCCACCCTGCCCGAGATCCTCGCCCCGGCTGTCGACAAGGTCGACGGGCCCGTGCCGCGCCGCCTCCTCGACACCGCCCTGGCCTGCCTGGAATCCCAGCCGCAGGCCGAGGAGACGGGCCTCCTGCTCCAGGCGCTGCTGCACGCGGAGGGCCTGGAACGGGACCAGCTGGACCTCGTCGCCTCCCATGTGCGGGCCTGGGCGGGCCACCACAAGGGTCATCGGCGGTCCCTCCATCTGCTGGGCGCCGCGCTGTCCCGCCAGGACCTGACGCCCCAAGCCGCCGGACCGCTGGTGAAGGCCGCACGGCAGTGGATACGCCGCAACCCGGCGCACCCGGCCGGCTCGGTCGTGCTGGCCCCGCTGCTCATCCGCGAGGAGCCCGGCAGTGCCGGCGGCAAGACCGTGATCGACGCCGGGCTCACCTGGGTGGTACGCCAGGCCGGCAACCCCGGCATCTCGTTCGTGCTGAAGCATGTCCTGCGACGTACGGATCTGGGCAGGCACCGGGACCGGGCCGTCGGCCTCGCCCTGGCGTGGTTGCGCGCTCACCAGGCGCGGTGGAGCGGTCAGCAGGCGCGGCGGCGCGCTCACCACTCGCTCGCGAGCGCGTCCTTCGTCCTGCGCCCCCTGCTGCGCATGGAGCTCACCCCCGACGAGGCACGGGACACGGTCAGGTACACGAAGAAGTGGCTGGAAGCGAGCGAACCGGAACGGCACGTGTTCGTCCTCGGCGCCCTCGTGCGCTGGGACAAGGCGGCGGTCGGACCGGTCACCGACCTGCTCGCGGCACAGCTACTGCCCGATGACCGGAGTTTCCTGCTGCAGGACCTCCTGCGCGAGGACCTGCCGCAGCCGCTCGACCGGCAGGTCGTCGACGCGACGCTCGACTGGCTGCGCGACCACGGCACGGGCCCCGATTCCCTCCTGCACCATCTGCTGCTGTGCCGCATCGAACCGGACGACGACGCCTGGGCCGCCGCGTCCCGTATGGCCCTGCGGTGGCTGAAGCTGCCGCACGGGACCGGCGCGAACGCCAGCTTCCTGCTGGACGACCTGCTCACCAAGGACTTCGGCCCCGCGGACACCACCCGGCTGGCCCTGGACTGGCTTGAGCTGCCCGGCGCCGACCCGCGCGCCAGCTATGTCCTGCGGCCCCTGCTGTGGAACCACGGGCGGCTCGGCGAGGACAACGCCGAACGGCTGGTGGACCTCGCTCTGAGCTGGCTTCGGACACACGCGGGGGACCATGAGGCGGGGTTCGTCCTGGAGCCGCTGCTCGCCCTGCGAACCCTCGACGAGAGCCAGGCCGCCCACGCCGTGCAGGCCGCCGACACCTGGCTGCGGGCCCATGCGACGAACCCCAGCGCCGGCCGGGTACGGGGCCCGCTGCGGGAGTTGCTGGAAAAACTGCTCGCCAAACCAGGGCCCGGTCCCCACTGCGCCGTCGCCATCACCCCCGCTGCCTTGCGTCACGCGCCGCAGGGCCGTAGAGCGGTGCCCCTCCTCATCGGTCTGCTGTACGCGGTGCCGAGCGGAACGCGGGAGCGGACGGAGGTGATCGACGGTGCGCTCGACTGGCTGGCCCGGCAGAATTCGCTGGCGAAGGGCTCCAGCAGGATCTTCAAGCACCTGCTGGCGCAGCGCGACCTCGACGAGCAGCGACTGGCCCGCGGCGCCACACTGTTCCTGGAGCGGCTGAGCCACCAGCCGACGTCCACCTACGCGGCGCTGCCGCTGGGCGCGCTGCTCCGCCACACCGCTCCCGCGCCCTGGCGTGCCACGGCCGTCACCCTGGCCCTGGCCTGGCTGTCCGAGAACACCCGCCGGCTCCCCACGGGCGAGGTGCTGGCCACCTTGCTGCTCGATCCGGATCCGTCCGGCGCCCGCCGGGCCGAGGTACGTGACTTCGCGGCGGCGTGGCTGGAAGCGACCGACCCCGGGGAGTGGCGGCGGGCGCTCGTCATCGAGGCGCTGGCCGCGCAGCCGACGCCCGAAGCGGAAGCGGGCGGTGGTCCACTGGTGTGAACCACCGCCCGCGAGACAGGACTTGGGTGCCGACAAGCCGAGGGGCGACCGCCGGGTGCTACTTCGTCGGCTTCTTGCCGGTCACGCCCAGGTGTACCAACAGGGCGAGGTTCGGCTTGAGTTCGGCCTGTTTGACGCCCCAGGTCTGGAAGCCCTTCTGGTGCGAGGCCACCGCCGCGAGCATCGCGACGATCGAGCCCGCGACCGCGGCCGGGTTGACGTCCTTGTCGACCTTGCCCTTGGCCTGCAACTGAGTGACCGCTTCGGCCAGGGAGTTGTTGACCGTGTTCAGGATCTTCATACGGATCTTGTAGAACCGTTTGTCGCCTTCGGACGCGCCGAGGTCGACGACCCGCAGGATCGCGTCGTTCTTCCGCCAGAACTCCAGGAATCCGTCGACGAGTTCCTGCGCGGTCTGCCAGCCCGCCTTGCCGACCCAGCTGCGGCCCTCGACGAGCTCGGTCAACCCGGCTCCCTCGGCGGCCATTTGGTCGGCGATCTCCAGGACGGCGCCCTCGACGTCCGGGAAGTACTGGTAGAAGGTCGCGGGTGAAGTTCCCGCCTTCCGGGCCACATCGATGACTTTGACGTCCCGGTAGGGGGAGGAGCTGAGCATCTCGCTGAGGCAGTCGAGCAGCTTCTGCCGGGTCGCCTGCCCACGCCGACCGGCCACGCGGCCGTCGACGGTACGCACTTGTCCTGTCATGTCGTCAGCTTACCGAGGCGTGATCGGGGCGCGATTCGGCCGACTGCAAATGGGGTGCATGTGCATGCGGAGGCGGGTGTGCCTGGTCTGCGCGCCGCGTAGGACGCCGTTACTTTTGCCGCATGGCCGAAAACAGGGCATCCACAGACGGAACGGGATACGGGGAGGGCGTCCCGTGCTGGGTGGACGCCCAGCTTGCCGACGTGGAGGCGGGCAAGCGGTTCTACGGCGAGCTCTTCGGGTGGGACTTCGAGGAGGCGTACGACTCCACCGTCTGGGCCCGGCTGGACGGCGATCCGGTCGCCGCGCTCGCCCGCAAGCCGGACGGGCGGCTGCCCACCGTGTGGACGGTCTACTTCGCCACCCCGGACGCCCGGGCGCTGGGGGAGCGGATCCGCGCGGCGGGCGGACAGGTGGTCATCCCGCCCGTGCGGCTGGGGGCCGGGCTGGGCGCCGCCGCGCTGGTCACCGACCCCGAGGGCGCCGTCTTCGCGCTCTGGCAGGCGGGCAGCCACCAGGGCTTCGGCCGACGGCACGAGACCGGCACCTTCGCCTGGGTGCAGCTGTACGCCCGGGACACCGAGGCCGCCAACCAGTTCTACGGCACGCTCTTCCAGGAGGCCCTGTTCGGGCCGGACGCCAAGCCCGACTTCGGCCGCGCGGCCGTCTCCGAGGTCTTCCCGGAGATGATGCCGCCCCATTTCCTCGTCCACTTCCGGGTGGCTTCCTGCGAGGAGACCCTCGGCACGGTGAACCGGCTCGGCGGGCGCGTGCAGGTGCCGCCCTTCGAAACGTCGTACGGCACGGTCGCCGTGGTCACCGACGACCAGGGGGCGTCCTTCGCGGTCCTGGAACGCTGACCGCACTCCTGCCTTCGGCGTCCCACTATGCGAACCGGCGCTTTCGCCGGGCGGCGGGCTGTGGTTTTGTCCCAAGACACCCCGTTCCGCCCTCGGGTTCGCAACCACGCCCCCGGACAGGAAGAATCAGGGTGCGTGCCGCCAAGGCGGTGCGGTGGTGAGACGCTGCACGGGGTCGCGTACATATCTGGGTGACGGGGCCCGTACGGGGAGGTGGCAGGCAGAGTGGTGGATCAGCTGACGCAGCACGATCCGCGCAGGATCGGGCCGTTCGAGGTGCTCGGACGGCTGGGCGCCGGCGGCATGGGGCTGGTCTATCTCGCGCGCTCGGCTTCGGGCCGGCGCGTGGCGATCAAGACGGTCCGTACGGAGCTCGCCGAGGACCAGCTGTTCCGCGTCCGCTTCACCCGTGAGGTGGAGGCGGCCCGGGCGGTCTCCGGCTTCTACACGGCCGCGGTCGTCGACGCCGACCCGCGGGCCGCCGTGCCGTGGCTGGCCACCGCGTACGTCCCCGCGCCCTCCCTCGAAGAGATAGTGAACGAGTGCGGGCCGCTCCCGGCCCAGGCGGTGCGTTGGCTGGCGGCGGGTGTGGCCGAGGCCCTCCAGTCCATCCACGGCGCCGGTCTCGTCCACCGCGACCTGAAGCCGTCCAACGTGCTCGTGGTCGAGGACGGGCCCCGCGTCATCGACTTCGGTATCGCGTCCGGCGTATCGAACACCCGTTTGACGATGACCAACGTCGCCGTCGGTACGCCCGCCTACATGTCGCCCGAGCAGGCCAAGGACTCCCGCAGCGTGACCGGCGCGAGCGACGTCTTCTCGCTCGGGTCGATGCTGGTGTTCGCCGCCACCGGACACCCCCCGTTCCACGGCGCCAACCCGGTCGAGACGGTCTTCATGCTGCTGCGCGAGGGCCCCGACCTCGAAGGGCTCCCGGACGAGCTGCGCCCGCTCATCGAGTCCTGTATGCAGATGGAGGCCACGGCCCGCCCCAACCCGGCCGACCTCCAGGCCCAGCTGGCCCCCCACCTCTTCGGCTCCGGCTCCGACGACAGCGGTACGGCGTCGGCGTGGCTGCCCGAGCGGGCGGTCGGCCTGATCGAGTCACGCAGAGGCGGCCGCCCGGCGGTCAAGCCCTCGCCGTCCTCCGGCCGCAGCGGCGGCGGACGCGTCGCCCCCGGGCCGGTCCCCCCGCCGCCCTCGCACGACCCGGTGGTCCCGGGCGCGCAGCCCGCGCCCGTCCCGGCCGGCGGCCCCGACACCGGCCCGGTCCGGCTGGCCGGCGCCGCCGTCCCCATCGGCCCCGGCCCCCGCGTCGCCGACGCCCGGGCCGCCGCCATGCAGGCACCCCCGCCGGAGGCGGGCCTCGTCGCCTCCTGGTCCAAACCCCGCCCCGGCGTCAACGGCACCGACCCCGCCGTAGGCCCCGCCGTACCCGCCCTGCCGCCCACGCCCCCGGAGCCGGCGGCCGGCTGGCGGCCCTGGCGTTTCCGCATGTCGAACGACGTCTGGGGTACCCCCTCCGTCGCCGACGACCTCGTCTACGTCACCTCCTTCGAGGTGCACGCCCTGGACGTGGCGACCGGCCGCCGCCGCTTCAAGACGCGGGACGTCGCCTGGTCGATGGCGGTCGCCGACGGCCGTATCCACGCCTCCGACGGCCCGACCCTGTTCGCCCTGGACTGCCGCGAGGGCGCGGACCTCTGGCGCCTGCAGACGGACGCCTGGGTGTACTCCCTCAAGGCCGAGCGGGGCACGGTCATCACCGGCACGCGCGGCGGCGGCGTCCAGGCATGGGAGGCATCCAACGGCCAGAAGCTGTGGGAACTCACCGGGGCCCAGTCCGACTTCGAGTCCCCGGAGGCCGGACCGGCGCTGTACGACGGCACGGTGTACGTCTGGCAGGACGCCCGGCTGAAGGCCCTGGACGCCCGGACGGGCGACGAGCGCTGGTCGTACCCCATCGGTGACGCCGCCTCCTGCGGCGGGGTGCCGGTGCGGGTGGCGCAGGCGCACGACGGCTATGTGTACGTCTCCGCAGGGACACGGGTGCTCGCGCTCGACGTGGTGAGCGGCCTGGTCCGCTGGCACTTCGAGGCCCCGGCGGTCTTCCTGTGCCCGCCGGCCTTCGTGCCGGGCCCGGCGGTGACCGGCGGCGGGGTGTACCTCGCCGACTACCTCGGCACGGTCTACGCCCTGGACGCCACCGACGGCCGCGACCGCTGGCGCATCGCCACCGAGTCCCGGTCCTCGATCGAGCCGGTGCTGGTGGCCGGGGGACACGTCCACGTCGGCAGCGGCAAGGGCCTGTACACGCTGGACGCCGTCACGGGGACGCCGAAGTGGCGCTTCCAGGCGGGCGGCGACATCGTGGGCGCCCCGGCGGTGGCGGAGGGCCGGATCCACTTCGGCTCCACCGACCACCTCCTCTACACCCTGAAGGCCGACGACGGCCGCCTGCGCTGGAAGCTCGCCACCGGCGGTGAGATCACCGGGTCGCCGGTGGTGCGGGACGGGGTCGTGTACGCCTGCAGCAAGGACCGCTGCGTCTACGCGCTGGACGCGGAGAAGGGCACAGGAACGGCACGCTCCGCGTAGGCGGGACACGCGGATTCGGCTTAGTGACGGCCGTCGCACCGGCGCACGGAAGGGGTCCGGACGGCGGCCGTCCCGTTAAGAGTGGTCATCTTCACCGCTCTTACACGTGACGCTACGCCCGGTGAGCGCTTGCCGCCATGCGGCCGCTGCTAACGTGACGTGCTCACGATCAACGCAACGGGGTTGCAAGACATTCGGGGGTCGCACCACATGAAGCTTCGCCATGTCCGCGCTGTCGCCGTCGTTGTCGGCGTGGTGGTCGTGCTGACGGGGGCCAAGCGCTCCCACGGCGGCGGCTGTGACGACAGTTCGAGCTCCAGCAGCTCGTCGAGCAGTACGGGCGGCACCCACTACGACGACGATGACGACGAATACTCGTCCTCGGGCGGTGTCTCGGGCGGCGGCAGCGCGACCGCGAGCGCCGAGGCCACCCGGGACGTGCGGATCCGGAGCTGTGTGTACGACGCGACCCGGGGCATCGTCGCCACGGTCGAGGCCACCAACACCAGCAGCATCACGACGTACAGCTACGAGTTCGGCGTCACCTTCAAGGACCCGAGCGGCACGCCCCTGCGCACCAGCGCGTCCACCATCCCGTACGTCTCGGCCGACAGCACGGAGACGCTGGACGTGGCGGCCTCGTACGTCCCGGACGCCGACGAGAGCATGACCGGCATCACCTGCGAACTGCGTGAAGTGACCCGTACGGCGGAGTAGCTCAGCGGAGCCGGTGGTCGCGGCGCCGCGCCCGGAACAGCTCCGCCTGCCGCTCGCCCGGCAGGTTTCCGAGGGCGATCAGGTGCGGCGCCTGCGCGAACGCCCGGTCCAGGGCGGCCTCCCTGGCCGCCCACAGCGCCCGTACCGTCCCCTGCACCCCCGCCGCCGGATACCCGGCGATGACGGCAGCGCAGTCCCCCGCGGCCGCCAACGCCCCACCGGGCTCGGTGAGTTCGGAGACGAGCCCCACCTCGTACGCCCGTCGCGCCGACATCCGCTCCGCGCTCCCCATGAGCGCCATGCGCGCGGCCTCCCCGTACGGCATCCGCAGCGCCATCAGCATCGACTCGTACGCGCTGACCATCCCGTAGGTGGTGTGCGGGTCGAAGAAGGCGGCGGTCGGGTCGGCGACGACGAAGTCCGCCTCCCCGAGCAGGTAGAAGGCGCCACCGCAGGCCATGCCCCGCACGGCGGCGACGACCGGTTTCCATAGGTCGTTGCTCTTGGGTCCGACTCGTAGCAGCGGATCGTCGGTCATGTACGGCGAGTTGGGCTGCGGGACGACGGCTTCCCGGTCCAGTCCCGTGCAGAAGGCCCGCTCCCCGGCGCCGGTCAGTACGACGGCCCGTACGGTGTCGTCGAACCGTAACTCCCGCCAGACCGCGACGAGTTCGTCCCGCATGGCGAGGTCGATGGCGTTGAGCCGCTCCGGCCGGTCGAGGGTGACGACGGCGACGCCCGTGTCCTTGTCGGTGGTGAGGCCGAGGCTCATGGGCGCTCCAGGACCCACTGGGGCAGCCCGGTGCCGCTGAAGACGGCCTGGACCCTGGCGCCGATGCGGATCCGGTCGGGGGAGAGGGAGTTGAGGGGCGCGTCGGGGGCGGTGACGAGGTTGCCGACCAGGCGGATGCGGGGGGCGTCGGTCAGCTCGACGACGACGACGTTGTACGGCGCCTGCTCGGCGTAGTCGGGGAGGAGGGGCGGGTGGGGGACGACGTACGACCAGATGCGGCCGTGCCCGCCGAGCTGCCGCCACTCGCACGCGAAGGACTGGCAGTGCGGGCAGCAGGGGCGGGGCGGGAAGCGCGGCTCGCCGCAGTCGGCGCAGGACTGCACGCGGAGCTCGCCCTGGGCGGCGTAGTGCCAGAAGGGGGCGCCGTCGGGGTCGGTGACAGGGGAGAGCATCCTTCGGTCAACTCCTCAGAAGCAGCGCGGAGGTGGGGACGCCTTCGCCGGCGGTGACGAGACAGGTGGCGGCTCCGGGGACCTGGGCGGTGCTGGTGCCGCGGAGCTGCTTGACGCCCTCGTTGATGAGGTTGAAGCCGTGGACGTAGGCCTCGCTGAGCCCGCCGCCACCGGTGTTGAGGGGCAGTGCCCCGCCGATCTCCAGAGCGCCCCCTTCCGTGAAGGCGCCGCCCTCGCCCCGCCCGCAGAACCCGTATCCCTCCAGCGAGAGCGGTATGAGGGCCGTGAATGCGTCGTAGATCTGGGCGACGTCCACATCCTGCGGGGTGAAGTCGGCGTGCTTCCAGAGGTGCCGCGCGGCGGTCCAGGCGGGTCCCGTGAGCGGGTCGTCGTTCCAGTAGTTGACCATGCCGTGGTGCTGGGCGGGCAGGCCCTGGGCGGCGGAGTGGACGTAGACGGGGGTGTGCCGGCAGTCGCGGGCGCGCTCGCGACTGACGATCACGCAGGCCAGGGCGCCGTCCGTCTCCAGGCAGTTGTCGAAGAGGCAGAGGGGCTCGCTGATCCACCGGGAGGTCATGTACATCTCGCGGGTCAGGGGCCGCTCGTACATCACCGCGGCGGGGTTCTGGTTGGCCCGGTTCCGGCAGGCGAGGGCGACGTTGAAGAGGTGGTCGCGGGTCGCGCCGTACTCGTGCATGTAGCGGCGGGCGAGCATGGCGATCTCGTCGACGGGGCGCAGGAGGCCGTACGGCCGGGTCCACTGGGCGGGGGTGGGCAGCTGGGCGGTGGTGTCGCGCCAGGGCCGGGGCCCGCTGCCGCGCTTGCGGGACCGCCAGGCGACGCCGACGGTCGCCTGCCCGGTGGCTATCGCGGCGGCGAGATGCGCGACCGTGGCACACGAACCGCCGCCGCCGTAGCCGACCTTGCTGAAGAAGGTCAGGTCACCGAGGCCGACGGCCTTCGCGAGCTCGACCTCGTCCGTCTCCTCCATGGTGTAGCTGGCGAGGGCGTCGACCTCACCCGGGGCTATCCCGGCGTCGTCGAGGGCGGCGAGAACGGCACGGCAGGCGAGGGTCTTCTCGTCCTCGGGGAGGTGTTTGGCGAACGCTGTCTGGCCTATGCCGACGACGGCGGTCGCGTCCTTGAGTCCGGCCATGTGCACACCTCCGCGTCGCGGGCAGGCTGCTGACAGGGCGTCAGGCTACAGCTAATCTGACGGACAGTCAGCTAATGCGACTCGGCTGACGCAGTCAGCCAATACGTCCTGGGTTCGGGGAGGCCGATCGTGGAATGGCAGAGCATCCCGGAGCTGGTCCGCCGGGCGGCCGAGCGGTACGCGGACACCGAGGCGGTGGTGGAAGGCCGGACCCGGATCTCGTACGGCGAACTCGGCGCCCGCGTCGAACGCTCGGCGGCGGCCTGTATCGCGTACGGCATCGCACCGGGCGACCGGGTCGCCGTCTGGGCCCCGAACACGCTGGACTGGATCGTCTCGGCGCTGGGCGCGGTGTCGGCCGGGGCGGTGCTGGTGCCGCTGAACACGCGCTTCAAGGGCACGGAGGCCGCGGACGTGCTGCGCCGCAGCGGGGCCCGACTGCTCTTCGTGACCGGCACCTTCCTGGGCACCTCGTACGTGGCGTCGCTGCGCAGGGCGGTCGCGGAGGGGCCGGGGCTGCCGCAGCTGGAGCAGGTGGTCGTGCTGTCGGACGACGCCGCCCCCGCGGACTTCCGCACCTGGAAGGACTTCCTCGCGGGCGGGGACGGGGTGAGCGCGGCGGAGGTGCGGGCGCGCGCGGGGGCGGTGGAGGGCTCCTGGCCCTCGGACATCGTCTACACCTCCGGTACGACGGGCCGCCCGAAGGGCGCGGTGATCACGCATGCGCAGACGCTGCGGGCGTACGAGGTGTGGAGCGACCTCGCGGGGCTGCGCCGCGGGGACCGCTATCTGATCGTGAACCCCTTCTTCCACACCTTCGGCTACAAGGCCGGGGTGATCGCCTGTCTGATGCGGGGCGCGACGATGATCCCCCAGTCGGTCTTCAACGTCGGCACGGCCCTGGCGAACATCGCGGCGGAACGGGTGTCCGTACTGCCCGGTCCGCCGACCCTGCACCAGTCGCTCCTGGACCACCCCGCGCGTGACTCCCACGACCTCTCCGCGCTGCGGCTGGTGGTGACCGGTGCCGCGGTGGTGCCGTTGCGGCTGGTGGAACGCCTGCGCGGGGAGCTGGGTGTGGAGACGGTCCTGACGGCCTACGGCCTCTCGGAGGCCAGCGGCATCGTGACGATGTGCCGGCGCGGCGACGACCCGTCGGTGATCGCGTCGACGTCCGGGCGTGCGATACCGGGGACCGAGGTGCGGGTCGAGGCGCCGGTCGGTGAGCCTGGTGAGGTCCTGGTGCGGGGCTTCAACGTCATGCGGGGCTACTACGAGGACGAGGCGGCGACGGCGGAGGTCCTTACGGAGGACGGCTGGCTGCGGACGGGCGACGTGGGCGTACTGGACCGGTCGGGCTGCCTCCGGATCACCGACCGCATCAAGGACATGTTCATCGTCGGCGGCTTCAACGCCTACCCGGCGGAGATAGAGCAGACGCTCGGCCTGCATCCCGATGTGGCCGACGTGGCGGTGATCGGCGTACCCGACGCACGGCTGGGAGAGGTCGGCAAGGCATACGTGGTGCGGCGTCCGGGAGCGGTCCTGACCGGGGACGACCTGATCGCCTGGGCACGGCGGGAGATGGCCAACTACAAGGTGCCGCGGGTGGTGGAGTTCGTGGGGGAGCTGCCGCGGAACGCGAGTGGGAAGGTGGTCAAGGGGGAGCTGCGGGGCAGGGTCTAGGCCCGTGCGTCGACACACCTCGGCCGCGGCGGCTCCCCTCCGCGCCGCCGCGGCCGATCCCCGTGTGGAGAAAGGTCAGGCCGGTTCGTCCGTGGCATGAGTGTTGTCGGTGGTGGCCCCGCCGGTGTCCTTCTCGGCGGCCAGGGTGCTCGTGTTGAGAGGCTCGCCGGTGGCGTGCGTGTTCAGCGTGGTGACCTCGGTTGCGTCGGTGCCCGGCGCAGTGACCTGAGTGGTCTTCTTGTCGTCGCTCATAAGTGGCTCCCCTGGCGATAGCGATGCGTGGATCGGAGAAGCCACGCCCGGCAACTCCCCCGTGGGCCGCCGGGCGTGGCACTCCTGGGCCGCTACACCTTAAGGTGCGGCCGCCGGCCGACCCGTCTGCCCCCCGACGCGACGGATCGACACGACGAGAGTGGCGTGCGGCGATAAACGAACGATGAACGTGCAGGCTTGCCGTCTCAGGCGACCGCGAGAGGGTTGAGGAGAGCTCGCACTTCCTCGGCTTCCGGCGCACCCAGCGTCTCGAAGACGTCAAGGGCCTCCTGCCAGCAGACCTGGGCTCGGCCCGTCTGTCCAAGGCCGCTCAGAGCACGCCCAAGTGCCGTGAGCACGTTTCCGCGCCGCCATTCACCACCGATTCCGCGGAGAACGGTCAGTGCCAGTTCCGCGTTGGCCGCCGCCTGCGCCGGACGTCGAGCGACGAGGTCGACCTCGGCGAGGCGGAAGAGGGTCATACCCTCCCAGAGTCGCTGTCGGCGGTCCCGGAAGACATCGAGGGCCTCCTTGAGGCGATCGGTGGCCCGCTGGACCTGGCCAGTCTGGGTGAGTGCGAGGCCCAGCGCGTACCGTCCGTTGGCCCCCCTCAGCGCGTGCCTCATGTCGTCGTACATCCTGGTTCCCTGCTCGGCCAGGGAAACCGCGCTCGCGGTGTGCCCCATCGCCAGGTGGATCCGCGAGAGGTTGCACAGGGCACTTGCCTCGCCCGGACGGTCCTGGCACGAGCGGAATCCCTCGATGGCTCGGGTCAGGTGCGCCTCGCCGTCCTCGTGTCGGCTCTGATAGAGCGCGATCACACCCAGCATGTTGGAAGCCCAGCAACCGGCGAGGGAATCACCAACCGCCTCCGCCAACTCCAGGGCATCAGCGGCCTCTTGATCGGCAAGCTCGAAGCGGCCCGAGTAGTAGTGGCCGTTGGCCAGGGTGATCAGGGCCCGGGATTCGGCTTGTCGATCGTCGACGGCACGCGCCGCGGCGCGCGTGGAGGCCCCGGTCGCCTGGTATTCCTTCGAGTTGGCGCCGGACTCGGTCAGATCGATCGCCGCCCACAGCAAGTCGACGGCACGCCTCAGTTTCTGAGGTGCCGTCGACTGCCGCACGCATGCGAGCAGGCAGACCGCCTCCGCGTACAACCAGTCCTGAGCCTCACGTCGATCGTCGAAACGCAGCCCTGGATACTCCGTCACCGTCAGATGGTCCACCAGCCGGTCCCCCGGCCGCTCGATCGCGTACACCCCCGCCGCCGTCGCCAGATAGAAGTCCAGCAACCGCGACAGCGCCGCGTCCCTCCCCCACTGCCCGAAAGGCGTGGGAGGTGCCCCCACGCTCGGCGGCCACTCGTCGCGTTCCGCGCACGCACGCGCGTAGAGCCGGACCAGGTCGTGGTACCGGTAGCGGCCGGGCGCCGCCGACTCCAGCAACGACGTGTCGACGAGGGACTCCAGGAGGTCCTCCGTCTCCTCCGCCGGCAGATCCAGTACGGCCGCGGCGGCGGCCAGCGAGATGTCCGGGCCGTCCGCCAGGCCCAGCAGGCGGAACGCGCGTGCCTGGGCGGGCTCCAGGGCGCCGTAGCCCAGCTCGAAGGTCGCCTTCACCGCCAGGTCACCGGCCTGCAACTCGTCGAGCCGGCGCCGCTCGTCGGCCAGCTTGGCGGCGAGGACGGACACGGTCCACGTGCGGCGCGCCGCCAGCCGTGACGCCGCGATGCGGATCGCCAGCGGCAGGAAACCGCACGCCGCCACCACGTCCAGCGCGGCCTTCCGCTCGGACGCCACCCGCTCCTCGCCCACGATCTTCGTGAAGAGGGACAGCGCCTCGTCCGGGGACATCACGTCCAGGTCGACCAGATGGGCACCGGCCAGATCCACCATGCGGACCCGGGACGTCACGAGGGCCGCGCAGCCCTCCATGCCCGGCAGCAGCGGACGTACCTGGGCGGCGTCCTTCGCGTTGTCCAGCAGGACCAGGACCCGGCGGCCGTCCAGCACCGAGCGGTACAGCGCCGCCCGCTCCTCCAGGGAGTCCGGGATCGCCGAGTCGGCGGTGCCCAGCGCGCGCAGGAACGAGCCCAGCACCGTCTCCGGCTCCGCCGCCCGCGGGCCGGCGCCCTGGAGATCGACGTAGAGCTGCCCGTCGGGGAAGGCCGCCCGTGCCTGGTGGGCCACATGCACCGCCAGCGTCGTCTTGCCGACGCCCCCGATGCCCGCCAGCGCCGACACCGCCATCACCCGGCCCTCGGCCGAGGCGAGGACGTCGCTCAGCTCCGAGACGAAGGCGGAACGGCCCGTGAAGTCCGGGACCGTGGCCGGGAGCTGGGCCGGGCGCACCAGGACCGCGGCCGGTTCGGCGACCGGCGCCGACGGCTGCGCGAGGCCGGGGTCGGCCTGGAGAATGCGCTGCTGCAGTTCCTGCAGGCCAGGGCGCGGGTCCACGCCGAGTTCGTCCGCCAGCAGGCGCCGCGTGTCCGCGTACACCGCCAGCGCCTCCGCCTGGCGCCCGCTGCGGTACAGCGCCAGCATCAGCAGCTCACGCAGCCGCTCCCGCAGGGGATGCGCGGCCGTCAGCGCCGTCAGCTCCGACACCACCTCGGCGTGGCAGCCCTGCTCCAGGTCCATGTCCAGGCGGGATTCGAGGAGCTGGAGGCGCCACTCCTCCAGGCGGACCCGCTGGGCCTCCGCGTACGGGCCGGGGACGCCCGCCAGCACCTCCCCGTCCCATCGGGCCAGCGCCCGCCCCAGCAGGTCCCGCGCCTGGCAGAGATCCCCGGCGCCGCGCGCCTTCTCCCCCTCCGCCGCGAGCTCCTGGGCGGCCGCCAGGTCCAGCGCGCCCTCGGCCAGCCCCCGCACGGCGTAGCCGCCCGACTCGCTCACCAGGACCCCGGGGTCCAGCACCTTCCGCAGCCGGGAGGCGTACGTCCGCAGCGCCGCGAGCGCCTGCGAGGGCGGCTCCTCACCCCACAGGGCGTCGATCAGTTCCGGCGCGGTCGCCGTACGGCCCTCGCGCAGCAGCAGGGCGGCGAGCAGGGCGCGTTGCTGGGGGGAACCGGTGGGGAGCTGCTCCTCGCCGCGCCAGGCGCGTACGGGGCCGAGCACACTGAAGCGCAGCGCCGCTGTCTGCTCCGCCACATCTGCCGAGAAGCCGGGACGCCTCTGCTCCGGCACTCGCGGTACCCCGCCCATCGCAGTCCCCCTAAGGCCCTGTCGTTTGGATCACCCCGGCGTCGCGGGCCCTGGCACGCGCATCTGCGGCGTTGTCGTCGGTCGCCGACGCTCCGCGTCGACTCCCTCCTCCGCCTTGCAACTGCACGCGCCATGCCCCGCTCGGGTCGACCGAGAGAAACCGCACCTCACAGCCGAGCTGATCCAAACGACAGGCTTAGGACCCGTTTACATCCCCGCCAGTCTGCCTTGTTCCGGCAGATGCGTCAGCTGTGGATGGCCTGATCACAGGCAGGC
The DNA here is from genome assembly GCF_001270495.1 of Streptomyces viridochromogenes. Classification (GTDB taxonomy): domain Bacteria; phylum Actinomycetota; class Actinomycetes; order Streptomycetales; family Streptomycetaceae; genus Streptomyces; species Streptomyces viridochromogenes_A. The sequence continues at coordinate 137,959 of NZ_LGUR01000219.1, forward strand.
GCGCGGGATATCACAAGGCCCTCACCCGGTCTCCGCACAGCGGTGGTCACGACCGCATCACAGACGGCGTAGCTGACGGATCGTCAGATCAGCGCTACCGTGACGGACATGGACACCGAGACCGCGTTTCCGCTGATCATCTCCGTCGACGACCACACGGTCGAGCCGCCCACCGTCTGGCAGGACCGGCTGCCGAAGAAGTACCTCGACACCGGGCCGCGCATCGTCCGCGCGCCACTGAAGGAAATGACCTTCCTCGGCGGCCGGTTCAAGCCGGTCATGGGCAGGCCCGGCGACGACGGGCCGGTCGGCGACTGGTGGGTGTACGAGGACCTGCACCGGCCGATCACCCGCCTCGACACCGCCGTCGGGTACAGCAGGGACGAGATCAAGCTGGAGGTCATCACCTACGAGCAGATGCGCCCGGGGTCGTACGACGTCCCCGCCCGCCTCGCCGACATGGACGTCAACCACGTCCAGTCCGCCCTCTGCTTCCCGACCTTCCCCCGCTTCTGCGGCCAGACCTTCACCGAGGCCGCCGACCACGAGCTGGGCCTGCTGTGCGTTCGGGCCTACAACGACTGGATGGTGGAGGAGTGGTGCGGGCCGGACGCGCGGGGGCGGCTCATCCCCCTCACCCTCATCCCGCTCTGGGACGCCGAACTGGCGGCAGCGGAAGTCCGCCGCAACGCCGCCCGCGGCGTCCGCGCCGTCGCCTTCTCCGAGATACCCCCGCACCTCGGGCTCCCGTCCGTCCACACCGACGCCTGGGACCCCTTCTTCGCCGCGTGCGACGAGACCGGCACGGTCGTCGCCATGCACATCGGCTCCAGCAGCCGTATGCCCTCCACCTCCGCCGACGCCCCGCCCGCCGTCGGCTCCACGATCACCTTCGCCAACTGCTGCTTTTCGATGGTCGACTGGCTGATGAGCGGCAAGTTCGAGCGCTTCCCGAACCTCAGGGTCATGTACGCGGAGGGCCAGATCGGCTGGATCCCGTACATCCTGGAGCGCGCGGACGTGGCGTGGGAGGAGAACCGGGGCTGGGGCGGGGTCGCCGACAAGGTGCACCGGCCGCCGTCCGAGCTGTTCGCCGACCACGTCTACGGCTGCTTCTTCGACGACGCCTTCGGGCTCAGGAACCTGGACGCGATCGGCGTCGGGAACGTCCTGTACGAGACCGACTACCCCCACTCCGACTCCACCTGGCCGAAGTCCCGCGAGGTCGGCGAGGCGCAGATGGGCCACCTGGAGCCGGACGTCGTGGAGCGGATCGTGCGCGGGAACGCCATCGAGCTGCTGGGGCTCACGGACGACGGGCTGTGGCCGGGCGGTGGTGCGAGGTGAGTCTCGAGTACGGCATCCAGCTCCCGGTCCAGTCGCAGAGCACGATCTACGCCGAGCCCTGGGAGGCCGCCGCCGGCCCCGACGACCTGCGCGACATCGCCCGCGCCGCCGACCGCGCGGGCTTCGCGTACCTCGCGAGCTGCGACCACGTCGCCATCCCGCGCCGGCTCGCGCCCGCGATGAGCACGGTCTGGTACGACCCCGTCGCCACCCTCGCCCACCTCGCCGCGGTCACCGAGCGCGTACGGCTGCTCAGTCACGTCGCCGTCGTGGGGCTGCGGCACCCGCTCGTCACGGCCAAGCAGTACGCCACCCTCGATCACCTCAGTGGCGGCCGGCTGATCCTCGGGGTCGGGGCGGGACACGTGCCGGAGGAGTTCGAGGCGCTGGGGGTCGACTTCGAGCGGCGCGGGCCGGTGCTGGACGAGTCCATCGACGCGCTGCGCGCCTGCCTCGGGCCCGACGAGTTCCCCGAACACCATGGCAAGTTCTACGACTTCGAGGGACTCGGCCAGCTCCCGCGGCCCGCCCAGCAACGCGTCCCGGTCTGGGTCGGCGGCTCCTCCCCGGCCGCCGTGCGCAGGGCCGCGCTCAAGGGGGACGGGTGGCTGCCGCAGGGGGACCCGCGGGACCGGCTGCCCGCGCAGATCGCCCGGATACGGCGGCTGCGCGAAGAGTCCGGCGGCGAGGGGCCGTTCACCGTCGGCGCCATCGTCGAGCCGCTCTACGTCGGCAGGCCCGCGTGGGAGGTCGGACGGCGGACCCTGGCCGGCGAGCCCGAGGAACTGGCCGAGTCGCTGCGCGCCTACCGCGCCATGGGCGTGCACCAGATCCAGGTCCGGTTCCGGTGCCGGAGCCGGACCGAACTCACGGACCAGATGGAGGCGTTCGGGGCGAGGGTGGCACCGCTGCTGTAGCGGGCCCGGCACACAGCGCTTCTTGAAAGCTTGAACAGGTCCCCGCCGGTCGCCGTATGTATGGACGTACTGACGTAGCGGTACGCCCGTACGGCTTCGGCGGAAGGACACAACGACGTGCGCACTTCCCGGAAACTCACCGTCGCCCTCGCCTGCCCCGAGGACGCCTGGCCGCACCCCGACTGGCCGGCCCCGGACGACCCGTACGTCGGGCGGGTGACCCCCCTGACCACGCCGCTGGGGGCGGGCGAGGCGGCGGACGTGGTGATCCTCTGCCGCGAGGACCCCTCGGCGGCCGTCCGGGAACTGCGGACCGCCGACGTCCCCGTGATCGTGATCAGCCCGTGCCGGGACACCGAGGCCATCGTCGAGGTGTTCCGCGGCGGCGCCGGCTATCTCGTCGAGGGCGACTACTGCACCTGCATGCTCTCCTCCGCCGTCGTGGGCGCCACCGTCGGGCACACCTACCTTTCCCCGGCGGCCTGCGCCGCCCTCCGGGATGGGGCCCGGCGGCTGCCCACCGGCGGGGAGGCGATGGAGCGGCTGCGGGCGGCGCTCTCGCCGCGCGAGCGGCAGATCATGGAGCTGCTGTCCACCGGCCTGGGCGCACAGGAGATCGGGCTGCGATTACGGCTGAGCGAGAAGACCGTCCGCAACAACCTCAGCAACATCTACGCCAAGCTCGACGCGCGCGGAAGCACGGACGCGGTCCTGCGGTGGCTGGGAGCCGCGCCAGTGCTTCGCACATGAGAAGGGGTACGCCCACCAGCTGCGTCTGCCGGGGCCGTTCTTCTAGGCCTTGTTGAGGAGCCTGTCGGCCTCCGGAGTGCCGCACTTCACGTTGCGCATCCAGAGGCGGCCGTCCGGAGTTCCGTTCTTCAGGAGCTGCGGATAGAAGACATGGATGTCGGTGGCTCCCTCGCGGGGTGAGAAGAACACCTTCTGGCCGTCCTGCTCGTCCTTGTACGTGGCCTTGAGGTATCCGCTCACATCGGTGCGCTTCTCGGACCACATGAAGACGCCGACGTGGTCGGGCTTCACCTCGTCATCGATGCTGTAGGAGAAGCCGGTCTTGGTGTCGTCACGCTTGACGTTGAATTCGGTCGTGGAGAACTTGATGCCGATCTCGAAGAACGAGTTGGCGAGTTTCGAGTCGCCACCGGCCGAGAATCCCGAATCGGTCTGAACGGTCCTGGTCACCGACCCGGTCACGGAGAAGCCGGTCCCCTTCGGTGTGTCTTTTCCGCAGTTGTCCGTCACGTCGGAGACCACCTTGTTGGGGCCGAGGCTGTTGTGTCTGACACCGACGGGGACGAACTCGCAGTTCTCCAGTTTGTCCGAGTCGGCGCGGCAGTCGGCGGCCACCTCGTCGGGGGTGGCGGCGCCCGCGCTGTTCATCAGCGGGACGGCCACCGCGAGCGCGGCGACGGGGGCCAGGGCGAGCGTGATGCGCTTCTTCTTGCTGCGGTGGGTTCCCTTGCGGGGCGTGCGTGCCATGGGAGTCTTTCTCCTCGTGAAAGCGGGCGGGGGAGGTTCAGCAGTCGGCCGTTTCGGAGCCACGGACGCCGGTCGCTTTCCCCGGCGCACCTGCGGCACCGGCCAGGACGACGGGCCCCTCGACGACTTCGGGCGCCTCGAAGATCTGCTCCGGCACGGCGTTGGTGGTGGTCGTCGCCGGACGGGCCTCGATCTTCACCCGCCAGACGCCGGTCATGCGCTGCATCTTCGGCTCGAAAGTCATGTACAGCACCTTGCCGACCGGGACCTCGTCCTTGTCCGTCAGAGTGGTGCCGGCCGCCTTCACGGTCATGTCCAGCGTCCCTTCGTGCTGCACCCAGGAGGCGTTGAGGGCGCCGAAGATCCCCGCTGCGAAGCCCTGTTGTATCAGGGTGTACTTACCCCGGCCCTGAGCGATCTCGGCCGACCCCTGGAGCTGGACCTGCGTCGGTTCGGTGGAGTTCGGCTCGCAGTTCGCGTAGTCGATGCTGGCCTTCTCCTTGGGCCCGTTGTAGAACTCGATGGGTTTCGTCTGGACGAACTCGCAACTGTCGGACCCGAAACCCGGGCCTCCTACCCCGCCACCACCGAAATCGTGGACGGACTGCTGTTTGCCGTTGAGCACCTTCGCTCGTTGGCACATCCTCATGATCTCTTCGGGCGTCTTCTCGGCGGCGGCGTTCGCCGACGGAGGCAGCGCGACGACGACGGCCCCGCTGGTCATCAAGGCGGATACGGCCGCCACGATCCTGATCTTCTTGTTCTTCAGTTTCCGCTTGGGCATGGCGAAAATTTTGGATGCCCTTGACGGACGCCGACAGAGTCAAACATCCCTACTGGCGGGTCATGTGAGATTCGCCTCAGCAACGCCGGCGAACCTGCATCTGACGCATCGTCAGGTATGCCGTTACGATACTGAGTCCACCGTGTCCACCATGTGCAGGGGGCCGTAATGGGCAAGCTCGACGGACGGGTCGTCATCGTCACCGGGGCGGCGCGCGGGCAGGGCGAGCAGGAGGCGCGTCTCTTCGTCGCGGAGGGGGCGAAGGTCGTCGTGGCGGATGTGCTCGACGACCGGGGCGAAGCCCTCGCCAAGGAGATCGGTGCGCTGTACGTCCACCTCGATGTGAGTCAGGAGGCCGACTGGCACGCCGCCGTCGCCGCCGCGCGCGAGACCTACGGCCGGGTGGACGGCCTCGTCAACAACGCCGGCATCCTGCGCTTCAACTCCCTCACCGACACGCCCCTCGACGAGTTCATGCAGGTCGTACGGGTCAACCAGGTCGGTTGCTTCCTCGGCGTCAAGACGGTGGCGGCCGAGATGGCGGACGGCGGCACGATCGTGAACACCGCCTCGTACACCGCCGTGACCGGCATGGCGGCCGTCGGGGCGTACGCCGCCACCAAGCACGCCATCCTCGGCCTGACCCGCGTCGCCGCCCTGGAGCTGGCCTCCCGGCGCATACGCGTCAACGCCATGTGCCCCGGCGCCATCGACACCGCGATGTCCAACCCGGCCCGGCTGGACCCGGCCGCCGACGCGGAGGAGACGTCGCGGGCCCTCGACGGGCTGTACCGCAAGCTCGTACCGCTCGGCCGGATCGGGAAGCCGGAGGAGGTGGCGCGCCTCGCGCTGTTTCTGACGTCGGAGGACTCCTCGTACATCACCGGGCAGCCGTTCGTGATCGACGGGGGCTGGCTGGCCGGCGTCTCAGTTATCTGACTGGCCGTCAACTATTGACCATCCGTGCGCCCGGTGCCACAGTCGGCGGCAGATCGCCAATCTGACGAAGCGTCAGAAACTACTGGGGACGGTGAACCTCCTTGGAATTCGGGCTCTTTGTACAGGGATACGTGGGCAAGCGCGCCGAGACCGACCCGCTCGCCGAGCACAAGGCGCTGATGGAGGAGACCGAGTACGTCATCCAGGCGGACAAGTCGGGCTTCAAGTACGCCTGGGCGTCGGAGCACCACTTCCTGGAGGAGTACTCGCACCTCTCCGCCAACGACGTGTACCTGGGCTATCTGGCCCACGCGACGGAGCGGATCCACCTGGGATCCGGCATCTTCAACCCGCTCGCCCAGGTCAACCACCCCGTGAAGGTCGCCGAGAAGGTGGCCATGCTCGACCATCTCTCGCAGAACCGCTTCGAGTTCGGGTCGGGTCGCGGTGCCGGCTCGCACGAGATCCTCGGCTTCCTCCCCGGGATCACCGACATGAACTTCACCAAGGAGATCTGGGAAGAGACCATCGCCGAGTTCCCCAAGATGTGGCTCCAGGACGAGTACGTGGGCTTCCAGGGCAAGCACTGGTCGCTGCCGCCGCGCAAGGTGCTGCCCAAGCCGTACGGGAAGTCGCACCCCGCGATGTGGTACGCCGCAGGGTCGCCGCCGTCGTACGCGATGGCCGCGAAGAAGGGGCTCGGGGTGCTCGGGTTCAGCGTGCAGAAGGTCGCTGACATGGAGTGGGTGCTGGAGCAGTACAAGACGGCGGTCGTGAACGCCGAGCCGATCGGGGACTTCGTCAACGACAACGTGATGGTGACGACGACGGCGATCTGCGCGCCTACGCACGCCGAGGCGATCGAGACCGCGGTGCGGGGTGGGCTGCACTATCTGCCGTCGCTGGTGTTCCGGTACCACGACACGTTTCCCCGTCCCGAGGGGTTCCCGGTGTGGCCGGAGACGTTGCCCCCGTACACGCCGGAGTTCGTGGAGCTGCTGATCGAGGAGGAGTTGCTGATCTGCGGGGATCCGGACGAGGTGCTCACGCAGTGCAAGCGGTGGGAGCAGGCCGGGGCGGATCAGTTGAGTTTCGGGTTGCCGGTGGGGGTCCCGAAGGAGGAGACGTTGCGGACGATTCGGTTGATCGGGGAGCACGTGATTCCGAAGATCGATACGGATCCTGTGCATCGGACTTCGCGGTTCCGGGGTGCCGCTTGATCGCCGTTGCGGGGTGCGGGATGCGTTGTGGCTGGTCGCGCAGTTCCCCGCGCCCCTAGGTAGGCAGGTCGGGCCGGAGTTCATGGAGGCAGCGTTCATGCTCGATCACGTCATCAAAGGCGCGTCCGTTGTCGATGGGACGGGTGCGCCGGCGTACACCGCCGACGTCGGGATACGGGACGGTCGGATAGCCGTGCTCGGCACCATCACCGAGCAGAGCCGGTCCAGCGAGGACGCCACCGGACTCGTCCTCGCCCCCGGATTCGTCGACCCGCACACCCACTACGACGCCCAGCTCTTCTGGGACCCGTACGCCACCCCCTCCCTCAATCACGGCGTGACCACCGTCGCCGCCGGGAACTGCGGGTTCACGCTCGCGCCGCTCAATCCCGCCCGTCCCGAGGACGCCGACTACACCCGCCGCATGATGTCCAAGGTCGAGGGGATGTCGCTGGTGGCGTTGGAGGAGGGGGCGCCTTGGTCGTGGCGGTCCTTCGGGGAGTATCTCGATGCCCTTGAGGGGCGGATCGCCGTCAACGCGGGGTTCATGGTGGGGCACTGTGCGTTGCGGCGGCATGTGATGGGGCCGGAGGCGATCGGCGGGCAGCCGAGTGCTGAGCAACTCGCCGAGATCGTACGGCTGTTGCACGATGCCATGGACGCCGGTGCCTGGGGGTTCTCCACCACGCAGTCGTCCAGTCACTCCGACGGGGACGGGAAGCCGGTGGCCTCCCGGCACGCCGAGCCGGGCGAGCTGCTGGCGATGGCGCGGGCGGTCGGGGAGCACGAGGGGACGCAGATCGAGGCGATCGTCGCGGGGTGTCTGGACCAGTTCAGCGATGCCGAGATCGAGCTGTTCGTGGAGATGAGCGCCGCTGCGGGGCGGCCGCTCAACTGGAACGTGCTCACCATCGACTCGGCCGTTCCGGAGCGGGTGCCGCGGCAGCTGCTCGCGAGTGAGCAGGCCCGGAAGGCGGGCGGCCGGGTGGTGGCCCTCACCATGCCGATCCTCACCCCGATGAACATGTCCCTGGGCACCTTCTGCGCCCTGAACCTCATCCCCGGGTGGGGGCCCGTCCTCGGGCTGCCCGTGCCCGAGCGGATCGCCAGGCTGCGCGAACCGGACGTACAGGCCGAGCTGCTCAGGCACGCCACCGCCAAGGAGGCGGGCGTCTTCCGGCGGCTGACGAACTTCGGGCGGTACGTCATCGGGGACACGTACAGCGAGGCGAACCGGGGTCTGAGCGGGCGGGTCGTGGAGGACATCGCCCGCGAGCGCGGTCAGGAACCCTTCCAGTGCCTGGTCGAGATCTGCGCCGCCGACGAGCTGCGGACCGTCCTGTGGCCCATGCCCACCGACAACGACCCCGCGTCCTGGACCCTGCGCGCCGAGACCTGGCAGCACGAGGACGTGCTGCTCGGTGGATCCGACGCCGGGGCGCATCTGGACCGGATGTGCGGGGCGCCGTACACGACCCGGTTCCTCGGGGACTGTCTGCGCGGCCGGAAGCTGGTCGGGCTCGAGCAGGCCGTGAAGATGCTGACCGACGACCCGGCGCGGCTGTTCGGGCTGCGTGAGCGGGGGAGGGTGGCCGAGGGCTTCCATGCCGACCTGGTGCTCTTCGACCCGGAGCGGATCGACGCCGGCACGGCCACCCTGGTGCACGACCTGCCGGGTGACAGTCCGCGGCTGGACTCCAGGGCGATCGGGGTGCGGGCGGTCTGGGTCAACGGCGTCGAGGCGATCCGGGACGACGTGGTGACCGGGGCCGTGCCGGGGCGGGTGCTGCGGTCCGGGCGGGACACCAGGACGGTGGCCACCAGGTGAGCTCGAAAGGGCCTGATCGGCAGCGGTTGTTCGTCGGTGGTGCGTGGGTCGAGCCGGACGGCGGCCATTACGCCGTGATCGACCCGGCCTCCGAGGAGACCGTCGGGTGGGCTCCGGAGGCCTCGCGGGATCAGGTGCACGCGGCCTGCGCCGCGGCCCGCGAGGCCTTCGGGCCGTGGTCGCGTACGACGCCGGAGGCGCGGGCGGCCGTGCTGGCGCGGGCCGCGGACATCATCCACGGCCACCTCGTGCCGTACGCCGAGCTGGCCCAGGCCGAGACCGGTGCGACCACGGGGACGGCGCGGGGCATGCAGGTCGGTGTCGGGGCGGCCCGGTTCCGGCGGTACGCGCGCGTGGAGCCCGCCGAGTGGGCGATCCCGCCGCAGATCAACGAGGCCGGGCCGATGGGGAAGGCGGGGGTGATGGGGGCCTTGGCCGTCCGTCAGGCCGTCGGGGTCGTCACCTGCGTCACCTCGTACAACAACCCCTGGGCCAACCCGGCGGGCAAGATCGCCCCCGCGCTGGCCATGGGCAACACGGTCGTCGTGAAACCGGCGCCGCAGGACCCGCTGTCGGTCTACCGGATGGCGGAGGCACTGGAGGCGGCCGGGGCCCCGGCGGGGGTCGTGAACGTGGTCTCCGGGCGGGCGGTGGAGGTCGGCGAGGCGGCCGTTTCCTCACCGGACGTCGACATGGTGAGCTTCACCGGCTCCACGGCCGTCGGACAGCGCATCGCCGAGGTGTGCGGGCGGGACATGAAACGCCAGTTGATGGAGTTGGGAGGGAAGGGCGCGGCGGTCGTCCTCGACGACGCGGACCTCGGGTCGGCGGTGGCCGGGATCGGGACGACGTTCTCCTTCTACAGCGGGCAGATCTGCACGGCGCCGACGCGGGTGCTGGCCCAGCGGGGCGTGTACGACCGGCTGGTCGAGCAACTGGCCGCGTACGCCGGGCGGTTGAAGGTCGGGGATCCGCGTGCGGCGTCCACGATCGTCGGGCCGGTGATCTCGGCGGAGCACCGGGACCGGGTCGAGGCGTATGTGGAGACGGGCCGGAAGGAAGGCGCGGTGGTGGTGGCGGGTGGTGAACGGCCGCCGTACGAGAAGGGCTTCTACGTCGCCCCCACCCTCCTCGCGGACTGCACCAACGACATGCGGGTCGCCCGGGAGGAGATCTTCGGGCCGGTCGTCGCCGTCATCCCCTTCGAGGAGGAGGAAGAGGGCATCGCCCTCGCCAACGACACGGACTACGGCCTGATCGACTACGTCTGGTCCGGCGACGTGGCCCGCGCCTTCCGGGTGGCGCGGCGGCTGCGGGCCGGCGGCGTCGGCGTCAACACCGTCGGCCGCAACATGGAGGCGCCGTTCGGAGGGTTCAAGAAGAGCGGGGTGGGGCGGGACGTCGGCTCGTACGCGCTGCACGCGTACAGCGAGGTGCAGGCGATCGTGTGGCCGGGGTGAGCCGCGGGGATTGACCGACCGGTGGCTGTCGGTGGGAGGGCGAGGCGGGCACAGTGCCCGTATGGGACACACGGTGCAGGTCAAGGGCGGCGAGCTCTGGGCGGACGACACGGGGACGGACGGGTTGGCGGGGGAGGCCGCTGCCGGGCTGCCCTTGGTGTTGCTGCACGCGGGTGTCGGGGACTCCCGCATGTGGGACCCGGTACTGCCCGGCCTGACCGCACGCCACCGGGTGATCCGGTACGACGCCCGGGGTTTCGGGCGTTCACCGAAGCCCACCGTCTCCTACACCCAGGCCGACGACCTCAGGAGCGTCCTGGACCACTTCGAGCTGGATCGGGTCGTCCTGGTCGGCTCCAGCATGGGCGGCAGGACGGTCGTCGACCTGGCGCTGAACGACCCCGCCCGGGTGGCCGCCCTTGGCCTGCTGGTTCCCGGCGTCAACGGCTATGACGGCCTGGAGTCGGCGGAGGTGATGGAGGAGATCGGGCAGCTGGCCACGGCCGGTGACATGGACGGCCTGGTCGCGCTGGCGCTGCGCCTGTGGGGCGGGGCGGGCCCGCATCCCGACACCGAGGCCGAGGCACTGGTCCGAGCCGCGATCCCCGCCTGGTTCACGACATACGGCCACGAGGTCCCGGGCGCCCCGGCCTTCGACCGGCTGGGCGAGCTCGACCTCCCCTGCGCGCTCCTCCTCGGGGAGAAGGACCAGCCCGAGGTGATTCGCTGCAACGAGGAGATGGCGGCCCGGATCCCCGGTTGCCGGCTGGTCCGTCACCCCGACTGCGACCACTTCCCGACGCTGCGGGCGCCGGAGGATGTCGCACGGTTGCTGACGGAGCTGGGCGAGCGGGCGGCGGCCGTCTGATCCGCGCCGTACGCGTCAGTCGGTGAGGTCCACCCGGATCGTCAGCAGGCGCGTGCCGAAGGCCCGCACCCCGGCGCTGTTGAGGCGGGGCAGGCCGCGCAGGCGGGCGATCGGGTCGTCGTCCGGGAGCAGGTGTGCCGTGCCGGTGTGCCAGCGCCCCCTGATCCGTACCCGTACCCGCGGATCGGCCCTGATGTTGCGGACGTACTGGGACTTGTCCCCGAACTCCGAGACCAGCCAGAACGAGCCACCCACCCGGCGACCGCCCACCGGCGTCTGCCGGGGCTGCCCCGAGACGCGGCCCGTGGTCTCCAGAACCGTCTGGAGGGGGAGGCGGCGGAGTACGGGATTGCCGACATGGCGCTGGAACGTGGTGGCGGCGCGGAACCTGAAGTCGGCGAGGCGGGACATGTCTGCGGGGCTCCTGTCTCGGATACCTCGGATACCTCGGATACCCCGGGTATCTCGGGTATCTCGTGAGTCTCGTGGATCTCATGCGGGTGTCACGGCGCGACGGTCGAACTGTTGCTTCAATGGTCCCCCACGCGGCATGACGAGAGCGGGTGGCTGCCGATGCGGGTCGTGGCCAGGTCTTCTTCGACGCCTGGCAGTACGCCGACCCGAACGCCCCCTCCGTCACCTGGGACCGAGCGAACCCCTACGTCGCGGCCGGCCTGGAACCGGGCGTGCGGATCGACTACATCCACGTCGGGCCGCCCGGGACGGGTGGGCTGGGGCATGTGCGGGGCGTCCGGCGGGCGGGGTACGGGCCGGTCGACGGGGTGTGGCCGTCGGATCACGCGGCGGTGGTCGCGGACCTGGCGGACGGGACCAACCCCTGACGGCCGCTGTCGGCGACCCTACGAACGCCCCAGGAAGATCGGATTGGTGAACGCCGCCAACGCCCCCGGCAGCGGCCCCACCGCCGCCTCGTGCCGCAACTCCGCCCGGACGTAGGCCGCGTACGAGGGCGTCGTGCGCCACTCCACGACCCCCGACCCGGCCACCGGCAGCGGCGGGCTGGTGAACAGGACGCCCTGGTCGGTCACGAAGCGGACCGTGCAGCGGGGGGCACCCGAGGCTTCCAGGCGGACCGTCACCGGCGTGTTCCGGTCGACCTTCAGGCGCTCGCCGATGCCGGCGTGTTCGCCCTTGCCGCCGGACACGCCGAAGGTCAGGGAGACGTTCTTCGACTCGGCGACGTACGACCGGCCCGCCCTGATGCCTTCCTGGATGGCCTCCCGCGTCAGGTCGTCCGCCAGGACCACCGTCTGCGGGCTGCCGACCGGGTCGGGGTCGCGGTGGGCGTCGCTGTTGCCCATGGCCGGGATCCAGTCACGGCCTTCGCGCACCGAGGCCACCAGCATGCTGTCCCAGTCCGCCAGGGTCACTTCGTCGTCCGGCGTGTAGGGCCCGTTCCACACCTCGACCGCGTCCGCCTCGCCGAAGCCGAACTTCCAGTTGCAGCCGACGCACGTGGAGTGCGGGTGGGCGGGGACGACGAGGCCGCCGGACCTGCGGATCTGGCGGGCGAAACGGCCGAAGCGGTTGTCCCGGGCACGGTAGCGCCAGTCGACGAAGGTGCCGGGGTCGGTGCCGAGCGCCACCACGTGGCCGTTCCGTGTCGTGACCTCCTCGCCCAGCATGATCAGGAGGTCGTCGCCCGCCTCGGACGCCCAGTGCGCGTGCGCCGAGTGGGTGTTGTGCTCCGAGCTGTTGATGAAGTCCAGGCCCGCCGCCCGCGCCAGCGCCGCGATCTCGGCGAGCGTTCGGCGGCCGTCGGAGTGCCAGGAGTGGAGGTGACAGTCGCCCCGGTACCAGGCACGGCCCCGGCCCTTCGCCCGGTCCGGGGGGTACGTCGGCTCGACGGCCTCGCCGGGCTCGCCGTAGGTCAGCGTGATGGTGATCTCGTACGGCAGGCCCTGCGGTGCCACCGTATAGGGGCCCAGCGCGATGTGCCACGTGCCCTCGCGCACCGGGCCCGGGACGTAGCCCGGCGTCGCTTCGTCCGCCCGGAGGAAGAACTCGGTGCGCGCCCCGCCCGACCAGCCCCGGAAGCCACGGCCGCCGAGCTCGGTGCCGCGCCAGTCGAAGATGCCGATGTCGAGGGCGTTGCCCGCGGTGCCGGCCGGGACGGACGGCTTCTCGTAGGTGTAGGAGACCTTGATCTCCCGTACCCCGGACGGCACTTCGACCGGCACGTACACGAAGTCGGGGGACCCGGGCGGCAGGGTGCCCCGCACCGTGCGGGTCTCCGCGTCCCGGTTGCCGTCGGCGCCTGAAGCGAAGGTCACGCTTCCCAACGTAAGCGCGGCGGCGGCGCCCGTCACGAACAGCGCGCGTCTTCCCAGGCCCGCGTTGTGTTCCTCGCACATGCTGCTGCTCCCCAGGTCGTCGTGAAGGACAGGGCGTGGGTGGTGCAGTGGTGGTGCGTGCAACTCTCGTATTCAGCCGTGAACTGCCGTACAAGGGAAGGGAATCGGCAGACAATCGGCAGTCGAGCGGTGGCCGACCCGGCACCCGGTGGCCGACGGAACTGTGCCGACTGGTCGGTATGGACATCGGGGTGGTCGCGCGGTACAGATGCACTCATGCGCATCTCCGTCACGATCTTCCTCACCGACGAGACCATCACCCCGATCCGGCTCGCCCGTGAGCTGGAGCAGCGAGGGTTCGCCGGGCTGTATCTGCCCGAGCACACCCACATCCCCGTCGAGCGGACCACCCCGTACCCGGCCGGCGGCGACCTCCCTCCCGAGTACGGCCGTACCCTCGACCCCTTCGTCACCCTCGGCCAGGCCGCCGCCGTCACCGAACGGCTCGGTCTCGGCACCGGCATCACGCTGGTCGCCCAGCACGACCCGATCGACCTGGCCAAGCAGATCGCGACGCTGGACCACCTGTCGGGCGGGCGCTTCACCCTCGGCCTCGGCTTCGGCTGGAACGTCGAGGAGGCCGCGGACCACGGGGTGGACTGGCGGACGCGGCGTGAGCTGGTCCGGGACCGGATGAGCCTGATGCGGGCACTGTGGACGGACGAACCCACCGCCTACGAGGGCGAGTTCGGGTCGGTACGGGCCAGCTTCGCCTTCCCCAAGCCGGTGCAGAAGCCGCGCGGGCCGAAGGTCAACGGCCCGCGCACCCTCATCGGCGGCGCCGCCGGACCGAAGCTGTTCACGCACATCAGCGAGTACGCCGACGGGTGGCTGCCGATCGGCGGGCGCGGGTTGTCCGAAAGTCTTCCTCGTCTGCGGGCGGTTTGGGCCGACGCGGGGCGGGATCCCGACGCGCTTCAGGTCGTGCCGTATGCGGTGTACCCCAGCGGCGGCAAGCTCGCGCACTACGCGGACCTGGGCATCGAGGAGGTCGTGGTGCAGCTGCCTCCGGCGGGGGAGGCGGAGGTCTTGCGGGTACTGGACGACTACGCCGAGTACTTGTAGGCCACGGGCAGTCCAGCCGACGTTCAGGGGCGCGGGGCCGTATCGATATGCGGCTCCGCCGCGTGGGCGCGACCAGCCACAACGCACCCGCACCCGGCAACGAATCGCACCACCCAGGACCGCCCCCGACCCCCCGGACCTCGAACGTATGCTCAAAGAATGACGACTCCCGCGACCCCCGGAACCGGCTCGACACCTGGCCCGACCGAGAACTCCATGCGTCGCGCCCTCAAACGCGCCCGGGACGGCGTCGCCCTCGACGTCTCCGAGGCGGCCGTCCTGCTCCAGGCCCGCGGCGAGGCGCTCGACGACCTCGTCGCGTCGGCGGCCCGGGTGCGGGACGCCGGCCTGGCGGCGGCGGGCCGGACCGGCGTCATCACGTACTCGAAGAGCGTCTTCATCCCCCTCACCCGGCTGTGCCGGGACAAGTGCCACTACTGCACCTTCGTCACCGTCCCGGGCAAGCTGCGCCGCGCCGGGCACGGGATGTTCATGTCGCCGGACGAGGTCCTCGACGTCGCCCGCAAGGGCGCCGCCCTCGGCTGCAAGGAAGCCCTCATCACCCTCGGCGACAAGCCGGAGGAGCGGTGGCCGGAGGCCAGGGAGTGGCTCGACGCGCACGGCTACGACGACACCATCGCCTACGTCCGCGCCATCTCCGTCCGCATCCTGGAGGAGACGGGGCTTCTCCCGCACCTCAACCCCGGCGTCATGTCCTGGACCGACTTCCAGCGGCTCAAGCCCGTCGCCCCGTCCATGGGCATGATGCTGGAGACGACCGCCACCCGCCTGTGGTCCGAGCCCGGCGGCCCGCACCACGGCTCCCCGGACAAGGAGCCCGCCGTACGGCTGCGGGTGCTGGAGGACGCGGGGCGTTCCTCCGTCCCCTTCACCTCCGGGATCCTCATCGGCATCGGCGAGACGTACGAGGAGCGGGCCGAGTCCCTCTTCGCGCTCCGGAAGGTGTCCCGGGCCTACCACGGCATCCAGGAACTGATCATCCAGAACTTCCGCGCCAAGCCGGACACCGCGATGCGCGGCATGCCGGACGCGGAGCTCGACGAGCTGGTCGCCACGGTCGCCGTCGCCCGGCACATCATGGGTCCGAGCGCCTGCCTCCAGGCCCCGCCCAACCTGGTCGACAGCGAGTACGAGCGGCTGATCCGGGCCGGTATCGACGACTGGGGCGGGGTCTCCCCGCTGACCATCGACCATGTGAACCCCGAGCGGCCCTGGCCGCAGATCGAGGAGCTGGCCGAGCGGTCCAAGGCGGCGGGCTTCGAGCTGCGCGAACGGCTGTGCGTCTACCCGGAGTTCGTGCGGCGCGGTGAGCCCTGGCTCGATCCGCGGCTGCTCCCGCACGTACGGGCGCTCGCCGACCCGGAGACGGGCCTCGCGCGTCCGGACGCCGTCGTCGAGGGGCATCCGTGGCAGGAGCCCGAGGAGGCGTTCGTCGCCTCCGGCCGTACGGATCTGCACTCCGCCATCGACACCGAGGGCCGTACGTCCGACCGGCGCGACGACTTCGACGAGGTGTACGGCGACTGGGGCGCCCTGCGTGAGGCCGCCGCGCCCGGCATGGCGCCGGAGCGCATCGACACGGACGTCCGCCAGGCGCTGCGGGCCGCCGCCGACGACCCGACCCGGCTGACCGACGAGGAAGCGCTGGCGCTGCTGCACGCGGACGGCCCGGCGCTGGACGCGCTCACCCGTATCGCCGACGACGTCCGCAAGTCGGTGGTCGGCGACGACGTCACGTACATCGTCACGCGGAACATCAACTTCACCAACGTCTGCTACACCGGCTGCCGCTTCTGTGCCTTCGCGCAGCGCAGGACGGATGCGGACGCCTACACCCTCTCCCTGGACCAGGTCGCCGACCGCGCCCAACAGGCCTGGGACGTGGGCGCGGTGGAGGTCTGCATGCAGGGCGGCATCCACCCGGACCTGCCGGGAACGGCGTACTTCGACATCGCACGGGCCGTGAAGTCCCGCGTCCCCGGCATGCACGTCCACGCCTTCTCCCCGATGGAGGTCGTCAACGGCGCCACCCGCACCGGCATGTCGATCAGGGAATGGCTCACGGCGGCCAAGGAGGCCGGCCTGGACTCCATCCCCGGTACCGCCGCCGAGATCCTCGACGACGAGGTCCGCTGGGTCCTGACCAAGGGCAAGCTGCCGACGGCGACGTGGATCGAGGTGGTGACGACCGCGCACGAGCTCGGCATCCGGTCCTCGTCGACGATGATGTACGGCCACGTCGACCAGCCCCGCCACTGGCTCGGCCATCTGCGCACCCTGGCCGGCATCCAGCAACGCACCGGTGGCTTCACGGAGTTCGTCACGCTGCCGTTCATCCACACCAACGCCCCGGTGTACCTGGCGGGCATCGCGCGGCCCGGCCCGACGATCCGCGACAACAGGGCGGTGACGGCGATGGCCCGTCTCCTGCTGCACCCGCACATCCCCAACATCCAGACCAGCTGGGTCAAGCTGGGCACGGAGGGCGCGGCGGAGATGCTCCGCTCCGGGGCCAACGACCTCGGCGGCACGCTGATGGAGGAGACGATCTCGCGGATGGCGGGTTCGTCGTACGGCTCCTACAAGTCGGTACGCGACCTGGTGGCTGTCGCCGAGGTGGCCGGCCGTCCGGCGAAGCCCCGGACGACGCTGTACGGCGAGGTGCCGCAGGAGCGGCAGCGGGCGGCGGCGGCCTCGGACGGGCATCTGCCGGAGTTGTTGCCGGTGCTGGACTGAGAAGGACTCCGCCGCGGGGGTCGGTACGATGATCCGACCCCCGCCGGAGGGGTTCCGTAGCTGAGGAGATGCGTGCCCGTGCCTGCTCCCAAGGTCTGGGTGACCGGTCTGACGGTGGGCGCGATAGCCGCCGTCACCCTTCTCGCCGTGCAGGCCGACAAGGGGCCGCACCCGACAGCGACGGCGGCCCGCCCGAGCGCGTCGGCGGGGGCGAGCCCCGCCCCGTCGAAGTCCACCGCACCCGCCGCCGTGCCGGAGGGCTCGGGCACGGGACGCCGGGTCGTCTACTCCCTCGGCCAGAAGCGGGTCTGGCTGGTCGACGCGAGCGACGCGGCCCGCCGTACCTTCACCGTCTGGCCGGGCACGGTGAGCCCGGACCCCGGCACCTACGCGGTGTCGTCGCGCAACATGGCCACCACGGGCTCGGACGGCGTGCAGATCGAGAACATCATCTACTTCGCCGCGAAGTCCGGTGTCTCCATCGCCTTCTCCAACGCCGTGGACGGCTCCTCGCCCCCGCCCGCCGAGGGCAAGCAGACCGGCGGGGTCCGGATGCGCGCGGCCGACGGGGAGGCGTTGTGGACGTTCGGGGAGACAGGTACGACTGTGGTCGTGGTCGGGTAGCGGTCCGCTGCATCCTTCGATGTAGGGCAGGTTCGACTTCGCTCACGACGATTCGGGCCGTTGCCGCCGTGACGATGAATCCATGACGCACACGGACGCGCGAGTCCCGCAGGCACTGGATCCCCCGCCCACCGGACGACGGCTCCCCCTCCTCGACGTACTGCGCGGGGCGGCCATCCTGGGCACCCTGATGACGAACGTATGGATCTTCACCGGTCCCGGCGCCGAGTGGGGAGCCCTGGCGTCCGGATCGTCCACGGGAGCCGTCGAAGTCACCTTCAGTGTGCTGGCGAACGGCAAGTTCCTGTCGCTGCTGACGATCCTGTTCGGCGTCGGCCTGGCCATCCAGTACGCCTCGGCGGCGCGGCGCGGGCAGCCCTGGCCGGGGCGCTACCGGTGGCGGGCGCTGTTCCTGTTCGGCGAGGGCACGGTGCACTTCGTGCTGGTCTTCGCCTGGGACGTACTGATGGGGTACGCGGTCACCGCGCTCCTCGTCGCCTGGCTGCTGACCCGCTCGGAACGGGCCCAGCGACGGGTGATGTGGTGGGCGGCGGGCCTGCACCTGACGCTGCTCGGACTGCTGACTGCGGCCCTGCTGACCTCACCGGACACCGACGACGGCGGCACCGTCTCCCCGGAGGTCGTCGACCTGTACGCGCACGGCGGCTACCTGGACCAGATCGCCTTCCGCCTGGAGAACGCGGTCGCGCTCCGCATGGAGCCGGTACTGACCTTCTTCCTCCTGGTCTTCCTCTTCCTGCTGGGCGTACGGCTGTTCCGGGCCGGAGCGTTCGGCGCGGACGAGACGGGGCGCCGGCTGCGCTCCCGTCTGCTGGCGTGGGGGCTGGGCCTGGGGCTGCCGCTCAACGTGGCGGCAACCCTGGGCGGCCCCGACCTGTTCGTCCTGGCCAGGTACGGCACCGCCCCGCTGCTGGCCGTCGGGTACATCGGCCTGATCGGTGTCGTGGTGGACCGGGTACGGCGGCCGGGCCCGCTGATGACGGGCCTGACCTCCGTCGGACGCACCGCCCTGTCCGGCTACGTCCTCCAGAACGTGCTGTGCGTGCTCGTCTGCTACGGCATCGGGCTGGGCCTGGCCGAACGGTTCGGCGACACCGGCCCCTGGTGGGTTGTGGGACTGTGGGCCGCGATCTGCGCGGTCCTGATGGCGGGCTCCACGCTGTGGCTGCGGCGCTTCCCGACGGGCCCGCTGGAGGCGGTCCAGAAGTGGGCCCTGCGCCACTGACACGGGTACGGGTCAGGCGGCGTCGGTCTGCCGTGCCTGCCCGGACGGCAGGTGGTTGACGATCAGTACGACGCCGCTGAACAGGAACACCCGGGTCGCCGCGTCGAGTCCGTTCCAGTCCCCCGACTGCCACATGGCGAACCACTCCCCGCCGATCGCGATGAACCCGGCGCCGAACAGGAGCATCAGCATCAGCAGGCCGTAGGTCGAGAAGCGGCGCGCGCGCAGGTCGTCGCGGCGGAACCACAACCAGGTGCCGAGTATGAGGACGAGGGCGGCGACGGTCTCCCAGACGATGATCGCGACGTACGCCGCGTCCTGAAGTCCCTTGCTGGTGATGGCTCTCCACATCAGGTCGTCGTCCTTGAACGTCGTGTCCATGGCCAGGACGTGCCGTACGAACTGCTGGTTGGTGCCGAAGTCGGTGATGTTGCCGAAGGCGACGAGGGCGATGTAGAGGGCCACGGTCCCGGTGAGGAGGGTGGTGGCGAGATGGAGTGCGGTGCGTGGGGGTCTCGTAGGCATGATGGTCATCTTCCCTGTGCGGCCGCCGTGTTCGGAACTCATTGAGCCAGTCAGAATGAGGCGAGCCGGTCGGCGGAGGAGAGGGGATCCGGGATGGCGCAGGCGCGGCCGTCGATGCAGGAGCTGATCCGGCAGCGCAGGCGGGCCGGGTTCGTGGGCCGGGGAGCCGAACGGGCCGCGTTCCGGGAGAACTTCGAGGTGCCCCCGGAGGACGAGCGGCACCGGTTCCTGTTCCACGTGCACGGCAACGCCGGGGTCGGGAAGACCTTCCTGGTGCGGGAGCTGGAGCAGCTGGCCCGGGAGAAGGGGGCGCTGACCGCCTACGTCGACGAGACCGTCGGCAGCGTGCCCGAGGCGATGGCGGCGATCAGCCGTCAGTTCGCCGCGCAGGGACACAGGTTCAAGGAACTCGACCGGCTGCTCGCCGCCCATCGGGAACGACGGCATGAGGCGGAGGCCGCCGTCGCCGCGCTGGAGCCGGAGCCGCAGGCCCCGTCGGCCGGCAGTACGGCGGTGATGCGTGCCGGACTGGTGGGGCTGGGCATGGTGCCGGGGGTCGGCGCCTTCGCCGGGGCGCTGGACGCGGCCCAACTCGCGCAGGGCGCCGAGCGGCTGCGGGCGGGGCTCAGCTCCCGCTTCCGCAACCAGGACGACGTACAGCTGGTGCTGTCACCGGAGCGCGTGCTCACCCCGGCGCTGCTCACCGAGCTGTCCGACGCGGCATCGGCGGCGCCCTGGGTCGTCCTGTTCTTCGACACGTACGAACGCACCGGCCCGTTCCTGGACGCCTGGCTGCACGAGGTGATGACCACGGACCGGCACGGCACGCTGCCGGCCACGGTCGTCGTGGTCACCGCCGGCCAGCACCCCTTCGACACCGCCCGCTGGGGCGGCTTCGTCGACTTCATGACCGATGCTCCGCTCGGCCCGTTCACGGAGGCGGAGGCGCGCGGGCTGCTCGCGGACCGGGGGGTGGTGGCCGAGCCGGTCGTGGAGGAGGTGCTCCGCCTCACCGGCGGACTGCCCGTGCTGGTCTCGACCCTGGCCGAGCAGCGGCCCACCGGCCCGGACGACGTGGGCGACCCCAGCGCCACGGCCGTCGAACGCTTCCTGAAGTGGGAGCAGGACCCGGTACGCAAGGCGGTGGCCCTCGCGTGCGCGCTGCCCCGCCGCCTTGACGTCGACGTCTTCCGGGCGGCCGTGGAATGCCCGGACGACGACGTGGACACCCTCTTCGGCTGGCTGCGGAGCCTCGCGTTCG
This sequence comes from Streptomyces viridochromogenes, assembly GCF_001270495.1. Classification (GTDB taxonomy): domain Bacteria; phylum Actinomycetota; class Actinomycetes; order Streptomycetales; family Streptomycetaceae; genus Streptomyces; species Streptomyces viridochromogenes_A. The sequence goes on from NZ_LGUR01000219.1 coordinate 158,672, forward strand.
TGGACGACCGCGGAGACCGGCTGCGGTATCACGACCTGGTGCGTGAGCCGATGCTCCGGTTGCAGCGGCGGCGCTCTCCGCGAGGCTGGACCGAGCGCCACGAGCGGCTCGCGGATGTCTTCGGCCGCTGGCGCGAGGAAGCGGCGAACGGCCTGGGCGCCTATCTGGAATGGATGGACGAGCCGTGGCGGGAGCTGCGGCTGGAGGAGACGTACCACCTGCTGTGCGCCCGCCCGCGCGCGGCGCTCGGCGGGGCGCTGCGGGATCTGGTGTGGGTCTGCGGCGCCGACGAGGCGGCCGGCCGCCGCTGGGCGCGGATGCTGGCGGAGGCGGGCGACGCGACGGGCGACCGCGCCCTGCGCGACTGGGGCCGACTGCTGCGCGAGGCGCTCGCGGACGACGCGACGGCGATGACCAAGGTGGCGGACCTGGTGCTGTCCCGCCCCGGGCCCGACCCGGACGGGCGGGCGGTCGCGTACTCCTTCCGGGCCAGGGAGCTGCGCGACGAGGGAAAGTACGAGCTGTCCCTGGCTGATTCCGACCGGGCGATCGCGCTCGATCCGGAGCTGGCCCCGGCCTACGTCGGCCGCGGTCTCGCCCACCGGTCCCTCGGTGACTTCCCGGCGGCGCTGGCCGCCTTCGACCGTGCGGACGAGCTGACCGACGACGACGAGTGGATCATCGCCGAGCGGGCGCAGACCCTTCGGATGGCGGGCCGCTTCGAGGAAGCCGTCGCCGACTTCGACCGGGCCATCGCCCTCGACCCGACCGATCCCGCGTTTCTGACCGCCAGAGCGGTGTGCCGGCAGGAACTCGGGCAGTACGACGCGGCGCTCGCCGACCTCGACCAGGCGGTGCGCCTCGACGGGGACCGCCTGTGGCCGCTCGTGCGCCGGGCTCGGCTGCACCGCGTCATGCGGGAGTGGGACAAGGCGTTCGCGGACCTCGACCGTGCGGCCCTTCTCGCGCCCGACAGTCCATGGGTGGCGTCGGAACGCGGTGACGCCCATCGTCTCGCGGGCCGGTACGACGAGGCCGTCACCGAACTCGGCCGCGCCATCGCCCTCCAGCCCGACTACAGCTCGGCACTCGCGAGCCGGGGCTGGTGCCGGCATCAGCTGGGCCGGCCCGAGGAGGCCCTGGCCGATCTGGACCGTGCCATCGAGCTGACCCCGGACTACGCCTGGGCCCTGGTGATGCGGGCCCGGGTGCGCGACGGACTGGGGGACCAGGAGGGCAGGTTCGAGGACCTTCGGCGCGCCGCCGAGGTGGACGCGACGGACGGTTGGGCCGCGGGGGAGCTGGGCGATGCCTACCGGCTCGCCGGCCGCTACGACGAGGCGCTCGCCGCCTTCCACCGGGCACTGGAACAGGATCCGGACTACGACCACGCGTGGGCCTCTCTCGGGGCGGCCCACAGGGCCATGAAGAACCACGAGGAGGCCCTGCGGAACCTGGACCGCGCGGTGGCGCTGTCCCCGGACCACGGGTGGGCCTACGGCCAGCGGGCGCGCGTCCTGCTGGCGATCGGGCGCGGCGAGCAGGCTCTCGCCGACCTCGACCGGTGTGTCGCTCTGGAGTCGGAGACGGACTGGGCCCGCAGCACGGCCATCGAGGTGCTGGTGCTGTGCGGCCGCTGGGAGGAGGCGTCGGCCCGACTGGCCGATGCGGAACGGTCCGGGGCACCCGACGCCGAACTGGACGATCTGCGTATCGATGTGCACTGTCACGGCGGCCACTGGGCCGAGGCGCGACGGATCGCCGAACGGCTGCGCGAGGCGGAGCCGCTCTCCGGCACCTTCCAACTGGCCCTGACCGTGAGCCGATCCGAGGGACTGCGGGCCGCGCAACCCCTCTGGCGGGAGCTGGCCAGGCTGGTGCGCGAGGACGATGAGCTGGGGGAGCCGGAACGCGCTCAGGCGCGGTGCTTCGTCGCCTGCGCCCTCGCCGAGTGGGCCGAAGCCGATCAAGGGCTGGCCGGCTTCCTGGCCATGGAGCCCGGCTGGGGCGAGCTGGCGCATGTCGCCGCCTACCTCACCGCCATCCTGGAGAGCCCCGACGCGGACCGGACCCGCCTCGCCCCTCGCCTGACGGCGGTCACCGAGGCCCGCGAGGCGGTACGGGCGCGTTACGCGGAGTGACCGGCGCGGCCTCGACGCAATCGGGACAACTGGCCATCCCTGGTCACTTCGGTCACACCTCGCATACCGATCCGCCCCCTGAACCGACCGTCTCCGGTCGATTACAGTGACGAACTGTCGTGCGACGGACGCTGTCACGGGGAGGTCTTGGTGGTTGCGACACTCGGCGCCGTCTGGGGCCGTACCGAACAGCAGGACTTCCGCAGCCGGGTGCGCGGCACCCTGCTCGGCGCGGCCGTCGGGGACGCCCTCGGCGCGCCGGTCGACGGGCTCGCGCTGGAGGAGATCCAGGAGCAGTACGGCGCGGAGGGCCTCGTCGACCTGGGGTTCGGCCACGGGCGGCGCGGCGCCGTGAGTCATCTCACGCAGCTGACCCTCTTCTCCGTGGACGGGTTGATAAGAGCCCAGGTCAGACGGGACACCGGCGCCTGGCACCCGCCCACCGACCTGCACCGGGCGTATCTGCGCTGGGCCACCACGCAGCGGGACTGGGGACCCGACGAGCGCCGCAAGGACGACGGATGGCTGGCGCGCGAGGAGTGGCTGTACGCCCGCCGCGACCCGACCCGCGCCCTCCTGATCGGCCTCGGCGACGACACCATGGGCACGCTGGAGTCGCCCAAGAACGCGGCCGAGCTCGGGCCCGAGGCCGTCGCCCGTTCCGCGCCCTTCGGGCTGCTCGTCGGCTGGGAGCCACAGCTCGTCGTACAGCTCGCCGTGGAGTGCGCGACGCAGACCCACGGCCACCCGATCGCCTACCTGTCGGCGGGCGCGTACGCCGTCATCGTGCACGGGCTGGCCTGCGGGGAGAGCCTCGACGGGGCCGTCCAGCGGGCGCTCGCCCTGCTCGCCCTGCGGCCCGGGCACGAGCCCGTCTCGGACGCCTTGCAGCACGCCCTGGGCGCCGTACGGCAGGGCATGCCCACCCCCGCGCGGGTCGAGGAACTCGCGGCCGACGGCTCCGCGGACGGGCTGCTCGCGGCCGCCGTGTACTGCGCCCTGGTCGGCGAGGACGTCCGCCACGGACTGTGCCTCGCCGTGAACCAGGACGGCCCCTCCGCCGCCGCTGCCGCCCTCACCGGCGGCCTGCTCGGCGCCCTGCACGGCGAGACGGCCCTGCCCCCGGACTGGCTGGCCGAGCTGGAGGGCCGCCCCACGATCCTGGAACTCGCCGACGACTTCGCCATGGAGATGACCCAGGGACCGGCCCTGCACAGCCCGGCGGGCGCCTCACCGGCATGGCTGGCGCGCTATCCGCGGGGATGATCCCCACCGTCCCGGCCCCCGTCCCCTGGAGGACCTGGCGGCAGCGGGACCGGCTCGGACCCGAGTCCCCCGCCCCGCCCGTCGGCGCGGCGCCGCCCTCGCCCGCGTCCCGGACCGGCGTACGACCGCGGGACCGTCCCCGGATCACGTCGGCACGGAGCCCCCGTCCCGTGGAGGACCTGGCGGCTGCGGGACCGGCTCGGACCCGGGTCCCCCGCCCCGCCCGTCGGCGCGGCGCCGCCCTCGCCCGCGTCCCGGACCGGCGTACCGACCGCGGGACCGTCCCCGGACCACTCGGCACGGAGCAGGCGGCCCTGCCCGGGGTCGGTGTCGTCGACGAGGCCGGTGAGGCGGCGCGGGGCTGACGGCAAGTCAGCGCGGGACCGGTCCCGAAGGCCGGCGTCTAGCGTCTCCCTCCACCGGATGCGAGGAGGACGGGGAATGGCGAGTTCGGTGCGCAAGGTCAGTCTGCTTCCGCGGGACATCGGCAGCCTCAGCCGGACCGTGCCGCCGGGCCTGCCGGGCACGCTCCATGTGCTCGGTGCGAACGGCGGCATGAGCGTGGCACCGGACGCGGACTTCACGCTGCTGTTCGGGCGCAACGAACCCGACGTACACGTCAGTGTCGGCGCGGGCGACACGCGCGTCAGCCGACGGCAGGGCCTGATCGTCCGGGAGTCCTCCCGCTGGGTGCTCTACAACACCGGCGGGCCGCCCATCCGCTTCCCGGGGTCGCGACTGGTGCTCGGCGGGGACCATGCCCGTCTGAACGCCGGGTTCACGCCGCTGTTCGTCGTCTCCTCCCGGCAGGAACACCTCCTGGAGGTCAGGATCACCGCCTCGACGCAGGGCCGCCCGGCGAACGCGCCGGGCGCGTACGAGGAGGAGACGCGCAACGAGGCAAGGGAGCTGACGCCGGAGGAGAGGCTGGTGCTCGTCTGCCTCGCGCAACGCTATCTGCGGCTCGAACCCGGCCCCCAGCCACTGGCCTGGGCCCAGGTCGCCTTCGAACTGGCCGAGTTGCAGCCGCAGCGGCAGTGGAGCCCGAAGGCCGCCGCCCACGTCGTGGCCAAGGTACGCAAGCGCCTCAGCAAGGAGTACGGCGTCGCCGGGCTGCTGGAGGAAGAGGTCCCGCAGCCGGTCGGGAACGCCCTGAACCACAACCTCATCACCGACCTGCTGATCACCACGACGATCGTCAGGTCGGACCTGCGCCTGCTCGGCGAGTGACGTTCCCCGGGAGGGATCCCGAAGTGATCATTCCGCCCCAGCCCGCCCACGCCCCGAATTCCCCGCCCTCCCGACCCGCCCATCTGACCTGGTCGGCCACCCACGACCGCCTCCAGGCCCTCACCGTCTGGACGGAACGCCGGCCCGGTCACGGCGAGGACGCCGAACCCCTCGCGGCCTACCACCGCCCCACCGGAAACGGGCTGCTGGCCGTGTTCGACGGCGCGGGCGGCTCCGGAGCGGCCCCCGCCTGGCGCACGCCCGACGGGGCGACGCACACCGGTGCCTGGGTGGGCGCCCGGGTCGCCCGGCTGGCCGCGGAATGCTGGTTCCAGGGTGTCGTCGACGCCGAGGAGCCGGACACTCCGGAGCGGTTGACGTGCTGCCTGCGTGCCGTCCTGGCCGCGGCGCCCCGGACGGCGCGGAGCAAGGTCACCGGGTCCATGCGCCGGCTGCTGCCCACCACCATGGCCGCGGTCCGCTACCGGCTCGGCGACCACGGCGTCCGCTGGCAGGCCGTCTGGGCCGGCGACTCCCGGTCGTACGCCCTGCTGCCGGGGAGCGGCCTGCACGCCCTCACCCGGGACCACACCCACGAGGACGACACACTCGCCCAGCTGCGGCAGGACCCGCCGATGACAAACGTGATCTGCGCCGACCGCCCCTTCGAACTCTCCGCCCACCAAGGAGAGTTCCGCCGGCCCTGCGTACTGCTGTCGGCGACCGACGGCTTCTTCGGCTATGCGCACACGCCCGCACAGTTCGAGTGCCTGCTCCTCGAAACGCTCGGGCAGGCGCGGACCGCGGGCGAATGGGCCGGACTGCTGCGCCGGGCGATCCAGCCGATCACCGGTGACGACGCGTCACTGTCCCTCGTGGCCCTGGGCTTCGACGACTTCGCGCAGCTGCGCGGGGCCTTCGCCGAGCGGTACGACAGCGTCGTACGGAGCGGGTACCGGGACGTTCCGACGGCCGACGGCCCCGACGTGTTGCGCGACTGGCAGGACCGTACCTGGGAGTCCTACCGACCCACATACGAGCAGCTCATGCCGGGGGTGCGGGAGTGAAGCGGGGCGATGTGATCGGCGGGTACCGGGTCGTCACCGACCCGACCAACGCGGGCGGCGGCAAATGCGTGTGGTCCTTCGCCGAGAAGGACGGCCGGGAGTACTTCCTCAAACGCTTCCTCGAACCCAAGCGGCCCCGCGAGGGCTCCGGCGGCAGCGCCGCGAGCCGGCGTATCCGGCTGGAGACCTGCCGTGAGTTCGAGGAGCGGCACCGGAGCATCATGAAGCGGCTGCGCCCCGACGCCAGCGGCGCGGGCAACCTGGTCCTGGCCACGGACTTCTTCCACGCGGGCAGCACCTACTACAAGGTGACCGAACGCATCGACACCGCAAGCCTGGACAAGCCGCAGTCACTCGGCCCGAAGCAGAAGGCGGTGCTGCTGCGGACGCTGGCGACCAGCCTGCGGCTGCTGCACGACATCGAGGTGGTGCACGGCGATCTGAAACCGGCCAACGTCCTTGTCCAGAAGCGCGAAGGGGCCGCGTTCCACACGGCGAAACTCATCGACTTCGACGACTCGTATCTCTCCGGCCGCCCGCCGGACCGGGCGGACATCGCGGGCGACTCGCTGTACGGCGCGCCGGAGTGGCGGCGTTATGTGCAGGGTCACGAGTCCGTCGGGGGCGAGGACCTGACGACGGCCGTGGACGTGTTCGCGCTGGGCCTGATGACCCACGTCTATCTCACCGGTTCCCTGCCCGCGTACGACGGCCGTTTCGGGTCGCCGGCGGACGCGGTGAACGCGGCCGAGCCACTGGTCGCCGACGAGCGGCTCGGCACGTCGACGCAGGCGCTGATCGCGGCCATGACGGCGGCCGATCCCCAGCACCGCCCCACCGTCGCCGACTTCCTGGCGGCGCTCAAGGACCCGGAGGTCTGCACCCTCCACGGCACTCCGCAGCCCCGCCCGGCCGTCCCCGGGACCGGGGTGGGTGACGGACCGCGCGGGAGCCGGGTCCAGTTCAACCCGCCCGACCGCTCCGGACACCGGCCGCCCCCGGCCGCTGCCACCGACGACGGGCCGGCCAGGTCCAGGGTCCGTATCAATCTCGGTCACCGCCGAGACGGCCTGCCCGGCAACCCTTCCACCTCCTGACCGAGAGGACGCCCATGAGCGCGGAGATCGAGAAGTACCAGGGGAACCTTCAGTACGCCGTCGACATCGTGATGTGCATCGACGCCACGGGCAGCATGCATCCGGTGCTGGACGTCGTGAAGAAGAGCTCGCTCCAGTTCCATCTGCGGCTGGCCGAGGTGATGGCGAGGAAGAGCAAGGAGATTAGCCAGCTGCGTCTGAAGGTCATCGCCTTCCGGGACTTCGGCGACGACCCCTCGGACGCGATCGAGCAGACGGACTTCCTGCGGCTGCCCCAGCAGGTGGCGGAGTTCGAGAAGTTCGTACGCGGCCTCAGGGCGACCGGCGGCGGTGACATCCCCGAGTCCGGCCTGGAGGCGCTGGCCCTGGCGATCAACTCCCCCTGGGAGACCGGTCTCGACCGGCGGCGCCACGTCATCGTCATGTTCACCGACGCGCCCGCGCATCCGCTCGGCACGGTGGGTGCCACCGCGCAGACGTATCCGCGCGACATTCCGCGCAGCATGGACGGCCTCTTCGAGCAGTGGGGATACGCCCGCAGCCAGACGGCGGTGATGGAGCAGTCGGCGAAGCGGCTCGTCCTCTTCGCGCCGGAGGAGGAGCCCTGGAAGGAGGGCATCGGGGAGGAGTGGGACCTCACGCTGCACTTCCCCTCCAGGGCCGGCGAAGGTCTGGAGGAGTTCGAGATGGACGAGATCATCGAGACGATCGCGAACAGCCTGTGATGTTCCGGCTGTACGGCGCGGGCGTCCGGCTCGACCTCGACGAGCGGTGGCTGGTCTTCTCCTGGGGCCGCCGCGAGGACCGTGCGGTCAACGGCGGCGGTCAACTGGCCGTGCCGCCCGAGTGCTGTGTGTCGATCGCCGGTCGCCCGGCCGGACTTGACGGCACCGGACTTGACGGCACCGGGCCCGACGGCAGCCTGTGCCTGGCGTTCCGGTTCAGGCTGCCCGCCGGGGCGAGCGGCGGCGGCGATGTGGTCGGGGCGGAGATCGTCGTGGGCGCGAACCGCGCGGAGCAGGCCTGGCAGTTCGCGCGCTGGTTCGCCCGCGAGTACGGCGTGGAGGACCTCTCCGCCTCCTGGTGGGACGCCGGCCCGTCCGACGCGGAGCGGGACGGCAGCCGGGACTGGCTCAGCGCGCCCGTCTCACCGACGACACGCCTGCTGTTCCGCTCGGTCCTGACCCGCCTGACCGTCGCGGACTCGTGATCCCAGGGGGCGATGATGACCGGGCCGACGTGGCGGTGCTCGGACTGTGACACGTACAACGACGCCGGGCTGCGGGTGTGCCACCTCTGTGAGATGCCGCGCGGCGCGGCGGCTTCCCGCCCGGTGGCCGAGCCGCCCGCGAAGAAGCCGCCCGTCACAAGCGGCACAGGTGGGCCGGCCCGCACGCGCACCGGCGTCGCCGCATCCGGCCCGACCGCATCGGCACTGGACTGGGAGTGCCCCGCCTGCGCGCACTATGTGGTCGGGCGGGTCAGCTGCGACGCCTGCGGCATGGTCTGGACGCCGGACGCGAGGACGACCGTCCGCGGGAGGCCACGGTCCGGCAGCACCCTCCGTACGCCGCCCGCCCGGAGCGACGCACTGCGCTTCGCGGATCCGGTCCACCCGAGGCCGACGCCCAGGGAGCCGACCCGCGGCGAGGTGGTGGCCGGATGCGGCTGCGTCCTGTTCCTCGCGGCCGCCGTCGTCACCCTGATCGCGCTGCTGATCCTCAACTGGTCGACCGTGACCTCGTTCCTGACCGGCTCCGACACCTCGAAGAGCTCCGCGACACCGTCCCCGACGGTTTCCGCGAGCGGCCCCTGCCCCAAGGAGCTGGCCGCGATGCTGCCGAAGGGATCGGCGGCCGGCGCGCGTCTCGTCGCGGCCTACAGCAGGGAGAACGTCAAGGACCGGTACGCCTTCTGCCGGACGGCGGAGGGAAAGGTCTACTACTTCTTCGCGAAGAAGGCCGGTGCGTCGTACGGCAGGCCCACGGCGGCGGAGAAGTCCGGAACCGGATACCTGGTGCGTTTCCCCGACAGCGCTTTTCGGTTCCGGGACCTGGAGGTGACGGCCTACGACGAGGACGACAAGGAGCTCTGGAAGGAGAAGCTGACCCCCGAGGCCGCCATCGGCTGACGGCCCGGGGGACAGTCCGGCTGACAGCCCGGGGGACGGGCCCAGCCCCTCAGTCCTTCGCGCGCGTACCCACCGCGTCCTCCACCGTCCCCGCCGGTGCCGGCACCGCGGCCGCCGCGGCCCCGTCCCCGTCGGTGTTGATCTTCTCGACGATCGCGAGCCGCTCCGGGGTGTCCTCCGGCTTCACGAAGCCGATGAGGATGTACAGGACCAGCGACACCGCCAGCGGGATGGAGACCTGGTACTGGAGCGGCACCCCGCCCTCGATCTGCCAGCTGATCGGGTAGTTGACCAGCCAGAAGGCGAGCAGGCCCATCGACCAGCTGGTGAGCGCGGCCGTGGGTCCGGAGCGGCGGAACGGCCGCAGCAGGCCCAGCATCATCGGGATCGCCATCGGGCCCATCAGACCGGCGACCCACTTGATGACGACCGTGATGATGTCCTTGAAGGTGGGGGAGTTGACCTGGGTCGCCGCGGCCATGGACAGACCGAGGAAGACGACGGTCGCGATCCGGGCGACCCGCAGCCCCTGCCCCTCGCTCCACGTCCGTGCCCGGCGCCAGATCACCGGCGCGCAGTCCCGGGTGAAGACGGCGGCGATGGCGTTGGCGTCGGAGGAGCACATGGCCATGGTGTGCGAGAAGAAGCCGACGATGACCAGGCCCAACAGGCCGTGCGGGAGCAGCTGTTCGGTCATCAGGCCGTACGAGTCCGAGCCGTCCGGCTTCTGCGACTCGACCAGCAGCGGCGACATCCACATCGGGAAGAACAGGACGACGGGCCAGACCAGCCACAGGATCGCCGACAGCCGCGCCGAGCGCTCGGCCTCGTACGGGGTGGCCGTGGCCATGTACCGCTGGGCCTGGTTGAGCATGCCGCCGTTGTACTCGAAGAGCTTGATGAACAGGAACGCGAGCAGGAAGACGGTGCCGTACGGCCCGACCAGCGGCTCACCGTGGCCCTGCAGCTCCGGCCGGTCCCAGGCGTCGAGGAAGCCGATGCCCTTGTCGTTCAGCTCCATGATGACCGCGATGAACATCGCGACGCCGGCCAGCAACTGGATGACGAACTGGCCGAGTTCGGTCAGCGCGTCCGCCCACAGCCCGCCGATGGTGCAGTAGACGGCGGTGATGCCACCGGTGATGAGGATGCCCTGGTTCAGCGACACCCCCGTGAACACGGACAACAGCGTCGCGATCGCCGCCCACTTCGCGCCCACGTCCACGATCTTCAGCAGCATGCCGGACCAGGCCAGCGCCTGCTGGGTCTTCAGGTCGTAGCGGTTCTTCAGGTACTCCAGCGGAGAGGCCACGTGCAGCCGTGAGCGCAGCCGGTTGATACGGGGCGCGAACAGCTTCGACCCGATGGCGATACCGAGCGCGATGGGGAAGGACCACGTCACGAAGGACGTGACGCCGTAGGTGTAGGCGATGCCCGCGTAGCCGGTGAACATCACCGCGCTGTATCCGGACATGTGATGCGAGATCCCGGACAGCCACCACGGCATCTTGCCGCCCGCGGTGAAGAAGTCGCTGACGTTGTCCACCCGTTTGTGGGACCAGACGCCGATCGCCACCATCACGCCGAAGTAGCCGATGAGCACGGCCCAGTCGAGACCGTTCATGTGCGCCCTCCCAGGGTTCAGCCCGGCGCTCATCCTGGGCGCTGTCGCGTGAACACGACAAGTGAGCGTAAGGTCAAGGGAAGGTAAAAGTGTTCGCCATGAGGGTCTGCGTTCACGCATGTGAACTTATCGCATCAGCTCCCCCGCGTTGACCAGCAACGACTGCCCCGTGAGGGAGCGTGCCCGGTCCGACGCCAGGAACACCACCGCGTCCGCAACGTCCCCGTCCGTGGCGAGATCGGGCAACGCCATCCGTCCGGTCAGCCGCCTCAGTACGTCGTCCTCGGGTACGCCCTCCGTCTGTGCCGTGAACCGGACGTACGCCCGCACCGGAGGCCCCCACATCCAGCCCGGCAGCACGGTGTTCACCCGGATCCGGTGCGGGCCCAACTCCCGGGCCAGCGAGTACATCGCGCTCGTCAGCGCCCCCTTCGACGCCGCGTACGCCGCCTGCCGCACCTGCGAGGGGGCGGCGACCGAGGACTGCGTCCCGATGAAGACGACCGAGCCCCCGCGCTCCTTGAGCGCCGGCAGACAGGCCCGAGTCATCCTCAGCGACCCCAGCAGGTTCACGTCGATCACCGACTGCCAGGTGGTGAAGTCGGCGTCCTCAAGACCGCCGAAGTAGGAGTCCCGGGCGGCCACATGGACCACCCCGTCGATCCCCCCGAACCGCTCCCGCGCGAGCGCGGCCAGCGCCTCGCACTGCGCCTCGTCGGTGATGTCGGTGGCCCGGTACGCCGTGTGCGCTCCGTTCGGATCGATCTCGGCCGCGCTCTTGGCGAGGTTGGCCTCCGTGCGCGCCCCGAGGACCGCGTTCCCGCCGTCGCGCACCACCGTGGCGGCGACCTGGTGACCGAGCCCGGCGCCCACTCCCGACACGACGACGGTCTTGCCCGCGAGCAGTGACATTCCGCTGCCTCCCGACTCTGGACGCATATCTGACGGCCCGTCAGAGTATGGGTGACCGCAGGAAAGGGGAACCGCATGAGCGAGGACACCCGCAGCGAGACGTACGCCGAACTGGCCGCCGTCGGCCCGTACGGGGTCCACCCGGGCCACGCCCTGATCACCATGGTCGAACCGCACCCGGGCCACGAGTACGCCTACAACCGCTGGTACGAGGACGACCACTACTACGCCGGCGCGATGGCCATGCCCTGGATGTACGCGGGCCGCCGCTGGGTGGCGACCCGGGACCTCCAACTCCTGCGCCACCCCGAGAAGTCGGCGATCGCCCAGCCGGTCACCGCCGGCTGCTACCTCTCCACGTACTGGATCACCGCGGGCCGCTACGCCGACCACATGCGCTGGACGGTCGCCATCAACAAGCGCCTCAACCGTGACGCCCGCGTCTACCAGGACCGCACCCACGTCTTCACGGCGTTCCAGGACCACGAGGCCACGGTGTACCGCGACGGCGCGGCCGGCCCCCGCGACTTCCACGCCCTGGACCACCCCTACGCGGGCTTGGTGATGCAGGTCATCGACGCGGACTCACCGGAGCGGCGCGCCGAACTGCTGGAGTGGCTGCGCGCCCGTCACCTCCCGAAGCGCCTCGCGGGCTCCCCGACGGCCATGGTGACGATCTTCCGCCCCACACCGCTCCCGCTCGACCGCATGTCGTACGTCAAGCAGGTCGAGGGCGTGGACACCCGGCTGACGCTGCTGTGGTTCTTGGAGGCCGACCCGAGGGAGTGCTGGGAGGGCCACTTCGCGGGGCTGGACACGGCGGTGGAGGAGTCGGGGTGCGGGAGGGTGGAGCTGGTGGCGCCGTTCATCCCGACGGTCCCGGGGACGGACAGGTACGTGGACCAGCTGCGCTGACGGGCTTGCTCAGCGCAACTCCTCCGGGCAGGGCGTGCCCCGCGAGAAGTTGTACGGCGCCGCCAGCCGGTACTCGCCCGCCCGCGGAGCGACGAGCATCGTCCACTTGTCGCCCTGCGCGTCCTCCTCCGTCTCCATCAGACAGCCGTTGACGTTGGCGTACGACTTCGGCTGGTCGTCGGGACGGTCCTTGGACGCCTCCGTCTCCTTCGGCGGGTCCAGCTTCTTGCCGTCGGCGTCGACCAGGCCCAGCCAGGGCGAGTAGGGGATGCGGATGAGGACCCGGCCCGGCTTGTTCACCCGCATCGTCATCTCGCCCTGCTCGGCCCGCTCGACGACGGCGTTCGGCTCGGCGAGCGGCGCCGGGTCGGTCACCTGGAACAGCTGCCAGTTGGCGTCGCCCCACACCTGCTTCAGATACGGCATCCCGCGCCGCAGCAGCTCCCGCTCGCGCTCGGCGCCCGTGGGGTCCGGCTCGTCCTTGGGCAGGACCACGAAGTGCACCGCCCAGCGCTGGAGCCACTCGTGGTAGTTCGCGGAGTTCAGGGTGTCGTCGTAGAAGAGCGGGTTGCGCTCCATGTCGGCCTGGCGGTTCCAGCCACGGGCCAGATTGAAGTACGGCGCGAGAGCGGCGGCCTCCCGGTGGGAGCGGGCGGGCACGACCTCCACCCGGCCCTTCTCGGCGCCGACCTCCTGGAGCTCGTTGACCAGCGGGGCCAGCTCGCGCGCCCAGGACGCCTCCGGGGCGGCGTGGATGATGTCGTCGACCGTCTTGTAGCCGATCCAGCCGGCGAAGGTGAGCAGCGCCAGCACGCCCGTGTACCACTTGCGCGAGCGCGGCACCGTGAAGGGCAGCGCGGCCACCAGGGCCGTCCCGCCGAAGAGCATCGCCAGGCGCGTGATGTTGGAACCGATCTGCGAGCTGATCACCCAGACCAGGACGACCGAGAGGCCGTAGACCGCGGACACCAGCCGGATCGTCTTCCAGTCCTCGGGCACGAGCACGAAGGTGACGACGGCGATCAGCAGCGGCAGCAGCACCGAGCCGATCACCATCGGCTGCGTGCCGGAGAAGGGGAACAGCCAGGCCGAGACGGCCACGACCGCGGTCGGCGCCAGCCCCAGCGCCCAGGCGCCCGGCCGCCGCTTCTGCAGGAACAGCGCCACCGCCACGAAGCCCACGAACAGCCCCGCCACCGGCGACGCCATGGTGGCCAGCGCGGCCAGCGGGGCGGCGCACAGCGCCTTCGCCCAGCGTTTGTAGCGCCAGCGGTACGGCCAGCAGAACACCACGGCGACCGCGCCCAGCGCGAACATCGTGCCAAGCCCGAAGGTCACGCGCCCCGAGATCGCGTTGGCGATCAGCCCGAAGACCCCGGCGAGCGACGCCCACAGAGGGTTCCGCACCGAGCGGCTGCGCAGCAGGACCAGTGTCAGCAGGCCCGCGGAGATGGTCCCCGCGATCATCATCGTCGTACGGACACCGAGGACCGACATCAGATACGGCGACACCACGCTGTACGACACCGGGTGCATCCCGCCGTACCAGGCCAGGTTGTACGCCGAGTCCGGATGCCGGCCGACGAACTCGGCCCAGGCGTCCTGGGCCGCGAGGTCGCCGCCGCTGCTGGCGAAGGTGAAGAACCAGATGACGTGGAGCAGCCCGGCCAGGGTCGTGATCGACAGCACCGGGTGACGCAACAGACGCTCACGCAGGGCCTGGACGGCGGCGGTCAGACGCGACGGCGGTCTGTCCTCCGTACGGCGTCCTCCGTCTCCCTGACGTGGCGCGGGTACGCGTATTCGCGGACCGGCTCCCCGTCCCGGATCGGCGTCGTCGGCGCGTGTCGGCTCCGCAGTGGCCACGTGTGAGGCACTCCCCGTGCTGTCTTCTGTTCTGGCCGCGTCCCGTTTCCCGCGTGTTGTCGGCCCTGTCCCTGAAGGTTCTCCGGCCGCGCCTTGTGAGCGACGGCCTGCCCGTTTCGTGACGCTAGCACGCAGCCCGCCGACGAGACCTGTCGGCGGGCTGCGGTGCCGTGCTGCGTCGCCCTCCCCGGGTCAGCCGACGCGGGTCAGCTTGTCCGTGAAGCCCGGTTCGGCGAGGTCCGCCTTGAGGGCGACCGGGATCTTGACCGCGCCGCTGCTGCCGTCACCCACGGTGAGCGTGCCCACCTTGGTGCCGGCCTTCGCGGTGTGCGGCACCTCGTCGGGGGCGAAGGTCAGCTTCACCTTCAGCCCGGACCAGCCGACCGCCTTGACGTCCTTCGTGGCGACGACCGGCGTACGGCCGCCGAGACCGTCGTCGACGTACCCGACGACGGCGCCCTTCTTGAGGATCGTCGCCGACTCCAGCGCGTCCTGTGCGGCGCGGATGAGCTGGTCGCCGGAGTCGAGAGCGGCGGCGAGGATGCCGCCGCCCGCGTCCGGCTGGCGCACCACGGCGCCGACGACGGTCCGCGTCTCGCCGCCGATCTCCTTCTTCGCGGCGAACACCAGGTTGCCGAGGGCGGAGGTGGTGGTGCCGGTCTTGATGCCGACGACGTTGTTCTTGCCGACCAACTGGTTCCAGTTGCCGTGGTTGTGGCCCTTGTAGTCGTCGTACGACATCATCGCGGCGACCTCGCGGAAGGCGGGCTCCTTCATCGCCGCCTTGGCCAGCTTCACCTGGTCCACGGCCGTGCTCACGGTGGTGTTGTTCAGGCCGGAGGGGTCGGTGTACGTGGTGTTCGCCATACCGAGGTCCTCGGCGGTGGCGTTCATCTTCGCCACGAACGCCTTCTCGGAACCGGCGTCCCAACGGGCGAGGAGACGGGCGACGTTGTTCGCGGATGCGATCAGGATGCTTTCGAGGGCCTCGCGCTGGGTGATCTTGTCGCCCTTGGTCACGTTGACGGTCGACTCCTGGCCCGCGTCGGACTGGTCCTCGGCGGCCTGGTCGATCTCGATCTTCGGGCCCACGGCGCCGCTGTCGAGCCTGTGCTCGCGCAGGATGACGTACGCCGTCATGACCTTGGCGACGCTGGCGATCGGCACGGGCTTCTGGTCGCCGGAGGAGCCGAAGGTGCCGATGCCGTCGACGTCGAGCGCGGCCTGGCCCTGCGCGGGCCACGGGATGTCGACCTTGCTGCCGTCGAAGGTGTAGCTGTCCTCGGCGGTGAGGTCGAGGGTGGGGGCCGGGAGCGGGCGCATGCTCTGTACGACCGCGAAGACGATCGCGAGCAGCAGCACGAGGGGGGTCCAGATCTTGACCCGCCGCAGGGCCGTGCGGACGGGGGTGTCCGGGGGCGGGGGCGTGTTGGTCAGCTCGGCGAGCAGGTCGAGCGGGGGCCTGGGCGGCAGGGGCTGCTGCGTGGTGCGCTCGGGGCCGACCTGGGGGACGGCGGCGGTGACGTCGGGGGCGGTCGGCGGTTTGGGGGTGTCCGGCTTGATGTCGGGCTTGATGTCGGGCTTGAGCGCGACGAACTTGCTGGTGCGCTCGGAGGGGGTCTCGGCGTCGGGCTTGGGGGCCTTCAGCATGGTGGTGGGCTGGTCGACGGGGGGGTCGGCGGGGCGTACGGCCTTGAAGACGGCGGTGGGCTGGTCGACGGCCTTGGCTTCGCCGGGGGCTGCGGGTGCGGATGCGGGTGCGTCGTCGTCCGCGCCCTCGGCTTCGCCTTCGGTCTCGGTGTTCCCACCCGCACTGCCTGTGCGGCTCTCGTTGTCGGGTGCGGGTGGCCCCTGCGGGGCGTCCTCGCCGTCAGCGGCCGCGGGTGCGTCGTCGTCCGCGTCCTCGGCGGCCGCCGGTGCGTCGTCGTCCGCGTCCGCGTCCTCGGCTTCGCCTTCGGTCTCGGTGTTCCCGCCGGTACCGCCTGTGCGGCTCTCGTTGTCGGGTGCGGGTGGCCCCTGCGGGGCGTCCTCGCCGTCGGCGGCCGCCGGTGCGTCGTCGGTCTCGTCGGCGTCCGTGACGTCCTCGTCGCGCGCGTCGGCGTCCTGAGCGCCCTCTTCCGCGCCTTCCGAGCCTTCAGCGTCCTCGTCGGCGCCGTCAGCGTCCCCGGAGGCCACCCAAGCCGCCACAGCCGCCTTCAGTCGATCGTCGTCCTTGCCCTCAGCGCTCTCAGCGCTCTCGGCGCCCTCAGCGCTCTCGGCAGCACCTTCGGCGTCCTCGGCGTCGGCCTCGGCCTTCGCGTCCTCAGGGGCCTCGGCGTTCTCGGCCTCGGCGGCCTCCGCGCTTGTGTCCTCCGTGACCTCCGCCTCGGGGGACTCAGGGGCCTCGGCGTCCTCGGTGTCCCCCGCGTCGGCGTCCTCGGGCTTCTCCGTCTTCGCCCTCACCGCGTCCAGTTCCTGGCGTGACAGGACCCTCGTCGCCGTGTCCACGCCACCCCGTCGCGCGGCATCGCGGGTGACCGCCAGGCGCGGGTCGGGGCGCTCGGGGGCGTCCGCTCGGGTGGGGGTGTCGGGGTCGGGTCGGGATTCGGGAACCGGGACCGCGCTCCCCGACGTCGGTTCTGCCGACGACTCGCGCTGCTTCGACCTGTCGGGGGACTCGCCCGCCACCGATGCCTCCTCCATGTGCTGCCGCACGCCCTGCGTGCGTCTGCCGAACCGTGAGCCGTCGCCCGGACACCGTGCCCGTACGACCCCCCGTGCCGCTGTCCGAACATCTACCAGTGTCCTGTGCGCGGCCCTCATCTCATGCGGTAGACGAGAACGACATACCTACCGGTTCCCTTACGAACCGGTCACGCACCCTCGACAGATGAATGTGAGAGGGGTCACCCTGTCTTTCATCCACGCGGGGAGGCATGGATGGGCAGGAGCCGCAGAACGATTCCGGAGGAGCTTCTGCTGCTGGCGTTGGACCCGACCACGGGCACCACCGCACAGCCGCAGTCGCTCGACCTTGGTCTGGCCGGAGCGCAGCTAGTGGAGCTGGCGCTGGCCGGACGGATAGCCCCAGACGGGGATCGTATCGCCGTGGTGGCACCACGGCCGACTGGAGATCCGACATTGGACTGCGCGTTGGAGTTGCTGCGAAGGCGTGGCGCTCCCGTGCGTGCCGTCCACTGGATCGGCGGGCCCCGCCTGGGGCTGCGCCAGACCTACCTCTCGCATCTGGAACGGTGCGGCATGGTGCATGCCGTAGAGGGCCAGATGTGCGGGGTGTTGCCGACGACTCGCTACCAGGCGACGGACAACGAGATCAGCCGGGAGATCAGGGCCCGGCTGGATTCGGCGATCCGCACCGGCGTACCGCCGGACCCGCGGACCGCGGCGCTCGCCGCCCTGGCACACGCGGTAGGTCTCGGCAAGCACCTGTATCCGGGGAATGAGGGGCGTTCCTCTCGCTCCCGGCTGCGGGATCTGATCAGGCACGACCCCATGGGCGGTCTCGTCGCGCACGCCGTGATGGACGTCCAGAACGGCGCGGCGGCCCAGCCGCGTCGCAGCCCGGCCCCGGCCGGCCGTCAGGCCGCCCCCGGAGGCAGGGCCGCAGCGGAACCCGCCCGTGGTGTTCCGGTGCAGCCGCGCCGCGGATCCATGGCGCGTGTCGTGGCCCACTGAGCCGCAGTTCCACGACCCGCACCACCGGGCCCATCGCAGTGAAGGGCCTTCGCGTCATCGGGCCCGTCGCTCGACCAGCACCACCCGCACTGCACGCATCACCTGCACCGCACGCACGCACCACATGCTCCATACGCACGCCACGCGCAGCGCCGCACCGCAGTCCCCATGACCGGTTCGGGAGCCGCTGTCCGCGCGGGGTGACGGGACCGTACGTCCGGACGACGACCGGGTCCCGTCGCCCCGCGCGGCCGTATGTGCCGGGGTTTTGCCGGGGGTGTCCCCGAACTGGCGTGTATCCAGCGCATATCCACCGTTTGCCAGCGGTAGTAAGCACCTTGGTGGCAGTCTGCTCAACAGCAGATACGCAAAGTGGCAATCACAGGCAGGCAGCCGGAGGTGCACGTCCCGTGGCGTCCAATGTCAATCCCACCGTCAGGCGACGCCGGCTGGGCCAGGAGCTGCGTCGGCTCCGCGAGCTCAAGGGCATGACGGCCGAAGAGGTGGCCGAGCGTCTGCTGGTGTCGCAGTCGAAGATCAGCCGGTTGGAGAACGGGCGGCGCAGCATCAGCCAGCGCGACGTCCGCGATCTGTGCGGGGTCTACGAGGTGGAGGACCACCGGATCGTCGATTCCCTGATGCAGATGGCCAAGGACTCGCGGCAGCAAGGCTGGTGGCATTCGTTCGGCGACATCCCGTACAGCGTCTATATCGGGCTGGAGACGGATGCGGCGAGTCTGCGGGTGTACGACCCGCAGGTCGTTCCGGGGCTGTTGCAGACGAAGCAGTACGCGGAGGCCCTGATCGCCGGGGCGTTGCCGGAGACGGCGTCGACCGAGATCGAGAAGCGGGTCCAGGTGCGGATGCGCCGACAGGAACGAATCTCCACCGAGGAGAACCCGCTCCGGCTGTGGACCGTCATGGACGAGGCCGCCCTGCGCCGCGTCGTCGGCAACCGCTCCCTCATGCGTGACCAGTTGGAACAACTCGTCGAGCAGTCCCAACTGCCGCACGTCACGGTGCAGGTCATCCCCTTCGAGATGGGCGCGCACCCCGGTCTCAACGGGCAGTACGCGATCCTCGAGTTCCCGGACGCGGCCGACTCCAGCGTCGTCTACATCGAGGGCGTCACCAGCGACCTGTACCTGGAGAAGGCCAACGACGTGCAGAAATACAGCGTGATGTACGAGCACCTGAGGGCGCAGGCCCTGAACGTCGACCAGTCCCGGCAGTTCATCGCGGACATCGCCAAGGAGTACGCGCGCTGAGAAGCGCCGTACGGTACACCTTCCCCCGGCCGGGATGGAAGAGTCCACTGGAATATGCACCCACCCGAGTGAATAGTCGCTTCGTCAGCCGATGTTGGCGAGTAGCGTCGATCACGCCACCCAGCAACAGCGTTGGCGTGAATCGCCCTGCGGGATCCGGAACCGGACGCGCAGTGCGGTGACAGCAACTCACCATCTGGCAATTCGGAGCAAACATGGCAATTCGTCAGGGTGCCACGGACACGTGGACCAAGTCCTCGTACTCCACAGGGAACGGCGCGTGCGTCGAGATCAAGTCGCCGGCCGTAGCGGCCATGGCGGTGCGGGACTCCAAGGTTCCCGAGGGCCCGATCCTGGCGTTCCCCGCGAACGCGTGGAACACCTTCGTGGCGTCGGTCAAGGCGTAAGGGGCGGTTCCGGCTGATCCTCACCCGCAACCGATCGCACGAACAACAACTGCACAAGCACCACAGGAAGAGCCCTCTCGACCAGCCCGCCGTCCTTGCCGAGAGGGCTCGGCTGTGCCCAGGCCCCGGGGCCGGGCCACCCCACGGGGCAGGTCACTTCACCGGGAACGCCACGTCGCACACCGGGTCCTGTGCCCCCGCCGCCTCCCAGTCCGCGAAGTACACCTCCCGGCAGGGGCCCGTCTGCTCCAGGCCCTCCCTGGCGATCCACTCCTCCACCGCCTCGAAGGCGGCCAGGATCTGTGGATGGGCCACCTGCGCCTTGGTGATCCGGGTGTAGGCCAGCCGCTGGGCGGGCTGCACCCGGACCTTCGTCTCCCAGGTACGGCCGTGCTCCTCGGCCCACGCCCGGGCCGCCGCCTCGTCGGCCACCGGCACGCACGACTCGGCCGGACCGTCGCTCTCCATCGACACCTCGGAGTGGTACACGACGAACGGCGGCGCCGTGATCCCGCCGCACGCCTGCGCCGCCGACTCCAGCCGGCCCAGCGACGCCCCGATCCAGGCCGGCAACTCGCCCGCCAGCACATGCCGTACCTCGCTGATCACCACCTGCCCGGGCACGTCCACCGTCTCGACCACGAACTTCCCGTACATCTCGGAGCTCCTCCCCGACAGCCGTCCACGGAGGTACTCGGCCAGCGTCCGCTGCCCCGCCACCCGCGCCTCGACGTCCGCCCAGTACGCGTCGAGCCGGGCGGCGGCCGCCGCCCCGTCCGGCGCCTCGACCACCTCCGCGATCCGTGCGAGGGGCATGTCCAGCTGGCGCAGCAGCGCCACCAGACGGGCGCGTTCGATCTGGTCGGCGCGGTAGTAGCGGTAACCGCTGACCTCGTCGACATGCGTCGGGGCCAGCAGTCCCAGGCGGTCGTACAGGCGCAGGGCCTTGGCCGACAGCCTGGCCCGCGCGGCGAACGCGCCGATGGTGAGCAGTTCGTCGTCCACGGCCTCATCCTCCGTCACCAGGCGGCTCTTCCGCCCGGTGAGAAGGAGGTTCGACCCTGCCCCTGGGGCAAGGTCAACGCCGGTCAGGCGAGCGCGCCCTCGACCGCCGACACGAGCTCGGCCGACTCCGGCTCGGTCTGCGGCGAGAAGCGGGCGACGACCTCGCCGTCCCGGCCGATCAGGAACTTCTCGAAGTTCCAGCGGATGTCGCCGCTGTGCCCCTCGGCGTCCGCGAATCCGACCAGACGCTCGTAGAGCGCGTGCCGGCCCTCCCCGTTCACCTCGACCTTCTCGGTCAGCGGGAAGGTCACGCCGTACGTCGCCGAGCAGAACTCGGCGATCTCCTCGGCGCTGCCGGGCTCCTGGCCGAGGAACTGGTTGCAGGGCACGCCGAGCACGGTGAAGCCGCGCTCCGCGTACTGCTCCTGGAGCTTCTCCAGGCCCGTGTACTGCGGGGTGAGGCCGCACTTGGAGGCCACGTTGACGATGAGGACCGCCTTGCCGGCGTACTGGGCCAGGTTCGCGGGGCCGCCCTGCAGCGTGCCGATCTCGACGTCGAGGGGAGAGGTGCCGTTGTTCTCTGTGGTCGTCATGAGCGGATGCTAGCTCCGGTAGATGACGGACCCGTGGCCCGGTCCCGTCGGCCCGGCCGGTCCCGCGGCCTCCACCACGACCTCCCCGGCCGCCGTCCGCGAGTACAGCACCGACCGCCCCGCCCGCCGCCGCTCCACCAGCCCCGCGTCCAGCAGCACCCGCAGATGCCGTCCGACCGAGCCCAGCCCCTGCCCGGTCACGGCGACCAGCTGGGTGGTGGAGAGAGGGGAGTCGAGGAGGACGAGCACCGCGGCGCGCGCGGCCCCGAGCAGCGTGCCCAGGCTCGCGGGCACGGTCCGGGCCGCGGGGTCGGCGAGGGCGCCCGCGCACGCGTAGACGATCGCGTACCGGTCGGGCTCCTCCCAGGACACCCAGCCGCCCTTCGGCGTGACCGGCACGAAGACGAGCTCGGCACCGGAGATCTCGCGGGGCGGGTACTCGTGCAGGTTCACCTGGAGCCGGTTGTCGCCGAGCCAGCGCGTGCGTCCCGGCCGCAGCGAGTCCACCACGGCCGCCCAGCCGCCCCGGCTCACCTGCGCGGTCCGGGCGACCACATCGGCCTCCAGGACGCGCCGGCGCCGGTCCCAGTCCGGTCGTACGGTCTCGGTCCAGACGTAGGCGAGGAGCGCGGCGGCGCGTTCCGGCAGGTCGTCCCGGTCCAGTACGGCGGGGAGCGGGCCGGCGCGGGAGACGGTGAGGTGGGCGCGGGCCTGGCCGGGGTCGGCCGCGCGGACCCGTGACAGGCCCTCCTCGATGGTCTCCCCGTCCCTCGGGGTGGGGGTGAGGAAGTCGGCGATCCAGTCCTTGCCGAGCCCGGCGCGGACGAGGTGCGCGGTGACCGGGTCGGCGGCGAGGCGGGCCCGGTAGCCGGGGAGCCGGTCGTCCAGCCAGGCGCGTTCGCCGGGGTGGGTGGCCGTCCCCGAGTGCAGCAGCTTCAGCGCGGCGAAGGTCTCCGCGAACGGGGAGATGAGGAATCGGCTTCCGGCGAGGGTGTCGGCGTTGATCTGCCACCAGCCCATCGGCCACCGCCGCCTTTCGCGTCTCCGCGAAACAATAACGACCTCTCGCCGGTCCTCACAGACTCGGCGCATGCGCAGCTACCGACAGCTCTTCCGCACCCCTGAGTTCACCCCGCTCTTCCTCGCCTCCTCGGCCAACGTGCTGGCCCAGACGGTCAGTGGTCTGGCGCTGGCCACGCTGGTCTTCCAGGCGACGGACTCGCCCCTGCTGTCGGCGGTGAGCATGTTCGGGCCGTCGCTGACGCAGGTGATCGGGGCGACGTTCCTGCTGTCGGGCGCCGACCGCCTGCCCCCGCGGTCCACCCTCACCGGCATCGCTCTCGCCTTCGCCGCCGCCACGGCCGTACTCGCGCTGCCCGCGCTGCCCCTCTGGGCCGTCTTCGTCGTCCTCTTCGGCAAGGGGCTGGTCGCCTCGCTCGGCGGGGGAGTGCGCTGGGGGCTGGTGAACGAGATCCTCTCCAAGGACGGCTTCATGCTGGGGCGTTCGGTCTTCAACATGATGGCCGGGATCGCGCAGATCCTCGGTTTCGCCACCGGCGGCATCCTGGTGACGGTCCTCTCCCCGCGGGTGTGTCTGCTGCTCGCTGCGGCGCTGTACGTCGTGTCGGCGGTCGTGGTCCGCCTCTGCCTGACCGCGCGCCCGCCCCGCGCCCAGGGTCGCCCGTCCGTCGCGGCGACCTGGCGCGCCAACGCCCTGCTGTGGTCCTCCCGCCCCCGCCGCCACGTCCTGCTGGGCCTGTGGCTCCCCAACGGTCTCGTCGTCGGCTGCGAGTCCCTCTACGTCTCCTACGCTCCCGGGGACGCGGGCGCGCTGCTGGCCTGTGCGGCGCTGGGCATGTTCGTCGGGGACGTGACGGTGGGCCGGCTGGTGCCGCCCGCTGTGCGCGGGCGCCTCGGCACCCCGCTGCTGGTGCTGCTGGCGACGCCGTATCTGCTGTTCTTCCTGAGTCCGCCGCTCCCGCTCGCCGCCGTCGCCGTCACGGTGGCCTCGGTCGGCTTCGGGGCGAGCCTGGTCCAGCAGGAGCGGCTCATGGCCCTGACGCCCACCGAACTCAGCGGCCACGCCCTCGGACTGCACGGCTCCGGAATGCTCACCATGCAGGGCGTGAGCGCCGCCCTGGCCGGTTCGATCGCCCAACTGACCTCTCCTGCGACGGCGATGACAGTCATGGCGGTCACCTCGCTGACGGTGACCGTGACGTTGGGCGTGGTGAGCCGCGGGGATGCGCGGGCCGGCGAGAGGGCACTTCTTCCCACCGACGCCCCGCCCCGACTGTCGCCGGAATGAGGGCACCGCGAACAGCTGCGCGAGGTCATGGAATGGGTGGCCCGGGGCCGCTCCGACGCGCGGATCGCGCAGGGGCTGTTCATCACCTCCGACAGATGGCCAGAACGTTACGGTGCGTTAGATGTGTCTGCGTCATATCCACGCCAACTCGCCTATGGGCAAAGGGAGTTGGCTTAGGTTGGGTGCTTCCCCGACCTCACAGGAGCCCACCGTGTCCGACCCCCACACCCTGATCGACACCTCCACACCGCATTCGGCCCGCTTCTGGAACTACTTCGTCGGCGGCGAGGACCACTACGAGGTCGACCGGCGGCTCGGCGACGAGATCAAGGAGATCTTCCCGGGCCTGGCCGATGTGGCCGTCACCAGCCGCCACTTCCTGGGCCGCGCCGTACGCCACCTGGCCGGCGAGGCGGGCATACGGCAGTTCCTGGACGTCGGCACCGGCCTGCCGACCGCCGACAACACCCACCAGGTCGCCCAGCGCGTGGCCCCGGACGCCCGGATCGTCTACGTCGACAACGACCCCGTCGTCCTCGCCCACGCGAGCGCCCTGCTCACCAGCACCCCGCAGGGCATGACCGCGTTCCTGGACGCCGACCTCTACGCACCCGAGGCGGTCCTGGAGGCCGCCGCGGCCACGCTGGACCTCTCCCGGCCGGTCGCCCTGATGATCCTCAACACCCTCGGCCACGTCGCCGACCACGATCAGGCCTGCGACCTGGTGCGCCGCCTCCTGGCCGGCCTCCCCTCGGGCAGCCACCTGGTGATCAGCGACAGCACGGCGACGAGCGAGGGCGTGATCGCCGCGTCGGAGGCGTACAACGCGAGCGGCGCGGTGCCGTACCACGTGCGCAGCATCGGCGAGATCGCCGCCTACTTCGACGGCCTCGACCTGGTGGACCCCGGCATCGTCCAGGTACCCGAGTGGCGCCCCGCCGCCCAGGGGCCCACGGATCCGGCTACGGCGGCCGTGGACGCGTACTGCGGGGTGGGGCGCAAGGTCTGAACGGCGGCACGGCCCTGCGGGTGTCCCGGGGTCCGGGGGAGGGCCGGGGGCTGGGTGTCCGGGGGTCCGGGCGTTCCAGCGGGCTGGGAGACAGGGCGAAGGTGCCGAGCAGGACGTGACAGGTTGCATCCGCAACTGGCATGCTCACGGTCGCGATCATTGTCGACATCGGGGGAACGATGACCACAGGGTCCCAGGCTGGAGGGTTCTCGGCGAGAGCCGAGTCCGTCGACGGCAGTTCGCACCTCCTGAACGAGCTGGCCGGCCTGCTGTACGCCGGGCGCATGGACGGCGAGAACGCCACGCAGTGCCGCGTGCCGCGCTCACATCCCCAAGTGGCCGAAGCGGTCTCCGACTTCGCCCGGTACGCGCAGGACCAGTACGGGGACCTGGTGACGCTGCTGTCGGCCCTGTCGACGAAGCTCCAGGCGACGGGAAACGCCTACGTGAAGGCCGACGCCGGTGCGCAGCGGGCGATGGACGACCTGCTCGACAAGGGGCGTTACGTCGCGCCCGAGGACCGGTGAGCGAGCGCCATGGCCTACCGCGCGGACGTGGAATTCCTCGACGTGTCGAGCCCGCAGCTGATCGAACGGACCGCGGCCGAGTACGGCCGACTGCACACCCTCCTGGCCTCGTGTGACGACGACCTCCGCAAGGCCGGGAAGGTGGAGTGGGAGAGCGAGTACCGGGAGCGGTACACCAAGCGGCTGAAGGAGGCACTCGACCTGGCGGAGCACCTCTCCGCAGCCTTCAGGCGCGTACGTAAGGCGCTGGACGACTACGCCACGGCTGTCGATCGGGCGAAGGGGCACTTCACGAGCGGGCAGACCGCGGAGGGCCGTCTGGTCGAGGTGATGTCCCGTGAGGCCGACGCGATCACTCCCACGGCGCGTGCCGCGGAACCCCTGCGTCAGTGGGAGGACCTGCGAGCCACGACCGGATTCCTCGACCGGGTGGCGGAACTCACCGTGGACGTGGACGCGATCCGTGAAGAGGCCGAGCACTACTACCACGCCACCAGGAACCACTACGGCGACGCCGAGCGTGTGGAGTCCGCGGCCCGGGAGGACTGCGTGCACGAGATACGGGCGGCCCTGCGGTCCTTGCCGGACTTCCACGGCGGAGACCGTGACCTCCCCGCCCTGCTGGTCGGCGCCGTGGACGCGCTGCGCCGTGAGGTGGGCGACGCCGGCCGCAACCCGAACACACAGCTTCCCGGCACCGGCATGAAGATCGACGCGATCTCCGGGGTGTCGAGCGACACCCCCGTCTCGCCGTCGCTCCAGCGCATACGGGACAGGCTCGCGCGACTGCCGGGCGCGCAGGACCACTACCTGTATCTGCCGTCCGACGACGACGCCGGCCGCCGCGCGTACATCTCGGGGAACAAGGCGCTGATCAACGACGCCGCGCGCAACTCCGGTCTGCCGCCCGAGATGGTGGCGGGCATCGCCTGGCGGGAGGTCGAAGGTGACCCCTCCTGGATCGACGAGGCCGCCTACGGGGTCCGTCGCCACATACCCGGCACGGGAGAGGCGGACCAGACCTCCATGGGGCCGATCGCCATCCAGGTGCGCCGGTCTGCCGAAGTGCTCGGCTACGACCCGGAAAACCTCACCGACGCACAACGTGAGGAGGTGCTCGACGCGACCAAGGACCCGGGCCAGAACATCTACATCGCTTCGGAATACCTCGCCCAGCTCAAGGCCGAGAGCGAGTTCGCCGACGTACCGCCGGAGCGGATGACGAGAGAGCAGATGCAAGAACTCGCGGCACGTTACAACGGTGGCCCCTACTACCGGAGCGATGACGCCCAGGCATACGGCCGTGGATTCGACAGGAACTTCGACGACGCGAAGCGGGCACTCGAATCATGACCGCGCAACAGGCGGCAGGGGCTCCACGGGGGGCACGGGCGTCAAAGGCTCCTCGACTCAAAGGCATCGCCTGCGCATTCCTCCTGGCCATCGGCCTCCTCGTGGCCGGCGCCGCCACCGGTATCGCCTACTTGTCGAATCCGCTCGGCCCCTGGGACCACCAGGCCTTCGACCACGTTCAACTGTTCGCAAAGATCGGGCTCGCCTTCGCTCTGCTCACCGCACCGGTGGCCGCTCTCGCCGTAGCACGCCGCTGGCTACGGCCGTGGTGGATCGTTCCGTGTCTCGTGATCACGATGGCGGCGTGGGGACGCCTCACCGTCTTCTTTCCAGCTCGCTGACCGGGAGAGGCGCCGGCAGAAGCGTCGGGAGAGGGCTGCGCAGGGATACCTGCAAGACCTCGAACGGGCTTGTCCGACACATCTCCGCACCAGGAAGATCGTCGATCATGAGCCTCGACGAACTCAACGCTCCCGAACGCCGGTTGTGGGACTCCTTCTCGAAAGGACGCACCGTCGACGTCCGGGACGATCCGGCCTCGGCGCAAGCAGTGGTCCGGGCCGACGTCATCGCGGCACTGCTGCTGGACGCCGGTGTCGACCACGCTCCGGGTGACCGCCCCGCACTGCGCCTGACCGGTGCGCGTGTCACAGGCCGTCTGGATCTCCGGTTCACCGAGATCGCCGCGCCCGTGGTCCTGACCGACTGCCGCTTCGACGAACCACCCCAGCTGCGGGGCGCCCGGACCCGGGAGTTGGTCATGAGCGGCTGTGACCTGCCCGGTCTCGTCGCCGACACGGCGCAGATCGACGCCCGGCTGGTGCTCTCCCGTTGCCACCTGACGGGGCCCCTCGTGCTCACCCGCACCCAGATCAACGGTGATCTGGACCTGCGCGACACGGTGATCACAGCTCCCGGCGGCGAGGCGCTGGCCGCCGTCCACGTCAAGGTGGTGGGCGATGTTCTGTGCGCCGACCTGGCTGTCGCAGGGTGCTTCCGGCTGTCCGGTGCGTCGATCGACGGCGAGTTCGACCTGGAAGGCGCTTCGCTACGGAACCCCGGCGGCCACGCCCTGGACGCCTACCACGTCCAGGTCGCCCAGGACTTCACCTGCCATCCGGGATTCACGGCCGAAGGGCGGATCATCCTCTCCGGCGCCACGGTCGCGGCAGCCATCGGCTTCTGCGGCGCCCGACTGAGCAACCCCGGCGACATCGCCCTTGAGGCGGTCGATGTCACGGTCAGCCGCAACTTCGATCTCGGCCGCGGGCTCACCGTCGACGGCGGCATCAAACTCGACGGCAGCCGCATCGGTACGGAACTCAGCCTCCGCGACGCCGCACTGACCCACGCCGACGGCAACGGCACCGCCCTGTCCCTGCGCGCGATCCAGGCCCGGGAGACCGACCTGCGCACCCAGCGGCCGATCGACGGCGTGGTGGACGCACGCAACGCCCGGCTCGGCACGCTGTACGACGCCCCCGACACCTGGCCCGCCGACCTCCGGCTGGCCGAGACGACGTACGACGCCCTCGCGTTCCCCCTGACGGCGGCCGAGCGAGTCCGGTGGATCCGGCGCACCAGCGGCGGCTACCTCCCACAGCCGTACGAGCAACTCGCGGCGGCCTGCCGAAAGGTCGGGCACGAGGACGAAGCGCGTACGGTGCTCCTCGCCAAACAACGCCACCGCCGCACCACCCTCTCCCTGCCCACCCGCGCCTGGGGGCACGTCCAGGACATGGCCGTCGGCTACGGCTACCGGCCCATTCGCGCAGGTCTGTGGCTGATGGCCCTGCTCGCCTGCGGCGCACTGTTCTTCGCCCTGCATCCGCCCGCCCCGCTCGAAGCCGGCAAGGCACCGGATTTCAACGCCGTCTTCTACACACTCGATCTGCTGGTGCCGATCATCACGTTCGGGCAGGAAGGCGCCTTCGCGCCACGCGGTGGCGGGCAATGGCTGGCCTACGGGCTGATCGCGGCCGGCTGGATCCTGGCCACCACGGTCACCGCCGGAATATCCCGCGCGATCAGCCGGCAGTGACCGATTCCCCAGCTTCGTAGGGGCAGTTCGACGCATGGCCTGAACGGATCGGGCCCACCCGCCGTATTCTTACCCGATCGAGGTGCGCATTTGACCGAATTCCCTCGGTCTTCATGGGGTTTGTGCATACGGCCGCGAGTGCTGCGGCCACGGGGGATGTGAGGCAACCATGGCGGCGACGAGTAACACGGTGCGCGGCGGCACCGTCCTTCCGGCAGACGCGGCGCGCTGGGCGATGTGGACTTTCGTCGTCGTCAACGCGGTGATCGTCGAGGCGCTGTTCCTCAGCGCCGGCTCGGGCAAGAACGGGGTGCTCACAGTCGCGAAGTTCTTCGGACTGCACGCGGCCCTGCTGATGCTGTTCCAACTGCTGCTGGTGGCCCGGCTGCCGTGGCTGGACCGCCGTATCGGGATGGACCGGCTCACGGTGTGGCACCGCTGGGTCGGCTTCTCCCTGCTGTGGACCGTCCTCACCCACGCCACGCTCGTGGTGCTCGGCTACGCGACGCTCGACGACACGTCCATGGGGAAGACGTTCCTCGCCCTGAGCGGGGTACCGGCCTCCCTGCTGGGCATGCTCGCCGCGACGATCATCCTCCTGATCGCCGTGATCTCCACCCGTTCCCTGCGACGGCGCCTGCGGTACGAGGTCTGGCACGGTCTGCATCTGCTGCTCTACGTGGCCCTGGGCCTGGCGTTCGTCCACCAGTTGCAGGAGACCACGACCTTCACGTCCTCCGCGTTCGCCACGGCCTACTGGTGGATCCTGTGGCTGTTCGCCTTCGGCTCCCTGCTGACCGGGCGGGTCGCCATGCCGCTGTGGCGCAACGCCTACCACCGGTTCCGTGTCACGGCCGTGGTACCGGAGTCGGACCACGTGGTGTCCGTGTACGTCACCGGCCGACACCTCGACAAACTCCCCGCCCGCGCGGGCCAGTTCTGCATCTGGCGGTTCCCCGGGCACAACCACTGGTGGCTGGCCAACCCCTTCTCCCTGTCGGCGGCGCCCGACGGCCGGGGACTGCGCCTCACGGCGAAGGCGGCCGGCAGCACCAGTGCCGGCCTGCGCAACGTCCCGGTCGGCAGCCGCGCCTTCGTCGAGGGACCGTACGGCGCGTTCACCTCACTGCACCGGACCCGGCCCGGCGCCCTGCTGATCGCAGGCGGCGTGGGGATCACGCCCGTGCGGGCGATGCTGGAGGACCAGGCGACCGGTGACGTCGTAGTGCTGTACCGGGTTCGCGGCGAGGCCGACGCCGTGCTGCTGAACGAGGTGCGCCACCTGGTCGCGCTGCGGGGCGGGCGGCTGCACCTGCTCACGGGCAGGACCGCCGAGGGCGCCGCCCCGCCGTTCGCCCCGGGCAGCCTGCACCGGCTGGTCCCCGACGTCACCGAACGCGACGTGTACGTCTGCGGCCCACCCGCCATGACCGCGGCCGTGCTTTCCAGCCTGCGAGCCCTGAACGTCCCCGCGCGCCAGGTACACGCCGAGAGGTTCGGCCTGGCCTGACCGCGGTGAACCCTGTGATCAGCCGCCGAAGGCGGGTGCGTCGTCGTGTGCCCAGTCGGCGAAGGTGAGTGCGGGCCGGCCCAGCGAATGCGTCCACCGGCTGGGCGACATGACACCTCCGAACCAGCTGATCTTGACCGGGTCGACGACGTCCGCGATCAGGACGAGGACGGGCCGCATCGTCGGCAGTCACGCCGCCAACATGGCCGAGGCACACGAGGCCGACCGCTTGCCGCGCCTGGGCATGATCGCGCCGACCCTGTCGGTGACCTATTCCCTCACCGAGGCCGACGGGGCAACCAGGGCCGTTCGGCTCGGCGAGCACGTCGGCAAGGTCAGCATCAGCTGCCTGGCACCGAGCGACGGTCTCGGCGTGGAGGATCACGCCCCCTGACGACGCCTTCGAACGGCCCCGGCAGGTGACGGGCTGAAGTATTCGTTCCCTGCCGGGCGCCTGAGGCCTCCTGCGCATAGGTTGTCGAGTGAAACGCAGGCCAACTCGGGGAGCTCCCATGCCACTTGACGCATCACTCATCAACAGCAACGTGCCGCATTCGGCCCGTATCTGGAACTACTGGCTGGGCGGCAAGGACTGCTACGAGGTCGACCGTCAGGTCGGCGATCAGATCGTTGAGGCCAATCCGCACATACTCGACATCGCCCGGGCCCAGCGGGCGTTCCTCGTCCGCGCCGTGGAGTACCTCGTCGGCCAGGCCGGCATACGCCAGTTCCTGGACGTCGGCACTGGTCTGCCCACCGCCGACAACACCCACGAGGTGGCCCAGCGAGCGGCCCCCGAGTCGCGGATCGTCTATGTCGACCATGACCCGATCGTGCTGGCCCACGCCGAGGCGTTGCTGACCAGTACGCCGGTGGGCAGGACGGACTACATCGACGCTGACATGCGCGATCCCGTCGGCATCTTGGAAGGCGCGGCCAAGACCCTGGATTTCACCCAGCCCGTGGCGCTGATGCTGCTGGGTATCGCCGCGCACGTCACCGACGACTCCGCCTACGACATCGTGGGCCGCCTGGTCGACTCCCTGCCGTCCGGCAGCTACCTCGTGTTCTGCGACAGCACCGAGGCCATTCACCCCGAACAGCAGCGCGCGATGATCAAGCAGTGGAACGAAGCGAGCGGCAATCCGCGTGTCAACCGCAGCCCGGAGGCACTCGCCCGGTTCTTCGAGGGCCTGGCGTTGCTGGACCCAGGATTGGTCTCGGTCTCCCGCTGGCGCCCCGAGCCGACCGGATCCGAACTGCCTTCGGAGGTCGACAGCTTCGGCGGCGTGGCACGCAAGCCGTAGGCGTCACGGAGGACGGCAGGCGCCGTCACATCCCACGCGGTGGGCGTTCCTCGTACAAGGAGCGCCCCTCGTTCCGCGGTCGCTCCTCGGACAGATCGAAGAGGTTGCCGCGCTGGACGACGCACAGGGCCCAGATGACGAACCCCGAAATGGTGATCATCACGACCGACCACACCGGGTAGTACGGCAGCGAGAGGAAGTTGGCGATGATGACGAGTCCGCCGATGGCGACGCCGGCGACGCGCGCCCATGTCGCGGTACGGAGCAGCCCGAAGCTGACGATCACAGCGAGCGCGCCCAGGGCGAGGTGGATCCAGCCCCAGCTGGTCAGGTCGAACTCGAACACGTAGTTGCGCGTCGTGACGAAGATGTCGTCCTCGGCGATCGCCATGATGCCCCGGAAGATGTCGAGCAGGCCGACGAGGAGGAGCATCACGGCCGCGAAGGCCGTCAGGCCGCCCGCCCATTCCTGCTTCGCCGTCTGTGGCCGGGAGTGTGTCGCAGTCATCTTGCGCCTCGTTTCGCGTAGTCCGGAGGCTCAGCGACCGGTGGGGGTGGCCGAGCCCGAGCGTCCCGCACTGTGACCGGTCAGGACCAGCTCCTTCGCCCTGCGGAACTCCTCGTCCGGAGCGCGGCCCGCCATGCGAGGGCGACCACCGCCTCGGCCAGGCCGAGCAGGACGAGCCACAGTCCGAGCAGCCGGGTCAGGGCGCGGGCCGACTCGGCCGGCATGGCGAGCACCACGATCCCCGCGACGATGCCGAGCACCGCGGCGCCCAGGACAACGCCACGGTGTGGCAGATCCTTGGTGGCGATGGCCGTGTAGAGGGTGAGGACGCCGGGGGGCCTTCCAGCTCACCGCCCGGTCGGCCTCGGGCTCCTGCCCGGCGCGCGCCGCCGGACCACCCGGCATGGTCATGGCGCCTCCTCGCGTGATCGAGTGCTCGCTTCCGGACCGCCGCCGGGGCGGTGCGTGAGGGACGGCGTGCGAGCGCCCGACCGCTCCCAGGGTCATACCTGCCGCCGGGTGCCGGGATCACCCAGCACGGGTGATCCATCGACGCCGCCGGGCGGTGAGCTGGAAGGCCCCCCGGCGTCCGGCCCGTCCACCTTCAGGCCGGACCGCACGAGAAGACACGCGATGAGCGATCCGAGCATGCCCGGACGGGCAGCGCCCGGTTCCGGCCGGACGCCCACGGTGACGCCCACGGTCGGCCCCCCGCCGGTGGGTGGCGGTCCTCGCCGTCATCCGCGCCGTGCTCATCGCCGTCGGCCGTTGCTCACGGACCTCCCCGGCCGATCCGGTACGGCGCGCCTCCCGGTTCTGTCACTCCGGAAGCTGCCGCATCTCCATGACACGCAGTCCCAGCGACTGGCAGCGCGCCAGGAGCCCATACAGATGCGCCTCGTCCACGACAGGGCCGAACAGTACGGTCTGGCCGGACATCACCACGTGGCCCAGCTCCGGAAAGGCTTTGGCCAGTGTTTCGGACAGGTGTCCCTCGATCCGGATCTCGTAGCGCACGAGCTGTCCTTCCGAGGACTGCTGCGGACAGGCGGATGGCGTCCTTCTCTGCGATCCTCCGCCTCCGCGCTTCTAGGGACCTCACCCGGTACAGGTGACCGTCGCCGGCAACTGAACGCCACGGATCAATGCTTCAGGACGATCTTGAAGGAGATGATCAGCAGACCGAGCAGGAGGTTGACCGCGGCGGTGGCCGCCATGAGCCGTGGCGTAGCACCCGCGCGGCGTGCCGCGGCCACGGACCAGCCCACCTGGCCGGCCACGGCGACGGAGAGAGCGAGCCAGAGGGCACCTCGTACGTCCAGGCCCAGGAGCGGACTGACGGCAACCGCGGTCGCAGGCGGGACGGCGGCCTTGACGATCGGCCACTCGTCACGGCACGCGCGGAGCACGACCCGGCGGTCCGGGGCCTGCTGCGCCAGACGGGCCCCGAACAGCTGGGCATGCACGTGCGCGATCCAGAACACCACCCCGGTGAGCAGCAGCAACAGCACCAGCTCGGTACGGGGGAACGAGCCCAGGGAGCCGGCGCCGATCACCACGGAGGCCGCGAGCATGGAGCCGTAGACGCCGCCCGTGTAGTCCGCCTGTGCCCGGCGTTCGGCACGGCGCTCCGCGCGGGCCGTCGCCGGGCCGGCCACGGTTCTGCTTCTGGTTCTGGTCACCGGTGACTCCCTCCGGACTCAGGGGGGCGATCCGGTCGCTCCGGCCGGAGCGTCGGCGTCCGGCTGCCGCGGACGGCTTGGCCGGGCGGTCGGCAGGTGCGGTGTGACCAGGAAACTGGCGAGAGCGATGCCGCCGGTGGCCAGGATCGCCGCCTTCAGGCCGTCCAGCTGCGCGGAGGCGTAGGTGTCCGTGACGGCCTCGACCTGGGACGATGGCAATCCGGCACGCTCGGCGGCCGAGTGCACCTGATCGGTGGAGACGAAGGTGATCCCCGCCTGGAGAGCGACACCGACCTGCTCGCGGGTCTGTTCGGACAGCTGCGGATTGTCGTCCACCTGCGTGGTGAAGGCGTGGGCCAGCGCACCGATGAGGATCGACCCGATGAGCGCGGTGCCCAGAGCCGAGCCCAGATTCTGTGCCGTGAACTGGAGCCCTCCGGCCTCACTGCGTTCCTCCTCGCCGACGCCGGACTGGACGACGTTGCCCAGCTGCGAGGCGAGCAGGCCGACGCCCACGCCCAGCAGGGCCATGGCGCCGGCGAACTGCGCGTCGTCGATGACCGGGTCGATGGTGGCCAGCAGCCACACGATGGCCGCCACCAGGGTCGCCAGGGCCAGCCGAACCACCCGGCGCGGCCCCCACAGCCGTCCCAGAGAGGACGCGGACAGGGAGGTCACCAGCATGGTGGCGGACACCGGGAGCAGGCGCAGCCCCGTCTCGAAAGCGTCGAATCCCTGAACCACCTGCAGGTACAGCGGGATGGTGAAGAACAGTCCCAGCAGGATGAGGTTCTGGCTCAGCAGCGTCATCAGGCCGGACCGCAGCACGGGCCTGCCCAGCAGGGACAGGTGTACGAGGGGGTCGGCGCCCTGATGCTCCCGCCGCCGCTCCCAGTGCCGGAAGAGGGCCAGGACGGCCGCCCCGGCGCCGACGACGAACAGCGTCGGTGCGAAGCCGAGGACGGTGAAGGGAGGGTTGCGGGGCTGCACCCATCCCCAGGTGCTGCTCTGCAGCACCCCGAGCACGCCCAGCCCCAGACCGGCCGCGGAGAGCGCCGCGCCGACCCCGTCCAGCCGGGGGCGCGGACCGGTCGGGGCGGGCGTCGCGATCACCCGGCGGCACAGCAGGACGGCCACGACGACCACCACCTCGCCGGCGAAGACCAGCCGCCAGGTCAGATACGTCGTCACCCAGCCGCCGAGCAGGGGGCCGACCGCGATCCCGGCGCCGGCGAGCCCGCCGATGACCGCGTAGGCGACGGCCCGGTCCTTCCCGCGGTACGACTCCGCGACGAGGGCGGCCATGGCCGGCAGCACCATGGCCGCTCCGAGCCCCTCGATGACGGACCAGCCCAGTGCGAGGACCCACAGGGTGGGTGCCGCGGCGGTCAGGGCCGACCCCACGCCGTAGACGACCAGCCCGAGCAGGAACATGCGGCGACGCCCCAGGATGTCCCCGAACCTGCCGCCGATGATCATGAACGCGGCCATGACCAGCGCGTACAGGGTGATGACGGCCTGGATGGCCGTGACCTCCGTGTCGAAGTCCTCGACCAGCTGACTGATGGACACGTTCATGACGGAGGTGTCCAGGACCATGAGGAACTGGGCCGTGCCGAGGACGATCAGAGCCCGCCAGTGCTTCACGGTGTCCACCTCGCAGAGGGCCGGCGCACGCCTCGCCGCTCCCCCCATCGCATCCCAGGCACGCGCCCCGTGCCTCACCCGCAATGGGGGAAGGGCTGCGCCGCGGCGCTGTCTGCTGATGGAGAGGGCGGACAGGGGTACCAGACACGACTAGTCGAAAACCCCTCCGCATCGCGCCCCTTCGCCGCATCTACCGATCCTTCGCGTCGCCGAGGTGGCCGGCCTCCACGTCATCCGCCTCCACGACGCCCGCCACGGAACGGCCACCCCGCTCAGGGCGGCCGGAGTGGCACCCCGCGTCGTGATGGAGATCCTCGGGCACAGCCAGATCAGCACCGCGAAGCCATGAGCCGCATGGACCGGCTACTGCGAAAGCGGCGGCTCGGTTGCGAGTGACCGGCCCCCGTTGATGTCAGGAGTAGATGTCAAAGGCCCCGGACCATGATCGGTCCGGGGCCAGGGGGGGGCAGCGTGGCCCGGCGCACGCAAACGGCCCCGGACGAGGAGCCCGGGGCCGAGTGGAACGCCTCCCTGGGGCGGAATCCCAGCTCGGCGACGTAATGCGTGATGCCCCCGGCCCGCCAGCCGTCTCGACGGGATGCCGGGCGCGGGATGTCCCCCGCTGTCCGCACCGACTCTCAGTGCACGATCGCGGCGGGCGGTTCTGCTGCACGGACCGCCGTGTCGCTCGCGGGGCCGCGTAGCCGCACCTTCTGTAACCGTTCCAGTTCGCACTGTTGACACCCCGCGCGCATACCTTTAACGTCGCGCCAATATTTCGAACATGTGACTATATTTCGAACGTTGAAAGGCGAATGCCCTGTGCGTTGCCGGAATCAGCACGCATGTGGTCGGAACGCGGCACCGATTCGAACCCTGTGTCGGGCCGCCCCGACCCTGACGACCTCGGCGGCTATGCGTGGATCCACGAGGGCGCCGAACTGATCCGTCACGGCGCACGGCGCTGTCCGAGGTTCGGTCTGTCCAGGGCGCCCGGGGGCCTGCCTGTGCGGCCTCCCATCTGCGGGACCTGACCCTCGACACCGCCCGGGAACGGGTGCGGCGTGTCCCACTCGCTCTCGACCTGCCTGCCGACTGCCGCTCCACCGCTTCCCCTCGACGGCTGATACGCCGTCATCCCCTCAACGACGAGAAGGACAAGGAACGAATCACCATGTTCAATCGAAGAACCGTCCTCGCCGGAGTCGCCTCCCTCGGCCTCACTCTGTCCGCCTGCAGTAAGGGCGGCGCGGGCGGCTCAGGGGGCAGCTCCGAGGGCGGTACCGTCGGTGTCGCCATGCCGACCCGGTCCTCCGAGCGCTGGCTCACCGACGGCAGGAGCGTCGTCGAGGGCCTCAAGGCCATGGGGTACAAGACCAAGCTGGTCTACGGCGACGACGACCCGAAAGCCCAGGTCTCACAGATCGAGAAACTGATCCAGCAGGGCGTCGACGCCCTGATCATCGCGGCCATCGACAACAGGTCGCTGAACGACGTGCTTCAACAGGCCGCCGACGCGGACATTCCGGTGGTCTCCTACGATCGGCTCATCCTCGGCACCAAGAACGTCGACTACTACGTTTCCTTCGACAACGAGATGGTCGGCATGATCCAGGCCCGCTACATCATCGACAAGCTCGGCCTCGACGACGGCAAAGGCCCGTTCAACATCGAGTTGTTCGCCGGTTCCCCCGACGACAACAACACCAAGTACTTCTTCGACGGCTCGATGACGCACCTGCAGTCGTTTCTGGACAGCAGGCAGTTGGTCGTCCGGTCCGGCGAGACCAAGCTCAACCAGATCACCACACCTCGCTGGGACGGGCCCACCGCGCAAAGGCGCATGAGCGACATCCTCACCAAGTGGTACCGCAGTGAGCGGGTCGACGCGGTCCTGTCGCCGTACGACGGCATCTCGAGGGGCGTCCTGTCCGCGCTGAAGTCGGGCGGCTACGGCTCCGGCGTCGAGCCCCTCCCGGTCATCACCGGTCAGGACGCCGAACTGGAGTCGGTGAAGTCGATCATCGCGGGTGAGCAGTCGCAGACCGTCTACAAGGACGTCCGTCTGCTCGCCGAGGCCGCCGCGACCATGGTCGACGACCTGCTCAAGGACAGAGTGCCGTGGGTGGACGACGCCGTGGGTTACAACAACGGAGTCAAGGCCGTGCCCGCCGTCCTGCTGCAGCCCGCGGGCGTCGACAAGACCAACTACGAAACCCTTGTCGAGGACGGCTACTTCACCGCCGGCGAGCTCAAGTAGCGGCACGGCCCCCTTCACGACAACGCGTGCACGACGCTCGTCGTGACACTGACACCCCCCTCCCAGCCGTGAGTTGCCGGCTTTCAGCGTGCCGAAGGCCGGCTTGAGGTAGTCGCGGATGATGCCTCAGTCCGCTCGTACGACGACCGGGTGATGGTGCGTGGCAGCGTCCGCTTCTTTGTCGACCACACGCCCGGCATGACCGCCGCGGGTGAGGCCGCGGAGGGAGCAGAGGCCGTGGAACTCGCCCGCCATGAACGGCCGGACGTCGTGCCGATGGACGATCGCATGCCGAAACCGGACGGCAACGAGGCGACCCGCCGTCCGCGTCCTCATCCTCACCACCTTCGACTTGGACGAGTACGCCTACGCCGCCCTGTGCGCGGGAACCGTTCGCTGCCCTTGATCCCGCACCACTCCTGGCCCCTTGCGCGTGTGCGGCTTGTGGTGGGCCGCGTCGTTCCCGTCGCCCGAGCTGTCGTAGGCCACTCGCTGACGGTTGCGGTAGCGGTAGCGGTAGCGGGACCAGGGGGAGACCGTGCGGTGCGAGTTCACCTTTCACCGACTTGCCGTTGAGGCTGTTGAGGTCCGTCTATCCTGTGGCCCGAATCGCCGGGCGGGGGAAGGATTCGGGCACGTGCCGCTGAGTGAGGATGACCCGCGGTCAGTCGGTGAATACGTGCTGGTCGACCGGCTCGGGTCCGGCGGTATGGGTGTCGTGTATCTGGGCCGGTCGCGTTCCGGGCGTGACGTCGCCGTCAAGGTGGTGCACGGACAGTACGCCCATGACGAGGTCTTCCGCACTCGCTTCCGGCAGGAGATCGATGCGGTCCGCAAGGTGAGCGGGGTGTTCACCGCGCCAGTTGTGGACGCGGACCCGGCGGCCGTACGGCCGTGGATGGCCACCCAGTATGTGCCGGGCCCGTCCCTGGCCGACCGCGTCCGCAAGGACGGACCGCTGGGCGCTGCCGAACTGCGGCGGCTGGCGCTGGGGCTTGTGGAGGCGTTGCGAGACATTCACCGGGCCGGGGTCGTCCACCGGGACCTGAAGCCGGCGAACGTCCTGATCGCCCAGGACGGTCCTCGAGTCATCGACTTCGGGATCTCGCGTACGGCGGAGAACCTGACGCTGACCCAGACCGGGCACATGATCGGCACCCCGCCGTTCATGTCCCCGGAGCAACTCAGGGACTCCCGGTCGGTGGTACCGGCCTCGGACGTCTTCTCGCTGGGGGCATTGCTGGTGTACGCGGCGACGGGGAGGGGGCCGTTCGACGCTGAGAGCCCGTACATGGCGGCGTACCGGGTGATGAATGAGGAGCCCGACCTGGCGGGGGTGGCAGAGCCGCTGCGGGGGATCGTTGCGCGCTGCCTGGCGAAGGAGCAGGGAGAACGGCCGGAACTCGGCGAACTGGCAAGGGAGTTCCAGGCGCTGTCTGCGGGGGAGTCGGTAGTCGCATCGCGCGCCACCGGACCTGCCGCGTCGGAGATGCCGCACGCGAGCGGCGGCGGGCGCTTGCGCTCACGCGTGAGCCTGGCTGTCACCATCGGGGCTGTCGCCTTGGGCGCCCTCGGACTCACGGCGTATCTCGTGCTTGGCGAGCGGGACGCGGACTGGGCGAAGAACGGAACCGGTGCGGGACACCTGAAGCCCGCGTCGCCGTCCGCCAGCCCTCGCTGGGGGCCGCCGCCCAGCGGCTGGCGGCCCTGGCTGACGACGGTGAACGCGCCCGCCGCGGTCGGCCCCGACCAGACGGTCACGACCGTGGACGGTGGGGAAGAAACGTACTGCGTGCTGAGCGACGGCGCCGTCTACTGCGGGGGAACGGGTGTGCTCCCGATGCGCGTCGACGCGGCGACCGGCGCGCTTGCATGGCGCGCCACCTCCACGCGAACGGTCGCTAGGTACGCGCTGTACCGGACGAAGGTTCTCGGGGTACGGGACGGCTTGGTGCTCGTGGTGGAGACGCTCGGTGGGGAGAGCGGGGACGAGAAGCACACCCTCCTGGCACTGGATCCCGACAGTGGCGGACGCCGCTGGAGCCAACCTCTGGGCGCCGGCTACGGCGGGGGCATCCTCTCCGGCGACCTGGTCCTGACCGCGAGTACGGACGGGCGCGTGGTGACGGCCCGGTCGGCGCGCAGCGGTGCAGTGCGGTGGACAAGGCCCCTGCCCGAAAGGAACGTGTGCCGCTTCACGGACAGCGACCGGGGCGTGTACCTGCTCTGTCAGGAGCTGGAGGACCTCAGTGGCAGAGTATCCGTCCTGACCCTTGATCTGACCGACGGCAGTGCGCACCGCTCGGAGACTCAGTTCGACAGTGCCTGGGACGGAGTGGACGGAACGTACGACGGCAGGCTGGTCTTCGTGCAAAGACACGGAGACGGGACCGGCAGCGACTTCGAGGACCAGATCTACACCCGTGTCGTACTGGTCGACCCCGAAACCGGCTCCCGTAGTGCGACGAACATCGCGGAGGAAGTGCGCGGATGGCCGACGCTGCTGGACGGTCGGCTCTACTTCGTGCGCTCCAACGGCGAGGTGACGGCCGTGTCATTGCAGACCGGCATGCAGCTATGGCGGACTCAGACGACCTTGGAAAACGCGGGGAGGCCGGTGCTCGACAAGGGTGGCCACACGGTCTACCTGGCCAGCACGAGCGGCCGAGTCGTAGCAATCGACGAACGCACGGGCGACAACTTGTGGGAGTCCGCGAGCCGCACCGACCCGTCAACGGCGGGCGACCCCTTCCCCCAAGTCCTTCTCAACCAAGGCGCGTTGATCGTCGTGACCCTGGATGGCACGCTCTTCACCCTCGACCCGAGCCATCCGGACCGGACGTCGGCCACCGCGGCATCGGAATCCTGACGCAGACGGGCACAGAGGCGAGGGCGCACCTGATGGTGCGCCCTCGCCAAGGAGTCCTGGACGGACTCATCGAGGGCTCGGCGGCCTGACAGTCCAGCCAGCGGGATGCCTCCCGATTGGCGGGCCGCACTCCTCCTTGGCGTCAGCGCGACTGCTGACAGCAGGCCGAATGCCCCGAGACACACATCGAAACTGATCCGCGCCGGGGAGCCATCGCCGAATGGGCCGCGCCATCGTCTCATCGCGGAGAAACGGCCCGTTCGGCCTTCTCCTGAATCGGGCGGCCTCCAGTCCAACCGGCACCGCGCCGATCCTGCCGTCGTAACCGCAAAAGGCGCACCGGTACTCGTAGGCGGTCAGCACCAGTTCCCGCATGCGCCGGTCCCGCTGCCTGCGTGCCGTCGAGAGCTGCTCGGTCTCCGCCGGCTCCAGATCCAGGCCGACGGCTTCGCACAATTCGGCATGGAGTGAGGGTGGGAAGTGCAGGTCGAGCAGTAACCGGGCGAGCCTGCCGAGCAGTTGCGGCTCGCGTCGCAGAGCTGCTCTCAGGTCCGGCGTGAGCTGTCCGGTGGCGCCCGTCTCTCTGAGATCCCGTACCCCACTTCCAGGGCTGCCGGGACCGCGATCGGTGCGCACTTCCCATACGCCGTCGCTGACCAGGTGGTGGAAGGGGTAGGCGGGCGTCGTCTTGTTCGGCGGGCCGTACTCGGTCAGCAGCCGCTGCAGATCCAGCTCGACCGCGCTGTAACGCAGGCCGCCCTCCGTATCTTCCTGGAACCGGCCGAGGGCGTACAGGAACAGCAGTGGCTTGTGCGGAGCGCGGGTTCCGCTCCGGGTCCACTGCCTCAGCTTCGCGGTCGCTCCAGCCAGTCCATGGCCGCCGAGCGTAGACGGCCGTCCCGGGACCGGTGACGGCTGGTCACACCAGCTCGGAAGAACGGGCGTGGCAGCCAGAGCCACCGGGCCGGGCGTTCGCAGCGTGTCGTGTACGGCGCAGTGCGCGTCGCCGTAGGAGTGCGACTCCGAGGGCTACCAGGACGACGACGGCTGTGGCAGGGCCGCCCAGAGTGAGGATCCGCTGAAGCGACGTCGCGGCGGCGTAGCCGACGCCAACTTCGGCTGTGGCCCACAGACAGGCGGCAGTGACGCTGTAGGGGGCGATGCGGTGGTAGGGCAGGCGGGTGGCGCCCGCGAAGTGGCCTGGACTGGAGCTGCTCACACAAACGGCCCCGGACGAGGAGTCCGATGACGGTCAGCCTTCCAGGGCGCCGGGCGCCAGCACGGTGGCCCGGCATGTGAAGCCGCGCGCGCAGTGGGAACGTCCCGCCGAACGCAGCCACCGGGCCCGTCCGACCGACTCCTTGTTCAGGCGATGGCGTAGTGGGCGAGAGCTGGTTCCAGCATGTCGAAGGCGTCGGCCGCCTCCGTGGCGATGGTTTCGGCGATCTCGTCGTTGGAGTGTTCGGCCAGGGTGAGGTCCTGGATGCGCTGGAACAGGATGCGGTGGACGGCGCCGAGCAGTCCGGCGGCCGTCTGGACGGAGATGTCGTTCGGCGGTGCGCCGACGGCTGCGGCGAGAGCGTGGGCCAGGGCACGTTCGCGCTGGTCATGCAGGCCACGCAGGCAGGTTGAGAGGGCGGGACTGTCGGCGATCATGCGGGCGAAGGCGGGGCCTGAGAACCCGGAGACCGGATCCGCGGCCGCGGCGGCGTCGGCGAAGGCGCGGCGCAGCGCGGCCAGGGCGGACTCGCCGGGCCGTCGAGCGGTCACTGTGTGTGCCAGGGCCGCGATGAACGCGTCCTGGTGGTCCAGGGCCAGATCCTCCTTGCGTGGGAAGTAGTTGGTCACCGTCTTCTTGGCGACCCGTGCGGCGGCGGCGATCTCGGCGATGGTGGTCCGCTCGAAGCCCTGGGCGAGGAACAGGCGGGTGGCGTGGTCGGAGATGAGCTGACGGGTCTCCTGCTTCTTGGTTTCCCGCAGGCCGGTGGGGGGCGCGGGCGATGTGGTGTCGTCGGTAGCCATGAGGCAATCTTACCCCGGTAGCATTTTTATGTTGACACCCTCGCGCGTCTCGGGCTAATTTTACTCTCGTCGTAAATTTGCGGCGGTGGATCGAAGAGGAGATTCCATGCCCGTACTCAGCTGTGCGTCCCTCGCCCTCACCGCCGACCTCGGTGAGGTCCTCGCCGGGCGTACCGGCAGCGGCCCCGTGCTGACCCCCGCGGCGGTCCCCGCGCCGCGTCGCCCCGACAGGCAGCAACTCGCCCGGACGGCCGCGGCCCGCGCTCGGCGTATCACCCCATCCGTTCGCAGCCTGCCGCGACGCGGCGGCTACTGACCCGCACCCCCCACCGACGATCACGTCCGACCGCCTCGCCCACCAGCGGCCACAGGCGACAGGCTCCGCGAAAAATCCATGAGGAGAACCGTCTTGCAGATCACCGCGTCCACCGTCTCGCTCACCGTCGACGATGTCGCCGCGTCCCAGCGGTTCTTCACCAGCCACCTCGGCTATGTCGAGCAGGCCGCCGCCGATGGGTTTGCCTCCCTGACGCGTGACGATGCCGCGGTGGACATAGTCCTGCTCGCACGTGGCACCGAAGTGCTGCCGGCCGACCAGCGCGACCAGCACGCCTCCGGCCTGATCGTCGCCTTCACCACCACCGGCATCGAGGACGAGGAGAAGCGGCTGCGCGCCGAGGGTGTCGACATCACCATGCCGCTGCGTGAAGAGCCTTGGGGCGAGCGGCTGTTCCAGATCAAGGACCCGAACGGAGTTGTCATCCAGTTCGTCGAGTGGGTCACCCCTTCCGACCCTGCCTGACCGCTCCGCGCCGACCGCTCCGCGCGAAGCCGCGGACGACCCCATCCCGAAGGCCACGGGCCACAGATCCGAAGGACCGTACGTTGTCGCCTGACCCCACCACCGTTCACCCACTGCCGGCGCATGACCGGGTGGTGTTCCTCAAACCACTCGTCACTTCGCCGAAGATCGTCGTGGGCGAGTACACCTACTACGACGACCCGGCCGGCGCGACGGGGTTCGAGCACCTCAACGTCCTGTACGCGTACGGCCCCGAGCGTCTGGTCATCGGCAGGTACTGCGCGATCGCCACGGGAACCAGGTTCCTGATGGCGGGTGCGGAGCATCCGACGATGGGGGTGTCCACGTTCCCGTTCACCATGTTCGGCGGCCGCTGGGCCGAGGAGACCCTGGATATCGTCACGTCCATGCCCAGCCGCGGTGACACGGTGATCGGCAATGATGTCTGGTTCGGTCATCAGGTGACCGTCATGCCCGGCGTACGCATCGGCGACGGCGCGATCATCGCGGCCGGCGCCGTGGTCACCGCCGACGTTCCGCCCTACACGATCGTCGGCGGCAACCCGGCCAGACCGATCCGGCAACGGTTCAGCGACGCCGACGTCGAGCAACTGCTGCGTGCCGCCTGGTGGGACTGGCCCGCCGGCCTCGTCACCGAACACGCCCGCACCATCATGTCCGGAACCCCGGACGACATCGCCCGCATCGCCACCGAGCACGGATTGGGGAAATCTCTGTGACCCAGGTATCCATCGAAGAGCACGCGGTGGCCGACAGCGCGGCCGGACCCTACGCCCTCACGACGGGACCGGACGGCGCGCTGTGGTTCACCCTCGTCCACAGTGGCCGGATCGGCCGGCTCGTCCCCGGCGAGGAGCCGACGAGCCACCGGCTCGACCCCACCTGCGGGCCGACCGTCATCACATCCGGCCCCGACGGTGCGCTGTGGTTCACCGAGTACCGGGCGGACCGGATCGGGCGGATCACCACCGACGGCGTCATCGACGAGTTCGGCGTGCCCACCGCCGGCTGCGGGCCGTTCGGTATCGCGGCGGGCCCCGACGGTGCGCTGTGGTTCACCGAGACCGCCGCGGACCGTATCGGCCGCATCACCGCCGACGGCCGCGTCACCGAGTTCCCGCTCCCCGTCACGGGCGCGTTCCCCTCGGCGAT
Organism: Streptomyces viridochromogenes; assembly: GCF_001270495.1. Taxonomy (GTDB): domain Bacteria; phylum Actinomycetota; class Actinomycetes; order Streptomycetales; family Streptomycetaceae; genus Streptomyces; species Streptomyces viridochromogenes_A. The sequence goes on from NZ_LGUR01000219.1 coordinate 202,887, forward strand.
CACCGCCGGTGACGATGACGGGATGTGGTTCACCCTCAACCAGGCGAACGCCCTCGGCCGGATCGGCATGGACGGTGCGGTCACCATCCATCCCCTGCCGACGGAGGCGGCAGCGCCGGTGGGGATCGCCGCAGGCCGCGACGGCGCGCTGTGGTTCGTCGAGATCGCCGCCGGTCAGATCGGACGGATCACTTCCGACGGGCAGATCACCGAGTTCCCGCTCCCCGACCGCACCGCGCGACCGCACGCCGTCACCGTCGACAGTGACGGCACCGCATGGTTCACCGAATGGGGAGGCAACCGCGTCGGCGCGATCACCTCCGACGGCTCCCTCAGCGTCCACGACCTGCCCACCCCCCACTCCGAACCGCACGGCATCGCAACCGGTCCCGACGGCGCCGTGTGGACCGCACTGGAGATCGGTGCGCTCGCCCGCATCGCTCCCATCGCCCCAGCGGACAGCGCCACCTGACCAGGCTGCTGTCCCCCCTCACACGACATCAGCAGAGGCCGCCCGTAAGGCGGCCGGAGAGGAACCCCGTGAAATACGCACTCGTGATCTTCGAAACGGACGAGTCACGCCGCCGGATCCAGGCCGACCGGGCTGCTTACCGCAAGGAATACGAAGCCTGGATCGGCAGCATCGCCGCGGCCGGGAAACTGGTCGGCGGCGAGGCTCTGGAGACCGAGAACATCGCTCCCGCGACGGTGCGCAGAACGGCCGACGGAACATCAGCGGTGACCGACGGGCCCGCGCACGCCGGCGAGGAGACCCTCGGCGGCTGGTTCATCATCGACGTGGCCGACCGCAAGGAAGCCGTCGAACTGGCCAAGAGCCTCCCCACCCCGGAGACCGTCGAGATCCGCCCGATCCTCGAATCCGCCTGAACCGGGCAGGGGACCGGCCCGGTGACCTCAAGGCGAGAGCCCAGGTCGAGCTTCACCTCGTTGTACGGGCGCACGTGGCCCCAGCGATCTGCTGCGACTTCCAGAACGGCGGGACTGCTGCATGAACGGGTGACAGCGGGGTTATGCAGCGAAGGCTGCGGGTGGGGTCATGATGGTTCTTCTGCAGAGTGCGAAGAAGCTCTCCATTGCGGCGTTGTCGCCGGCGGCCCCGACCCGGCCCATCGAGCCGACCAGGCCGTGCCGAGTGAGTACGGCAGCAACCTTCCGTGATCGGAACTGCGAGCCGCGGTCCGAATGCACCACGCATCCGGCCACCTGGCCGCGGCGGGCGACAGCGGACTCCAGGGCTCTCACCGCGAGGCGGGACTGCATCCGGGCGTCGATGGAATAGCCCACGATGCGGCCGGAGTACACGTCCTTGATGGCACACAGATACAGCTTGCCTTCGCCGGTGGGGTGCTCGGTGATGTCCGTGAGCCACAGCCGGTTCGGTCCGTCGGCGGTGAAGTTCCGCCGACCCGGTCATCGTGGACCGGCGGGCCGGCACCGTCGCCAAGCAACTCGTCGTGGACGGCTGGGAGGTGTACGAGGACGACCCCAAGACCGATGCCGGCGCGCGGACCATCGCGCTCGACTCCGAACGGTCCAGGCCCTCAAGCGGCACCGAGCCCAGCAGGACAAGGACCGCAAGGAGTGGGAGAGCGCCTGGGGTGGAGACCGGCCGCGTATTCACCCAGGAGAACGGCGAGATGCTCCACCCTGCCAACGTCACACGGCGGTTCATCGAGCTCTACGAGGAGATCGGCCTCCCGCGGGTCCAGCTCCACGACCTGCGCCACGGTGCGGCGACCCTCGCCCACGCGGCCGGGGCCGACCTGAAGGACATCCAGGAGATGCTCGGCCGCTCCTCGATCACCATCACGGCCGACACGTACACGAGCCTGCTCCCCGAAACGGACCTGGCGATCGCCGAGGCGCAGCCCGGCTCGTACCGCGCGCCCGCGCCACCTCCGAGAACACCACCCCCGAAGCGGAGCCCGAGCCGGACGAGGCCGATGAGGCGCAGGCGGAGTCCGTGCCGGATGGTGCTGATCCGTCGGGAGAAGTATCGGGGCCTGGCGCCCATCCGCTCACGCACCGCTCACGCAAACGGCCCCGGACCAGGAGTCCGAGGCCGAATAGAACGCCTCCCTGGGAGAGAAACCCCAGGTCAGCAGCTTAACGCGTTGTGCCCCCGGCAGGATTCGAACCTGCGACACCCGCTTTAGGAGAGCGGTGCTCTATCCCCTGAGCTACGAAGGCAGGGGCTTGTAAAAAACCTTGGAGAAAACCCAGTGAGTGGATCTTCAGCCAAGGCGCACAAGCCCGCTGGTCAGTGGTGGTGTACCAGGTGCTCGCGACGGTTTCCCGGGCGGACATCCAGCGCGACCTGACCGCTGACGTGAACAGCGTAGCGGATCGGGGCGGGGCGAAGGTGTGGAGTACCGGGGTGGGGCGTGGTGAAGGGCTTGACCTGCAGCCTTCTGCGCAGGGCTGGTTAGTGTTCGACTCGGTCTGCGGGTGGCGGTGGCTCGGTTTGTCCGTTTCGTCGCGGACGCGGAGCCGAGGTCGTTTCAGGTGGAGGAGTGATCGCCGCCGGCCCTTTCGCGGCGAAGCGTGTCGGGTCAGACCGCCTGCGCCTGGCTGATGCCGAGGCGCGAATCGCTGGGGGCCCCGCGCACCCCACCCGGCCGACATCGACCCGCCGAGCCTGCTGATCTACACCTCGCGCGGCATCGGCACGCCCAAGGACGTGATGTACAGCGAGCGCATGGTGCTCGGTCTGTGGGGCGGCGGGCTCATGCCCGGTGAGGAGGCGCGGCCGGAGGCCGTCAGCTAGCTGTCGAGGAGCCGACATCGCCGCGGCGCAGCAGATGGGCGAGGACGTAGATCGCGGACAAGGGCGGAAGCGGAAGCTTCGGAGCCGGAGCCGGAGCCGGAGCCGGAGCCGGAGCCGGAGTCGAGGCCGGGGCCGGGGCCGGAGTCGAGGCCGGGGCCGGATCTGGAGTCGTAGTCGGCGCCGGTGCCGCAGTCGTACTCGAAGCCGTCAAAGTCAGGATCTGTTGGTTCCACGGACGGTGCCCGCTCGCCGGGGCAGGGGAAGATGGCGTAATTGTGAACGCTCGGCCCCGCGTTGGCGACGAGGGGCGGGCTTCGGGACATGAGGGTGGGGGAGCGTCAAGCGCGACCCGCGCTGCAATCAGCCATCGTCTGCGACGGGATCCCGTGGGCGGGTGTGGTCCACGGCACTTTCGTGCGCTTCGGTGTGCGGTGCTCAAGTCGCCGAACGGGTCCGATTTGCGTTGTTATTTAACAGGCTGGAAACGTGGGCGGGCACGGTATCACCCCTGCCCGGGGCGCCCGCAAAGCCAGCGCAAAGAAAGTATGAAGCGGTGCGTGGGGAATGGATGGCGACCCATGGCCATTTTTGGTCTCCCGGAAGGCTCCTCGCTGGAAGGAACTTGACTGGCGAGAGTGGCTGAATTTAGCGTTCTGTGTGGGTCGGCTCCCCGGGGTGGGGAAGTGGTGTGACACGTGCACGGGGGGAAATTAGTGTCACGCGGCCGATCTCTTTGTCGCGCATTCAATCACCATGCGTGCAGTCGCTTCGGTGTCGTGTCGAATTCCGGGACCGTGCCGAATTCGCCGGACGAAATCAACATGAGACCGCGGCAGCTACCTCGACCGAGGGGGCAGCGCCGCGGACTCCGCGATGCAAACGAAACAGAAACGGGGTTGCCGTGGGAACGACAGAACTTCAGAAGCCGCAGACCGATTTACTTCGGGACAAGAAGATCGCGGTGGTGTACGGTGCCGTATCCGAGGAGGACGGCCTGTACATACGCAACGTACCGCGCGAGAAGTGGTCGCTGGTTGCGATTATGGATGCTCTTTCGAGCCTTGGTTTGCATGCGGAGCATGTGGACCCCACGCAAGATGATTTCATCGAGCGTATCCGGCGGTTCGACGTGGCTTTCCTCAATGTGCACGGGCCGTACGGTGAGGATGGCAGGATTCAGGGTCTCCTCGATTATCTGTCCATCCCCTACACTTCTTCCGGGGTCCTGGCCAGCAGTATCGGGATGGACAAGATAGCCAGCAAGGCGATATTCGCCTACCTCGGCCTGTCCGTTCCCCGTGGCGTTCCCCTTCTTCGCTCCCGGAACGCAGAGATACCCGCGAGTTTCCCCTTCCCCGCCATGCTCAAGGCGGTGGACGGCGGCAGCAGCGTCGGCATGGCGCTGATCAACGACCCGGCGGACCTGCCCAAGGAAATCGATGTCCTGCGTCGGCGAGGGTTCAAGAGGCTCTTCCTTGAGGAGTACATCCAGGGTCGAGCGGTGACGGTGAGCGTCATGGAATCGGCGGAGGGTGCGGACCCTGTCGTGCTCGCCCCTCTCGAATTCATCACCGAGTCCGAGTACTACGACGAGTCGACGAAGCTCGGCGGCCCCGGGGCGCCGAGCGCCGAGTACGTCGTCCCGGACGATCTGGCGCCGCACGTCTTCAAGGACCTGTCCGAGTCGACGAGGGCCATCTATGAATTCCTGGCGTGCCGGGGCGCCATACGAGTCGACTACATGATCGACCAGAGCGGCACGATCTACCCGCTCGAAATCAACACGATCCCGGGCTTGCAGCAGCAGAGCAACCTCCCGGTTTCGTGCGGACTTGAGGGGATCGCATACCCGCGACTCATCGAGAGCCTGCTCGTCAGTGCCGTCGAGTCCTTCGAACCCGCTCCATGGGCGGTCCGGTGATTTCCAGGCTCCACCTCCTCCCGCCGCCGGGGGGTTTGCGGCGGTTCGCCGTCGCCAACCTCATCAACACCATCGGCAGCGGGCTGTACATCACCAGCGGCACGCTGTTCTTCACGAGAGCCGTCGGCCTGACCGTCGAGCAGACGGCTCTCGGGCTGACTGTGGGAACGGGGGTCGGCCTCGCTCTGATGATGGTGTTCGGGCGGCTCGCCGACCGGTTCGGGCCCAAGCGCGTCTATATCTCGCTGCTGGTGGCCCAGGCGCTCATGATGGCGGCTTTCACGCAGGTGCGGAGTTTCTCCTGGTTCCTCGTGGTGGCGACCGCCAGCGGCATCGCGGATCGCGGGATCTCCGGCACGGTCGGTTCTCTGATCCACGCCATGAGCGACAAGGAGAACCGGATCACGGCCAGGGCCCAGCTCAGGACCGCCACCAACGTGGGTCTGGGCGTGGGCACCCTGATAGCGGGGGTGTCGCTGCTGCTGGACACGGCGGCGGCATACACCTTCGTGGTGGCGGGCAACGCCGTTCTCTTCGCCGTCGCCGCGGCGATGCTGGCCAACGTGAGCGTCGAGCCCCGCCAGGCCCGGGTCCCGCAGCCCGCCGACGCGGGCGCCGCCCGCCGTTCGGGACCGCTGCGCGACCGCCGCTATCTCGCCGTGACCGCCGCGAACGGGCTCCTCGCCCTGCATGTGAGCGTGTTGAGCTTCGCGCTGCCGCTCTGGGTGGCCGACCACACGGAAGCGCCCAAGTGGTCCATCGCCCTGATCATGGTCGTGAACACGGTCCTCGTGGTCCTCCTCCAGGTCCGGGCCGGCCGTCGCGCGTCCGACGTCCCCCGGGCGGCACGGATGGCACGGGTGACCGGTGTCGTCTTCGCCCTGGCCTGCCTGACGATGGCGACCACCGAGTCGCTGGGGCCGGTGCTCTGCGTCGGCGTACTCCTGCTGTGGACCGCGATCTACACCGCCGGCGAACTGTGGCAGACCTCCGCCGAGTTCTGCTTCGGGTTCGAGTTGGCACCCGACGACGCCCAGGGCGCCTACCAGAGCGTCTTCGCCCTGGGACCGGGCGTGATGCGAGCCGTGGCGCCGACTCTGCTGGCCACTCTGGTCCTCGGCAACGGAACCACGGGATGGATCGGGCTCGCGGGGTTCTTCCTGGTGTCCGGGCTCCTGGTCTCCGGCGCGGCCCTGTCGGCGCACCGTAACCGGGACGTGAACGGGGACGTGTTCCCGCGGTTTGCCGAGACCGCCCATGCGGAGTCCCCGGAACGGGCGGAGACCCCGGAACGGAGCGTGGTCCCTTCATGAAGTCCCTTAGAGCGAGACCACGGTTGACCATGCCGTTGACCGTCCGGCGCTATGCCCAGCACTTCACCGTGGAGGAACAGTCCGACAACGGCTTCGCCTGGCCTCCGGGCGGGCCGGAGGCCTGGGGTGAGAAATGCTGCGGGCTGGCCTGCCTACGCATGATTCTCGACCACTACGGCCTGCCGGTTCCCTCCCAGCGTCGGCTGCTGGGGGAAGGGCTGGAACAGGGCGCCTACACCCCCAACGGGTGGATCCACAGGGGCCTCGTCGAGATCGCCGGCGCACACGGGCTGTCCGGGGCGGCAGCACCCTTCACGTCCGCCGCGCAGCTCCAGAGCATCGCGGAGGCCGGCATTCCGAGCATTGTGTCGTGCACCTTCCGTTTCCCGGAGGACGGCCGTAAGGGCGGGCACCTCGTGGTGTTCTGCGGCGAGGTCGTGAAAGCGGGCCGACGGTACGCCACGTTCGCGGATCCGTCCCGGTGGGGCGCCCAGCACACGGAGCTGCCTGCCGAACGGTTCTGGGCGAGCTGGACGGGACGGGGCGTTCCCCTGTGGCCGCGGGACTGGCCCTCCGAACGGATCGCGGACGAAGTCGGTCCCGAAGTCGCCGGCCTGCTCGGGATTTCTCCCCAGCCCGACGCCTTCCCCCAGACCGACCCACTCGCCCAGCCCGACGCCTTCCACCAGTTCGACAACGTCAGTGTGCGGGGGGTCAGATGAACATCGAGGTGGTGAAGAGTCTCGACGGCGTGGAGAGCGATTCCTGGGACGCGCTCGCGGGCGGCTCGTTCTACGCGAGTCACGCGTGGATGGCGTACCAGGAGAGGGATCCCGCCTCGTCCGTGCGCTATGTGCTGATCCGCGATGCCGAGAAACGGCTCGTCGCAGGAGTCCCGGTCTACCTCGTGGACTCCGAGGCGAGCGGCATGTATGACCCGGCAAGGCTCTTTCCCGACATGCCGCAGCAGAACCGGACCCTGGAACGCACGGTGTTGGTGGGAAACCGGCGCGGCTACGCGAACCGAATTCCCACGGTCGAGGGCCTGGCACAGCGTCAAGACGTCATCAGGCAACTCGTCGAAGCCGTCAATCTCATCGCGGCGGAAGAGGCCGACGGCCAGGCGTGGTGGCTCTACCTCAACGAATCGGACGCGGAGGCCCTGTCGCCGTACGCGTCGGACTCGCTGCCCAGACTGCTTGCCGCGGACTGCGCGATCGCACTGCCCGGAACCAGCTTCGAGGACTATCTCGGATCCGGTTCGAGCAATATGAGGCGACAGGTCCGCAAGGACCGCCAGGCGTTCACGGCTGCCGGTTACAGCTGTTCGGAACAGCCGTTCGCCGACTGCTGGGACGACATCAGTCCGCTGATCGCCTCGCATCAGCAGCACCACGGCGAGCCGGCCGATCCCGATTTCATCCGTGCCCTCATGCGGGATCAGTCCGAGGCGACCCAGGACACAGGCGTCGTGCACGCTTGCCACAAGGGCGGCCGGATGGTCGGTTGCACGCTCACGTACGTGACGACACGTGAAGTCACGTCCAGGGCCTATGGGTTCGATCACCGGCAGCCGGCGGACGCGGCGGAGTACTTCGAGCTCCTCTACTACCGCCCCATGGAGGCGGCCTACCGGACTGGCGCGTCCCGTCTCCACCTGGGAATCGGCACCCTTCAACCGAAAATCCGTCGCGGGGCGGACGTCTTCCTCCTGTGGGGACTGAGGACCGGAACGGCACTCGACGACGATCCCGGCGCGGCACGCGCCCACAACAGTGCCCGCTGGCAACGGCTCGCCGGGGAAATGGGCAGGGCGGCGGAGAAAGCAGCGTCGCCCTTCCTCACGACAGCACTTTGATCCGTACAGCAGCACTCTGATCCGCACAGCAGCACCTGCATCCGCACAGCAGCACTCTGGTTCTTGATCAATCGCGAAAAATGGGGGGAACAATGCCGACAAGTAACGGCTGGATAGTTTTCGTGGAGTTGCACACCCTTCCCGGAGGCGGCCGGGGCCGGCTGCATTCCGGTGCGGCCGTAACGGCCCCGTGCCGTGCTCAGCTGGAAGCCGCCAAGCGGCTGGGGTTCCGGACGGCCGTAGCCGCGTCCGACCGTGATTCCTACGGCAGCCAATTCGACGACGTGGTCGACGCATGGCTGCTGACGGACACCAGGGATGCCGCCGGAATCGTGCACGTCATGAGGGCGTTGGGCGGCGAGATCGTCGGCGTGTTCAGCTCCGTGGACAGTTTCGTCGGGGTTGCGGCGGCGGTTGCCGCCAAGGTCGGGCTCGCGGGACCTTCGCCTCTGGGGGCCGGCATCGCACGGGACAAGGCCGTGGCCCGCGCCGCGCTGGCGGCTGCCGGGGTCCCCGACATCCGGTGGGGCGTCAGGTCCGCGCACGACGACGACCTGGACTCGCCCATCGGGTACCCCTGCGTCGTCAAGCCCGTGGACGGAGCGTCCAGTTGGGACGTGGCACTGGCGGAGGACGCCCAGACCGTACGTGACGTGGCGGCCCGGCACCTGAAGCGCGCCTACGGCAGGCGGGTGCGCCCTCAGCGCAAGCTCCTGTTCGAGGAGGTGCTCGTCGGCCCGCTGCTGAGCGCGGAGGGCTTCGTCGACGGCGGCGAGGTGCGCATCATCGGCTACTCGGACCGGGTGCTGTCCGCTCCGCCGCGATTCGTGGAGCTCGCCGTCCGTTTCGCGGCCGAGCGCCCCTTCGACGGTGCGGACGACTACGTGGCCGAGACGCTGGCCGCGTTGGAGTACGACTTCGGCGCCTTCCACCTGGAGTTCATCCTCACGTCGGACGGCCCCCGCCTGGTCGAGCTCAACCCCCGTTTCGTCGGCGCCGGTGTCCAGCACGCCATCAGTGAGCTCACCGGCGTGACGCCGGCCGAGCTGCTGATGGCGAAGCTCACCGGCGGCAAGGTGCCCGAGTTCCCCCGGGAGGGAGCGGTCACGGAGCTGTATCTGACCGCACCGGCCTCCGGTCGGCTGGAGGGCGTCCGGGGGCTCGACGAAGCGGTGACCACGGAGGGCTGCCGTGCCGCCGGTCTCTACGTCCGCGTGGGGGACGAGGTGAGCAGCGAGGTCGAGTCCAACAGCCAGTACATCGGCTACGTGCACGCCGTGGGGGACAGCCGCGAGGAGTCGTACGAGATCGCCTTGTCGGCGGCGTCGCGCATCGCCTACGAGATCCGATGAGCCGTCGCGGCGGGGTACGGCGCGTCCGCAACGGACGATGTGGACCTTGACCTGCGCCCCGCCGCAGTCACCTCAGACGAGCTCGCTCCCGGAAGCAACGACGACCCCGTACGCGTCCGCGATGGCCGCCAGCGCGCTGCGGTGCAGCTCGTCGGCGGAGACGTCGACGATCGACCTGGTGGCGCAGGTGTCCGCCGGGACCGTGGGCTTGTTGCCGCGCAGGGCCGCGGAGGCGGACGTGTAGGCGACGCACATGTGGGTCATGAACCCGGCGATGATCACGGTGTCGTTGCCGGCTTCGTCGACGAGCTTGCCGAGGTCGGTCCCGTGGAAGGCGTCCGGGGCCTGCTTGACGACCACGGGCTCGCCCTCGATCGGGGCCACGCTGGGGTGTATCCCGCCGATGTCCTGGCGGATGTCGTAGAGCGAACCCTCGCCGTCGTCGTGCTGGACGTGGATGATCCCGGCGCCGGCCGCGCGGGCACGGGACAGCAGGTCCGACGCGGCGTCGAGGGCGGGCTTCCAGCCGTCGAGCTCCATCGCGCCGCGGGTGTAGGTGTTCTGGTAGTCGATGAGCACGAGGGTCGAGGACGCGAGGCTCGCGGTGCTGCTGTCCGCACCGGCGAGTTCGCGCAGCGTCTTGCTTGCCACAGGGCTTCTCCATAGGTCTACAGGGCCGTCAGGTCTACAGGGCCAAGGGGCCGAAGAACCGAAGGGTCAAAGGTCCGAAGGTCCAAAGGTCCGAAGGGCAGGTGGGGATACGGGTGAGGGAAAGCGTGTTCAACAGCCCGTTGACCCCTCATGCGACGCTATGGCCCGAACCGACGCGTCGGCAATGACGCGCTACTTGCAGAAACCGACTCCGGGTGGGGACCGTTGGGGACCGTGAACCAGCCGATCGTGAACCGGCTGATCGTGATCGTGCTGTTCGAAGGCGTCGACCTCCTCGACGTCACCGGTCCGCCGGAGGTGTTCTCCCTCGTCCCGCGCGAAGCCACCGAGCGGGGCGGCTACGAGGTCGTGCTGGCCGCCGAGACACCGGAGCCGGTGACGACGGCGGCCGGCGTGCGGATCATGCCCGACGCCACCTTCGACGAAGTCGGCGCACGGGCGATCGACACCTTGCTGGTGCCCGGCTCCGTCGAGGTCGACAGCGAGCAACGCATCCACCCCGTCGCCGAGCCCGGCACGGTGGCCCGGGTGAAAGCGCTGGCCGCCCGTACCCGCCGGGTGGCCTCGGTCTGCGTCGGTGCGCACATCCTCGCCGCCGCCGGGCTCCTCGACGGCAAGCGGGCCACCACGCACTGGTCGACCGCGCAGCGGCTCGCCGCAGACCATCCGGCGGTGCGGGTCGACCCGGATCCGATCTTCATCCGCCAGCAGGGGGAGGAGGGCGAGGTCTGGACCGGCGCGGGCATCAGCGCCTGCCTCGACCTGTCCCTCGCTCTCGTCGCCGAGGACTTCGGCGAGAGCGTCGCGCTGAGCGTGGCCCGCCGGCTCGTGATGTACCTGAAGCGCCCCGGCGGGCAGTCCCAGTTCAGCGTGCCGTTGGAGCAGGTGTCCACGACGCGGCGCGTGGAGGACCTGCGGCATCACATCCTGAGCCACCTCGACCAGCGCCTCACCGTCCCGGACCTGGCCGCGTACGCGCATGTCAGTGACCGTCAGCTCACCCGGATCTTCAAGACCGAACTCGGCACGACGCCGCACGCCTACGTCGAGTCGGCCCGGGTCGAGAGAGCCGCCAACCTGCTGGAGACCACCGACGACACGCTCGAACGGGTCGCTTCCGTCTGCGGATTCGGCACCGTCGACACCCTCATCCGAGCGTTCCGTCGCCGCCTCGCCACGACGCCGAGCGAGTACCGGGCCAGGTTCCGGATCACCCCGCCGCCCCTGTCCGGCGCGCCACACGGACCGGCTTGACCTCAAGTCAACTTGAGATTTTACGTTGCTTGCACGGACCCACACCGGGCCGAACCCCGGGCCGACCTCGGGCCTGAACCGAGGCCCCGACCCCGGCCCTCCCGACTTCACTTCCCCGAATCGAGGCACACCCATGTCCCAGACGGCCCAGCCCCACCCCCCGCTCAAGATCGGCGTCCTCATCGGCAGCGTCCGCCCCGGCCGATTCGCCGACAAGGTCTCCCAGTGGTTCGTGTCGCGGATCGGCCGGCGCGACGACATGGAGACCCACGTCATCGACCTCTCCGAACCCGCCCTCGCCGACGAGCTCAAGCTCACCCTGGAGCAGTCCGACGCCCCGGGCGACGCACCGACCCTCGCCCAGCGCATCGGGGGACTCGACGGGTTCGTCGTCGTCACGCCCGAGTACAACCACGGCTACCCGGCCGCCCTGAAGCTGGCCATCGACTACGTCTACCGGGAGTGGCGGGCGAAGCCGGTCGGCTTCGTCTCCTACGGCGGTATGGCCGGCGGCCAGCGGGCGGTGGAGCAACTCCGGCAGGTCTTCGCCGAACTGCATGCCGTCACCCTGCGCGACACCGTCAGCTTCCACATGGCCTGGGAGCAGTTCGACGACGAGGGCCGTCCGCACGACCAGGACGGCACCAGCAAGGCCGCCGACGTACTGCTGGACCAGCTGGCCTGGTGGGGCCTGACCCTTCGCGAGGGTCGCGCCGTCAGGCCGTACGACGGCTGAGCCAAGCCCACCGATCTCCGGAAGCCCGGGTCCATGGGGCCAGGGGGCCACGGATCCCCGGGGCCAGGGGCCCACGGGGCCAGGTCTAGGAGTCCACGGAGCCAGGGGTTCTCGGGTCCTCGGGTCTACGGATCCCCGGGCCCACGGATCTCCGGGCCCACGCATCTCCAGATCCTCAGGCCATCGCCACCCGCGCGAACCGCCCCGCCACCCGCAGATCCGCCTCCACCCGCCCGGCCGTCTCCATCAACTCCGGCAGCACGTCCCGCACGCACTCCTCCACCGACCGTCGAGCCGCGTGCATCGCCACGTTCACCGCGGCGACCACCCGGCCCGTACGGTCCCGCACCGGTACCGCCACCGACCGCAGTCCCGCCTCCAACTCCTCGTCGACCAAGGCGTATCCCCGTGTCCGGGCGTCCTCCAGGGCGCCCAGCAGGGTCGCGGGGTCCGTGGTCGTACGTGGAGTGAGCGGGGCCAGATCGTCCAACTTCCGCTCCGCGGGCGGGAGATCCGCCAGCAGTACCCGGCCCAGTGACGTCGCGTACGCGGGCAGCCGTGTGCCGACGGTGATGTTGACGCTCATCACCCGGCTGGTGGCGGCCCGGGCCGTGTACTGGATCTCCTCGCCCGACGGCGTCAGCACCGCCAGGGACGCCGACTCGTGCACGCGGTCCGCCAGTTCGGCCAGGTGGGGCGTCGCGATCTGGGCGAGTGACGTACGGGAAAGGGGCGGGTAGCCGAGGGACAGCACGCTTGGGGTCAGCGCGAAGCCCCGGTTTCCCGACTGCCGTACCAGGCCCAGATGCTCGTAGGTGATGAGTGCCCGGCGTGCCGTGGCCCGGGCCAGCCCGGTCGCGCGGGCCACGTCCGTGAGCGTCAGCTCGGCCCGTCCCTCGCCGAAGGCGGTCAGTACGGTCAGCCCGCGCGCCAGCGACTCGACGAACTCCCTGCCGAGTTCCTGCTTGGAGGCTCCCGTCCAGACGGCGAGGCCCGCCGGAGCCGCCGCGGGCCGGGCGTCCGGCGCCTCGCGCAGCTCGCGTTCCATCTCCGCGACCGCCGCCCGCAGGCGGGGGAGGAGCGTGTCCCGCAGATCCGCGGCGGTGTGCCGGCTCGTGTGGCTGACGACGTTCGCCACGCAGGCGATCCCGCCGCCACCCGCACGCGGATCCCGTACCGGTACGGACACCGCGACCAACCCCGGCTCGATCAACTGGTCGTCCAGCGCCCAGCCGTCCTTCCGCGCCCGCGCCGCCCGGCGTTCGAAGTCCGCGTCGGAGGACAGGTGCTCCCGGGGCGGTACGGCCACAAAGCCCCGGTCCTCCGGGTCCGCCGCCCGGCGTTCGCGCCAGGACCGCCACTGCGCGTCCGTCCACTCCGTCGCGAACAGCGGGCCCGGCGCGGTGCGTTCGGCCGGGAGCAGGTCGCCGATGCGGAAGCTGAGGGACATCGCACGGCGGCGGGTGGCCTGGTGGATGAAGCGGATGCCGTCGCGGTCGCCGACCGCCAGCGACACCGACTCGTCCAGCGCGTCGGCGAGCGCGTCGGCGTGGGCGGAGAGCAGGGCGGGCAGACCGAGGGCGGCCAGGTAGGCGTTGCCCAGGGCCATGACGGGGGGCGCCAGCACCACGTCGCGGCCGTCGAGACGGACGTACCCCATGCGCGCGAGCGTGGCGGCGATCCGGTCCACCGTGGAGCGCGCGAGCCCGGTGGCCCGCTCCAGCCCGCTCGCGCTCAGCGTCCCGCCGGCCTCCGTCAGCTGCCGCAACACCGCGACGCCACGGATCAGCGGCGTGACCGCCTCGGTGGGCACGGCACGGTCGTCCAGGGTCGTCATCGCGGGCATCGGCTCTCCGGTACGGCGTTCTGCGGCAGGCCCAACCGTAGGTGGTTCTCGCCCCCGCCGCCCCTGCCCTCCCGCCCCCAGGGGGTCTGCCCCCTGGAACCCCGCTCCTCGAACGCCGGAGGGGCTGGTGATTCCGGCCCCTACCCCCGCGTCACCCGCACCCGGTACCCCCCGTCCAGACCGGCCTCCACCACCGCCACCCGCACCCCCCGCTTCTCATCCCGGAACTCCTCCCCCGGCACGAACGTCGCGTCCGAGAGCTCGGCGTGGACGTTCGGGCTGCGGGTGCAGCCGCCGCTGTCCTCGTGGGAGTCGAGGACCCGCACCGGGCCCATTCCGGTGTCGACGTCCGCGTCGACCTTGTAGATCAGGACGCCGGGGCGGCACACGGCCTCGTCGTTGCCCTCGCGGGTGCGCAGTTCGACGGCGTATCCGGTACGGCTGTCCAGCGGCACGAACACCAGCTTCGGGCCGCCCGCGCGGGCCAGCGGTGTCAGGGCGTACTCGGCCGTGCCGGGGACGGCCGCGCACCGGACCTGGGCGGCGTCCAGCCAGCCCAGCTTCCACTTGTGCCAGCCGAGCAGGTCGTTGTTGGCGCCCCAGTCCTCGCTCATGATGTCCCAGTGGCCGACCGCGCCCCCGCCCTCGGCGGTGTAGAGGTCGGGCAGGCCGAAGACATGGCCGTTCTCGTGGGGGAGGACCCGGTAGCCGGTGCGGTGGTAGGTGCCGGAGCCGTCGTCCTGGCGGGAGTAGACGAAGGACGCGTTGGTCACCGAGACGCCGTCGGCCACCGGGGCCTCCGCGTTGCCCGCGAAGGTCACCGACAGGACCGTGTCCAGAGCCGACGGGCCCGCGTTCGGGGTCACGAGCACGTTCAGGAAGTCGTACGACCGGAAGTCCACCTTGGGATCGGCCGCGACCACGAGGTCCTGGACCAGCTTCCGGTACCCCGGATCGAAGGGCGCGCCGCGCTCTATGCCGTACGCCCGGAACGACTTGGGCATCCGGAGCCAGCGGGGGATCGGGGTCTCGGGGCGGTAGTCGAGGCGGCCGTAGGAGCTGGTGCGAAACCACTTCTGGGTCTGCGGGAAGAACTCCGCGAAACGGTCGAGCGCCTTGCCCGGACCGGGGGCGTCGGGGAAGTCGACCATCAGGGTGAGGGCGCGGACCGTGCCGGTGGAGCGGGCGTAGCCGCGCGCCGTCGGCACGCCCTCCGACATCTGGATGGTCGGCCGGCCGCTGATCATGCAGGGGCCGAGTACGGAGGAGTGGAGCGGAGGGTCCGGGCTCGCTCCGGCCGCCGTCGAGGTTCCCGCCGTGAGGTGTCCGGTGCCTGCCGAGGTGCTGACCGCCAGGGTCAGGACGGTCACGGAGGCGAGGGCGGCCACACGGCGGGGGCGTATCCGACGGCTCGGCTGCATGCACGGGCCCTTCAGTCCATGGCAGCCCGCCGGACTGCGCGCTGCACCCTCTCGATCACCCTGTGTCGAGGGGCGCCGGGGGCGCGCGTTGGAGGAGACCGAACGTGGGTTCTTCGGACCGAGTTATGTGACTCAGGTCACAAGAAATCTCTTCCTGGGCGGGAAATAACCGGGGATCCCTTCCCCGTTTAGCCATGTGTCCGAGCGAAACGGGGACGCCTTCCCCGGATCGCCACCCAGCAGCATCAGGAGTACGCCGTGCAGACCGCAACCCCCGCACCGCGCAAGGCGACCCGGCAGCGCGCCGACGCCGTGCGCAACCGGGAGCGGATCGTCACCGCCGCCCGGGAGATGTTCGTCGAGTTCGGCCCGGACGTTCCGCTCGACGAGATCGCCCGCCGGGCCGGCGTCGGCAACGCCACGGTGTACCGCAACTTCCCCGACCGCGACGCGCTGGTCCGTGAGGTCGTCTGCTCCGTCATGGACCGTGTGTCGGAGGCGGCCGAGCTGGCGCTCGCGGAGACCGGGGACGCCTTCGGAGCGCTGGAGCGCTTCGTGCACACCTCCGCCGACGAGCGGATCAGCGCGCTGTGCCCGATGGTCCAGAGCACCTTCGACCAGCACCACCCCGACCTGGAAGCCGCGCGCGATCGGTGCGAGCAGCTCGTCGAGCAGCTCATGGACCGGGGCAAGGCGACCGGTCAGCTCCGCCCCGACGTGAGCGCCGGTGACCTGATGGTCGCCGTGTCGCAGCTGTCCCGGCCCCCGGCCGGCACGGGCTGCGGCACCGCCGACCGTTTCGTGCACCGAACTCTCCAGCTGTTCCTGGACGGGCTGCGGGCACCGGCCCGCTCCGTCCTGCCGGGCACGGCCGTGACCATGGAGGACCTCCGCCAGTCCTGACCGACCAGTTCAGTACCGAACTTCACCGACCTTTACCGACTCTCACCGGCCTTTACCGACTTTCACCGGCCGTCGCCGACGACGCGTCGTCCCCTTTCGTTCGCTTTTTCCGTCACGAAGTCCCGAAGTGGGTATCCCCATGTCTGAAACAGCCTCAAAGGCTCCCGGCGTCCTGGAGAAGTCCGGCGACGCCAACCGCTGGAAGGCGCTCGTGTTCATCGCGCTCGCCCAGCTGATGGTCGTGCTCGACGCCACCATCGTGAACATCGCCCTGCCGTCAGCCCAGGTGGACCTCGGCATCTCCGACGGCAACCGGCAGTGGGTCGTCACGGCCTACGCCCTGGCCTTCGGCGGTCTGCTGCTGTTCGGCGGCCGGATAGCCGACCTGTGGGGCCGCAAGCGGGCCTTCGTCGTCGGCCTGGTCGGCTTCGCCGGCGCCTCCGCGCTCGGTGGCGCCGCCACCAACGAGGCGATGATGTTCGGCGCCCGCGCCCTCCAGGGCGTCTTCGGCGCCCTGCTCGCGCCCGCCGCGCTCTCCCTGCTCGCCGTGATGTTCACGGACGCCAAGGAACGTGCCAAGGCGTTCGGCATCTACGGCGCGATCGCCGGTGGCGGTGGCGCCGTCGGCTTCATCCTCGGCGGCGTGCTGACCGAGTACATGGACTGGCGCTGGACGTTCTTCGTCAACATCCCGTTCGCGATCGTCGCGGCGGCCGGCGCGTACTTCGTCATCCGTGAGCCCGAGGGCGGCCGCAACCGCAACCCGCTCGACATCCCCGGCGTCCTGCTGTCCACCCTGGGCCTGGTCGCGCTGGTCTACGGCTTCACCCGCGCCGAGTCCGACGGCTGGGGCGACTCCATGACGGTCGGCATGTTCGTCGCCTCGGCGGTCCTGCTGCTCGCGTTCGTCGTCACCGAGGCCAAGGTCAAGGCCCCGCTGCTGCCCCTGCGCGTGGTCACCGACCGCAACCGCGGCGGCGTCTACCTCTCGCTCGGTATCGCGATCATCGCGATGTTCGGCACGTTCCTCTTCCTGACCTACTACCTGCAGATCGTGAAGGGCTACACGCCGATCAAGACCGGCTTCGCCTTCATGCCGATGATCGTCGGCATGATGGTCGGCTCGACCCAGATCGGCACCCGCCTGATGACCCGCGTCCCGGCGCGGCTGCTGATGGCCCCCGGCTTCCTGGTCGCCGCGGTCGGCATGCTCCTGATGACCCAGCTGGAGATCGGCTCGTCGTACGCCTCGACGATCCTGCCGGCGATGCTGCTGCTCGGCCTCGGCATGGGTACGGCGTTCATGCCCGCCATGTCCCTGGCCACCCTGGGTGTCGAGCCCCGGGACTCCGGTGTCGCCTCCGCGATGGTCAACACCTCGCAGCAGGTGGGCGGCGCGATCGGAACGGCCCTGCTGAACACGATCGCCGCCTCGGCCACGACCTCCTACATCGCCGACCACATCGGCGCCGCGGGCTCCCGCTCGCAGCAGCAGCTGGTCCAGCTGGAAGGCATGGTGCACGGCTACACCAACGCGATCTGGTTCGCCGTCGGCATGCTGGTGCTCGCCGCGCTCATCGTCGTGACCTTCGTCAACGCCGGCCGCCCGGACGGTACGACGGTGGCGTCCTCCGAGGAGGGCGCCGAGGACGAGCTGCCGGTGCCGGTCGTCGCGCACTGAGCCGACGACGACCGACCGGTCGTACCCCTTCGGGACCAGGTGTACGTACGGGGATGGGGACGCTCCGTACGTACGACCCCCAGGACCTGCCCCGGCTCCGCCGAACGCTTCTTGAACGAGCGGATCAGCGGAGCCAGGGCAGGTCCGCACCCGCTTCGCTCGGCTGCAGGCCCTCGGCGACGATCCGCATGATCTCGCCGAGGGCCTTCTGCTGTTCGGTGGTGAGCCGGTCGAACACCGCCTGGCGTACGGCCTCCACATGGCCCGGCGCGGTCTGCTGCAGCACCTCCTGGCCCGCGTCGGTCAGCACCGCGAACTGGCCCCGCTTGTCGTCGGGGCAGTCCTCGCGCCGCACCCAGCCGTTCTTCTCCAGCCGGGCGACGGCGTGCGAGAGACGGGAGCGGGTGATCTTGGCGTACATCGCGAGCTCGGTCATCCGCAGCCGGCGGTGCGGGGACTCCGCGAGCTTGACCAGAAGGCCGTAGTAGACGTGCGGCATGCCCGCGTCCCGCTGGAGCTGGCGGTCCAGGTGGTCCTCAAGGAGGGTGGTCGCGTCGATGTAGGAGCGCCATACGCGCTGCTCCTCGTCGTTGAGCCAGCGCGGTTCCGAGGTCGATGCCGTATTCATGTACTCCACTGTACGAGAGCTCTCCTTGAACTTTTAACTACCTGAGCGTACGGTCTTCGGTGAGGAAGCTTTAGATTTGAAGCAAATGACGTGAAGCAAGCAACGCCTCAAGCCTCCGGAGGGAGCCGCCGCCATGTCCGCCGCCACGCAGGAGCGCATGCCTGCCCTCTATCTCAGCCACGGCGCACCGCCGCTCGCGGACGACCCGATCTGGCCCGGTGAACTCGCCGCCTGGTCCGCCGGCCTGCCCCGCCCGAAGGCGATCCTCATGGTCTCCGCCCACTGGGAGGAGGCTCCGCTCGCCATCGGTGCCACCGAGACCGTTCCTCTCGTCTACGACTTCTGGGGATTCCCCGAGCACTACTACCAGGTGACCTATACGGCTCCCGGCGCTCCGCAACTCGCCGAGTCCGTACGGAAGCTGCTGCGCGCCCCCGGTACACCCGTGCAGGACATCCCGGACCGCGGCCTCGACCACGGTGCCTACGTCCCGCTCGTCGAGATGTACCCCGCGGCAGACATCCCTGTCCTCCAGATCTCCATGCCGACCCTCGACCCGGTGAAGCTCATGGAGATCGGCCGCAAGCTGGCACCGCTGCGGGACGAGGGCGTGCTGATCGTCGGCTCCGGCTTCTTCACCCACAACCTGGCCGCACTCCGGCAGAGCGGTATCCCCGCCTGGTCCGTGGAGTTCGACGACTGGGGCCGCCGGGCACTGGAGAACCGCGACTGGGACTCACTCCTGGACTTCCTCCACAAGGCCCCGGCCGGCCGCTACGCCCACCCCCGCACCGAGCACTTCGCCCCGCTGTTCGTGACGATGGGCGCGGCGGACGCGGCAGGCGAGCTCGAGGCCGCGCAGAAGTCGGTGATCGACGGCTTCTGGATGGGCTTGGCGAAGCGCTCGGTGCAGTTCGGCTGAGCCTTTCGCCGTCTCACAGCTCCTTCTCGTACCAGGCGACGTCCCAGTACCGGCCGAACTTGCGCCCCACCTCGCGGTAGGTGCCGACGTACCGGAAGCCGAAGCCCTCGTGCAGGCGCGTGGACGCCTCGTTCGGCGGGACGATCCCCGCGTAGGCGCGATGCACGTCCTCCTCCGCCAGGGCCTCGAACAGGGCCTTGTAGAGGAGGGTGCCGATGCCCCGGCGGCCGGCGTCCGGCGCGAGGTAGACGGTCACCTCCACCGAGGTGCCGTACGCGGGCTTCGGCCGGAAGGCGCTGGATGTGGCGTAGCCGAGAATCCGCTGTGAGTTGCGCCCGGGACCGGCCTCCGCGGCAACCATCAATCGATGCGGGCCGTCTTCAGGATGGGAGAGCAGCCAAGGGCGGCGCTCTTCCGGCGTGAAGACGGCTGTGTCGAACGTGATGGGCGTCTCACGTACATAGTGGTTGTAGATGTCGGTGAGGGCATCGAGGTCACTCTCGACTCCCGGCCTGACCTGCACCTCTGTACGTTCCGGCAGCATCGGTCCTCCTCAGGTGGCCGGACAGGGTACTGCAAGATCAGAAAAATAGGGGGGCGGCTTGGGAATTCTGTCCTGATTCCAGTCGTTGTTTCCATCGGATGCCGGGCACTCGACAAGAGTCCCAAGCGTTCAAGAACCACCCGCCCGCCCACATCGCAAGGGAGCACGCATGGCAACCCGTGCCGTCGCCCGTCGTCAGTCCGCCACAGGCGAGGCCGTCGACGCGGCAAGCAGTGTTCGCGCCCATGGCGGCGAGATCGCGGACCGCGACCTGGTCGGCATGTACCTCGACGAGATCGCGCGTACGCCGCTTCTCGACGCAGCCAAAGAGGTCGAGCTGTCGCAGATCATCGAGGCGGGTGTGTTCGCAAGGCAGGTCCTCGACGGATACGAGGAGGCCAAGGCGGACGCCACCCGCGAAGAGCTGGAAGCCCTGGTCGCCGACGGAGAGCGGGCCAAGGACGTCTTCATCCGCTCCAACCTCCGCCTGGTCGTCGCGGTGGCCCGCCGCTACCCGCGCAGCGGCCTGCCCCTCCTCGACCTGATCCAGGAGGGCAACGCCGGTCTGGTGCGCGCGGTGGAGAAGTTCGACTACCGCAAGGGCTTCAAGTTCTCCACCTATGCCACCTGGTGGATCCGCCAGGCCATCACGCGCTCGATAGCCGACCAGTCCCGCACGATCCGCCTCCCCGTTCACCTGGTGGAGGAGCTGGGCCGCATCCGCCGCGTCCAGCGCGAGTTCAACCGGGAGCACGGCCGTGACCCGGAGCCGGCCGAGATCGCCGCCGAGCTCGGCTCGAACGCGGACCGTGTGACGGACGTCCTCGACTGGGCCCGCGACCCGGTCTCCCTCAACATGTCGGTCGACGACGAGGGCGAGACCCAGTTCGGTGACCTCCTGGAGGACACCTCCGCCGTCTCCCCGGAGCAGTCGGTCCTCACCCTCCTGCGCAGCGAGGAACTGGACGACCTGATCGGCCGTCTCGACCAGCGCACGGCCTCCATCATCAAGATGCGTTACGGCATCGAGGACGGCCGCGAGCGCACGCTGACCGAGGTCGGCAAGGAGCACGGCCTGACGCGCGAGCGCATCCGCCAGATCGAGAAGCATGCCCTGCTGGAACTGAAGAAGCTGGCCCGCAGCACCGGTTTCGACGCGGCGGCGTAGCGGACCGGGGGCGTGCGACCGGCGCCACTCGCGTACGCCGGGTGGCGAAAGACCGCGCAAACATGGCGATGTAACGCCGCTTCAACCGCCAGGACCCCGGGAACAAGCCCTAAGGGCAAGGGAGTTCGGGCCCTGAATCCGGGGCCCCGAACGCCCGCCACCCCACACCCACACCAGACCAAGTCCCGACGCACTCCCCCCGGCGCCGGGACTCTCCCCGAGCCGGGCTTCGGCGCCTATCCCCCCTGGGTGCCGGGGCCCGGCTCCTTTTCGGCTCAAAGGCTGGAAGGGCAGGCCACCCCGTACCTGAACCACGGGGTGGCCCACCCGGATGGCAGATTGTGCCACATGGGCATAGCCTGCCGAACGTGAGCAGCCCCACTTCCTCGTCACTCACGGAGCGACGCAAGGCGGCGACCCGTATGGAGATCGCCCGAGCCGCGGCCGGCCTCTTCATGAAGCGGGGCCTACGGGCCACCCGGGCCGAGGACATCGCCCAGGCCGCCGGTATCGCACCGCGCACCTTCTACCGCTACTTCGCCACCAAGGAAGAGGCGGTGGCCCCCCTCTACGCGGCCGGCGCCGACCGCTGGTCCGAGGCAGTCCGCACGGCCCCACCCGAACTCCCCATCTCCCAGGCCCTGGAACACGCGGCCCACCAGACCCTGACCCCGGACGCCGCCATCTCGGCAGCCTCCTGGGAGTGGGTCCGCACCCTGGTCCGCCTGGCCAACTCCAGCCCAGCCCTGCGCAAGGTCTGGGCCGAGGTCTGCCACGAGGCGGAAACAAGCCTGGCGCAAGCACTGGCAGCAAGGGCCCACGACAACGTTGCCGAAGCCCCCCTCCGCTTCGCAGCGGCCGTAGCAGCCGCCTCCGTGCGCGTAGCCGTAGAAACCTGGGCAGCCGGCGACGCCCCCGCCCACGGCCCAGAGGGCCCGGCAGCCCTGGCCATGCACAACCTGTCAACGCTCAGGGACTTCCCATGGGAGGCCATCACAGCCACCTGAACCGGCGCACCCCCACGGCGGCCATCCGCGCCACACACCCCACGGGCGGCCATCCGCGCCACACACCCACGGCGGGGCAGCCGCGTACGGCGGTGAGGGGACGTGCCGGGGGGTGTCCGCCCGCAGAGTCCGGTGTCAAGAAACAGCACCTCCTGGCAATACTCCAGCCACCGGACCGAGGACGGAC